>CAYMRX010000006.1:0-193082 GCA_964393035.1 uncultured Tabrizicola sp.
GGTCAAATCATATCGGCTTTTTTTTAAAAATTTTGTCGCGGGTTTTTCTTTTTATTTTTTTTTTTAAAATGTGTTGGCCCCCCCCCCCCCCCCGCAGTGAGTCCTTCGAAAATATTTCCGATCACAGAGGCCGCACGCTTTAGGCACGTTATTGGTGCTGCATGTCGATCGACACTATTTTTGTCTATCCTTGGGCGCATTTTTGCTATCTTTCGATTTTACTGTTGCCTGCGGCATGGGTGATATTTTGAAGTCACGCCTCAATTAATTATAGATTTCATTATTATGCAAGTTGGCAGAGTGCTTTGTAACCGGATGGATAGCGAAGGCATCGGGAACCAGATGGCGTCGGGCTACGTGGGCGGACGTCTTGGCCTTGGTGCTGGGGGTCACGCTGTGGTCCGCTCCGCTGGCGCGAAATTTGCGGTCGCCGCGCATGTCCCGAAACGAGGTGCCCACGCCCTCAAAAGCTCTCGTCTCGCCTGTCAGCGCCCCAAGCCCTGTGTTACGCAAGAAAACCCGTTCACTGTGTCTCACCACCAAAAGCAAAACACTGTGTTGACCACAGCGATTCCTCGCCAGCCAACCAAGCCTCAGCAACGCACGAAAAACTGTGCAATGACTGTGCAACGCATGAACACAAAAGTGTGCTATGCGTAAGATTTTGATTTGTTTGGAAGAAGTGGTGCCCGGAGCCGGAATCGAACCAGCGACACGCGGATTTTCAATCCGCTGCTCTACCAACTGAGCTATCCGGGCACGGTGTCAAGCGAAGTGTCGCTTGATGTGGAGGCTGAATAGACGAGGCCTGCGGGACTGTCTAGAGGGTGACGGGAAAAATCTCGTGCGCGGCTACATTTGTTTGGAGTGGAGGGCGCGCGGTCACGTGTTCGAAGGTGCTAACTCCGTCATTTTGCACGGCTGTCGATGCAGTTGAGCTGTGGGTCAAAAACTGTGTTGCCAGAGCGACCCAAGATACTGTGTTCACCACAGTAAATTTTGCTTAGCCCGCAGCAACGCACGAAAAACTGTGCGATGACTGTGCGACGCACGAACACAAAGGTGTGCTATGCGTAACTATTTGATTTTACTTATAGAAGATTGCATTTGCGCCGGAAATTTTAGCTAAGCGCTTGGATTTTCAATCCGCTGCTCTACCAACTGAGCTATCCGGGCACGGTGTCAAGCGAAGTGTCGCTTGATGTGGAGGCTGAATAGACGAGGCCTGCGGGACTGTCTAGAGGGTGACGGGAAAAATCTCGTGCGCGGCTACATTTGTTTGGAGTGGAGGGCGCGCGGTCACGTGTTCGAAGGTGCTAACTCCGTCATTTTGCACGGCTGTCGATGCAGTTGAGCTGTGGGTCAAAAACTGTGTTGCCAGAGCGACCCAAGATACTGTGTTCACCACAGTAAATTTTGCTTAGCCCGCAGCAACGCACGAAAAACTGTGCGATGACTGTGCGACGCACGAACACAAAGGTGTGCTATGCGTAACTATTTGATTTTACTTATAGAAGATTGCATTTGCGCCGGAAATTTTAGCTAAGCGCTTGGATTTTCAATCCGCTGCTCTACCAACTGAGCTATCCGGGCACATTGCCGATGGGTGCTTTTGTTTGCGTCCCATTTGGTGGGCGGGTGATACGTCAGCCGGGCGGGGCTGTCCAGAGGCTTTTGGCAGATTTTCGCGGCTTTTCCGCTTATTGCGCCCGCGTGGGCGGAACGGGCAGATCGGCGGGGTTTTCGTCATCTACCGCTTCGGCCGGAATCGTGTAATCGCCCCGGACCCAATGCGCCAGATCGACATCGGCGCAGCGGCGCGAGCAGAAGGGGCAATACTTCGGGTCGGTTTCGCGGGCGCAGATCGGGCAGCTCATGCCAGAAGCTCCGCAAGCGTCAGCCGGTCGCGGCGCCGCGTCATTTCGTAAAGGCCCAGCGTCGTCCAGCCAGAGAGGGTCACATCGGTGCCCTCTCCCTTGAACGCGGCGCGAATGACTTGTTCCAGAATCGCGCGGTCCTTCTTCGGTTGCGGCGCAAAATCCACCACCACTTGCCCCCCGAACCCCCGCAGCCGCAATTGGCGCGGCAATTCGCGGGCGGCCGCGATATTGGCCTTCAGGCTGGCCGCAGGCGAGGTGTCGGGCCCGGTGTTGACATCCACGGCCACCAAGGCGCGGGTCGGTTCAATCATCATGTGACCGCCGCCGGTCAGGGCGACGCGGGGGGCCAGAAGTGCCTCGATGGCCTCCAGCACGCCAAAGGCCTCAAAGCTGCCGCGGCGATCTTCGACCATGTCCGGGGCGGGGTAGCCCCAGTCGCGCCAAGCGGTTTCCGGCGCCGAAGGGCCGTCCAGCAAAAGTTCTGGACCGCCGTCGAGATCGACCAACAGGGCGGTGGCAAGGTCGCGCATGGCGGTGATGTCATCTACGACCTCGTCCTCCTCCGCCTCAACCGATGCCGAGCGCAGGATCAGGCCCAGCCGCGGGTCGGCCCCGGCCATGGCGTCTGCCGCCAAGGCGCCAAGGGCGGCGCGGGTGTCTTCGTCCCGGATGGCCCGCGAGATGTTCAGGCCCGGTGCATCCGGGGTGATGATGGCGTAGCGCGATTTGAACAACAGCCGCGCGGTGACCGGGGTGGCCTTGCCGGGTTCGGTCGGGCCTGTCACCTGCACCAAGAGGCGCTGGCCGGGGCTGATCCCGGAAATCTGCCGCAGAAAGCCCGAGGCCCCGCCCGGCAGTTTCACAAAAATCCCGCCCTGACCTTTCATCGGCCGGTCGGCAATGGCGCGATAGATCGCGCCAGGCAGGATCAGATCGCCATCGGGGTCGATCACCAGATCTTCCAGAACCCCATCCACCATCAGCGCGGCAGCGGGGCGGCCCTTGATTTCATCCAGCAAAACCACACGGCCCTTGGTCATGATCCAGCTTTCATTTCAGGCTCCACACCGGGTATCCGGCGGCTTGCAAAAGGGTGGTGGTTTCGGCCAAAGGCAGGCCGACGATGCCGGTGAAAGACCCTGAAATCCATGGGATGAAGGCCCCGGCCGCGCCTTGGATGGCATAGCCGCCCGCCTTGCCCTGCCATTCGCCGCCCGTGAGATAAGCGTTCAACTCGACATCCGACAGCCGTTTCATCTTGACGGTCGACACGGATTCCCGCGTCCATATCCGGTCGCCGCGGCGCACGGCCACGGCGGTGATCACCTCATGCCGCCGCCCGCCAAGCGCGGTCAGGAACGCCGCTGCCTCGCCCGCATCGCGCGGCTTGCCAAGGATGCGGCGGCCAAGCGCCACGGTGGTATCGGCGCACAGCACGATATCCTCTGGCCCCGCCTGCACGGCTGCGGCCTTTTCGCGGGCCAGACGCGCGCAATAGGGGCGGGGGAGTTCGCCCTTCCTGGGGTCTTCGTCAATGTCGGGGGGGGTGATGGCATCGGGCACAATGCCAAGCTGCGCCAGAAGTTCCTTCCGGCGCGGGCTGCCTGATCCAAGGATGAAGCGCAAGGGAACCGCTTACTTGAAGCGATAGTTGATGCGGCCCTTCGACAGGTCGTAAGGCGTCATTTCCACCTGAACCTTGTCGCCTGCCAGAACGCGGATGCGGTTCTTGCGCATCTTGCCTGCCATCACCGCGATCAACTCATGGCCGTTGTCGAGTTCAACCCTGAAAGTCGCGTTGGGCAGGAGTTCCTTCACGACGCCGGGGAATTCGAGGATATCTTCCTTGGCCATGGTCTCTCCAATGGGGTTTGGCCCGTCCGGGTTCCCGGCGCAGGCATGGGCGGGCATATGCGCCTGTTTCACCGCGTTTTCAAGGGAAAATCGTAAGCTATCCTGCCGCGATCCGGTCGAACTGTTCGGGCCAATGGGCATGGTTCAATACGCCCCCATCGCGCCGCACCGTGCGGATGGCGTCCAGACTGACCTCGGCAAAGGTCCAGCCGGGGGCGTTCATCCCGCCTTCCGCCAAAATTCCTGTGGGCGGAAAGCCGCGGTCAGGTGGGCCGTAGATGCTGGCAGCGCCCACGTTTTCATCAACCGCCGGGCAGAAATCGCACAGGCCAACCGTCGGCGCATGCACCACAACGCATTGATTTTCCAAGGCTCGCGCCATGGACCCCACCCGAACGCGGGTAAAGCCGGCAAGACTGTCGGTGCAAGAGGGCGCCAGCAGGATCTCCGCCCCGTTTTCCACCAAGGCGCGCGACAGCAAGGGAAATTCGCTGTCATAGCAGATCACCACGCCGATACGGCCCAGATCGGTGTCAAAGGTGGTCAGACCTTGGCCAGCCACCACATCCCATGTCTCGCGCTCGAACCGCGTCATGATCTGTTTGTCTTGATGGCCGATCACCCCGGACGGCCCGTAAAGCGTGGCCCGGTTCACCGGACGGGCGCCTGTAAACACCGGGCCAGAGGCCCCAAGGATATGCACCCCGTGCCGCGCCGCCAACTCCACATGCGCCGCATCCACCGCAGGCTTCCACCGGGCCACCTCATGCAAGGCCGCCTCAAGGTCTGCCGCCACCGCCCGCCCGCCAAGGCTGGCAAGCTCCATCGCGCCATATTCGGGGAAGGTCAGAAGATCCGCGCCTTTTGCGGCGGCCTCGGCCACCCAGGCGGCCAGATGCGTGGCGTAATCGTCGAAACGGGAAAATTCGGTCAGTGGATAGGCCGCAGCGGCAAGTTTCATCGTCACAGCGCCCGCATCCAGAACTGCAAGGGCTTCACGCTTTCCCCCGCATCACCGACATCTTTCCAGGAGAATTCCGCCAGCACACCGGGGAGTTTGGCATAGCCCCGCCCGGCCCAGAAGGCGTCATTGGTCCGATAGGTCGCGGGCCGCAAGGGATGGCTGCCCTCGCGCACCACCGAACAAAAGGCGACATGGGTGCGGCCATGAGCGCGGGCATGGGCCTCGCGCAGGTCAAAGAACCGATGGCCCAGACCCTGCCCGCGATAGGCTGGCAGCAGCACCGATTCTGCCCCGTAAAGGATGCTGCCCGCCGGCAATCCGATCCGGGCCAGCGGCGCGGCAAAGCCCTCGGCATGGTCCTCCATGAAGGTCGAGGTCGAAGCCCCGACCAGCATCCCGGCATCAAAGGCCCCGACCAGAAGCGCGCCCGCGTTGTCGCGGTAGGTCTTCAGATATTCCCGCTCATATTCCAGCGTGCCGTCATACAAATAAGGCCAGTCCCGGAATACCGCGATGCGCAGGCGCGCCACATCGTCGAGATGCGCCTCCAGTTCTTCCCCTGTCAGGGTGCGGACCTCAACCATTGGAAGCCGGGACATTCTGAACCTGCCGAATCCAGTCGTTCAGGTTGTAATAGGTGGTCACACGGGTGATCTTGCCATCTTTCAGCGTGAAGAACCCACCCGCAGGCAGCACATAGCGTTGGCCATGCGCTTCGGGCAGGCCGGGATCGGTTTTCAGATACTGGCCATGCACCACAAATTCCGCCGCCCCGCGCGTGCCATCCGCGTTGGCCATGATGACCATGTCCTTCAGCGCCTCCTTATAGGTCGCCGACATATGCGCGCAAAACTCCGCAAAGGCTTGCTTGCCCAACCGCGTTGCGCCCTCGTTCACATGATGGGCGAAATCATCGTGCAGCGTCTCCAGCATGCCCGCAATGCGGCCCTCGTTGAAGGCGGCGTAATAGGCGGTGATGGTGGCTTCGGCGGTGGTGCGGCTCATGCGGTCCTCCTGTCATTGGCCGCATGATTGCCACGGGCCGGGGCAGGGGCCAAGCCGGAAAGACCGCATGGCCGCGCAAAACCGACATCAAGGCCAATGTCTGCCCGGCCTTCAATCTGGCCCAAATATCCCACGCGGGAGGCGGGGGTGTGAAACCCCCGCCGCGCCGTTTCACCCCAGTGCCGCCTTGACCGTCACGGCCATCGGCGTCGTCGGGCGGCCGATCAGGCGCGACAGCGTGCGGCTGTCATCAAACAGCGCCCCTTTCGAAGCCTGAACATCGCTGTCGGCCAAGGCCTTGGCAAAGCCTTCTGGCAGGCCAAAACCAGCCAGCATTGCGGCATAATCGGCCTCAGGCAGGCTCGCATAGCCAATGGTCTTGCCGCTGTGCCGCGAAACCTCGGTGGCCATATCGGCCAGCCGGTAAGCCTCATCGCCCGCCAATTCATAAACCTTGCCTTGATGCGCCCTGTCCAGTGCCACGACCGCAATCGCCTCGGCGTAATCGGCGCGGCTTGCGGTTGACACCAGCCCCTCGCCAGCCGACCCGGCCATCGCGCCATGGGCCACGGCGGCGCCCAGACTGCCGGTGTAATTCTCGGTATACCAGCCATTGCGCAGCACCGTATGGGGCAGGCCGCTGGCCTTCAGGGCCGCTTCCGTCTCCACATGATCCGCCGCAAGGATCATCGGGTTTTTCTCGCCCTTCAGGATCGAGGTGTAGATCACATGGCCCACCCCCGCCGCTTTGGCCGCCGCGATCACCGCCCGATGCTGCCCGGCACGGTCGTTGAAATCATTCGAGGATATCAAAACCAAAGTCTCAATCCCCCGCAACGCCGCGGGATCCGGGCGCAGATAGTCAAAGTGGCGAACCTCGCTGGCCAGATCAGCCGCCTTTTCAGGGCTGCGGACAAGCGCAATGGGCGCGGCCCCGCGGGCTTTCAGGGCGGCGATGGCAAGGCGGCCCAATTGGCCAGTGGCTCCGGTGACGGCGATGGTCATGGCGGTTCTCCTGTGAACGGTTGACGAAGCACAGATACGCCGATACTTCTGAAAAGGAAGTACGCACGATTTTGTAAGTATATCGCAGGGGCGCACATGACCATCCAAAGCTCTGCACAGGCGCTTTACGACCAGTGGCGCGCTGCCGATGTGATGGCGCCGGACTGCCCGTCGCGGCGGGTGTTGCAGCACCTGACCAGCCGGTGGGGGGCTTTGGTCATGGTGGCGCTGGCCATGGCTCCCAACCGGTTTTCCGGCCTTCGCCGTCAGGTGCGCGGGATTTCCGAACGGATGCTGGCGCAAACCTTGCAGGAATTGGAGGCAGACGGCTTTGTCCTGCGCACCGCCCATGCCGTGGTGCCGCCGCATGTCGATTACGAATTGACGGCCCTGGGGCAAGAGGCGGCCGCGCATCTGGTGCCGCTCATCCGCTGGATCGAAGGCGCGCTGCCGCGGGTTTTGGCGGTGCCGCGGCCCGAAGCCGCGGAATAGCGTCAGCTTGTCGCCGGGCCAAACCGCGCGATCAACCGGGCTGCAATCTCGTCGCGCACTTGGCGGTAGGCGGCCAGTTTGGCCTCGCGATTGTAATTGCCAAGGGCGGTCGGGTCGATGATCGGCCAGAACTCCACCGTGACATGGCTGGTCTTTGTCAGATCCAGCGCCAGCTTCTGGCTGGCCGGTGTCAGGGCCACGATCAGATCATATTGCCCCAGATCATCGCCCAGATCTTGCATCTCCTCAAACGAGCGCGAGCGGTGCCGCGACAGCTCGATCCCCATCTCGGCGCAGACCGCCACGGAAAAGCCGTCGATCTCCATGTCATTCTTGACGCCCGCCGATTGCACATAGGCGCGCTGGCCGTAGAATTTCTTCATCAACCCCTCGGCCATGGGCGAGCGCACGGCGTTGTGGTCACAGCAAAACAGCACGGCTTGCGGGAAGTCGGCCACTCTTACCCCCAATGCAGCACACAAATCAGGGTAAACAGCCGCCGTGCGGTGTTGGTGTCGACGCAGGCCTTGCCCTCCAGCCGATCTTGCAAAACAAGGGCGCCTTCGTTGTGAATCCCGCGCCGGGCCATGTCGATGGCCTCGATCTGGCTGGGAGGCAGGCGTTTGACCGCGTCGAAATAGCTTTCGCAAATCTGGAAGTAGTCCTTCACCACCTGCCGGAACGGCCCGAGCGACAGGTGGAACGCGCCCACCGGGGTCTCATTCTCGGTCGCGATGGAGAATACCAGCCGCCCATCGCGGATTGCCAGACCCAGCCGGTAAGGCCCCGGCGGGATGTCGCGCCCTTCTCGCACGGGCAGACCAAAGGAGTTTTCCTCCAGCAGATCGAAGATCGCAACCTTGCGCTCCTGTTCGATCTCGGGCGTCGGCCGCGCCAGCCCGCGCTCGTCAATCTCGATGTGGCAAATACGGTTTGTCATTGGGGCCTTCCAAAGAGCTGGCCCCCGTGATGCCCGAGCCGACCCTCTCTTTCAAGAGGCAAGGGGCGGGCGCCCGGTATCGTGCCTTCCGGTGCGGGTTGCGCGGCCAGCCCCGAGATTGCCGTGAATTCGCTGTCGTCGTTTCGCTCAGTTCCACACCAGCGGATCAGAGCCGGAAATCGACTGCACCCGATAGCCCGAGCTAGCCAGTGTGCGGATGCTGCTTGTCAGGTTGTCCAGCACATAGTCGCCATCGTTGGTCCGCACGACCAAAAGCGCGTGGCCCTCGCCCGCGGCGGTCTTGACATAGGCGACGCGCAGCGCGCTGGGGGGGAAGCCCCTGGCAATCAGGGCTTGGCGCTTGGCCAGCACGTAATCCTCGCAATCGCCGGATTTCGCGCCGACCGTCCAGACA
The DNA here is from genome assembly GCA_964393035.1 of uncultured Tabrizicola sp. Lineage (GTDB taxonomy): Bacteria > Pseudomonadota > Alphaproteobacteria > Rhodobacterales > Rhodobacteraceae > Tabrizicola_A. Next base: position 8,556 of record CAYMRX010000006.1, read on the forward strand.
TCGGCGCCGCCATCCGATTTGGGCCGAATGGCGCGATTGACGGCCCGATTGACCGTTTCCAGATGCTTTAAGGTGCTGCGCCCCGCCTTGACCGAACTCGCCCCGCCGCCCTGACACTGTTCAGGCTGTTGCAGGCACAGGATTTGATACCCGATCGGAGGCGCGGTTCCCCGCTCTCTGGCGGAAACAGGGCTTGACACCAACAGAGCGAAAGCAATTGCCGCCGTCGCAATCGTCGATTGTGTGCGATTTGTTTCAGGATGCGCTTTGACCACGGGCTTCGATCCCCCAATTGTTTCAAAGGCTTGCACGAACAAGCTTTCCAATTGGTGTACGAATCGCATGAAACTTGGGCTTTTCCGCGGCCCGCTGGTGCTGCTGCGATGTCGATTTGGATGTGGCTTGCCACAATTGTGGCGCGTCCGCCCGCAGTGCATTTCAAGAATAAGGCAAATTTCACAGGGACTTATAAGTAAAAACGCACTTTTGTCGCAGGTGCGTCAAAAATATGGAAAAAATAAGGCGACAGGAGTATCATAAGATCATATTAGCCCCGCTTTTGATATTCCGGGGCCCGTGTGTGGTTGTTTCCATATTTCAATCAAATCTTGGGATGGGGGGCTGCAAATGCATTCTCGTACAATTGCGCATGTCATGTGCTTTGCAATGTTCACGTTTGGCGCGGCTGGTGGACCGGCCTGGTCATTTAACTCCGATGGCGGTTTGACGGCATCGTGTCAGGCGGGCAGCTGCCAAGCCAGCCTTGACGCCTTTGCCAAATCGGTTCCTCCGGGACGCCAGCGCGATCGGATTTTGGTGGATGTTGCCATCACTTTGGCCAAATCGACCCAAGGTGCCGAAGTCTCGCCGCAGCAATGCGGTGCGGCGCAATCGGCGATCCTCGCCATTTCCGGCAAGGTTTCGGCGGCATCGACGCGCCGGCAGTTGGAAACCTTGGCCAGTTCGGTCTGCACGGGTGCCGTGACGGCCAGCATCAGCGCCGCGCCCAACGCAGGTGGCGAGCGTCCCGCCAGTGCGGGTGGCACGGATGACGGCACGGATGGCGGGGGTGACACCGGCGGCAGCACGGGCGGCGGTGATACTGGCGGCGGTGATACCGGTGGTGGCGATACCGGTGGTGGCGATACTGGCGACGGTACGGGTGAAGAAACCGGGGGCGGCGTCGGTGGGGAAACCGGTGGCGGTGGAGAAACCGGTGGTGGCACCGGCGGGGAAACCGGCGGCGACGGAGAAACCGGTGGTGGCACCGGAGGGGGAACCGGCGGCGGCGACCATGGTGGCGGTTACGACGATCATGATGACGACAACGATGACGACAACGATGACGACGATCATGACGACGATCATGACGACGACGATCATGACGATCATGACGACGATCATGATGACGACGATGACGACGATGATGACGACGATGACGACGATGATGACGATCATGATGAAGACGATAATGACGATCATGACGACGACGATGACGACGATCATGATGACGACTATGGCGATAGCTAAGGCGATAGCTAAGGCGGCAACGGCGGTCATGACGATGATGACGATGGCGACCATGGCGGCGGCCACGGCGACAACGGAAATACCAACAACAACGGTAACTATGGTAACACTTCGCCCGGCGGCAGTGCCGGCCATGAGAACGGCGTTGGTGGTAGCGATGGCGGCCAATACGGCGGCAATGGCGGGCAATCCGGCAACGGAGGGAAGTCCGGCAATGGCGGGAAGTCGGGTAATGGTGGCAAGAATAGAGACTGAGCCAGCGCCCCTGCCGGAGGCTCTGTCCTGACCTCCGGCCTAAAAACTGCAAAGCGCGTGACCTTGGTCGCACGCTTTGCCTTTCGTGCCGTGGGTTAGCTGTTCACAGCTTTCAAACGCGCCGTGACGCTCAGCCCATGCGCCTCAAGGCTTTCGCTGGCCGCCAGCCGTTCGGCGGCGGGGCCGATGGCCGCCAGTGCCGCCGGGGTCATCTTTGCCAATGTCGTGCGCTTGACGAAATCCATCACCGAAAGCCCTGACGAAAACCGGGCCGAGCGCGCGGTGGGCAAGACATGGTTCGGCCCGCCGACATAATCGCCGATCGCCTCGGGCGTCCAGGCGCCAAGGAAGATCGCCCCGGCATGGGTGATGGACTGGCTCAACCCATCGGGATCGGCGACGCAGAGTTCCAAATGCTCCGGCGCCACACGGTTTGACAGGGCCGCCGCCTCGGCCAGATCACGGGTGACGATCACGGCGCCAAAATCGCGCCAGCTAGCGCCGGCAATCGCACGGCGGGCCAGCGTTTCCAGCCGCGCCTCCACCGCCGCCACAACGCGGGCGGCAAAACCGGCATCCGGGGTGACAAGGATCGACTGCGCGCTTTCGTCATGCTCGGCCTGTGACAGAAGGTCCAACGCGATCCAGTCGGGATCATTGTCGCCGTCGGCAATCACCAGAATTTCCGATGGCCCGGCGATCATGTCGATGCCCACCTTGCCAAAGACCCGGCGCTTGGCGGCGGCCACAAAGGCATTGCCCGGCCCGGTGATCTTGTCCACCGGTGCAATGGTTTTCGTGCCATAAGCCAAGGCCGCCACCGCCTGCGCGCCGCCAATGCGGTAAACCGTATCCACCCCGGCAAGCCGCGCGGCCAACAGGACCAGCGGATTGACCACGCCATCCGGCGTCGGGCAGGTGACGACCAACCGCTCGACCCCGGCGACCTTGGCCGGAATGGCATTCATCAAGACCGAGGAGGGATAAGAGGCCAGCCCCCCCGGCACATAAAGCCCGGCCGCAGAAACCGGCGTCCAGCGCCAGCCAAGGGTTGCGCCCGTCGGCTCAACCCAAAGCGCATCTTGCGGCACCTGCCGGGCGTGATAATCCCGGATGCGTTCTGCCGCCAGCTCCAGCGCGGCGCGATCCTCGGGCGCAACCTTGGCGATCTCGGCGTCGATTTCGGCCTCCGAAAAGGCCATCCCCGCCGCCGTCAGTTCCAGCCGGTCAAACTTCGCGGTCAATTCCAGCACGGCCCGGTCCCCGCGTGCCCGCACATCCGCGATGATTGCGGCGACGGTGGCATCCACATCCGGGCTGTCCTCGCGCTTTTGCCCCAAAAGCGCGGTAAAGCGTGCCTCGAAATCGGCGTCGCGGGTGTTCAGAAACGTCGGCATCGGTACCTCCGGTCAAGCTGCGCCCGTCCTAGGCCAAAGCCTTGCCCCCCGCAAGAAGAAGGGGGCTGTCCGCCCCCCTCGCCGCATGCGCGGCTCACCCCCGAGGATATTTGAGCAGAGAGGATGAGCGGCGGGTTCATCCTCTCTGCTCAAATATCCTCCGGGGGGCCGGGGGTGGAAAACCCCCGGGGTCTGGCCAAGGCACCGTCACCCGCCGAAATGCGAGAAGCGGTAGGGGCTGACCCCGTATTTCTTGCGGAAGGATTTCGAGAAATGCGAGGTGGAGGCATAGCCGCAGGCCACCGCCACATCGGTCACCTTCATGTCGGTTTCCGCCAGCAGCGCGCGGCCACGGGCCAGTCGCAGGTCGTTCATATAGCGCACCGGGGTGATGCCAAGATAGCGGTTGAACAGCCGTTCGATCTGGCGGCGCGACAGGTTCAGATGTTCGGCACAGCCGTCAAGGTCCAGCTCGTCCTCGATGCGGGCCTCCAGATAGGCGGCGGCCTGCAAAAGCTTGTCGTGGCGCGTGCCAAGCCTTGTGGCAAGGCTGGCGGTCTGGCTGTCGGCCTCGTCCCGGCGCTGGGTCAAAAGGCACATGTTCATGACCTCTTGGCCCAATTCGGCGCCGAAGCGGTCCGAGATCAGCTTGAGCATCATGTCCGCCGCCGCCACGCCGCCCGCGCAGGTCATCACCCGGTCGTCCATCGAAAAGACCTGGCGGCTGGGTTCCAGATCGGGGAAGTTTTCGGCGAATGCGGTGGTATTGTCCCAATGCATGGTGAAGCGGCGGCCCTTCAGGATGCCCGCCTGCGCCAAGGCATAGGCCCCTGTGCAAAGCCCGCCCACGGTGCGGCCGCGCCGCCATAAGGCCCGCAGCCAATCGCCAAGCGCGACCGAGGCCTTGCCTTCGGGCTCCACGCCCGACACCACCAGCACGATACCTTCGGGCTTGGCATCGGGCCAAGCGCCATCGACCACGATGGGCACGCCGTTCGAACAGGCGACGGGGCGACCGTCATCGGACAGCACCGTCCAGCGGAACAGCACCTGCTGCGTCAACTGGTTGGCCATCCGCATCGGTTCCAGCGCCGCCGAGAAGGCCAGCATGGTAAACTTCGGCAGCAGCACGAAGGCCACATCCACGACCTCGGGCTTGACCGCCAGTTTCACATGGGCCGTGCCTTTGGCAACATATCTCTGGCTATCGGTCATCTGGCCCTCATCCGAGGGGATCATAGCAGAGGGCGCGGCATGGCGCATCAGGTTCTGACCCCGGCAAAGCGCGCCTGCCATTCGCTGCGTTCTTCGTCGGTGATCTTGCGGAAAAGATTCTCCGGCACGGTGAAGGCATGTTCCGCGGGCAGGGTGCGAATGGCGGCGTGGACATCTGCGGGCCATGTCCAATCGTCAGACCCCATCGCCGACATCATCGCTTGGGCGGCATCCGGAATGAAGGGCGCCGACAGGATCGCGTAGATGCGGATCAGGTTCAGCGCGAGGCGGATTTGCGCCTGTGCGTGATCCGGGTCGGTTTTCACCACCGACCATGGGGCCGCCGCTTGCAGGTATTCATTGCCGATCACCCAGATCGCGCGCAATTCGCCGGCGGCCTTGCGGACCTCCATCGCCTCCATCGCGCGGGTGTAATCAGCAATCCGCGCGCCCAGATCGGCAATCAGCGCGGTTTCCATCGGGCCGAATTCGCCCGCCGCTGGCACGGTTTCCCCAAGCTTCGACTTGGCGAATTTGGTGACGCGGCTGACGAAATTGCCCAAGACATCGGCCAGATCCTTGTTCACCGAGGCTTGGAAATTCTCCCAGGTGAATTCCGCGTCCGAGGTTTCCGGGGCATGGCTGAGAAGCCACCAGCGCCAGTAATCCGAGGGCAGGATCGACAGCGCCTGATCCATGAACACCCCACGCCCGCGCGAGGTGGAGAATTGGCCGCCGTCATAATTCAGATAGTTGAAGGATTTGAGGTAATCCACCAGTTTCCACGGCTCGTCCGATCCAAGGATCGTCGCGGGGAAGGACAGGGTATGGAAGGGCACGTTGTCCTTGCCCATGAACTGGTAATAGGTCACGTCGGCCGCGCCCTTGTCGGTGCGCCACCAGCGCTGCCATGCCTCATCGCCCAAGCCATTGGCATCGGCCCATTCGGCGGTGCCCGCGATATATTCGATGGGGGCATCGAACCAGACGTAGAAGACCTTGTTTTCCATCCCCGGCCAGGGCTGATCGCCCTTCCTCACCGGAATGCCCCAGTGGAGATCGCGGGTAATCCCCCGGTCCTGCAAGCCGTCGCCATCGTTCAGCCATTTCTTGGCGATGGATGTCGTCAGGATCGGCCAGTCGGCCTTGCTGTCGATCCAAGCCTCCAGCTTGTCCTTCAACGCGCGCTGCATCAGGTAGAGGTGCTTTGTCTCGCGCTCCTCCAGATTGGTCGAGCCGGAAATCGTCGAGCGCGGGTTGATAAGGTCGGTCGGGTCAAGCTGCTTGGTGCAATTGTCGCACTGGTCGCCACGCGCAGAGTCAAAGCCGCAATTCGGGCAGGTGCCCTCGATATAGCGGTCGGGCAGGAAGCGGCCGTCGTCGATGGAAAAGATCATCTTTTCGGCAACTTCGCGGATCAGGCCATTTTCGGCCAGAACGCCCGCGAAATGTTGGGTCAGCTTGTGATTGCGCTGGCTGGAGGACCGCCCGAAATGGTCAAAGGACAGCCGGAAGCCCTTGGCAATCTCGGCCTGCACCTCGTGCATTTCGGCGCAATAATCGGCCACGGGCTTGCCCGCCTTGGCCGCGGCCAGTTCGGCCGGCGTGCCATGCTCATCGGTGGCGCAGATGAACATCACCTCATGGCCCATCGCCCGGTTGAAGCGGGCAAAAAGATCGGCCGGCAACTGGCTGCCGACAAGGTTGCCCAGATGCTTGATGCCGTTGATGTAAGGAATGGCCGAGGTGATAAGAATCCGTGCCATGATGCGCCCCATGCAAGTGATCGAGGTTCTTTAACGAAGGGCAGGGTGAAGGGCCAGAGGCTTGCGCGCTTCTGGGCCCCGGATTTGGCGGCTGCGCCCGGTTTTCGCCGTCAGGTGGTGCAATATCCGCCCTTGGTCAAAGGATCGCTGCCGGCAATGAAAGGGCCTGATCCGGTTGCAGGAACGTGGTCATCGCGCCATCGCGCCCAGACCCCGCCCTGCACAGCCCCGTCCCCCGCGCCATCTGCCTAGGGAATGAAACCTGCATGGCTTGCTCGTTTTCTTGGCCGGGCACCCTTGGCGGCCACCCGATCCGGGCTGCCCTGACATCGCGCAAGCCTTTGGTCGTTCAAGAAGACTTGCACATTGCCGCGCGGCCCGGCATCCTTTGGGCTTGCAGATAAAAAGGTGTTGGCCATGCAGATGATCCCCCTTGGTTCAACTGGGCTGATGGTGTCCGCCTTGTGTCTTGGCTCCATGACATGGGGCAGTCAGAACACCGAGGCTGAAGGCCACGCCCAGATCGACCGGGCGTGCGAGGCCGGGGTGAATTTTCTGGACACGGCCGAGATGTATCCGGTGAACCCGGTTGCCGCCGAAACCGTGGGGCGGACGGAGGAGATCATCGGCCGCTGGATCGCGAAACGCGGCCGCGACCGGGTGATGCTGGCCACCAAGGCCACTGGCGGCGGCCGGACCGAGGTGCGGGATGGCGCGCCTCTTTCGGCGGCGGTTCTGCGTGCGGCGGTCGAGGGATCACTGAAACGGCTGCGGACCGACTATATCGACCTTTACCAATTGCATTGGCCAAATCGTGCAGTTTATCACTTTCGCGACATTTGGACCTTTGATCCCCGTGCGGATAATTGCGTCAGGATAGAGGAGCATATAATTGAAATTCTTCAAGAAACAGCTAAATTGATTGCGGAAGGAAAGATCCGCCATCTTGCACTTTCCAATGAAACGGTCTGGGGTGCTGCCAAATGGCTGGCACTGGCGGATCGCCACGCCCTGCCGCGTGTCGTATCGGTTCAAAACGAATATTCCCTGCTCTGCCGCCAGTTCGACAGCGACTGGGCAGAGCTTTCGCATCTCGAAAATCTGCCGCTCTTGGCGTTTTCCACGCTCGCCACCGGGCTTTTGACGGGCAAATACGCCGGTGATGTGATTCCCACGGCCAGCCGCCGCAGCCTGAACCCGACGTTGAGCGGGCGCATCACGCCGCAGGTTTTCCCCGCTGTTGCCGCCTATCTGCGCATTGCCGCCGCGCATGGGCTTGATCCGGCGCAGATGGCGATTGCCTTTTGCCGCAATCGGCCTTTCCCCTGCATCCCGATCATCGGCGCGACCAGTCTTGCGCAGTTGGAGACGGCCTTGGCGGCGGCGGATATCACCCTGTCGCCGCAGGTTCTGGCCGAGATTGACGCCGCCCATCGCGCCCATCCGATGCCCTTCTGACCTCTTGCGTTGCGACGCGACATCTGGCCATCTGCCCGCACGTTTTCGGAGACCCGCCATGCGCTCTTTCCTGATCGCGGCCCCGCTTCTGGTGGCTGGGCTGATCCTGTCGGCCTGTGTGCTGCCGGGTGTGCTGCCGGGGGCAAAAGCGGGGAAACCCGCCGCCAATCCGATCACCGGTTCTGCGGTGACCACGCAGGCGCTGGACAGCCCGTCATCTGAGCAACCGGCCTCTGGCCAGCCGGTCGCAGGGCAGGTTGACGCCTCCTATGATGCCATCATGGCGGCTGAGGCCGCGAAACCCGCGCCCGACACCGTGGTGACACCCGCTTCTGAGGTCGAGGAACCAGCCCCGGTGCAGCCTGTGACCCCGGTAGAACCGGTCACGCCAGAGGCGATCAAATGCATCAAACACGGCGGCACCTGGGCCTCGGTCGGGGCCAGCGGGGCCAAGGCTTGCGTCAAGCGCACCAAGGATGGCGGAAAAGCCTGCACGAAAGAAACCCAATGCGAGGGCTATTGCCTTGCCCGGTCCCGCAGTTGTGCCCCCATCAAACCGATGTTCGGCTGCACCGACATCCTTCAGGCCGATGGGCGCGAGGTGACGCTATGTCTCGACTAAGTCTTTTGACCGTTGTTCTTCTGGCCGCCTGTGTCGGCAAGACCGCGAATCTGCCGCAGGGCAACTATCGGCCCAAGGGCGGGCAGGTCTATTCCTCGGCGGTCTTTGATCCCGGCCGCCTGCCCGGGCGCTGGCAACAGGTTGCGACCTTTGGTCCGGCCAGTTGCAAGCCGGGCGGGGTGGATATCAAGGTGCGGGGCAAAGCCTCGTTCCGGCTTTGCCTTGGCGGGCGCGATGTGAAGGGCGCGGGCCAGATCCAGCCGGTCGGGCCGGGACGGCTGGCCATCGCGGGGCAGGAATGGTGGGTGCTGTGGGCCGATGGCGATTATCGTACCATGGTCATCGGCCATCCTTCCGGCGCCTTCGGCTTTGTGCTGAACCGGGGCGGCAAGATTTCGGCCGACCGCATGACGGCCGCGCGCGAGATATTGGAGTGGAACGGCTACGACATGGCGCAGTTTCAGGCGCTTTGAAGACCGGCGCGCAAGGCGCGCAGGTGCCCGCCGACATCACGGGCCCCCAAGGGGGCGGCGCGCACCAGCCAGTCAAAATGCGCCGAAATCGCCGCCACCCGTGCCGGATCGCGGAAGCTGACATAGGATCGGCCGAGGTAAATCACCGCCAGATGCGGGCCAAAGACCGTCACAGGGGCGGAATAAACCTGATGCGCGTCAAAGAGATAGAGGCGCAGGCCGGGATAAAGCTCGTCCGTGAGCTGGATCAGCCGATCCAGTTGCGCGGCCCGCACGGTCGGGACCAGGCCCTGCCAATAGCCGACCCCGGCCGCGAAACCCGCGATTTCATGCAGGGGCAGGGCGATTTCATAATCTGATCGCGCCCCGCGCAGATGCGCCAGTTGCGCCTCGAACCCGGCGATGGCGGTTTCGGGCGCCCCGCCCAAGGCATCGCGATATTCCCAATCCACCACCGCGCGGGTTTTCAGCATGTCCGGCAGGGTCGCCGGCACATGGCGGATCTTGTAGCCCGCCGCCTCCTGGTGCCAGCCAAAGATCGCCTCGTCGAACAGGGCGCGGGGGGCGTCGGTCAGCGTGACGGATTGGGCCAGGGCCTGATCCAGCGGGGCAGGCGTTTCGGCCAGCCCCAAAAGCCAATCGGACGACACGGCAAGGGCCGCCGCCGCCTCGGCCACGACTTGGGCATTGGGCAGCCGCGTGCCGGGCGAAAGCAGCGCGGAAAAGGTTGACCGGTCCACCCCGACAGCGCGTGCCAAGGCGCTTTGGCTTTGCCCGGCTGCGGCCATCGCCTGCGCCAAGCGCGCGCGGAACAGCGTGGCGCGGTTGCGTTTGTCTATCATGTGGTGACATTCCAAAACGTCTGCGACTTAATGTTGCGTATCTTCCAAGTTCCGGCGGGTCATTGCAAGTGCTACGTCTTGCGTGACCGCATAAGGAGCCCGACATGCCCACCCCCCGCGAGATTGAATGGCCCACCTTGGCGATGCTGGCGCTGACCTATGCCACCTTCGCCTTGGGCACGCTGCTCTGGCCGTGGTCGGGGCTGCTGGCCATCGTGGTTTCCGCCCTTGCCATCGCGCAATATTCCTCGCTGCAACATGAGGTGTTGCACGGCCATCCGTTCGGCAATTGCTGGCTGGACGATGCGCTGGTCTTTCCGGCCCTGACCGTCTTTGTGCCTTACCTGCGCTTCAAAGACACGCATTTGCAGCATCACTATGACCCGAACCTGACCGACCCCTATGATGATCCTGAATGTAACTACATGGACCCCAAGGTGTGGGAGCGCACCTCGCGCCCGATGCAAAAGCTCTTGCGGCTGAACAACACGCTTTTGGGGCGTATTCTCTTGGGGCCGGCCATCGGGACCTGGTTCTTCTCCGGCCCCGACATTGCGCAGATGCTGGCGGGCAATCGGCGTGTTATCCAATCTTGGGCCCTGCATGCCTTGGGCTTTGTGCCGGTGCTGATCTGGCTTTGGGGCTTTACCGAAATGCCGGTCTGGGCTTGGATCGTGGCGGCCTATATCGGCTATGGCATCCTGAAAATCCGCACCTATCTGGAACACCGCGCGCATGAGGCCTTTCGCGCCCGCACGGTCATCATCGAGGATAAGGGGATACTTTCTCTCTTGTTTCTAAACAACAATCTTCATGTTGTGCATCACTGCCACCCGGCCTTGCCCTGGTACAAATTGCCCGGCCTTTATGCCGCCAAGGGCGAACATTATCGCCGTCGCAATGAATCCTATGTCTATCGCAGCTATGCCGACATTTTCCGGCAATTCCTGTTCAAGGCCAAGGATCCGGTGCCGCATCCGGTTTGGCCCGTGCGCAAATCTGACCAGAACGACGCCGATGCCGTGTAGGTCGGGCTTCAGCCCGACAACCACGCCCTAAAGCCGCCGAAAGGTTGGCACCGGCCCGGAATTGTCGAAGAAGGGCACGCCCGGTTGGTCGGCCCCGGCCAGAACGGCGGTCACTTCGGCCAGCACGACCTCGGTGATGAAGGGCAGATCCAGTGCGCGGGCCTCGGCCAGACCGATCCAATGCAGATGCGACAGCTCATCGGTGGCGTCTGAGAACTGCACCGTATCACCTTGCGCCCCTGCGGCCGGAACCAGAAAGAACCGCGCGTCAAAGCGGCGGCTGCGGCCGGGGGGCGTGATGGCGCGGAAGACAAAGCGGAACGTCGCATCGGGGGCCGGACGCAGGCCGGTTTCCTCATGCAATTCACGCAGGCCCGCGCGGACCAGCGTTTGGGCATCGGGGGCGCCGTCGGGGCATCGCAAGGCGAGCCGTTCAAAGCAATCGACGTCAAGCGTCACCGGGGCGCCCGCCTGATCCTGCGGGTCCACCGCGCCGCCGGGAAAGACATATTTCGACGGCATGAACACGGCCGCAGCACCGCGCTGCCCCATCAGGATCTCATGCCCCGCTGGCCCTTCGCGCCACAGGATCACGGTTGCAGCCGGGCGGATCGGCTCGTCAACCATCGGCGGGATCGGCCGCCCCAAAGCCATGCATGCGCTTGGACCATTGCAAGGCCACGAAAGCGCCTTTCAGCCGTGGCAGCAGATACAGCGACAACGCCACGGTGCCCACGGAAAATATCGTGGCCATGGTCCAAGGCTCGGGCCGCCAGACCGCATAGGCAAAGCCAAGGATCGGCGCCAAAAGATGCCCGACGATCAGGATGGTCAGATAGGCCGGACCATCATCGGCGCGGTGGTGATGCATCGCTTCGCCGCAAACCGGGCAGGTGTCGCGCACCTTGAGATAGCCTTTCAGCATCGGTCCCTGACCGCAGGACGGGCAGCGCCCCTTCCAGCCGCGCAGGACCGAAGGCCAGAATGGGCGGTCTTCCGTGTCGATCAAACTGGTGGTGGCGTCGGTCATCGGGCAAGTCCTGCAAGGTATGTCTGAGATATAGCTTCTCGGAGGCGCATTCGAATAGCCCAAAAGCGGGGGCGGGCGGCTTTGTCGCAGCCCGGCCGTTTTGCCGGGCGCAAAATTCCTGCGACGGAACCGCCGCCGCCCGGCGTTTGATTGGCATGAACGCCCTGCATCCCAGCAGGCGCGACAGAAAGCCGGAGATGCAAGATGATGCTGACTGCAAGATATTCCGCCGTGATGCTGGCTGCCCTGATGGGGCTCACCCTGTCGACCGCGGCCATGGCCGAAGATGGTTCTTTTGGTGGTCCCATGGGTGGAGCACTGCTGAACTTTGATCAGCTTGACGCCAATAAGGACGGCAAGGTGACCAAAGAAGAACTTGCCGCCCATCGGACCGCAAAATTCACCGAGGCCGACACCGACAAGGACGGCAAGCTTTCGGCCGATGAGATGGTCGCGATGCACGAAAAGGCCGTGGCAGAGCGCAAGGCTGCAATGGTCAAGGCGATGATCGCCCGCATCGACAGCGACAAAGATGGCTTTGTCTCGGATGCGGAAATGCAATCCATGCCGATGATGGGCAAGATGTTTGACCGGCTGGACGAAAATGCCGACGGGGCGATCTCGACCGAGGAAATGGCGGCGATGAAGGCACGTATGGGCGAACGGATGCATGGCAAGGGCCACGGCATGGGGCATGGCGGCTATGGCGGCCATGGCAAACATGGCGGTGGCATCTGGAACTGGATGGGCGGCGACGATTAAGGCGTGTCTGTTTCATATCGAACCAAAACGGATCGAAAGGCGTGTTCGAGCGAAGGCGAGAGGCAACGCTTTTCGATTCCGTGTGAAACAGACGCGCTCAGGCGTGAAGCGGGGGCGGGTTTGCGCCCGCCCCCTTGAGCCGCTACACCGGTTACACATGACCATGCCCCGCGACAGTGCTTTTGAAGCGTCACAGGCCGAGATCGACGCGCTCTCGGACGCAGCCCTTTTGGTGCTCTATGGCCAAGGCGACAGCGATGCGGCACGCGTCCTGACCGGGCGCCATCTGGGGCGGGTTTACCGATTTGCCGCCCGGGTGCTGGGTGATCGGGCCGAGGCCGAGGATGTGGCGCAGGAAGCCATGTTGCGGCTGTGGCGGGTGGCGCGCGATTGGCGATCGGGTGAGGCGCAACTGTCCAGCTGGCTGTACCGCGTCACCGCCAATCTTTGCACCGACCGCCAGCGCGCCCGCGCCCGCCGCCGGACCGAGGCCTTGGACGATGTGGCCGAACCCGCCGATGACAGGGCCGACACCGAAAGCGCGCTGATGGCGCGCCAGCGTGTCGATGCCTTGCAGGCGGCCTTGGCCAGCCTGCCGGACCGCCAGCGACAGGCCGTGGTGCTGCGCCATATCGAGGGGCTTACAAACCCCGAAATTGCCACCATTCTGGACATCGGGGTGGAGGCGGTGGAAAGCCTGACGGCGCGGGGCAAGCGCGCCTTGACCGCGGCGCTCGCCGGGCAAAAATCAGCCTTGGGACTATGAAAGGGGATGCGATGACCGAAGATGATCTTGACGACCTGTTCGCCGCCGCCCAGTCCGAGGCCCTGCCTGTGCCCGCCGGTCTGATGGCGCGGGTGATCTCTGACGCCGAGGCGGAGCTTTTGGGGGGGGATCTTCCGCTCCGCGCGCAGCCGCAGGGTCGGCCTCAAGCCTCACATCTTTTGGCGCGTCTTGCCGGGCTTTTCGGCGGCACCGGGGCGCTGGCGGGTATGGTCACGGCCACGGTCGCCGGGTTCTGGCTTGGCTTTGCCCAGCCAGAACCGATGGGCGCGATGAGCGCGCTTCTGACCGGAACCAGCGCCGAGATTGACATGATGCCGGGCATTGATGCCCTTTTGGACGAGGCCCCGTGATGATGCCCCCCCGCATGGAAACCCAAGTGGAAAAGCTCCCCGTGACAAAGCCACCCGTGACAAAATCGAATTCAACCAAAGGCTTGCGCGTCGCGCTCGCGCTGTCGGTCGCTGTCAATCTGGCGGTTCTGGGGCTGGTTGCTGGGGTGATGTTGCGCGACGGGCCGGGGATGCGCGGGGCCATGGTGCGCGATCTGGGGTTCGGCCCCTATACCGAGGCCCTGCGCCCCGAAGACCGCAAGGCATTGCGACGCGCGCTGTTTGAAAAGGCGCCCGAGATCCTTGAGACACGCCGCATGATGCACGAGGATATGCAAGCGCTTCTGGGGCTTTTGCGCGCCGAACCCTTTGACGGACCTGCGTTCCGCAATCGGATGGAAACGCAGCATGAGCGGATGGAACACCAGTTGCAGCTGGGCCAAGGCCTGCTGCAAGACTTTATCGCGGCGATGCCCGCCGCAGAACGCCGCGCCTTTGCGGATCGGCTGGAAGCGGGCCTGCGCCATCACAAGGACCGGCGCGCGCCCCGCGACTGACCGGCGTCACGCCGCGTTGCGGCTGATCGTCACCTGATTGCGCCCTGCGGTCTTGGCGCGCAACAGCGCCCGGTCCGCCCGGTCAAAGATGTCGGTCACCGTCTCGATATGGGCCGGGGCTTCGCCCGCCTCGGAGATGGCCAGACCGATGGACAGGGTGACCGGCAGGGCTTCCATCTCGTTCAGGCGGAAGGGCTGCTCGGCCATCACCGCGCACAACCGTTCGGCGATGCGGCGGGCCTCGGGCAGGGCGATATCGGGCAGCGCGATCAGGAATTCCTCCCCCCCGATGCGCGCGACCAGATCACCCACCCGCAGGTTTTGCCGCAGGCGCTGGGCGACCTCGACCAGAACCGTATCGCCCGCGGCATGGCCGAAGCGGTCATTGATCGACTTGAACCGGTCAATATCCGCCATCAGCACCGCAAACCGCGCGCCATTCGCGCGGGCGTTTTCCGCAATGGCTTGCAATTGGGCCAAGCCATAGCGCCGGTTGTGCAGGCCCGTCAGCGGATCAATCACCGCCAGCCGCAACCCGTCCCGGACCGAGGCGCGCAACTGGTCGCTTTGGGCTTTCATGGCCAGTTGACGTTGCAGCCGCAGGGCAAGTTCGTCGGCCGGGGTTGCCGGGCCAACGATGTCATTGGCCCCCAGATCAAAGGCCATGGCCGCCGAGACCGTGCTTTTGGTGCCGCGAAACACCACAAAGGCGGCATTGCGCGTGCTGGTGCGGCTGCGCAGATCCGACATCAGGCGCAATCCGCCGCCCTGAATGTCTAGGTCGGCGTCGATCACATAAAGATCGGCGCCCGGCAGGTCATTCTGCCGCTGCGACAGGGCTTCTTCCGGGCTCATCACCACCAGTTTGCCGTCAAGCTTGCCGGTCAGGTTCCGCCGCAGCGACAGGGTGGTTTCGGGATGTTGCAGGATCAGGGCAACCGTGGCGGGGCATTGATAAAGGCCAGGGTTTTCGGCCAGACCAAAGGCCGGCAGTCTGCTGGCCGTTCCGCCGAAATCAGAGGTGAGATCACTGCCAAGTGCCGAAAGCGTCTCATTGGCGCGCACAAGGCTGCGGATCCGGGCCATCAGCGTCTGGTCATCAAGGGGCTTCACCAGAAAATCATCGGCCCCGGCGCGGAATGCCTCAACCCGGCTGTCGGCGGCTTGGGTGGCAGAAAAGACCACGATCGGAATGTTGCGTGTCACGGGATCGGCGCGCAGGCGGCGCAGCACATCCGCGCCGGTCATGTCGGGCAGCATGCAATCCAGCAAGATCAGATCGGGGTTCAACGATCTGGCCATGGCCAGACAGGTTTTCCCATCCCCCGCCACCTCGGGAAGATAACCCGCGGCGGTCAGCTTAACCTTCATGACGATGCGATTTGTCGCCACATCATCAACAATGAGAACCTTGCCGCCCATTTTACCCAGACCTGTTTCGAATGCTCCGACCGCTTCCAAAAAGACCGGGGGAAAAGGCCCGTCGTCGTTGGTGTCGGTTCGTGTCTTCACTTTGCCTACCAAGTGGTTAAGGAATCCTTTCCAATTGGGTAACAGAAGGGTTCAAATCCTTCTCTTTTCTGTGGATAAACTTGGGGAAAAATCGTGAATCGGCAAGAATCCGCTGAAATATTGGCCTTGCAGGCGCTTGGATGGCTGCTGGGCCAGCCCGACGAACTGGCAGGATTTCTTAACGCCTCGGGGGCATCCCCCGCCGATCTGGGGCGGCTGGCGCGCGATCCGCATTTCCTTGCAGCACTGGTTGACTACCTTTTGGAGACGGATGATCGCGTGCTGGCCTGCACGCGCGCGCTTGATGTGCCGCCCACCGCGCTGGGTGAGGCCCGGCAAGGCCTGCCGGGCGGGCGCGATCCGCACTGGACCTGAAGCGCAGGCCGCGCCATGCTGGTGAAAACGGGGGCATGATGATCGACGCAGCAATCTTCGACAAGGACGGCACGCTTTTTGATTTCCGCGCCACATGGGGCGGCTGGACGGCGCGGGCGATAGACTTTCTGGCCGGTCACGGGGCCGATCCGGGGGCGATGGGGCAGGTCTTGGGTTATGACCCGGCGACGGGGCATTTTGAGAAATCCAGCCCGGTGATTGCCTCGACCACGCCGGAATTGGTGGACATCCTGCATGGCTTTGTGCCGGGGATGGAGAAGGGCTATCTTCTTGATACGTTGTCAGACCTTTCTGAAACGGCGCCGCAGGCCCCTGCCGCCCCCCTCTATCAGGTTTTCACGGCGCTGAAGGCGCGCGGTCTGAAACTGGGCCTTGCCACCAATGACACCGAAGCGCCCGCACGCGCACATCTGGCGGGGGCAGGGGTGCTGGAGCTTTTCGATTTCGTCGCGGGCTGTGATTCTGGCTGGGGCGGCAAGCCTGCGCCGGGGCAACTTCTGGCCTTTGCAGGCCGGGTCGGGGTGGACCCGGCGCGCGCCGTGATGGTGGGCGACAGTTTGCACGATCTGCATGCGGGGCTGGCCGCGGGGATGAAACGCGCCGCTGTGCTGACCGGCATTGCCGAGGCCGCCGAACTGGCCCCGCATGCCGATGTGGTCTTGCCCGACATCAGCCATCTTGGGGCGTGGATCGACGCGCAGCGCGGGGTCTAGGCAAGGCGCGCGCCAAAAACGACAAAAAATGTCGCTGATCTGGTTCGCGCGCGGTCGGGGTTTCGGCCATCCTTGGCAAAAGCCCGACTGCGGGCGGCCAAGATGGGGATCAAGATGACCGATGACACCGCAGGACGCAAGCGCGCACGCGCCGGGGGGCGGGCTGGCAACAAGACCCGTGCGGGATCGGCGGCGATTGACCAGATGCCATGGCGCATTCCGGTCAACCCTGACCGGCCGATCGAGCCGCTGGACGCCGATGGCGTGCAGGCGATCCACAAAGGCACGATGCGCATCCTGAAAGAGATCGGCATCGAGTTCCTGAACCCCGAGGCGGTTTCCCTTTTGAAAAAGGCCGGCTGCAAGGTCACCGGCGAAAACGTCCGCATGGACGAAGATTTCGTGATGGAAATGCTGGGCCATGCGCCGGAAAGCTTCACCATCACCCCGCGCAACCCCGAGCGTGAGGTGGTGATGGGCGGCAAGCACATGCTGTTTGTCAACGTCTCCTCGCCGCCGAACGCCTGGGATCTGGAGCGCGGCAAACGCTCGGGCGATTTCGAGACGTTCAAGGAATTCATGAAGCTGACGCAGTATTTCAACTGCATCCATATCGCGGGCGGCTACCCGGTGGAGCCGGTGGACATCCACGCCTCCGTCCGTCACCTCGATTGCCTTTATGAAAAGCTGACGCTCACCGACAAGGTGGTTCACGCCTATTCGCTCGGGGCCGAGCGGGTGGAAGATGTGATGGAGATGGTCCGTATCGCGGGCGGGCTTTCCCATGCCGAGTTCGACGCCAAGCCGCGGATGTATACCAACATCAACTCGGTTTCGCCCCTGAAGCACGATTTCCCGATGCTGGATGGCGCCTTGCGTCTGGCGCGGCGCGGGCAGCCCGTGGTCATCACCCCCTTCACGCTGGCCGGGGCCATGGCGCCTGTCACCATGTCGGGCGCGGTGGCGCTGTCGATGGCCGAGGGCCTCGCCGCGGCCGCCCTGCTGCAATATGTCAATCCCGGCTGCCCGATTGCGCTGGGCACCTTTACCTCGAACGTGGACATGAAGTCGGGTGCGCCCGCCTTTGGAACGCCGGAGTATATGCGCGCCACACAGATGACCGGGCAGATGGTGCGCCATTACAAGGTGCCGCTGCGCTCGTCCGGTGTTTGCGCGGCCAACGTGCCGGATGGACAGTCGATGTGGGAAACCTCGAACAGCCTCTGGGCGGCGGTGCAAAGCCGCACCAACATGGTTTATCACGCCGCGGGTTGGCTGGAGGGCGGGCTGATCGCCTCGCCCGAAAAGTTCATCATGGACTGCGAAGTACTGCAAATGATCCAGCGCTATTTCGAAGAACCGATCTGGGCCACGACCGAAGACGACATCGCCTTTGACGCCATCCGCGAAGTCGGCCCGGGCGGGCATTACTTTGGCTGTCAGCACACGCAGGACCGCTATCAGACGGCCTTCTACCAGCCCTTTGTCAGCGATTGGCGCAATTATGAGGCATGGGCGGCGGATGGGTCGCATTGGACGCCGGAGCGCGCGCATCGGATTTACAAGCAGATCATGGCCGATTTCGAAGCCCCTGCCATGAACGGCGACCATCAGGAGGAACTGCGCCGCTTTGTTGCCAAGCGCAAGCAAGAGGGTGGGGCGCCGACGGATTTCTGACCGCCTCTCCTCGTCGACTTCGTCGCTCGTCGTGGGAAACCCGCGACGAGCAGTCGAAGACGCCCGAGGAGCGGTCAGGCGCGCAGTCTTTCCAAACCCTGCACCGCCAATCCCGCCACCAGCCCCCAGAAGGCCGCACCGATGCCAAAGGCGGCGACCCCGCTTGCGGTGACAACCAGTGTCACGGTCGCGGCAAAGCGGGTGTCGGCTGTGGCAAAGGCCCCCGTCGCCGCCCCCATCAGGGGGCCAAGAAGCGCAAGCGCCACCAGGGCGACCATCAGCGCAGGCGGCAGGGCGGTCAGCACCGACAGGATCGCCGGGCTGAACAGGCCCAAGGCCGCCCAGAACCCGGCATAGACCAGCCCCGCTTTCCATCTCTGGCCCGCGTCGGGATGGGTGTCCGGCCCCATGCAGATCGCGGCGGTGATCGCCGCCATCGAGATGGTATGCGCCCCGAAAAGCCCGGACAGCGCCGACAAAACGCCCGTTGTCACCAGCCCCGCCCGCACCGGCGGCTCATACCCATGGGCGCGCAGCGTGGCAAAGCCGGGCAGGTTCTGCGAGGCCATGGTGACAAGATACAAGGGCAGGCCAAGACCCAAAAGCACATCGAGCCGCATCTCGGGCGCGATGAAGGTTGGCTGGGGCAGGGGGAGGCTCATGACCGGCCACAGGGACTGCCCTAGGCCAAAGGCCAGCACCAGACCCAGGGCCAAAGCCGCCAGAACCGCCAGGGCGGGGTTCTTCAGCCGCACCAAGGCAAAGACGGCCACCATGGGAAAGACCAGCGCGGGCAGTGCCTGCGCGGCGCTTGCGCCTTTCAGGCAGAAGGGCAGCAGGACGCCCGCCAACATCCCGGCCGCTATGCCATCGGGGATCCGGGCCACCAGCCGGCCAAGCGGGCTTACCGCGCCTGTCAGGGCAATCAGCCCCCCCGCCAGCACAAAGGCGCCGACCGCTTCTGGCATGGAAATCCCGGATGTTGCGGCAATCAGGGCCGCGCCCGGCGTGGACCAGGCCAGAACCACCGGCACCCGCGTCCAGGCTGACAGCAAGGCCGACCCTATGGCCTTCGCAAGGCAGATGGCAAAGACCCACGATCCGGTTTGTTCGGCGGTCGCCCCCACTGCCGCCGCGGCCGAAAGGACCAGTGCGATGGTCGACCCATAACCGACCAAGGCTGCCACCAGCGCCGAAGAAATCACAGATGCCCGCATGACAGCCCCCTTTTCGGGCGACTATCGCGGCGGGGCGCGGGGGTTGCAAGAGGAGGGGGGTAAGTGCGGCGACCCCGAGGGAGGAGGAGAGGGGGCCGCCGCGTGTCCGTTTGGCCCGAGGGAGGAGGAGAGGGCCAGCGGATGGTGTGGCGGGGGTTCAAGGGAGGATGAACCACCGCCCTGCCGAAAGACCCCGAGGGAGGAGAAAGGGTCAGCCGGTAAGCAATTTCGGGCGCGGCACCCCCGAGGGAGGAGGAGAGGGGGTGCCGCTGATCCGAACGGCCCGAGGGAGGAGGAGAGGGCCGGTCGAAGGGAAGAAAAAGGCGGCGGGCCGGGGAGGAGGATCGACGCCGCCGCGCCTTGAGAGGGGCCGTGATTTGGGAGGAGCGGCCCCCGTCAGGGATTATTTGCCGTAGGCCGCATCCTTGGCGACCGCGCGGATCATCGAGCGGTGCAGGCCCAGATCGGCCAGATCGCGGTCGCTGAGCGCGCCCAGTTCGGTCACGGTCTGCACATAGACACGGCGGCGCTGGGCCATCAGTTGGATCGCGGCCAAGGGGTGGGCGATCAGATCACGCAGCGACACCGCGTCGGCGCGGTAGGTGGAATTCACATATGCCATGATGGCCTCTACTTTCGGTTTTGCGAAGCTCGTTGCGACTGCTCATGTCTGCAGCTTCGTTTCGTTAGCGCTAAGATGGGGGAAATGCTGCAACTGCACAATATCCCCTTGTCGCATTGCCGCCATGCAGCGCCCGCATGGCTGATGGTCACGAAAACATCATGAATACCAATATCTTCGATGAAAGTTTGAGTATTTGGTCAACAGCGCCTTGCCCTTTGCCTTTTGTGGCGCAACTGTGCCAAAATCAAAGGCGAATTGTGAAGATCATGGGGGCGGCGATGGCGCTGGATCAAACGGCGGTGCGGAAGGTTCTGGCGGGGGTTGCCTGTCCGGGCGGCGGCGATCTCATCAGCCGTGATCTGGTGCGGGCGCTGTCGGTTGAGGGCGACGTGGTGCGATTCGTGATCGAAACCGCCACCCCGGACGAGGCCCGCGTGCTCGCGCCGGTGCAAGCCGTGGCCGAGGCCGCCTTGCGCGCGGCGGGGGCAGCTTCGGTGCAGATCGTGATGACGGCCCATGGTCCCGCGCCAAAAGCACCTGCGCCGCCCAGCCTGAAGATCGGCGGCCACCCCACGCCGCAAACCGCCCCCGGCCCGCAACCGGTGCCGGGTGTCGCGAAGATATTGGTCGTCGGGTCGGGCAAGGGCGGGGTGGGCAAATCCACCGTGTCGTCGAACCTTGCGGTGGCACTGGCACGGCAGGGCCGCCGCGTGGGGCTTCTCGATGCCGATATCTATGGGCCAAGTCAGGCCCGGATGATGGGTGTCTCCAAACGCCCGGCCTCGCCCGACGGCAAGATGATAGAACCCTTGCGCGCGCATGGCGTCACCGTCATGTCGATGGGCCTGATGCTGAAAGAGGACGAGGCGGTGATCTGGCGCGGCCCGATGCTGATGGGCGCGATGCAGCAGCTTTTGGGGCAGGTCTTGTGGGGCGAGTTGGATGTCCTGGTCATCGACTTGCCGCCCGGCACCGGCGATGTGCAACTGACCCTTGGTCAACGCACCAAGCTTGACGGCGCCATTGTCGTCTCCACCCCGCAGGATGTGGCACTTCTGGATGCCCGCAAGGCGATCGACATGTTTGCCAAGCTGAAAACCCCGATCCTTGGGCTGGTGGAAAACATGTCCACCTATGTCTGCCCGAATTGCGGCCATGAGGCGCATCTGTTCGGCCATGGCGGCGTGGCGGCTGAGGCGGCGAAGCTGGGCTTGCCTTTCCTGGGCGAACTCCCCCTCGCGCTGGAGGTCCGCCTTGCCGGTGACGCAGGCACGCCCATCGCCGCAGGCGAAGGCCCCGCGGCCGAGGCCTATGCCCGCATCGCCAAGGGGCTTGTCGCGCAGGGCGTGGCTTAAGGCGTGTCGGGTTTTCTTTGAAACATGCACATCGAAAAGCGCGTTCTCGCCTATGCGAGAGGCCGCGTTTTGCGATGCCACCCAAACCTGACATGCTTGCGGGGCGGAACCGGCTTGCCCTGCCCGGTGTTGGCTGCCACTCTCGTTGCGAAAGGATCGCGCCATGACCCATGATATTCGCACTGTTCTGTGGTTCAACGGGCGCGGGCGCGAGGCGGCAGAATTCTATTGCCGCCTGATCCCGAACAGCCGCATCCAAAGCAGCTTTGCCAGCAACGAAGGCGGCCCCGAGGGCGACCACCATTTCGAGGTGATCGACTTTACCCTGAACGGTGTGCCTTATCAGATCCTTGATGCGGGTGAATATTTCCCGTTGTCCGAATGTGTCTCGATCATGGTCGTGGTGCCGGATCAGACCGAAACGGATCGGCTTTGGGCGGCGCTGACGGCCGATGGCGGGGCCGAAAGCCAGTGCGGCTGGCTGAAAGACCGCTTTGGTCTTTCCTGGCAGATCGTTCCTGACGGGGTGATGCAATTGACGATGCACCCCGATCCCGCCGTGGCCAGCCGCGCCATGGCCGCCATGATGACCATGCGCAAGCTGGATCTGGCCACCATCGAAGCCGCCGCCTCCCCGACGCCACAGGTCTGAACGGAAGGGCGCGCGCAGTCTTTGGTGACTTTGACCGCTATCTTCGGATGAGCGGCGGCGTCCGGCGCGAATCACTTTCATGGGAAATCACGGGATTTGACCGCTTCAGAACAGGGTTTTTGAGGCTTTTGGACCATGACTTGCCGCGTAGGGCGTCACGTGTTCCGCAAAAGTTCCAATTATTTTTGCGGTGGCCGAAAATAATTGGGAGAATATGGGAGCGGCAATGGGGGTTGCGGCGTCTACCATATTTAGATGATGCCCGTGAGGCAATCTCTACCTGTTGCTCATGGTTGACCGATTAAGCCACAAAATCCTGTTTTGAGGTCGGTTGCCATACAAGATGTGCCTGGTTTATCCCAAACTTTTCCATTGCTTCCCATGAATTCCCATGGCATCCCTTTTGTATCGAAAGACGAGACGGTCAAAAAACGCGAGGGGCAGCGGAAGACCCCGAACAAAGGCGAAAAAGACAGGCTCATACAGGCAACCGCTTTCGTCTGACGACAACAGAGATCCGGCGCGCAAGCGAGCAGACATCTCCCCCAGGTGGCAAGCGCGTAGGACGCCCAGCGATGGGACAGTGGCGGATCGGGTAGTGGCAGCAACCCGGTCCGCCTTTTCTATTTCGGGGCATCCGCCCCATGAGTGGAGCCGCAAGGCCGATGGCAAGTGAGGCGTTCAGAGGCGAGTTCTACCAGAAGGTAGACAGCAAGGCGCGGGTGTCGATCCCGGCGGCCTTCCGCCGTATTCTGGAGGCCGAAGACCCCACCACCGAACAAAACCCCCGTGCGCGTGTCTATATGGTTTACGGCGGCAAGCATCGCCGCTTTGTCGAGTGCTATTCGCGCAGCGGTGCCGATGCGCTGGCCGCCAAGATCGAAGCGATGGAGCTGGGCAGCCCCGAGCGGGACCGTGCGGAGCGCGACCTGATCTCGCGCTCGGTGATGATCGAGGTGGAGCCGGATGGCCGCATCGTTCTGCCCCCCAAGGTGCGCGAGAAGATGGGCTTTCTGGGCGATGATCTGATCGGCGGCGGCGAGGCCGCCTTTGCCGGTTTTACCAATCGTTTCAAGCTGTACCGCCGCGAAGTTTACGAGGCGGAATTGGCCGAAGATGATGACGATGATGGCGTGGACCCGCTGGCCCTTGTCGGGCGGGCATCTCGGGGCGGGTAAGGTCATGACTGAACGCGCCGCCCTGCCAGACAGCGCCTCCTCCTCCAGCGCCCCCCATATCCCGGTTCTGCTGACGCCGCTTTTGGCCGCTGTCACGCCGGTCACGGGCCTCTGGCTTGATGGCACCTTCGGGGCGGGGGGCTATACCAAGGGCCTTCTGGCCGCCGGGGCTAGCTGCGTCATCGGGGTGGATCGTGATCCCTTGGCCCTTGAAATGGCGGCGGACTGGGCCGGGGCATATGGCGACCGGCTGCGGCTGGTCGCGGGCAATTTTTCCGAACTCGACACCTACAGCGACACGGCCCTTGATGGCATCGTGCTGGATCTGGGTGTGTCCTCGATGCAGTTGGATCAGGCGCATCGCGGGTTTTCCTTTCAAAAGGATGGCCCTTTGGACATGCGCATGGCGCAGGATGGCCCTTCGGCGGCGGATCTGGTCAATACCACCGACGAGGCGGTCCTGGCCGACATCCTTTATCTGTTCGGTGAGGAACATGCCTCGCGCCGCATCGCCCGCGCCATTGTCGAGGCGCGCGCCCGCGCCCCGATTGAAACCACGCTGCAACTGGCCGAGATCGTGGCAAAATGCCTGCCGCGCCCAAAGCCGGGCCAAAGCCATCCCGCCACCCGCAGCTTTCAGGCGATCCGCATTGCGGTGAATGCCGAGTTTTCCGAACTGGTCGAGGGGCTGATGGCCGCCGAACGGGCGCTGAAACCGGGCGGCAAGCTGGCGGTCGTCACCTTCCACAGCCTGGAAGACCGTATCGTGAAGCGATTTTTGCAACTGGCCTCGGGACATGAGGCCAACGCCAACCGCTATGCGCCGGCGCGCGCCGATGAAACCGCCCGCTTCAATCTGGTGACGCGCCGTGCGGTCGGGCCGGATGAGGCGGAACTGGCGTTGAACCCGCGCGCGCGAAGTGCCAAATTGCGTGTTGCCATCCGCACCAACGCCCCGGCCAAGCGGCTGAACCCTGCCGATCTTGGCACGCCACAGCTTGTTCCGCAAAAGAAAGGACGCCGCTGACATGCGCCCGCTTCTTTACGTCTTGTCATTTCTGGCGGTGCTTGGGCTTGGCTTTTGGGCTTACCGCGAAAATTATACCACGCAGGCCGCGCTGCGCGAGGTGGCCAGCTTGCAAGACGAAATCGCCAATCTGCATGAATCGCTGGCGATCCAGCGCGCGGAATGGGCCTATCTCAACCGCCCAGAGCGCCTGCGTGATCTTGCGGTGCTGAATTTTGACCGGCTTGGCCTGTTGCCGATGGAGCCGCACCAGTTTGGCCGTGCGGCCGATGTGGCCTATCCGCCGCCGCCGTCGATTGCCGATGGGGTGTCCGATGGGGTATCCGGGCTTGGCATCGGCCAGCCCATGGACATATCCGGCACGCTGAATGCCGACCCCGAGGTGCAAACCCCATGATCCGCACGCCGCTTCGCCCGCTTGCCCGCATCCTGCATGCCCGCGCTTCGGGCGCGAACCCTGACACCATCGAGCGGGAGAACCTGCGGCAGCGCCATGAGGTGATGCGCGACAAGGCCCGTGGCCGAGCCCAGTTGCGGCTGCTGTTTCTCTGCATGTGCTTCTTTTCGGCCTTCACGCTGGTCGGCGCCCGCATGGGCATGTTGTCGGCCTCGGAGCCGATGGAGCCGCGCAGCGCGGGCACGGCGACCAATATCGCCCAAGGGCGGGCCGATATCGTTGATCGCAACGGTCGGGTGCTGGCCACCAATATGCTGACCCATGCGCTTTACGTGCAGACCAAGGATCTGATCGACCCTGCCCGAGTGGCCCGTGAACTGGCGGCAATCTTCCCCGAACTCGACGGTCCGACGCTGGAGCGCCGCTTTACCGATGGGCGCAGCTTCCTTTGGGTGCGCAAGGTGATGTCGCCGGAACAGATGCAGGCGGTTCACAACATCGGCGATCCGGGCCTGCTCTTTGGCCCGCGCGAGATGCGGCTTTATCCGAACGGCACGCTGGCCGCTCATGTGCTCGGGGGGGCGTCTTTCGGGGCCGAGGGGGTGGATTCCGCCGAGGTGATCGGCACCGCAGGCATTGAAAAGGCGCTGGACGCCCGGTTGCGCGACCCGGCACAGGCCGGCACCCCGCTGGAACTGTCGCTTGACCTGACGGTGCAGGCCACCTTGGAGGAGGTGCTGCACACCGGCGTTCTGCAATACGAGGCCAAGGGCGGCGCGGCGATCCTGATGGATGTGCATACCGGCGAAATCGCGGCGCTGGCCTCTTACCCGGTCTTTGACCCCAATGATCGCCCGAACCCCCTGGCCGATCCCAATGCCGAACCGGGCGACAGCCCGCTGTTCAACCGTGCGGTGCAGGGGGTGTATGAACTGGGCTCCACCTTCAAGATCTTTGCCGCTGCACAGGCGATGGAATTGGGGCTTGTGACCGCAGACAGCCCGATCAACACCAAGAGCCTGAGCGTTGGGCGCAAGCGGTTTTCAGAATTTGACAATCACAACTACGGCCCGACCAAGACGGTGACCGAGGTGATCGAAGTGTCCTCAAACATCGGCACCGGTCATATCGCGCTGATGATCGGGGGCGTACGGCAGAAGTCTTTCCTGAAATCCATTGGCCTTCTGGATGCCTCTCCCGTTGAACTGGTGGAAGCCAAGGGCGCCCGGCCGCTGGTGCCGAAGAAATGGCCTGATGTGGTGACCGTGACGGCCTCGTTCGGGCATGGCATGTCGTCCAGCCCGCTGAACCTTGCCGCTGCCTATGCCACGATTGCCAATGGCGGGACTTTGGTGAAGCCGACCCTGTTGCACCATGCCAAACCCGAAACCGGCGCAAGGGTGCTGTCCGAACAGGTTGCGGCGGATTCCGTGATGATGTTGCGTCGGGTGGTGACCAATGGCACGGCCTCGATGGCGAAGATGGATGAATACGCGATTGCGGGCAAAACCGGCACCGCCGACAAGCCGAAGCGCGGCGGCGGATATTACGAGGATAAGGTCGTGAATACCTTTGCCTCGGTCTTTCCCGCCGAAGCGCCGAAATATGTTCTGGTGGTGACGCTGGACGAGCCGATCGACCGCACCGGCCCCGAAGTGCGCCGCACCGCAGGCTGGACGGCCGTGCCGGTCGCGGCGGAAATCGTGCGCCGCACCGCACCGCTTCTGGGGATGCACCCGGCCATTGCACCGCAACCCGTTGATGGGCTAACTGCCGTCAAACAATAGATCTGGGGGCACCATGGCGGGCAGCGCAGCGGGCACGGCGGCAGAAAAACACCTTTCCGAACTGGGCCTGACCGCGCGGGCCGGACGCGACCCTCTGGTGTCGGGCCTGACCGTTGACAGCCGCGCGGTGAAAGAGGGCATGCTCTTTGCCGCCCTTCCCGGTGTGCGCTGGCATGGGGCGGAATTCATCGGCCCCGCCTTGCGCATGGGGGCGGCCGCCATTCTGACCGATGCGGCCGGTGCAAAGCTGGCGGCTGAAGCCCTGGAAGGCAGTGCGGCCGCCCTTGTCATCGCCGATGATCCGCGTGAGGCTTTGGCCTATGCCGCCGCGCTGTGGTTCGGTGCCCAGCCCGCCACCATGGTTGCCGTCACCGGCACCAATGGCAAAACCTCGGTTGCGACCTTTACCCGGCAAATCTGGATGGCACTGGGCCATGCCGCGATCAACATCGGCACCACCGGCGTCGAAGGCGCTTGGGAGGCGCCCTCGGCGCATACCACCCCCGACCCGATCACCTTGCAGGCCATGCTGGCCGACGCCGCCGCGGAGGGCGTGACCCATGCCGCGATGGAGGCCTCCAGCCACGGTCTTGACCAGCGCCGCCTTGACGGGGTGCGGCTTGTTGCGGGCGGCTTTACCAACCTGACGCAGGATCACCTCGATTATCACCACACGATGGAGGCCTATGCCGAGGCGAAGGCCGGCCTTTTCACCCGGCTTTTGCCGGAAGAAGCCACGGCGGTGGTGAACCTGAACGGGGCAGGCGGGGCCGAGATTCTGGCCTTGGCCGAGGAACGGGGCCTGAAGACATTGGCGATTGGCCGCGACCCCTTGGCCGAGTTGCGCATCACCGGGCAGCGCTATGACGCCACCGGGCAGGATCTGCGCTTTGACTGGAAGGGCGAGCCTTTCCAACTGCACCTGAACCTTGTTGGCGGTTTTCAGGCCGAAAACGTGCTTGTCGCCGCCGGCCTGGCGATTGCCGCCGGGGCTGCCGCCCGTGATGTCTTTGGCGTTCTGCCGCAACTGACCGGCGTGCGCGGCCGGATGCAATTGGCGGCGACGCGGAAGAACGGCGCGGCGGTCTATGTCGATTATGCCCATACGCCGGATGCGATTGAAACCGCGCTGAAGGCGCTGCGCCCGCATGTGATGGGGCGCATCGTCATCGTCTTTGGCGCCGGCGGCGACCGCGACACCACCAAGCGCCCGCTGATGGGGGCCGCGGCCCGCGCCCATGCCGATGTGCTTTATGTCACCGACGATAACCCGCGCTCCGAAGACCCAGCGGCCATCCGCGCGGCCATCCTTGCCGCCTGCCCGGATGCCAATGAGGTGGGCGACCGGGCCGAGGCGATCCTGATGGGTGTCGATGCGCTGGGGCCGGGCGATGCCTTGCTGATTGCGGGCAAGGGCCATGAAACCGGCCAGACCATCATGGGGCAGGTTTACCCCTTTGACGATGTGGAACAGGCGAGCATCGCGGTTGCCGCCTTGGATGGGGTGATCTGATGGCCGCTTTGTGGACCTCTGCCGATGCCGTTACCGCCACGGGGGGGCACTCCACCGCCGATTGGCAGGCGACGGGCGTGTCGATCGACACGCGAACCTTGCAACCGGGCGATCTGTTCGTGGCACTGAAAGATGTGCGCGACGGGCATGACTTCGTGGCAGCCGCCTTGGCCAAAGGCGCGGCGGCGGCACTGGTCAGCCGCATCCCCGAAGGGCTTTCCGCGGATGCCCCGCTTCTTGTCGTGGGCGATGTGCTGAAAGCACTGGAAGATCTGGGTCGCGCAGGCCGGGCGCGGGCAAAGGCGCGCGTGGTCGGCGTAACAGGCTCGGTCGGCAAGACCTCGACCAAGGAAATGCTGCGCGTGGTCTTGGGCGGGCAGGGCCGCGTCCATGCCGCCGAAGCCAGCTATAACAACCATTGGGGCGTGCCCTTGACCTTGGCGCGCATGCCCGCAGACGCCGATTTCGCCGTGATCGAGATCGGCATGAACCATCCGGGCGAGATCGCCCCCTTGGCCCGCCTTGCCCGGCCGCATGTGGTGATGATAACCACCGTGGCGCCTGCGCATCTGGAAGCCTTTGAAAACATCGAAGGCATTGCCCATGAAAAAGCCGCGATCCTTGACGGTCTGGAACCGGGCGGCGTGGCGGTTTTGCCCGCAGATCTGCCCGTGTCGCCCATCCTGATGGCCAAGGCGACCAAAGCCGGGGCCAAGACCTTGAGCTTTGGCGAAACGGCCAGCGCCATCTATCACATGACGCAGGTGCAGATCTGCAATGAGGCGACCGTGGTGCAGGCCAGCCGTGCCGGAAAGCCCATGCTTTACAAGGTGATGTCGCCCGGTCGCCACTTTGCCGCCAATGGGCTGGGCGCGCTGGCTGTGGCCGATGCGCTGGGCCTTGATCCGGTGATTGCGGCCACCGACCTTGGCCGCTGGATGCCCCCTGCCGGCCGGGGCACCCGTGAACGCATCGTCTTGGATGTGGTTGAAGAAACCGCCTTTGACCTGATCGACGACGCCTTCAATGCCAACCCCGCCTCGATGCGCGCCAGCCTTGAGGTGCTGATCGCGGCCACCCCCGAAGATGGGCGTGGCGCCAAAGCCAAGGGCCGCCGCATCGCGATTTTGGGTGATATGCTGGAACTGGGGGCGAGCGAGATCGCGCTGCACGCGGCCATCGCCGAAACCCCCGGTCTTGCCGCCATCGACACCATCCACTGCGTTGGCCCCCGGATGAAGGCGCTGCATGGCCTGTTGCCGCGCGCCCAACGCGGCGACTGGGTGGAAACCGCGACCGAACTGCTGCCCCGCGCGCGCAGTCTGATCGACGCAGGTGACATCATTTTGATCAAGGGATCCAAAGGGATCAAGGTTTCGCTCGTGGTTGACGCGCTGCGCAAACTGGGGCAACCAGCCGCGCTGGCAAAGGGAGAGGCGTAATGCTTTATTGGCTCACCGAGTTCTCGGATGGCGGGGACTTTTTCAACCTCT
Organism: uncultured Tabrizicola sp.; assembly: GCA_964393035.1. Taxonomy (GTDB): domain Bacteria; phylum Pseudomonadota; class Alphaproteobacteria; order Rhodobacterales; family Rhodobacteraceae; genus Tabrizicola_A. The sequence continues at coordinate 38,149 of CAYMRX010000006.1, forward strand.
TTCGCTACATCACCTTCCGCGCGGGCATGGCCTTTGCCACCGCGCTGATCTTTGGTTTCCTGTTTGGCCGCCCGTTGATCGACCTGTTGCGCCGCAAGCAGGGCAAGGGCCAGCCGATCCGCGATGACGGCCCGCAAAGCCACCTTGCCAAGGTCGGCACCCCCACCATGGGCGGGCTTCTGATCCTGTCGGCGCTGGTGTTTTCAACGCTGGTCTGGGCGCGGCTGGACAATCCTTACGTCTGGATCACCCTTCTGGTGACGCTGGCCTTTGGCCTGATCGGCTTTGCCGATGACTATGCCAAGGTGACCAAGCAAAACACCAAGGGCGTGTCGGGCAAGGCGCGGATGCTGGCGGGTTTGGCGATTGCCGCCTTGGCCAGCTACGCCGCTTCCAGCTTTCACCCGACGGCCCTGACCAACCAACTGGCGCTGCCGTTCTTCAAGGATGCGCTGTTGAACCTGTCGCTGTTCTTCATTCCCTTTGGCATGTTCGTGATCGTGGGGGCCGCCAATGCGGTGAACCTGACCGATGGCTTGGACGGGCTGGCGATCATGCCGGTGATGATCGCGGGCGCGACGCTGGGCGTCATCGCCTATGTTGTCGGGAACTATAATTTCTCCGAATACCTCGGCGTCCATTTCGTGCCCGGCACCGGTGAATTGCTGATCTTCGCCGCCGCCCTGTTCGGCGCGGGGTTGGGGTTCCTGTGGTATAACGCCCCGCCCGCCGCCGTCTTCATGGGCGATACCGGCGCGCTGGCCTTGGGCGGGGCGCTGGGCGCCATCGCCGTCTGCACCAAGCATGAGATTGTGCTGGGCATCGTCGGCGGGCTGTTCGTGGTCGAGGCACTGAGCGTCATCATTCAGGTGATGTATTTCAAACGCACCGGTCGCCGGGTGTTTCTGATGGCGCCGATCCACCACCATTTCGAAAAGAAGGGCTGGGCCGAGCCGCAGATCGTGATCCGCTTCTGGATCATCTCGCTGATCCTCGCGATGATCGGGCTTGCCACGCTGAAGGTGCGCTAAGCCGAAGCCCCTTCCTTTGGCCTTTCGCTTGGCTTATCCCCTTGGCCAAACCGCCAAGGAGTGCCCCATGCTGCCCGTCAAAGGATTTTCCGGCCAGAAGGTCGCTGTTCTGGGGCTTGGGCGGTCGGGTCTTGCCACCGCGGCGGCGCTTAAGGCAGGCGGAGCAGAGCCTTTGCTTTGGGACGACAGCCCCGAAGCGCGGCAGAAGGCCGAGGAGGCCGGGTTCACCTGCACCGATCTGGGCCGGAACGGCGTTTTGGAGGGCGCGGCCTGTCTGGTCACCTCGCCCGGCATCCCGCATCTTTATCCCAGCCCGAACAAGGTGATCGCCCGCGCGCTGGAACTGGGCATCCCGGTTGACAATGACATTGGCCTCTTTTTCCGCAGCTTTGCCGGCCCCGAATGGGATAACTTTGAAACGCCGCCCAAAGTGGTCTGCATCACCGGCTCCAACGGGAAATCGACGACCACGGCGCTGATCCATCACATCTTGCAAGTCGCAGGCCGCCCGACCCAGATGGCGGGCAATATCGGCAAGGGGGTTCTCTCCATCGACCCCGCGCAGGATGGCGAGGTGGTGGTGCTGGAGCTTTCCAGCTATCAGACCGATCTTGCCCGCGCGCTGACCCCGGATGTGGCTGTCTTTACCAACCTGTCGCCCGACCATCTGGACCGCCACAACGGCATGGGCGGCTATTTCGCCGCCAAGCGCCGCCTGTTCGCCGAAGGCGGGCCAGACCGGGCGGTGATCGGGGTGGATGAGGTGGAGGGCCAGTTTCTGGCCGGGCAGGTGGCCATGGGACCGGGGGATGATCGGGTGATCCGCATCTCGTCGGGCCAAAAGCTGGAAGGTTTCGGCTGGTCGGTCTTTGCCCGCAAGGGGTTCTTGGCGGAATGGCGGCGCGGCAAGCAGGTGGCCTCGATCGACCTGCGCAGCGTGGCGGGCCTGCCGGGGGCGCATAACCACCAGAACGCCTGCGCGGCCTATGCCGCCTGCCGCAGCCTTGGCCTTGCGCCAAAGCTGATCGAAGGCGCGCTACAGTCCTTTGCGGGCCTGCCCCATCGCAGCCAATTGGTCGGCGAAAAGGGGGGGGTGCGCTTTATCAATGACAGCAAGGCCACCAATGTGGACAGCGCGGCCAAGGCGCTGCAAGCTTTTCAAAAGATCCGCTGGATCGTGGGTGGCATGGGCAAGGATGGCGGCCTGCATGGGGTGGAGCCCTTCCTTGGCACGGTGGTGAAGGCCTATCTCATCGGCCATTCGGCCCGCGATTTCGCGCTGCAAATCGGCCAGACCCCGCATGAGATTTGCGAGACGATGGAACGCGCGGTCGCCCGCGCCGCGGCCGAGGCGGAGCCGGGCGAGGTGGTGCTGCTGGCCCCGGCGGCGGCGAGTTTCGACCAATACCCGAACTTTGAAAAGCGCGGCGAGGATTTCACCGCGCGGGTCAAGGCGTTGATCGGCCAATAGGGCTGCAAAATGGGGGGGTCGCGCCCGCGTGATGCGTAAAGAGGGGGCTTCGCGCCCCCAAGGCAGGATTGTGCCAATCCCGCCTTCCCCCGCGGGGTATTGCCAAAGGCGCAAATCCAGGGCGCCTGCTTTTGCCTTTCTTCTGGCAATGCGTCAGACAATTCGCTAGACTAGATGTTGTGATCCGGGGACAACCCGGACGCATTTCGAGCAGGCGTAAAACAGGCGGATTTTCCATGACTGAGATGGTCTATGGCTCCATGCCCGGCCGCGTGGCCGAGCCGGTCCTTCCCCGTTGGTGGCGAACCATCGACATCTGGTCAATGACGGCCATTCTGGTTCTGTTTGCCATCGGGCTGTTGCTCGGTCTGGCCGCCTCGGTGCCTTTGGCCGAGCGCAACGGGCTTGATCCCTACCATTATGTGCAGCGGCAGGCGTTTTTTGGCGGCGTGGCGATGGCGGCGATGGTCGGGGTGTCGATGATGACCCCGGACATGGTGCGGCGGCTGGGCGTCGTGGGCTTTTTGCTGTCGTTTCTTGCGCTGGCCTTGTTGCCCGTCTTTGGCACCGACTTTGGCAAGGGCGCGGTGCGCTGGTTCTCTTTCGGCTTTGCCTCTGTGCAGCCTTCGGAATTCCTGAAGCCCGGTTTCATCATCCTGTCCGCATGGCTGATGGCGGCGGCGCAAGATCTGAACGGCCCGCCGGGCAAGTTGATTTCCTTTGGCATCGCGGTGACGGTCGTCGGCTTTCTGGCCATGCAGCCCGACTTCGGGCAAGCCATGCTGGTGCTGTTTGGCTGGAGCGTGGTCTATTTCGTGGCGGGTGCGCCGATGGCCCTGATCGGGGTCATTTTGGGGCTGGTGGGCGTCGGTGGCTTTGTCTCCTATAATATGTCAGAGCATTTTGCCCGCCGGATCAATGGGTTCCTGGCCTCTGACGTCGATCCGCGCAGCCAGATTGGCTATGCCACCAACGCCATTCAGGAGGGCGGATTCTTTGGGGTTGGCGTGGGCGAGGGGCAGGTGAAATGGACCTTGCCCGACGCGCATACCGATTTCATCATCGCGGTTGCGGCAGAAGAATATGGTCTGATCCTGGTGTTGACCATCATCGCCCTTTACGGCGCGATCACCGTGCGTTCGCTCTATCGGCTGACGCGGGAGCGGGACCCCTTCACCCGGCTGGCGGGAACCGGGCTGGCGTGCATCTTCGGGGTGCAGGCGATGATCAACATGGGGGTTGCCGTGCGCCTGTTGCCGGCCAAGGGCATGACGCTGCCCTTCGTCAGCTATGGCGGTTCGTCGGTGATTGCTGCCGGGATCACGGTCGGGATGCTTTTGGCCATGACCCGGTCGCGGCCGCAGGGCGAGATGAGCGATATCTTCCGGAGAGGGAAATGACCGCACCTTTGCTGCTGATCGCGGCGGGGGGCACGGGGGGCCACATGTTTCCGGCCCAAGCCCTTGCCGAGGCGATGATCGCGCGCGGCTGGCGGGTGAAGCTTTCGACGGATGCGCGCGGGGCGCGGTATGCGGGCGGCTTTCCCCAAGCGGTTGAGGTGGTGGTTTCCGGCTCTGGCACCTTCTCGCGCGGGGGGGCGCTGGCCAAACTGGCCGTGCCGTTCAAGATTGCAGGTGGTATTCTGGGCACGGCCGCCAAGATGCTGGCCGACAAGCCCGAAGTTGTGGTGGGCTTTGGCGGCTATCCGACCATTCCCGCACTGGCGGCGGCTTTCCTGACCGGACGGCCGCGGATGATCCATGAACAAAATGGCGTGCTGGGGCGGGTGAACAAGCTCTTTGCCCGCCGGGTACACAAGGTGGCCTGCGGCACCTGGCCCACGGCCTTGCCGCCGGGGGTGACGGGCGAGCATACCGGCAATCCGGTGCGCGCGGCGGTGATGGAGCGCGCGGGCGCGGGCTATATCGCGCCGGGCGATTATCCGATGGATCTGGTGGTGATCGGTGGCAGCCAAGGCGCGCGCGTGCTGTCGGATGTGGTGCCAGCGGCGATTGCGCAGCTTCCGGAAAACCTCCGCCAGCATTTGCGCGTGGCCCAGCAGGCCCGGCCCGAAGATCTTGACCGGGTGGTGGCCACCTATGCCGAGGCTGGCATCCCGGCCGAAGTGGCACCGTTCTTTGCCGATATTCCGCGCCGCCTGTCCGAGGCGCAACTTGTCATCAGCCGCTCGGGCGCGTCATCGGTTGCCGATATTTCGGTGATCGGGCGGCCTTCGGTGCTGATCCCCTTTGCGGCTGCGACCGATGACCATCAGACGGCCAATGCCCAAGGACTGGTCGGGGCAGGCGGTGCGGTGCTGATCGCGGAAACAGCGCTTGACGCCGCAGGTCTGGCGCAGCACATCACCGCCATTCTGGGCCAGCCGCAGCGGGCCGAAGACATGGCGCGCGCGGCCCTGGGGCAGGGGCGCCCGGACGCCACTATAAGACTTGTTGCGCTGGTCGAAGCACTGGCAGGAAAGGGTTGACGCGATGAATGCCACGAAATTGCCGTTGGAATTGGGGCCGATCCATTTTGTGGGCATTGGTGGCATTGGCATGTCGGGCATTGCCGAGGTTCTGATCACGCTTGGTTATCGGGTGCAAGGTTCGGATGCCAAGGCGTCAAAGATCACGGATCGGCTGGTGAAACTGGGCGCGCGCTTTTTCGAAGGGCAATCGGCCACCAATATCGCCGAAGACGTTTCGGTGGTGGTGATTTCCTCTGCCATCAAGAAGGGCAACCCCGAGCTGGAGGAGGCGCGTCGCCGTAATCTGCCGGTGGTGCGCCGGGCCGAGATGCTGGCCGAACTGATGCGGCTGCGGTCAAACATCGCGATTGCCGGCACCCATGGCAAGACCACGACGACGACCATGGTCGCCGCCCTCTTGGACAAGGGCGGCTTTGACCCGACCGTCATCAACGGTGGCGTGATCCATGCTTACGGCTCGAACGCACGGGCCGGGGCGGGCGAATGGATGGTGGTGGAGGCCGATGAGAGCGATGGGTCGTTCAACCGGCTGCCCGCGACCATTGCCATCGTCACCAACATCGACCCCGAGCATATGGAACATTGGGGCAGCTTTGATGCCTTGCGCAAAGGCTTTCTCGATTTCGTGTCGAACATTCCGTTTTACGGTCTGGCCGTCTGCTGCACCGATCATCCCGAGGTGCAGGCGCTGGTCGGCAAGGTGACCGATCGCCGTGTGGTGACCTTTGGCTTCAATGCGCAGGCCGATGTGCGGGCGGTGAACCTGAGGTTCGAAAATGGGGTGGGGATCTTTGATATCCTGCTTCAGAATGAAGAAGAAGGTTCGAAAATTGAAGGCTGCACCTTGCCGATGCCGGGCGACCACAACGTGTCGAACGCGCTGTCTGCGGTCGCTGTCGCCCGCCATCTGGGCATGAAGAAAGAGGAAATCCGCGAGGCGCTGGCGTCTTTCTCGGGTGTGAACCGTCGCTTTACCCGCGTGGGCGAGGTGAATGGCGTCACGATCATCGACGATTACGGCCATCACCCGGTGGAGATTGCCGCCGTCTTGAAAGCGGCGCGGCAGGCGACCAAGGGGCGCATCATCGCGGTCCATCAACCCCATCGCTATACCCGGCTTTCCAGCCTGTTCGAAGATTTCTGCACCTGCTTCAACGAGGCCGATGTGGTGGCGATTGCCGAAGTTTATTCGGCGGGCGAAGAACCGATCGCCGGGGCCAGCCGCGATGATCTGGTGGCCGGGCTGATCGGCCATGGCCATCGCCACGCCCGCGCCTTGATCGACGAGACTGATCTGGCGCGCTTGGTCCGCGAACAGGCGCGGCCCGGTGATATGGTGGTCTGCCTTGGCGCAGGCACGATTTCCACTTGGGCCAACGGCCTGCCTGCCAAACTGATCGGGCAGGCGGCTTGACGCGATTTTTCGGCGAAAAATCAGGCGTCCGGGCGGAATACCGTTGGCTGAAGCAATTCATCGCTTAGGAAGGGCAATATTGCCCATCCGGTGGATTGCCCCTATCAGTTGTGTATGACCCAGACGCTTCCTACCCCCCGTGGCACCCTGACCCCGAACCGGCCCTTGGCCGATCTGACCTGGCTGCGGGTCGGTGGCCCGGCCGATTGGCTGTTTTCCCCTGCGGATGAGGCGGATCTGGCCGAGTTTCTTGCCGCTCTTGATCCGTCCATTGCGGTCTTTCCCATGGGGGTGGGGTCAAACCTGATTGTGCGGGATGGTGGGATTCGGGCGGTGGTGATCCGGCTCGGGCGCGGGTTCAATGGCATTTCGATTGACGGCACAACGGTGACCGCAGGGGCGGCGGCGCTCGATGCGCATGTGGCGCGCAAAGCCGCCGAGGCGGGATTGGATCTGACCTTCCTGCGCACCATTCCGGGCAGCATAGGCGGTGCGGTGCGGATGAACGCAGGCTGCTATGGCGCTTATGTCGCGGACAATCTTCTGTCGGTGCGGGTGGTGACGCGGGCGGGGGAGATCAAGGACATTCCCGCCGCCGACCTGCATCTGGCCTATCGCTCCTCGACCCTGCCCGAAGGCTGTGTGATCGTTTCGGCGCAGTTTCACGCGGTCCCGGGTGACCCCGACGCGCTGGAGGCGCGGATGCAGGATCAGATCGCCAAGCGCGACGCCAGCCAGCCGACGAAAGACCGCAGTGCCGGGTCCACCTTTCGCAATCCGGCCGGGTTTTCCTCGACCGGCCGCGCTGACGACAGCCAGGATCTGAAGGCGTGGAAGGTGATCGACGACGCGGGGATGCGGGGCGCAACCCTTGGGGGCGCACAGATGAGCCCGAAGCATCCGAACTTTCTCATCAATGCCGGGGGGGCGAGTGCCGCAGATTTGGAAAATCTGGGGGAGGATGTGCGAAAAAGGGTTTTCCAACAGAGCGGTATCACGTTAGAGTGGGAAATCATGCGGGTGGGCGAACCCTCGCGGTAATCAATAAGAGCGTCACGGGGGATCAACCCCGGACTGAGGCAGTAAAGACATGGCGGGAACATCCGGGCGGATGGTCTCCAAAGTGGCGGTTTTGATGGGCGGCTCCTCCGCAGAGCGGGAGGTTTCGCTGTCATCGGGGCGTGAATGCGCCCGCGCGCTGAGGGAGGCCGGGTATGAGGTGGTCGAGGTCGATTGCGGCCCCGATCTGGCCGTGCGCCTGTTCGACATCAAGCCCGACGTTGCCTTCAACGCGCTCCATGGCCGCTGGGGTGAGGATGGCTGTGTCCAGGGCATCCTTGAATGGCTGCGCATCCCCTATACCCATTCGGGCGTGCTGGCCTCTGCCCTTGCGATGGACAAGCAAAAGGCCAAAGAAGTCTATGCTGCCGCTGGCCTGCCCACCGTGCAAAGCCGTCTGGCCTGCCGCGAGGAGGTGGAGGCCCATCACGTGCTGCCACCGCCCTATGTGGTGAAGCCGAACAACGAAGGCTCGTCCGTCGGGGTCTATATCGTGCATCCCGGATCCAACGCGCCGCGTCTGGCCGAAACCATGCCGCCGGTGGTGATGGTGGAAACCTATGCGCCGGGGCGGGAGATGACGGTGGCCGTCATGGGCGATCGGGCGCTTTGCCTGACCGATATCATCACCGAAGGCTGGTATGACTATACCGCCAAGTATTCGACCGGCGGTTCGCGCCATGTCCTGCCGGCCGAAGTGCCGCAAGACATCACCGACGCCTGCATGGATTACGCGCTGCGCGCCCACAAGGCGCTGGGGTGCCGCGGTGTCAGCCGCACCGATTTCCGCTGGGACGAGACGCGCGGGCTGGCCGGTCTGATCCTGTTGGAGACGAACACCCAACCCGGCATGACACCGACCTCTCTGGCGCCCGAACAGGCGGCCTATTGCGGAATCAGTTTCCCCGATCTTTGCCGCTGGATGGTGGAGGATGCGTCATGCAACCGCTGAACCGCCGTCCCCCGCCGATGACTGCCGCACCGCGCGGTCTGACCGGTGCGCTGGTCGGGGCTGCGAAAGGGGCCGTCATGGGCGCGGCCCGTGGTGCCGCGATGGGGGCATCGGGCGAGGCGCCGCAGGCAGGCCCCCATGCGGCGCGGCGCCACGATCCGGCGCCGAGCTATTGGGACTACAAGATGCAGCGGCTGATGCTGACGCCGGTGTTCCGCGTGCTGTTCCGCGTGGGCCTGCCGGCCTTGGCCGTGACGGCGGTGGTCGGGCTGGTTCTGGCCAGCGAAGGCCGGCGCACGGCGATTGCAGGCGTCTATGAAAGCTTGAAAGAGCAATTTCAGGCCCGCCCGGAATTTCGCGTCAGCCTCTTGGCGGTCGAGGGCGCTTCGCCTGATCTGGCCGATGCCGTGCGCGCCCGGTTGCAGGTGAAATTCCCTGTCTCCTCCTTTGATCTTGATCTTGATGCCTTGCGCGAAAGGGCCGAGACGCTGGACGCGATTGCCGGGGCAGAGCTGGCCGTGCGCTCGGGCGGGATTTTGCAGGTCACCATCACAGAACGGGTTCCGGCGCTGATCTGGCGCGGGCCGCAAGGCTTGACCTTGCTGGACGGCGAAGGCCACCGTGTGGCGGGGCTTGCCTCGCGCGCGGATCGTCCCGATCTGCCGGTGATCGTCGGCGAGGGCGCGGACAAAGCTGCAGCCGAGGCTTTGGAACTGGTCGATGCGGCCGGCCCGATGATGAAGCGCCTGCGCGGTCTGGTCCGAATGGGCGACCGGCGCTGGGACATGGTTCTGGACCGCGATCAGCGCCTGCTTTTGCCCGAGGACCGCCCGGTTCAGGCGCTGGAGCGTCTGCTGGCGCTTGACCAGGCCGAAGACCTTTTGGGCCGTGACCTTGCGGCCATTGATTTGCGTGATGAAAAGCGTCCCATTCTGCGGCTTGGGGAAGATGCCCTTCTGCAAGCCCGCCGCGCTCGCGGCCTGATCCCCGAAGAAGAAATGAAAACGGAGAGCGACCTGTGACCGATCTCTACCAGTCCCAGCGCGCGATGCGCGCCTTGCGCCGCGCGGCGATGCAACGTGGTGTGGTGGCCATCCTTGATGTGGGCACCTCGAAAATCGCTTGCCTTGTGCTGCACTTCGACGGCTCCGACACCTCGGGCGAAAGCGACGGGGTTGGCTCGATCGCGGGCCATGCCGGGTTTCGGGTGATCGGCGCGGCGACCACGCGGTCGCGCGGGGTGCGGTTTGGCGAAATCTCGGTGATGAACGAAACCGAACGCGCCATCCGCACCGCGGTGCAGGCGGCGCAGAAGATGGCCAATGTGCGGGTTGACCATGTGGTTGCCTGTTTCTCGGGCGCGGAGCCGCGCAGCTATGGTCTGGCCGGCGAATGGGATTTGCAGGATTCCGTGGTGTCGGAACAGGATGTGGCCTGCGTGCTGGCCGCCTGCGACGTGCCGCCTTTGGGCGAGGGCCGCGAGGTGCTGCACGCCCAGCCGGTCAACTTTGCGCTGGATCACCGGTCGGGCCTTGGCGATCCGCGTGGGCAGATCGGCAATCGGCTGGCCTGTGACATGCACCTTCTGACGGTGGATGCTTCGGTCATCCAGAACCTGCTTTACTGCATCAAGCGCTGTGATCTGGAATTGGCGGGCATTGCCTCGTCGTCTTATGTTTCGGCGATTTCCTCGCTGGTTGAAGACGAGCAAGAGCTGGGGGCGGCCTGCATCGACATGGGCGGCGGCGCGACCGGCATTTCGATCTTCATGAAAAAGCACATGATTTTCTCCGACGCCGTGCGGATGGGGGGCGATCATGTGACCTCGGATATCGCCAAGGGGCTGGAAGTGCCGATGGCCGTGGCCGAACGCATCAAGACCAAGCATGGCGGCGTGCATGCCACGGGCATGGATGACCGCGAGATGATCGAGATGGGCGGCGACTCGGGCGATTGGGAAAAGGATCGCCGTCAGGTCAGCCGGACCGAGTTGATCGGCATCATGCGGCCGCGCGTCGAGGAAATTCTGGAGGAGGTTCGCGCGCGTCTGGATGTGGCGGGCTTTGACACGCTGCCAAGCCAGCAGATCGTGCTGACCGGTGGCGCAAGCCAGATCCCCGGCCTTGACGGGCTGGCCAGCCGCATCCTGGGCGCGCGCGTGCGCATGGGGCGTCCCTTGCGCGTGCAGGGCTTGCCGCAGGCCGCAACCGGCCCTGCGTTTTCGTCGGCGGTTGGCCTGTGCCTGTTTGCGGCCCATCCGCAGGATGAATGGTGGGATTTCGACATTCCCGCCGAACGCTATCCGGCGCGGTCGCTGAAACGGGCCTTCCGGTGGTTTAAGGACAACTGGTAACCCGCAACATCCTGCGGCACCGGCAATATCCCGCTAACACCGTCATAGTTCGGGCTATATTTTGTGGGCCACGCGTTTTTTCGCGTGACCTTATGCTGGCTTGTGGATAGAATCGTGGATAATTCGGCAAATCACGGCTTAGGGACAGGTCGCGACAAGACCGGAACGGCAACTGGCGGGGCGCACCGCCCAGAAAAAGGCAGGCGGACATAACATGGCACTTAATTTGATCATGAGCGATGCACGCGAAGAGCTGAAGCCCCGGATTACGGTGTTCGGCGTTGGCGGGGCGGGCGGCAATGCGGTCAATAACATGATCGAGCAGCAGCTTGAGGGTGTGGAGTTCGTTGTGGCGAACACCGATGCGCAGGCGCTGCAGCAGTCCAAGGCCGAGGCGCGCATCCAGATGGGCGTCAAGGTGACCGAGGGTCTGGGTGCCGGTGCGCGCCCGACCGTGGGGGCCGCCGCCGCCGAAGAAACCATCGAGGAAATCGTCGATCATCTGGCGGGCGCGCATATGTGCTTCATCACCGCCGGCATGGGCGGCGGCACCGGCACGGGGGCGGCGCCGATCATCGCGCAGGCCGCGCGTGAATTGGGCGTGCTGACCGTCGGCGTGGTGACCAAGCCCTTCCAGTTCGAGGGCAACAAGCGCATGCGTCAGGCCGAAGAAGGCATCGCGGCGCTGCAAAAGGTTGTCGACACGCTCATCATCATTCCGAACCAGAACCTGTTCCGTCTGGCCAATGAGCGCACCACCTTTACCGAAGCCTTCGCCATGGCGGACGATGTGCTGTATCAGGGCGTCAAAGGCGTGACCGATCTGATGGTGCGTCCGGGTCTTATCAACCTTGATTTCGCCGATGTTCGCGCCGTGATGGATGAAATGGGCAAGGCGATGATGGGCACCGGCGAAGCCGCGGGTGAAGATCGCGCCGTGCAGGCCGCCGAAAAGGCCATCGCCAACCCGCTTCTGGACGAAATCAGCCTGCATGGCGCCAAGGGTGTGCTTATCAACATCACCGGCGGCTATGACCTGACGCTGTTCGAACTGGACGAAGCGGCCAATATCATTCGTGAAAAGGTGGACCCCGACGCCAATATCATCGTCGGCTCGACCTTGGATACCACGATGGAAGGCACCTTGCGGGTGTCGGTCGTCGCGACCGGGATCGACGTGGCGCAGGCCAAGCCGGAAACCCCGGTGGCCCGCCGCCCGATGAGCGCGCCTTTGGCCGCGACCTTCACCCCGCCGGAACCCAAGCGCGAAGCGCCGATGACCCTGACGGTATCGCCGGTGGCAACCCCGGTCGCCGCACCGGCCCCGGTTGCTCAGGCCCCCATCGCCCCCGCCCCGATGGCCTATGCGCCCGAGGCTTCGCTTTTTGACCACGAGCCTGCCGCGCCGACCTATGCGGCCGAGCCGGAAGACATGAACGACCACGACCTGCCGCCGCCGGCCTATCGCCCGCAACCGCAGGCCGCGCAGGTTGCCCGCTCCACCGCGGCGCTGGATGCCGATGCGCAAAGCTTCGTCGCGCCAAAGCCCGGCGCGCCGTCGGCCGCGGCGATTGCCCGTCTGCAAGCCGCCGTGTCGAAAGGCCCGGCGCAGCAACCCGCAGCACGGGGTGCCATGGGCCAACCGCAGGCCGCACGCCAATCCGCACCTGCGCCGAAACCCGCAGAAAGCCGCCCGCGCTTTGGCATCGGCGGTCTCATCAGCCGGATGGCTGGCGGGGGTCACTCCGAACCCGCAGCGGATCGCGCCCCGATGGGCCGCGCCCAACCGCCGGTCACCGCTTATGACGACGAGCAGGACCATTCCGGCGATCAGGACCGGATCGAGATTCCTGCCTTCCTGCGCCGTCAGGCCAACTGAGTCGGCCCGAACCCCCTTTGTAACAGTTGTGACAAAGCCCGGATCACTCCGGGCTTTTCCTTTTGTTATCAGTCTGTTGTCTGGCAGGATTCCTGTCACAAACCGTCACAAACTGTGAATTGAGATAAAACTCTACCAGACTTACCTAAGAGACCAGAAAGGGCGCATGCCGCCTTGCGATACGGGATCTTCTTACGGTGCAAAACACTCTGGTTCGTTCGGTCAGCTTCCATGGCGTCGGTTTGCACTCAGGTGCGCCGGTGACGATGGTGGTGCATCCGGCGGGGGAAGATCACGGCATCTGGTTCCGCCGCACCGATCTTGCCGCCGATATGCTGGTTCCGGCCCGTTGGGATGCGGTGGTGCCGTCGAAGCTTTGCACCCTGATCGCCAATGCGGCGGGGGTGTCGGTGTCCACCATCGAACATATCATGGCAGCCCTTGCCGGATCGGCGATCCACAATGCGCTGATCGACATTGACGGACCCGAGGTGCCCATTCTGGACGGCTCCGCCGCCCCCTTTGTCGCCGCCTTTCTTGACGCCGGATTGCAGGCGCAATCGGCCCCGGTGCGCGCGATCAAGATCCTGAAAGCGGTCGAGGTGCGCGATGGCGCGGCCGTGGCGCGGCTGGAACCTGCCGACATGCTGGAAATTGATTTCCGCATTGATTTTGCCGATGCCGCAATCGGTGTGCAGGAAAAGGCGCTGAACATGGCCAATGGCGCCTTCGTGCGCGAACTTTCGGACAGCCGCACGTTCTGCCGCAATGCCGAGGTGATCGCCATGCGCGAACATGGGCTGGCACTGGGTGGCACGCTGGAAAACGCCGTGGTGTTCGAAGGCGACAAGGTTCTGTCGCCGGGTGGCCTGCGCCATGCCGATGAACCCGTGCGCCACAAGATGCTGGATGCCTTGGGCGATCTGGCGCTGGCCGGTGGGCCGATCCTTGGCCGTTACACCGGAATCCGCGCAGGGCATGCGCTGACCAACCGCCTGTTGCGTGCGCTTTTCGCAGATCCCAGCGCATGGCGCGCCCATGATTGCGTGGGTTTGGCCAGCGGCAAATTGCCGGGCGTCGGTGTTGAACGCCACGATCTGCCGGTAATCGGCTGAAATCTGTTGGCCGGGGCAGCGAAAGCCATTTTGCGCCCCGGATTTTTCTGTGCTACCACAAGCCAGAGATCGGCAAAGTCGGCTCATTTTGGTGGCGTTGCGGGCAGCGAACACAGGATATTCGGAAGATGGCAGGCGATTTCAAAAGTGCAGTGCGGTTGGGTCTTTGCACGGCACTTCTGGCGGTTTCGCTCGCGGCTTGCGGCGGCGGGGCAAAAAGCAAACGTGATGCCCCGCTTGACGATCTGCCGCCTGACGAAATCTACAAACGGGGTGAGCTGATCTTGGAAACCGCCCGCAAACCGGGCGACAGCTTGCGCTATTTTGCCGAAGTTGAACGGCTTTATCCCTATACCGAATGGGCCAAGCGCGGGCTGATCATGCAGGCCTTTGTGCTGCATAAATCCAAGGAATACGAGGAAGCCCGCATCGCGGCGCAGCGTTACCTTGATTTCTATCCCGGCGACGAAGACGCCGCCTATGCCGCCTATCTGATGGCGCTGTCCTATTATGACGAGATTGACGAGGTCGGCCGCGATCAGGGCCTGACCTTCCAGGCGCTGCAATCGCTGCGCACCGTGATCGAAGAATATCCTGACAGCGAATATGCCAAGTCGGCGATGATGAAATTCGACATGGCCTTCGACCATCTGGCCGGCAAGGAAATGGAAATCGGGCGCTATTATCTGAAGCGCAAGAATTACACCGCCGCGATCAACCGCTTCAAGGTGGTGGTGCAGGACTTCCAGACCACTACCCACACCGCCGAGGCGCTGCACCGTCTGACCGAGGCCTATCTCGCGCTTGGCTTTACCGACGAGGCCCAGACCGCCGCCGCGATCCTTGGCTATAACTATCAGTCCAGCCCCTTCTACGAAGACAGCTTCCGGCTGTTGAAAGGGCAAGGGCTGGCGCCGGAAGCCAAGGGCACCAACTGGCTCTCGACCATCTATCGCCAGATGATCAAGGGCGAATGGTTGTAAGCGGGGGCGACATGCCCACCCGACGGGGCCGATATGCTGCGCAGCCTTGATATCCGCGATGTGCTGATCATCGACCGCCTGTCCCTGAGCCTTGGGCCGGGGCTGAACGTGTTGACCGGGGAAACCGGGGCGGGAAAATCCATCCTGCTGGATGCCTTGGGCTTTGTGCTGGGGTGGCGCGGTCGGGCCGAACTGGTGCGCACGGGGGCCGATCAGGGCGAGGTGGTCGCGGTCTTTGATCTGCCGCCCGGTCATGCGGGCCATGAGATTCTGACCGAGGCGGGAATTGCCGCCGAGGATGGCGAGGTGATCCTGCGCCGGATCAATGCCGCCGATGGCCGCAAGACCGCCTGGATCAACGACCGTCGGGTATCGGGCGATGTGCTGCGCGATCTGTCCGAGACGCTGGTGGAACTCCACGGCCAGCATGACGACCGGGGGCTTTTGAACCCGCGCGGTCACCGGGCGCTGTTGGATGCCTTTGCGGGCCGGGATCTTGGCCCGATGCGGTCGGCCTGGCGGGTGCGGGCGCAGGCGCGCGACGCCTTGGCCGAGGCGCGCAGCGCGCTGGACCGGGCGCAGGTCGAAGAAGACTTCCTGCGCCATGCCGTTGCCGAATTGGACAAGCTGAACCCCTTGCCGGGCGAGGAGGCCACTCTCGACGCCCGCCGCCGCCTGATGCAGGGCGCCGCCCGGATCCGCACCGATATCGCGCGCGCCCATGGCGCCTTGTCCGAGGGGGCCGAAGGCCAGATGCGCGATGCGCTGCGCTGGCTGGAAGGGGCCGCCGACAAGGCCGAGGGACGGCTTGATGCGGCCATGGCCGCACTGAACCGGGCGCTGATCGAACTCGGCGAGGCGACGGGGGGCGTGGAAGACGCGCTTGCCGGGCTGGATTTCAACCCGTCCGAACTGGAGGCGCTGGAAGAACGGCTGTTTGCCATCCGCGCCTTGGCGCGGAAACACAATGTGCTGCCCGATGAGCTTGGCACCTTCGCCGAGGCGGCCCGCGGTCGGTTGGCCGCGATTGATGGCGGGGCGGCGGGGCTGGCCAAATTGGAAAAGGCGGTGGGCGAGGCCGATGTCGCCTTTGCCCGTGAAGCGGCGGCGCTGACCGTGGCGCGGCGCGCGGCGGCGGCACGGCTGGATGCGGCGATGGCGGCGGAACTTGCGCCCTTGAAGATGGAGCGCGCGGTTTTCGCCACCGAGATCACGGCGGGCGAGGCTGGGCCGGAGGGGGTGGATCTGGTCACCTTCACCGTTGCCACCAACCCCGGCGCGCCTTCGGGGCCGCTGAACAAGATCGCCTCGGGCGGCGAACTCAGCCGCTTTCTCTTGGCGCTGAAGGTCTGCCTGATGGGTGACAGCCCCGGCATGACGATGATCTTTGACGAGATCGACCGCGGCGTGGGCGGGGCCACGGCGGATGCGGTGGGGCGGCGGCTGAAGGCGCTGGCCGAACGGGCGCAGGTGCTGGTCGTCACACATAGCCCGCAGGTCGCGGCCAAGGGCGCGCATCACTGGCAAGTGTCAAAGCGGGTGGAAGCGGGCGCGACCCTGTCCACCGTGGCGACGCTTTCGGCAAGCGAGCGGATCGAGGAAATCGCCCGCATGTTGGCCGGCGACACCGTGACCGATGCCGCGCGCGACGCGGCGCGGGCCTTGCTCGGCTAACGCCTCGGGCGCCTTCGGCTTCTCGTCATCGCGACGAGCGACGCAGTCGACGAGGAGCGTCAGGCGAGCAGGGTAAACGTCAAACTGACCGCGCGCCAGTTCAGGCCGTCTGATTGCAGCACGGCGACCAGCATCGCGCCAAAGCGCGGCATTTCCGCGCCGGATTCTTCAACCGCCCCGGTCACCACAAAGCGTTGCCGCAGCAGCGCCACATCCGGGGCCAGCGGCAACACGGTGCCCTTGCCGGTCACCAGACGGGCGCGGGCAAAGATGCCGGTCGCCTCGGCTTCAAAGGCGTGGCGGGCCTCTGCGCGCCCTTCGGCCCAGATGCCGGTCAGCGTCTGGGTGCTGCCATCTTCGGCCAGCAATTCGGCCAAAGCCGCCGCATCATGGTCGCCAAAGGCATAGGCAAAGGCGCGGGAGAAATCTTCGGGGGTCATCAGCGCACCTTCGGTTGCGGCACCAGTTTGCCGGGATTCATCAGATCATGCGGGTCAAGCGCGCGCTTGATATGGCCCATGATGGCCCAGGCCGCACCATGTTCTGCGGCCATCAGCGGCAGTTTGCCAAAGCCGACGCCATGCTCGCCGGTAATGGTGCCGCCCAGACGCAGGCTGCGTTCGGCCATGCGGGTCGCCAGCGCCTTTGCGATGTCCTCCTCGCGCGGGTCGGCGGGATTGACCAGCAGGATGGCATGAAAATTGCCGTCCCCGACATGGCCAAGGATCGGTCCGGGCAGGCCGGAAGCCGCGACATCGGCGCGGGTTTCCTCCACCGCCTGGGCCAAGGCCGAGATCGGCACGCAAACATCGGTGACGATCGCCGTCGCCCCCGGGCGGCTGGCCAGAATGGCACGGTAAGCCTCATGGCGCATCTTCCACAGCCGTTTGCGGTCCTCAGGCGCGCGGGCCCAGAGAAACCCCGAACAGCCATGGCTGGCGGCAATCGCGCCAAAGCGTTCCGCCTGTTCGGCAACCGCCTTGGGGCTGCCGTGGAATTCGACCAGCAAGAGCGGGGCAGGCGGCAGCGAGGTGCCGGAATAGGCGTTGCAGGCGGCGACCGTGGCGGGGTCGAGAAATTCGATCCGGGCCATGGGCAGGCCGGTCTGGATGGTGGCGATGACGCAATCCACCGCCGCGCCCATGTCGGGAAAGGCGCAACTGGCCGCGGACACCGCCTCGGGTTGGCCATGCAGCCGCAGGGTGAGTTCGGTCACAAGCCCCAGCGTGCCTTCGGCTCCGACAAAAAGGGCGGTCAGATCATAGCCTGCGGCGGATTTGGGGGCCGATGTGCCGGTGCGGATCACCTCGCCGCCCGCCAGCACCACCTCCAACCCCAAGACATTGCCCTTCATCGTGCCATAGCGCACCGCCGTCGTGCCGGACGCCCGGGTCGCGGCCATGCCGCCAAGCGTGGCATTGGCGCCGGGATCAACGGGAAAGAACAGGCCGGTATCGCGCAGCCAGAGGTTCAGATCTTCGCGCGTGACCCCCGGTTGCACGACGCAAAGCATGTCTTCGGGATAAACCGCAAGCACCTGATTCATTTGCCGGAAGTCGACGGTCAGCCCGCCTTTCACCGCCAAGGCGTGGCCTTCCAGTGATGTCCCGGCACCCCAGCCCGTCATCGGCACCTGATGGCTGGCGCAAAGGGCGGCAATGCGGGCGACCTCCTCCGTCGTTTGGGGGTAGGCCACGGCATCGGGCGCGCCCGCGCGGGCGTAGCTTTCGCTTTGCGCATGCAGCGCGCGTTCCCCGGCCGAGGTGGACAGCCGCGGACCCAGAAAACTGGCAAGCTCTGCCAAAAGCGCATCGGGCATTGGCATGAACGAACCTCAGCCGCAGGTGGCGACGCGGGAGAGTTCCACCGCCAGATCGCCATAGCCGGTAAAGCGCCGCTCATAGGCCAGACCCAGCCGCGCGGCGCAGTCTTGCGCCTTGGCGTCCAGCGCCGGGTCGTCGGTCTGGGCCTGATAGACCAGCTTGGTGTAATTGCCGAACATCATCGGGATCAGTTCGGGGTGGCGGTCAAAACCCATCGGGCGCCAGACGAAGGCATCGAACTGGCGGCAGAGAAAATCGGTGAGGTAAAAGGCCGTAATCTCGTCTTCATGGGCGGCAAACGCGGCGTTGCCTTCAAAAAACGAATAGCAATGCGGGCCGGACAGCATTTCAACACCCAGCTCATTGCACTTTTCCTGCAAAAGCCCACCGGTGCCGCAATCGGCGTAAAGCACAAAGATCTGCCCGTACTTGCCGCGTTTCTCGCCAACCGTGCGGGCCACTTCGGCGGTGATCTGGTCGGGGTAGAGGTGCAGCTTTGCGGGCAGGCATTGCAGGTCAAGGTGCGTCCAACCATTCAGCCGTTTCAGCGCCACAACCTCATGCGCAAGGGCCCCGCAGGCGATCAGCAAGACCTTGCCCGCGCCCTGCCCATCCAAGCCTTGCCCATCCATACCCTGTTCGGTCAGCGTGGTGTCGTCAGGCAGGGGGCCAATCGGGGTGGTCACGGCCATGCAAAGGTCCGGATGGCAAGGGCCGCCAAAAGCGCAAGACCCGCCATGACCCCAAATGACAGGCCAAGCCCGGATGCCGCCCAGACCGTCAGACCGGCGGCGGCGATCACGGCAAGCAGAAGGCCAAGGAAATGCGGCAGCGGCATGGGCGACTCCTTTGCCATCAATGTGGGGGCCAAGGGAGGGAAAGCCAAGGGGCAAAAGGATGGGGGGCAAAAGAGTGGGGGCCAAAAGCAAAACCCCGGGCGCGGGGGCCCGGGGTTCGCAAGGATCATGCCGTGGCGATTACGCGCCCAGTTGGTTGTGCTTGCGGGCAACCCAGGTCTTGGCGGTTTCCACAGCCACAGCGGCGTCGCGGCAATAGGCATCCGCACCAATGGCCTTGCCGAATTCTTCGTTCAGGGGCGCACCGCCAACCAGAACGATGTAATCGTCGCGCAGGCCCTTTTCCTTCATCGAGTCGATCACGACCTTCATGTAGGGCATGGTGGTGGTCAGAAGGGCCGACATGCCAAGGATATCGGGCTTTTCGGTTTCCAGCGCCTCAAGATACTTTTCGACGGCGTTGTTGATGCCCAGATCAATAACCTCAAAACCAGCGCCTTCCATCATCATCGCGACAAGGTTCTTGCCGATGTCGTGGATGTCGCCCTTGACGGTGCCGATCACCATCTTGCCCATGCGCGGTGCGCCGGTTTCGGCCAGAAGCGGCTTCAGAATGTGCATCCCGGCCTTCATGGCATTGGCGGCCAGCAGCACTTCCGGCACGAACAGGATGCCGTCGCGGAAGTCGGCGCCGACGATGGTCATGCCCGCAACCAGAGCTTTGGTCAGAACGTCATAGGGCGTCCAGCCGCGCTCGATCAGGATGTTCACACCCTCCTCGATTTCCTCCTTCAGACCGTCATAGAGGTCGTCGTGCATTTGCAGCACAAGTTCTTCGTCATTGAGTTCAGACAGGATGATTTCGTCGTCGGACATGATGCGCTCCTTCGGGGCTTTGTGCACGTGATGCGGTGAAAGCCGATTTGGCACTTTGCGTTTTCCGACATGCCCCAAGCGAAAGCCGACAGCAAGCGGAAAGGGCGCAGAAAGTGATTCCGAATGTTCACTTTATGTTCTATGATTTTGCCATGAAAATCGGTGATGCGACATTGAAACAAGGCCAACGCTTGCGCGCGCGGGGCGCGGCGTCGAACGCCACTGGGCGGTTTGAGGCGGCTGCGCATGTCGCTTTTGATGATGGCTGGGATTTGCCGGAAACGGAACGGCTGGTCGCGACCGAGGTGCGGCTGGAGCGCGCCCGCTCGGCGCTGGCCTATAACCGGTCGCCCGATCTGCCCTTTGACCGGTCTGTCAACCCGTATCGGGGCTGCGAACATGGGTGCATCTATTGCTTTGCCCGGCCGAGCCATGCGTTTTTGAACCTGTCGCCGGGCTTGGATTTTGAAACCCGGCTGATCGCCCGGCCCGGTATCGGCGCGGTGCTGGAGCGGGAACTTCGGGCGAAAAACTATCAGGTGGCGACCATTGCGATCGGCACCAATACCGACCCCTATCAACCGATCGAGGCCACGCAGCGCGTGATGCGCGAGGTGGTGGAGGTGCTGTCGGCCTTCAACCATCCTTTGGCGATCACCACCAAGGGCACGCTGATCGAACGCGACATCGACCTTTTGGCCCCGATGGCGGCCAAAGATCTGCTCAGGGTTGGAATTTCGGCCACGACGCTGGATCCGCGCCTGTCGCGGGCGATGGAGCCGCGCTGCCCCGCGCCTGCCCGGCGCTTGGCGACGATCCGGCGTTTGACAGAGGCGGGCATCCCGGTGCGGGCCATGGTGGCGCCGGTGGTTCCGGGTCTGACGGATTCAGAACTGGAGCCGATCCTGTCGGCGGTGCAGGAGGCCGGTGCGGTGGCGGCAAGTTACATCGCCTTGCGGCTGCCGCGTGAGGTGTCGGGCCTGTTTCAGGATTGGCTGGCGGCGCAATATCCCGACCGGGCCGCCAAGGTTATGGCCCGCATCCGTGAAATGCACGGCGGGCAGGATTATGACCCCGCCTTTGGCCGCCGCATGACGGGCGAGGGCATGTGGGCCGACCTGTTGCGCCAGCGGTTTGGCAAAGCGGTGGCGCGGCTGGGGCTGGCGACGCGATTGCCGCCCCTGCGCTGCGACCTGTTCCGGCCGCCCCCGCGGCCGGGCGACCAGTTGACCCTGTTCTAGGCCGATTTCTTGCAAAACCCGGGTAGAATGCCGACGATCAGACCCTAGATGCGCCTGCTGCGCTGCTGTCGGCTGTGCCTGAGGCTGCCTCAAACTGGTTCGGATGGCGGATGCCGTGTGGGTGGAGCGTCCCGTCATAAGAGAGGCGCGTTAAGTCCAAGGATACATTCCTTCGTCGATCTGGACGTTGCAGCCCTTAACGAAGCTATGCTACTAGTCAATATCTTTGTTCAGGTGGCGGTTCCTCGTGATGCAGAAATGAGGTCAGCACGGGGTTTTCTACTTCATAACTGTCGATGGCAGGCACTTGTGATGTCTGAGCTTTTGAGCGATAACTACTGACCATCTCAGGATCGCGATTGTGTTTGCGACAATTTATCTTATAAGCTGAGGTTGAGAGTATGGTGCAATATCTTTGGCTAACAAAGTTGCCATTTTTGACGGCCTTTTCCGTTAACCTATTGCTCTGTATCGCGCTTGTTCGCTTTTCTCAGGTTCTCACGAGGCTCACCCGCTCTCATGATTTGTCGTCTGTACATGCGGCGCATACGAAGCCAATCCTAAGATTGACTGACGTAGCAATCTTGGGATCAATGTGTCTGACGGTTAGCGGCTATGGATTGAATGGTAGTGCGCTAAGGATGCTGCTCCTTGCGTGCTTGCTGGTCTTTGTTTTCGACCTACTTGAAGACATTGGTGCCCATCAGCCACCTGCAAGAAGGTTGATCGCTTCAATCATTTTAGGTGCAATCTATATTGCTCTTGCTGAATCGTACTTGTCTGATTCAGTAATGTTCTGGCTGCAACCGCTTTTTGACTATTGGTTTATTGCGATTCCATTCACACTGTTTGTTGCCGCGGGTTTGGTAAATGCGTTTAATTTGATAGATGGGTTGAATGGGTTAACCGGCTTTAAAAATCTCACGGCATGCACAGGCACCTCCGCGATCGTATGCACGGTCGATTTCAAGGACATCGTATTCTCATGTGTGATTCTTTCCGCTGCGGTAATTGACTTTATGTTTGTTAACTTTCCTTATGGAAAGCTGTTTTTGGGTGGTGCTGGCGTATATTCAACTGAGTTTATCCTGTCTTGCCTTTCGTTGGCAACGCTCAATACGGCCCCGATGGTGCTGCCTTGGGCGTTGTTCATGGTGTTTTCCTGGCCAATCGTAGACACGATATTTGCCATTTTTAAACACATCCAATCGGGTCGCCCCGTTGGGCAATCTGATCGTCTGCATTTTCACCGGGTTGTGAGGCGAATCATTGCGATTAGCCCGCTCGACCGCAAGGGGTTGAGGTATTCAAGTCCGACAGCAACGATAATGATCCTTCCGCTTATGGTGACGCCACCCATCTTCGGGGTATTTACGGGAGGGCAAAATTCTTTGTGTCTGATAATGTTTTTGACGATTTTTATCACATCCTCAGTGGCTCATGCTTCCTTGGCGAGATTTCCGTTCCATTTTAAACGTGAATTTGTAGCGCCCAAGAGGGTCGTATGGCGTGTGGTCAAATGACGAATGTTGATTGCTCCGGCGCGGAGCCAGCTTGGTTCGCAGTGCAGCTGAAACCTAATTCATTCCGCATAGCGGAAAGGTCTCTGCTGCGGCAGAACTTTGTGTTCTGTTGCCCCAAAATCAAGAAAATGACTGTAAAATTTGGAAAACCAAGGGTGCAAATATCAGCGCTTTTCTCTGGATATATGTTCATCCAGGTTGACAAGCCAAATTTCAACTGGAGGTCAATATCAAGCACATACGGTGTGTCGCGTGTAATCACGAATAGCCTTGGTGCTCCTTCATACTTGCCTAGTGCATTTATTAAAGGTTTGCTGAAACGATGCGACGCAGAAGGATATATACTTCCTCCGGAAATTCTCTCAGAGGGAGACAGTGTACGATTCGCGCAAGGCGCCTTGAGCCAGTTTATCGCCAAAGTCGAAAGAGTGGATGAGAATAAACGAATCTGGCTCTTGCTAGACATTCTTGGCGGTGCAAGGGAAGTCGAGG
Source organism: uncultured Tabrizicola sp. (assembly GCA_964393035.1). Taxonomy (GTDB): domain Bacteria; phylum Pseudomonadota; class Alphaproteobacteria; order Rhodobacterales; family Rhodobacteraceae; genus Tabrizicola_A. Next base: position 61,323 of record CAYMRX010000006.1, read on the forward strand.
CGAAGATCGAAGATCTAGTTAAGGAATATGAATAATCTACCGGGTGAACATGATTTCATCATTCTGGCAAAACCGGAATATTTGCCTTGGAGGGCCTGACGTTGCCCCCGACTTTTATCCAGCGTGAGCGAGACTCCGTGTTTGAGTTTTGCCTGCTTTGGCGGGTTGGGCAACGGGGGCTGGCGCGGAGCTTTGCGGGTTGCGCAGCGTCAGGCCCCGTTGCCGAGTGAAGGTCTGGGCGAACTCGGCAGGCGTCTGCCAGCCGAGGCGGGGGCGTTCGGTGTTGTAGTCCGTGTGCCAGACCGCGAGCGTGGCGCGGGCATGGGGCCGCGACGGGAACAGGGTTTCGTTCAAGAGTTCGTCACGCAGGTGGCCGTTGAAGCTCTCCACAAATCCGTTCTGTATCGGCTTGCCTGGCACGATGTAGTGCCATTCGATCTTGTGCTCGGCACACCACTTCAGGATCGCGTTCGAAGTCAGTTCGGTGCCATAGCATGTTGGGAATGAAGCGCTGTTGAAGGTTATGGCCGCCTGCGCAGCCTCCAAAATTGCGCAGCAGGCGGCCATAACCGGGTCTCAGGTCTCTATGGTGGTTTTGCGAACCACACCACAGAGGAGACCGGCCATAGCCAAGGTTGAGCATACTTCGGATGCCCGTGTTCTGGTAGGCATCGACATTTCCAAACATCGGCACGAGGTGCTGATTGCCGTTCCCGGCAAGACGCGCCGGTGGCGCCTGACGATTACAAACTGCACCGAGGATTTCGTTCGCTTGATCGCGATCTTGCGGGAATACGGATTGCCGGTTCGGATCGGCTTCGAGGCGACCGGCAATTATCATCGCGTGCTGATGTATCATCTCGGCGTTGCCGGGTTCGATTTGAAGCTCGTGTCTTCGGTCGCATTGGCCCGCACGCGAGAGGCTCTGCACAATAGCTGGGACAAGAACGACCCCAAAGATGCCCAAGTCATTTTGCACATGCTGCAGATCGGCGCTGTGCAGATCTTCCAAGACCCGCTGGTGGCTGGCACGAATGACATTCAGGAACTGTCAAAGACACATGATGTCGTGTCGCGGGCCAAGACTGAGCTTTGGCACCGCATCCTGACCCACTATCTGCCGCGCTACTTTCCAGAAGCCGACCGTTTCCATCGCGGCTCGCGCACCGATTGGTTCCTGGCTTTCCTCGAGATGTTCCCCTCTCCGCACATGATATCTGCCCTGACCAAGGAGGTGTTCACCAACGCGGCATGGGAGGTGGTTGGGCGCAAGGTCGAGAAGACCCTCATGTTGTCAGATATTTACGAGACGGCAAAGACCTCAGCAGGATTGCCTGTTTTGTCGGGTTCAGATGCCATCCGAATGTTTCGCATGATGCTGGCCGAGGGCAGAAGCCTGATCCGTCAGCGTAACGCCATCGAAGATCGGGCCGTCGAACTGCTGGGCGACCGGCCAGATTATCAACTGCTGCGCACGATCCCCGGCATCGGGCCAATCAATGCTCTGACCATTCTGGCCGAGACCGGCGAGGCGATGTATCGCGATGCTGGCATGAATGCGCCGGAAATCGAGGCCAAGGTGCTGGAAGTTCTGGGCGTCGCAACCGTGGGGAAAAGGGCCTGCCCCCTCATCCGCCGCGACAGGGGCAACGTTTGAGACGCTGCGGACGCGAATTTGCGAATGCGCCATCCCGAAGGGATCAATGTTCCGGCCAGAGACTTGTACATCTCGCGGTGCTCTGCTTACGTGTGACTTTGCGATTTTCCCTAATTTCCAGTGTGTTGACTGGCAACCTGTTTACAAGCGCCGCCTCAAAGATTACACAGTACAATAATGAACGAGTTGTTGATGCGAGACGACCGAAGAGCACTGAGCGAGGCAGTGCTGGTGCGGTAGCCATGGCCGAGAGCGGTTGCGGCAGACGTAACCGTCCAGAAGTTGCTTCATGCTGCTGCGTATTCTTTCTTAAAGCCCATCCTTGAGCTCGTGGCTCTCGCGAGCCGCCTCAATGTCTGAGCCCCCCGAAAATCGGACAGTGACGGAAGCTATGAGCTGACGTCTTGCCCCGCCTACCAACTTTGGACCATCTGAAGCCGAAGTTTCCGGCCTTGGTCACGGCGGCGGGCTGGTGGCGCCGTCGGGAAAGTGCAGCACGCTCGGGACGTTGTAGTCGATAGCGCTGTGCAGTCGATCGTTGTTGTAGTGTCTGCGCCAATCCTCCAGCTTTCAGCCGCATCTGCAAGGCTCATGAACCAGTGAGCGTTCAGGCATTCAGACCGCAGCTTGCTGTTGAAAGCCTCGATGAAGCCGTTGTCCGTCGGTTTGCCGGGCCGGGAGAAGTCGAGCGTGACCTGCTTTGCATAGGCCCACAGATCAAGGTCGCGCGAGATGAATTCGCTGCCATTGTCGGCCCAAATCGTCTTTGGGTAACCGACCGTGGTGCAGATCCGTTCCAGCGTTTGAACCACACATCCGTCGCCGGACAATAGCGGGAATGGGGGGGGGGCGGCGATGGTCAAGATTCGCAGCTTTTTGCCCAAGGCCAGTTGGTCGTGAACAAAATACATCGCCCATACATCGTTTGGCCCGACGGCTTATTGGCGATCATCGCGCAGTTTGGCCTTCACCCGCCGCTTCGGCGTCTTGTTCCTCAACTGCTGGCCTAACGCTCTGTAAACATTATAGACCATCTTGATGCTGACCTCCCAGCCCTCGCGGTAGAGGACGACATAAACACGACGGTAGCCATAGCGCACACGCGCCTCGCAGATATCCCGGATCCGCCGTTTCAACTCTGCCGGATCGGTGCGGCGGGATTTGTAGTGGTAGCTCGAGCAGTCAAACCTCAGGGCCCCACACGCCCTGCGGATCGAAACTGCCCAGTCTGCGCACATCCCGCGAACCAGTTCGCGTGACTGTTTCGGCTTCAGAGCTTTCGCCGCACTACATCCTGCAACATCTGCCGATCAAGCGTCAGGTCTGCCACGATCCGCTTCAGCCGCGCATTCTCATCCTCGAGTTGCTTCAGCCGGCGCATCTCATCGGGCAGCAGCCCGCGACTTCTTCTTCCAAGCAAAGTAGGTCGACTGCCCGATCCCCGCCTTGCGACATATCTCAGCAACCGATGTGCCTTCCTCGCCTTGCTTCAGGATGAACGCCTTTTGCGCCTCCGTGAACTTCGATGCCTTTATACGATTCCGCCCCTCTCCCAGCCAGGGAAAACTAGACGGAAACTCCAGCTTCAGACGATCCAGTTTCGAGGGGGCAGAGCAGTCTGTTGGTCTCCAAGCGCGAGGAGATCAGGATATGAAGCGTCGTCGTTTGCATGTGACTTCCTATGGCGTTAAGCGATACTCAAACAGTTAAATTCTATCGAGCTCAGAAATCTTAATGAACGAACACGCCACTGCATCTGACGACGAAATTGGCCTTGCGGAGCTCTTTGCTATGCTTGCGTCCAGCTGGCGCATGGTTGCGTCGACGGCGCTTGTCTCTGTGGCGCTGTCTTACGTCTACGCCAATCACGTCGTGCGGCCGACCTACGAGGCGAAGTCGGTCTTTGCCTTTGAGAAGAGCTCCGCCGGGGGAGCCATGGGCAATCTCGGCGGAGTGGGGGCTTTGCTCGGCATCAGTGTCGGTGCGTCTAAGGATGACAAAGTCTTTGACAGGGTGGCGGGCCGAGATTTCGTCATTGAGCTCGCGGAGGAGGCGGGGCTTTATGAGGATCCCTACTTCAATCCGAGGCTTGGGATTGGCCGCCTCGCGCAGTTGAAGTCGTATTTTGGGATCGCGCCGAAGACTGACTGGACGAACGCAGAGGTTGAAGAGGCAATCGTTGGTCGCTTTGGGAAGGCTGTCCACATTGCTGCCACGAAGAACAGTTCGATTGAGGCGATTGTCACGCACCGCGACCCTGAGGCTGCGGCAACCATTGCCAATGCCGTTGTGAAGAAGATTCTGGATGACACCCTGAATGACCAATTGTCGAAGTCCAGGAGGGAAGTCGACTACCTCGGGGAGCAGCTCTCCGAGGTTCAGGCCGAGATGGATAACGCACTGGCGCGGCTCCAGGAGTTCTCAGTCAGCAGAAACGCCCTCTCCGTGGAGGACTTAGTGCGGCGGTCAGCGCAGCTCGTCAAGCTGCGAGAGACACGCGATGCAACACGCAGAATGTATGAGGGCGTCACTGCGATGAGTGCGGCGCCAACTGAAGGCAGCGGCAAGAATGATGTGCTGCAGTCTTACCCGGAGCTTCAGAGTTCAGAGTTCCGCATCTTGGCGCAAATGGCGGGCGCGTTGGATCCGTTGACTGACCTGCCGCGCGAGAAGCTCGAGCAAGTTGCGTCATCTCTCTCTGCCCGTCTCTCAGAAATAGAGGGCGCAATCTTGGCCTCGGAAAGCAATGCCAAGATTTCTGCTGCGGAGGCCGCGGACTTCCTCGCGCTGCAGCGCGACGTCAAGGTCGAGGAGGCGACCTACGAGGTCTTGGTGGAACAGTATAAGTCAAGGTCTGTGATGAGCGGCTTTATAGAGGCGAGCGGCACCATCCTGCAGTATGCGGTGCCGCCTCTCAAGCCATCCGCACCGAAGTGGGGCCTCATTCTTGCTTTGGGCGCCGTTTTGGGTGTTTTCGCCGGCGCAAGCATTGCGCTTGCGCGTGGCATAACATCGGGACGACTTCACACTGCGCGGGCGATTGCGGAGGCTGTGATGGCTGGTAGGGTCTTCCGAATGAAGCGCAACGCATTGCCGTCGGAAGTCGTCGCAAACTTGGCGGGCACTTCAAAGTACTTGGTGATGTGGCACTTGTCGCCCTCCACCAAAAAGCCTTCCGAGACTGCAGCGCGCCACCTCATGCAGGTGTGGTCGGATGCAGGTTTGAGTGCCGGCATTTTGTCACTGCCGACTTCGGGCTACGTGTCCGCATCTCCGGCAGCCTCTAGCATCGATCTTGGTGACGTGATGGGCCACGTCCTGCGCGGAAACCTGGTGGAGGCGATTGAGGCAAAGACGGCTCACCTCGATCGCGTCCTGGTGATCTGCGACTTCGGCAAAGTGCAGTCGTCGTTTCTGACCATCGTCAGGGCGTTGCCATCCACTTTCGTGGCGGTGGCTAGGACGGGTGACGTGGTGCAGTCCTCTGCTGACGAGCTGCGTTCCGCCGTCATGCCAGATGTCTTGCTGTTAGGATGATGTACATGAACTACGGCGGATATCTCTTGATTGCATGTTCCGCCCTTGCGCTCTCTTCCTGCGGTGCGATTTACAACCCTCAGACGCTGCCGGAAGTGGATGCCGTGGGGGACCAGCAGGCCATTGCAGTTGAGGTTGTTGCGCTGACCTCTTCCGTCGCGAGGGGGGCCAACAGTACTCCCTTCAATCGTCGCGTAATCCGGGGCTCGAACTTGGGGGGGGCGGCGGGGCTCGTCGAGGAGAGCTCCTTCATCAACTTGCGCCTCCCCCCCGAGGCTCCGCCGCCAATCTACAAGGTAGGCGTCGGCGACGTCCTGCAATTCGCCCGCCTTATGCCGCGCGTGAGCGACACTGGCGCCGTGTCGGATGACTACTCCCTAAGGCTGCTGCCAGTAACGTCGGAGGGCTACGTGAGCATCGTCGAGTTGGGGCGCGTGGATGTGGCCGGCCAGACAATCTCAGAGGTTGAAGCGTCGATTTCAGCGGCACTTCTGAGGTCGGGTATCGACCCGCGATTTGAGGTATCGATTCAGGGCTTCAACTCTCAGAAAATCTTCTTCGGGGGCGCTGTGCAGCCCGAGGCACTGCCCTTCACGGACCGCCCGATTACCCTGAGGGAGGTGATGACGACGGCAGACGTGACGCTGGACCCGAGCGCTGACAAGTTGGTCAAGATTTTCCGGGGCGGCGAGGAATACCGCCTCTCTGCCCGCCAACTCCTGACGGGATCAGCCCCATCGCGATACTACCTGCAGGGCGGAGATCGGGTGTACATCGAGAACATGTTCTACCGCCCCGAGACTGTGATCCTGGCGGGTGAGGTGGGATCACAGTCACTGTTCCCGATTTCTGCGGAGGCGCGTCCGACGCTCAGCGACGCGATGTTCTCGCGCGGGGCGCTTGCTCTTTTCACCGCAGACAGCAGCCAGATTTATTTGATCAGGCGGCGCGGCGACGGCGCTGTGGCCTACCATCTCGACGCATCTAACCCGGCGCGGCTGTCGATCGCGAGTGAGATGGAACTCAGACCGCAGGACGTCATCTTCGTGGCAGAGCAGCCGGTGACGCGTTATAACCGCGTGATGCAGCAGCTCCTAGGCGCGATGGCGGCAACGCGTGAATTGCGTGACAACGTCGAGGCGGAGCTTTGATTTTTTCTACATTATCGGGCGTTTGGGCATCGGGAATGAATTTCCCCTCTATAAAAACGTTCGATCGAAAGCTCATTGAGCCTCTGAAAACGTAGGTCTTCTGAATTTTCCGACATCGCAAAAGCGCTGTAATCTGACCAAACGGTAAAACATCTCTTGAACCACCGCGCACTCACCTGCTTCAAGGCCTACGACGTTCGTGGCCGCATCGGCATCGATATTGATGAGGATGTCGCCTACCGCGTCGGCCGCGCAGTGGCGCAGCATCTGCAGGCGAAGTCGCTCGTCGTGGGGTATGACGCGCGCTCGACGAGTGCGGACTACGCCGCCGCCGTCGGGCGCGGCGTGTGCGACGCCGGTGCTGACGTTCTTGCGATCGGTATGGCGGGCACTGAGGAGATGTACTGGGCGGTCACGGAGTTTGGCGCCTGCGGAGGGATTGAGGTGACGGCGTCGCACAATCCCATCGACTACAACGGCATGAAGATCGTGAAGTCGGGGTCGCGTCCTCTTGATGATGCTTCGGACTTCCAGCCCATCCGCGCTATGGCGGAGGGGGGAGTTTGGTCTGGTGTTTCGAGCGTCGGTCGAGTGATGGATCATTCTCATGATGCCCGGGAAAAGTATGTCACTCGCGTCTTGAGCCTCGTCGACGTCCAGACCTTCCGCCCCCTGAAAATCGTTGTGAATTCTGGCAATGGTGCTGCGGGTCCTACCTTTGATGAGATCGCGTCGCGGCTTGCCGAAATGGGTGCTCCACTTGAATTTGTGAGGGTGCACCACTCCCCAGACCCGACCTTCCCGAACGGCATCCCCAATCCCCTCCTTCCTGAAAATCACGCAGTGACGTCTGATGTGGTGAAGGACGTGGGTGCCGACTTTGGAGTGGCCTTTGACGGCGACTTCGATCGCTGCTTCCTCTTCGACGGCGAAGGGCAATTTGTCCCCGGCGAGTACGTCGTGGGCCTCTTGGCGGAGGCGTTCCTCGCCAAGGAACCTGGTGGTAAAGTGGTTCACGACCCTCGGGTAATCTGGAACACACTTGATGTCGTCGCCCGCTCTGGCGGCACCGCCATTCAGTCGAAAACTGGTCACGCCTTCATCAAGGATGCCATGAGGGCCAATCAGGCTGTCTACGGCGGTGAGATGTCGGCGCACCACTACTTCCGCGACTTCGCCTACTGTGACAGCGGAATGCTCCCCTGGCTCCTCATTGCTGAGTTGGTCTCAAAGTCTGGTCGTTCTCTGGCAGACTTGCTCGCAAGCCGTCGTGCCGCGTTTCCGAGCTCTGGCGAGGTGAACTTCCGGGTGAAGGATGCGGATGCTGCGATCGCGGCGGTGAGGGCGGCTTACGCCGCTGACGCCGAGGTTGATGAGATGGACGGCCTGAGCCTCTCGCATGCCGGTTGGCGGCTTAATGTGCGGAAGTCGAATACTGAGCCTCTGGTCAGATTGAATGTAGAGGCTCGGAGTAACGCCACCGATCTCAGCGAGATGGTTCCCGAAGTTGCGCAGGTCATTCAAAGTGCTTGAGCAAGTGAGCCGCGTTGCTCTCCCGAAAGTGTGCAGGGTCGAACTTGCAGAAGCTTTCGTGGCGCAGTCATAGTTGGCAAAACGCTGAGATGCATGTCGTCACCTTAACGTCTGGCCGTAGTTTTACTGCCGAGAAAGGGCAGTCACTGCTCGAGGCCGCCGAGAGTGCCGGTGTGAGGCTTCCTTACAGTTGCCGTATTGGTCGTTGCAGCACCTGCAAGTGCATGATTAGCGGGGCTTCACATCCTCTTACCGAAGAAGTTGGTTTGACAGATGAGGAGCGCTCGCTGGGTTGGTCGCTCGCTTGCGTTCGAGAGGCGGACGATGACGTCGTTCTCGAAATTGAGGATTTGACGTTTCTAAAGCTCCCACCAAAAAAACTCGTCCCCGTCAAAATTGATGCTTTAGAACTGCTTTCCCACGACGTTATGAAGGTAAAGCTTCGCCAGCCGCCTGGCAGTAGCGTCGAATATTTGGCGGGGCAATACGCCGACGTGATTGGTCCTGGCGGAGTGCGGCGCAGTTACTCCCTGGCGTCACTTAGTGGCAGCGGCTCGATCGAGTTGCATATTCGTCGCGTCGATGGCGGTGCAATGAGTGAGTATTGGTTCAATCATGCCAAGTTGAATGATTTGCTGAGGATTGAAGGTCCAAAGGGCACCTTTATTCCGCGTTACAATTGCAAACACGATGTTGTTTTCCTCGCCACTGGCACTGGGATCGCGCCAATCAAGGCCATGCTAGAGCAAATCTCTTCCCTACCGAAAACAGAGCGCCCAAACTCTGTACGGCTCTTTTGGGGCGGGCGGAGACCTGACGATTTGTACTGGGACCCAAAGCCAATTCTGGATGGCCTGTCGTTCACGCCGACATTGTCACGCCCTGACGACTGTTGGGCTGGCGCCAAGGGGTATGTCCAAGTCGCTGCGCTTTCTGAAACATTCAGCATCGCGACGACGCAAGTTTACGCATGCGGCTCGGACGCCATGGTCAGAAGTGCCCGCAGTGCCTTTGAGAGGGCGGGTTTGCCGCCGCGCTCATTCTTTTCCGACGCATTCGTCGCTTCCACCTGATCGAGATAAACATGAAAGCAGTAATTCTTGCTGGTGGCCTCGGGACGAGGCTCGCAGAAGAGACATCCGTCCGACCAAAGCCCATGGTAGAAATTGGTGGCAAGCCGATCCTTTGGCACATCATGAAGATGTATTCTCATCATGGTATCAATGACTTCGTGATTTGCTGCGGCTACAAAGGCTACGTGATTAAGGAGTATTTTGCGAATTACTTCCTGCACATGTCTGACGTGACCTTCGATATGCGCTCAAATGAAATGCATGTTCACAACCGCAGAGCAGAGCCGTGGAAGGTAACGCTTGTAGATACTGGCGACAACTCAATGACTGGTGGTCGCCTGCTACGCGTGAAGGATCACGTAAAGGAGGATGACGCTTTCTGTTTTACTTACGGTGACGGTTTGAGCGATGTCGACATCGGCGCGGAGGTAAAATTTCATAAGAGCCACGGGAAAGCCGCCACCTTAATGTCAACCTTTTTGCCTGCACGTTTTGGTTCACTGCAAATGCACGAAAATCATGTGACAAGTTTTCGTGAAAAGCCTCGGGGTGAGGGCGGCGCTATCAATGGGGGCTTCTTTGTATTGAGCCCCAGGGTGTTTGATTACCTTTCGAACGATGCCACCGTATGGGAGAATGAGCCTCTCGTGGGGCTCGCCAAAGATAAGCAATTGATGGCTTACCATCATGATGGCTTCTGGCAGCCTATGGATACTCTGAGAGACAAGCAACTTCTTGAAGAGCTTTGGTCTACGGACCAAGCGCCATGGAAGAAGTGGCAATGAACATATTGAACTCGACTCAGGACTTCTGGCTGTCAAAGAGGGTCCTGGTAACTGGACACACTGGGTTTAAGGGAAGTTGGCTAAGCCTTTGGCTGCAATCCATGGGCGCGGCTTTGCGCGGCATCTCACTCGAGCCGCCAACTGAGCCCGCTCTGTTTGACGTTGCACGTGTTGCTGAGGGTATGGAGCATCGCATCGTCGACATACGCGACTTTGCAGCTCTGAGGGCTCAAATAGATGAGTTCCAGCCGGAAATCATTATTCACATGGCCGCGCAACCACTAGTGCGCCTCTCTTATCACCAACCGATTGAGACTTACGCCACCAATGTAATGGGCACCGTGCACGTGCTTGAGGCTGCGCGTCAGGTTGGCTCAGTCCGCTCGATTGTGAACATCACAACAGATAAGTGTTACGAAAATCGAGAATGGGTTTGGGGCTACCGTGAGGAAGAGCCGATGGGAGGTCACGACCCCTACTCAAGTAGTAAGGGTTGCGCGGAGCTAGTCAGCTCTGCTTATCGCAAGTCCTTCCTCAAGGATGCTGGAATTGCGCTGGCAACAGCGCGCGCTGGAAACGTTATCGGCGGTGGAGACTGGGCGCTCGACCGTTTGATTCCCGATGTTCTGCGGGCGTTGCAGAATAAACAGCCGGTTCTTGTCCGAAACCCACACGCGATACGCCCTTGGCAGCACGTATTGGAACCACTCTCTGGCTATCTTCTGCTCGCCCAGCGCTTGTACGAGAACGGCCAATCCGATGCAGAGGGTTGGAACTTCGGTCCTCGTGACGAGGACGCACAGAACGTTCAATACATTGTCGAGCGCATTTGCGAACGGTGGGGCGAAAGTGCGTCATGGACCTTGCAACCCGGCGAGCATCCGCATGAAGCAAATTTTCTGAAGCTAGATATCTCAAAGGCTGGGCAGAGACTAAAGTGGTCTCCTCGTTGGTCTTTAGAAATCGCTTTGCTCCACACGACTGAATGGCATCGTGCATGGTTAAGAGGCGAAGACATGAAGACTTTTTGCCTTAATCAAATCTCCCAATATCGAGCAACCATATGACCGTAAACACTGATTACTCTCAGCTGCAACTGGACAATATCCGCAGCCAAATTGCTGAGCTTGTGCAGCAGTACGCTGACATTGCGTATAGCCCCAAGACCTTTGTCCCAGGTGTAACACCCGTTCCAGTATCGGGCAAAGTCATAGGGGCTGGTGAGCTTAAGATGATGGTAGACGCCTCTCTCGATGGGTGGCTCACAACTGGACGGTTCAATGCAATGTTTGAACAGCGTCTGGCAAAATTCCTTGGTGTCAAACACCTGATTACAGTTAATTCAGGATCTTCGGCGAACCTTGTTGCCTTCTCAACGCTGACCAGTGCAAAGCTTGGCGATCGAAGGATCAAGCCTGGCGATGAAGTCATTGGTGTTGCCGCTGGCTTTCCCACTACGGTTAATCCAATTATTCAGTTTGGCGCAGTGCCTGTATTCGTGGACGTAGAATTGTCGACCCACAACATCGATGCGTCTAAAGTTGAGGCCGCAATAACACCCAAAACGAAAGCGATCATGCTTGCCCACAGCTTGGGCAACCCGTTCAATTTGGATGTTATCACCGCCCTTTGCAAAAAGCATAACTTGTGGCTGGTGGAAGACTGCTGTGACGCACTTGGTGCCACGTATAATGGCAAAATGGTTGGTACATTTGGTGACATTGCGACGCTGAGCTTCTACCCGGCCCACCACATCACCATGGGCGAAGGTGGCGCAGTTTTCACCAATAATGCCCAACTGAAGTTGATTGCAGAATCCTTCCGCGATTGGGGCCGCGACTGCTACTGCCCACCTGGTAAGGACAACACCTGTGATCGGCGCTTTTGCTGGACCAAGAAGGAGCTGGGCGGCGACCTTCCAGACGGTTACGACCACAAATACACATACAGCCACCTAGGCTATAACCTCAAGATTACGGACATGCAGGCAGCCTGCGCACTCGCGCAGATGGACCGAATTGACGAGTTCATTGCTAAGCGGCGCGCCAACTTTACTTACCTCAAGAACCGCCTATCCACTGTTGAACAGTTCCTGCACTTGCCAGAAGCAACACCGAATTCCGAGCCGTCGTGGTTCGGTTTCCCGCTGAACCTGAAGGAGAGCGCCGGCGTAAAGCGAGCTGACTTGATAAACTTCTTGGAAGAAAACAAGATCGGCACGCGACTGCTGTTCGCTGGTAACTTAACCAAGCAGCCCTACATGGCTGGCCGCAATTACCGGATAAGCGGTGAGCTAATCAATACTGACGTTGTGATGAACCAGACTTTTTGGCTGGGAACCTTCCCGGCGCTTGGCGAGGAGCAGCTGGACTATGTAGCTGGAAAGTTGGAAGAGTTCTTTGGCGCTAACTTTTAATAAAATAGTATATCGCAATAGGCAAATCGCGAGGCATGCTCCCTTAAGGTGCGCCGATAATTTAATATCCCACGCAAGAGTTTTCTTTAACACTGAAGGTCGCGGATTATTAGGCTTATAGAAAACCTGCATAAGAATCGCAAATCTCTAAATGCAGTTTTTTAAATCATAGTCTGTTTGTGGTTTTATGAGTCGTTCAATGATAAAATTATCCTATTGCTGTATTGAACCGCTCTAGGGGTGTTACTTTTCTGTGCCCTGGCAAAACGACTCCAACATTGTTTCCGTCCGATCTTAATGAAAACTGCACTACAAATTTGTGGTGCCAGACAACTTATGCCAACACTGGCAATTAAATGGGAAAACAGGCACCATGGATGTTAAATTCGAAACATTCGCAAGAATAAAGGGTGAGTTCGAGGCCGAGGGCCTGTCGCGGCTGGAGGTTGCCGCTGAGGCGCTGTTCGCTTCCCGAAACGGTCTAGATTATCTCGTCAAGATTGGCGGAGCCGAGGCTAAGAGTGATATTGCCTATCTTGCGGACCTGGGTGTGACCTCGATTGTCTGTCCGATGGTCGAAACCCCCTTCGCCATGAAGAAATACATGGATATGTTACCCAACGGCGCGTTCGATCATATCGGTGTAACCATCGAAACTGTGACTGCGGTGGGCAATATCGACGCAATCCTTGACGCTGGGACGGCTCTGACTGACGTGACCATCGGGCGCACGGACCTGAATGCCTCCTATGCGGGCGCCGGGGTCGATACAGAAGAAACCATCGCAATGGTCAAGACCGTAGCTCGCTCAGCAAGGCTTCGTGACCTGCCCGTCACCATGGGGGGTAGCGTCAGCGCGAGGACTCGCGCCCTTCTTGAGGCTGATGCCGAGCTGCGTGCGCTAATAGATTTTGTAGAAACGCGAAAGGCTGTAATCCCAGTTCAGGGATTTTTATCACCGCGAGCGCTCCTCGAAGCATTAAAACTTGAAGAAGCGCTGATGCGCCGCCGTGCCGCCATCGCGGACCGCACGGTCAAGATAGCCGGTGCCCGGCTCGCCGCCCTGGCTTCGAGGGCTTGACTATGAAGCCGCTCATAGTTCTTGATTTTGATGGTGTTCTTTTCAATAGCGCTTTCGAGGCTTATCAGGTCTGCGAAAACACAGTTAGGGGCGACCCAGCCTATCGCCATGGCATAACCTTTGACGACTTCATGGCGTTCCGCGGACATCTGACTGACGCGTGGCAGTTCAATCGGCTCTATCGCCGCTTGGGCGCGTTACATCTTCAAGACTATGACAAGCTATACCAGATTGAACCGGAAGACGACGACTGGGCCTTCACCAAACGTTTCTTTTCTACCCGAGCTGAGATGATGAAAGATCCGGACTGGGCTAAGTTCATGTCGCCCTATCCATTTTTTTACCAACTACGCCCGCTTATTTCAAAATACACAGATTATTTCTGCATTCTCTCCACCAGAAACCGCGAGTCGATTCAACGGACCCTGGATTTCTTTGAGGTCGACGGCCTGCTTATCTTTGGCCAAGAGGATATTCGTGAGTATGGCTCTAAACTGGGAGTAGCCAATGCCCACAGTATGTTCGATAAGGGTAGCTACGTGGTATATGTCGACGATATGAGTGCCCATCTCGAACCCTTCGACAATGACGCTGACCTCTGCATCCACGCCAACTGGGGTTATGACTGCGCACGTAGTGAAAGCTATTCCCAGACCCAAGCATTCAAGATCATCGATGCCCTCCTGAAACTTGGGCTTGAGTGACCCTCGCATTATCCGCAAAACGACAGGACAAATTTACCATGAAATACAGCGACCAGATGGGCGAATGGCTGCGTGATCTCGGCTACACGCACTATTTCTATGTCGGTGGCGGCAACATTATGCATTTAACTGAAAGTTTAAGCCGCTACTTGACCGGTGTCCCTGTGGTGCATGAGGTTGCTGCCGGCATTGGGGCTGAGTATTTCAATGAGATTGCGGAGCCGGGGCAGCGAGCGCTTGCTCTGGTCACCACAGGTCCAGGCCTAACCAACATCGTCACTGCAGTATCAGGCGCTTGGCTGGAGAGCCGTGAATTGCTGGTGATTGGCGGGCAGGTTAAGACTACGGACCTCGCTACCGGTGCTCTGCGCGGGCGGGGTATTCAGGAGGTAAACGGGGTCGAACTGATGCGGTCGACTACCAAGGCCTCGGTACAACTGCGCGCGCCGATCGGCGGATTGGAATTTTACGACATTGTGTCACAAACTTGGACCCCGCGCAAAGGACCAGTGTTCCTTGAAGTGCCGCTTGACGTGCAGGCGGCGACCGTTGAGCCGGAGAAAATTGTTATCCAACCGCTACCAACGCTGCCGACCGTATCCGATCTAGATCTCGCCGATATTGTCGCGCGTTATAACGCGGCTAGGAAGCCTATAATCCTGATTGGTGGCGGGGTCGACTACGCTACTGCGAAGGTACTTCAGGACCAACTTCAAGCAAAGCGTGTGCCGGTGATGACTACCTACAACGGCGCCGATCGGGTGGATGGCTATAGCGAGACCTACCTCGGGCGTCCGAACACCTGGGGTCAACGTAGTTCCAACATTCTGATCCAACAGGCTGATCTCATTGTCGCCGTCGGTACCCGACTTGGGATGCAGCAAACTGGTTTCAACTGGCAAGAGTTCGGCCGTCAAGCGCATATAATGCAGATCGAGATCGACGAGGCAGAACTGCATAAGGGCCACCCAGCTATCGATCAGAAGCTGCAGGTGGACGCGAACGATTTCCTGACCCGCTTCCTTACCGCGTCACTCTCACCCCATGATGATTGGCTGTCCTATGCGCGCAAAGTGCGCGCGGCAGTTCCCCGAGTTGAGGCGGTAAATACTACCGGCGCTGCATTTTTGTCGCCCTATGATTTCATCGTCACATTGGAAACCCTGACCCAGGCTGATGATCTGGTGATTCCCTGTTCAAGCGGCTCCGCCTTCACTTTATCAATGCAGCTTTACCAACAGCGCTTTGGCCAGCGGATGCTAACGAACAAGTCGTTGGCATCGATGGGCTATGGCTTGTCTGGCGCGATTGGGGCTTGTATCGGCGCGGGAAACAGCAAGCGCACCATCCTGATCGAAGGCGATGGCGGTTTTGCCCAGAACATGCAGGAGGTCGGAACGGCCGAGATCAATGATCTCAACCTCAAGATGTTTATCTTCCATGACCAAGGCCATGCCTCAATCCGGATGACGCAGATCAACTACTTCAAGGGCAAGTACTTGGGCTGTGACCGCAAGTCGGGACTTGGCCTGCCGAACTGGGAAAAGCTCTTTAGCGCTTGGGACGTGCCTGTGGTGCCGGTAAACCGAGGCTTCGAAAGCAATCCTGACTTTGTCGCCGCATTCAACGCTCCCGGCCTCTGCGCCTTTATCGTGCAGATTGACCCCGAGCAAACCTATTTCCCGAAGATTTCCAGCAGGATCACGGCGACCGGGTCGATGGAGTCGAATCCAATCGACCGCATGACGCCCGAGATCGACTATCTCCAAGGGCTCAGTTTCAATTAGGCTAATAAACCTTAACCACTGTAACTTCTGAGTAAGTGTCGATCAAATGAAAGTCTTTATCACCGGAGGAACCGGCTTCTTCGGCAAGGCGTTGTTGCGTCGATTAGCAGGAGGTCGCTTGCCCGCGCTCGAAGGGGCCGAGCTAGTCCTGCTGTCCCGCGACCCAGACCGGTTCCGCAACGCCATGGGGCCGGTAATCAACGGCCTTAGCCTGCGCTTCATCTTGGGAGATATCGAGCGCGCCGAAACCCTGCCCAACGAAAACTTCACCCATATCCTGCATGCTGCGACCGACAGCACCACTGGCCCAGCTCTGAGCCCGCTGCGTCGCTTCGATCAAATCGTGACTGGGACGCGAAATGTGTTTGACCTTGCTGTCCGTACTGGATGCAAGCGTGTCCTCCTGACCAGTTCTGGAGGGGTCTACGGTCCAATCTCTGGCTTTTCTAATGGGGTGCCAGAAAGCTGCAACGCCATGCCCGATCCACTGGAACCCGAGAACGCATATTCACTCGGCAAGCGGCAAGCTGAACACCTTTGTGCGCTATACCACCGCAACCACGGAATCGACTTCGTCATCGCTCGATGTTTTGCTTTTGTAGGGCAGGATCTGCCGCTCGATGCTCATTTCGCCATCGGGAATTTCTTGCGTGACGCTCTTGCAGGGCGCGAGATCATTGTGAAAGGTGACGGTACTCCGGTGCGCAGCTTCATGGATCAGCGCGACCTAGCAGACTGGTTGGTTGCTCTTCTCTTGCGCGGGCATGGCCAGCGGGCTTACAATGTGGGTTCAACTGAGTGTGTGAGTATTTACGAGCTTGCCCATCGGATCGCAAATGCCATGCCGACCCCGCCCGCTGTGCGCATGCTGAGAAATACCCCCACCGTGCAAGCTGCCGGTCGTCACTTTTACCTTCCAGATACTGCCCGCGCGCGGACTGAACTTGGGCTGACTTGTACTTATGCCCTTGCCGACTCGATCCGACAGGTGCTCGACCACTATACGTCTGCCACGTCGCAGGACGCCAAATGAACGCCGATCAAATGCGTCTCAAAAACATCGCGAGCCGGGTTGGTTTAGACGCCCATATCGTGAATGTATTTTTATATCGCTTTTGGTCGATCTTTGCTGGCGGCCTGACAGTTATGACTGTTCCGATGTTCCTGTCTCCGGTGCAGCAGGGCTATTTCTATTCTTTCAATAGTCTGATCGCGCTTCAGGTCTTCTTCGAGCTAGGCATGGGGCAGGTGATAATCCAACTGGTTGCGCATGAAGCGTCCAGCCTAACCCGCACCCCACTGGGTAGTTATGTTGGTGATGCAGAAGCGCTAGCGCGGCTGAAGCAAATACGCCTGCTGCTTGGTCGCTGGTATCAGGGCGCGGCTATGCTGTTCATAATTGTCGTGCTGACCGCGGGAGTCGTCTTTTTCAATGATGGTGGCCTAGCATGGCAGTACTGGGGGGGGGCCTGGACGTTGTTGGTATTAGCCTCTGCCGCAAACATACTTATGAGTTGGAAACTTGCAGTAGTCGAGGGCTTCGCTTTGGTGGGTGAAATCGCTCGCCTGCGCCTGCGCCAGTCAGTCATTGGCTACGGGCTGATGTGGCTATGCCTAGTGTTAGGCGCGGGCCTTTTGAGCGCGACTGCGGTACCATTGGTGGCGGCCATTATGACGCTGACCTGGGTGAACCGTTTGCCTCAGTCGCAACTATACCATTTGCACAGCGACCAACAACCCCACCTTCCCATTAGTTGGAAGCGCGAAATCCTGCCATTCCAGTGGCGGATTGGAGTTAGTTGGATGAGCGGATATCTGTCGTTTAACGCCCTCACTCTGATTGCTTTTCAACAGATCGGTCCGGTGGAAGCTGGTCAGGTCGGCCTCGCCATTAACGTGTTCAACGCAGTCGCCTCGATTGGCATCAGCTGGATGGTCGCTAGGGCTCCAAACATGACTATGCTTATCGCAAAGGGCCAGCGCGACGACCTCATGACTTTATTCAAGGGCTCGATACTGCGTTCCTTTTTGTCAACGCTTCTTGTCGTCGGAATCATCATCGCGATTTGGGGGGGGGTACACGCACGAGACGTTGCCTTAGCGGATAGACTGCCTGACGCAGCCGTAATGCTTTCCATCGCTTGGGGCACGCTAGTGAATAGTATAATCTTTTGTGTCGCTATCTACATGCGCGCACATCGGCAAGAGCCGCTTTTGTTGATGTCTGTATTTACCGGTATTCTTGTTTTCTTAGTTACCTGGGTAGGATCGTACTACAGCGCGTCTCACATGATGCTCGGTTGGGCTGGGGTCACAACCTTCTTTGCCCTCCCTTATGCAATCATGGTTTTGCGCCGTTTTAACGCGAAGCAGGCTGCGAAATCAGTGTTAGACGTGCCCGCTAATCAAGAACCTTAGTGACCTCATGACTGAGAACGAGACCAGATTACCGCTACTAACAATCTCTATTCCTACCTATAACAGAGCCCGTTATCTTCAGTTCCAGTTGGGTGCCATCATGGATGAGCTTGTCGGCCTCGCGGGACAGGTCAACGTCTTTGTATCGGATAACGCTTCAACCGACGAAACTTCAGAGGTCCTGGCGTATTTCGCCCTTCGGATGCCGGAGCTGACCTTCGTCCGTAAACCACAGAACGAAGGTCCGGACGCAAACATTTCCTTCTGCTACTTTCATCCACAGACCCCGTTTGTGTGGGTTATGGGAGATGACGACGCTCCCCTCTCCGGTTCGCTTGGTCCTCTTGTCGAGGCATTGAAGTCTGAAACCCCGGACCTGACCTATTTGCCTAGTATACCCACCCGCGCGATCCAAATTGACCATGGCGCGCATCAGGTCACTTTGCCTCGTGCGGCTGTAGTAACGCGAGAGGATTTCGGTCATCTGCTGCATGTACAGATGACCTTCATCTCAGGCCTCGTTCTCCGCAAAGACGCGGTTTCGCAGGCCAATGTGAGCAATTTAATCAAGTTAACAGACGGAACTCACCTGATCCAGCTCGCATGGATCTATGAACGGCTGATCAATGGAAGCAGTTTTGTAGTCTATCGCGACCCTATGTTGATTGCGACAGCAGCAAACAGCGGCGGCTACTCAATTGTGAAGGTCTTCTTCGTTAACCATAGCCGTGTCGTGAGAGCACTACTCCCTGACAGCCCCAGTCTTGCTAAATCAATTCTGTCGCAGACTGCATTATGTTTCCTGCCCGGATTGATATGGAACGTTCGGACTGGGAACATCGGCTCTTTCAACCTAGACAAGCGGTCTAATTTTGAACTGCCGAGTGCACTGACTCGAAGCGTGGGCTACCGCGCCTTGGTGGTGCCGATCTGGGCCTCGCCAAAACTGCTTGCGGGGATAATGTTCTTATTGTCCCGCGTAGTGGGCTATGCGGTGCGGCGGGTCAACTCCTATGCGATCCTGTCCCGACGGCGACAGGTCGGGCGGCGGACGTGAATTTGTTCGCACGCTTGCTCGTCACTCTGACGAGCCTCCCGCGGCGGCTCACTAACAGAGTCGTAAACGAACTTGCCTCGGTCGCGTTCGGCCAGCGCGTAGTTATCGATTGGTGGGACGCGCGCATCTTGGGCGCGGAAAACATCGAGTTTCTTGGTAGTTTTCAGGCTGGAAAGGGTCTTTGGTTAGAAACTATTGGTCCAAACGGGCGGATTGAGATCGGGCATGGGGCGCGACTTTCCGACCAGGTGCATATTGGTGCAGTGGGATTGGTGCACGCAGGGCGCAATCTTCTAATCGGCAGCAAGGTTCTAATCATTGATCATTCACATGGCGAAGGCTATCAGGTGTCCCCTGCCGAACTGGGAACCGCGCCGGGGGATCGACCACTCGCGACGAAAGGTGACATTGTGATCGGCGACAACGTTTGGTTAGCGGACAACGTGGTAGTGTTGGGGGGAGTGAGGATAGGGGACAACTGTGTCGTGGGCGCAAACTCCCTCGTGCGCACTGACCTGCCAGCGGGCGCGATCTGCGCAGGGAACCCTGCGAGGGTGCTCTTTCGACATCAGTGGGTGGCCGACGCAGAGACAGAAAAATGAACGGGACGACGCGGACTGCAGCCATTTATACCACTTACCACCCGGACAATTCCTTTCGTGCGCGGATCGACAGTGTGGTTGCTATCTGTGATACTGTGATCGTAGTTGACAACACTCCAGGTGGATATGGCTTCACCCCAGACCAGACGTACGGCCTTATCATCCTGCAGGACGGCAATAACAAAGGGCTGGGCGCAGCACTGAACATAGGCCTGACCCAAGCTCGTAGGCTCGGTTGTGAGCGGGTCGTCCTCTTTGATCAGGACAGCAGCCCTGCACCGGCTTTTTTGACAGCGCTATTTGCCGGGCTAGATGCAGCGGGCCCGCGCGTTCTCGTTGGTCCGACCTTAGTGGACGATGCGGCCCTTACACCAGTTCCGGCGCCGCCTGCATCTGTCAATCAGGCCGATCTTGTGTGGTGTACCAGTCTAGCGACATCTGGCATGTGCTTCGACCTGACGGAGTTGCCGCAAGATGCGGAATTTACCGAGGACTATTTTCTCGATTTCGTCGATTTCGACTGGTGTTGGCAACTAGCCATGCGTGGTTGGAAAGTCTGCAAGATTGGCACGCTCGCAATGCCTCACCGACTTGGAGAGGCACAGCGGTCATTTCTCGGACTAACCTATCACATTCCTGCGCCATTCCGGCACTATTTCCAGTTTCGCGACTCGCTCAAGCTTGCATTTCGTAAAGGAACGCCGGCCTATAGTCGATTTCGGCTGCTGCTGATCCTGCCACCTAAGTTCTTAATCTATCCATTCCTTCTTGACCGCGGTGTAGAGCGTCTGAGTTGGATGGTAGCGGGACTTAGGGACGCTCTACTTGGCATCACGGGGCCGGGCGCCGCCGCTGACAAGCTCAAGGCGGCTCCACTGATACAAATCCGAGCGGAGAGCAGAAAATGACCGTTTCACTTATCGCTGGTGGGGCGGGTTTCGTCGGGGCCAACCTCGTAGGCGAGCTCTTGGCTCGTGGCCGGACAGTTGTGATTGCGGACAATTTCTGTCGCGGCTCCATAGCCAATCTTGGAGCGTCAGTGAATTTGCCAGATCTGCACCTGATTGAGAGTGACTTGGCTGATCGCGCCGCTGTGGAGACGACAATTAAAACTGCCAGTGGTTTTGGAAACATCGACGAAGTTTGGCATTTAGCCGCGAACTCTGACATACCGGCGGGTGTACTCGACAGTGACGTGGATTTTAAGGATACCTTTAGGACCACCTTCGAGCTTTTGCGCGCCATGCAGGCAAACAATATCACTACCCTGCATTTTGCCTCCAGCTCAGCTGTATATGGAGACAAGGGGGAAACGCGCCTTCATGAAGAAATCGGACCACTTTTGCCGATATCGAACTATGGGGCGATGAAGCTCGCTTCTGAAGCACTGGCCAGTGCCGCAGCCGAAAGCTTTCTTGAGCGGCTTAACATCTTCCGCTTTCCGAATGTAGTCGGCGTACCAGCGACACATGGTGTCATTCTCGACTTCGTGAACAAGCTTGCAAAGGATCCGTCGCGGCTTGAAGTGCTGGGCGATGGAACGCAGCAAAAGGCTTATCTACACGTATCTGATCTTGTTAGAGCCATGCTACTTATCGCCGATCGAGCGTCTGACGCAAAGGTCGAATTGGTAAATATTGGGCCCACAGATGAGGGCGCGACAGTGCGATTCATCGCGGAGAGTGTTGTAAATCGCATCGCCCCGGACGCGAAAATCGTATTCGGTCTAAGCAATCGTGGTTGGGTCGGCGACGTTCCAAAATTCACTTATTCGACGTGCCGAATTGGCGCCTATGGCTGGAAACCACTGCTCGATTCGCGACAGGCAATCTTGCTCGCCGTAGACGAAGTCGCGACGCAGCAAGGCTTTTGAGTGTGGATATGCTAAATGAAAATGAACTTCGGGCCACATTCGTAGTGCCCGCTTTCAACGAGGAGCCAGAAATTCTCGAACAAAGCCTCACCAGTGTCATGAGGCAGACCGAAGGTGCGTTCGAGTGTATTGTTGTGGACGAAAGCACCGACCCGAAGAGCCTTGAGGCGTGCAAGGCGATTTGCGAGCGCGATCCGCGGTTTCGGCATGTCCATCCGTCCGAGCGGATCGGTCTTGCTGCAAGTCTTAACCTAGCGATCTCCATGGCTAAAGCCCCCCTGATCGCACGATTTGACGCCGACGACATTTGTCTGCCGACGCGGCTGGAGAAGCAGCTCGCTTATCTGGATGAGCACCCGGAAGTCGGTGTTGTCGGGGCGGGTCTCGAGGTCTTCGATGATAATCGCCCGATCGTCGCCATTCGACATTATCCCACTACACCAAAAAACATTTCTCGCAGCTTTCAGACGATGACCGCACTTGCTCATCCGACCGTAATCATCCGAAAGTCCATCTTGGATCGCCATGGTGGATATGATCCTAGTTTTCGTTTTGCTGAGGATCTCGATCTGTGGCTCCGTCTCTTGAATAAGGGCGTTGTTTTCGCCAACCTCGATGAGGTATTGGTGCGCTATCGACAGGCATCGATCGTGCGAAATCCGAAACATTGGAAGTTTAACTTGCGCGCACGTCTCCGCAACTTTTCTCGCTCAAACCAACCTCTGCAGTCTTTTGGAATTCTGGCCATTGCTCTTTGGGCATATCTTCCAAATGCATTTCAAGAATGGGTATTTCACCGCTTGATCTTGTCAAAACACAGGCAAAACAGAGATCGAGGTTAAGGATAGTCGATGACTAAAATGCGATGCAGAGTTGCCATCTTAGCCGGCGGCAAAGGAACCCGGCTAAAAGTGCGCATAAACAATTTACCCAAGCCTATGGCGCCATTACTTGGCCGCCCAGTCCTTCAGCACCTGATAGAGCTATGTAAACGCAATGGCTTCGTCGAAATAGCACTTCTAGTTCATTATGAGCATCAGACAATCAGAGATTATTTTGGGGATGGTTCGCGTTTTGGTGTAAATCTGATCTATTGCATGGAAACTGAACCACGTGGGACTGCAGGGGCTTTGCGCGATGCCCTAGACCATATGGCGGAACGGTTTTTAGTTCTCTACGGCGATACTTATGCCGATGTTAACCTTCGCCGCTTCTTCGATGCTTTCTCCGACCAGGAGAATGATGCCACGGTACTGTTGCATCCAAACGATCACCCGCAGGACAGTGATTTAGTTTCGGTGGACGAGATAGGCAAGATTATAGCCGTCCATCCCTACCCGCGTCCAGAAGGAACAGCACTAGGTAATCTGGTGAATGCCGCGCTGTACGCATTTAGGCGCGATGGGCTTGAACAGGTTATCCCCACTCATGGCAGTCATGATCTTGCTAAGCACACATTTCCAACGATGATTGCGGCGGGGAAAACGCTTCGGGCCTATGTTACACCAGAATACATCAAGGACATGGGCACCCCCGAGAGGCTCGACAAGGTCGAGCGCGATGTAGCCTTAGGGTTGCCGGAAATGCTCTCGGATCGCGCGGCGCGTAAGGCCGTTTTTCTCGACCGTGATGGCACAATCAATAACGAAGTTCACCACCTCAGCCGACCCGATCAGCTAAATCTCTTGCCGGGAGCCGGCGGCGCCATACGCCGACTGAACCGTGCCGGAGTCTTGGCGATTTGTGTTACAAATCAGCCTGTAATTGCCCGCGGAGAAATTGACACCGTCGGTATGAAGAAGATCCATGCGCGCCTGGATCTTCTCTTGGGGGAACACCACGCGTACCTCGATCGGCTCTACCTCTGCCCGCACCATCCGGATCATGGATTCCCGGGCGAGGTCGCTGAGTTGAAAATCGCCTGCTCGTGCCGCAAGCCGAAGACCGGGATGATCGATACTGCGGTGCGTGATTTGAACATATCACGAAGTGACTCTTGGATGATTGGGGACAGCACGGCGGACATATGTGCCGGTCGTGATGCTGGGTTGCGTACGATCCTAGTGCGAACTGGTCATGCGGGAATGGATCAAAAGTATGAAGTGACGCCAGATTATGTGGTGCCCGATCTCACGAGCGCTGTGGACTGGATCCTGGAAGGCCACTCTAAGTCGCACCGGGCAATTCTTCCCGTTATGAAGAAAGCTCTTGATGCCCGTCTGATTCTGATCGGTGGACCAGCCCGCGCTGGAAAATCGTCTATGGCACAGGTTTTGTGCGAGGCGCTTCAGGCGCATGGGAGGCGTTGCAGCGTGTTGCCACTCGACGGGTGGCTGCATTCTAAGGCGGAGCGCCCCGAAGGACACGGCGTGCTCTCGCGATACGATCTAAGCAGTGCGCGCGTTTTCATCGAAGCTCTGCTCAACGCGCAAAATAGCCATACTGTTCGACTGCCGCGCTACAATCGTGCAAATGGAGAGATCGAGGCAGGCGGATGGCTTTCGTTCGGCCAAGAAGATACCCTAATCGTCGAAGGTGTGCCTGCTCTTATGGACGCTGGCTTGACTGCGCGCGCCGACCTTAGGCTTTTTGTCGACGTGGACGATGATATCCGCAAAGCCCGATTGGAAAAAGACTATCAGTGGCGCGGCGGTTCAATGGAAGTGGCCCAAAGAAACTTGCTGGCGCGAGAAGGGGACGAGGTGCCAGCCGTCAGAGAGACGCGATTGCGTGCGGACTTTCAAATCTAACATTATGGATCGTTCTCCGTTCATAACTCGAACATGACGTTAGCGACGACCGAAGGGAAGACATTCGTGTATATATCGTGGCGTGTTGCTACATTTTGCCGGTTCTTCAGCCGCCCGGGCATGATCTCGATCATGTTGCTCCGGCTCCCGTGCTTGATAAAGCCGCCGCGATACTTCTGACCAGAGATGCGTGGCTTTATTTCGTCGTGTTTCAACGTATGTCTGCGCCAGTAAGCATCATAGACATACTCGGCCATCAATCATTCGGTCTTTGGCACGCTGCTCAGCAAGGCAGCAGCAGCCGTGTTATCACTGATATGACTTAAGGTCATGAATAAGCGCCTCAAGTGGACCTAGGCGTGCAGTTTTGGTTCATGCAGCCCCTAGTTCGGTCGATCAGTCAGCTCCCATGGGCGCGTTGCCTCCTTATTCGACAGTAGCCTGGTCGACTTGCGGTGCTCGTCGCGGTGAGTTGCGTCCAACAACACCGTATTAGGGCTAGCCGGCTCCGAGACTAGTCGTGCGATCATCCGGGCGATACGTGTTGCTTTCCAAACGACTTCCATCGGTTGCAACTGGTCCTGAGTGCACCATACTCCTAGAGAGCACGACACCTCAGCAAGCTATTACGATTAACGAATATAGCTCCACTTAAAACGCGATTGCATTCGATGCGCCAATTGCCGTCGCTCTCGGGAAAAACGGCTAAAATCGCTCAAACTGCCTGCCGGCATGCCAAAAAAGTCGCTCATGAATTAGTCTCTTTGCCGAGACTGCACCATGACACATAAGCAAAATCAACTGGTCCTGACCCTAGATAACGTCGAGGCAAAAATGATTCTGAGTAAGACACCTTTGCGAATGAGTTTTGTGGGCGGCGGTAGCGACATTCCCGCCTATTACCGACAGGAAACCGGTGCGGTACTGTCTACTTCCATCGACAAGTACATGTATATTGCAGTTAACACTAAATTTGATGGCAGAGTACGTTTGAGCTATAGCATGACAGAGGAAGTCGATCGTGCAGATCAGATTTCACATCCACTTGTCCGTGAAGCACTTAGGCTTCTTGGAATTAAAGGCGGGATCGAGATTGTCTCGGTCTCTGACATCCCATCAAAAGGGACTGGGCTAGGGTCGTCGAGCAGTTACACCGTAGGGCTATTGAACGCACTCTATGCCTATCAGAGCCGTTATGTCTCAAAAGCGCGACTGGCTGCAGAAGCTTGCATGATAGAGATGGAGAAATGCGGCGAACCAATCGGCAAACAGGATCAATACGCCGCCGCTTTTGGTGGAATGAACCTTATTCGCTTCCACCCGGATGAAAGTGTTGACATCGAACCTGTCATTTGTGCGCCTGCTATTTTGCGTGAACTTGAGCAGTCAATCTTAGTTTTCTTTACGGGTCGCACACGAAGCGCATCAGCTGTTCTTGTGCAGCAGCAAACCAACTTGCAATCTACGGGTAGAAAGCTTCTCATGCGGCGCATGGTCGAACTAGCTCATGAGATGAAAGCGGAGTTAGAGTCTGGAACCTTGGAAAGTATTGGTGCACTTTTAGACGAAAACTGGCGCCTGAAGACCCAGATGGCTGCCGGAGTTTCCGATAGCCAGATCGATTCATGGTACGACGCCGGCATTAGGAATGGTGCGCTCGGTGGAAAGCTTCTAGGCGCAGGAAATGGTGGATTTATTATGTTTTTCGCCCCACCCCATACTCACAACGCGATAAGGTCAGCGCTTTCAAATTTACAACCTGTCACTTTCAAGTTTGACCGCAACGGCACCCATATCGTCTACTATCAACCTAGTGAGTAAGAAAAATGAAGCAAACCTTCTCGATTAACGGCTACCTAGAAGCGCATAAAAATGTTTTCAATAAACTTGACTTCTCTGCGATCGAAGCCGGAATAATGTTGATCAAGGAGAAATTTCAGGCTGGAAAGAAAATTATCACCTGCGGAAATGGAGGGAGCGCGTTTACTGCATCGCACTATATTACAGACTGGAATAAGATGGTACATCTTTCTACTGGTCGAAAATTTCGGGGAATTTCTTTGTGCGATAATATTGGCTTAATAACGGCATTTGCGAACGACATGTCTTACACTGAAATTTTTAGCGGTCAGCTTGCCGCTATCCTTGACGAAGGCGATTTGGTTATCGCGGTCAGTGGAAGCGGTAACTCTCCCAACGTCATAAGCGCCGTGGAATTCGCCAATTCGAATGGTGCGGACACTTTGGGAATTTTGGGTTATGATGGCGGCAAGATAATGAAGCTGGCGAAGGCTACGGTGCTTGTTCCTTCTTTTGACATGCAGATTTGCGAGGATATACACCTCATGTTCGGCCATATGGTCATGAAAAGCTTATGTAAAGCAGGAATTTCTGCTGACCATTGATTGCTTGGATTTGTTAGTCTCTGCGTTTTGGCGCGGCGCGGTCGGATAGCTTGCACAGGCATTTTCAGCTTGTGTAAGCATGCCGCTTTGCAAGTTAGGGTGTGCGTTGTATAAAGAAGTAGTGCCACCTCAAATAACACTTCATGAGTTAGCAATGATTATTTTTTTCCAAGAAATACCCACTTTTTCGAGTGCTTTTTAGGTTATGTTGACAAATGGCGGAGCCAGAGGCGGATTGATGTGATGTCGATGAACCCGAGGAAGCTTTCGGCGGTCTTGTCGTAGCGGGTGGCGACGCGGCGGGCGTTCTTTAGTTTATTGAAGCAGCGCTCGACGAGATTGCGCAGCTTGTAGAGCGAGCGGTCGACGGCAACGCGCAGTTTGCGGGATTTCCGCATCGGGATGACCGGCACTATATTCCGCGCTTCCATGGTTTTGCGAACGTTGTCAGAGTCATAACCGCGATCTGCGAGCAGGACGGACGGCTCGGGAAGGTTTTCGGCCATGACCAAATCGAAGCCAAGGTAGTCCGATGTCTGGCCCGGTGTGATGTCCGATCTCATGGGCAGGCCCGCGCCGTTGACGCGGAGGTGGATCTTGGTCGTGAAGCCACCTCTTGAGCGGCCAAAACCTTGTCGCGGAGTCCCCCTTTAGCGCCCGCTGCCTTATGATGGGCGCGAACTACGGTGCTGTCGATCATCTGCAGGGCATCGGGAACCAGCCGACTTTCGTTCAGCGCGTCCATGATCTGCTCCCAGAGCCCAGCCAGCGTCCGGCGCCGGAACTGACGATAGACCGACGACCACTTGCCGAACTCTTCCGGTAGGTCGCGCCACGGCGATCCGGTGCGTGCGATCCAGAAAATTCCATCCAAAACAAGCCGATGATTCAGGGGTTTGCGTCCGTTCGGGGCGCGGGCGGCCAGAATGAAGCGCTCGTGAAACGCCCATTCCTCGTCCGACATCAGGTCTCGTGCCAAGCTGGTCTCCATCGCAGATACCAGCTTGAATCACAATCAGCCCGCCCTGTGAATCCCTTTTGTCAACACGGCCTAGGTTATCTCAATTTGCAATGCCAAAACCCCATAGTTTCTCATAAAGTATCATCATGTTGATTTACTTTATTCCATTCTTCTTGTTTCTTATACTGGCAGTGATTTCGCCAGTAACGCCTCAACTGCTCATGCGTGTAGCGTTAATAGTTTCTGTTGCTGGATGTGTTGTGTTTGTTGGATTTCGATTGAATTCCGATTTTGACTTCATCAGCTATTTAAATATATTTAATCAAATTCAGCCGATTTCAGCGGGGTGGGATGCGTGGCTTAGTGGAGTGTCAGTTCTTTATCTTGAACCAACATTTTCTTTTTTTGTTTCAGTATTCAAGGTGATTGCGTCAGAAATTTGGATTTTTCCGCTGGTGGCCCTCATCTCTCTTACGTTATATTACAAAGCATTTCTCCGGGTTTCCGCCTATCCCGCGACATCTTTCCTGTTGTACATTTGTGACGGATTTTATCTCAGAGAATTCACTCAAATGCGGTTTGGACTTGCAGCTGCGTTAGGACTTTTTAGCCTAGTTGCACTTTATGAGCGACGCAGATGGATGTTTCGCCTTTTTGCCGGGATGGCAGTTCTATTTCACTTTACCGCTTTGATGATTTTTGTTACAGAGTTTTGTATTAAAATTCTTTCATCCAAGAGGCGAGTTCAAATAGCGGCGACTCTTCTGTTTATTATGGTTTTAGCCGGTGTTTTTGATAGCCTTATTCCTTTTATTGTCAAGCTGGGTTTGGCGCCGCAGCGAATCCTTGATCATGTTAATACTGATGCTGCTGCACCTGTTTCGCGTGCATACATACTAATTTCATATGTTATTCTGATGTGGATGACTTTTATTTTTCATGAAAAAGATCGTCGTTTCTTCTGGGTTACAATCTATGCAATCTCATTTTCATTCCTTTGCATATTTTCAGGTTTTGATCTTTTGAGGCGGATTTCTTTCTATTTCAGTGTTTCATTATATATTGTCGCGGCGCAGCCTTGGACATTGCGACATTTGCCTTTCCTTCTCGCTGTTCTGGTGTTCTCAATAATGCTTTTGATCTCCAGGATGGAAATACTTCTTGAATATCAGAACTGGCTCATTTAATTGAAAATTAATCGCGTCATGAGCCATAAATGCAACTAATAGGCGCGGTTGCTTTCTGCTGCGTAGGTGACATTATGTGTCTTAAAGAATATGATTTTAGAAAAACACAGTCGTTCCACCCATCTGTGTAAGGTAGCTAAGAAGTGGCCCAGAATTGTTTTATTGAACAGACCGCCCTGCCTGGGGTGGTGATTTTGACCCCAAAGCGTTTCGGCGACGACCGGGGCTGGTTTTCCGAGACCTGGAATGCCGCGCGCATGGCGGCGGCGGGGCTGGATCTCGCCTTCGTGCAGGACAACCACTCGATGTCGGGTGCGGTGGGCACCTTGCGGGGCCTGCATTACCAGCGCCCGCCCCATGCGCAGGACAAGCTGGTCCGCTGCACGCGCGGCGCGATCTTCGATGTGGCGGTGGATATCCGACGCGGCAGCCCGACCTATGGCCAATGGGTCGGCGTCGATCTGACCGCCCAGAACGGCAAACAGCTTCTGGTGCCCAAGGGGTTCTTGCACGGCTTTGTCACCCGCCTGCCCGACACCGAAGTGCAATACAAATGCACCGATCTTTACGCCCCCGACTGTGACGGCGCGATCCGCTGGGACGACCCCACCATCGGCATCGACTGGGGCCTTTCGGCCGCGCCGATCCTCTCGGCCAAGGACGCCACCGCGCCCCTGCTGGCCGGTTTCGACAGCCCCTTTGTCTGGGAGGGCGTCGAATGAAGATCCTCGTCACCGGAGGCGCCGGCTTCATCGGCTCGGCCGTGGTGCGGCTTGCCGTGGCGCGCGGGCATGAGGTGGTGAACCTTGACGCGCTGACCTATGCCGCCTGTCTCGACAATGTAGCCAGCGTCGCCGGATCGAACCTTTACTCCTTTGAGCAGGCCGATATCCGCGACCGCGCCGCGCTGGACCGCATCTTTGCCACCCACCGCCCCGATGCGGTGATGCATCTGGCCGCAGAATCCCACGTCGACCGCAGCATCGACGGGCCGGGGGCCTTTATCGAAACCAATGTGACCGGCACCTACAACATGCTGGAAGCCGCCCGCGCCTATTGGGTGGCGCAGGGTCGCCCCGATGCGTTCCGTTTTCACCACATCTCTACCGATGAGGTGTTCGGCTCTCTGGGCCCCACGGGCAAGTTCACCGAAGACACGCCTTACGACCCGCGCAGCCCCTATTCGGCCTCCAAGGCCGCAAGCGACCATCTGGTGCGCGCCTGGGGCGAGACCTATGGCCTGCCGGTCGTTCTGACCAATTGCTCCAACAATTACGGCCCCTACCACTTTCCCGAAAAGCTGATCCCGGTGGTTATCCTGAACGCGCTGCAAGGCAAGCCCATCCCGGTCTACGGCGCGGGCGAAAATGTGCGCGACTGGCTTTATGTCGAAGATCACGCCGACGCGCTCTTGCTCGTCTTGGAACAGGGCAGGCTCGGCCGCAGCTACAACATCGGCGGCGAGAATGAGCGGCGCAACATCGACCTTGTCCGCACCATCTGCGCCATTCTGGACAGGAAGCGGCCAAAGACAGGCTCTTACGCCGACCAGATCACCTTTGTCACCGACCGCCCCGGCCATGATGCCCGCTATGCCATTGATCCCACCCGCATCCGCGAGGAGTTGGGCTGGCGGCCCAGCGTGACAGTGGAAGAGGGGCTTGAACGCACGGTCGACTGGTATCTGAACAACGAAGCCTGGTGGAAACCCCTGCAGGACCGCGCCGGAGTGGGCGTGCGGCTGGGGGTTACGACATGAAGGTTCTGGTCTTTGGCCAGACCGGCCAAGTTGCCCGCGAACTGGCCCGGCGTTGCCCGGCGGGGGTTTCGGCCCGGTTTCTGGGCCGCGATCAGGCCGATCTGATGCACCCCGCCGCCTGCGCCGCCGCGATTGCCGATTGCGACGTGGTCATCAACGCCGCCGCCTGGACGGCTGTGGACAGGGCCGAAACCGAAGAGGCGGCCGCCACGGTGGTCAATGGCGCGGCCCCGACCGCCATGGCGCAAAGATGCGCCGCCCTGGGCCTGCCCTTCCTGCATGTCTCAACCGATTATGTCTTTGACGGCAGCGGCAACGCCCCCTTCCGCCCCGATCACCCGACCGCCCCCCTTGGGGCCTATGGTCGGTCGAAACTGGCCGGAGAACAGGGCGTTCTGGCCGCCTGGGGCCGCGCGCTCATCCTGCGCACCTCATGGGTGGTCTCGGCCCATGGCACCAATTTCGTGAAAACCATGCTGCGGCTTGGCCGCGAGCGTGACAGTCTGAATGTCGTCGCCGACCAGATCGGTGGACCAACCCCGGCGGCGGCGATTGCAGATGCGCTTTTCACCACCGCAACGGCGATGACCCAAGGCGCGCCGGGCGGCATCCATCACTTTGCGGGCGCCCCTGACACCTCATGGGCGGGCTTTGCGCGGCAGATCATGGCCCGGGCCGGGCTGGCCTGCCAGATCACCGACATCCCCTCCTCGGCCTACCCGACCCCGGCCCGCCGCCCGCTCAATTCGCGGCTGGATTGCACCGGCTTTACTGCCGCCTTCGGCCTGCCCCGGCCCGATTGGCGCGCGGGCCTTGATGACATTTTGCAGGAGCTTTCCCATGCAGCGTAAGGGCATCATTCTGGCCGGCGGTTCCGGCACCCGGCTTTGGCCGATCACCATGGGCGTCTCGAAACAGCTTTTGCCAATCTATGACAAACCGATGGTCTATTACCCCCTCTCGGTGCTGATGCTGGCCGGCATCCGCGAGATTGCCATCATCACCACGCCCGAGGATCAGACCCAGTTCCAGCGCCTTTTGGGCGATGGGGCGCAATGGGGCGTTTCGCTCACATGGATCGTGCAGCCCTCACCCGACGGGCTGGCGCAGGCCTATCTTCTGGCGCGCGACTTCCTGAACGGCGCGCCCTCGACGATGGTCTTGGGCGACAATATCTTCTTTGGCCACGGCCTGCCGGAAATCCTCGCCAGCGCCTCGGCACGTGACACAGGCGGCACGGTGTTCGGCTATCGGGTGTCCGACCCAGAACGCTATGGCGTGGTGGATTTCGACCGCGACGGCACCGTGAAGGCAATCATCGAAAAGCCCGCACAGCCACCGTCAAACTTCGCGGTGACCGGACTTTACTTCCTCGACGGCCGCGCGCCCGATCTGGCGGCCCGCGTCAAACCCTCACCGCGTGGCGAGTTGGAAATCGTCGATCTTCTGGAGTTCTACCGCGCCGAAGGTGCCTTGCAGGTGGAAAAGATGGGCCGCGGCTTTGCCTGGCTTGACACCGGCACGCATGGCAGCCTGCTTGATGCCGGCAACTTCGTGCGCACCCTGACCGAACGGCAGGGCCAGCAGGTCGGCTGCCCCGATGAAATCGCCTATCGACTGGGCTGGATCACCCCCACCGAACTCGCCGCCCGCGCCGAAATCTTCCGCAAGAACGACTATGGCCAGTATTTGAAGCGCATTCTGATCGAGCAAGAAGTATAGCGGCGGTTAAATGCTAAGGCTACCGTCAAACAGTCGCACGAAAACCTGAATGGATGGCCTGTTCTTTATATCATCCAAGCTCATCTGGTTTCTCGTTCGCCCAGAAACTCTGCTTGTTTTTGCCTTTACCCTTGGCTGGTTACTCGCGCACTTAGGTAAGGTGCGGCTAGGTAAGTCGTTTGATTTGGTTTCGATTCTTGCATTTTGCTTGATCGCAGTTTTTCCAATCGGTGACGCTTTCCTGCGCCCTCTGGAGAAGACCTACCCAACTGAGCCCGAAGTTAGGAAAGTTGCTGGCATTGTCGTGCTCGGCGGCGGCGAAAGCGACATTCAATCCAACGTTTGGTCACAGCCCAATACCGGCGATGCAGGCGATCGTTTCATAACGGCGCTTGCCTTGGCCCATCAGCACCCTGAAGCCATTGTTCTCTTTACTGGGGGCAGCGGTCGACTGATGGGTGGAGCATCTGGCGCGGATATCGCCCGCGACATCTTCCTCGGAGCGGGCTTAGACAAAAGCCGTTTGATCTTGGAAGGCGCCTCTCGAAACACTGCCGAAAATGCCACGATGTCTTTAGAGCTTATCCCGGACAACCTCGACGGCGATTGGCTATTGGTCACCAGCGCGTTTCACATGAGAAGGGCGGTCGCCAGTTTCTGCGCCGCGGGTTGGCGAAACATCGTGCCGTGGCCGACAGACTACCGTACCGGTGGGTTTGTCGACAGGATCGGCTGGAATTTTGCACTGAATTTGCACGAACTGAATGTTGGGGTGAGGGAGTGGATCGGCTTGGCCGCCTACAGCCTCACCAGAAGAACTTCTGACGCAATTGAAGTTTCAGACTGCTTGGCGGTCAAACAGTAGGCAAAAATGATCAATTTTTTGTCGTAAGTGTTTTCCCCTTCAGAACTGCGAGTTCTGAGCCGAGCGCGATAGGGCGCTCAGTGAACCTCTCCCCTGCCAGACATTGTGTTCCGCCGCCTCGACGTATCGAAGGAGCGTCTGCGGCGACTTCCATCCGCCTGCCCTCATGATCGCGATGCCGTCGTAACCGAGGCAAAGTAGGTCCTGCGCTGCGCCGACCCTCATAGAGTGGCCGCTGAAGAGCTTTGCCTCTTCCTTCGGAATGCCCGCCCTCTCCGCGGTTTCAGACACAACCCGCCTCACGGTCATGTCTGTCACTGCGCGGTCCACGGCCTTGCCGTGATAGACCGGGCAAAACAGCATTTCAGTGTCGATTGCGCGTTTATCCAGCCACTCCCTGACCAAGTCCGCGGTGTCACGAGACGTGAATGCCAGCCGACCGTAACCAAAGGGGTCCGCCTTACTGCGGCGGATGATGGCCTTGATGGTCCCGTCGCTGCGAAACTCCAAGTCGTCGATGCGCAGGGCAACGAGTTCGGACCGCCTCGTCAAGAGCTCATACCCAACAGAAATCATTGCCCTGTTTCTCAGGCCGATCAGATTGTCGGGCTGAGCTTCCAAAAAACGTTTCAAGTAATTTGATGTCAGGCCCTTCGCCTGCTTCGGTCGGGCAAATTTTGATCGCCTGACCCTCCTGAACGCCAACCTGACGTCTTCATCATCCGTCGGATCTGACAGGCCTAAGAGCTTGTGCACCCTGCGGATCGCGTGAAGTCGTCGCTCGATGGTGTTCATCGCGCAAATCTGCGCCTCCTCCTCCATGAACGCGATAATTGAGCCGCGCCCCGCCGGGATCGGCAGTGCCTCGTTGCGCGCGCACCACCTCGCAAATGCCTCGAAGTCCGCCTTGTAGCCGCGGATGGTCGCGGGCGCGTAGGCGCCCTCGAGACGCTTGAAGTTTTCTCGCCAGTCTTGCATACTAACAGTCCAATATTGAAACGTATATGTCCCATAATGGGTCATTCTGGAAAGTCTGTCAAGTGCTTCATCCGAGCCAGGTACGCGCCGCGAGGGCATCGCTTGGTTGGTCAGCAGACCAATTGGCTGCACATTGTGGTCTCTCGCGAAAGACGGTCCAGCGGATAGAGACCGCATCAGATCTTCCAAACATCACGCTCGCGACACTCAACATCATCAAGAGCAGCCTTGAAGCCCACGGCATCGAGTTCATCACCGCACCCGACGGATCCCCCGGCATCGTGATTAGATCCCCCTCAAAAACTTAGCTAATACGCCGCCTCAGCCCGCGCAAACTTTGCAAACCGCTACCTATAGTAGCCACCCTTTTCGAAACCACTAGATTTGAGATATAGTGTCGCCACGCATTATGGAGAGCGTGATGACCGCAACCCCTCCCAAAACACCGTCTGAGCTCGACAATGCCGGGCTCGATACACTCCTGCCCGACGAAGACGTAGAAGCCTTCAAGGCATTCCGAGACAGCCTGCTCGAGGAATTCGCGCCGGAGGGCGCTTATCAGTCGATCCTCGCCATGAACCTCGTCGCAATCGAGTGGGACATCGCGCGGCACCGACGCCTCATGGCGGCCACCCTGCGCGAAGAGTTTCGCCGCCAATCCCTCGGGGTCAGGGATTACGGAGCGCCCGGCAAGGCAATGTCCCACATCACCCGCCCTGACGATCTTTCATTTGGACGTGGGATCTTGGCGGGGTCGCGGGATACCATCCCCGTCCTGGCCAAGTCCGGCGTCACTCTGTCGGAGATCACGGCCGCGGCAATGTCGTCCCGGCTCGACAACGTCGCCTACCACGAGGGCCGCATGGCCGACTTGGAGCGCCGCCGCCGCTCACTGAGGGAGGATTACGAGCGGCTGAAGGCCAGGAGGAAGCCGCCCGAGGGCATCGAAGACGCGGTGGAGGTCCTCTGATGGCAACAGCTGCCCAAATCGCGGCCAATCGCCGAAACGCCCTCAAAAGCACGGGGCCGAAGACGCGGCAGGGTAAGCGCGCCTCGTCGCGCAACGCAGTGAAGCACGGCGTCTACGCGGAGATTTCTGAGGCGGAGCTGTCAACCGCGGTCGAGGCGATTGGGGCGGAACTTATCGCCATCGGCCTCGACCCGAGCAGCGACACTAACCGCGCCCGCGCCGCAAGGCTCGCCGTCGCGGAAGTGCGCCTCGCGAGGGCGCGTCAAGAGGAGAGGGCGCTCATGACCCGCGGAGATAATGACTTGCGACTGCAACGCGAGTTTGACCTCATCTGCGACAGGCTCTTTGAGGACGAATTCTACGACATGCAGCTCTCGGACAGCGAACGCGATCGGGGCTACAAGCACCTGGAACGTATTGCCCACTATGGCCCCAAGTGGGCGGCTCAGGCCTACCGCAGGGCGCGCAAGGCCCTGTCGTCGTCCGAGGCTGCACACGAGAGGGCGCTGCGCGATTTCCTGGGATAGATTTTCAGAAGGAAGCCAATTGCAATTAAAGGTTGTATTTTTTATTTCAGAAAGTGAACAAATTCAAAATTCCATGTGCGGCGCCTGAGCAGCAGGTGGTGGCGAGACATGAGGAATGTCCCGGCGTGATGCCCGACCGAGGCCGCGGTCAGTCCCCTCTGGCCACTTGGCCCCCGCCCTCGGATGTCTTGCGGAGGGGGAGGGGGGGGATGCTCGGGGCAAAAATCAGACGGCCTTTCCTCCGCGACACCTGGGTCAAAGGACCGGGGGGCGGCTCAGTCCACTCGGCGAATGTGGGGCCTTAGCCGGGTTGGCCATCGCCGGGATAGAGCCGCTTGACCTCGCAGTAGGCGGCCGACGGGCCCGGGGTCTGCGTCTCGTAGTAGAGATCGAAGAACTCGCCCCGGTAAAAAACCCAAACATGTTCCGTCTCAAAGTGATATTGTCGAGTTCGCGGACTGAACCAGTCTTCATTGGAAAAGCTGCGGACAATTGACCCAAGCTCCATTGCCTCAAAGCAGCTTGAGAGTGGCGCCAAGTCCCAAGCGCCCGCCGATGATCCAAAGCCCAACGAGAACGTGGAGGCCGTTAAGAATGTTTTCATCATCGCGAGCAGCACCTCCCCAAAGCCATCAACACCCAGCCGCGCCCCGAGCGTCGTCACGTGCGCAGGCACAGGGGGCCGCAAGATTTTGAATTCCGCCGCCGCGAATGCAAGCACTTCTCTGGCGAATGTGGCCGCCGAGTGGTTCGAAGAGCGGGGGGCACCTCTGTCCCAAAATGACGCCAAATTCACGGACGGAGCATATTCTTCGCGCCAGGCACAAAGCCGAACCGCGCCAATGGTTTTCAGGTCATCGGATTACAGAAATTTGGCGGACCTATGCCGCCCAAAACCGTGGGAATGTAGGTGGGCTTCATCTGCCCCCAATCGAGGCAAACGACCGATAAGATATCACTCTGGGCAACCTCAGGCGGCGCGGCCGTAAAACCCCCTTTGTTCCTCGTCGGTCATCCGCACGCCGGGGCGGTCATAGAAGGAAAACACCGCGATGCGCCTTGCGGTTTCACCTTCAACCGGGGTGACGCGATGGGCGGTGTTGCGGCCGCGGAACACGTTCAGCCCGCCCGCCACCAGTTTCACCCGCTGCACCTCGGGGTCTTGGCCCGCCAGCATCCGCGCCACGCCGCCATAATTCGGGTCGGTTTCGGACCGCAGATCGGTGCGGTATTCGAAAAGCCCACCCTGATCGGGGGCTTGCAACAGAATGGTTGTGGTGAATTCCGACCGGTCAAAATGCCAGTTCAGCGCCTCGCCGGTGCGATAGGTCATCACGTTCAGCCGGGCCAGCGGGTCGTCCATGGTATAAAGCGCGGGCTTTTCCATGGTGTCCGCAAGGAAGGCGGCAAAGGCGGGCCATTCGTAAAGCCGCTGCAAGGTGCCGCCGATCTGATCGGCACACAGCGTATGGTTCACCGTACGAAAGGGTTTCAGCGCCGGGTGGTCCGCGCCAAGGCCCGGAATTTCCTTGCGGAAGTATATGTTATGGTCGCGCGCATGGGTGAAGGCCTGATCTTGCTTGGCCGTGATTTCGGCCAAGGCCACGGTCAGGGCCTGCGGTTTCAGGAACCCCGCCAGATCGAACATGCCGTCCCGCGCCAGCGCCCGGCGGCAGCGGGCGACAAGGGCGGCATAGGCGGCGGTGCCGGGCTTGTCCAAAGGGTAGGCGTCAAGGTCGATAAGGTCTTGCATGATGCAATCTTCCTGTTGGCTGCGTTTGGATCAGTTTTGGGATTTTCCTCTCGCCGCACAACGAGAGAAATTATAGGCTATGCCAAGATTAAATAGGGGAAGTGGATGGCATTGCCACCTTTGACCGCTCTGCGTGCTTTTGAAACCGCCGCGCGCCATGGCTCTTTCACCCGTGCGGGCGCGGAATTGGGGGTGACGGCGGCCGCGGTATCGTTGCAGGTGCGTGCGCTGGAGGCGCATTTCGACAAGGAGCTGTTCCTGCGCCAAGGCAATCGCCTGACGCTGACCGATGCGGGCCGGGCGGTGCAGGCACGGGTTGATCTGGCTTTTGCGGAACTTTCTGGTTTGGCGCAGGATCTGGGGCAGGATGCAGGCCCCGCCCGCATGATCCTGTCTTGCCTGCCCTCCATGGCCGATCATTGGTTGGTGCCACGACTTGCGGGCTTTGAGCGGCTGGGCGATCTTGACCTGCGGGTCGAGGAAGATCCGGTCGATCTGTCGGGAGCCACGGTTCGCCTGACCTATGGCGCGCATTTCTATCCCGATCACCGGGTGGAAACCCTGTTTGTCGATGAGATCATCGCGGTGGTGGCCCCCGGTGACGATCCGGGGCAGGGGCGGGCGCGCCTTGTGCATACCGATTGGGGGCCGTCGCATGCCGCAGCGCCGGCATGGTCGCGCTGGTATCAGGCGGCAGGTCTGGGCGCGGCCCCGGTGCAAGGCTTGCGCGTCGGGCAGACCGCACTTGCATTGGCGGCGGCGCGGGCGGGATTGGGCGCGGCGCTGGTGCCCGCCCGTCTGGCCGAGGCGGATTTGCGGGCGGGGTTGATTGCCCGCCTGCCGGGGCCAGCGCTGCCGCTGCCCTGGCCCTATGTCATGATCTGGAAGCCGACGACCCGACGCGCGCGGCTGACCGCCGCGCTTTTGGCGCATCTGCGGCGCGAGTGATCTGCCTTAACCCCTACGGCCCCGGCGTTCACGCGGGGCAGGGCCAGCGCCATCGGTGCCGTCCGAGGTGGAGGAGAACGCCCCAAGCTTGGCCTGAATGTCGTCCAGCGACGGCACGGGCCCGCGCGGGCGGCTTTCCAGTGCGGCTCGCATGGCGCGCAGATGGTCGGGCATGGTGCCGCAGCAACCGCCGATGATCCGCACCCCGGCGTCGCGCGCCAGCACGGCATATTCCGCCATCAACTCCGGCGTGCCGTCATAATGGATATGACCGTCGTGGTATTTCGGAATCCCCGCATTGCCCTTGGCGATCAGCGGCACCGAAGGGGCAGCCGCAGCAAAGCCCATCACCGTGCGCATCAGGTCCGAAGACCCAACCCCGCAATTGGCCCCAAAGGCCAAAGGCGGGTAGGGCAGCCCGCGGACCATCTCGACCATCCCGGCCGATGTGACGCCCATCATGGTGCGCCCGGCGGTGTCAAAGCTCATGGTGCCGCACCAAGGCATCCCGGCCAGCTTCGCCGCTTCGGCCGCAGCTTTGTATTCTTCCGGGGCCGAGATGGTTTCGATCCACAAGACATCCGCCCCGCCTTCTTTCAGACCCTCGGCCTGTTCGTGGAACATTTCCACCGCGGCGGCATGGGTCAGCGTGCCCATGGGTTCGAAAATATCGCCCGTCGGGCCGACCGAGCCTGCCACCACCACCGGGCGACCTGCCGCATCGGCAATCTCGCGGCCAAGGCTGGCGCCGATGCGGTTCAATTCGCGCACGCGGCCTTGGGCATCGTGCAGCTTCAACCGGCTGGCATTGCCGCCGAAGGTGTTGGTCAGAAAGATGTCAGACCCGGCCTCGACCGCATTGCGATAAAGGCTGCGGATGCGGTCGGGGTGTTCGACGTTCCAAAACTCGGGCGGTTCGCCCGCCGTCAGGCCCATGTTGAACAGGTTGGTGCCGGTGGCCCCGTCGGCCATCAGCCAATCGCGGGTGGCAAAGAGTTTGGAAAGGGCATCCGTGGCCATGGCATCCTCCGGGGCAGCAATCGGGGCATCAGTCGGTCTTTTGTGCGATGTGCCACGGGCCGGGACGCGACGCAAACTCATATTCCGCATCATCCTGTTCGATTTTCCGTGAAATCGGTGGTGGGCGGGTGATGGCCCGCCACAAGGACAGGCCGGCAAGCAAGAGGCCGACGCTGCCCGGCGCGATCAGGTACAGCGGTGACCAATGCGGGGCAAAGCAGGATTTGAAGCGCAAAAGCCCGGTGGCGACGGTTTCGGGCGCAAGGGCGGCGATCAGGCGGGTGACGAGATCGCCCCTGCCAAAGGCCCTCTCTGGCACCGCGGCAAGCGACAGCCGCGCCACGCCTTCGCGGGTGGCATCGGCGATGGCGGCCTGCACCAGGCTGTGCATGGTGCCATCGGGCAGGTCTTTGCCGTGCCGCATCAGGTCCAGCGCCCATTCGCCGGGTGTCGTATGAAAACTGGCATAGGCGATCGGCCGGTCATGGTGCCAGGCGACGTACAACCTTTGGTGGCCCAGATAGGCGCGGTCGTGTCGGCCCATGGAAAACCCGCGCTCCCCGCCATGGGCGCGCGCCCAGTCGACAGCAAGGCGGTGCAGCGCGGGCCAAGGCGCCAGCGCGGCCGGGATCTGCCGGATGGTGACACCGGCGGCCTCGGCCCGGCGCAGCTTGCGGCGCAGGCCGGACCGGCTGGAGGTGGAGAGCCGATAGCTGGCCGGAACAATCCAAGCCTCCCAGCCGATGCGGCGGGGGGTAAGCCCATGGGCGCGCGCACGGGCGGCGATCCGCCCCCCGGTCTTGTAGGCCGCGAACATCCGCCCTTCCTTGCGGGCAAGACGGCACATGCCGCGCAGGGCCGTGTCGATGACATGGGGGGCCGCCAAAGGGCGCGGGTCCAGCAGCGCAATCAGCGTGTGGCCTTGCCGCCCCACCAGCCAGCCAAGCCCGCCAACCCGGTTCAGCGCAAGGGTGCCCTGGTGGCGCAGGCCCGTTTCGGCTGGCAACTCAGCCCGATCAGGGCCGGTAAAGTCAGCCCCGGTCGGCGGACCAAAGGGGGGCCGGGCGGTCGGAAGCGATGGGGCCGGGCCAAGGATGGCAAGCCCCGCGCCGGCAAGGGCGGGCAAGGCATAATAGACCATGCGCCAGCCAAGGATCGCCACCAAGAGATCAGGCTCCGCGCTGCCTGGCAAAAGCGCCAGCAAGGTCATCTCAAACGCCCCCATCCCCCCCGGCGTGCCAAGCGCCAACCCGGCCCCGAGCGCCAGCAAAAATGCAGGCAGCAGGGTGGCAAAGCCGAGGTCACTTCCGGCGGGAAGCAGCACATGCAGCGCCAGCGCCGCGGCAAGGCTGTCGATGGCGCAAAGCCCGACCAGACGGCCCAGCACGAAGCCATTGGGCCAGCGGAACGGCATGATGCTGCGCTGCGGGCCAAGGATGCAAAGACCGACCAGACAAAGGGCAAGGCCAAGCCCAAAGGCCGCCCAAGGTTTGAACGGGGCATCGGGCAGGATCAGCAGGGTCATGGCGGTGACAACCGCCCAGCCCGCCAGAAACGACAGCGCGACCGCCGCCGTCAGCCGGGTGGCCTGCCACAGGCTGAACCCCGGCAGCATCCGCCAGCGCAGGATTGCCCCGGAAATCAGGCCCAACCCAAGGGTCTGTGACACCGCGATGGCGGCAATCCCGGCGCGCCGGGCCAGCCTTTCGGGCATCCCGGACATCAAATGGTGATGCAAAACCGCATCATAGCGCCCCACCGCCCAGAAAGAGAGGGCCGTGAGGCCCAGCGATTGCAGCCATTGCTGCGGCGCCAGTCGCCACATGGCATCGCTCAGCGCTGGCCCATCAATCTGCGAAAGCCGGTCGGAGAGCAGCCACAGGAACGCCACCGTCAGGCTGAGCGACACCGCCACGCGCGGGCCAAAGCGCCGCAAGGCCCCGGCCAGCCCCGCGATCAAGAGGGGCGCTTCTGTGGCCCCGGCCGCCATCGCATCAACCCGCTGCGCCGCGCGCGCCTTCGACCTGCCGAGAAAGGCCATGTTCACCCCTTGCACAAATTCGGCGAGGTTAGGCGGGGGCGCGTTCAAAGGGTCTTAACAGCTAAAATGCGGGAGATATTTCGGCGCGGCACTACAGGCACCCACAAGGCACCCATGAAAAAGCCGCCCCCAAGCGAAAGGGGCGGCCTGATCTGACAAGGATAGTCTGACGGGGAAGGGCTGGCCTTAGAGTTCGGCCAGCAGCTCGGCCTTGGCGACGGGAAGCAGGGCGGCCATCTGGGCGCGCACCTCGTCAGCGGTGGCTTTGCCGGCC
The DNA here is from genome assembly GCA_964393035.1 of uncultured Tabrizicola sp. GTDB lineage: Bacteria > Pseudomonadota > Alphaproteobacteria > Rhodobacterales > Rhodobacteraceae > Tabrizicola_A. The sequence goes on from CAYMRX010000006.1 coordinate 103,157, forward strand.
AGATCCGCCGCGACCTTGCGCACCACATCCTCGATGCCGGCTTCTTCGAAATCGGCCGAGACAACGCTCATCGCATAATCCGCAGCCGCATCGCCCGATTTGCCCAACAGGCCAGCCGCCCAAAGGCCGACCAACTTGTTGCGGCGGGCTTCGGCGCGGAACTGCATTTCCGAATCATGGGCAAATTTGGCTTCAAAGGCGTGTTCGCGGTCGTCAAAGGTGGTCATGGGCGGGCCCTCCGGGTGAATTCTGCGGCTTTCTTCCCATATGCCCGGACCAAAGCCAGCGTTCAAGGGGCCTTGCGCGCAAGTGCCGCAAAGCGCGCCCGGCTTGCACGGCAAACGCTGAATGGATATAGCCGGGCCAAAGGGCAGGGTGGCATTTCGCCGCCCTTTTGCCCATTGGACAAGAGGCATGCATGGCGCGCAGGAAGAAGGTCTACGAGGGCAAGGCGAAGATCCTTTACGAAGGGCCGGAACCTGGCACCCTGATCCAGTATTTCAAGGATGACAGCGCCCCGACCGAGGCAGAGCCGAAACCGGCCGCCGTGGATGGCAAGGGCGTGTTGAACAACCGCCTGTCCGAATTCTTCATGTCCGGGCTGAACGCCATCGGCGTGCCGACCCATTTCATCCGCCGCGTCAACATGCGCGAACAGATGGTGCGGATGGCCGAAATCCTGCCGTTGGAAGTGGTGGTGCGCAATTTTGCCGCGGGCGATCTGTCCGCGCGGCTGGGCATCCCCGAGGGCATGGCCCTGCCGCGCCCGATCGTGGAATATTATTATAAAGACGATCGGCTGAATTCGCCCCTGGTGGCCGAAGAACATATCGTCGCCTTTGGCTGGGCCAACCAGCAGGATCTGGATGACATGATCGCGCTTGCGCTGCGGGTGAATGATTTCATGTCGGGCGTCATGCTGGGCGTCGGCGTGCGGCTGGCGGATTTCCGGCTGGAGATTGGCCGCATCTGGGAAGGCGATTTCATGCGGCTGATCGTGGCAGATGAAATCACCCCGGACAGCTGCCGCCTGTGGGATCTGCGCGGTGTGACCGAACGCGAAGGTCAGCCCATGCCCGACCCGGTGCCTCTGGCCGACATCTATGCCGAACTGGCGCGGCGGTTGGGGGTGATGCCGTCGAACGTCACCCATACGACGAAACCGACGCTTATCAACTGAGCGCCCCGTCAAAACCGAACCGCCCCCTTGCCGCCGCCCGCGCGCGACGGTATGGGGCGGCAAAGCCAACCTTTGGGGGAATGCCATGAAAGCCCGCGTCACTGTCATGCTGAAAAACGGTGTTCTGGATGTGCAGGGCGAGGCTGTGCGCCACGCACTGGGCACGCTCGGCTTTGCGGGCGTCAATGGCGTGCGGCAGGGCAAGGTGATCGAACTGGATCTGGCCGAAACCGACAAGGCCGCAGCCGAGGCTGCCGCCCGCGCGATGTGCGAAAAGCTCTTGGCCAATACGGTCATCGAAAGCTACCGCGTCGAGATCCTGTAAACCGCGGGGGGCAAGATTTTTTGAAAAATCTTGGCAAATTTCTTCGAAGAAATTTGTGACCGCCGACATTCTCTGTCGGTTTTCGGCGTGACGGCGCGCAGGGTTTCCCTGCCAATGGTGCAGCAATAAAGGGATTTTTCCATGCGCGCTGCCGTGATCCGAGACTACAAGGCCGATCTTTCGCTGGAAACTGTCGCCGATCCGGTCTGCGAGGCGGATGGCGTGGTGTTGAAAGTGCTGGCCTGCGGCATTTGCCGCAGCGACTGGCATGGCTGGGTGGGCGAGCATCCCAAGGTGAAGCCGGGCGCCATTCCGGGCCATGAATATTGCGGCGAGGTGGTCGAGGCCGGGCCTTTGGCCAAGTGGCGGGTGGGTGACCGGGTGATCGCGCCCTTCATCCTGTCTTGCGGCCAATGCCCGGAATGCCAGTCCGGCAATACCACCACCTGCCGGGCGCAGCGCGTGCCAGGCTTTGGCGAGCCGGGGGCTTATGCCGAATATGTGTCTGCCCCGCATGCCCATAACCTTGCGCGCCTGCCCGAAAGCCTGACACCGGCGCTGGCGGCGGGCTTGGGGTGCCGGGTGACGACGGCGTTCCATGCGCTGACGGGCCGCGCGGCCTTGCAGGCGGGCGAATGGTTGGCGGTGCATGGCACCGGGGGGGTCGGGCTGTCGCTGCTTATTCTCGGCCGCGCGCTGGGCGCGCGGGTGATCGTGGTCGATGTGGTGCAGGAACGGCTGGACCATGCCTTGTCGCTGGGGGCCGAGGCCGCGGTGAACCCGCGGGATGGTGATGTGGCGGCCAAGATCGTCGAGATCACCGGCGGCGGGGCACATGTCTCGGTTGAGGCATTGGGGATCGAGGCGACGGCGAATGGCTCGCTTGAATGTCTGCGGCCGATGGGGCGGCATGTGCAGATCGGCTTGCCGGTCGGCCATACCGCCAAGATGCAGATCAACATGAACGCGATCTACATGAAGCAATTGTCGGTCTTCGGCTCCCGCGGGATGCCGTCCTGGCGCTATCCGTCGCTCTTGACCCTGATCGAGATGGGGCGGGTCGATGTTTCGCCCATCGTGGCGCGGCATGTGCCGCTTTCGGGCGCATCGGCCGAGTTGCGGGCCTTCAACGGGCCAATGCCCCCCGGTGTGGCAGTGATTACCGATATGCTGGGCTGATCGGGCAGCGGCGGCCTTTGCGGGACTGTCGCATGGGTATTTTTGCCAAGATGAAAGCCATTTCGGGGTGGAAGGCTGGGGGGCTTTGCGCTATGGGGCAGCCATTCCATCTTGTCGGAGGTCCTGGCCCATGAAAGCCGCTGTCGTCACCTTCCCCGGTTCCAACTGTGACCGCGATCTGGCCACGGCCTTTGAACGCGCGGGGTTTGAGGTGGCGCGTGTTTGGCACAAGGACAGTGCCTTGCCTGCGGGCACCGATGTTGTCGGTGTGCCGGGCGGGTTTTCCTTTGGCGATTATCTACGCTGCGGCGCGATTGCCGCCCAGTCGCCGATCGCGGCGGCGGTGCAGGCCCATGCGGCGCGCGGCGGCTATGTGCTTGGCATCTGCAACGGCTTTCAGGTGCTGACCGAGATGCGGCTTTTGCCGGGCGCCCTGATGCGCAATGCCGGGCTGAAGTTCAACTGCAAGACGGTGGAGCTGAAGGTGGCGACCACCGCCAGCGCCTTTACCCAAGGCTATGCCAAGGGCCAGTCGCTGATGATCCCGATTGCCCATCATGACGGCAATTACACCATCGACGCCGAGGGGCTGAAGAGGTTGCAGGGCGAAGACCAGATCGCCTTTACCTATGGCCAGAACCCCAATGGCTCTATGGCCGATATCGCCGGGGTGTTGTCGGAAAACCGCCGCGTCCTTGGCATGATGCCGCATCCCGAGCGGGCGAATGACCCGATCTTGGGCGGCAATGATGGCGCGGGGCTTTTTGCCGGGCTGATGGGCGGGATGGCGCTTGCCTGAATGACCCGGCTTGAGGCCCGGACAGCCGGGGCCTAGATTTGCCCGATGAATGATGCGCCCGAACCCGACAGCCTGCATGAGGCGCCTTATGGCGGGTCTTGGCGTGTGCGTCTGGTGGTCAGCCTGCTGATTCTGCTGGCGATTGGCGTCGTGCTGGTCACCAACCGCTGGCTGTCAGAGCGGTTTACCGAAACCACCCGCAACCGGGCCGAGCTGCGGCTTGCGCTGTATTCCGGCAATATGCTGTCGGAATTGCAGCGCACCTCGGTGGTGCCGTTGCTTCTGGTGGATGACCCGGCGATTCGCGATGCGCTGGTCAATGGCAAGTTTTCCGATACCACGCTGCGGCTTATCAAGGTGCAGGGCGAGATCGGCGTCGCCTCGATCCTGCTGTTGGATCAGGACGGGCGCGCGGTCGGGGCGACGAACCGCAACCTTTTGGGCACCAGCCACCGGGCCAGCCCCTATTTCATCGATGCCATGCGCAGCCGCGAGACGATGTTCTCGGTGGCGTCCCGGCCCGGCGGGGGGCATGACTATACCTATTCCCGCCAGATCTTTGCCGAGGGGCGCGCCGTGGGCGTGATCGTCGTCGGGGCGGATTTGATGAAGCATGAGCGCGCCTGGGCGGGCTTGCAGGACGCCGTTCTGGTCGCCGACAGCACCGGCACTGTGCTTTTGGCCACCGAAACCTCGTGGCGCGGCAAGCCGTTGGATGATGCGCTGACCCGTGCGGAAGAAACCTCGGCCTTTGGGCGCGCGTTGAAAGGCGCGGCCGATTGGGCGCAGAACCCGCCCGATGCCTATGTGGCCGGCGAGGCGGTGTTGCGCACCGAGGCGCGGGTGCCGTTCCAAGGCTGGCGGATGGTCGCCTTCACCGCCTATGATTCCGTGCGTGAGCGGGTGAATGGCGTGATCGCGCTGGAAATCATGGGCTTTGCCATTCTGGCGGCGCTGACCTTTTACATGCTGTCGCGCCGCGCCTGGAGCCAGAGCCAGTCCTTGCAGCGGGAATCGGCGGAGTTGCGGCTGTTGAACGCCCGTCTCAGCCGCGAGATCGCGGAACGCGAGAAGGTGCAAAAGACGCTGGAAGTCGCCGAGTTGACCTTGGCGCAATCGTCGAAACTGGCGGCGTTGGGGGAAATGTCGGCTGCCGTCAGCCACGAGCTGAACCAGCCTTTGGCCGCGATGAAGACCTATCTCGCGGGGGCGCGGCTTCTCTTGCAGCGCAAGCGCCCGGATGAGGCGCTGTCCTCGTTCCAGCGCATTGATGATCTGATCGACCGCATGGGCGCGATCACCCGGCAATTGAAATCCTATGCCCGCAAGGGCGGCGAGGCGTTTGAGCCGGTGGATCTGCGCGCCTGCCTGTCTTCGGCGCTGGCGATGATGGAACCGCAGTTGAAACAGCGCGTGGTGCAGATCACCCGCACGCTGCCGCGCCAAAGGGTGATGGTGATGGCCGACCGGGTGCGGCTGGAGCAGGTCATCATCAACCTGTTTCGCAATGCGCTGGATGCCACCAAGGACACGCCCAAGCCGCAGATCGACATTCTGATGACGGTGGGCGATGTGGCCACGCTGTCGGTGCGCGACAATGGGCATGGGATTAGCGATATCACCTCGGTGTTTGAGCCGTTTTACACCACGAAAAGCCCCGGTGAGGGCGTGGGACTGGGCCTTGCGATCTCGTCGGGCATCATCACGGACCTTGGTGGGCGGTTGACCGCTCATAATGCCGAGAATGGCGGCGCAGTGTTTGAAGTTCAGTTGCCGGTGCTGAAAATGGCGTCCGGTGGCGAACAAAAAGCAGCAGAATGATGGGGGCAGCATGGCACGCGCGATGAAAGTGGCGATTGTGGATGACGAGGCGGATATGCGGGCCTCGATCAGCCAATGGCTGGCGCTCTCGGGGTTTGACACCGAAACCTATGCCAGTGCGGAAGAAGCCTTGAAAGTGATCGGGCCGGAATTCGCCGGGGTGGTGGTCAGCGATATCAAGATGCCGGGGATGGACGGCATGGCCTTCCTGAAACGCCTGATGGGGATGGATTCGGGCCTGCCGGTCATCATGATCACCGGCCATGGCGATGTGCCGATGGCGGTGGAGGCGATGCGCGTTGGCGCCTTTGATTTTCTGGAAAAGCCCTTCAACCCCGATCGGATGACGGAACTCGCCAAAAAGGCGACGCAGGCCCGGCGGCTGACCTTGGACAACCGCGCGCTGCGTCGCGAATTGTCGGACGGCTCCACCATCCTGAAAAAGCTGATCGGCGCCAGCCCGGCGATGGAACGGCTGCGCGAGGATATCCTTGATCTGGGGCAGGCCGACAGCCATGTGCTGATCGACGGCGAAACCGGCACCGGCAAGACGCTGGTGGCGCATGCGCTGCATGCGGTGGGGCCGCGGGCCTCGAAGAAATTTGTCACTGTCTCTTGCGCGGCCTGGGGCGAGGACCAACTGGCGGCCAAGATCTTTGGCCCCTCCGAAGATGGCAACCTGCCCTTGGTCGAGGAAGCCCGCGGTGGCACGCTGTGCCTTGAGGATATCGAGGCGCTGTCGCATCCTTTGCAGTCGCGGCTTTTGACCTTGGTCAACGATCAGTCGACCCCGCCTGAAACCCGCATCATTGCGATCTGCAACGAACATGCGCCGGACAAGACATTGGAAGACCTGCTGCGGCCTGATCTCTTTTACCGGCTGGGCGCGATGACCATCATCTGCCCCCCCTTGCGGTCGCGTGGCGAAGACATCCTGACGCTGTTTGCCCGCGCCTCCGAGGCGTTTTCGGAAGAATACGGCTGCGACGCGCCGCAGGTGACGGCGCAAGAGGCGGCACAACTGTTGCAAGCGCCTTGGCCGGGCAATGTGCGGCAGTTGGTGAATATCGCCGAGCGAGCGGTTTTGCAGAACCGGCGCGGCTCGGGCTCGATCGCCAGCCTGTTGATGGCGGATAACGAGGCGTCCGGCCCCGCGATGACCACCGAAGGCAAGCCGCTCAAGGAATATGTCGAAAGCTTTGAGAAAATGCTGATCGACAATACCATGCGGCGGCACAAGGGCAGCATCACCGCCGTCATGGATGAATTGTGCCTGCCGCGCCGGACGTTGAATGAAAAAATGGCGAAATACGGGTTGCAGCGGCAGGATTACACCTGATCCTTACCGGCGTGCCCGGTCCGCTGCGACATCTCTGTCGGTCAACGGCGGCGCGCTGTCAGAAATGCGTTGTAATCCCCCGGCCTTTGCCGCTATTTTATCCCCAAGGGGCCATGGCCCCCGCGAAATTCTCTGCCTGAACCCGCTCTGGTGCGATCTGCGCGCCGAAAGGGAAGGGTGGTCGGATCGGCCCGATTGGCCGCGAAATTGCCTGCAAGCCTTTGTTTTTCAAGGGTAAGCCGGGCTAATATAGGTGGGTGGCTGTATAAGCCGCTCAGACGTGAACCGCGATGACGCGCGTTGTGATTGCATCGACAGGCGAGGAGTGCCCAACGGGCACATCCCGCTTGTTTGCCATGCGCGCGCCCGCCCGAACAAGCCGCCCCAACCCGTATGACTCGCCCTCCGGTCCGCCGGATGTGTTTGTGCGCGACGGGCGCAATGGATTGATATGTCTAAGAAAATGCTTATCGACGCCACCCATGCGGAAGAAACCCGCGTGGTCGTGGTCGATGGAAACAAGGTCGAAGAATTCGATTTTGAAACCATAAACAAGCGTCAACTGGCCGGGAACATCTATCTGGCCAAGGTGACGCGGGTTGAACCCTCGCTTCAGGCGGCCTTTGTCGATTACGGCGGCAACCGCCATGGTTTTCTCGCCTTTGCGGAAATCCATCCGGATTATTATCAGATCCCGGTTGCCGATCGCAAAGCACTCCTGGATGAGGAGCGCGCCTTCAACCGGGCCGAGGAAGAAGAAGAAAACCGCCGCTCGCGCCCGCGCCGCGGGGCCAAACCTGCGGCCAAGGCAGAAAAGACCGTCGACCTTGACGCGGTGAAGACCGCCGAAGTTCAGGGCGAGATTTCGTCCATGGATGTGGTTGATCTCGACGAAGACGAGACATTGGCCGCCCCTGTCTCGGAGGTGGTGGAGGCCGTTGAGGCCCCGGCCGTTGCCGAAGACAGCAATGGCAGTGCCGATCACGCCTATCATGCCATCGACCACGCCTCGGAAACCGATGACGACATCGAATCCATCGCCGAAGAAGATGTGGCCGAGGAAATCAGCCAGCCCCGCCGCCCGCGCGCGCGCCGCTACAAGATTCAAGAAGTCATCAAGGTGCGCCAGATCATGCTGGTGCAGGTGGTCAAGGAAGAACGCGGCAACAAGGGTGCTGCACTGACCACCTATCTGTCGCTGGCGGGTCGTTACTGCGTCTTGATGCCGAACACCGCGCGCGGTGGCGGCATTTCCCGCAAGATCACCCAAGCCGCCGACCGCAAGAAACTGAAAGAAATCGCCGGTGAGATCGAGGTGCCGGAAGGTGCGGGCCTCATCATCCGCACCGCGGGCGCCAAGCGCACCAAGCCGGAAATCAAGCGCGATTACGAATATCTGATGCGGCTTTGGGAACAGATCCGCGAACTCACGCTGAAATCCATCGCCCCCGCCCCGATCTATGAGGAAGGCGATCTTATCAAGCGCTCGATCCGCGACCTTTACTCGAAAGAAATCGAGGAAGTGCTGGTCGAAGGCGAGGCGGGTTACCGCACCGCCAAGGACTTCATGCGGATGATCATGCCCAGCCATGCCCGCCAGGTGCAGCGCTATACCGACCCGACGCCCTTGTTCGCGCGCTATCAGGTCGAAGGCTATCTCGGCGGCATGTTCAACCCGACTGTGCAGTTGAAATCCGGCGGTTACATCGTGATCGGCGTGACCGAAGCCTTGGTCGCCATCGACGTGAACTCAGGGCGCGCCACCAAAGAGGGGTCCATCGAGGACACCGCTTTGAAGACCAACCTTGAGGCCTGCGACGAGGTGGCCCGCCAGCTGCGGCTGCGCGATTTGGCCGGTCTGATCGTGATCGACTTCATCGACATGGAGGAGCGTCGCAACAACGCCGCCGTCGAAAAGCGCCTGAAGGACAAGCTGAAAACCGACCGTGCGCGGATTCAGGTGGGTCGCATCTCGGGCTTTGGCCTGATGGAAATGTCGCGTCAGCGCCTGCGCCCCGGCATGCTGGAATCGACCACCCAGCCTTGCCCGCATTGCCACGGCACCGGGCTGATCCGCTCGGATGACAGCATGGCCTTGCAGGTCCTGCGCGCGCTGGAGGAAGAAGGTACGCGCAAACGCTCGAAAGAGGTGCTGTTGAAGGCCCCGATCGGCATCGTGAACTTCCTGTTCAACCAGAAACGCGAACATATCGCGCTGATCGAGGCCCGCTATGGCATGTCGGTGCGGATCGAAGCCGACCCGACCCTGATCAGCCCCGATTACGCCATTGAAAAGTTCAAGACCGCAACCCGCGTGGTGCCGGAAAACAGCCCGGTGATCTCGGGCCATGCCGGTCTGATGGGCGCGCCGGTGGATGAACCGGAAGATGATCTGATCGAGGACGATCTGGAGGATGAGGCCGAGGAGGTTGCCGTTGAGGCAGCGGTTCCGGCGGCGGAAGCGGCCGAAGGCGCAGGCGGCACCCGCAAGCGCCGCCGTCGTCGGCGGCGGCGGAAACCCGGCGGCGCGCCGGGCGAGGCCAATGGTCTGAACGCCGAGGACGACGGCGCCGAGGACGACGAAGACGGCGCTGACGAGGAAACCACCCCGGCTGCGGAGGCCCCCGAAGCCACCCCGGTGGAGGCCGCTGCCGCCGAGACGACACCGGCCGAATCCGCACCGGCTGAGGCTCCTGCCAAACGCACCGTCTCGCGCAGCCGCAAGCCTGCGGCGAGCAAGGCCAAGACGGCCGAACCGGCGGTGGAACCGGTTGCCGAAGCCGCCGCTGCCCCCGAGGCACCGAAGCCCAAGGCCACGCGCAGCCGCGCCAAGCCCAAGGCCGAAGCCGCGGCGGCAAGTCCCGAAGTCAAGGCCGAAGCTGAAGCCGAGGCGCCGAAGCCGAAAGCCACCCGCAGCCGCGCCAAGCCGAAAGCGGCGGTTGAGGGGGACGCTCCGGTGGCACCCGCGCCTGTGGCTGAAACCTTCCCGGTCGATCCCGCCATCGCCGAGGCAGCACAGGCCGAAACGGCCGTGGTCGGCGCGCTTCTGCCCGATCCGCAGGACAAGCTCACCGATGCACCGGTGGAGGATGGCGCCGCCAAACCGAAGAAAAAGGGCTGGTGGTCGCTCGGCCGCTAAGCCTGCTTCCTAAGACATGCAAAGGGCGGCTGGGGAAACCCGCCGCCCTTTTTGCATCCGCCGATCAGCGCAGCATCTTAGCCGCCCGCGCGGATCAGATAGACGCCAACCGCGCCCTCCTGCCGGGCTTCCACAAAGTCATGCCCGGCCTCGGCGCAGAAATGCGGCAGATCAATCGCCGCCATCGCATCCGTCGCCCGCACCGCCAGCACTTGCCCCCGGGCCATTCCCAGCAACCGTTTGCGCGCCCGAAGCACGGGCAGCGGGCATAACAACCCCTCGCAATCAATCTCGACGTCGATCTGCATGGTCCTGCCTTTCATCTTGGCCCAAATACCCCCGCCGGAGGCTGCAACGCCAGCCCCAAATCCCACCGCCTGTCGCAGATGTGACAGCTTGCCGGGGTGACGCGCCCGCGCCCGCCCGCTATCAGGGGGAACGAAGGAGACAGACATGTTCGGCATCAATATCCTCGACGCAGGGCTGATCCTTGCCTCGGCGCTGGCCTTTGCGGGGGGGCTGCTGTCGTTCCTGTCGCCTTGTGTATTGCCGGTGGTGCCGCCCTATCTCGCCTATATGGGAGGGATTTCGATGGGCGAAATGACCTCGCCCGGCGTCGCGCGTCGTCGTGTCATTCTGCCTGCGCTGTTCTTCGTCCTTGGCCTTTCGACGATCTTCCTGCTGCTTGGCTTTGCCGCCTCGGCCTTCGGGCGGTTCTTCCTGACCAATCTTGAGATCTTCAACCGGGGCGCGGGCGCGGTCGTCATCGTCTTCGGGCTGCATTTTCTCGGGGTGTTCCGCATCAAACTGCTGGACCGCGAGGCGCGGCTTGATGCGGGCGACCGGGGCGGCTCGGCGCTTGGGGCCTATGTGTTGGGTCTTGCCTTCGCCTTTGGCTGGACGCCCTGCAACGGGCCGATCCTGTCCGGCATCCTGACCTTGGCAATGCAGGGCAATGACATGGGCCGCACGCTTTATCTGATGGCGATCTATGCCATGGGGTTGGGCCTGCCCTTCCTGCTTTCCGCGATCTTCATCGCGCAGGCCATGGGCCTGATGAAGCGGCTGAAACCCCATCTGCGCAAGATCGAGATGGCGATGGGTGTGCTTCTCGTCATCGTCGGCCTGACGCTGTTTACCGGCACCTTCTCGGTCTTCTCCGGCTGGCTCCTTGACGGGCTGGAGGCCTTGGGCCTGCCGCTTCTGGGCTGATCCCCCCTTAATTTTGCCAAGGTTTCATGCCAGCTTGGCGCAAAGGGGGACCGCATGGCGGATGGGCAAGATCGTGAAACTGCGGTGTTCCGCCGACGGGTGTTCTACATCCCCGGCTATGATCCGATTCATCCCCGCCGCTACCGTGAACTTTACCGCAAGGAAGGTGCCGATCAGGCGCGGATTTCCGGCTATGGGCTGGCGCTGGCCGCAAAAGCCACCAAAGGCCCCTATGGCTGGCATGTCAGCAGCCAGATGAACGGCCAAAAGACCGAGGCGGATTTTGAAGTGCTGATCTGGTCCGACATTGTGAAAACCTCAATGGATCAAGGGATTGCCAGCACCTACCTGCAACTTCTGCGCACGGCTTGGGCCTATGTCGGGTCGGGGGCGCTGTTTCGGCTGATGCGCTTGCGCAAGGGGCCGATGATCGCCGCCCTTTACCCCATCGTCTTTCTGATCGCACAACTTCTTTTGGCGCTTCTGGCGGGGTGGGGGATCGGTACGCTGGTGGCCCATGTCAGCCATTGGGGCCTTGGCCTCGTGGCGGGCGCAGGCTTGGTCTGGGCGGTGTTGCGCGGCTTTCGGAGCTGGGACAACAAGGTTTTCGCCTATTACCTGATGCATGATTACGCCTATTCGGCGCAGGCCAAGGGGGCGAACCCGGCCGAGCTTGAAACCCGGATGGCGATGTTCCGCGCCGCGATTGCCGGGGCGCTGCATGAAGATTTTGACGAGGTTCTGGTCGTTGGCCATTCCTCTGGCGCGCATTTGGCGGTGTCGATCCTGTCGGATCTGATCCGGCAGGGCTTGCCTGCCAAGCGTCCCGCACTGGCCTTTCTCTCCCTCGGGCAGGTGGTGCCGATGGTGTCTTTCCTGCCCGAGGCGCGGCGGTTGCGCGGGGATCTTGCCTATCTCTCCGGCCGGGACGAGCTGACTTGGGTGGATGTCACCGCCCCCGGTGACGGCTGCGCCTTTGCCTTGTGCGATCCGGTGGCGGTGACGGGCGTGGCGCCTGCGGCCAAGCGATGGCCCCTCATCCAGACCGCCGCCTTCACGCAAACCCTGTCACCCGAACGCTGGGCGGCACTGCGGTGGCGCTTTTTCCGCCTGCATTTCCAGTATCTGTGCGCCTTTGATCGCCCCGGTTTCTACGATTATTTCCAGATCACCGCCGGGCCGCAGAGCCTTGCCGCGCGTTATGCCGGACGCCCTGCGGCAAAAAGCCGGATCGAGACGGCGCTTTCCGGGTATAGAACCACGGCATGACCCCGCCCAAACCGCCCTCCCGCCGCGACAGGGCCAGCCTCTGGCAACAGATGCGGCTGTTCCGTCACGACATCCTGTCCTCGCAGCCCGCCCGACTTTACCGGGCGTGGATGGCCGAATTTCGCACCCCGTTTTTCCGCAGCTATCTGTGCAATGATCCTGCGCTGGTAAACCGGATCCTGGTTGAGCGCCCCGATGCGTTTCCAAAATCCAATCGCATCCGCGAGGGGCTGAACCCGCTTCTTGGAAACTCGGTCTTCGTGACCAATGGCGAGGTCTGGAAGCGCCAGCGTCGCATCATTGATCCGGCCTTTGAAGGCGGCCGGTTGCGCGACACCTTTCCCGCGATGGTGGCTGCGGGGCAGGGGGCGGTGGCCCGGCTTGCCCCCGGTGTGACCGAGGTGGAACAGGAGATGAGCCACGCGGCGGCGGATGTGATCTTTCGCACGCTGTTCTCCATCCCCATCGAACATGCCGTTGCCACGGCGGTGTTCCATGAATTCCGCACCTATCAGCGCACCCAGCCGCTGTTGAACCTTGCTGCCTTCCTGCCGCTGCCGCGCTGGTTGCCCCGTTTTCATCGCCGCGATACCCGCCGGTCCGCCGCCCTGATCCGTGGCCTGATCGCGCAACTCTGCGAGGCGCGCGCTGCGGAAATCGCCGCCGGCACGGCCCCGGATGATCTGGCGACCAAGATCATGACCACGCCAGACCCCCAATCGGGAAAGACGTTCACAACGGAAGAAATGGTCGATCAGGTCGCGATTTTTTTCCTCGCCGGGCATGAGACCAGCGCCTCGGCCATGGCTTGGGCGCTTTATCTTCTGGCGCTTTATCCGCAGGTGCAGGACCAAGTGGCAGCCGAGGCGGCGTCCCTGCCGGACACCCCCGATTTTTCTTCCCTTTCGCGCCTGAAATTCACCCGCGATGTGTTTCGCGAAACCCTGCGGCTTTACCCGCCGGTGCCGATGATGGTGCGGGAAAACATCTGCCCCGAGGAGATGCGGGATCGCCATGTCGCGCCCGGCGCGCAGATGGTTCTGTCGCCGTGGCATCTGCACCGCCACGAGCGCATCTGGCCGAACCCCGATGAATTTGAACCTGCCCGCTGGCAGACCGAGGAAAATCGTGCCTGCATGCGCGACGCCTATATGCCGTTTTCCGCTGGACCCAGGGTTTGCACCGGGGCGGGCTTTGCCATGGTGGAGGGGCCGTTGCTGCTTGCCATGCTGGTCAAACACTGGCGGTTTGATCGGGTTGCGGGCCGTGATCCGGTTCCGGTGGCGCATCTGACGGTGCGGGCCAAGCATGGGATCTGGCTCAGCCTGTCGCCTCGTCTGCAAGGGTAATGCGGCAAGAGTTTTCGAGAACTCTTGCAAATTTCTTCGAAGAAATTTGCCTTCAGACCACGACCGAAATGCTGTCACGGTTACAGAAAATCACGAATTGCCCGGCGTTTTCAACGGCGCGAAACCCGCGCCTGCGTATTTCGTGAAAGAACCGCTGTCGTCCGATCAGGCGCTCCACATCCTCGACCTAGCGTCGCAGGATCCCACCCTCGGCAGCAGCACGAGCGCTGAAAAGCTGGACGATCCAGTGATCTGGGGTAATGGCCGTAGGCAAATCTTTTATGACACAGCTCCTGCGCCAAAGATTGCCAGTCCTTCCTTAACGCGCCGTTAAAGTCCGCAAGACCCAAACCCGGATCGCAGAGGCCAGCCCCACATCGCCGTCACGCCCGGTATCCACTTCGGCCGCAAGCTCGTTCACTGAAATTCCACGTGCGCGGGCCAGTCGTTGGAACGCCTCCCAAAACTCCGCCTCCAGCGACACAGAGGTGCGGTGGCCCTTCAAGGTCAGCGAATGTTTGACGGGTCGCCCGCTCATTCGCGCTTCATCCCGTCCAGATCGCGCCGGGCCTTGTCGGCCCGGGCTTTTTCAAGATCTTTCTCGGCCTTGGTCCGACCGAATTTCACCGCGTTCTCATCGCCCTGCGCGCGGGCCTTGGCCCGGTCCTTGGCCTTGCGGGCCGCGCGCAGGTTGATGATTTCGGCCATGGATCAGCCCTTCGGTCCGACCATATCCTCGGGCCGCACGATGCGGTCAAAGGTTTCGCCATCGACGTAACCCAGCGCAATCGCTTCTTCGCGCAGCGTGGTGCCGTTCTTGTGGGCGGTCTTGGCCACCTTGGTTGCCGCATCATAACCGATGGTCGGGGCCAGCGCCGTCACCAGCATCAGCGATTCTTTCATCAGTTTTTCGATGCGGGCCACATTGGCTTGGGTGCCGACCACCATGTTGTCGGTGAACGACCCCGCCGCGTCGCCCAAAAGCTGCATGGATTGCAAGACGTTATAGGACATCATCGGGTTGTAGACGTTCAGCTCGAAATGCCCCTGCGACCCGGCAAAGCCGACGGCGGCGTCATTGCCCATCACATGTGCGCAAACCATGGTCAGCGCCTCGGCCTGCGTCGGGTTCACCTTGCCCGGCATGATCGACGAGCCGGGTTCATTTTCCGGCAAGATCAACTCCCCCAGACCCGAGCGCGGGCCCGAGCCCAAGAGACGCAGGTCATTGGCGATCTTGAACAGGCTGGCCGCCACGGTTTTCAAGGCCCCCGAGAACATCACCATGGCGTCATGCGCGGCCAAGGCCTCGAACTTGTTCGGGGCGGTGACAAAGGGCAGGCCGGTGATCTCGGCGATTTCAGCCGCGACGCGGGCGTCGAAGCCAACCCTGGTGTTCAGCCCGGTGCCCACGGCAGTGCCGCCTTGCGCCAGTTCGTAAATATGCGGCAGGCACATCTTCACCCGCTCGATCCCGCGCTCCACCTGCTTGGCATAACCGCTGAATTCCTGACCCAAAGTCAGGGGTGTGGCATCCTGCGTATGGGTGCGGCCGATCTTGATGATGTCCTTGAATTCAGCCGATTTCGCCGCCAGCGCCTTGTGCAGCTTTTCCAGCCCCGGCAGCAGCACATCGCGCGCCATCATGCCGATGGCCACATGCATCGCCGTCGGGAAGGTGTCGTTCGAGGATTGGCCCATGTTCACATGGTCATTCGGGTGGACCGGCTTTTTCGACCCCATCACCCCGCCCAGCATTTCAATGGCGCGGTTCGAGATCACCTCATTGGCGTTCATGTTCGACTGGGTGCCGGACCCGGTTTGCCACACGACCAGCGGGAAGTTGTCGTCGAACTTGCCGACGATCACCTCATCCGCCGCTGCAGCGATGGTTTTGCCAAGGCCCGCATCCAGATCGCCCTGCGCCACATTGACCAGCGCGCAGGCTTTTTTGATGACGCCAAGCGCGCGGATGATCGCGACTGGCTGGCGTTCCCAACCAATGGGGAAGTTGATGATCGAGCGCTGGGTCTGCGCGCCCCAGTATTTGTCAGACGGAACTTCCAGCGGGCCAAAGCTGTCGGTTTCGGTGCGGGTCGCGGACATGGGTCTTGCCTCCTGATGTGCTGGAAGCCTCTTAGGGCCAGTGCCGGGAAAATTCAATCGGCATACCGTTGCATACCAAAGTCAATGCGTCGCAGCCGGAACCTCATTGCGGCGATAAAAGCGGAAAATCCGGGCAGGGGGAAGATTGCGCCAGATCCGCGGCCCAACCCGCACCTGAAGACCCAGCTTTTCAAGGCTTTCAGGCGGCAAAGGCGGGGTTGCGCCATAGGTGAATTGCACCATGGCCCCACCGGGGGCCAGAATGTCGAAGGCGGCGGCAACGATGGCCTCGCGCAGGGCGGGCGAAACCGACAACAGCGGCAGGCCCGAAATGACCTTGCCCACCCGGTGCGCCCCAAGCAGCCTCGGAGCATCCTGTGCGGGGCCGTGATGCACGGTGATACCGGGGTAGCGCGCCCGCAGGTGGCGCACGAAATCGCCGTTCATCTCGAACAGGGTCAGATCATGCGGCGCGACGCCCCGCGCCAGAATGGCTTCGGTCAGCCGCCCGGTGCCGGGACCGAATTCCACCACCTTGCCCATCGCGGGGTGAAGGCCAGCGGTCATGCCACGGGCGAGCCAGGGCGACGAGGGCGAGATTGCCGAAATCTGACGCGGATTGCTGAGGAGCTGCCGCAGGAAAAGCGTGGATTCCGGCGACATTGCCCGGCCTCACTGTTTACGAAACTTGTCCAGGCTGACCACCTGCGCATCATGCTGCGGCGGTTCAGGATCATCTTCGGGGTCTTCTTCTTCCTCTAGCTCGTCGTCGTCCTCATCGTGCGATTCGAACCGCAGGCCGAATTCGACCGAAGGATCGACAAAGGTGCGCACCGCATCAAAGGGGATGATCAAAGGCTCGGGGTTGTTGCCGAAATTCAGCGTGATGGTGAACAGATCATCGGTCACGGTGAGATTGTCGAACCAGTGCTGAATGACGATGGTCATTTCCGACGGATAGCGCGCGCGCAGCCAATCGGCGATTTCCACCCCTTCCACCGTGGTGTCGAAGGTGATGAAGAAATGATGTGCGCCCGGCAGGCCATTGGCCGCCACATCCCTGAGAACGGTCTGGATCAGCCCCCGCATCGCCCGGTGCATCAGATTGCCGTAATCAATGGATTTTGTCATGCCCACTCCACTCGTTGCGCTGACGGTAGCATAGGGGATTCGTTGCTGAAGGGAAGGGGCCGGGGCAGGGGGACCGTCAGATCAGCGCGGCAAGGGTTGCGGCAAATGCCGATCCCGCGAGAACCAAGGGCAGCGACCAGTGGCGGCGCAACAGAAGATAGGCCGCGCCCATGGCGATGGCCAGTGCCAAGGGATTCAGGCTGGCTGGATCGGGCAGGCTGAGGGTCAGCGGGCCAAGGCCATAGAGGCTGACCTTGGCAAAGATCACATGCAGCGCAAACCACAAGGACAGGTTGGCAATGACGCCGACCACCGCGGCCATGATCCCGGAAAGCGCGCCCGCAAGGCGCGGTTCGGCGGTCAGCCGCGCGATATGCGGCGCGCCGGTGAAAATCCATAGAAAACAGGGGGCAAAGGTCATCCACAGCGCCACGCCTGCGCCCGCCAGCGCCATGGGCCAGCCGCCCTGATGCCAACCGGCCAGAAAACCCACGAATTCGGTGACCAGAATCAACGGGCCGGGGGTGGTTTCGGCAAGGCCAAGGCCGGCCATCATCTCGGCCGTCGAAAGCCAACCCTGCACCTGCACCACCTCTTGCACCATCCAAGCCAGAACCGCATAGGCCCCGCCAAAGGTCAACAGCGCCAGTTTTGAGAAATAGATCCCGATTTCGGTGAGAAATCCGCCCTCAAACGCCCAAAGCGCGGCCAGCGGGCCAAGCCAGATCAGCGCCCAAAGCAGGGCCGAGCGCAGGCTTTGGCCAAGTTCGGCGGCAGGCGGCACGGCGCGCGCCGATGCGGTCTTGGCCAGCAGGGCCGCCCCGACAAACCCCGCGCCCAGAATGACCAGCGGGAAGGGCAGGCCAAGGGCAAAAAGCGCGACAAAGGCGGCCAGCGCAACCCAGCGTTCCACCGCGCCCTTCAAGGCCCGGCGCGAGACACGCAACAGGGCCTCGATCACGATGGCCACCACGGCCGCCTGCACCCCCAGAAAGGCCGCCGTGACCAGAGGCAGATCGCCAAAAACCGCGTAGATGGCCGATAGGGCCAGCACCACCAGCGCTCCCGGCAACACGAACAGCCCGCCCGCGATCAACCCGCCCAAGGTGCCATGGCTGCGCCAGCCGATCCATGTTGCCAGTTGCATCGCCTCGGGGCCGGGCAGCAGCATGCAAAAGGACAGCGCCGAGAGGTAATCCTTATCCGCGATCCAGCCCCGCTCGTCGACGATCTCGCGGTGCATCAGCGCGATCTGTGCCGCCGGGCCGCCAAAGGACAACAGGCCGATGCGGGCAAAGCAGCGGGTGAGTTCGGCAAGCGAGGGCGTCATTGCGCGCGCCCCGCCGGCCAGTCATGGCCTTCGTCAAACCCGTCGCGCGCCCAGCGATACAAGGCATCGTAAAGCGGCATCGCGGCCTCCAACTGTTCAAGATCATCGCGGTATTGCCGCGACAGGCCGACCGACAGCGCCAGCAACCCGGCCGCTTGCGGGGCAAGATCGTGGCGGTCGGTGTCCGCACCCCGCACCACCGTCGCCAGCCGCTCCAGGGCTGGTGTCGACAGGCCAAAATCGGCGATCAGCGCGTCAAAGCTGCACAGATCGCCGCGGTGGCTGAAGTTCACCCCTTCCACATCAAACGGCGTGGCATCGAAATGGGCGGCAACTGCGGTGACATCAGGCGGGGCGACGAACAGAAAACGCGCGGCGGGGTTGATGAAGCGGCGGATCAGCCAAGGGCAGGCGATCCGGTCGATCTTGGGGCGGTGCCGCGTCACCCAAAGCGCGGTTCCGCCAACCAGCGCCATCGGCATGACCGGGAGCCCCGCCTCACGCCAGGCGACATGCCCGCCTTCCAGCACTTCTGCCGGTCCGCCATTGGCACGGATCAGCGCCGCGACGCCTTCAGAGAGCTTGCGCCCCCGGTTGCAGATGACGACAACCGGGCGGTCCGCCTGCACCGCCCCGGCTTCGGCATAGGGGACAGGCCGGGTGGTCGGAATGAGGAAGGGGTCGGCCGCGAGATCTTCGGGCAACCGCACATCCAGCAGCAAGGGCGCGTCGGGCGTGCCGATCAGGCGCAAAAGTTGGGCAGGGGAAATCGCGCTTGGTCTGGGCATGGGGCATCCGATCAAAAGAGGGGATGCGACGCTTTGGCCTGACGCCTCACGAGGCGCTCGCGTGGCCCCACGCCCAAGGATTAGCGGCAGCTGTGCGGCGGGTCAAGCCATCTGGCGGCACGGGCGGGTTAAGTGGCTGAAATCAGAAAGCTATCTGAAAAAAAATCCGGATTGCCGAAACCGCAACCAATGTCGGGAAAAGTGCCGGATTCTGTTGCCAGGCTCCGGCGGGCCCCGCCTTACGCGGCTAAGCGGAAGGGCTTAGGTTTCGATGTTCGGACCGCTTACGCAGCCAGAGCCATCGGAGCGTGGTTGTCATTGGCAACTACACTTGTGGTCCGATAACGGTGGTGCCTACCGGGTAAAAGCTGGCCTCTTTAGACGTCCGTCGATCCTGTTTCGGCCCCTTACCCCCGCAATGCCGGGTGGAATGGTGGAGCCGCCGGGTACCGCCCCCGGGTCCGAGCCGTTTATTACAGGTGCGTTTATCACCATAGTCCGGGTTGCCCCGGACAGGGCGAATATAGGGGGGCGGGCGCGGGGGTGCAAGGGCGGATGCGCTGCCCGCCTTGCCGATGGTGTCAGGCATAAGGGCTTGGGTGCTGGGGGAGACGCAGCGCGATGGTTCGGCTGCTGCCAATGCCGACCCCAAATGTCATTTGACCTCCAGCCAGCGCTGTTCTTTCGACGAGGTCTGGATGGTTTCCACCAAGGTCTGGATGCGCAGCCCTTTGCGGAAGTTGAAGGGTTCAGGTGATATCCCGGCGATGGCCTGCACATAGCCCGCGACCTCGATGGCCTTCAGGTCGTTGAAGCCGAGTTGGTGCCCGGCGGCGACACAGAACAACCCATAGGGGGCATGGTCCGGCCCGGCCTCGATCCGGCGAAAGCCTTGGCGGCCCTTGATATCGGCGGTGTTGAAATAGTTCAGGACGTTGAAATGCTCCTGACTGAAGGCCAGTGCGCCCTTGGTGCCGTAGATTTCAAAGTCATGCTGCATCTTGCGACCGGTGGCGATCCAGTTGCCCTCGATGCTGCCGGTGGCCCCATTTTCAAAACGCAGGAAGGCACGGCCCAGGTCGTCCACCTCCACCTTGCGGGTGCCGCCCTTGCCGTCGGGGCGTTCCGCGATCATGGTCACGCAATCGCCCATCACACGGGTAATCGGCCCGCACAGGAATTCCGCCGTCGCCAGCGCGTGACTGCCGATATCGGCCAGCGCCCCGCCGCCCGCCGCATCATGCCGAAAGGTGAAAGGGCCACCCGCATCGGCCATGTAATCTTCGCAGTGAATACCGCGATAGCCGCGGATCTCGCCCAATTCGCCAGCGGCAATCATCTCACGGGCAAGGCCCAGCATCGGGTTGCACAGATAGTTGAACCCGACTTGGGTTTTCACTCCCGCCGCCTCTGCGGCAAGCGCCATCTCATCGGCGTCTTGCGCCAAAGGCGCGAGCGGCTTTTCGCAATAGACATGCTTGCCCGCCCGGATCGCGGCCAAGGCCATTTCCTTGTGCAGCGCATTCGGCGCGGTGATCGACACCACATCAATTTCGGGGTTTTCCACGATGTCCTGCCAGCGTGTCGTGGCATGGGCAAAGCCAAAGGCTGCCTGCGCCCGCGCGGCAGCCTCAACCGTCACATCGGCAACGGTGTGCAATTCCAACCCAAAGGCCAGATCAAAGACCTTGGGCGCTGCGCTAAAGCCAAACACATGGGCTTTGCCCATGAAACCCGTGCCAATCAGGCCAATGCGCAGGGTGGGTTTGGTCATCTAAGCCTGTCCTTGTTGTGATTTGCGTCCTCGGCGGGCGGTTTGGGGATATGAGGCGAAAAAATTGCCCTGCAAAAGGGAAAAAATGGATTGCCCCGCTGCGGAGGCGCGCGGTTCCGCCGCACAGGGCCGCGATCCGGGCGGGGCCAAAGAAAAACGCCCGCGAGGCAGGCTCGCGGGCGTTCGGGTTTGGGTGAAACCGGATCAGAAGCCGGTTTTGATAAGTTCGAATTCCTCGATCATCTTGGCGCGCAATTCGGCCGAAGTCGGCGACTGCATGAACAGGATCGAGCCTTCCGGCAGCGGGTCGAGATAGGCATTCTTGATCGCGTCGGCCGGAAGTTTGGCCATGGCGGCATCGTTCGAGGTGGCGTAGCCGATGCTATCCACCACGGCGGCGGTGCCTTCGTCGGACAGGACCGAGTTCACAAAGTCATAAACCTTGTCTTCGTTGCCGGGGCCGTCCTTCATGTTGACATAGCCGCAGAACCAGGTGGCGACGCCTTCCTTCGGGGTGCGGTTGAAACCGACGGGGAAGTTTTCATCCTGCAACAGCGCCACGCCGTCGTTCCACGACCAAGCGACCTGCACCTCGCCCGACGCCATCAGTTGCGTCATTTCCGCAGGATCCGCCCAATAGGCGCGCACATTCGGATGCACCTCGCGCAGCCAGGCGGCCGCGGCGGCGAATTGTTCATCCGTCACATTGTCCCAAGAGGTGACGCCGGTGGCGAGCAAGGCCAGCGACCAGACGTCATCGGACGAATCGGGCAGCGAGATGCGGCCGGCATATTTCGGGTCCTTGAAGACCTGAAGCGTCGAGACGTCTTCGGCGGGCACATCGGTGGTGTTATAGGCAATCGCCGAATAGCCGTAATCAAGCGGCAGGAACCACAGGCCCTGATCGTCCTTCAGCACCGGGTTTTCCATCATGCGCGGGGCAAGAGAGGCGAAGGCTTCGATCTTGGAGGTATCCCAAGGCTCGATCAGGCCCGCGTCGCGGTAGCGCGGCAGGGCAGAGGAGCAGGGGTGGGCCACATCGGCACGAAAGCCCGACGAGACTTTCTGAAACGCCTCATCGTCATCGCCAAAGAAGGCATAGATCGGCGCATCGCCATGTTTGGCGGCATATTGGGCATAGGCGCCGGGGATTTCCCAGCCTGCCCAGTCGAACACGGTCATTTCGCTATCGGCGGCTTGGGCGGCGGCACCAAAGCTCAGCGCGGCGGCTGTGGTGGCAAGGAATACGGAGAATTTGGTCATGGGAACCCTCGGCTGTTGGTTGGGGGCCTTTTGGTTTGCGGCCCTTCCTGCCCTATCACTTGGGGAAAATTTCGACGCTTGCAAGCGTCGAGATATGTCCTTTGCCAAAAACTGCCGCGAAAAACCGGGTGTGGGGCGGCTGGCTTGGGGGTTTACGGCACAAAAACCGGCGTTTAGGCTACCGGCGACGCTGCGCGGTCTGACTGCGCGACCTTACGGAGCGGCGTCTGCTGCGCGGGGCCATCCCGGCGGCTTGGCGGGAAGACCTGCCACGGGTCTGGTTGGGGCAATGCCGCGCGGGCCCGTCTTGATGGCAACCACATGACAGGACCCGTCCTATGACCAAATCGCTTGATCTCGAGTTTGTCCGCCGCCAGTTTCCGGCGTTTTCCTCGCCCGTTTTGTCCAGCCATGCGTTTTTTGAAAACGCGGGCGGCAGCTATCCGTGCCAACAGGTCGTGGACCGGCTGCACCGCTTTTACCTTGACCGCAAGGTGCAGCCCTATGGCCCCTATCCGGGGGCGCAGGCAGGTGGCGCCGAAATGGACGAGGCCCGCACGCGCCTTGCCGCGATGATGGGCGTGAAGCGCGAGGAGGTCAGCTTCGGCCCCTCGACCTCGGCCAACACCTATGTGCTGGCCCAAGGCGTGCGGCAGTGGCTGCGCGGGGCAAATGCGGCGATTGTCGTGACCAATCAGGACCATGAGGCCAATTCCGGCGTCTGGCGGCGCTTGGCCGATGAGGGGATCGAGGTGCGGGAATGGGCATTGGACCCCGCCACCGGCAGCCTTGATCTGGCCGATCTGCGCAAACATCTGGCCGATGGCCGGGTAAAGCTGGTGGCCTTCCCGCATTGTTCGAACGTGATTGCCGAGATCAACGATGTGGCCGCCATTGCCGCCATCGCGCGCGAGGCTGGGGCGCGGACCGTGGTCGATGGTGTCAGCTATGCCCCGCATGGCTTTCCCGATGTGCCGGAACTGGGTTGCGATGCCTATCTCTTTTCCGCCTATAAAACCTATGGCCCGCATCAGGGCATCATGGTGCTGCGTGAGGATTTTGGCATGGAATTGCCGGGGCAGGCGCATTTCTTCAACCATGGCACGCTTTACAAGCGTCATACGCCTGCCGGCCCCGACCATGCGCAGATCGCGGCCTGTGCGGGCATGGCCGATTATGTCGACGCGCTGGCGGCAGCGCATGGCATCACGGGCGAGGCTTCGGCGCGCAACAAGGGGGTGCATGACCTGATGCGCGCGCAAGAGGTGGCGGTGATCGCGCCCTTGCTGGACTATCTGGCCGCGCGCAACGATGTCCGTCTGATCGGCCCGCGCGATGCGGGCCGCCGCGCACCGACCGTGGCGGTGGAACTGGATCGCGCCGCCGAGCCGGTCTCCGAGGAGCTGGGCCGCAATGGGATTGCCTGCTGGGCGGGCGATTTCTATGCCGTGCGGCCCTTGGCCGCGCTGGGCATCGACCGGGAAAAGGGGGTCTTGCGGCTGTCGGCCACGCATTACACCAGCGCCGAAGATGTGGCGCGCCTGATCGCGGCGCTGGACCGGGTGTTGTAAGGCAAAGGCGCGCGTGCCGCGCAAGGGGGATCGTCGCCTCTGGCCTGCGGCCAACCGGCTCCGGGTGGGGGGCGCTGCCCCCCGCCTTCGGCCCCCCCCCGGGATATTTGGGCAGAGAGGATGAACCGGAGGCCGGGTTCATGCGTATAGGGTAAAAAGAGGCCGATATGTCTGACGCACCGTTGATCTTGTGGTTCCGCCGGGATTTGCGGCTTGTCGATCATCCGATGCTGACGGCGGCAGTGGCCAGCGGGCGGCCGCTGATCCCGGTTTTCATTCTGGACCCCGAGACGGAAGCCTTGGGGGCTGCCCCGAAATTCCGGCTGGGCTTGGCGATTGAGACATTTGCCAAGGCGCTTGGTGCCTTTGGGTCGCGGCTGATCCTGCGGCGTGGTCCGGCGCTGGAGATTCTGCAAAGCCTGATCGCCGAGACCGGGGCGGTGGGGGGCATGTGGAGCCGGATGTATGACGCCCCCTCGCGGGACCGCGATCAGGCGGTCAAGGCTGCGCTGAAGGCGAAAGGCTTGGTGGTGGAAAGCCATCCCGGCGCGCTGATCTTTGAACCTTGGGAGGTGGAAACCGGGCAGGGCGGGCCTTACCGGGTGTTCACCCCGTTCTGGAAGGCCGTTCGGGGCCGCGCGGTTGCGGCGGCCTCGCCCGCGCCAAAGGCGCTGGTGGCCCCGCAGGTTTGGCCGCTGTCCGAGGATCTCGCCGATTGGCGGATGGTGTCGGCGATGCGGCGGGGGGCGGCGATTGTCGCGGCGCATCAGCGGGTGGGCGAGGCCAAGGCCTTGGCGCGGCTGGAGGAGTTCGCGGCTGGTCCGATGGCCGCCTATGCGGCGGAGCGGGATTTTCCGGGGCTGTCCGGGGCCACCTCGGGCCTGTCGGAAAACCTTGCCTGGGGCGAGATCGGGCCGCGCACCCTTTGGCATCGGGGCTGGCGGGCGATGGAGATGGGCAATGCCGGGGCCGAGACATTCCTGAAAGAGGTGGTCTGGCGCGAATTCGCCTGGCATTTGTTCTACCACTATCCCGCGATGGGCCGCACAAGTTGGAAGGCCGATTGGCAGGCCTTTCCATGGCGGGCCGACAACGCCGATGCCGAGATCTGGCGCAAGGGATTGACCGGGGAACCCCTTGTCGATGCCGCCATGCGCGAACTTTATGTCACCGGCCGGATGCACAACCGCGCCCGCATGATCGTGGCAAGCTATCTGACCAAGCATCTCTTGACCGATTGGCGCGTGGGTCTTCAGTGGTTCGCCGATTGCCTGACCGACTGGGATCCGGCGGCCAACGCGATGGGCTGGCAATGGGTGGCGGGTTGCGGTCCCGATGCCGCCCCTTATTTCCGCATCTTCAACCCCGCAGGCCAGGCCGAGAAATTCGACGCCGATCAGACCTATCGCCGCACCTGGGTGGCCGAACTCAGCCGCAGGCCGGGAGAGAAGGCGCGAAGCTATTTCGACGCGGTGCCAAAGGCGTGGCGGCTTGACCCCGCGCGGGGTTATCCGATGCCGCTGATTGATCTGGCCGAAGGGCGGGCGCGGGCGCTTGCGGCCTTGGCGCAAGGAAAAGCTTGAGCCGCGCGGCATGTTCTGGAAATCTGGGGGCAGGAACCCTGGGCCAACAGATCTTGCGGGGGGTGTTTCGATGGATGTTCTGACCACGGTCAAAGGGCAGCCCGGTTTGCCGCGCTATTTCGCGGCTGCCTTCGATTTGGCCAAGCGGATGAAAAACGGGCGGTTGGATTTTGTCTTGCCCGACGGGCGGCGGTTTCGCGCCGAAGGGCAGAACCCCGGCCCGGTGGCGGAAATCCACGTGCGCGAAGCGGATGTCTTTGCCCGGTTGATCCGCGAGGGAGACTTGGGCTTTTGCGAGGCCTATCTCGATGGCAGTTGGACCACGCCCGATCTGCAAGCCATGATGGATGTGGTGCAGGCGGGCAATAACGAGGTGCTGGACGGTTTTCCCGGCTTTGCGCTGGTGCGGGCCTATGAACGCTGCCGCTTTTGGCTGCATGGCAATTCCAGACGGCAGGCGAGACGGAACATCGCGGCGCATTACGATCTGGGCAACCGGTTTTACCAGCTTTGGCTGGATGACAGCATGACCTATTCCTCGGCGCTGTTCCGTTCAGGTCAGGAAAGCCTTGAGACGGCGCAAGAGGCGAAATACGCCTCAATGGTGGATCGCATGGGTGTCCTGCCCGGCGATCATGTGCTGGAGATTGGCTGCGGCTGGGGCGGCTTTGCCGAATATGCCGCCGGAAAACGCGGCTTGCGTGTCACCTGTCTGACCATCAGTCAGGCACAATATGATTTTGCCGTGGCGCGGATCGACCGGGCGGGGCTGGCGGACCGTGTGACGATCAAGTTGCAGGATTACCGCGATGAGCGCGGGATCTATGACGGCATCGCCAGCATCGAGATGTTCGAAGCGGTGGGCGAAAAATACTGGCCTACCTATTTCGCCACCCTGCGCGAGCGGTTGAAACCGGGGCGGCAGGCCACGCTTCAGATCATCACCATCGGCGATGACCGTTTTCAGCTTTACCGTAGATCCGTTGATTTCATTCAGAAATACATCTTCCCCGGTGGCATGTTGCCCTCGCCTTCCGCCTTGCAGGCCGAGATTGCGCGCGCCGGGCTGGTGTTTCAGCACTCGGTCGAATTTGGCCAAAGCTACAGCCAGACCTTGCGCCGCTGGTATGATAGCTTCAACGCGCGCTGGGCCGAGGTACAGGCCATGGGGTTTGACGACCGCTTCCGGCGGATGTGGAACCTTTATCTGACCTCTTGCGCGGGGGCGTTTCAGGGCGGAAACTGTGATGTGACGCAGGTCACCGTGAAACGGCCCTGATTTCAGTTCGAGGTTTTCGATGCCCACTGCCGCCAAGTTGATTGCCGCTGTATTCTTTGCCTGCCTTGCCGCCCTTGCCGCCCATCTGTTCATCCCGGTTCTGCCCGAGGGGACGCAGATCAAGATGTTTCGCGAACTCTCTGCCGTGATTGGATTTTTTTGTGGCTGGTTCATCATGGGCCGCAACGTGGGGCGCGGCATGGTCGAGGCGGTCAACCGGGGTTTGGTGACCTCGGTCGCGGTCTTGTTCTGGTGCCTGTTGCTGTTCTCGATCTACTTCATGATCCGCAAATCCACCCGGATGATGTATGACGGGCCGATGGATGCGGTTTTGGGGATTTTGGAATTGATGCTGGAATACGGCGCGCTTCTGCGCCATCCGGCCACGCCGGTCGCCTTGGCGGCCGGGGGCGTGCTGGGGGGCATGTTGACCGAGACAGCCGGGCGGCGGTGGGGCTGACGGCCATGCGCTCGGATGACAGGGAAACCCGCGATCGGGCCGGGCGGGCGGCCCCGGCCAGCCTGCGCCGTCACCCTGATGCCGGGGATGTGGCGATTGCCAGTCGCGCCCAACCCTATGAGGGGTTTTTCGCGGTCGAAGAACAGCAGTTGCGCCATCGGCGCTTTGATGGCGGGCTGAGTGTGCCGCTGCATCGCACGGCCTTTGTCTCGGGCGATGTGGTGACGGTCTTGCCCTATGATCAGGTGCGTGACCGGGTGTTGCTCGTGGAACAGTTCCGCTTTGCTCCCCATGTGCGCGGCGATGCCAACCCTTGGAAGCTGGAGGCGATTGCCGGCCGGATCGACGCGGGCGAAGCGCCCGAGCAGGCCGCCCGGCGCGAGGCGCGGGAGGAGGCGGGGCTGGTGCTGGACCAGCTTGTGCCGATTGCCGAATATTACCCCAGCCCCGGTGCCTTTGTGGAATATATCTATTCCTATCTCGCCGTGGTGGACTTGCCCGACAGCGCGGCGGGTCAGTTCGGCCTTGCCGAGGAGGCGGAAGACATTCGCGCCCATCTGGTGTCCTTCGACCGGTTGCTGGATCTTTGTCACAGCGGCGAGATCGACAATGCGCCGCTGATGCTGTCGGCGCTGTGGCTTTCCGGGCGACGGGGGGCCTTGCGCGGGCGACAAACGGGGCAAGGTTGATCCTTGCCCTTGCAAGGCAGGCCGCGCAGGGGGTAACTGGACCGACCGTTCCGATGAGAGCCCGCATGCCCGACGACGCCCGCCCAGATGATGCCCGCCCGGATGACGCCCGCAAGGTGCCCAGCCATGAGCTGACCTATGTGCGCTTGCGCGACATGGTGCTGTTTGGCGCGCTGGCACCGGGTCAGCCCGTCACCATTCAGGGCCTGATCGCGGATCTGGGCGCCGGTATGACCCCGGTGCGCGAGGCGATCCGCCGCCTGACCGCCGAGGGCGCCCTGGAGCCGCAGGGCAACCGCCGGGTGACGGTGCCGCGGCTGGAGCCTGCGGTGCTGGATCAACTCGCCTTTGCCCGGCTGACGATCGAGCCGCGGTTGGCCGAACTTGCCGCCGCGCATCTGACGCCCCGGCTGATCGACCGTCTGGCGGCCCTTGATGATCGGGTGAACGAAGCCATTCGCGCCGGCGATGTTACCGCCTATCTGACCGCGAACCACGCTTTTCACTTCGCGCTTTATGAGGCCGCAGGGGCGGGGGTGCTGTTGGACATGGCGCGGTCCATGTGGCTGCGCTTTGGTCCGTCGCTGCGGGTGGTGGCAACCTTGGCCGGGGCCACGGGTCTGCCTGACCAGCATGTCGAGGCGCTGGCCGCCATGCGCGCAGGCGATGGCGCGGCGCTTGCCCGCGCCATCCACGACGACATCGCCCAAGGCGTTGAGGAGGTCCGCGCCGCGCTGGCACGGGGCGAGGTCTGAACGCGTCCAGAAATTTGATCAAATTTCTTGAACGCGGCGATCTTTGATCATATTCTGCCGTCAACGGCCCGTTGCTCATAGTGACTCGGGGCCAGTGGACCGAAGGGATAGCCCATGAACATGATCACCAACCACATGTCGACGGCCGAGCTGCAAAAGCTGGACGCCGCCCACCACATGCACCCCTTCACCGATGCCAATGGTCTTGCCGCCAAGGGCGCGCGGATCATCAAATCGGCCAAGGGCGTCTATCTGACCGACAGCGAGGGCCAGCAGATCATCGACGGTATGGCGGGCCTGTGGTGCGTCAACATCGGCTATGGCCGCCCGGAACTGGGCAATGTCGCCAAGCGCCAGATGGATGAGCTGTGCTATTACAACACCTTCTTCCAGACCACCCATGTGCCTGCCATCGCGCTGGCCGCCGAACTGGCCAAGATCGCGCCCGAGGGCATGAACCACACCTTCTTTGCCGGGTCGGGGTCCGAGGCGAACGACACCAACATCCGTCTTGTCCGCCGCTACTGGCAGGTCAAGGGCCAGCCTGAAAAGCGCGTCATCATCGCGCGCAAGAACGGCTATCATGGCTCGACCATGGGCGGCGGTTCGCTTGGCGGCATGTCGCCGATCCATGCCCATGGCGGCAAGATCGACGGCATCCACCACATCGACCAGCCCGATTGGTGGAGCGAAGGCGGCGACCTGACGCCCGAGGAATTCGGCCTTGAACGCGCCCGCCAGTTGGAAACCGCCATCACCGAAATCGGTGCCGACAAGGTTGCGGCCTTCATCGGGGAACCCATTCAGGGCGCTGGCGGCGTGATCGTGCCGCCCGCCACCTACTGGCCGGAAATCCAGCGCATCTGCGACAAATACGGCATCCTTCTGGTGCTGGACGAGGTCATCACCGGCTTTGGCCGCACCGGCAACATGTTTGCCGCCACCACCTTCGGCATCAAGCCCCACATCATCACCATCGCCAAGGGCCTCAGCTCGGGCTACCAGCCCATCGGCGGCTCGATCATCCATGACGAGGTGTTCAACGTGGTCGCCGAAGGGGGCGAACTTTACCACGGTTACACCTATTCCGGCCATCCGGTGGCGGCGGCTGTGGCCTTGGAAAACCTGCGGATCATTCAGGAAGAAGGCGTGGTGGAGCATGTCCGCAACGTGGCCCACCCCTATCTGGCCGAAAGATGGCATGCGCTGGCCGATCATCCGATGGTGGGCGAAACCAAACTGGTGGGCCTGATGGGCTCCATCGCGCTGACCCCGAACAAGGCCACGCGGGCCAAATTCGCGTCCGAGGCCGGGACCGTCGGCTACAAGGTGCGCGAGCGTTGCTTTGCCAACAACATCATCATGCGCCATGTGGGGGATCGCATGATCATTGCCCCGCCGTTGGTTATCACCCCGACTGAGATTGATGTGCTGATCGCCCGCGCCAAGAAATCGCTGGATGAGGCCTATAAGATCGTCAAGGACGACGGGTTGTTCGTCGCGGGCTGATCGCGCCCGTCACGCGGCATGGGAACAGGGCGGCTTTCGGGCCGCCCTTTTTCACATCTGCGGCCCATCTGGCCGGGTCCAGATCCAGCTTCCCATCACCAAAAGCGCCAGCGCCTGAGCTGCCAGCACCTGCCAGCCAAGGCCAAGCAT
This sequence comes from uncultured Tabrizicola sp., assembly GCA_964393035.1. GTDB lineage: Bacteria > Pseudomonadota > Alphaproteobacteria > Rhodobacterales > Rhodobacteraceae > Tabrizicola_A. The sequence continues at coordinate 133,157 of CAYMRX010000006.1, forward strand.
CAGGCTCAGGCCAAAGGCCGCTGCCATGGCGGACAGCGCCATGCGTTTGGCCTTGGGCGAAATCGCCCGATACTCGCGCCAATCGCGGATCGCCGGGCCGAACAAGCGATGGCTTGTCAGCCAGCCATGCAGGCGCGGCGAGGACTTGGCAAAACAGGCGGCGGCCAGCAGCATGAAGGGCGTGGTCGGCAGCAAGGGCAGCACCAGCCCCGCCGTGCCAAGGGCAAGTGCTGCAAGGCCAAGGGTGATCCAGAAAAAGCGCATGTCGACCCGGTGCTTGGACATACCAGGCTTACAGCAGAAAATCGTCCGCGACGAGGCCGAGTTTCGCGCTGGCATTGTCGGCCCTGGCTTATTGGCCTTGCCCCTGTTCTTCGATCTGATTTTGGCGCGGGTTTTGATGTTTGGGATTGGTTTTGCATAACAAGTTCTTTTGAAGCCCGCGCCATGCCCGTCGGATCCCCCGATGTTGAGACGATGCTCCAGATCGAAACCGCACATCGGCTGGGCGACAAGGCCGGTCGGCAATGGCGTTATACCAGCCATGGCCTGAAGGCGGCCCTGCGCGCCGCGTCCGAGGGGTGCGTGCAGTGGCAGCAGTCCGAGGGGCGGATGATCTGCCCAAAGATCGGGCGCATTTCGGAACGCCCCAGCATCCGCAAGGGCGCGCAGGCCTTGGCCGAGGCACGGGCCGCCGGGCTGGATTTCGATCTGTTGATCGACATGCAGGACGCACGCGACACCGACATTGCCATGCGCAAGACGGTGGCGCCGGTCCTGTGTTTCAACAGGTCGGCCGGCGGGGTGGGGCGCGTCCTTTGGCCCATGCAGCATGTTCACGGCGTGGGCAGCGCCGGTTTCGCGGGCCAGTTCGGCGGTGCGGAGCTGGTGCCCTTTGCGCAGCGCAAGGACCGGTGCGTGTGGCGGGGCAACATCAACGGCAGCACAAGACCGGTGGCCTCCAGCGGGCAGGCCGCCACCGAAGGGGGGCTGGCCGCGCCACGCCGGGCCGTGTCGGCGCGCTTCCTGCTGGATCGTACCGAGTATCGGCAGTGTTCCAACACCCTTGTGATCGACGCCTTGCGTGAACGGATGGCAAAGGGCTGACCCCCGGTGGAAAGGCGCCGTTTGCGGCCGCCCTTTCCTTTTCCGCCCCCCGCCCCTATAGCAAAAGCAACTGCGGGATGCCCCCGCGCCCCCCCGCGCTTCCTGCGCCCCTTGCCGCGAAAGGCCGCCCATGCGGACCATTACCACGACCGAAGACCTCGCCGCCTTTTGCGAGGCCGCCAAAGCCGCTCCCTATGTCACCATCGACACCGAATTCCTGCGCGAACGCACCTATTGGTCAAAGCTATGCCTGATCCAGATGGCCTTGCCGGGCAAGGATGGCGATGCGGTGCTGGTGGACCCCATCATCGGCAATCAGATGTCGATGGAGCCGCTTTATGACCTGTTTCGCCACAAGGCGACGGTGAAGGTTTTCCATGCGGCCCGGCAGGATCTGGAAATTTTCTTCGTCGAAGGCAAGGTGTTTCCCGACCCGCTGTTTGACACGCAAGTCGCCGCCATGGTCTGCGGCTTTGGCGAACAGGTCGGCTATGAGACGCTGGTCAAGAAGATCGCCAAGGAAAACCTGGACAAGACCAGCCGCTTTACCGATTGGTCGCGCCGCCCGCTGACCGAGGCGCAAAGCGAATATGCGCTGGCCGATGTCACCCATCTGCGGGTGATCTACGAATGGTTGGCCAAGCAATTGGACAAGAACGGCCGCCAGAAATGGGTCGAGGAAGAACTCGCGCTCTTGTGTGATCCGGCCACCTATACCGTGCATCCCGATGAGGCGTGGCAGCGGGTGAAAACCCGCACCACATCGGGGCGGTTCTTGGCGGTGGTCAAGGAACTGGCCCGTTTCCGTGAAGATTATGCCCAAGGCAACAACGTCCCGCGCAGCCGGGTGATGAAGGACGACGCGCTGTTGGAACTGGCCTCGACCCGTCCGACCAGCATGGAGGAACTCGGCCGCTCGCGCCTGTTGCAGCGCGAGGGTCGCAAGACCGAGATTGCCGAAGGGATTTTGGCAGCGATCAAATCGGGGCTGGAAATGCGCCCCGAGGATATGCCGAAACCCGATGTCAGCCGCGAACAATTGCAGGTCAATCCGGCACTGGCCGACCTGTTGCGCGTGCTGTTGAAGGCCAAATCGGAAAGCCTTGGGGTCGCCCCCCGGCTGATCGCCTCGGCCGCGGACCTTGATGCCATCGCGGCAGGCGAGCGCAATGTCGATACGCTGAAAGGTTGGCGCGCCGAGGCTTTTGGCAACGAGGCAATGATGCTGTGCCGGGGCGAGATTGCGCTTTCGGCCAAGGGCAGCGAAGTGCGGGTGGTGCGGCTTTAATCCCGTTCCCCCAAGGGAGGGTTCAACGCGATTGCCCGGCAATTTCGCCGGTGGTGCTTCATATTATTCCGAGGTGATCCTTGCGCGGCTTTCTTCGCCATATCCTTTTGTCGGTGCTGATGGTTCTGGCGCTTGGCCTGTCGGCGCGCGCTGAGGAGGCAAAGCCCCGCGTTCTGGTGATGGGCGACAGTCTGATGGCGTGGAATGGCACGCGCGGGGCGGCGGTGTCGGATGCTTTGGGCAAGCTCATCGGCGTGAAGGTCAAGGATCACGCGGTGGCCGGCGCGCGGTATTTCTACCGCCTGCCCCTGACCGGGGCCGCTGGCCTGCGGATTGGGGCGCAGTTTCGCGGCGGGCCTTGGGATTATGTGGTGATGAACGGCGGCGGCAATGATCTGTTGTTCGGCTGCGGTTGTGGGGCCTGCAAACGGATGCTGAACCGGCTGATCCGCGACGATGGCAGGGCAGGGGCAATCCCGGATCTGATCCGGGACATCCGCGCCAGTGGGGCGAAGGTGATCTATACCGGCTATCTGCGCACCCCCGGCGTGACTTCGCCGGTCGAATCCTGCGGCCCTTTGGGCGATGTGATGGATGCAAGGCTTGCCCGGATGGCAGAGGTGACCGAAGGCGTGACATTCCTGCCGCTGGCGGATCTGGTGACCAAAGCGGGCGATACCAGCTATCACGCGATGGATCTGGTCCACCCGTCGGTCAAGGGCAGTCGGGCGATTGCCGCCCGGATCGCGCCTTTGATCGGCGATTAACGCTGGGCCGAGCGGGCGTTTTCCGCGCCCTGCACCACGATCTGCGTAATGCCGGCAAGTTTCAAATGCGACAGATGCGCGCCTGCGGTGACTTCGCGCGTGCGCGGGGCGCCGACCGGTTTTGGCTCCGGCGGGGGCGTCAGGCGGAAGTCATAGACCAGAACGCCCTTGTCATCGACGGGGCGCGCCACCAATTCGGCATCGTAATAGCCCTGCATCGGGGAAATCCCGGTGGCACGCACAATCGCGCCGGTCGGCGTCTGCTCGATCGTCATCCCCAGCACCTGCGCCACCAGCGGGCGCTTTTCTTCGGGGCTTGCGATCCCGAATTCTTCGGCCTTCGTCTCCTGCGAGCGGCCAAACCAGTTCATCGGGTTCAGCCGCGACTCGCGCATCACGCCGCAGGCGGTCACGGTCAACACGGCGGTGAGGGCGAGGGCCAAGGCAGGTTTCGGGGGCAGGCGCATCAATCGGGTGTCCTTGCAAGCTTGTCTCATTGGGTAGCCGATTGGGGGGGCTTTGAAAAGACCGCTGAGACTGGACATGTGCGCCCGCGCGAATTAGCTGAAAGACACCCCTGAAGGAGCCGCAGCATGGCCACCGCCGCCTTTGAAGATATCGCCGAAACCTTCGAATTCCTCGACGATTGGGAAGACCGCTATCGCCATGTGATCGAACTTGGCAAGGCGATGCCGCCTTTGGACGCCAGTTTCAAAGTGCCGGGCTACAAGGTGGATGGCTGCGCCAGTCAGGTTTGGCTGCGCCCGGTGATCACCGGCGGGGTTTTCGATTTTCAGGGCGATTCGGATGCGATGATCGTTCGCGGGCTGATCGCGGTTCTGCATGCGCTCTATTCCGGTATCCCGCTGGCGCAGGTCGGCGCGGTTGATGCCACGGCAGAGCTGGGACGGCTGGGGTTGAACGAACACCTGTCGTCGCAACGCTCAAACGGCCTGCGCGCCATGGTGGAGCGCATCCGCAAAACCGCCGCCGAAGCCGTCTGATCCCGCAGGGGCGGTCAGATCGCCGCGCAGGCGGCCTTGCACCAATCCAGCGCCGCCGGCGACAGGCGTGGGGCCAGTTTTGCCAGAACCTCTGCGTGATAGGCGTTCAGCCAGTCGCGCTCACCGGGGGCCAGCAGCGCCCCCACCACCAGCCGACGGTCAAACGGGACGAAGGTCAGCGTCTCGAACCGCAACTGATCGCGTTCCTCATCGCCGCCTGCCAGCTTTGGCGCAGGTTCCACCACGATCAGGTTTTCCAGCCGGATGCCGAATTCGCCCTCGCGGTAATAGCCCGGCTCATTCGACAGGATCATGCCCGGTTCCAGCGGCACTTCTGAAATCCGGCTCAGCCGTTGCGGGCCTTCATGCACCGACAAGAACGCCCCCACCCCATGCCCAGTGCCATGGTTGAAATCTTGGCCCGCCAGCCACAAAGGTGCCCGCGCCAAGGGGTCAAGATCGCGCCCCGCCAAGCCTTTCGGCCAGCGCACGCGGCTGATGGCAATCGTGCCCTGCAACACGCGCGTATAACAGGTCCGCGCATAATCGCCCGGATCGCCCACCGCCACCGTGCGGGTGATATCGGTGGTGCCATCCAGATATTGCGCGCCCGAATCCACCAGCAAAAGCGCGTTCTGCTCGACCGCGCGGTTGGATTGCTCCGTCACCCGGTAATGCATGATCGCGCCATTCGGCCCGGCCCCGCAGATGGTGTCAAAGCTGATGTCATGCAGCGCATTGGTCGCCCGGCGGAACCCTTCCAGCCCCCTGACCACATCAATCTCGGTCAACCCGCCCTTGGGCAGTTGCGTATCCAGCCAGCACAGGAACTCCACCATCGCCGCGCCGTCGCGCAGATGCGCCTCGCGCATGCCGCTGATCTCGCCCGCGTTCTTGCAGGCCTTGGGCAGGCGGCAGGGATCATCGCCCCAAGCCACGGCAATGCCCGCCTCCTGCAATTCCAGCGAGACGGCCAAGGGGGCAGTGCCCTTGTCCACCCGAACCGGACCTTGCAACGTGTGCAGCGCCGGAACAAAGGCTGCGGCAGGGCGCAGCGTGACATGAGGGCCAAGATGCGCCCGGGTGGCCTCGTCAAACTTGGCGCTTTCGGCAAACAGCGTCACCCGCGCGTCATCGTGCAAAATGGCAAGCCCATGCAGGATCGGATTGCGCGGCACATCGGCGCCGCGAATGTTCAAAAGCCAGCACAGGCTGTCCGGCAGGGTTATCACCGCCGCCGTCTGTCCGGCCCGGCGCAGACCCTCGGCCAAGCGGGCGCGCTTGGCGGCACTGGTCTCTCCCGCAAGGGCGTCGGGATGGGCAAAGGCGTGGCCCATCGGCGGTTCGGGCTGGTCGGCCCAGATCCGGTCCACCATGTTTTCGACCGGGCGCAACGTGATGCCCGTGTCCTGAAGCCCGGCCTCCAGCTTTTCAATCTCGTCGGCGGTGTGCAGCCAGGGATCAAACCCCACCACCCCCGCCGCCAAAACCTCGCGCAGCCAATCGGCGGGTTTCACCTCGGGCCAGGGCACCGGGGTAAAGTGGCCCAGATCGACCTGCCCCTTCACCTGCGTGCGGTAGCGCCCGTCAATGAACACCCCCGCCACGCCCTCCAAGGCAATCGTGAAACCGGCAGAGCCGGTAAACCCGGTCAACCATTGCAGCCGCTCATCGCGCGCCGCGACATATTCGCCCTGATGCACATCGGCACGCGGCACGATGAAGCCCGCCAACCCCTCTGCCGCCAATACGGTCCGCAAGGCCGCCAGCCGCGCCGGTCCCTGAGCCGGATTGGCGTGGCTGTCAAAGGTCTGAAACATGGGCCATCCTCTCTGCCTAAATATCCTCGGGGGGGCCCGAGCCGCCCGGAAAACCCTCCGGTGGAGGGATTTCAGGCGAGGATGGGCGCAAACGCTTTTGCGCCCCGGGTCTGCCCCCCTTTACCCCGCCTTCCGCATCCCAAAGGCCCGGGCGCGTTTCTTGGGGTCCACCTCGAACAGACTCGCCAGTTGCTCGGTCATCGCGCCTGCCAATTGTTCGACATCGGTGATCGTCACCGCACGCTGGTAATAGCGGGTCACATCATGGCCGATGCCGATGGCGATCAGTTCCACCGCGCGGCGCTTTTCCACCATGGCAATCACATCGCGCAGGTGCTTTTCAAGGAAAGACGCGGCATTGACCGACAGGGTGCTGTCATCAACCGGCGCCCCGTCCGAGATCACCATCAGGATCTTGCGCGCCTCGGGCCGGCCAAGCGCGCGGCGGTGCGCCCATTCCAAAGCCTCGCCGTCGATGTTTTCCTTCAAAAGGCCCTCTTTCATCATCAGCCCCAGATTGGGCCGCACCCGCCGCCACGGCGCATCGGCGGATTTATAGATGATGTGGCGCAGATCGTTCAGGCGGCCCGGCGCTTGCGGGCGCCCCTGCGCCAGCCAGCGTTCGCGGGCCTGCCCGCCTTTCCACGCCCGCGTGGTAAAGCCCAAAATCTCCACCTTGACCGAGCAACGCTCCAGCGTGCGGGCCAGCACATCGGCGCAAATCGCCGCGATCGAGATTGGACGCCCCCGCATCGAACCCGAGTTGTCGATCAGCAAAGTCACCACGGTATCGCGGAATTCGGTGTCTTTTTCCTGCTTGAACGACAAGGGCGTCGTCGGGTTCGCCACCACGCGGGCAAGGCGGCCCGCATCCAGCGTGCCTTCCTCAAGGTCAAACAGCCAGGACCGGCTTTGCTGGGCCTGCAGGCGGCGTTGCAGCTTGTTGGCCAAGCGGCTGACCGCGCCTTTCAGGGGTTCCAATTGTTGGTCCAGATAGGCGCGCAGGCGTTCCAGCTCGGCAGGTTCGGCCAATTCTTCCGCACGGATTTCCTCATCGAAATCCGTGGTATAGACGGTGTAGTTCGGATCGGCATCGGAATAGGGCGCGGGCGGCGGGGGATCGAGCGGCGCCTCGCCTTCCGGCAATTCCGTCTCGTCGCCTTCCTCCATGTCGGCGCTGTCTTCCATGGTGACCTGCGCCTGCGACTGGTCTTCTTCCTGATCCTGCGACCGCTCGGGGCTGGCCTCGGACTCGTCGCTCTCCTGTTCTTCGGAGCCTTCGCTTTCGGGGTTGTCCTGATCTTCTTCGGCCTCGTCGCCGGCCTCGTCCTCATCCGGCGCATCCGGGTCGTCGCCCAGCTGGTCGCCATAGCCCAGATCGGAAATCACCTGCCGGGCAAGGCGCGCAAAAGCGGCCTGATCGGTCAGCACATGATCCAGATTGTCCAGCGTGCCGCCCGCCTGTTCCTCGATAAACCCGCGCCACAGGTTCATGACGTTTTCCGCCGCCTTGGGCAGCGGATTTCCGGTGGCCAGATGGCGCACCAGATAGCCTGCCGCCACCGAAAGCGGCGCCTCGCCGGGCGAGGTCAGGCTGCCATAGCCCTTGCGATCCGCCTCAAAGGCGATCTTGGCGTCGATATTGGTCGCGGTGCCGGGCATGACGCGGGCACCGACCGCCTCGCAGCGGGCGGTTTCCATGGCGTCATAGATTTCGCGCGCCAATTGCCCGGTGGGCGCATAGCGGGCGCTGGTCGCATCATTGTGATACTTGCGCCGCAGGGCAAAGGCATCGGCCGTGCCGCGCGCCAGCATCACCTCGTCCCGCGTCATGCGGCGCGACACCTGCGGCAGCCGCACGCCTTCCTTGGTCATGCCCGAGGGGTCGACCGAATAGGTGACAGTCATCTCCGGGTCGTCCGCCATGACCTTGGTGGCCTCAGCCAAGGCCTTCTTGAACGGATCGGCGGGGTTGTCGGTGGGTTTGCTCATGGTCCGTCCGCGTAGGGTGGGGCGTGCCCCACCATGTCGAAGCGGTGGGGTGGAACCCCACCCTACATCACTTCATCGCCATCGAGGCTGCCGATTCCGGCAATTCCTCGCCAAAGCAACGCTGGTAGAATTCCGCTACGGTCTGGCGTTCCAATTCATCGCATTTGTTCAGGAACGAGAGGCGGAACGCATAGCCGACGTTGCGGAAGATCTCGGCGTTTTGCGCCCAGTTCAGCACGGTCCGCGGGCTCATCACAGTGGAAAGATCGCCGTTCATGAAAGCGGTGCGCGTCAGGTCGGCGACGGTGACCATCTGGGAAATGGTCTTGCGGCCCTTGTCGGTGTTGTAATGCGGGGACTTCGCCAGAACGATGGCGGCTTCGGCGTCGTGGCTCAGATAGTTCAATGTGGCCACCAGCGACCAGCGGTCCATCTGGGCCTGGTTGATCTGCTGGGTGCCGTGGTAAAGCCCGGTCGTATCGCCCAAGCCCACGGTGTTTGCGGTGGCAAACAGGCGGAAATAGGGGTGGGGGGTAATGATTTCGTTCTGATCCAGAAGCGTCAGCTTGCCGTCGGTTTCCAGAACGCGCTGGATCACGAACATCACATCGGCGCGACCGGCATCATATTCGTCGAACACAATGGCCACCGGGTTGCGCAGCGCCCAAGGCAGGATGCCTTCGTGGAATTCGGTGACTTGCTTGCCGTCGCGCAGCTTGATCGCATCCTTGCCGATCAGGTCGATCCGGCTGATGTGGCTGTCAAGGTTCACCCGCACCGCAGGCCAGTTCAGACGGGCCGCGACCTGTTCGATATGGGTCGATTTGCCGGTGCCGTGATAGCCTTGGATCATCACACGGCGGTTATAGGCAAAGCCCGCGAGGATCGCCAATGTGGTGTCAGGATCGAATTTATAGGTCGGATCAATCAACGGCACGCGGTCGGTGGCCTCGGAAAAGCCTTTGACCTTCATGTCGGTGTCGATGCCGAACACATCGCGGACCGAGATTTCTTCGGTGGGTTTCTGCATGTTCTCGGCCATCGTCATCGTCCATATCAAAGCGCCGGGCGAAAGCCCGCAATCGGTGAAGTTGTGGAACATATCGGCAGGGGCCGCAAGGGCTGGACTTAACGGTTTTTCGCATGTTGGTGAGGCATTGTAACCTTGGCTCGTCCGGGCGCGCGATCGTGCTAACCTTTGCCCAGCAACAAGGAGTTTCGCCCATGCAACGCCGCCTGTTTCTGACTGCCGCGCTGTCCGCCCTGACCTTGGGCCGTACGGCCCGCGCCGAAAGCTTTGAAGTCACCTTGTCGGATGAGGAATGGCAGGCCCGGCTGTCGCCCGAAGCCTATCAGGTTTTGCGCCATGAGGCGACCGAACGCTCCGGTTCAAGCCCGCTTGACCATGAGACGCGGGCCGGGGTGTTTCATTGCGCGGGCTGTGATCTGCCGCTGTTTTCGTCCGAGACGAAGTATGACAGCGGCACCGGCTGGCCGTCGTTCTGGCAGCCTTTGAACAATGCGATCGGCACCAAGGAAGACCCCGGCCTGTTCGGCAGCCGGACCGAGGTGCATTGCCGCCGCTGCGGCGGGCACCTGGGCCATGTCTTTGACGACGGCCCGGAACCCACCGGCAAACGCTATTGCATGAACGGGGTGGCTCTGGTGTTCAAGCCTGCTTAACCTTCCCGTGCCATCAACAAGGCAAAGCGCCCGAGTGGATAGCTGAGTGGACAGCGCGGGCGGGCTTGGCTAGGGTTCGGCCTATTGGACCGGTGCAGAGTTTTACGTGACCAAATCTTTTGAGCCCTCACCGTTGACCATCGGTGTCACGAAAACCCTGCAAGATGTGCTTGCAGGCCCCCCGAGTACGGCAAAGCTGGCCCGCGCGTTGCGCTATCTGGCGAAATGGCGGGCTGAACTTGTGGCCAATACGGTCGAACACCGACAGGGGGCGGTGGTTGCCTCGGGGCCGTTCAAGGGCATGCACTACGGCGCCCGCGCCTCGGAAGGCACGCGGGTGGCGCGGCTGTTGGGGGTCTATGAGGCACCCCTGCACCCGGTGATCGAGGCGATCATCGCCAAATCCCCTGATCTGGTGGTCGATATCGGGTCGGCGGAAGGTTATTATGCGGTCGGCCTTGCGCGGCGTTTGCCCGCGGCACGGGTGCTGGCTCGCGATGCGGATGACGCCGCGCAACGCCTGTGCCGGGAGCTTGCCCTCGCCAATGGGGTCGCGGATCGGGTCGAGATTGGCGGCGTTTTCGGCCATGCCGATTTTGCGCTGTGCAATACTGCGCGCGCGGTGGTGATCTGCGACATCGAAGGGGCCGAGGACAGGCTGTTGGACCCGGCCATGGCGCCGGGGCTTCTGGCCGCCGACCTTTTGGTGGAGTGCCACCCGCAAGCCGCGCCCGGTGTGGTCGAAGGGCTGAAGGCACGGTTCGGTCCGACCCATCGCATCACCGAGATTGGCCGCCATGTCGATGACCGCGGCTTTCCGGCCTGGATGGAGGAGCTTTCCGATCTGGACCGGCTGATGGCCCTTTGGGAATGGCGCAGCGGCCCGACCCCCTGGCTTTGGATGGAGAAACGATGACCAGCGCCGAAAGCCGCCCGCAAAACGCCGCGATCTGGTATGCGCAAGACGGGTTTGACCCGGCTGCCAAGGGGATCAATGGGCGCCGGGTGGCGGGGGAAAGCTTTCTCAGGGGCTACCTGCGCCATGCTGATGTCGAGGAATTCGTGCTGCTGACCAAGATGCCCGAAGACATGGAGCCGGTGCGCGCGCTTGCCGAAGCCTTGCGCCCCGGCGTGCCGCTGCGCGGGGCCAGCCTGATGCGCCCGACCTCGATCGCGCCGGTCGAAACCGTGTTCTACCCCAGCCCGAATTACGCAACCGAGGCATGGCGGCGGGTGCCCTATGGCACTGGGGCCTATGCGCTGTCGGGGATCACCCATACCACCTCGACCGCGGCCGTGATGGAAGGCTGGATGGACCTGCGGATTTCGCCGGTGGAAGATTGGGACGCCGTGGTCTGCACCTCGCGGGCGGTGCAGGCCAGTGTCAGCTTTCAACTGGATCTGATCGACGCGCATCTGGCTCGGCAGTTGGAGGCCAAACTGCGCGCCCGGCCCATGCTGCCGGTGATCCCCCTGGGGATCCATTGCGACGATTTCACCCCCGATCCGGCGGCGGGGCGGGCGTTGCGCGAAAGGCTGGGGGCAGGGGAGAACGATGTGGTCTTCACCACCATCGCCCGGCTGACGCCGCATGAAAAATTCGATCCCCTGCCGATCTATCTGGCCATGCAGGCCGCGCAAAAGAAGCTGCCCGCCGGGCAAAAGCTGCACATCGCCTTTTGCGGGGTGTTTCGCGAAGACTATTCGCGCAAGGTCTTTGCCGAAGGCGCGGCCCGGCTGATGCCGGATGTGGGTTTTGCGCTTTTGGATGGGGCGGATCCGCAGGACCGCAAGGCGGTGCTGTCGGGGGCGGATGTCTTCATGTTCCTGATCGACAATATTCAGGAAACCTTTGGGCTTGCCCCGATTGAGGGCATGGCGGCGGGGCTGCCCCTGCTGGTGTCGGATTGGGATGGGATGAGGGATACCGTGACGCCGGATGTCGGCTTTCGTGTCACCTCGCGGGCGTTGCCCGGGGCGCATCTGGCGCAAGAGGCGCTGCGCTATCAGGGGGGCTATGACAGCTATGTGCAATATTGTTCGCTGACCTCGGCGCTGACCGAGATTGACATGGGCGAGTTGACGGCGCGGATTCTGGATCTGGCGCAAAACCCCGGTCTGCGCAAAAAGATGGGCGCTGCGGGGCAGGCGCGGGCGCGCGGCACCTATGACTGGGCCGAGATCGTGCCGCAGATGCAGGCGCTTTGGGGCGAACAGGCGGCGCGGCGCGCGGCGGGGGCCGCGCGGGCGGTGCGCTATGGTGCCGATGCCTTGCCGATGTCGCCGTCCCCCACCGCCTTGTTCAGCGCCTATCCGACCGAGCAGGCCCGCTTTGGCGGCTTGCGTCTGGTGGCGCGCGATCTTGGTGATCGGCTTGATCTGTCCGAAACACTGGACCTGCGCGATTATGCCGGGGTGAAGCGGGCTTTTGCCCCGAAAGCGCAGGTCTTGGCCCTGATGCAGGCGATCGAGGCCGCAGGCGCTGCGGGGGCCGAGGTGGCGGCGCTTGCCCGCGCGCTGACCCTGCCGCAACCCATCATCGAGCGCATCGCGATGTGGCTTTTGAAATACGATTTCATCCGGCGGGTCTGACTGTCGGGCCGTGGGCGTCTGGCTGTGGCAATCGGAGCGAAACAATCGGGGGCTTCACGCCCCCGCGCGGGATTTGTGCCAAATCCCGCTTCCCCCGTGGGATATTTTCGCCAAGGCAAAAGGCAAATTTTATTAAATTTATCTGATCCTTGCGGTCAGTCTTTGAAGTAGCGGCTGTCCTTGATCTGATCCCAGGCCCAGACCACCTCTTGCAGGCGTTCCTCGTCCCGTCGGTCGCCGCCGTTCATGTCGGGGTGCAATTCCTTGATGAGGCCCTTATAGGCCTTGCGGATCTCGGCCTTGGTCCAGGTGTCGCGGGCATCAAGGATTTCCACCGCCTTGCGTTCGGTCGGCGGCAGTTTGCGGGTGGCGGTGGACACCACCTTGCCGGGGTTTTGCGTGGCCTTTTCGCCCAAAAGCGCCATCGGGTCGTTGACGCCCAGCCGTTGCCAAGCCCGCCCGTCATCCTTTTTCGAGAAGGGCCGGGTTTCGCGTTCCCACAGGCGGTCTTTTTCCAGAAGTTTCTGGAATTCCTCGTCGGTGGCGGTGCCGAAGAAGTTCCATTTCAGGTTGTATTCGCGGATATGGTCGCGGCAGAACCAGAAGAAATCATCCAGATGGTCGGGCGATTTCGGGGCACGGTAGGCGCCCTTTTCCTTGCAGTCGGGAAAGTCGCAGGCGCGTTGCGAGGTTTCAAACGCCCCCGACATGCCGCCCCGGCGGGTGGTCTTGCGCTTGGCCTTGTCCGACGACACGCGCAGATCGAACTCGAAGGGGGATTTGGACATGGTTGGGCCTTTCCGACTCGGGGCCGTAAGTTTAGGGATTTACGCGGCAAGGTGAAGGGGGGCGCATGCAGCTTGAAAGCGAAATTCGTCAGCGGCTTGAGGCGGCGTTTCAGCCCAGCCGGCTGGAGGTGGTGAATGAAAGCCATCGGCATGCAGGCCATGCCGGGGATGATGGGTCAGGCGAAAGCCATTTTGCCGTGACCATCCGGGCCGAGGCCCTGGCGGGCTTGGGCCGTGTGGCGCGGCACCGGGCGGTGCATCGGGCGCTGGGTGATGTGACGACCCGCGTGCATGCCATGGCGATTGACGCCGGCTGAAGACCGGCGGGGAGAGGGGAACAATTCGGCAAGGCGGCGGGTTTCACAGGTATCTGCCTGCAATCTAGGAGGTCGCCATGCTGTTTCCCCCGCTTCGCATCTGGCTGGTTACGCTGTGGGTCGCCTGCATCGGTGGTGCGGTCGTCACCATCGGGCTGGCCTTGGGAAATTATTCCTGGGCGCCCTTTATCCTCGGCGCAGTTCTTGGTCTGGTGATCGGTATCCCGGCGGGGCTGGCCAATTGGGCCTATCTGCGCCCCCGCCGAGCGCGCGAACTTGGTCTGTACCCATGGTAAACCGGCTTCAGGCCTTTGCCAAAAGCCGGTAGTGGTGCAGCAAAGGCTCGGTATAGCCCGAGGGCTGCGCCCGTCCCTTGAACACCAGATCGCAAGCGGCCTGAAAGGCGATGCCCTGAAAGCCGGGCGCCATCGGCCTATAGCCCGGATCGCTTGCATTTTGCCGGTCCACGAGGATGGCCATCTTCTGCATCGCCTCCATCACGCGGGCCTCTGACACCACGCCGTGATGCATCCAGTTGGCGATGTGCTGGGCGGAAATCCGGCAGGTGGCGCGGTCTTCCATCAGGCCGACATCGTTGAGGTCGGGCACCTTGGAACAGCCCACCCCCTGATCGATCCAGCGCACCACATAGCCAAGAATGCCTTGGGCGTTGTTCTCGACCTCGCGGATCACCTGATCTTCGGACCAGCGCCGCCATGTGGCCAGGGGAATGTCCAAGACCGCATCGACATGGGCGCGGCGGCCCCCGGCGGCCAGTTTGCGCTGCACCGCCTTGACGTCGATCTTGTGGTAATGCAGCGCGTGCAAGGTGGCGGCGGTGGGCGAGGGCACCCATGCGCAATTCGCGCCCGCCTTGGGATGCTCGATCTTCTGTTCCAGCATCGCGGCCATCAGATCGGGCATCGCCCACATGCCCTTGCCGATTTGCGCCCGGCCCATCAGCCCACATTCAAGACCGATATCGACGTTCAAGATCTCATAGGCGCCGATCCAGCCTTTGCGTTTGATGAAATCCTTGCGGGAGAAGGGGCCCGCCTCCATCGAGGTGTGGATCTCATCCCCGGTGCGGTCCAGAAATCCGGTGTTGATGAAGGCCACGCGGGATTTAGCGGCGCGGATGCATTCTTTCAGGTTGACCGATGTGCGGCGTTCCTCGTCCATGATGCCAAGTTTGACGGTGTTCGGGGCCAGGCCCAGCACAGCCTCGACCCGGGTGAAGGTTTCGGCGGCAAAGGCCACTTCCTCTGGCCCGTGCATCTTTGGCTTCACCACATAGACCGAACCGTGGTGCGAATTGCGCAGGCCTTCGGACTTTTTCAGGTCATGGCAGGCGATCAGCGCGGTTATCATCGCGTCCATCAGACCTTCGGGCACCTCGGACCCATCGGGCAACAGGATCGCCGGATTGGTCATCAGATGGCCCACGTTGCGCACCCACAACAGCGCGCGGCCCTTGATCGTCAGGGGGCTGCCATCGGGGGCGGTATAGGTGCGGTCGGGGTTCAGCCGCCGCTCCATCCGCCGGCCGCCCTTGTCAAAGCTTTCGGCCAGATCGCCGCGCATCAGCCCCAGCCAGTTGCCATAGGCCTGCACCTTGTCGGCGGCGTCGACACAAGCCACCGAATCCTCGCAATCCATGATCGCGGACATCGCGCTTTCGATCTGCACATCGGCTAAAAGCGCCTGATCGCGCCCGCCGATGAAATGCGCCCGGTCAAAGACCAGTTCGACATGCAAGCCGTTGTTTTTCAGAAGGATCGTATCAGGTGCCTTGGGGTTGCCTTTGTAGCCCACGAATTTGGCGGGCTGCACCAGTGGCAAATCATCGACCAAAAGCGCGCCATCCTTGACGATGTAGCGCCGCGCATCGGCGTGGCTGGTGCCTTCAATCGGAAAGGCCTCGTCCAGAAACACCCGCGCACGGGCCACCACGCGGGCACCGCGCCCCCGCTCATAGCCGCCCGCAGGAGGGGCGGAGCCCATCGCATCGGTGCCATAAAGGCAGTCATACAGGCTGCCCCAGCGGGCATTGGCGGCATTCAGCGCATAGCGGGCATTGGTGACGGGCACCACAAGTTGCGGCCCCGGCACCTCGGCAATCTCGGGGTCGACATGGGCGGTGTCGATCTGGAAATCCCCGCCTTCGGGCAAGAGATAGCCGATTTCGGTCAGAAAATCCTTGTAGGCTTGGGGATCATGGCTCTGCCCGCGCCGGGCGCGGTGCCAACTGTCAATCCGGGCCTGCAAATCCTCGCGCTTGGCCAGAAGCGCGCGGTTTTTCGGGGCCAGATCGGTCAAAAGCGCGGCAAAGCCCTTCCAGAAGCGGGCCGGATCAACGCCCGTACCCGGCAGCGCGCGACTGTTCAGGAAATCGGCCAATCCGCTGTCAACCTGAAGCCCTTCGATCCCGATACGCGCGGCCATGGCTTTCCTCTCCCTTGGTCTACGACCAAGTTAGGCGGGTCGCGGGCGCGGGACAATGAAAAGCGGGTGCGTATTCTTGCCTGTTTCCGAAAAGCACTTTCAGGAAGATGGCGAAAATCCGGTGGCTGCGGCAAAACTTTGCCAAATGGCTAAGTTTACGCTTTGGCGACTCGGGGCGTCCATGTTACTTACCCATATGGCTAAGCATGACCCTGCCCTTGACCTGATCTTTCAGGCACTCTCCGACCCCACCCGCCGCGCCATGCTGGCGCGTCTGGGGCAGGGGGCCGCCCCTGTCAGCGAGTTGGCCCGGCCCACCGGCCTTGCCCTGCCGACGGTGCTGAAACACCTCGGCGTGCTGGAAGGGGCGGGGCTGATCGCCACCGAAAAATCCGGCCGGGCGCGGCTTTGCCATGCCCGGCCCGAAACGCTGAACCTTGCCACCGACTGGCTGTCTGAACAGCGCGCCCTTTGGGGGGGGCGGCTGGATCGGTTCGAAGCCTATGTTCACACCCTGATACAGGAGACGCGCGATGAGTGATGACCTTGACCCCACCCTCGATCTGGTGCTGGAGCGCGAAATCGCCGCCCCCCGCGCGTTGATCTACACCTGCTGGACCACGCCCGAACATCTGGTGCATTGGTTCGTGCCGAAGCCGCATAAGGTGACGGCCTGCCATCTGGATGTCCGCGTTGGCGGGGCTTGCAACACGACCTTCAACGTCGATGGGCAAGAGATGCAGAACAATGGGGTCTATCTGGAGGTGGTTCCCAATGAAAAACTCGTCTTTACCGACGCTTACACCGCTGGATGGAAGCCCGCCCCCGAACCATTCATGACCGCGATCCTGACCTTTGAAGATGCCGGCCCCGGCCGCACCCGCTATCGCGCCGTCGCCCGCCACCGCAATGCCGAGACGGCAAGACAGCACGAGGCGATGGGCTTTCATGACGGCTGGGGAACCGTGGTGACGCAGTTGGAAGAATACGCCCAGGGCCTGATGAAGGCAGGGGCCTGAGATGGCCGACGCCCTGACCGATCCCTTCGCCACCTTGCGTTTCGAGCGCCGGATCGCGGCGCCGGTTGCCACCCTGTGGGAGGTCTGGACCGCGCCCGCCGCGCGCGCCCTGTGGTCCGCGCCCTCGCCCGAGGTGACGGTCGAATACCTGAAAGCCGAGCGCGGCGTCGGCGGGCGCGAGAGATCGCTTTGCAAGGTCGCAGACCAGCCGGATGTCGAGGTCGAAGGCATCTGGCTCGCCTTGGAGCCCGGCAAACGCTCGGTCAATTCCGAGGTGGTCTGCTGTCAGGGCCAGACCCTTTCCGCGGCCTTGGTGACGGCTGATTTCGTGGCTGAGGGGGGCGAAAGCCGCATCACCGTGACGGTGCAACTGTCCTCGCTGGCGCAAGACATGGCGGATGGCTATCGCCATGGCTTTGGCGGCGGGCTGGCGAACCTCTCGGATCTTGCCGCCCGTTCGATGCTGCTCAAACGCATGATCAAGGCGCCGGTCGCCACGGTTTGGGGCGCTTGGGTGAACCCCGAAACCCTGCCGCAATGGTGGGGCCCGGACGGGTTTTCCTGCAAAACCCGCCGGATCGACCTGCGCACAGGCGGCGAATGGGTGTTCGACATGATCGGCCCCGATGGCACGGTCTTTCCGAACCACCATCTCTACGACCGGATCGAACCGCAGTCCCGCATCGACTATCGCCTTCTCTGGGGCGAAAACGGCCCGAAACATGCCGATGCCTGGATCGAGTTCACCCCGACGGCAGCGGGCACCGAGGTGACCTTGGGCATGGCCATGGCCACCGCCAAGGAATGGGCCGAGGCCAAGGGCTTTGGCGCCGAGGCGCTGGGCCTGCAAACCTTGGGCAAGCTCGCCCGTTTCATCGGGGCGGATTAGGAACCGGCCCTTTTCTCCCGGCAGGCCACGTTTCTGCCAGATGTGAACTTTGATGGAACCGTGGTCAGCGCGCAGCTGTGATTCGCCAAGGACGAAAGCGCTTTCCCTGCCGCTTTGGCCATGGCAGGAAGGGGCGCAAAAGGGGGCAGGCCATGACCATCACCATCTATCACAACCCCGCCTGCGGCACCTCGCGCAATGCCTTGGCCGCGATCCGTGCCGCGGGATACGAGCCTGTCATCGTGGAATATCTCAAGACCGGCTGGACCAGACCGCTCTTGCAAAGCCTGTTTGCCGCTGCGGGTCTTGAGGCGGGGCAGGCGCTGCGGCTTGCCAATTCCCCCGCTGCCGATCTGGGGTTGACGGGCGAAAATGTCACGCAAGATCAAATTCTTGACGCCATGGTGCAACACCCCGGCCTTGTGCAGCGCCCCTTTGTGGTCACGCCCAAGGGCACCGCGCTTTGCCGTCCGGCGGATCTGGTGGTCGCACTTTTGTGACCCCTTGCGCCTGCCGGGCAGGCGCGCAAGCTTGGGGCATCAAGGAGTGCCCCCATGACCGCCCATTCCCCCACCCAGTCCCCTGATCCACGCACCATCTATCTGGCCGATTACCAGCCCTTTCCCTATCTCCTGGACCGGGTGGCGCTGACCTTTCGGATGGCCCCCCGCGCCACGCGGGTTCTGGCCCGGCTGGACTTCGCGCCGAACCCTGCGGTGCAACAGCGGCGGCAGGATCTGCGGCTGAACGGGGAAAACCTCACGCTCATCGCGGCAAAGCTGAACGGGCAAAGCGTGACGCCTGTGCTGGATGCCGAAGGGCTGACCATCGCCGCCGCCGATCTGCCCGACGGCCCTTTCAACCTTGAAACCGAGGTCGAGATCAGCCCGGAAACCAACACCGCGCTGGAGGGGCTTTATATGTCAAAGGGCATGTATTGCACCCAATGCGAGGCTGAGGGCTTTCGCAAGATCACCTATTACCCCGACCGCCCGGATGTGATGGCCCGGTTCAAGGTGCGCATTGAGGCCGACCTGCCGGTGCTGTTGTCGAACGGCAATCCGGTTGCGTCCGGCAAGGGCTGGGCTGAATGGGACGATCCCTGGCCGAAACCGGCCTATCTCTTTGCGCTGGTTGCCGGGGATCTGATCGCACACCCGGACCGGTTCACCACCCAGTCAGGCCGCGAGGTGGTACTGAATATCTGGGTGCGTCCGGGCGACGAAGACCGCTGCACCTGGGGGATGCAGGCGCTGAAAAAGTCGATGGCATGGGACGAGGAGGTTTACGGTCGCGAATATGACTTGGACATTTTCAACATTGTGGCCGTTGATGACTTCAATATGGGCGCGATGGAGAACAAGGGGTTGAATATTTTCAACTCCAAGGTGGTTCTGGCCAGCCCCGACACCGCAACCGACGATGACTTTGCCCGCATCGAGGCCATCATCGCGCATGAGTATTTCCACAACTGGACCGGCAACCGCATCACCTGCCGCGACTGGTTCCAGCTCTGCCTGAAAGAAGGGCTGACGGTCTTTCGCGACCAGCAGTTTTCCGGTGACATGCGCAGTTCTGCGGTGAAGCGCATCGAGGATGTGCTGACGCTGCGCGCCCGCCAGTTCCGCGAGGATCAGGGGCCTTTGGCCCATGCCGTGCGGCCCGAAAGTTTTGTCGAGATCAACAACTTCTACACCGCGACCATCTATGAAAAGGGCGCCGAGATCATCGGAATGCTGAAACGGCTGGTAGGGGATGCGGCCTATGCGCAGGCGCTGGATCTGTATTTCCAGCGCCATGACGGGGACGCGGCGACCATCGAGGATTGGCTGAAGGTGTTCGAAGACACCACCGGCCGCGACCTGACCCAGTTCAAACGCTGGTATGCCGAAGCCGGAACGCCCCGGCTTCAGGTGCATGAGGCGTGGTCGGCGGCCCCTTCGGGCGGCACCTATACGCTGACATTCACCCAGATCAATCCGCCCACGCCGGGGCAGGTGGACAAGGGGGCCAAGGTCATTCCGATTGCCGTCGGTCTTTTGAACCCCAACGGGGATGAGGTGGTGCCGACCACGGTTCTGGAGATGAATAAACCCGTGCAAAGCTTTGCTTTCGAAGGGTTATCCTCGCGGCCTATCCCCTCCATCCTGCGCGGATTTTCCGCGCCGGTGGTGCTGGAGCGTGACGTGCCGCAAGCGGAACGCGCCTTCCTTCTGGCGCATGACACCGATCCCTTCAACCGCTGGGAGGCAGGCCGCGCGCTGGCCAAGGATGTGCTGGCGCGGATGGTGACGACCGGGGTAAAACCCGCGGCCGATCTTCTGGATGGCATGGCGCGGCTCGCCTTTGATGACAGCCTTGACCCGGCCTTCCGGGCGCTGGCGCTGCGCCTGCCTTCGGATGACGACATGGCCGCCACCTTGCACGCCGCAGGTCATGTGCCGGACCCCATGCGCATCCATAAGGCCCGGCGCAGCCTGGGCCTTGCCTTGGCCGAAACCCTTGCGCCGGGGCTGGACGCGCTGGAGAAATCCTGCCGGGTGGAGGGGGCGTTTTCGGCCGAGGCAATCCCGGCCGGAAAGCGTGCTTTGCGACTGTCCGCCCTGTCCTTCCTGACACGGCTGGACGATGGCAAGGCCGCGAAAGCCGCATTTGTACAATCGTACAATATGACCGAAAGCTTTGGCGCCCTCTCGATCCTTTTGGAAAATAGATTTGGCGATCAAGAGCTTGCAGCGTTCTCCTCAAAATGGTCTGGTGATCGGCTGGTAATGGACAAATGGTTTGCCGTGCAGGTCGCGATGGCCGCCCCGGATCAGGCCGCCGCTGTCGTTGCCCGCCTGACGGCACGGCCCGACTTTGACATGAAAAACCCGAACCGCTTCCGCGCGGTGATCGGGGCGCTTACCGCCAACCATGCCGGGTTCCACCACGACAGCGGCGCGGGTTACCGCACGCTGGCCGATTGGCTGATCCGCCTTGATCCCATCAACCCGCAAACTGCGGCGCGCATGTCGACGGCCTTCGAGACGCGCCCGCGCTATGACGCGGACCGTCAGGCCATGATCCGCGGTGAACTTGACCGCATCCTTGCCACCCCGGGCCTCAGCCGCGACCTGTCGGAAATGGCGGGCCGGATGCGGGGGGCTTGATTTGCGCCTGTTGAAATACTCTCGGGGGTGAGGGCGTCAGCCCGAGGGGGCAGTCAGCCCCCTGTCTTCGCCTATTGGCAATAGCTTTGCGCCGCGGTCCAAGCCGCCATTTCGCGGCGTTTGTCCGCCTTGCGGAACGGCATCCAATCGCGGCCCATGCCGCGGTTGCCCTTGCCCGCCACAACCCCATCGCGGCCAACGTTTTCGGCCAGCATCTCGACCGAACATTCCAGATTCGCCGCACCGTCTTTCAGCGCGGCGGCACTGCTGGCCGCACAGTCATAATGGCGCGCTGATTTGGGCGAAATCTGCATCACCCCGATATAGCGCCCACCGCCCCCCGAGGCCGCCGGATTCCAGCTGCTTTCATATTTCGCAACCGCCGACAGCAGACCCACCCAGAAGGCGCGCCGCGCGGCAAGGCTGTTGTCTTCGTAACCGGGGCACCAGGTTTTGATATCGGCCGGCACGCGCGCGGCCAGCACATCATCCTTGGCGGCCACAGCCACAAGGCTGCGCATCGTCCATTCCGCCGCTTCCGGCCTGTGGTCCCAGCGGGTTACCGGCAGCGCACCCTTGGGAAACACGGCTTTCAGATCCGCGAGCTTCACAGGCACACAGGCCGACAGGGCCAACACAAGGACAAGAAGAAGACGGGACAAGTCGGGCTCGTGGCTGTTTCAGACCGGACGGCGATGCCCGCCCGGCATGGGTTTTGTCGAGTCTTCTGTTGTGCGACCCACGAAATCGGCGAAATCCCGCGCAAGGGGGCGCCACTATCCCCTCTGCCTGCACCCTTGCCGTGGCGGGCCAGTTTGCCTAAGACAGGCCACGGCCCGCAGGGGCCAAAGCAAGAAGGGGTTTGCCATGCTCGACCTGACCTATACCGCGCCGAAACCCAAGGTGATTGCCGGGGCCAAGCAGGATTGGGAATTGGTGATCGGCATGGAAATCCATGCGCAGGTCGCCTCCAACGCCAAGCTGTTTTCCGGCGCCTCGACGCAAGTCGGGGCCGAGCCGAATTCGAACGTCGCCTTCGTCGATGCGGCCATGCCGGGCATGCTGCCGGTCATCAATGAATATTGTGTCGAACAGGCGGTGCGGTCGGGTCTTGGCCTGAAGGCCGCGATCAATCTGCGCTCGGCTTTTGACCGCAAGAACTATTTCTACCCCGACCTGCCGCAGGGCTATCAGATTTCCCAGCTTTACCACCCCATCGTAGGCGAGGGCGAGGTGCTGGTGGAACTCGCGCCCGGCGTGGCGCGGCTGGTGCGGATCGAACGCATCCACCTTGAACAGGACGCGGGCAAGTCGATCCATGACATGGACCCGACGATGTCTTTCGTCGACTTCAACCGCACGGGCGTGGCCCTGATGGAGATCGTCAGCCGCCCCGACATTCGCGGGCCGGAGGAAGCGGCGGCCTATGTTTCGAAACTGCGGCAGATCCTGCGCTATCTTGGCACCTGCGACGGCAATATGCAGAACGGCAACCTGCGGGCCGATGTGAACGTGTCGGTTTGCGCGCCCGGCCAATATGAGAAATATCAGGCGACGCAGGATTTTTCGCATCTCGGCACGCGCTGCGAGATCAAGAACATGAACTCGCTGCGCTTCATTCAGGCCGCGATTGATTACGAGGCGCGCCGCCAGATCGCCATCATCGAAGATGGCGGCAAGGTTGTGCAGGAAACCCGGCTTTACGACCCGGACAAGAACGAAACCCGGTCGATGCGCTCCAAGGAAGAAGCGCATGATTACCGCTATTTCCCTTGCCCCGATCTGTTGCCGTTGGAGATTGAACAGGCTTGGGTCGATGACATCGCCGCCCGCATGCCGGAACTGCCGGATGCCAAGAAGGCCCGCTTCATGGGCGATTTCGGCCTGACCGATTACGACGCCAATGTGCTGACGGCAGAATTGGACGCGGCCGCCTTCTTTGAAGCCGTGGCGCAGGGCCGCGATGGCAAGATTGCCGCGAACTGGGTCATCAACGAGCTCTTTGGCCGCTTGAACAAAGAGGGCAAGGCGATTGGCGACAGCCCGGTCACGGCGGCGCAATTGGGGGCCATGCTGGATCTTCTGGCCAAGGGCGAGATCACCGGCAAGATGGCCAAGGATCTCTTTGAAATCCTGTGGACCGAAGGCGGCGATCCGGCCGAGGTTGCGGCAAAGCATGGCATGAAGGCAGTGACGGACACCGGGGCCATCGAAAAGGCGCTGGATGAGCTGATCGCGGCCAACCCCGAGCAGGTGGAAAAGGCCAAGGTCAACGCCAAGCTGGCGGGCTGGTTCACCGGTCAGGTGCTGAAGGCCACCGGCGGCAAGGCCAATCCGGCCGTTGTCGGCGCGATGGTGGCGCAGAAACTGGGGCTTTGATCGCGCTGGTCAGGTTTGCGTTTCGACCATGAGTCGCAAGCCGAACCCCATGGGTTGCGGCGCTGGCTCTGGTTGTTCCCAAATCTAGGGGCAGAGCGGAGCCTTGCCCAGAATTTGGAAAAGCCTTTCCATCTCTTGGCGTTGCGGGGCGAATCTGCGTAAACTCGGGGCCTTCGCCCGATGGAGTTGTCCCGATGCCCCGCTATGAATTCAAAGTCATTCCCGCCCCGCGCCGCGGTGAAAAGGCAAGGGGCGTCAAGACCACCGAGGAACGGTTCGCGCTGGCCCTCACGGCCCTGATGAACGAGCTTGGTGCCGAGGGCTGGGACTATGTCCGCGCCGATACGCTGCCGGTGGATGAGCGGTCGGGCCTGACCGGGACAAAGACCACGTTTCAGAATCTTCTGGTCTTCCGCCGCGAGATCGCGGCTGACGCCGTACGATCCGAGCCACAAGCCGAGGCCGTCTTTGTGGCGACCCGGCGCGTTGGCCCGGCCGAGGTGGGGCCGGGTGCGGCCCCGCCGGTCGGTCCGGCCTCACCGGATCTGGCGGCAGAGTAACAGGCGCGTGTCTGGTTCATACGGAATCGAAAGGCGCTGCCTCTCGCCTTCGCTCGAACACGCCTTTCGATCCGCTTTGGTTCAAGGGAAACCAGATACGCTTTAGCGCGCGGCCTTCAGGGCCAAGGGCAAAGCTTCCGCAAAAATATCAAGTGCGGCGCTGTCGCCGACGCTGACCCGCAGGCAGCGGTCCAAAGGGGCAACGCCGGGCATGCGGACAAAAACGCCCAGATCGGTCAGCGCGCGCAAGGCGGCGCGGGCAAAGTCGCCGTCGCGTCCGAGGTCCATCGTCACGAAATTGGTGGCCGAGGGCAGCGGCAGCGCGCCGTTGTCGCGGGCAATGGCGGCAAGCCTGTCGCGCCCCGCCGCCACACGCGTTTGAACCGTGGCCAGCCAGTCCTGATCGGCCAGCGCCGCCAAGGCCCCGGCTTGGGCGATGCGGCCCATGCCGAAATGGTTGCGGATCTTGTCAAAGGCGCGGGCCAGATCGGGCGCGCAGATCGCATAGCCGACGCGCAGTCCCGCCATGCCATATCCCTTTGAAAAGGTGCGAAACCGGATCACGCGCGGGTCATCGGCAGCAATCTGCGGCGCGGTGCCGGGGGGCGCAAGGTCGATATAGGCCTCGTCCAGAATGAGCAGGCATTCGGGCGGCAGGGCGGCAACCATGGCCTCAAGGGCCGCGCCGGGATGGTGGCTACCCATCGGGTTGTCGGGGTTGGCGAGATAGACCAGTTTCGGGCGATGCTGATGCGCCGCCGCGACCAGCGCCTCGGGGTCTTCATGATCGCCCTTGTAAGGCACGCGGATGATCTCACCGCCATAGCCCGCGACATGGAAGGTGAAGGTGGGATAGGCCCCAAGCGAGGTCACCACCTTGTCGCCGGGGGCGATGAGGAGCCGGGTGAGATAGCCCAGAAGCCCGTCAATCCCTTCGCCCACAACGATATTTTCTGCGCGGCAGCCGTGATGCGCGGCCAGCGCGGCTTTCAGGTCATGCAATTCGGGGTCGCCATACATCCAGACCTCGCGCGCCGCCTGCGCCATGGCGTCGAGGACGCGGGGCGAGGGGCCAAAGAGCGATTCATTGGCCCCCAGCCGGGCGCGGAAGGGGCGCCCGTTTGCGCGCTCCTGCGTTTCGGGGCCGACGAAGGGCACGGTGGAGGGAAGCGCGGCGGCGAGGGGGGTGAGTTTGGCTGTCATGGCGGCAGGGAAGCGCAAATCGGCCTCAACGGCAAGTCGTGGCACCGGTTTGGCCCAAAGAAAAGGGGGGCTGTCTGCCCCCCTCACCCCTTCGGGGCTTCATCCCCCAAGGATATGTGCACCCCATTGAAGGCCTGACCGGCCTTAGCCGAGTTCGGCCAGACGGCTCACGGCGGCTTGGATCTTGGCCGCCTCATCCTCGCGCGCTTCAAGATTGGCGCGGGCCTCGTCGATCACTTCCTCCGGGGCGGATTTGACGAAGTTGGGGTT
This sequence comes from uncultured Tabrizicola sp., assembly GCA_964393035.1. Taxonomy (GTDB): domain Bacteria; phylum Pseudomonadota; class Alphaproteobacteria; order Rhodobacterales; family Rhodobacteraceae; genus Tabrizicola_A. The sequence goes on from CAYMRX010000006.1 coordinate 158,432, forward strand.
GTTGAGGCGCCCCTTCAGCCCGCCGATTTCCTTCATCAGCTTGTCGAGGCCTTTGGCAAGGCGGGCCTTTTCTTCGGCAATGTCGATCAGCCCTTCCAAGGGCAGGGCGAAAGCCGCGCCTTCCATGGCAATGGCGATGGAGCCTTTCGGGGCGGTGCCTTCGGAGAAACCCTCAACACGCGCCATGCGGCGGATCAGGGCCTCGTTGCGGTCCCATGCAGCGCGGGCGGCGGCGGAAAGTTCCGTCGCGACCAGATCGCATTTCAGGCCGACCGGCACATGCACCTGTGCGCGGGCCGAACGGATTTCGTCGATCAAGTCGGTGACAAAGCCCATTTCGGTCGCGGCCGCGGCGTCGGTCAGATCGGCAAAGGCGGGCCAATCGGTATGGACCAGCCGTTTGGCGCGCGTGCCGGTGGTGGACCACAGTTCTTCGGTGATGAAGGGCATGAAGGGATGCAGCAGGATCATCGACTGATCCAGAACCCACGCCATGGTGGCGCGGGTTTCCGCGGCATGCTCGCCGTCAAAGAGCGGCTTGGCGAATTCGACATACCAGTCGCAGACCTTGCCCCAGACGAATTTGTAAAGCGCATCTGCGGCTTGGTCGAAGCGGAAGTCGTCAAGGGCGGCGTTCACCTCGGCCAGCGCCTTGGCGGTTTCGCCGATGATCCACCGGTTTGCCGTGGCTTTCGGCGTGGGTGGCGTGGTTTGGGTGGCGTGGCCTTCCCAGACGCCGTTCATTTCCGCAAAGCGGCAGGCGTTCCAAAGCTTGGTGCCAAAGTTGCGATAGCCCGCGATGCGCTGGGTGTCGAGTTTCAACACGCCGCCCAGCGAGGCCATGGCGGCATTGGCAAAGCGCAGCGCATCGGCACCGAATTCGTCAATGATTTCCAAGGGGTCAATGACGTTGCCGAGGGATTTCGACATCTTCTTGCCCTTGGCGTCGCGGACAAGCCCGTGCAGATAGACGGTGTGGAAGGGGATATCCTCCACCACGGCCAGTTGCATCATCATCATCCGGGCGACCCAGAAGAAGAGGATGTCGGCCCCGGTCACAAGGACCGAGGTGGGGAAGTATTTCGCGAGTTCCGGCGTGGGTTCGGGCCAGCCCAGCGTGCCGATCGGCCAGAGGCCGGACGAGAACCAGGTGTCGAGAACGTCGGGGTCGCGCCAGACCGGATAGGCCAGATGCGTCGGGTCCTGGCTCAGATTGTAATCGGCGAGCGACTGGGCCAAGAGCGCCACGGCGGCGTGGCGGTCGGCGACCTCGACCACGCGGCAGGCGTTCAGCGGATGCGGCAACCCGGCGAGATCGTCGCGGAACGCCTCGGTCGCGGCGGTGAAATCGGCGGCGCAATGGTGGCGGGCTTCGCGTTCGGCCGGGCCGCCATTGTCGAGGATGGTCAGCAGTTCCACCTCGTCCAGCGCATTGTCGCCTTCGTCATCGGTGAAACCATTGGGATCGAGCGCCAGCCCGTACCACACCGGAATCTGGTGGCCCCACCACAACTGCCGCGAGATGCACCAAGGCTCGATATTCTCCAGCCAGTGGTAATAGGTCTTCTCGCCACTTTCCGGGATGATGCGGGTCTTGCCGCTGCGCACCGCATCCAGCGCCGGTTCGACGATCTTGGCGGTGTCGACGAACCACTGGTCGGTCAGCATCGGCTCGATGACGACCTTCGAGCGGTCGCCGAAGGGCTGCATGATCTTCTTGTCCTCAACGAAGGGGACGTTCTTCCAATCCTCGGCATTGGTTTCGGGGTCGATGGTGACAACCTTGGTCACCACCGCCAGACCTTGGGCATTGATGTCGGCGACCACCAGCTTGCGCGCCTCGAACCGGTCCAGCCCGCGGTATTTGGCGGGGACGAGGTTCAGGCTGTCGACCTCATTCTCATTGGTGGCCGATCCTGCGGCAATCTCGCGGGCGCGGGCGACGGCCACCTCATAGGGGGCACCGTCATCCCGCATGCGGCCCCTTGTGTCCATCAGGCGGTAGCAGGGCAGGGCGTTGCGCTTGGCCACGGCATAATCGTTGAAGTCATGCGCGCCGGTGATCTTCACCGCGCCCGAGCCAAAGGTTGGGTCGGGATATTCATCGGCAATGATCGGGATCAGGCGGTCACAAAGCGGCAGATGCACCATCTTGCCGACGATGGGCGCATAGCGTTCGTCGGATGGATGCACCGCCACAGCGCCATCGCCCAACATGGTTTCGGGCCGGGTGGTGGCGATGGAGATGTAATCGCGCGTCTCGCGCAGCGTCACGTTGCCGTCGGCGTCTTTTTCAACATAGTCATAGGTCTCATTGCCCGCGAGACGGTATTTGAAATGCCACATATGGCCCGCGACCTCGGTGTTCTCCACCTCGAGGTCGGAAATCGCGGTTTCGAAATGGGGGTCCCAGTTCACCAGCCGCTTGCCGCGATAGATCAGCCCTTTGTTATACATCTCCACGAAGACCTTGATCACGGCGTCGTGGAAGTTGCCATCCTCGCCCGCAGGGGCACCCGGCGCGCCCGACATGGTAAAGGCTTCACGGTCCCAATCGCAGGAGGCGCCCAAACGCTGCAACTGGCCGATGATCGTGCCGCGCGATTTGACCTTCTGCTCCCAAACGCGGGAGAGGAACTTGTCGCGGCCCATGTCGCGGCGCGAGGGTTCGCCGTTCTTGGCCATCTCGCGTTCGGTCACCATCTGGGTCGCGATGCCGGCATGGTCGGTGCCGGGCTGCCACAGCGTGTCATCGCCGCGCATCCGGTGCCAGCGCACCAGAATATCTTGCAGCGTGTTGTTGAAGGCATGGCCCATGTGCAGGCTGCCCGTCACGTTCGGCGGCGGGATCATCACGGAAAAGGCAGGATGCCCCGGCTTGGCATTGGCGCCAGCGCGGAACGCCTTTTCTTCCAGCCAAAGCTTGGAAATCCGGGCTTCTGCCTCGGCGGGGGAGAAGGTTTTTTCCATGGGCATCGCGGGCATCCTTTTGTCTTGGCCCTGCTTTAGCGGCTTGAAGACCAAAGGCCAAGCGTCTGGCATCCGCCAAAGCCGCTCCGCGGGGAGTATTTTGAAAGGCGCAAATCATTCAGGCCGGCGCTTTGGGCTTGCGCCTTGCCAAATACTCCCGCCGGAGGCGCCCGGGTGTCAGCCGGTGCGCGGCTGCCGAAAGGCGTGGGTCCGCCCGCCGCTGTCCTCAGGTCAAACCGCCCGGTCCAGCCGGGTGGAGAGATGGATCAGGCTTTCCGAGGATTTTACCCCGGTCAGGGCGCCGATCTGGTCCAGCACGGAATCCAGCACCTGGGTGTTCGATGCGGCCACTTGCAGCAAAAGGTCAAAGCGACCCGAGGTGGTGAACACCCGCTCCACCTCGCCAATGCCTTTCAGCCGGGTCAGGATCGCGGCCTGAGAGCGCGGTTCGATGGTCAAGAGCACCGAGGCGCGCAGGCGCCCCTGCCGGGCGGCCTCGCCGAGTTTCAGCGTGTAGCCCGCGATGATTCCGCTGGTCTCCAGCCGCTCCAGCCGGGCTTGAATGGTGGAGCGCGCCACCTTCAAACGCCGGGCCAAAGTGGCCACCGACATGCGCGCATCGGCCCCGAGAAGCGTCAGAATGTTGCGATCGAGATCATCCATGCAGGTCGCAGCCCCATTTCGTCAGATTGCCTTGCATAGCAAGCAATTCGACGGGTTGGCCAGAGCTTTTTGCCCGCGCGGCGCTTCCTGCCGGGCGGGACGGGCGGATCAGGAATTTGATCATCTTTGTCCGGAAATTTGATCATCTTTTCGCGCTGTGGTCACAAGGTGTTCGCGAAGGGCGCGATCAGGGTGCTTTCAGGGGTAAACCTTACAATATGTATCGAAAAGATGTCAATATGACGTTAAATTAAGTCAGAAATGTAGTTTTAACCGGTGAAGTTGTACCCCATATGCGGCATCCTCAGTTGCAGGAAAAGGGCGGCTCATACGCACCTGGCCTGGTTGGAAAAACCACGCGGGTGCCGAGGCCGTCCATACCATATCTGGTGTGGCAACGGAGGAGGACACGCATCTTGTTGGCAGAAAGGATCACGCCGATGGGACTGTCCAAAACGATCTGGACCAATCCGACCGAATTCCTGAAGACGCAAAGCCCGGAGAACCCGGTGCTGTTCTTCGCCCCCAGCGCCGTGCAGGCCGTGGCGCGCAAATTCCTGAAGGGCTTTCCGGGTCTGGTGACCTATGCCGTCAAGTCCAACCCCGGCGAGGAGATGGTGGAAAATCTGGTCGCCGCAGGGGTCAAGGGCTTTGACTGCGCCTCGCCCTTCGAAATCGACCTGATCCGCCGTTTGGCCCCCGATGCGGCCATCCACTACAACAACCCGGTGCGTTCGCGGGCCGAAATTGCGCATGGCGTGGCGCGGGATGTGAAGTCCTGGTCGGTCGACAGCCATTCGGAACTGGCCAAGCTGATCGAGCTGGTCCCGACCGAGGGCTGCGAGATTTCGGTGCGCTTCAAGCTGCCGGTGGCGGGCGCGGCCTATAACTTTGGTGCCAAGTTTGGCGCGACCGAAGATGTGGCGGTTGAACTTTTGAAGACGGTCGCGACGGCGGGATATGTTCCGTCGATCACCTTCCATCCCGGCACGCAATGCACCGACCCGAATGCCTGGGCCGCCTATATCCGGGAAGCGGCGGTGATTGCCCAAAAGGCGGGCGTCAAGATTGCCCGGCTGAACGTGGGCGGCGGCTTTCCGAGCCATCGGGCTTTGGGGGTTGCCCCGCAACTGGACGAGACTTTTGCGACCATTGATCGCGTCGCAACCGAGGCCTTTGGCGCCGACCGCCCGGCGCTGGTCTGCGAACCGGGCCGTGCCATGTGCGGCGACGCCTTCACGCTGGCCGCACGGGTGAAGGCGGTGCGCGATGGCACCCATGTGTTCCTGAACGACGGGATTTATGGTTCGTTGTTGGAGTTGGGTCAGATCGGGATCATTGACCGCATCACGGTGCTGTCGCCCGCGGGTGAGCGGCGCACGGGTGCGCAGCATGGCCGGGTTTGCTTTGGTCCGACCTGTGATTCGGTGGACCGTCTGCCGGGCGATGTGCCCTTCCCCGATGATATCGCCGAGGGTGATTTCGTGATCTTTGAAGGGATGGGCGCCTATTCCACCGTGACCAACAGCCGCTTCAACGGCTTTGGTGAATTGGGCATGGTCACGGTTTTGGGCCAGAACCTGTAAACTTTTCCTGCCTTTGTGCGAAATTCCAACGGGCGGCCCTTGTGGCCGCCCGTTTTGCGTCATTTTCTTAACCAAGTTCTGCATAAGCTGAATCTGTCGCCGCCGGGTGCGGTCTTTAGGGGTGTGTCACGTCTCTGATCGAACGGATCTCGCGCTGGTGGCGGGCCAAGCCCATCGCCACGGTCGAACCCGCCGTACCGCCCGCGCCGGGGCGCAAAAGGGGCGTCGTCGATCACGTCATCATTCTGGACGGCACGCTGTCGTTGCTGGAGCCGGGATATGAGACGAATGCGGGCCTTTTGTTGAAGCTATTGCTGGAGGATCAGCAGGGCGTGCATCGCCGGGTCTATTATGAGGAAGGCCTGCAATGGGAGGGCTATCGCCACACCTGGGGCTTTTTGCAGGGGCGCGGCATCAACCGCCAGATCGCCCGGGCCTATGGCTGGCTGGCCAGCCAGTATCGCCCCGGTGACCGCATTTTTCTGTTTGGCTATTCGCGCGGCGCCTATGCCGTGCGCAGCCTTGCCGGGGTGATTGACCGGGTGGGGCTGGTGCGCCGCGAAAAGGCGGTGGAGCGGGTGATCCGGCTGGCCTATCGGCATTACCGCCTGGGCCCTGATCGTCCGGCCGCGCGGGCCTTTGCCCAGAGCTATTGCCACCCCGCAGCCCCGATCGAGATGGTGGGGGTCTGGGACACCGTCAAGGCGCTGGGGCTGCGTTTGCCCTTGTTGTGGATGCTGACCGACAAGAAGCACCAGTTTCACAATCACCAGCTTGGCGCCTCCATCCGCCACGGGTTTCAGGCGCTGGCGCTGCATGAAACCCGCGCCGTGTTTGACCCGGTGATGTGGGAGTGCCGACCGGGATGGGAGGGCAATGTGCAACAGGTCTGGTTCCGGGGCGGTCATTCGGATGTTGGCGGGCAGGTCGGTACCTATCCCGCCGCACGCCCCTTGGCGAATATTCCGCTGGTGTGGATGCTGGAAAAGGCCGAAGCCCTGAACCTCGCCTTGCCGCCCGATTGGCGGGGGCGCTTCCCCTGTGATCCGGGCGCGCCGATGTATGGCACGACGCGGGGCTGGGCCAAGCTCTTCCTGTTGCGCCGGCCGCGCGTGGTGGGGCGTGATGTGTCCGAGGCGATCCACCCCTCGGCGGCGGGCGACCGTCCGTTCAGTTGGGTGCCTTGGCCGCTGACGCTGTTGTTCTGATCCCTTGCGTTTGGGCGCGCATTAACCAGCGCGGGCGGCAAGCCAGACCATGCCCAGCAGCACGGGCTGATGGAGGAGATAGATCGCCAGACTGTGCTGACCCGGCCAGGCAAGTTTGCGCAAAAGCGGTGTCGCGGGCCGCGCGAGGAGGGGCCAGAGGTTGAACCGGCTGGCCAATTTGGCGGCGGCCAGACCCAGAAGGAAGGGGCCGAGCCATGGGAAAATAGGCTCAAAATCAACGGTTTCGGCGGGGAGGGTGGCAAGGCCCAGAAAGCGCAAGCCTGCGGCGTTGAAGGCGGGCGCGGGCAGGTGATAGCTTGCCAGCATCACGATGGCCCCGCAGGCGACCGTCACCAGCGCGGGCAGGCGCAGGAACGCCAGCCCGATCAGGCTGGATGCGGCAATGCAATGCAGGATGCCGAAATAGACGAAATAGCCGGGCATGGCGGCATAGGTTCCCGCCGTGACGAGAAGTGCCGCCGCGGCGATTTTGCCCCAGCGGCGCCAGAAGGCGGGCCAGCGGATGCCCTGCCCATGCGCGAGCCAAAGCGATACCCCGGCAAGAAACAGAAAACTGCCCGCCACAATTCGGGCATGCCAGTAGAAAAACGGGTGCAGCGTGGTGCCATAGGGCAAAAGCCCGAACATCTGCAAATCAAAGACCAGATGAAAGCAGACCATGCCGCAAATTGCGGCACTGCGGGCCAGATCAAGGCCGAGAAGGCGGGATTGGGTCAAGCGTTGCGACCGGGGGTTTCACACCCCCGGACCCCCGTGGAGTATTTATGCCAAGATGAAATGCATGCGGGTTTTTGCCTTGGCCTGCAATGGCAAAAGGGCGGCCCTTCCGGACCGCCCCTATGGCGCTGTGCCTGCCGCCTTAGCGGTGGCGCGCATCCACATAATCGCGTTTGGTCGCCCCGACATAAAGCTGGCGCGGGCGGCCGATCTTCTGGTTTTTCTCGCCGATCATCTCTTTCCACTGGCTGATCCAGCCGACGGTGCGCGAGATGGCGAAGATCGGGGTGAACATCGAGGTCGGGAAGCCCATCGCCTCGAGAATGATGCCCGAGTAGAAGTCGACGTTGGGGTAAAGCTTTTTCGAGATGAAATATTCATCCGAAAGGGCAATGCGTTCCAGCTCTTTGGCGACTTGCAGCAAGGGGTTGTTGTGGACGCCCAAAAGCTCCAGCACCTCGTCTGCGCTTTCTTTCATCACCTTGGCGCGCGGGTCGAAGTTCTTGTAGACCCGGTGGCCAAAGCCCATCAGGCGGAAGCCCGAGGTCTTGTCCTTGGCCTTGGCGATATATTCCGGAATGCGGTCGACGGTGCCGATTTCCTTCAGCATTTCCAGGCAGGCCTGGTTGGCGCCACCATGGGCCGGACCCCAGAGGCAGGCGATGCCGGCGGCAATACAGGCGAAGGGGTTGGCCCCCGACGAGCCGGCCAGACGCACGGTCGAGGTCGAGGCGTTCTGCTCATGGTCGGCGTGCAACATCATGATGCGGTCCATCGCGCGTTCCAGCACGGGGTTGACCACATAGTCATCGCAGGGAACGGCAAAGCACATGTGCAGGAAGTTGCCGGCATAGCTCAGCGCGTTCTTCGGATAGACGAAGGGCTGGCCGACCGAGTATTTGTAGGCCATGGCGGCGATGGTCGGCAGTTTCGCGATCATCCGGATCGAGGCGACTTCGCGGTGCCAGGGATCATTGATGTCAAGGCTGTCGTGGTAGAAGGCCGACATCGCGCCGACAACGCCGACCATGGTGGCCATGGGATGGCTGTCACGGCGGAAGCCGCGGAAGAAGTTGTGCATCTGTTCATGCACCATCGTGTGCTTGGTCACACGGGCTTCGAAATCTTTCAGCTGGGCTGCGGTCGGCAGTTCGCCGTACAAGAGCAAATAGCAGACCTCGAGATAATGCGACTGGTTGGCCAGTTGCTCGATCGGGTAGCCGCGGTGCAAAAGTTCGCCCTTGTCGCCATCGATATAGGTGATCGTGCTTTCGCAAGCGGCGGTCGAGGTGAAGCCGGGGTCAAAGGTGAACACATCGGCTTGGGCGTAAAGTTTGCCAATATCAATGACTTCCGGCCCGATGGTCGGCGCATAGACCGGCAGGTCATAGGTCTTGCCATCCAGGTGCAGCGTTGCGGTCTTGGTCTGTTCGGCCATCTTCCGTCCCCCATCAGTGGCGCCGGCATGGGCCATGCCGGGCCTTGGTGCATCAGGTTTCCGACCGGGCGGGCAGGGTCAGGCCCCCGCATCCTCCAGCCGCGCAATTGTTTCATCCCGACCGATGACGAGCATCATGTCGAAGACACTGGGTGTGGCTGTCCGTCCCGCAAGGGCGGCGCGCAGGGGGGCGGCAAGTTTGCCAAAGCCGATCCCGTTTTCTGCGGCAGCATCGTTAAGGATGGTCTCCAGACCCTCTTTTGTCCAGCTAGCATTTTGCAACCGCGGCGTCAATGATTTCAGTATACCACGGGATACCGTGTCAAGATTTTTCGCCGCCGCCTCATCGGGCGCAACGGGCCGGGACGTCAAGGCAAACTGTGCCTTTTCAAGCAGTTCCGGGAAGGTCTTTGCGCGATCCTTGACGCAATACAGCCCGCGCGCCAGCCGGTCACGCTGCGGTGCGGCCAAGGCCGGCTTCCCGGCGGCCACAAGAAAACCTTCCAGTTCTTGCAGCAGCGCAGCATCTTCCGTCATGGCAATGTGATGGCCGCAGGTGTTTTCCAGCTTCTTGAAATCAAGTCGGGCCGGGGCGCGACCGATTCCCTTCAGGTCAAACATCTGCATCGCTTCGGCAGAGGTGAAAATCTCGGCATCGCCATGCGCCCAGCCAAGCCGGGTCAGATAGTTGCGCATCCCCGCCGCTGGGTAGCCCATGGCCTGATATTCCTCGACCCCGGTCGCGCCATGGCGCTTGGACAGTTTCTTGCCATCCGGCCCATGGATCAGCGGGATATGGGCCCAGACCGGCACCGTCCAGCCCATGGCGGTATAGACCATCTGTTGGCGCGCGGCGTTGTTCAGGTGGTCATCTCCCCGGATCACATGGGTCACCCCCATATCGTGATCGTCCACCACCACGGCGAGCATATAGGTCGGCGTGCCATCCGAGCGCAGAACGATCATGTCGTCCAAAGTCTCGTTCTTGATCGTTACGATTCCCTGAACCTCGTCACGAATTTCCGTCTCGCCCGTGCGCGGGGCCTTCATGCGGATCGCGAAAGGCGCATCGGGGTGCGTTGCGGGATCGGTGTCGCGCCAGGGGCTTTGGAAGACGGCATAGCTTGCCCCCTTGGCCTCCGCCTCGGCGCGGAAGGCGGCGATGTCTTCGGGGGTGGAAAAGCACTTGTAGGCCGTGCCGCGGGCCAGCATTTCGCGCGCGACCTCGGCGTGGCGGTCCTTGCGGTCGAATTGGCTGACCACCTCGCCGTCCCAGTCAAGACCAAGCCAAGTCAGGCCCTTCAGGATCGCCGCCGTCGCCTCGGGGGTGGAGCGTTCGCGGTCGGTATCTTCGATCCGCAGCAGGAATTTCCCGCCGCGCCCGCGCGCGTAAAGCCAGTTGAACAGCGCCGTGCGCCCGCCGCCGATGTGCAAGAACCCGGTGGGCGAGGGGGCGAAGCGGGTGACGACCGGGGAGGACATGGCTGCATTAACCTTTCGGAAACCTTGAGGGGCGTAGGATCGGGGCAGCTTTAGGCAATCGCGGGGCGCAAAACAAGGTGGCGGGGGTGCAGGCCATTGCCCTTTGGCCGCTTCGGTGGCTTTTGGGGTTGCGGGGGATGCTTTTCCCTTGGGTGCCGGTGTTTCTGGGGGCCGGGGTCGGGCTGTGGTTCGCCCTTGCCGAAGAACCGGGCTGGCGCAGCTATGGGGCTTGCGGTGCGGCACTTGGGCTTGCCGTGGTGATCTGGCGGCTGGGGCCGGAACTGCTGCATCCTGTGGTCATCGTTGCGGGCTGTCTCTTGGCAGGCTTTCTTGCTGCGGGCGCGCGGGCGCATCTGGTGACCGCCCCGATGCTGGAGCGGCCCTATTACGGCCCCGTCACGGGCCGGATCGTCGAGATTGACCGTTCACAATCAGATGCCCTGCGGCTGACGCTGGACCGGGTGCTGTTGGATTTGCCCCCCGACAAGACGCCCGCACGGGTGCGGGTTTCGCTGCGGGGCGATGCGGCGGTTCCGGTTCCGGGGCAGGTGGTGATGCTGACCGCCCGCCTTGCCGCGCCCGAAGGCCCGACGGAACCCGGTGGCTTCGACTTTCGCCGGATGGCATTTTTCGACGGTTTGGGCGCGGTGGGTTATAGCCGCACGCCGGTGATGCTTTGGGACGACCCTGCGCCGGGCGCGCAGAGAGTGAACCGCCTGCGCCTTTCCCTGTCGCGCGCGATCATGGCGGCGCTGCCGGGGGATGCGGGAGCTTTTGCCTCGGGCGCGATGACGGGGGATCGGTCGGGGATTTCGAAAGACACGGTCGAGGCATTGCGCGATTCAAACCTTGCGCATCTTCTGGCGATTTCTGGGATGAACATGGCCTTTTTGACGGGCTTTGTCTTTGTTCTCTTGCGCTATGGGCTGGCGCTTGTCCCGCCCTTGGCGTTGCGACTGAACACCAAGAAACTGGCCGCCATGGTCGCCTTTGGCGTGGCGCTGTTTTACCTGCTGTTGTCGGGGGCCAATGTGGCGACGGAACGGGCGTTCCTGATGGTTTCGGTCATGCTCGGGGCGGTCTTGTTCGATCGGCGGGCGCTGACCATGCGCTCGGTGGCGCTGTCGGCCACGGTGCTGCTGCTGTGGCAACCCGAAAGCCTGATGGAGCCGGGGTTTCAGCTGTCCTTTGCCGCCACGGTCGCCTTGATTGCGGGCTTTGGCGCGCTGGAGGGGCCTGTGATACGGGAACGCTTGCCGCGCTGGGTGCTGCCGCTGTTCACGCTTGTGCTGTCTTCGGTCATCGCGGGGGCGGCGACCGCGCCCTTTGCGGCGGCGGCCTTCAACCGGTTTACCGATTATGGGCTGCTGGCCAATCTGCTGACCGTGCCGGTGATGAGTCTTTTGATGGCGGCAGGGGCGGTGGCGGCGCTGTTGGCGCCCCTCGGCCTTGCCGCGCCTGCGCTGTGGGTGATGGAGGGGGCCGCGCGCTGGATCCTGTTTGTCGCCCATTGGATCGCCGGGCTGGAGGGGGCGATCACGCCGATCGTGGCCCCGGGGCCTTGGGTTCTGCCCCTGTTGGCGCTGCCCGGGTGCTGGCTGGTGTTGATGGGGGGCTGGGCGCGGGGGCTTGCGGTGCTGCCCATGGCGCTGGGGCTGGGGCTATGGGCGATGGCAGAGCGGCCGGTTCTTCTTGTCAGCAGTGATGGCAGTCTGGCGGGGCTTTCGGGGCCAGAGGGGCGGGCCTTGTCATCGGCCAAGGGGGCGGGGTTTGCCGCCGGGAATTGGCTGGAGAAGGACGGTGATCTGGCAACACAGGACGAAGCTTTTGCCCGAAGCGGCTTTTCCGGCCCGAAGGCGGCGCGGCGGTTCCAATTGCGCCCGCCATCGGCCGATTGCCCCGCGGGCCAACCCTGTGCTGAGGGGTTGACAGGTATCATCCTGACCGGAAAATCGCCCGATCTGGGAACCGGCTGCGCCGAGGCCGATCTGGTGATCCTAGCAGGCTATAGGCCGGAAAAGCTGCCCGCGGGGTGCCGCCTGATCGACCGCAGGCTGTTGCAGAAAACCGGGGCGCTGGCGATCAGGCCAAACCTGGGCGGTTGGCAGCTCATCCCGGCTGCGCGGGCGGGGCGGATTTGGATGGGACAAACTGCGTTGCCCGCCCTGCCGTTGCTGAAGCCCCGCCCATAAAGGCAGGGCCAAAGCCGGCGCGGGGCGGCTTAGTAATTGCGGATCAGGCCGACCAGACGCCCCTGCACCTTGACCATGTGGTCGGGAAAGACGCGGGTTTCATAGGCGGGGTTTGCCGCCTCCAGCGCGATCATGGAACCCCGGCGGCGGAAGCGTTTCAGCGTCGCCTCATGGTCTTCCACCAAGGCCACGACGATATCGCCGTTCTCGGCCGTGGACTGTTCGCGGATCACCACGACATCGCCATCGTTGATCCCGGCCTCGATCATCGAATCGCCTTTGACTTCAAGCGCATAGTGCTGGCCCTTGCCCGACAGCATGGTGCCCGGCACCGCGACATGGTGCGAGATTTGCGAAATCGCCTCAATCGGGACACCGGCGGCGATGCGACCCATCACCGGCAGTTCCATGGCATAAATCGCCTCAATCGGCAGGGCTGCGCGCGGCGGGTCCACCTTGTCGCCCGCGATCACCTTGGGCGTGAAGCCGGGCTTTTCCATCGCCTCGGGCAGTTTCAGAATTTCCAGCGCCCGCGCCCGATGAGCCAGACGGCGGATGAAGCCGCGTTCTTCCAAGGCGGTGATCAAACGATGTATCCCGGATTTCGACCGCAAATCCAGCGCATCCTTCATTTCATCAAAGGACGGCGGCACGCCATCGCGATCCATCCGTGTCTTGATGAAATCCAGAAGTTCCAACTGCTTGCGCGTCAGCATCCCACACCTCGGGGTCGGTTGTTTCCCTTATGTTCTGCCCTTGTTCATGGCTTGTGTCAAGAAAAACAATCGCCGGTTACGTCTGGGGGTCAGATCGGCAGGTACTCCACCATCTCGCCTGCGCCGCGCGCGCCATCGCCCAAGGGGCGGATCAAGAGCGCATCCGCTTCGGTCAGGATGCGCAACAGCGCCGAATCCTGCGAGGCAAACGGGGTGATCCGCGGCAGGCCGTGACCGGGGGAAAGCCGGGCGCGCATGTAATGCACGCGGGGGCCGGCGGGGCCGACATCTTCGGCCAGTACGGCGCGGGCGGTGGGCGCAGGCGCGCCCGGCAAGCCCTGCATGGCGCGCAGCATCGGCAAGAGGAAAAGATGGCCGCAAACGATGGCCGACACCGGGTTGCCGGGCAGGCCCAGCATGACCGCATCACCCAGACGCCCCGCCATCAGCGGTTTTCCCGGCCGCATGGCGATTTTCCAAAACGCCCGCTCCAGCCCCAGATCGGCGGCGACCTTGCCGACAAGGTCATGATCGCCCACCGAGGCGCCGCCGATGGTCACGATCAGATCAGCACCGCGCGCGAGTTCAAACACCTGCCGCAATTCGTCTTCGCTGTCGCGCGCGATCGGCAAAAGCCGCACCTCGGCCCCTTCGGCGCGGGCCAGCGCCTCAAGTGCAAAGAGGTTGGAGGCGACGATCTGATCCGGGCCGGGGTCTTCGCCGGGCATCACCAATTCGTCGCCCGTGGCGATGATCGCAACCACCGGGCGGCGGGCGACGGTGACTTGCGCGATGTTCATCGAGGCCAGAAGCGCCAGATCATTGGCGCGCAGCCGCCGGGGCGCAGAGAGGCTGTCGCCTTGGACGAAGTCCTGCCCGCGTTTGCGGATATTGTCGCCGGGCCGGGTGGCGGTGGTCACGGTGATCTCGGTGCCGGAGGCCGTGACATCCTCTTGAATTGCGATGGTGGCCGCGCCTTGCGGCAAGGGGGCGCCGGTGAAGATGCGGGCGGCCTCATCGGGGGCAAGCTGGCCTGCGAAGCCATGCCCTGCGCCCGCCTCGCCAATCACGCGATAGCGCGCGCCAGCAGCACGGGCGCTGCCAAGGGCGTAACCATCCATGGCGCTGGCGTCAAAGGGCGGTTGGGTCAGACGGGCGGTTGCGGGGGCGAGAAGAACCCGGCCCGCGGCCTGACGCAAGTCCACCGTCTCGCCGGGCAAGGGCGTGACGAGGGCAAAACAGCGGGCCAGCGCCTCATCGACGGTGATCATTCGTTGGCCTCGAACCGGCCGGACTTGCCGCCGTCTTTCAGGATCAGGCGGATACCCTCGATCCGCATGGATTTCTCAACCGCTTTCACCATGTCATAGATGGTGAGGCAGGCCACGGAGACTGCCGTCAGCGCCTCCATCTCGACCCCGGTCTGGCCGCCGGTTTTCACCGTGGCTTCCACCACGATGCCGGGCAGGCTGGCGTCGGGGATCAGGTCAAGCGCGACCTTGGTGATCGGCAGCGGATGGCAGAGCGGAATGAGGTCGGCCGTCTTCTTGGCACCCATGATGCCCGCCAGCCGTGCGATGCCCAAGACATCGCCCTTTTTCGCCGTGCCCGAGGTGATGAGATCCAGCGTCGCCGCCGACATCACCACATGGCCGCGCGCCACAGCGACGCGGGCGGTCACCGGCTTGTCCGAGACATCGACCATATGCGCCTGACCCTGCGCGTCGAAATGCGTGAGGCCGCTCATGCGCCGCCCTCGGAGGTGAGGGGGCGCGACAGGATGGTTTTGGTGGCCGCCGTGACATCGGCCTGACGCATCAAAGCCTCGCCGATCAGGAAGCAGCGCGCGCCGTAAGCGGCGACATCGGCAAGGTCAGCCGGGGTGAAAAGCCCGGATTCCGAGACGATCAGCCGATCTTCCGGCACATGGCGGGCCAGATCGCGCGTGGTTTGCAGCGTGACCTCGAAGGTGTGCAGGTTGCGGTTGTTGATGCCGATCAGCGGGGATTTCAACCGCGTCGCGCGGTCCAACTCGGCGCGATCATGCACCTCGATCAACACATCCATGCCAAGGGCGAAGGCGGCGTCTTCCAACTCGGCCGCTTGGGCATCACTGACCGAGGCCATGATGACAAGGATGCAATCGGCCGAAAGGGCGCGGGCCTCGGTGACCTGATAGGTGTCATAAAGGAAATCCTTGCGCAGGCAGGGCAGCGACACGGCATCATGCGCGGCGGTCAGGAAACTGTCTTCGCCCTGGAACGAGGGCGTGTCGGTCAGCACCGAAAGGCAGGTGGCGCCGCCCGCCTCATAGGCGCGGGCCAATTCCGGCGGGTTGAAATCGGCGCGGATCAGGCCCTTTGACGGGCTAGCCTTCTTGATCTCGGCGATCAGCCCATAGCCTTGCGCGGCGGCCTCTTTCAGCGCGCGGGCAAAACCGCGGGGGGCCGGGGCGGATTTGGCGGCCGTTTCCACATCGGCCAGCGGGCGCGCGGCTTTGCGGGCGGCAATCTCCTCCAGCTTGTAGGCCTTGATGCGGTCGAGAATGGTCGACATGGCGGTTCCTTATGGCTGGCGACCGGGGGTTTCACACCCCCGGACCCCCGTGGGATATTTGGGCAGAGAGGATGGAGGAAGGTTTAGCCGCTGGAGACGGCGAAGGGAAGTCTCAGGCCGCCCAGTCGATGGGGTTTTGGCCTTGGGCCATGAGCCAGCGGTTGATGGTGCTGAAGGGGCGGGAGCCGAAAAAGCCACGATGGGCGGAGAGCGGCGAGGGGTGCGGGCTGGTGAGAAAGAGGTGGCCGTTGCGCGGCAGACCGGCGCAGAGGCTTTGTGCCGGCGCGCCCCACAGGAGGAAGGCTTTTGGCCCGTCACTGGCAAGGGCGCTGAGGATTTGGCTGATGAGCGGTTCCCAGCCCCAGCCCTTGTGACCATGGGCGGCGTTCTCGGGCACGGTAAGGACGGTGTTCAGCAAAAGGACGCCTTGGGTGGCCCAAGCGGTCAGGTCGCCATCGGCGCGGGATTGGCCGGTATCGGCGCTGAGTTCGGCGAGGATGTTTTTCAGCGAATGTTTGGGGCGCTCTCCGGGGGGGAAGGAAAAGGCAAGTCCGGTGGCGCGGCCCGGTGTAGGGTAAGGATCTTGGCCGAGGATCACGACACGGGTTTTCTCGCGCGGGGTCAGGCGCAGGGCGCGGAACGGGTCAGCGGGCTGCCATGCCGGGGCTTGGGCCAGCCGGTTGGCAAGGGTGGGCCAGCCGGATTGGAAGAAGGGCAGGGCGGCCCAGCTTGCGGGCGGGGCCGGAATTTCAGGCATGGGTCAGGCGGGCCAGCATCTCGATCTTGGCCTTGGCGCGGCCGGAGTCGAGGCTTTCCCTTGCGATTTCAACGCCGTCTTTCAGGCTTGGCGCCCGGTCTGCCACCACCAGCGCGGCGGCGGCGTTGAGAAGGACCGCATCGCGGAAGCCGCCCTTGGCCCCGTCGAGAAGCGCGCGGAAGGCGACGGCGTTCTCAGCGGGCGTGCCGCCTTGGATCGCCTCGAACGGGTAGGCGGGAAGCCCCGCGTCTTCGGGATGCACCATGAATTCGCGGATTTCACCAGCGCTCAACTCGCAGACCGGCGAGGGGGCGACGATGGAAAGTTCATCCGAGCCATCGCCGCCATGCACGAGCCACGCCTTTTCCGACCCCAAGGCGCGGAGCGTCTCGGCCATCGGGCGGATCAGGGCGGCGGAAAACGCGCCGGTCAACTGGCGCTTCACCCCGGCGGGGTTGGTTAGCGGGCCAAGGATGTTGAAGATGGTGCGGGTGCCCAGCTCCATCCGCACTGGGGCGACATGGCGGGTGGCGGGGTGGTGCATCGGCGCCATCATGAAGCCGATCCCGGCCTCCGTCAGGCAACGCTCCACCACCTCGGGGCCGACCATGACGTTCAGACCCATTTCCGTCAGCGCATCCGCCGCGCCGGATTTGGACGACAGATTCCTGTTGCCATGCTTGGCAACCGGAACGCCTGTGCCTGCCACCACAAAGGCGGTGGCGGTGGAGATGTTCAGCGTGCCCTTGCCGTCGCCGCCGGTGCCGACGATGTCGATGGCCCCTTTCGGCGCGCGGACCGGGTTGCATTTGGCCCGCATCACCGAGGCGGCGGCGGCATATTCATCGACCGTCTCGCCGCGCACGCGCAGCGCCATCAGGAACCCGCCCATCTGCGCAGGCGTCGCCGCACCTTCGAACAGGGAGCTAAAGGCGGCCTCCGCTTCGGCGCGGGTCAGGGGGCGGGTGGCGGCAATGCCGATCAGGGGTTTGAGAACATCGCTCATGCCGCGACGCGCGCCTTTGCCGCATCGAGGAAGTTTTTCAAAAGCTGATGGCCGTGTTCCGAGGCAATGGATTCAGGGTGAAACTGCACGCCCTCGATCAGTTTTTCGCGGTGCCGCAGCCCCATGATGGTGCCATCCTCCAGCCATGCGGTCACCTCAAGGCAGTCGGGCAGCGTCGCACGGTCCACAACCAGCGAATGATAGCGGGTGGCCAGAAAGGGGGAGGGCAGGCCGCGGAACATGCCTTTGCCGTCGTGATGCATCGCGCCCATCTTGCCATGCACGATTTCATGGCAGCGGATCACATCGCCGCCAAAGGCCTCGCCAATGGTCTGGTGGCCAAGGCAGACGCCCAGAAGCGGCACATCGGCGGCAGCGGCGGCCTTGGTCAAAGGAATGCAAATGCCCGCCTGCGCAGGGTCGCAGGGGCCGGGGGACAGCACGATCAGCTCGGGCCGAAGCGCCAGCGCGTCCTGAACGCTCATCGCGTCATTGCGCACGACCGTGACATCGGCCCCCAACTCGCCCAGATAATGCACGAGGTTGTAGGTAAAGCTGTCGTAGTTGTCGATCAAAAGCAGCATCTTGCTTGGCCTTGGCGGAAAGGGGATAAAGGGGGCGCGCAGTCGGGCTATAGATGGTCAGAGCGGGCAAGGGGCGTCAAGGCCCAAAGCCAAGACGTGTGGAGGCAAAGCGTGGTGCGGAATTTTGTGACGGGGGTGGTTCTGGGCGGCGTTGTTGCAGCCGGAGGTCTGGTGGTGGCCAGCCAGATTGCCCCGATCAAGGTGAAGCCCAAGGCGGATCTGGCCGCGACCGAGCAGCCTGCGATCACCGAGGAAAAGCCTAAGACGACGCCTGTTGAGGCCGCAAGCCCTGTGGTGAAGCCGTCAGAAGCACACCCGGAAATTGCCGATCCTGCCCCCTTGGCAAAGACACCTGCGGAAACTGATGAACCGCTGTTGAAGCCCTTGACCAACAGCGACGCGCCGCCGCCTGCCTTGGTGGTGCCGGATCTGAGCTTGCCCTCGGCCCCCGGCAGCTTGCCTGACATCGAGACGGCCCCCCCTCCCGCTGCCGCCGAGAAAGCTGCCGCTGCTGAAACGGTGGTGCCTGAAACGGTGGTGCCTGAGACGCAACCGGCGGCCACGACCCCCGACACTGAAGCCGCCGGCACTGAAGCCCCTGACGCTGAAACCCCTGTGACCGAAACCCCTGTGACCGAAACCCCAGTGACTGAGGCCCCCGTCGCTACGGCCGATCCGGCGCCGGACGCGACCGCAGAGGTGGCACCTGACAGCGTTGACGAAACGCCCCCCGACGTTTCTCGCGAAACCTCCTCCGAAACCGCACTGACCCCGCGCCGGATTGTTCCGGATGCCGAGCGGACGGAAAACACCGTCGATGGCGTGACGACCGGGCGCCTGCCCGCGATCGAAGCCGCGCCCGAAGATGGCGTGGTGACGGATGTGACCGAGGATACCCCCATTCTGGCGCCCGAGACGGCTCCCGTGGTCGACCTGCCGCCGCTGCGCCGCTATGCGCAAGCCTTTGAGAACCCGCAGGCCAAGCCGCTCTTTGCCGTGCTTTTGGTGGACAATGGCGCGCCGGATGTCCCGCGCGATGCGCTGGCTGCGCTGCCGTTTCCGGTCACCTTCGTCCTTGATCCCTTGGCCGATGGCGCGGCCGAGGCCGCGGCGGTCTACCGCAAGGCGGGCCAAGAAGTGGTGATGCTGGCGACCGGCATCCCGGATGGGGCAACGCCGGGGGATCTCGAACAAAGCTTTGCCGGAATGGCGGCCGGGCTTGAGGAAAGCGTGGCGCTGATGGAGACCGCCAAGCCGACCTTTCAGGACGATGGCAAGCTGTCGGCCGAGGTGGTGACGCTCTTGGCCGATCAGGGGCGGGGGCTCATTACCTTTGACCGGGGGCTTAATGCCGCCGATCAGGTGGCGCGCCGCGAGGGTCTGCCAACCGCCACCATCTACCGCAGCCTTGATGACGAAGGCGAGGAGGCCCCGCTGATCCGTCGCTATCTGGACCGGGCAGCCTTCAAGGCGGCGCAAGAAGGGCAGGTGGCGGTGATCGGCTCCACCCGGGCCGATACCATCACGGCGCTGATGGAATGGACCGTCGAAGGGCGTGCGGCATCGGTGGTCTTGGCCCCGATCTCTGCCTTGATGCAGGGCGAATAAGACCCCTCGCGGGCGTCGAAAGATGGGGGCGCTTCGCCCCCCACGCGGCTTTGCAGGCAAAGCCGCTTCCCCCCGAGAGTATTTAAAAAGGCGCAAGACAAAGAGAGGCCGCTTTGCATTTGCGCCTGTGAAAATACTCCGCGGGGTTTGGGGGCGCGCAGCCCCCAAGGTCAAAGCCGGTATATCCCGATCAGGACAAGGTACTGCCCGCGGCGGGGCGGCTCAGCCGTTGCCGCGCCGGGTGAAAAGCCCTGCGTCTTCGGCCGCCCGGCGCAGCGCGCGGGATTTGTTGACGGTTTCCATATATTCCGCCTCGGGGTCGCTGTCATAGACCACGCCACCACCGGCCTGAATATACAGGGTTTCATCCTTCAACACGGCGGTGCGCAGCGCGATGCAGAAGTCCATCTCGCCATTGCAGGCGAAATAGCCGACACCGCCACCATAGACGCCGCGCTTTTCGGGCTCCAACTCGTCGATGATCTCCATCGCGCGGACTTTGGGCGCGCCCGAAACCGTACCGGCGGGCAGGCCGGCGAGAAGCGCCGACAGCGCGTCCTGCCCGTCAGCAATTTCACCCACGACGTTCGAGACGATGTGCATCACGTGGCTGTAGCGTTCGATGATGAATTTCTCGGTCGGGCGCACGGTGCCAAGTTTGGCCACGCGGCCCACATCGTTGCGGCCAAGATCCAAGAGCATCAGATGTTCTGCCAGTTCCTTCTGGTCGGCCAGAAGATCGGCCTCCAGCGCCTTGTCCTCCTCGGGGGTCGCGCCGCGTTTGCGGGTGCCTGCAATCGGGCGCACGGTGACCTCGCCCTCGCGCAGGCGCACAAGGATTTCCGGGGAGGCGCCCACCACCTGAAAGCCGCCGAAGTTGAAGAAGAACATGAAGGGAGAGGGGTTCGTGCGGCGCAAGCTGCGGTAAAGCGCGAAGGGCGGCAGTTCGAAGCGTTGGCGCCAGCGTTGCGAGGGCACCACCTGAAAGATGTCGCCGGCGCGGATGTATTCCTTGGCCTTTTCCACCGCGGCAAGATAGCCCGCATGGCTGAAGTTCGACTGCATCTCGCCGACCTCGGCCGTCTCTCCCAAGTCTCGCTGGGCGGCGGGGGCGCGGTCAAGATCGCGTAAAGAATCCATCACCCGCTCGGCGGCTTGGGCATAGGCGGCGCGGGCCGACAGGCCCTGTCCGGTCCAGGCCGGGGCGACCAGCGTCACCTCGCCCTTGACCCCATCCAGCACCGCCACGACCGAGGGGCGCATCAGCACCGCATCCGGCAGGCCCAAGGGATCGGGGTTCACATCGGGCAGGTGTTCCACCAGCCGGATCATGTCATAGCCGAGATAGCCAAACAGCCCCGCCGACACCGCAGGCAGGTCTTCGGGCAGGTCGATCTGACATTCGGCCAGAAGGGCGCGCAAACTCTCCAGGGGGTGGCCCGGCAGGTCGGCAAAGGCCGTCTTGTCAAACCGCGCCTCGCGGTTGATGCGGCTTTGCTCGCCCCGGCACTCCCAGATCAGATCGGGTTTCATCCCGACGATGGAGTAGCGCCCGCGCACCTCGCCCCCGGTCACCGATTCCAGCATGAACGTGTCTGGCCGCGCCTCGGCCAGTTTCAGCATCAGGCTGACGGGGGTGTCCAGATCGGCGGCAAGCCGGGCATAGACCACCTGATTGCGGCCTTGGGTCCAGGCCTGTTCAAAGGCCTCGTAAGAAGGTTCCAGACGCATGGGGGCTCAGTTCCCAAGCTGGGTGTTGACGGCGTCGATCATCGGTTGATCCAGCGTGATGCCAGCCTGTTGCGACACGGCCCCGGTGAACAGCACAGAAAGATCCGAGGCGATGTCGCCTTCGGCACTCTCGGCAATGGCTTCGCGCAGCGCCTTGCCGTCTTCGCTGGCCGCATCGGCAGGCACGATGCTGTCAAGGCGCACCAGCGCCACAAAGTCACCGTCCTCGACCAGCCGCACCTCGCCTTGTGCCATGTCAAAGGCGGCTGCCAGCAGGGTGGGCGGCGCGGCATCGAGCGTCGCCTGCCGGTCTTTCGGCTCAACCGAGATCACCGCGCCCTGGCTTTCCAGCGTGGCCCCGGCATCAACCGCGGCCTTTACGGTGGTGGCCTTGGCCGCGAGGGCCTTGGTCAAAGCGGCGGCGCGGGTTTCTTCGGTCACGCGGTCGATGACCTTGTCGAGTGCCACCGGGGTGGGAGGCACGGTTTCCAGCATTTGCATCGCCACCAGACCGCCATCGTCGAGCAAGGTGGCCTCGGCAAAATCGCCTTCCTTGATCGCGTCCGCGGCCTTGCGGAAGGCGGCGTAGCTCGCGATCGCATCATTGTCGGCGGCCCCGGCGGCATAGTCGGTGGTGCCAAGCTCCATGCCGAATTCCTTGGACAGCTCGTCCAGCGTGGCGCCGCCCGCCAGAAGATCGTCGATGGCTTCCACCTTTTCAGCAATCGCCTTGGCGGCGGCGGCTGTTTGCAGGGTTTTCAAAAGGTCGGGCTTGGCTTCGTCATAGGTGGTTTCCTGTGCCGCCATCACCGCATTCATCCGGTAAAGCGCGGGGCCAAGCGACGAGGGCAGCGGGCCGACCACACCGGGGGTTTGCTGGGCAAAAACGGCGTCACCGGCCTCGGCGAGTTCCGCCTTGGTCACATCGCCCATATCGACATCATCGAGCGTGAGGCCACGTTCCTTGACCAGATCCTCAAAGGTTGCGCCCTTGTCCAGCCGGGCCTTGGCCTCGGCGGCGGCGGCGTCATCGGCGAAGGCCAGCCGTTCGACCAACCGCTTTTCGGGAATGACAAATTCGTCGCGACGGGCGTCATAGGCGGCTTGTACCTCGGCCTCGGGCACGTCCATCGTGGCGCCCAGCGTTTCGGGCAGAAGGGCTGCGTATTGGAGACGCTTGGCCTCGGGGCGGGTGTAGGCCGCGATGTTGGCGTCGTAATGGGCCTTGATCTCGGCCTCGGTCGGGGCGGGCAGGGGGGCGTCAAGCGCGGCCTCGTCCAGCACCAGCATCGTCAGCCCGCGCTTTTCACCGGCCCAGGCAAAGACCGTGTCGGTCAGGGCCGCTGGGGCGACCACGCCGCCCGCCACGGCGCCCGTCAACAACGAGCGTGCCACGTCGCGGCGGATCCCGGTCTCAAAGTCGGCCTCATTGGTGTTGTTCTGCTTCAGCGTATCGCCATAGGCGGTGCGGTCAAAGCTGCCGTCCAAGCCGCGGAAGGCGGCGATCTTGCCGAGTTCCGCCGCAACCGCCGCATCGCCGACCGACAGGCCGATCTTGGCCGCCTCATTGTCAAGGGCGGCGCGGTTCACCAGCCCGGCCAGCGCCTGCCTGTCGATGCCCATGGCGCGGGCGTCGGCCATCGACACCGCGGTGCCGAATTGCTGCGACAGGGCGCGGACCTGATTTTGCACTTCGCGGGCATAGTCATTGGCGGTGATTTCAGTCTCGCCCACCTGACCAATCGCATTGTCGCCGCCGCCGAAATTTTCCACCCCAAAGCCACCAAGACCGGCGACCAGCATAGCCATGAGAACCCAAGCCATGACGCCCGCACCGCGTTTCTTCTTGCGGGGGGCTTCTTCGTCGGTGTGGTGCGGAGCTTTGGACATCGGCAGGGTTTCCCTGTTGGGGCGTTGCTGCTGGCCTGTCTATGCGCTCAGGCCAGAGGGGGCAAGATGGGCCTCAGGCCCGCCAAGCCGCCAGACGCTTGAACATTTCGTTAATGCCCGCCGCATCCACATTGGCGAAAGCAATGCGGATCTGGCGCTTTCCGGTCTCGGACCCTTCGGGCTGGAACATGGTGCCGGGCAGCATCAACAGGCCCGCCTCGGCCACCAGCCGCTTGCACAGCGCATCCGATGCGATGGGGAAAGGGTGTTCGACATAGGCGAAATAGGCGCCACAGCCCAAAAGCTTCCAGTCCGGCAGGGCCGAAAACCCGCCCACCAAGGCCGCGCGGCGTGCAAGGATTTCGGCGCGCTCGCCCGCGACCCATTGCGCAAGGTTCTGCATGCCCCACAGGGCGCCGATCTGGCCAAGCTGGCTGGGGCAGATGGCGACGGTATCCAGAAATTTCTCGATTTCCGCCAGCCGGTCAGCGCCGGCAACCACCGCGCCCACCCGGTGCCCGGTCAGCCGGTAGGTTTTTGAAAACGAGTAAAGATGGATGAAGTCGCGCGCCCAGTCGGGATCGGTGAACAGATCATGCGGGCGGCCGGAGCGGCTGTCAAAATCGCGGTAGGTTTCATCGACGATCAGCGCCAGCCCATGCGCGCGGGCAAGGGCGTGGAAGGCGGTCAGCGTCTCGGCGGGGTATTCGCTGCCGCCGGGGTTGTTGGGGCTGACCAGAATGATGGCGCGGGTGCGGTCGGTGATAAGCTTTGCCGCCTCTGCCGCCACCGGAATCAACCCTTCGCCTGCGGGCAGCGGCACGGTTTTGACGCCTTGCATGTCCAGCCACATCTTATGGTTGAAATACCACGGCGTCGGCAAGATCACCTCATCGCCCGCGCCGGCAAGCGTGGACATCACCGCGCAGAAGGCCTGATTGCAGCCTTGGGTGATGGCCACCTGTTCGGAAGCGATCTGGCCGCCGTAGGCCGCCGACCACTGGCTGGCAATCTCGGCACGGAGCGCGGGCAGGCCCAGAACGGGGCCGTAAAGATGGGCGTCGGGGTTGTTCAGCGCGGCCTCGGCCAATGCCCGGCGCAAGCCTTCGGGCGGGCTGTCGACAGGGGCGGCTTGGCTGACGTTGATAAGCGGGCGCTCGGGCAGGAAGCTGACCCCCTGCAACCAGCGCCGCGCCTCCATCACCGGGGGGGCAAAGGTGGCGGCCATGGCGGGGTTCAGGGGGTGGGTCATGCTTTATCCAATGCTCATCGTTGGCTTCGCCACGTTTCGCGCCTCGACGAAAAGCCGAAGGCGCCCGAGGAGAGGTGCGGTCAGTCCTTGCCGCGGAAGGGCTGGACGTATTGCAGCGCCATATCCCACGGAAAGAAGATCCAGGTGTCCTGGCTCACTTCGGTGATATAGCTGTCCACCATCGGCTTGCCCGAAGGCTTGGCGTAAACCGTGGCGAAATGCGCCTTGGGATAAAGGCTGCGCACCAGTTCCAGCGTCTTGCCGCTGTCCACCAGATCATCGACGATCAAAATGCCGGTGCCATCGCCCATCAGATCCTCTTGCGGGCTTTTGGTGACTTTTGCGGTTTGCCGCTGATCGGCCGCACCTCCACCCGCGTGATAGGACATGACCGAAATCGTATCGACGACGCGGATGTCCAATTCGCGGGAGACGATCATCGCCGGCACCAGCCCGCCACGGGTAATCCCGACGACGGCTTTCCACGCCCCGCCTTCGCCCGGTCCCTTGCCGTCCAGCCGCCAGGCCAGCGCGCGGGCATCCCGGTGGATCTGGTCCCAAGAGACATGGAACCCTTTTTCATGCGGCAAACGGTCGGTCATTCTGCTCCCCTTCCTGGTCTTGGCCCTTAGGTTGTGGCGATCTTCAGGCCCAATATCCCGATGATGCCGCCAAAGATGCGGTCAATCCGGGCTTTGTAACGTGCATAACCGCGCTGCGAAACCTCGGTCGAGAAAATCCGCGCCACGATGACATTGCAAAACAGCTCATTGGCAAAGATGACAAGCATCAACGCGGCCAGCCAGAGCGGCGCGGTATGCGGCGGCACAAGGCCGACAAAGACGGCGCCAAAGAACACCGCAGCCTTTGGATTGGCAAATTGCGTGGTCATCCCAAGCCACACGGCCGCCAAGGCCCCGTCGCTGCGCGCGCCTTCGGCGGCGCTGTCGATCGGCTGATCGGCATGCCGCCACATCTGAAAGGCGATCCAGCACAGGAACAGCCCGCCCGCAATCTTGAAGGCAAGAAACAGCGAGGGCAAAGCCTTGAACAGCACCGACAGGCCCAGATAGGCGGCCATGGCCCAGAAACAGGCGCCAAGCGCGACCCCCACACCCAGCCAGCAGGCGGTGCGGAACCCGCGGGTGACGCCGGTGCGCGCGGTGACGAAAACCGCGGGCCCCGGCGAGGCGGCGGCGACGAAATGCACCGCCCAAGCGGCGAAGAACGCCGCCCAGGTCATTCCTTGCGGCCCGTCACCACATCGATGTCGGGCGCATCCACCGCCTTCATGCCGACGACATGATAGCCCGCGTCCACATGCAGGTTCTCGCCCGTGGTGCCAGAGCCAAGATCCGACAGCAGGTAAAGCGCAGATTTGCCGACCTCATCCTGCGTCACATTGCGGCGCAGGGGCGAGTTCAACTCGTTCCATTTCATGATGTAGCGGAAATCGCCAATGCCAGAGGCGGCCAGCGTCTTGATCGGGCCGGCCGAGATGGCGTTCACCCGGATGCCGTCCTTGCCCAGATCTTCGGCCAGATATTTGACCGACGCCTCAAGTCCGGCCTTGGCCACGCCCATGACGTTGTAATGCGGCATGACCTTTTCGGCGCCGTAATAGGTCAGGGTCAGAAGGCTGCCGCCTTCGTTCATCATGGCGGCCGCACGCTGGCACACGGCGGTAAAGCTGTAGACCGAAATATCCATCGTCATCAGGAAGTTCTGACGCGAGGTGTCGACATAGCGGCCGCGCAATTCGTTCTTGTCGGAAAAGCCGATGGCATGCACCAGAAAGTCGATCTTGCCCCATTTCGCGGCCAATGCGGCGAAAAGCGCGTCCATCGACGCCTCATCCGTCACATCACATTCGACAAAGGTGTTCATCCCGATCGAGGCGGCCAGGGGTTCCACCCGCTTTTTCAAGGCCTCGCCCTGATAGGAAAACGCAATCTCGGCGCCATGGGCGGCCAATTGCTGGGCGATGCCCCATGCGATGGATTTGTCATTCGCAAGCCCCATGATAAGGCCGCGCTTGCCCGCCATCAGTCCCGCATTTACGCCCATTGACATTCGGTTGCCCTCATCCACCCTTGATTGTGAATGAGACGAATAGGCCAAAGCCCAGCCTCTCGCAAGAGCGGGTGGCTGACGCAAGGGAAGGAAGACCATGAGCGACAGAGCCGGAATTTTCGCGGGCGAGGATCCCTTTGCCATCGCCCAAAGCTGGCTGACCGAGGCCGAGGGCAGCGAGCCGAATGATCCCAACGCGATTGCGCTTTCGACCGTGGACGCAACCGGCATGCCAAACGTGCGCATGGTGCTGCTGAAGGAAATCGAGGGGGCGGGCGAAGGCGGTGGGGCCTTTGTGTTCTACACCAATTATACCAGCACCAAGGGGCAAGAGATTGACGCCGCGGGCAAGGCGGCTTTCGTGATGCACTGGAAATCGCTGCGCCGTCAGATCCGGGTGCGCGGGATCGTCAGCCGCGAAGACGGTCCGCAGGCCGACGCCTATTACGCCTCGCGGTCGTTGCAATCGCGTTTGGGGGCTTGGGCAAGCCACCAGTCCCAACCGCTTTCCTCGCGCGGGGCGCTGCTGGCCGAGGTGGCAAAGGTCACCGTGACCCAAGGCCCGATGCCGAAACGCCCGCCCTTCTGGGGCGGTTTCCGGATCCGGCCGATCGAGATCGAATTCTGGGCGGATGGCGCTTTTCGGCTGCATGACCGGTTCCGCTGGACCCGCGCTTCGCAAGCGGACGGGTGGCAGGTTCAGCGGCTGAACCCCTGATTTTTCGCGCTTGACGAGTGGTTTGTCACCTTTGGCGAGGTCTAAAAGATAGATTGAATTGGCTTGCAAGTCAGGGTCCTTTAGCCGCATGTGTAAGTGTGGGCTTTATCTGGGGAAACGGCTCTGAAATGACAGAAGAAGAAGACGCGTCGCACGTCGTGCTCGGGCGCGTGAAATGGTTTGATCCGGCAAAGGGGTTTGGTTTCATCGTTGTGGATGACGAGCCGTCGGACATCCTGCTGCATGCCAATATCCTGAGGAATTTCGGCCAAAGCTCCGTGGCGGATGGCGCGGGCATCACCGCGCGCGTGCAGCGCACCCAGCGCGGGATTCAGGCTGTCGAGATTTTGAAGATCGAGCCGCCGGTCGGCGTGCCGTTCCCGCTGGACGACGAATCCGTGCAGGAAAATCTGGCGGACCTTGCCGCGCTGCCGATTGAACCGGCGCGGGTCAAATGGTTCGACAAGGGCAAGGGCTTTGGCTTTGGCAATGTCTTTGGCCGATCGGAAGATGTGTTCATCCATGTCGAGGTTCTGCGCCATTCCGGTTTTGCCGATCTGCAAGCCGGCGAGGCCGTCGGTCTGCGCATCGTGGAAGGCAAGCGGGGCCGGATGGCCGTTCAGGTGCTGTCGTGGGATTCCGCCCTGCGGGCCTGATCCTTCTGGCACTGGCCGCCCTCTCCGGGGCGGCACGCGCCGATTGCGCCCCCGATCAGGTGGAACTGCGCACGCTTTTTGGGGCGGTGCAGCGTTTTTCCGTCGATCTGGCGGATGATCCCGATGAACGCGCCCGCGGCCTGATGTTCCGCGATCAGATGCCGATGGCGTCGGGCATGCTGTTTATCTTCCCCGCCCCGAAACATGCCACCTTCTGGATGAAGAATACCCCGCTGTCTCTGGACATCATCTTTGCCGATGCCACCGGGCTTGTGACCCATGTCCAAGACAGGGCCGAACCGATGAGCGAGGCTCTGATCGACGGCGGCGAAGGCGTGGCCTTTGTGCTGGAGATCAACGGCGGCCTTGCCCGCCCGATGGGCATTCTGCCCGGCGCGGTCTTGCGCCACCCGGCCATTGCGCAAGACGGCGCAGCCTGGGCCTGTGACGCGCCGTAGAGAGCGGGGGCACATGGGCAGTTGTCCCGCGCCGTTGCTGGCGTCGCCAAGCTGAGTATTTCCAAAGGCGCAAATCCTTGAGGCTGTGTGCCTTTGGTCTTGCGCCTTTTGAAATACTCCCGCCGGAGGCCCCGGCCGATGCGGGGCGCTGCGGAGGAAAGGTGTGACGAGGCGCTTTTCATTTGCCGCGCGACGGGTTAGGAAGCGGGCGTCGGGGCGTAGCGCAGTCTGGTAGCGCGACGGTTTTGGGTACCGTAGGCCGGGGGTTCGAATCCTCTCGCCCCGACCAACACTTAGCAGAAAATCAGGTGGCGCGGTTTGCAAGGCGGTTTGCCGCCTCGTTCACACTCGGCCCTCAGCGCGCCAGATGCTCGGCGATTCCCTCAGACATTTCGGGCAACAGGGCCGCATACCGCCCGATCCCCTCGGTGGTGGAATGGCCCCGCTTGCCCCGCACCGCTTTGACCCCATATGGAAGGGGAAAGAGATGGGGGCGGGTATGATCCGGTTTGACAATACGTGGATGCGCGATCTGCCGGGCACTTTCCTGCGGCTGGACCCGGACCCTGCGCCTGCGCCCCGGCTTCTGGCGTGGAATAAAGGGCTGGCGGCGGATCTGGGGTTCGATCCGCAGGTGCAGGCCGAAGCCGCCAGCTGGTTTTCCGGCGCGGCTTTGCCCCCCGGCGCGGAACCGGTGGCGCTGGCCTATGCCGGGCACCAGTTTGGCGGCTTTTCTCCGCAACTGGGCGACGGGCGGGCGCATCTTCTGGGGGAGGTGCTGGACCCGGAAGGGCGGCGCTTTGACATTCAACTGAAAGGCTCGGGCCGGACGCCGTTTTCGCGCGGCGGCGATGGCAAGGCGGCGGTCGGGCCGATGCTGCGCGAATATCTGATTTCCGAGGCGATGGCGGCCATGGGCATTCCGACCACCCGCGCGCTGGCCGTGGTGGCGACGGGCGAAACCGTCTGGCGCGAGGGTCAGGCCCTGCCCGGCGCGGTGCTGGCGCGGGTGGCGGCCAGCCATATTCGCATCGGCAGCTTTCAGTTCCTGGCCGCGCGGGGCGAAGATGCCAAGCTGGCCGCGCTTTTGGATTACACCATCGCGCGGCATTATCCGCATCTTGCCCCCGGCGACGCCTTGGGCCTGTTTGATGCCGTGACGCAGGCGCAGGCCCGGTTGATCGCGCAGTGGATGGGCGTGGGCTTTGTTCATGGTGTGATGAACACCGACAACATGGCCTTGTCAGGTGAGACCATCGACTATGGCCCCTGCGCCTTCATGGAAGGCTATGCGCCGGGCACAGTGTTTTCCTCGATCGACCGGCAGGGGCGCTATGCCTATGGCAACCAGCCCTTGATCCTTGGCTGGAATCTGGCGCGGCTGGCAGAGTGTCTGTTGCCCTTTTTCGATGCCGATGAGGCGCAGGCAGTGGCGCTGGCCAATGCGCGGCTGTCGGCGATTGCCGGGATCTATCGTGAGGCGTTCCTTTCCGTCATGGCGGCGAAGCTTGGCCTTGCGGCGCCAGATGCGGCACTGACCGATGATCTTCTGGCACTTTTGCCGGGGCAGGACTGGACCGGGTTTTTCCGCGCGCTGAGCGAGGGGCGGCCGGTTGCCCCCGCCTTTGCCGATTGGCAGGCGCGCTGGCAGGCGGCAGGCCCTGATCTGGCCGCCATGCGCCGCGTCAATCCGGCCGTGATCCCGCGCAACCATCTGGTCGAGACGGCGCTTCAGGCCGCGTCAGCCGGCGATATGGTGCCGTTCGACGCACTGCTGGCCGAGGTGCAGCGGCCCTTTGACGGGGCGCAGGGGCGCGAGGGCTTTGCCCTGCCTGCGCCGGAAGGGTTTGGGGCCTATGTGACCTTCTGCGGCACCTGAGGGGGTTGCGAAGTTGACGAAAACCGCAGGTTGCGGTTGACGGCATGGGGGGGCTTGGGCAGGGTGCATCCCATGAACCCGCGTTCCGACATTCACGACCGGCTGGCTGCCTCCTTGCGCGATGCGCGCAAGGCGCGTGGGCTGTCGCTGGATGCGGTGGCGAAACTGTCGGGCGTGTCGCGCAGCATGGTCAGCCAGATCGAGCGCGGCGAATCCTCGCCCACGGTGGCGACGCTGTGGAACCTGACGCAGGCGCTTCAGGTGGATTTCGCGGGATTGCTGGAAGGCAAGCCCGAACCTGGCATCGTGGTCATGCGCGCGGCCAGCGCCCCAGTGATCCTCGGGCGCGGGCGCGCGGTGTCGATCCGCATCCTGTCGCCCGCCGAGGCGGTGGGCGAGCATGAGGTCTATGATCTGACCTTCGGTCCCGGCGGTGCCTTGGAAAGTGAGCCGCACAGTCCCGGCTGCCGCGAGCATCTGACGGTGGTGGAGGGTGCGCTTCGGGTGCGCTCGGGTGAGGAGGAGAGCCTCTTGGGCCCCGGCGATACCGCGCGTTACCCCGCTGACCGCGATCATGCGATCTGGGCCGAGGCCGGGGCGGCGCGCGCCATACTGATCGTGCAGGACAGTTGAGATACCCCGGTGTTTTACCGCCGGGCCCCCAGAATACTTAGGCGGCACTGGCGAAAAATCCGTATTGGCGGAAAATTTCCGCTATCTTGACATATGAGGGGCGCGGGCGCATCATCCGTTAAGTTGGAGGATTTCCATTATGGCAGATATTCGTTTTCTCGACCACCTGACCGCCACCCTTGCGCAGATCGAGGCCGATGGGCTGATGAAGCGCGAGCGTTTGATCGAAGGCCCGCAGGGCGCACGGGTGACGATTGGCGGCCGCAAGATGCTGAACCTTTGCGCCAACAATTACCTTGGGCTGGCCGATGATCCGCGTCTGATTGCAGCGGCCGGGGCCGCGATGCAAAGCCATGGCTATGGCATGGCCTCGGTTCGGTTCATCTGCGGCACGCAAGATCTGCACAGGCAGTTGGAGCGGCGTATCGCGGGCTTTTTGGGGATGGAGGATGCCATCCTGTTTGCCGCCTGTTTTGACGCCAATGGCGGGCTGTTTGAGCCGCTTTTGGGTGAGGAGGATGCGATTGTCTCTGACAGCCTGAACCATGCCTCGATCATCGACGGCATAAGGTTGTGCAAGGCGCGGCGCTATCGCTTCCAGAATGGGGATATGGCCGATCTTGAGACGCAGGTGAAAGCTGCGCGCGATGCGGGCGCGCGGTTCGTGATGATCGCGACGGATGGCGTCTTTTCGATGGATGGTTATCTGGCCGATCTGAAGGAAATCGACCGGATTGCAAAGGCTTACGATTGCCTGACCATGGTGGATGACTGTCATGCGACCGGGTTCATGGGGCCGCAGGGGCGTGGAACGCCAGCCCATGCCGGGGTGAAGGTGGACATTCTGACCGGCACGCTTGGCAAGGCCCTTGGGGGCGCCTTGGGCGGCTATATTGCCGGGCCGCGGGCGGTGATTGACCTTTTGCGCCAGCGCGCGCGGCCCTATCTTTTTTCCAATGCCTTGCCGCCTGCGGTGGTGGGGGCGGCGCTGGCGGCTTTCGATATCGTCGAGGCGGCCGATGATCTGCGCGCGGCGCTGTTTCGCAATGCGGCGCATTGGCGGGCGGGATTGACGGCCGCGGGCTTCACCCTTTTGCCGGGGGAGCATCCGATCATTCCGGTGATGATCGGCGATGCCCCGAAGGCCCAAGATTTTGCCCGCGCCTTGGATGCGCGCGGCGTCATGGTGTCGGCGTTTTTCTATCCGGTGGTGCCGCATGGGCGCGCGCGGATCCGCACGCAGATGAATGCGAAATTGTCGTTGCAGGACTTGGATTTTGCTCTCGAGGCCTTTGCCTCGGCGGGCCGCGAGACGGGAGTGATCTGATGAAAGCCTTGGCGAAAGTGAAACCCGAAGTGGGGCTTTGGGCGGTGGACCGCGCGGTGCCGGAGATCGGGCCGGAGGATGTGCTTATCAAGGTGAAGAAGACCGGGATCTGCGGCACCGATATCCACATCTGGAACTGGGATGAGTGGGCCGCGCGCACGGTGCCGGTGGGGCTGGTCACGGGGCATGAATTTGCCGGTGAGATCGTCGCCAAGGGGGCCTTGGTCGAGGGGCTGGAGATTGGCCAGCGCTGTTCGGGCGAGGGGCATCTGATCGGCAAACTCAGCCGCCAATCGCGCGCGGGCAAGTTCCATCTTGATCCGGCGACGCGGGGGATTGGCGTCAATGAGCAGGGGGCGTTCGCCGAATTCCTGCGGCTTCCGGCCTTTAACGTCGTGCCCTTGCCGGACACGATTGACGACGAGATCGGCGCCATTCTGGACCCTTTGGGCAATGCGGTTCACACAGCCCTTTCGTTTGATCTGGTGGGCGAGGATGTGCTGATTACCGGAGCGGGGCCGATCGGCATCATGGCGGCAGCCGTCGCGCGGCACGTTGGCGCGCGGCATGTGGTGATTACCGACGTCAACCCGGCACGGCTGGAACTGGCGGCGCAGGTGGCGGATGTGGTGCCGGTGAATGTGGCGGAAACCGATCTGCGCTCGGTCTATCCCAGCCTGAAGATGAGCCAAGGCTTTGATGTCGGCATGGAGATGAGCGGCAATCAGCAGGCGCTGGATCAGATGGTCGACAATCTGGTGATGGGGGGCCGCATTGCCATGTTGGGCATCCCGCCGGGCAAATCACCGGTCGATTGGAGCCGCATCGTCTTCAAGGCCATCACCATCAAGGGCGTCTATGGCCGGGAAATCTTTGAAACCTGGTACAAGATGATCGCCATGCTGGAAAATGGCCTGGATGTGCGCCGCGTCATCACCCATCGCTTCAAGGCGGATGAGTTTGTGACGGGGTTTGAAACCATGCGCTCGGGGCTGTCGGGCAAGGTGGTGCTGGACTGGGGTTGAGGGATTGAGCGGACCGGCTTCAACCCCAGCACGCGGGATTCATCTGTGGCGGCGGAGCATTCGGCACGGAACAGCGCAGATGCCCCACTAGCTGCACATCTTCCGATCAAAGATGGCCCACGGTCTACATTCTCAATGAAATCAATCGCCACTTCTGGCGAAGATAGACTGCAATCTAGCGATTTAGTGGAATTGGAGGCGGGTATCGGAATCGAACCGATCTACATGGATTTGCAATCCAGCGCATAGCCTGCCTGCCCACCCGCCATCCTGAGGCCTGATTTAGGCAAGGCC
This sequence comes from uncultured Tabrizicola sp., assembly GCA_964393035.1. Taxonomy (GTDB): domain Bacteria; phylum Pseudomonadota; class Alphaproteobacteria; order Rhodobacterales; family Rhodobacteraceae; genus Tabrizicola_A. Next base: position 191,872 of record CAYMRX010000006.1, read on the forward strand.
GTTGCCCGCGTCAAGCCGATAAGCGGGGTTCAGAGCTGGTAATACCCGCGATACCAGTCGACAAAGGCGCGCATGCCGTCGCGGATATCGGTGGCCGGGCAGCCGCCGGTCAGGCTGTGCAAAAGGCCCGCGTCGGCCCAGGTGGCGGGGACGTCGCCGATCTGCATGGGCAGGTAGTTGCGCAGGGCCTTTTTGCCGGTTGCGGCCTCGATGGCTTCGATGAAATCCATCAGCCGCACCTTTTGGCCATTGCCGATGTTCACCACCCGGAAGGGGGCTGCGGGCGACAGGCTGTCGCCTTCGGCAATCTCCGCGCGGGTGGCGGGGCGGGTGGGGCGGGCCTCGATCAGCCCGGCAATGCCCTGAACCAGATCGGTGACATAGGTGAAATCGCGCCACATCTCGCCATTGTTGTAGATGTCGATCGGCTCTCCCGCGAGAATCGCCTTGGTGAATTTGAAGGGCGCCATGTCGGGGCGGCCCCAAGGCCCGTAGACGGTGAAGAACCGGAACATCGTCACCGGCAGATTGTGGATATGGGCATAGGCGTGGCCCATCGCCTCATTGGCCTTTTTCGTCGCGGCATAGATGGTCAGCGGGTGATCGGCCTTGTCGGTCTCGCGGAAGGGCATGTCCTCATTCGCGCCATAGACCGAGGAGGTGGAGGCCATCAGCAGATGCTCCACCTGCAATTCGCGCGCGGCCTCCATCACGTTGAAAGTGCCGACGAGATTGCTGTCAATATAGGCGCGCGGGGCCTCAAGGCTGTAGCGCACGCCCGCCTGTGCGGCGAGGTGGATGATCGCATCGGGCCGGGCGGCGCGGGCGGCCTGCATCACGGCCTCGGCATCCTCCAGCATGGCCTCGGTCTGGGTGAAGCCGGGATTTTGCAGCAAGATGGCAAGGCGGGCGCGTTTGAGGGCGATGTCATAATAGCTGGTCATGCCGTCCAGCCCATGCACCTGCCAGCCTTTGTCCAACAGCAGTTTGGCCAGATGAAAGCCAATGAATCCTGCCGTTCCGGTGATGAAAGCCCGCTTCATGCCACAATGCCCTTTTGTTTGGCGAAACCTAAGGCGGCAGCGGAGGCAGGGCAAGAGCCGGGGTGGGGCAAGAGTTGGGTCGGGGCAAGAGTTGGGCAAGCGGGCAAAGACAAAGGGCGCAGCCCTGCGGCTACGCCCTTTTGTTTTTGGAGCGGGCGATGAGATTCG
>CAYMRX010000006.1:193182-324761 GCA_964393035.1 uncultured Tabrizicola sp.
AACTCACGACCCTAACCTTGGCAAGGTTATGCTCTACCCCTGAGCTACGCCCGCACTCCGTGAGCGGGGTATTAGCCAAAGCGTGAGGAGGGCGCAAGAGGAAAGCGGCAGGAATTTTGTGGCTTATGCAGGCAGGGGGCGCAAAAGCAAAAGGCCGCCCGAAGGCGGCCTTTGAAGCGATCCGACTGGAGCGGGCGATGAGATTCGAACTCACGACCCTAACCTTGGCAAGGTTATGCTCTACCCCTGAGCTACGCCCGCATACCTGCCGGATGGCGGTCAAATAGGGGATGGCACGGGCGGCTGCAAGAGGAAAAATGCCCGCCCGCGCATGATTTATGCCGCGATCCTTCCGCGCACGGTTTCGGCGGCGGCAACCAGTGCCATGGCGATGAAATCCAGCTCGGCTTCGGTCAACCGCGTCGGCAGACGCACATCGCAAGCCCGCATCAGCATGGCACGGGTCTGCGGCAGGTCTGCCCCGCCGAAGGACTCCGGGCCAAGAAATTCCCAGTTCCAAAAGGCGCGCGCATTGCCCTCTGACAGGCCAAAGACCTGCACCGAGACGCCGCGCTTTTTCGCCTCGGCCTGAAAGGCCAGCGCCTGGGCGTCGGACCAGTCGCCGCAGAGGTTGAACTGGATGGAATCGGGGGCGCGCTCCTCGGGGGGCAGGGCCGGGGGCACCGTCAGATGGGCAGAGGTGTTCAGGGTGGCCGCCACCCGGTCATGCCCGGTGCGGCCCTTTGCGACGCGTTCGGCCACCAAGGGCAGTTGCGGGCGGATCACGGCGGCCGAGAGGTTCTGCATCCGCATGTTGTAGAGCGGCAATTTGTTTTGCCACAGCATATAGCTGTTCTGCATGCCGGGATGCTTTTTCCAGTTTGATTCGTAGGCGCCCGACATGATGACGCAGCGCGCGGCAATTTCCGGGTCATCGGTGATGAGGATGCCGCCTTCGCCCGCGTTCACCAGCTTGTAGGACTGGAAGGAAAAGCAGCCGATCTTGCCGATGGTGCCGATCTTCTTGCCATGCCATTCCGTGCCAAGGGAATGGGCGGCGTCTTCGACCACAGGAATGTTGCGGGCCTCGCACAGGGCCATGATGGCGTCCATGTCGCTGGTATGGCCGCGCATATGGGAAATCATCACCGCTTGCGCATCGTCCAGCTTGGCCGCGAAATCCGCCATATCGACACGGTAATTGTCGCCGACTTCCACCAGAACCGGCACACAATCGGCATGGACCACGGCCGAAGGCACAGCGGCGAAGGTGAAGGCCGGGATCAGAACGCGCGCCCCGCGCGGCAGGTCGAGCGCCTTGAGCGACAGGAACAAGGCGGCCGAACAAGAGGCCACGGCGAGGGCGTATTTGCTGCCCATCAGGTCGGCGAATTCCTGCTCCAACAGCGCCACGGGGGCGCCTTCGGGTGCGGTGTAGCGAAAGAGATCACCCGAGGCGAGCAGCCGGTCAATCTCGGCGCGGGCGGCCTCGGGGATCGGTTCCGCGTCATAGACATTTGGAGCGAGAGCTTGGGGGGGGAGGGATTGCGCTGAAAGGCTCGGCTGGGCAGCGGGCATGTGAAGCTTTCCTGAAACTCTTATTTAGGAAAGCTTTATGTTCTTCTGCCGTGACAAACTAGAGAAAATTCTTCCAAGGCGGCGATTTCCGCCGATGACGCAGGGTCAAAGACCCAAGCGGTCGCGCAGGGAATACCAGCTCATGGCCAGCACCAACAAAGGCCAGCGCAGCGCCGCACCACCGGGGAAGCGTGGCTGCGGCAGGCTGGCCATCAGATCAAAACCGCTTGCGTTTCCGGCCACCGCTTCGGCCATCAGCTTGCCTGCCAGCGTCGCCATCGCCACCCCATGCCCGGAATATCCCGAGGCCGACATGATATTGGCGGCGGGCCGGGTAAAGCAGGGCATGCGGTTGATGGTAATCGCCAGCGTACCGCCCCAAGCGTAATCAATCCGGGCGTCTTTGAGCTGCGGATAAATCTCCAGCATGGGTTTTGACACGGTGCGGACCACATCGGGGAAGCGGTAGCCATAGCTTTCGCCGCCGCCAAACAGCAGACGATTGTCTTCGGAAAGCCGCCAGTAATTCACCACGAATTTGGTGTCGGCCACAGCGACGGGTTCAGACAGGATTTCCTTCGCCCGGTCGCCCAAAGGTTCGGTCGCAACGATGAAGTTGTTGATCGGCATGACTTTTGCCGCAACCTTTGGTTCCAGATCGCCCAGATAGCCATTGGCGGCCAAAATCACCTGATCACATATGACCCGGCCTTGGGCGGTGTGGACCACGGGCTTGGCGCCGCTTTCCAGCCGCAGCACTTCCGACATTTCGTGGATCACCGCACCCGCCTTTTGCGCGGCCTGCGCCAGACCGATTGCGTAGTTCAAGGGATGCACATGGCCCGCGCCGCGATCCACCTCGCCGCCCTTATAGGCTTTCGAGCCGATAAGCCGCTGGATTCCCTCGCGGTCCAGCGGTTGCAACTGGTCATAGCCATAATCACGGTGCAGTTTTTCGGCATAGGCGTGGGTGTCACGCACTTCGGCGTCGCTCCAGCAGGCATGGGCGATGCCGGGATAAAAGATGACCGGCATATCATGCTGTGCAATCAGGTCTTTGACCAAGGCTTTCGCATCCTCGGCCAAGGCCCACATGCGATGGGCATCCTCGCGTCCGACGGTCTTTTCCAGCCAGATCTGATCCTGCCGCTGGCCCGATCCAACCTGCCCGCCATTGCGGCCCGAGGCCCCAAAGCCCACCCTATGCGCCTCCAGCACCACGACGGAAAGGCCCTTTTCGGCCAGATGCAGCGCGGCCGAAAGCCCGGTATAGCCCGCGCCGACGACGCAGACATCGGCCCGAACCTCACCTTGCAACGCAGGGCAGGGGGCAAATTCGGCGCGCGTGGCGGCGTAATAGGACGGGGGGTATTCCCCCGCCCGGTCATTCACATGCAGAAGATTCATGGCGCGCCCTTACACGTTCAACAGAAGGTGTTCGCGCTCCCACGGGCTGATAACCTGCTGGAACTCTTTGTATTCATTGCGCTTTACGCTGTCATAGACCTTGCAGAAATCCGCGCCCATCACCTCGGTCAGGGCGGTGTCTTCCTCCAGCAGGTCCAAGGCATCGCCCAGCGTGGTCGGGATCTCATCGCTGTCGATATAGGCGTTGCCGGAAAACTCCGGCCGCGGCGTGACCTTGTTCATCAGGCCAAGATAGCCGCAGGCCAGCGTTGCCGCGATGCCGAGATAGGGGTTGCAATCCATCCCCGGCAGGCGGTTCTCCACCCGGCGCGCGGCGTGCGACGAGATCGGCACTCGCAGGCCGGTGGTGCGGTTGTCGCGGCCCCATTCCAGATTGATCGGCGCGGCAAAGTCGGGGACATAACGGCGATAGCTGTTCACATAGGGCGCGAACAGCGCGACCCCGGCGCCAAGATGCTTTTGCAGCCCGCCGATGAAATGCTGGAAGGCGTCGGTTTCCACCCCCTTGGGGCCAGAAAAGATGTTCTTGCCGGTCTTCATGTCCACCACCGAGGTGTGGATGTGCATCGCACTGCCCGGTTCGCCCGCGATGGGTTTGGCCATGAAGGTGGCAAAGCAATCATGCCGCAGGGCGGCCTCGCGGATCAGGCGCTTGAAGAAGAACACATCATCGGCCAGCCGCACCGGATCGCCATGGGCGAGGTTCAACTCGATCTGGCCCGCACCGCCTTCTTGCAGGATGCCGTCGATTTCCAGCCCCTGCGCCTCGGCGAAATCATAGATGTCGTCGATCACCTTGCCGTATTCATCCACCGCCGACAGCGAATAGGCCTGCTTGCCCGCCGCCTTGCGGCCGGTGCGGCCCATCGGCGGTTCGACCGGCAGGTTGGGGTCAATGTTGCGGGCGGTCAGGAAGAATTCCATCTCCGGCGCGACAACCGGGGTCCAGCCTTGATCGTTGTAAAGCTTGACGATCCGGCGCAGCACGTTGCGCGGCGAAAAGCCGACGAGGTTGCCCATCTGGTCCTTGGCGTCGTGGATCACCTGCAAGGTCACATCTGCCGTCCAGGGGGCGGCGGTGGCGGTGGACCAATCGGGTTCAAGGATCATGTCGGGTTCGGTAAAGGCGTCAAAGGGGTTGTCGGCCCATTCGCCGGTGATGGTCTGCAAAAAGATCGAGTTCGGCAGGAAGTAATTGGTCTGCTTGGCAAACTTCGCCGCGGGCATGGCCTTGCCACGCGCCACACCGGCAATATCGCCGATCACGCATTCCACCTCATCCACACGCCGGTTGCCAATATATTCGCGGGCTGCCTCGGGCAGTTGGTCGGTCCATTTGGACATATGTCACACTATTTTGTTCGGGTTGACCCCGACCCAAGATCAGGCGGAACGCGCCTGCAAGGACCGGGGGGCCTTGAAGAAAGCCGCGATTTGCGCAGCCATGGTCTTGTCTTGCAGAGGCGCACCCAGTTTGGTGGTGGCCTCTGCCATCACCTCGTCGGGAACCAGCCCCTTGCCCCTTGTCTTCATCAGACCATCGACGAATTCGGGGCGGAATTCGGGGTGGGCCTGCACGGTCAGCGCCTTGTCATCGTAAAGCAAGGCGGCGTTGGTGCAGAAATCGTTTGTGGCGATGACCTTGGCCCCTTTGGGCGCCTCCACCACCTGATCGCGGTGCCAGGCATTCAGCGTCATGGTCTGGCCGCCAAAGTCGTAATCCGTGGCCCCCACGGCCCAGCCGCCGGCATAGCGTTCGACGCGGCCCCCCATCGCCTGTGCGATGATCTGGTGGCCAAAGCAGACGCCGACCATCGGCACATGTGCGACAAAACTGTCGCGGATAAAGGCCTCAAGCGGTGGAATCCAGGCGTGGTCCTCATAGACCCCATGGCGCGAGCCGGTGATGAGCCAGCCCTCGCACTCGGTGACGGTGCCGGGGAATTCGCCCTCCACCACCTTATAGGTGCGGAAGGTGAATCCATGGCCGTCCAGCAGGCGGGCAAACATGTCCGGGTAATCGCCCATTTCGGGGGCGAGAGCCTCGGGCGCAAGGCCGGTTTGCAGAATTCCGATCAGCATGAAAGGTCCGTGGTTTCCTGAGGGAAGGGTAGCGCAAGGCCCCCCCGGTTGGTCAAGGGGGGACGATGCAGGAGTTTGAGCAATCCGATTTCTTGCAGGAAATCGAGCCGGAGTTGGTGAATCTCTGACGTCAAACCGTGTCGAGGTAGAGGTCGATGCGTTCCTGTTCCGTCAGCTCACCGATGTAGTGCAATTCCTGACGCTTGGTCGAGATCAGGTTCTTGATAAGCTCGGGGTGCAGGAACCGCGACACGATGGTGCTTTGCTCCAGCGCGTCGATGGCATCCTCCCAGGTTGCCGGGATCTGCGCCAGATCATCCAGCGCATAGGCATTGCCGACGATCGGGGTCGGCGGGTCCATCTCGTTCTCGATCCCGTCGAGTGCCGCACCCAGAATGGCGGCGAGCATGAGATAGGGGTTCACATCGCCCCCCGCCACGCGGTGTTCGATGCGCCGGGCCGCGGTGGAACCTGCCGGGATGCGGATCGCCGTCGTGCGGTTTTCATAGCCCCAGGCGATGGAGGTCGGCGCGTGTTTGCCGGGCACCAGACGTTCGTAAGAGTTCTGGTGCGGTGCAAAGATCAGCGCGGAATCCTTCATCGCGTTCAGGCAACCGGCAACGGCATGGCGCATGATCGCGGTGCCTTTCGGGCCGCCAGAATCAAACACGTTGTCGCCCTTTTCATCAATCAGGCTGAAATGGGTATGCAGGCCCGAGCCGGAATATTCCGGATAAGGCTTGGCCATGAAGCTGGCGGCAAAGCCGTGGCGACGGGCCAGACCCTTGACCAGCATCTTGAACAGCCAGGCATCATCGGCGGCGCGCAGCGGATCGTCGCAATGCATCAGGTTCACTTCGAACTGGCCAAGCCCGGTTTCCGAGGTGGTGGTGTCGGCCGGAATGTCCATCGCCTCGCAGGCGTCGTAAAGGTCGGTGAAGAAGGTGTCGAAGGCGTCAAGCGCGCGGATCGACAGGGTTTCGGCCGCCTTGCGACGCTTGCCCGAACGAGGGCTTGCCGGAACCTGCATGGTTTTGCCGGAATCGTCGATCAGGAAGAATTCCAGCTCCATCGCGCAGACTGGGGTCAGGCCCTTGGCCTTGAAGCGGTCCACCACGGCGCGCAAGGCGTGGCGCGGGTCGCCTTCGTAAGGCGTGCCGTTTTCACGGAACATCCAGATCGGCAGCAGGGCCGTCGGTGCCTCAAGCCATGGCATCGGCATGAAGCCGCGCTCGGTGGGTTTCAACACGCCGTCCTGGTCGCCCTGTTCGAACACCAGGGGGCTGTCGTCGATATCCTCGCCCCAGATGTCGAGGTTCAGAACCGAAAAGGGGAAGCGCGTTCCGTCCTTTACGACCTTGTCCGCAAAGCGCGCAGGCACTCGTTTGCCGCGGGCTTGCCCGTTCAAATCTGCCGCCGCAACCCGGATGGTGCGGACGTCAGGGTGCTTTCTCAGCCAATCTTTCATCATTTTGCGTCAGGAAGGGCGATGATCACCCGCGCCAGACCCCATCGGTCCGGCAGGCAGGTTAGCGGATCATGCCCTTGATCCTTTCCCTGGTTTTCAATCAACGCAAGGGGGCCATCGCGGCCCGGCCTTAATTTGATCAAATTCAGGATACTACCGGATCAGGTTCGGACGCAAGCGGATTCTGCTTTTCAGGTTTTGCGGCAAATGGCGGTTGAGGCGCCGGTTCACCAAGCCAAAGGCCCAAGTGACGAAAAGCGTGAGCAAGATGAAGTAGAAGCCGACGATCGGGTAAGGGATGAAGGGGTTGAAGGTCTTGTCGGCGAAGTAGTTCGCGTAATAGAGCGCGTCGCCCATCTGCCGGAAGGCCGGGAAGCTGGCAAAGAACACCAGCGTCGTGGCATGGAACAGGAAGATCGCCTCGTTGGTATAGGCGGGCCAGCCAAGGCGCAGCATGGTCGGCCACTGGATGCGGCGGAACTTCTGCCATCCGGTGATGCCATAAGCCTCGGCTGCCTCAAGATCGCCCTTGGGGATCGAGCGCAGCGCGCCATAGAAGATCTCGGCGGCATAGGCGGCGGTGTTGAGGAACATGACAAAGAGCGCGCCCGCCCAAGCCTTGGTCATCCACGAGGTCGCGATGGTGAACCCAAAAATCTCCACCCCGGCGCGGGGCAAGAGAACCAGCGTTTCATAGGCAATGAAGAACTGGATGAACAAGGGCGAGCCGCGGAAGACGAAGATGAACCATTCCGCCGGCTTGCGGGCCCAAGGGTTATGGGCGGCCTTGGCCAGAGCCAGCGCATTGGCGAGGAAAAACCCGAACAGAAGCGCCAGCGCCCCGTAATAGATGTTCCAGATCATGCCCGAGCCGATCAGCGTGAAATGCTGGCACAGCGTGAAATCGGTCTTCGGAAGCAGATTCTCGCCATATCCAAGCGAGCGCAGGCCATAAGCCTGAACGGTTTCCCAGCAGGTCATGGTCATGCGGCGGCCTTTCGCAGGGCTTCTCCCGCCGCCGTGGCTTGTCCTTTGGACAGCCGCGCGGACAGACGCCCAAGGACGCCTTCGGAAAGTTTGGTCATCAACAGGTAGAACCCCAGCAGCGCGAGGAAATACCACAGCCGCCAGTCGGGGTGCGGGTATTCATAGGCCTGGGTTTTCGATCCGCCCAATTCGCGGGCGTAATAGACGATGTCCTCGACCCCCAGCAGGAACAGCAAGGGCGTGGACTTGATAAGGATCATCCACAGGTTCGACAGGCCGGGCAGGGCATAGACCCACATTTGCGGCACAAGGATGCGCCAGAAGACCTGAGAATGGTTCATGCCGTAAGCCTCGGCGGTTTCCAGCTGCGCGCGTGGCACGGCCTGCATGGCCCCGAACAGCACATTGGCCACAAAGGCGCCAAAGACCAAGGCAAAGGTCACCACGGCCAGCGTGAAGCCGTAAGCATCATGCCAGAAGGCGTCCGAGGTCGCCAAAGGCACCTTGGCCTCTTTGCAGACCCGGAATTCCAAACCCTGCCAAGGCCAGCCGCCACCGTCGCAGACCGCAAGGCTCTTGAGGTATTCCACCCCCTGATCCAGCGCGATGACGAAAAACAGAAAGAACACGATGTCCGGGACGCCGCGCACCATGGCGATATAGGCCTTGCCAAAGACGCGGGCCGGGGCAAAGGGCGCGCGCGCCAGTGTGGCACCGCCAAAGCCAAAGGCCAGCGCGAAAGGCGCTGTGATGACCAAGAGCAACAGCACGGTCCCGATGGACCCGTAGAAGGCAAGGTGCTTGGTCGAGGTGAGATAGCAGGTCAGCCAACTCAACCCCTCGATCGCTTTGGGGTCGGCGCAGAATGAAAGCATCGCAGTGTCCTTAGGGGCGCGGATTTTCGCGGAAAATCCGGTCAGATCCGGGTTCTCGTCGAAAACCCGAAAAGGGCCGGGGCAAGGATGCCCCGGCCGATCAAAGGCTTAGCAGCCTTCTTTGCCTGCATCGCCCCAGACCAGAGCCTCGGCGCCGAAGTATTCGGGCTTGACGATCATCGCATCCAGCGTGCCGTCGCACTTCATCGACTTGATCGCCGCGTCGAACTTGCCACGCAGATCGTCGTCGCTGTCGCGGAAGCCCAGACCGACACCGCCGCCAAGCGCGACTTCTTCGGCCAGAAGCACCAGCGCACCGCCCGATTCCGCGGCCATCGGCACGAGGTAATCCTTGTCGGCGAAGACCGCCACGGCCTCACCGTTCTTGACGGCGGCAATGGTTTCTTCCGGGGTGGCATATTCGACCAGCGTCATGCCCTGTTCGGCGACATAGCCTGCCTGAATGGTGCCGGTCTGTGCGGCAACCGGGCCGGATTTCAGGTCAACATCCGCAGTGGCGGCGAGATAGGCGGATTTGGTCGGCGGCAGGTAGCCTTGCGAAAAGTCGATGACTTCTTCGCGCTCGTCGGTGATCGACATGCCTGCGATGATGAGGTCATAGTTGCCCGATTGCAGGTTCGGGATGATGCTGTCCCAGGCGTTGGTGGTCCATTCGCAGGTCAGGCCGGCGCGCTTGCACAGCTCGTCGCCGAATTCCCGCTCAAAACCAGCGACTTCGCCGGCGTCATTGATGAAGTTGTAGGGAGGGTAGGCCCCCTCGGTGCCCAGACGCACGACGTCTTGGGCGAAGGCGGTGCTGGCAAGGCCCGCCAGAGCGGTGGCAAGAAGCAGTTTTTTCATGGTTGTTCCCCGTTAGATAGGTTGGTTTCGGTTGTCGTCTTTCGCGATCCCGATAGGTGACTAAAGCCACCGCGCGGTTATCTCGTCAATGGTGCCATCTTCGATCATCGCCCCCAACGCGGTGTTGAGCTGCGTCAAAAGCGCCGTGTTGCCCCGGCAGACGGCCATGGCGGTGCCCATGTCGGGCACTTCTTCTTCATAGATCGGCAGGATGTCGGGGGCGGCTGCGGCCTCGGCCTCAAACGCGCCAAAGGCCAGATCGGCCTTGCCCGCCACCACGGCGCCGATCACCTCGCCCGGTGTGCCAAAGGGCAGCACATCCCACCCCTGATCGCGGGCATGGCCATGCTGGATGGTGCCAGACTGCACCGCCACCCGCGCCTGATCGGGGGCGGGCGCGCCTTCGCGGCCGTAAAGTTTGTCGATATCGCTGGATTCGTTATAGGCCAGCGTGAATTCCACCAGCCGCATCCGTTCGGGCGTGACGGCAAGCCCGCCAAGGATCACATCAAACTCGCCCGACATCACCCCCGGTATCAGCCGGTCGAACTGCACATTCTGCCAGACGCAGGTCAGATGGGCGCGGGCGCAGACCTCATCGCCGACCGCGCGTTCAAAGCCGCCGATCGCCCCCGCGGCATCCAGCGTCGTATAGGGCGCAAAAGGCGCTTCGGTGGCAAAGACCACCGGTTCGCCCGCCGCAAGGGTCAGGGCAAAGCCCGCCGCCGCAATTGCGCCCGTGCAGGCCATCTCAGGCCGCCGTGGCCGACAGGAAGCCCCGCAGCCGTTCGGTCTGCGGATTGCCGAACAGGGTCGCGGGCGGGCCTTCTTCTTCGATCTTGCCCTTGTGCAGGAAGATCACATGATCCGACACATCGGCGGCCAGTTTCATGTCATGGGTGACAAGGATCATCGTGCGGCCTTCGTCGGCCAAGGCCTTGATGACCTTGACAACTTCCTGCTCCAGCTCGGGGTCGAGGGCGCTGGTCGGCTCATCAAACAGCAAGGCGCGCGGTTCCATGCACAGGGCGCGCGCAATGGCGGCGCGCTGCTGCTGGCCGCCCGACAGCATCGCAGGCCAGGCATCGGCCTTGTCGGCAATGCCGACCTTGGCCAGATAGCCGCGGGCCTTTTCCTCGACCTCTTTCGGATCGCGCTTCAACACCGTCACCGGGGCTTCCATGACATTTTGCAGGATGGTCATGTGCGACCACAGATTGAACTGCTGAAACACCATCGACAGGTTGGTGCGCATCCGCGTCACCTGCACCTTGTCGGCCGGGTGGCGGCTGTGACCCGCGCCGCGCCAGCGCACGGCCTCGCCTTCAAACTTGATCTCGCCCTGCTGGCTTTCCTCCAGAAGGTTGCAGCAGCGCAGAAGCGTCGATTTCCCCGACCCGGACGAGCCGATCAGCGAGACGACGTGGCCCTTTTGGGCCACAAGATCGACGCCCTTCAAGACCTCAAGCTGGCCATAGCTTTTGTGCAAGTCGCGGATTTCGATGACGGGCGGGATGACAGCGGACATGGGGGCCTTGTAGGTTGGACGATTGATCAAATAGGGCGCAGAATAGCCCGCATTGCAACGGCATTTCTGCGGTTTTTGCAGGGTCAACTGGCCAAAATGGTCAGCCTGACTGTGCAATCTGCTCAGGCGTGGGCGGGGTCGGCACCGCGAGATAGCGCTCGGGCGCGATTCTTGCCACGCCGCGCAGCGACAGGGTGTCGCGATCTTCGGGTGAAAGCTGTGCTGTCGCCGCAACCAGAGCGGCAAAGGTGGCCTCGGCATCGGCCCCCATGGCGGCGATATAGGGCAGGGCCGGGGTGGGGGCGGTGCGGGCGACTTCGCGCAAAAGCGCCGCAGCAGGATCCCAGCGCTGCAACAAGGCCCATGTCAGCGCATCAAGGCAGGCCAGATCGGCCCGCCCCTCGGCCACCGCCAGGGCCGAGCCGCGATGCGACCCGGTTTCGACCAGCGGGGCAAAGGCAAAGCCCATGGTGGCGGCATGATTTTGCGCCGCGGCCCATCCCGATTGGCTGAGGGCTTCATTATAGGCGAACCGCGCGCCGCGAAATTCGGGCAAGTGGCGCGCATCATCGGCCCGCGCCACAAAGACCGAGCAGTAATACCCCGGCGGGCAACCTTCCAACCCGTAATCGGGGGTGGCGACCAAGGTCACCTTGCCGTGCAATCTGGCCCGATAGGGAAAGCCGCAAGTCTGCGACAAGACAAGGGCAGGGTCTTCCCAAGCCTGCCAATAGGCCCCGGCACCGCGGGTCAGCGCCTCGGGCGCGGCGACCCCTTGCGCGCGCAGGCCGTCGCGCACCAAGGCCCAAAGCCGATCATTCGCCGCCATGGTTTCCGGGCGGTCATACATGCCAAGCGAGGCGATCATGCCCGCGCCGCCATCTGTCGGGCCACGGCCGATTCGACATCCGTCAGGCCCAAAAGCCGGGCCAGGACGCGCAACTCGTTGTCCTCGCCCGCGTCGCGTTGCCCATCGGCCAGCGCCACTTCCCACAAGGCCACCGCCAGCGCCTTGCGTTCGTCCAAGGGCACGGCCTCTTTCAAGGCGCGGGTAAAGCGCACGGTATCGGGGGCCTCGGCCTCAAGCGTCTCGGCTTCGGACCGCATCGCCGCGGCCTCAAACGCGCCGAACCCATGGCGCGCCATCAGGATGCGGTCGATCCGCTCCACCTCCTCAAAGGCATAGAAATTGTCGGTTTTTGCCACCCGCACCAAAAGGGCGGCCAGCGCGAGATCCGCGTCAGAGCCGGGCAGAGGCTCGGGGGTCGGATACAGCAATCGGGAGATGAGGCTCAGCATGGGACAAAGTTATGCCGCCCGAACTTTGGTGAAAAGCCCCCCTGATGCGTTTCAAGGTGAGTATTTGGAAAGGCGCAAGCCCTTTGGCGCCGCACCTTTGGATTTGCGCCTTTGCAAATACTCATCTTTGCGCCGCCAGACAGCAGCGCGACAGATCAGCGCGGAAAACAGGCCGTCAGCCGCGTCGCCTCGGTCTCGATGCCGTAGGGCGGGTTCACGATGAACATGCCGGTGCCGATCATCTTGTGGCCGTCGCGCACCGGGGGGAAGCGCAGCTCATGCCGGAAGGCATCGGGGAATTGCGCGGCCAGCGCATCCAGCATGGCAATATGTGCGCCCGATTGCAGGATCGGATACCACAGTGCCAAGATGCCGACGTTCCATTTCCTGGCGATCTGCCCCATCACCTTGGGGATCTGGGCGTAATCGTCCTTCACCTCGTAGGACGGGTCGATCAGCAGCATGCCGCGGCGCGGGGTGGGGGGCGTCAGGGCCAGCGCCATCTCATAGCCATCGCGCTTTTGCACATGGGCGCCCCATTGGCCGAGATTGGCCTGAAGTGCCGCGTTTTCCTGCGGGTGCAGGTCCGCAAGATGGATCGTGTCGGTTTCACGCAAGGACAGCGCCGCGATCAGGGGCGAGCCGGGATAGGCGCGGCGGCCGAACATGGCACGCGTCTCGGCCAGCCGCTGGATATAGGGGTGATCGCCCGGAAACCAGCCCTCGGCCAGATCGATCCCCGCCTGTGCCTCGCCGGTTTTCAGGGCCTCGTCGCTGCCCAGATCATAAAGACCCCGGCCCGCATGGGTTTCGATATAGCTGAGGGGTTTGTCCTTTTGCGTCAGGTAATCCAGCATCCACGCCAGAAGCGCGTGCTTTTGCACATCGGCCAGATTTCCGGCGTGGTAGATGTGTTGATAGGACAGCATGGCATTTCCCGGAATGAAAAAGGCGGGCCGCACGGACCCGCCCGTCTGGACCCTGCGGGCAGGATCAGTCTTTTTCGCGACCCTGATAGGACAGGTCTTCGGTGTTGATGACAATCCGGGTGCCGGCCCCAATATGCGGCGGCACCAGAACGCGCAGGCCATTGGTCAGGATCGCCGGTTTGTAGCTCGACGAGGCGGTCTGGCCTTTGGTCACCGGCTCGGTTTCCGCAATCTCCACCACGACCTTTTGCGGCAGTTCGATCGAGATCGCCACGCCTTCATAGGTGCGCAGGTAGCACTTCATGCCATCGGTCAAGAGCGGCTTGTCGTCGCCGACCACATCTTCATGCACAGCCACCTGTTCGTAGGTTTCGGGGTTCATGAAGTGGAAGCCTTCGCCGTCCTCATAGAGGAAGTCGTATTCGCGCTCGTCCACGGTGGCCTTTTCCACCATCTCGGTGGTGCGCCAGCGTTCGGCCACCTTCACGCCATCCGAAATGCGGCGCATGTCGACGCTCGTCGTCGGGGTGCCTTTGCCGGGGTGGAAGTTTTCCGACTTCAGGACGGCGTAAAGCCGGCCGTCGAGTTCAACGATATTCCCCTTGCGCAGGGACGAGGCGATAACTTTGACCATGGTTTCTTGTTTCCGTTTGCAGGCTGTGCCAAAGCGGCCCGAAGAAATCCGGGCGGCGGGATGGCGCTGCCCTTAGCGCAGATTTTCAGGTTTTGCCAGATGAAAGCCGACATCACGCATGAATGGTGGCACCCAAGCCGCCATGCCGACCGCCGCCCCGCGCTTTTGGCGCGCAACCGCTTGCAGGCGGGGATCCGGGCCTGGCTTGCCGCGCGCGAGTTTCTGGAGGTCGACCCTTCGGCCTTGCAGGTCAGCCCCGGCAATGAGACGCATCTGCATGCCATGGGGGTGGAGGCGATCGGCAATGACGGGATTGCCCGCCGGATGTATCTGCACACCTCGCCCGAATTTGCGATGAAAAAGCTCTTGGCGGCGGGGGAGCGGCGGATTTTCTCCTTTGCCCATGTCTGGCGCAACCGGGAGCGCGGGGCGCGGCACAGCCCGGAATTCACCATGCTGGAATGGTATCGGGTGGGCGAAGGCTATGAGGTGCTGATGGCCGATACCATGGCCTTCCTCGCCTTGGCCGGACCCTTGCGTTACCGCGAGGCGCTGTGTGATCCGGCGCTGGAGCCGGAGCGGATTTCGGTGGCCGAGGCGTTTCGCCGCCATGCCGGAATTGATCTCTTGGCCACGCTGGAGGGGGCGGCAAGCAACCGCGAGGCTTTGGCTGTGCAGGCGGTGGCCGCGGGGATCAAGGTCGCGGCGGATGATGTGTGGTCCGATATTTTCAGCCGCGTGCTGTCGGAAAAGGTGGAGCCGCATTTGGGCCATGGCCGGGTGACGATCCTTGACCGCTATCCGGCGGCAGAGGCCGCCTTGGCCCGCGCCTGCGCGGATGATCCGCGCGAGGCGGAGCGGTTCGAGGTTTACGCCTGCGGGGTGGAGCTGGCCAACGGCTTTGGCGAGTTGACCAACCCGGAGGAGCAACGGCGGCGGTTTCAGGCCGAGATGGATGAGAAGGCCCGCATTTACGGCGAACGCTATCCGATTGATGAAAGCTTTCTGGCCGCCCTGTCGCTGATGCCCGAGGCCAGCGGTATCGCGCTGGGCTTTGACCGCTTGGTGATGCTGGCGACAGGGGCGCCAAGGATCGACGATGTGATCTGGGCGCCGGTGGGGTGAGGCGCGGCCCCGGGTCCGCCCCGGGGAGAAAACAGTCCAGTGGACTGTTTTCAGCGCCGAACGCCCGCGAACGCTTTCGCGGGCCGGGGTATGGGGCTGTCGCATCGGTCGGTGTCGTCGGTGTAGGTCGGGCTTCAGCCCGACTCCACAATAAAAGCCGGGGTGAACCCCGGCCTACAGATACCCTTCAACAATGCACAGATCGGCCAGCGAAACCCCATCCCGTTTGGCCTTGGCCGCCTGATATTCCGGGCTGTGGTAACAGTCCTGCGCCGTCTTCAGATCGGGAAATTCGATCACCACCGTGCGCGGGCGGATCACACCCTCCACCACCTCCTGCGCCCCGCCCCGCACGATAAACTTCGCGCCGTATTTGGTGAAGGCAGCAGCATTGGCTTGGCGATAGCCCTCATAGGCCTCGGGGTCCGAGACGGTGACGTGGCCGATCCAGTAGGCGGGCATGGGAAACTCCTGACGTTTCCCGCAAGATACCCGCCCCGTCGAAAATCACAACAAAGGGCCGCGCCCGACCTCGGGAAGGCGCGCCGGCACCTGTTCTAGGCGCTTTATGGTTCAGGCAATCCCACCGAAGTTCTGCTGGCAACGGTGCAAACGCGCCCTCCCGGGGGGAGGTCGGGCGCGGCCCGGCGGCGTATGCGCGCCTTGATTCCGGGCAAGGAGCGGCAGGGATTACACCAACCGTTCCGCCTCTTTCGCCGCCCGCACGAAATCCGCAAACAGCGGGTGCGGGGCAAACGGTTTCGATTTCAGTTCCGGGTGGAACTGCACGCCGATGAACCACGGGTGGTCCTTGACCTCGACGATTTCCGGCAGGCGGCCGTCGGGAGACATGCCGCTGAAGATCAGCCCGCATTTTTCCAAGGATTCAATATACTTGGCGTCCACCTCATAGCGGTGGCGGTGGCGTTCCTCGATCACGGTGGAGGCATAGACCTGCGCCACCTTGGATCCCGGTTTCAGGTTCGCGGTATAGGCACCCAGACGCATGGTGCCGCCCTTGGCGTCATCGGCCTTGCGCCGCACGGTGTGATTGCCCTGCACCCATTCTTTCAGGTGATAGACCACCGGGGTAAAGCGTTTCGCCTTCGCCTCGTGGTCAAACTCCTCGGACCCTGCATCGGCAATTCCGGCCAGCGTGCGGCTGGCCTCGATCACCGCCATTTGCATGCCAAGACAGATCCCGAGATAGGGGATCTTTTTCTCGCGGGCAAAGCGGGCAGCCTTGATCTTGCCCTCGGTGCCGCGCTCGCCAAAGCCGCCGGGCACCAGAATGGCGTTGAAGTCTTGCAGATAGGGGGCGGGGTCTTCGCGGTCGAAGATTTCCGCATCAATCCATTCGGCCCGCACCTTGGTGCGGTTGGCCATGCCGCCATGGGTCAGCGCCTCGGCGATGGATTTGTAGGCGTCCTCAAGCTGGGTGTATTTGCCGACGATGGCCACCCGCACTTCGCCTTCGGGGTTGGAGATGCGGTCCATCACATCTTCCCAGCGGCTGAGGTTGGGTTTCGGCGCGGGGGTGATGCCGAAGGCATCCAGCACCGCCTGATCCAGCCCCGCGCGGTGATAGGCCAGCGGAGCCTCATAGATCGTCTTCAGGTCATAGGCCGGAACAACGGCCTCTTTGCGGACGTTGCAGAAAAGCGCGATCTTTTCCAACTCGCGTTCCGGGATCGGATGCTCCGAGCGGCAGACCAGCACATCGGGGGCAAGCCCGATCGACTGCAATTCCTTGACGCTGTGCTGGGTCGGCTTGGTTTTCAATTCCCCGGAAGCCGCCAGATAGGGCAAGAGCGTCAGGTGCATCAGGATCGATTCCCCGCGCGGGCGTTCATGGATGAACTGGCGGATCGATTCAAAGAAGGGCAGGCCTTCAATGTCGCCCACCGTGCCGCCGATTTCGCACAGCATGAAATCCACCTCCTCATCGCCTATGCGCAGGAAGTCTTTGATCTCATTGGTGACATGCGGGATGACCTGAATGGTCTTGCCCAGATAATCGCCGCGGCGTTCCTTTTCCAAAACGTTGGAATAGATGCGGCCCGAGGAAATGGAATCCGTCGTGCGGGCATGCACGCCGGTGAAGCGTTCGTAATGGCCAAGGTCAAGATCGGTTTCGGCCCCGTCATCGGTGACGAAAACCTCGCCATGTTCAAACGGGCTCATCGTGCCGGGATCGACGTTCAGATAGGGATCAAGCTTGCGCAACCGCACCGTATAGCCGCGGGCCTGCAAAAGCGCGCCAAGTGCCGCCGAGGCCAGCCCCTTGCCCAGTGAAGACACCACGCCGCCGGTGATGAAAATGTAGCGCGCCATATGGGGTCTCCCGTGGTTTCAGGTTTATGCGATTCGGGCTTCCAGAATCACAGCATCACGGGAGTTGATCCTTAGCCGAGGATGGCCAAGGGCGCAACTGCACCGCAAGATGCTGTTTGAACTCCCGGCAGACCCGCAACAGATGGGGCCGCGTCAGAATTGGTCTTAGTTTTCGGCTTTTTGCGGGGTTGCCGGGGCATCTGCCGGAGCGGGCGGCAAAAGATCCGCCGCAGGGGCCTCGGTCTTGGTTTGCGGCGCTTCGATCCCGATCTGGTCGGCAACCGAGCCGGTATTGCCTTGGCCTGCCGCCATGATGGTCAGCGTGATCGAGGTCACGATGAAAGCCCCCGCCAGCACCCAGGTCACCTTGCCAAGCGCGGTTGCAGCACCGCGCGCCGAAATGGCGCCACCGCCGCCCATGCCAAGGCCGCCGCCTTCGGAGCGTTGCAACAGCACGACGCCGATGAGAAGCAGGGCAAGGATCAGGTGGATGGTAAGAACGACGTTTTCCATGGGGCCTTCGCAAAGCTTTGGCGCCGCTTCGGGCGCATGGGGCTGACGCGCCTATCTAGGCGGATGGGATGCGGGGTGCAAGGGTTTTGGGGGTCAGTCTGCGATCAGGCTGGCAATCTGCGGGGCGTCGGCGCGCAGCATGTCGGCCAGCGTCAGGCTTTCGATGATGACCAGATAAGACCAGAACACCTCGGCAAAGACGCGGCGAATACGGCAGGCCGCCTCGTCCTTGCAGTCTTCGCAGCGCTGATAGGCGGAACGGGAAAGGCAGGGCAGGGGGGCAATCGGGCCGTCAATGGTGCGCAACAGTTCCGGGATGGAAATGTCGGCCGGTGCCTTCAACAGCGCGTAGCCGCCCGATCGGCCGCGGGTGGACCGGATCACGCCCGCATTGCGGAGTTCCAGCAGGATATGCTCCAAAAACCGCTTGGGCGTGCCGGCGCGGCGGGCCACCTCCTCGATGGTCAGCGCCTCGGGCTGGGGCTGTGCCGCCTCATCCGCCAGAACCAGAAGCGCCTTGAGCGCATATTTCATCTTTTGCGTAATCATTGCCGCAGCCTATGCGCCGGAACGACAGGAATCAACTGCGCCTATTCCGCCGCCGGGGCCATCAGGCTGTCCAGCCGCTGCGCAGTGCGCCGGTAGTGGTCGGCCAGCAAAGCGCAGGCCAGATCGGCGTCGCGGGTCAGCGTTGCGCGGGCCAGCGCCTCGTGTTCGGCCTGAATGTCACGCGGCCCATCGCGGCTCGGGTCGCCCGCGCGCTGGGTCAGCATCGGGTGGCGATAGCGTTCGCTTTCGACATAAAGCCGTTGGAAGAACTCCATCAGCCAGCCCGAGCCGCAGGCCGACAAAAGCGCGCGGTGAAAGGCGTGGTGACGGGTTTCCAGCGCGCGGGCGTCGTCTTCGGTCGTGCTGCCGCGTGCGGCCTGCAACAAAAGCGCATGCAGGCTGCCGACGATCCCCGCCTCCCATTCATCGCCGCCCTGTTCGATGGAAAGCCGCAGCGCCCTGGATTCGATCAGGATGCGGGTGTTGGTGGCATCCCACATCTCCTCCATCGACAAAGGCGCCACCGAAAACCCTTTCAGGGCAACCGATGTGACCAGCCGCTCGGCCTGAAGCCGGTTCAAGGCCTCGCGCAGCGGCGAAAACCCCATGCCATAGCGGTCGGAAAGCTGCGCCATGCGCAGGGGGGCGCCGGGTTTCAGCGTGCCCCCCACAATTTCGCGGCGCAGGGCGTCATAGGCTTTTTCGGCAAGTGTCATGGCTTTTGCCCCTTTGCTCGCCACTATGGCGTGGCGCGCTGCGTTTGGCAAATCCAAGATTTTCGAAAATATGTCTTGCCTTCGAAAATAATCCACGCCAAACTACACCTCGGAAACGCACCCTTCACATGGGAGATGCCATCATGGCCAAAGCGCATGAAAACCACCGCGAAGATGTCATTGGTCGCGCCAATGTCGAAGATACGCCGGAACTTCTGGCCTATTACGGCCAGCTTGAGAAATTCCACACCGGCGCCTTGTGGACGGTTGCCAACAAGATCGAACCTTGGGAGCCGAAGTCGCAATCGGTCCCGGTGGTCTGGCGCTACAAGGATCTGCGCGAGCATGTGATCCGCTCGGTTGACCTTGTGACGCCGGAAAAGGCGGGGCGGCGGGTGATCTACCTGAACAACCCCGGCCGCAGCGATGTCGCCGCCGCCGTGGGCTGGATCTATGCCGGTTTGCAGGTGATGAACCCCGGTGAGGTTGCCTCTGCCCATCGCCATTCGGCATCGGCCATCCGCTTCATCATGGAAGGCAAGGGCGCCTATACGGTCGTTGACGGCCACAAGATGACCCTTGGCGGCAATGATTTCGTGCTGACCCCGAACGGCACCTGGCACGAACATGGGGTTTCGGCCGATGGCACCACCTGCCTTTGGCAGGACGGCCTTGATATTCCCTTCGTCAATGCGATGGAGGCGAATTTCTACGAGGTCCACCCCGATCTCAATCAGGCGGTCGGCTATGCCGTTGATGACATGACGAAAACCTGGGGCAATCCGGGGCTGACCCCCTCTACCGGCAAATGGTCGCAGGGCTATTCGCCGATGTTCAAATACGAATGGGAGCCGACCTATGTCGCGCTGTCCAAATACGCCCAATGTACCGAAGGCAGCCCCTTCGACGGGGTGATGATGGAATACGTCAACCCCACGACGAACGGCCCGGTGATGCGCACCATGGGGGCCTCCATGCAGATGCTCAGGGCGGGCGAGGCGACACGCGCCCACCGCCACACCGGCAGCTATCTTTACCATGTCGCCAAGGGGCGCGGCTATTCGATCATCAACGGCAAGCGGTTCGACTGGCAGGAGCGCGACATCTTCTGCGTGCCGTCCTGGGCCTGGCACGAACATGTCAATCTCGATGACCGTAACGACGCTTGCCTCTTTTGCCTCTCCGACATCCCCGTGATGCGGGCGCTGGGCCTCTACCGCGAGGAGGCCTTTGCCGACAACAATGGCCATCAGCCGATCATCTAAGGAAATCACATGAAACTCGTAACGTACCGGGCGTCTGTTGAAGACGCCGCCCGCCTTGGCGTGATCGTGGAAGATCTGGTGGTGGATGTCGCCGCCTTGGGCGAAGCTTACGGCGACGACCTGCCCGATACCATGCTGGGCCTGATCGACGCCGGCCGCCCCGGCCTCAACGCGCTGCAAGCCTGCCTTGACGAGGCGGATGGGGACTTCCCGATCCACACCGCCACGGCCTTGGCCAATGTGCGCCTTTTGGCCCCCATCCCGCGGCCCCGGAAGAACATCTTCGGCATCGGCTTGAATTACCTCGACCATGTTGCCGAATCCGCCAAGGCGCTTGACACCTCGAAAGACCTGCCGAAACAGCCGGTGATCTTCTCCAAACCGCCGACCTCGGTGATCGGCCCGGACGAGCCGATCCTGCACAATTCGGCCATCACCAAGCAACTCGACTGGGAGGTGGAACTCGCCGTCATTCTCGGCATCCGCGCCACCCGCGTCACCCGTGAAAACGCCCTGAAACATGTCTTCGGCTATTCGGTGATGATCGACGTCTCGGCCCGCGACAACCGCCGCGCCGGGCAATGGATCTATTCCAAGGGACAAGACAGCTACGCCCCCTTCGGCCCGGTGATCGTGACGGCGGACGAAATCCCCGATCCGCAAAAGCTGGACCTCTGGCTCACCGTCAACGGGGTGGAAAAGCAGCGATCGAACACGGCCAAGATGCTCTTCAAGGTCGATGAACTGATCGCCGACATCTCGCAAGGCATCACGCTGGAACCGGGCGACATCATCGCCTCCGGCACGCCGGAAGGCGTCGGCGCCGGCCGCGACCCGCAGGAATTCATGTGGCCCGGCGATACGGTCGTGGCCCATGTCGAAGGCATCGGCACCCTGCGCCACCCGGTTGTCAATTCCACCCCGGATTGACCGCGCCTCTCGCGCCTTTATCTTGGTGAAAATATCCTCGGGGGGCCGGGGGGCGAAACGCCCCCGGGGCTGCCCGCAATGTGGAGCCTCGCATGACCCTCACCGTCGCCGTCGCGCAAATCGCCTCGATCCCGACCGACAGCCTCGCCACCGCCGAAAAGGCCGCCCGCGCTTTACGCGAAGCAGCGGGGAAGGGCGCAAAACTCGTGGTTTTCCCCGAGGCGCTGATCGGCGGCTACCCCAAGGGCGAAAGCTTTGGCGCGCCCATCGGCATGCGCAAGCCAGAAGGCCGCGCCGCCTTTGCCCGCTACCACGCCGCCGCGATTGATCTGGACGGCCCCGAGGTCGCCTGCCTGACCGATGCGGCGCGCGACACCGGCGCCTTCGCCGTCGTCGGCGTCATCGAACGCGACGGCGCGACGCTTTACTGCACGGTGCTTTATTTCGACGGCGCCAAGGGCCTTGTTGGCAAGCACCGAAAACTGATGCCCACCGCCGGGGAACGCCTCGTCTGGGGCTTTGGCGATGGCTCCACAATGCCGGTGTTCAAGACCGAGTATGGCACCATCGGCGCGGTGATCTGCTGGGAAAACTACATGCCCGCGCTTCGGATGCACATGTATCACCAAGGCGTCAGCCTTTACTGTGCCCCCACCGCCGATGACCGCGACACATGGCTATCGACCATGCAGCACATCGCCCTGGAGGGCCGCACTTTCGTGCTGACCGCCTGTCAGCACATCACCCGCGCCGCCTATGGCCCCGAACATGAATCCGCCCTGGGCGACGATCCCGCCACCGTGATGATGCGCGGCGGATCGGCCATCATCGGCCCCTTGGGCAAGGTGCTGGCTGGCCCCGATTTCAGCGGCGAGACCATCCTTTACGCCGAGATTGACCCGACCGAGATCGCCCGCGCCAAATATGATTTCGACGTCACCGGCCATTACGCCCGCCCCGATGTCTTTGAACTCACCGTCGACACGCGGCCCAAAACCCCGGTAAAGGAAATCTGATGTTCTGGGATACCGAAAAGGTCGCCGAACCCATCGCCTACAAGCTTCTGGCCGCCACCATCATGCCGCGCCCCATCGCCTGGGTGGTCAGCCAAGACCTGCAAGGCCGCCTCAACGCCGCCCCCTACAGCTTTTTCAACGCCATGGGGTCCGACCCGCCGACCATCGCCATCGGTATCCAGTCCGATGCGGCACGCGGCTTCAAGGACACCGCCGCCAATATCCACGCCACCGGGGAATTCGTCGTCAACCTCGTGCCGGAAGAACTGGTGCAGGCGATGAACATCACCGCGCTGGATGCGCCTGCGGGCATGGATGAGCTGGAGATCGCAGGCCTTGAAACCCTGCCGTCGGTCACGGTGAAGCCGCCGCGCATCAAGGGCAGCCCGGTCGCCTTTGAATGTCGGATGCTGTCCTCGGTCGTCACCGGGCCGCATCAGGTGGTGATGATCGGGCGCGTGGTGGGGGTGCATGTGGCAGATGATTGCGTGCTGAACGCAGGCCGCGCCCATATCGACACACCGAAACTGAACCTCGTGGCGCGCAGCTTCGGGTCAACTTACGTCCGCGCCAAGGACACGTTCGAACTCGTCCGCCCCACTTGGGCAAGCTGGACAGGCAAGGGCAAAGCCTGACGCCAAGCCCTGAAAATCACAGGATTTTCACCCCGGTTCTCAACGAGAACCGGGGGTTCTGATTTTCGTCGAAGAACAGCTTTCCCACCCATTTTCGCAAGCGCGCAGATTTTCGAAAATCCGTGTTGACAGAATCCTGAATCTGATAATTACTAAACCGGTCAGTAAGAAAACCACCAGCCAAACCGGGGAGGGCAGGGGATGCTTCAGGAACGGATCGAAGGCAAATGGCTTGCGGCCTTCCGCCGGGTCTTTGCGCTGAATGGCATCGGCAAGGGCACCAAGCTGGCCATCATCCACGAGACGCAATCCCGCCCGGTCCTTGTGCAACTCTGCGAGTTGGCCGCCTATGATCTTGGCGCTGAATTCTGCATGATCCAGATGCCGACCCCGCCACAATCCGCCCCCGTCCCGGTGAAATCCACCGGAACCTCTTGGGCCATTCAGGGCAACCGCGCCGTGATCGAGGCGCTCAAACTGCAAGACATCATCGTCGATTGCACCGTCGAAGGGCTGATCCACGCCCCCGAATGGCCGGAGATTGAGGACGCAGGCCGCGCCCGCCTGCTGGTCATCACCAACGAACACCCCGAAATTCTGGAGCGCACGGAACCCAAGGCCGAACATGCCGCCCGCGTGACGCTTGGTATCCAGATGCTGAAAGAGGCCCGCGAGATGCGCGTCACTTCGGCTGCCGGAACCGATCTGACCATCGACCTGCGCGACGCCCCCTGCGGTGGCACCCCCGGTTTCGGCACCACCCCCGGCGCTGTGGCGCATTGGCCGGGCGGGTTGTGCCTTGCCTTCCCCGGCAAGAACACCGTCAACGGCCGCATCGTGATGGACGTGGGCGACATGAACCTGACGTTCAAGACTTACCTGACCAGCCGTATCGATTGCACGGTGGAAAACGATTTCGTCACCGCCATCAAGGGCGACGGCATCGACGCCCTGCATTTCCGCGAATATATGGAGGCCTGGGAGGACCGCAACGCTTACGGCATTTCCCATGTCGGCTGGGGCGTGCATCCCGGCGCGAAATGGGTGTCTGCCGCGATGTATGACAAGCGCGACATGCAGGCCGTCGAATTCCGCGCGCTGCCGGGGTCTTTCCTGTGGTCCACTGGCGCCAACCAATATGCCGGGCGCTACACGCTTGGCCATTTCGACCTGCCGATGCGCAACTGCACCATTTCGCTGGATGGACGTGTCGTCGTCAAAGCTGGCGTGTTGCAAGGCGAGTTGGCGTTGTGAACGTTGACCTCTCTTTTGTCGGATTTGCCCAAAGCAAATCTGACCGCGCCCGACCCGCCCCCCGGGGGCGGGCGCGATATATCGCTCCCACCCCCGCGTGCCGGTCGCGGTCAGATTTGCGCCTCGGCGCATTGCACAAATGAAAGGGCTTTTTCCATGAGCACCCCCGCCGATTACTACGACCTCTCCCGCATCCGCCCCGAAGTCTTGGCCGCTTTGGACAAGATCAACGAACTTGGCCCGGGTTTTGCCGCCCGCGCCAAGGCGGTGGATGATGATGCGTCCTTCCCGACGGAAAACTACAAGGATCTGGCTGATGCCGGTTTCCTTGGCCTGTCGATCCCGGTCGAATTCGGCGGCTGGGGCTTTTCCATGGGCGAATATGCCATGGTCGGGGCCGAGATCGCCAAATACTGCGGCGCGACCGCGCTGACCTTCAACATGCACAACTCCTCGATGGCCTGGTCGCGCTTCATGTATGACATGCCGAACCTGACGCCCGAGGAGAAGGCCGCCTTCGCCCCCATGCGCGAACGCCAGTTCCGCCGCGCCATGAAGGAACGTGCGATCTATTCGCAGCCGATTTCCGAAGGCGGGCAGAACTGGACCTCGAAGCCGAACCAGACCCAGTGCCGCAAGGTCGACGGCGGCTGGAAGATCAATGGCTTCAAGAAATTCGCCAGCCTTGCAGGCTATTGCGACTATTACACCATCGTCTGCACCGAGGTCTTCGAAGGCATTGAACCGCGCCATGAGGACACCGTGCTGTTCGTCGTCCACAAGGACGCGCCGGGCCTCACCGTGAAGGGCGACTGGGACCCCTTGGGCATGCGCGGCACCAACAGCCGCGATCTGATCCTGAAGGATGTTTTCGTTACCGAAGACGATCTTCTGATGCCGCGCGGCATCTTCGGCAAGACTCTGCCGAACTGGCCGCATATGATGGCGACGCTTTCGCCCACCTATATGGGCGTGGCGCAGGGGGCTTACGATTTCACCATCGCCTATCTGCAAGGCCGCATCCCCGGCCAACCGCCGATCGACCGGCGGATGTATGCGACCAAACGGGTTGCGGTATCCAAGATGTATGCCCGGCTTGCCAATATGCGCGCGCTGTGGTGGCAGGCGTTTTCCGAGGCCAAAGGCATGCCGTCCAAGGCCGAAGTGATGCGGATGTATGCCGCGCAATATAACGTCATGGAAGGCGCGCAGGAAATGACCGCGCTGGCGATCCGCACCTGTGGCGGGCAATCCATGCTGCGCAGCCTGCCCTTGGAGCGCATGTATCGTGACAGCCGCTGTGGCGCGCTGATGCTGCCCTATACCTCTGAGATCATGGAAGATTACATCGGCGTCCTTGCCCTTTATGAGATGGATGAGGTCGACAATGCCCCCGGCGATGAGGGCGGCGCGCGCAACAGCCTGTGGCGCGGCGACAACGGCACCTTGCGGATGCTGCGCTGATGGGGCGCGAGACGGTTCATGTCATGGCGCGGGCCGATGCGACGCCTGCCGACCTTTGGCCCACGGCCCGCGATTTTTGCGGGCTGTGGCATCCCTTCCTTGCGACCATCCGGCAAGAAAAGGGTGACAAAGGCGCGGTGATCCGCCGCTTTACCGCCCATGGCGAAGATACCGTCTATCGCGAACAGCTGACCTATCTGTCGGACAGCGACCATACGCTTGCCTATACCCATCTTGAGGGCATCCGGGGGGCCACGCGCTATAACGCCCGCCTGACCATTTCCCCGCGCGAGGCGGGCGGGTCGGTTCTGACATGGACCGCCGAGATCGAGGCGCCGGGACCGCGCGCGGCCGAGATTGCCAAGGGCACCGCCCCGGTGTTCGAGGCCGGGATCGAGGCCATCCTTTCCCGCGCCGGGCAGGCGGCCGCACCAAATCCGGCCGAACAACACGCCCTTGCCCTGACGGATACCGTTCTGGAAGGCACGCCGCGCCTTGGCCTGACCCATACCGCGCGCAAAGGGGATACGCTGGTCTTGTTCCTGCATGGCATCGGCGGGGCGCGGCAAAACTGGGCGCGGCAGGTGGCGCAAGCGGGGCAGGTGATGACCGCCTGCGCAATGGATCTGCGCGGCTATGGCGACAGTACGCTGGGCTTCCGGCAATCCAATGTCGATGATTATTGCGATGATATCCTGCGAGTCATGCAGCATTTCGGCGCCAAGAAACTGGTGCTGGTGGGGCTGTCCTATGGCTCATGGATCGCCACCTCCTTCGCCATGCGCCACCCCGACATGCTGGCCGGTCTTGTGCTGTCAGGCGGCTGCACCGGCATGTCCGAAGCGGGACCGGAGGAACGTGAGGCCTTCCGCGTCAGCCGCGAGGTGCCGTTGAATGCGGGCCAGGTTCCCGCCGATTTTGCCCCGGCCGTGGTCAAGGTCATCGCCGGGCCAGAGGCGCCTGATGCGGTGCGGGCCGAGCTTCTGGCCTCGATGTCCGCCATTCCGGCGGCCACTTACCGCGATGCCTTGGTGTGCTTTACCAACCCTTTGGAGCGGTTTGATTTTTCCAGACTGACCATGCCGGTCCTGATGATGACGGGCGAGCATGACCGGCTGGCCCCGCCCTCCGAAATCCGCGCCGTCGCGGGCCGTATTCTGGACGCCGCACCCCAAATGCATAACGCCCGTCCCGATGTGCGCTATGAAACGCTGGCCGGGGTTGGCCATGTCTGCAATGTCGAAGGGGCGGCGGCCTATAACGCCGTCCTGATCCCCTTCCTTGGCCGTTTGATCCCATGACCGCACTTCCGCCCCGTGCCCGCAACCGTATGGCGAAAGAGCGCCGGATACTTGATTCTGCGCTGAAGGTTTTCGCCGATCAGGGCTATTCCGGCACCTCGATGGATGCGATTGCAGCCCTTGCGGGCGTGTCGAAACCGACGCTCTATCAATACTTTGGCGGAAAAGAGCAGTTGTTCACCGCCATCATGGTGGAACAGCGCGATACCATGCTGGGGGCTTTCGAAGAACCCGATGGGCTGGGCTTGGTGCCGGAGCTTTGGGCCTTTGCCTGGCATTATGCCGACACGGTGTTGCGCCCCGATTTCCTGTCGCTCGCCCGCCTCATCATCGGCGAGGCGCAGCGGTTCCCGGAAATTGGCCGCTCCTATCAGGCGGCGGGGCCAGAGCGGATGCTGGCGGGGATGATGGATTACCTGTCCGCCCGCAAGGCCGAGGGGCGGCTTGACTTTGACGATGCCGAAATGACCGCCGAAGACCTTTGGGGCCTGATCCTGTCGGCCCCCCGCAACCGCGCGCTGCATGACCCGGAAAATCTGCCCAGCCGCGCCGAGCTTCACCGCTTTATCACCAATGGCCTTCGGGTTTTCCTGAAAGCCTATTCCACCCATCCGGCCGATGATCTGGCCCAACTCAAGGCCCTTGCCGAACAGGGTCCAACACAGGGAACGCACGAGGGAACGCCATGACACTTGACGCATACATGCAAGACGAAACCAGCCGCTTTGCCACTGTCGCCTTGGTGGACACCAACGGCCTTCTGCGCGGGCAGATGGTGTCGGTTTCCAGTCTGAAAGGCATCTTGAAGAACGGCATGGGCATGGCGCCCGCGCAACTGGCGCTGGACCCGACCGATGAGATGCTGGAAATGCCCGGCGTCACCGATGGCACCGGGGATTTTCATGATGACCCGCTGATCGTTGACCCCGCGACTGCGCGGCGCATCCCTTGGGCCAAGCCCGGCCATGACATGCTGGTCTTGACGAATTACTCCGGCGAAACGGCGCAGCTTTGCCCGCGCTCGATTCTGAAAAAGGTGCTGGAGCGCGCGGCAAGCCACGGCTTGCACCCGAAATACGGGATGGAGCTGGAGTATACGCTTTTTGACGAAACCCCTGAATCGGCGCGCGACAAGGGCTATCGCAACCTGAAAACCGCGACCATGCATCCCAGCCACGACCTGATCCTGTATCAGACCGTGCAAAGCGAATGGTATGAGGCGCTGTCCGAGATGTGCGGGCCGTTGAAGATCGACCTTGCCAAGATGCACGAGGAAATCGGCGGCGGTTTCCTTGAGGCCTGCATCGGCGCGGGGCAAGGGCTGGAGCCTGCCGACCAACTGGTGCTGTTGAAAAACTTCATCCGGGCGCTCGCGCTGCGTCAGGGGCGCAGCGTCACCTTCATGCCGCGCTGGACGGAAACCGCCGACAGCCAGTCCATTCACCTGCACATCTCGATGAAGGATGCCGCCGGGGCGACCCTGTTCCATGATCCGAAGGCCGAAAATGGCATTGGCCAGACCTTCCGGCATTTCATCGGCGGTTTGCAGAAATACATCGGCGACATGAGCCTTGTGTTCCTGCCCACGGTGAACAGCTATCGCCGCTTTGCCCCCGGAACCTTTGCCCCGCCCGGCCTGACATGGGGATATGAAAACCGCACCACCTGCTTCCGCGTCGTCGGCCATGATTCGGGCAGTCTGCGGGTGGAAAACCGCCTGCCGGGCGCCGATACCAACCCCTATCTGACCGCCGCCGCCACCATCGCGGCAGGGGTGGCCGGGATCGTGGAAAAGATCGAACCACAGCCGGAAGTGAAGGGCAACGGTCACGCCAACCCGCAGGACGGCGCCGATTATGCCCGCTCCATGCCCGAGGCCATTCAGCGCCTGCGCGGCTCGGCTTTCGCGCGCGATTGGCTGGGGGATCGTTTTGTCGATGCTTTCAGTGCCACGCGGCAATCCCAGCACGACCAGTTCGCGAAAAAGGTGCCGGACGTCGAACTGCAACGCTTCTTTGATTTGGGGTGATCTCATGGGCCTGCGGCAAAGCTTCGTCGAAGGGATGGCCCGCGCGGCCACCTTCGTGTCGGTCATCACCACCGATGGCCCCGGCGGGCAGCATGGGGTCACGGTGTCGTCGATGACCTCGGTTTCCGCCGATGGCGAGGCGCCAAGCCTTCTGGTCTGCATCCATCACAAAAGCCCCGCGGCCGCGGCGATCCTGCAAAACCGCGCCTTTTGCGCCAATTTGCTGAACGCGGGCCAGCAAGGCCATTCCGACATCTTCTCGGGCCGTGACAAATCCGACATCGCCCGGTTTGACCGGGTGATGTGGCAGGCGGGGCAGGGGGGGCAGCCGATGCTGGCCGGGGCCGCGGCAAGTTTCGAATGCAGCCTGAAAACCGCGCTTTTGTGGGAGACGCATTACCTGATGATCGGTCAGGTTTCGGCCGTCACGCTGTCGGACCAGCCCGATGCCCTGCTTTACGGCAACCGCGCCTATCGGCGCGCGGTGGGGATGGACGGATAAGCCTTTCGCCCATTTCCTCCCAGCCGCTTCGCGTGCTGGGGGGCTTTGCGAATTGGGGGTTTACATTTCCGACTATTTCAGTAGTCTATTCGCAACAGCCAGCCCTTCGGCCAGCCACCCGCTGCAACCGCACTTGAACCCGAAGGGCTTCCCCATGACCGCTCCGATTTCCGCCGACACCTTTGCTACGCCCGTTTTCGCCGATGCGACCCCGCTGCACGACGCCGCCAAGCTGACCCGCGGTGGCAGCCTTGCGCGCATCGCCTTGAATGGGCAGGTCTATTCGCTGCGCATCACCCGGCAGGGCAAGTTGATCCTCACCAAATAAGGGCGCGTGACAACCAAACTGCGTGAACCGGGGGCGGACGATCAAATGTGATCGCCGCCCCCGTTACATTTTCATTACATTCAGTTGACACAGGCAGGGTGACGGGGCCTAATCTGGCCTCATGAACAGTGAAAAGCTGGAACTGTCACAGGACTGTCAGCTTCCGGCCTTAATAACAAAAAATGACGGGGTGCGGCATGACCGTCCTCGCACAACCTTCCGGGCTACCGGAACAACCAGGGAGACTTTCGTGACGAAAACCCAATCCACTCTGTCGCGCCGCAGCTTTCTCAAGCGTTCGGCTGCGGGCGCGGGCGCGCTGGCCGCTCCGGCGCTGATCTCGTCCAAGGCGCTGGCCTCGTCGGGCGAACTGAACTTTGTCGGCTGGGCGGGCTATCCCGCGCTGGCCGAAAAGGTGTTTCCGGCCTTCGAGGCCGCCACCGGCATCAAGGTGAACTTCAAGGAACTTCCCGATCAGGACACCATGTTCGCCGAAGGCAAGGTCGCGCTGGAAGCCGGCGGTATCGACATGATCGAGCCGACCATCGACCGCGTTGGCGCCTGGGATTCGAACGGCCTGCTGGGCACGTTTGACGAAGCCAAGCTGGCTATGGACAACTATCTGCCGGGTCTGGCCGATGGGGCCGCGGGGGAACGCTCGCGTCCCGGCGGCGCACTGAAATATGTGCCTTCGGTCTGGGGCACCGAATCGCTTGTGGTGAACTCGGCGGATGCCAAGATCTCCGCTCCGCCGTCCTTGGGGGATCTGTTCAACGCCGAAAACTCCGTCGTGCTGCGCCCCCATTCGGCGCTGGCGGCGATGGGCCGTTGGCTGGATGCAACCGGCAAGCTGCCGCGCCCGTGGATGGATGGCTATACCGACATGGCCGCCATGACCGAACTGTGGGACATCGCGCTGGCCGAGGCGATCAAGGCCAAGGGCAATGTCGTGCAGTGGTGGTCGGGCGAGAACGAGGCCAACGCGGGCTTCACCGCCAATGGTGCGACCGTGGGCCTGTGCTGGGATTCGACCGGCTTCAACCTGCGCAATGACGGCTTTGCCTATGTTGCCCCGGCTGAAGGCGCCTTTGCCTGGCATCAGGGCTTCGTTCTGATGAAGAACGCCGCCAACACCGATCAGGCCCATGAATTCGCCAAGTGGGTGTCGACCGCCGAAGGCGCGTCGGCTTGGGCGACGGCCTTCTCGTCGAACCCGGTGGGCAAGGGTGCCTCCGATCTGATGGACCCGGAAGTGTCGAAATACTACTCCGGCACCTTCAACGACGAGGCGCTGTCCAAGCTGTGGTGGTGGCCCGACCAGTCGGCTGACTTCCTGGCCAAGCGCGCCGAATACGCCGACAAGTACAAGGCAGCCTGATCTTTGGGCATTTGATCTGCACGCCGGGCTGTCACAAGCCCGGCGTGTTTTGTTTCACCAACATGGCGTTGCATCTGGACGAAAACCGTCTTGGAAACTGGCTATACCCATTGCGATGGGGCCGGGTCCTGCTAGGCTCATATAAAAACAAAACAGGGGGAAGACGATCCGATGAGTGCCGGGATTGATCTTGAAAATGTCTGCTGCGACTTCGGCAGCTTTCGCGCCGTCGACCATGCCAATGTGTCGATCAGGCCGGGCGAATTCTTTTCGTTCCTTGGGCCGTCCGGCTGTGGCAAGACCACGATCCTGCGGATGATCTCGGGCTTTATCGAGCCGACGCAGGGCGCGATCAAAATCGGCGGCAAGGATATGAAGGGCCAGCGCCCGAACCAGCGCCCCACCGCGCTGATCTTCCAGAACCTGGCGCTGTTTCCGCTGATGCCGATCTGGGAAAATATCACCTTCGGGCTTGAGGTGCGCGGCGTTGACAAGGCGACCCGCCGCGCCAAGGCCGAGGAATTGCTGCGGCTGGTCGATCTGCCCGGCGCTGCGGACAAGATGGTCAGCCAGCTTTCGGGCGGCCAGAAGCAGCGTGTGGCGATTGCGCGCGCGCTGGCGGTAGAGCCTGCGGTGATGCTGTTGGACGAACCGCTGTCGGCGCTGGACCTGAAGCTGCGCCAGCATATGCGGGCCGAATTGCGCGCCATTCAAAAGCGCACCGGCGTGACCTTCATCTACATCACCCACGATCAGGGCGAGGCACTGGCCATGTCGGATCGGGTGGGGGTGATGAGCCAAGGCCGCATCCAGCAAATCGCCGATCCGCGCGATATCTACAACAACCCGGTCAATGGCTTCGTTGCCTCTTTTGTCGGCGAAAACAATATCTTCGACGGTACGGCTGGCACGGCGTCTGAAGGGGTGGCGGGCTTTGAAACCGCCTTTGGCACGTTCCGCGCGCGGCTTTCGCCCGAGGCGGCAGGCAAGCCGGTCAAGCTTTATGTGCGCCCCGAACATACGGTCCTGACGGCCAAGGCGGCCAAGGAAAACTCGGTGCCGGTCACGGTGTCCGAAGTGTCTTTCGAAGGCGCCTTCATCGCGGTTCATACCACCAGCGAACAGGGCAAGACCATCACCGCCGAAATCCGCAATGACGGGTCGGCCACGGTGCCCGAGGTCGGGGCCAAGCTGCATGCCAGCTTTGATGCGGCCCGCGCAGCACTTTTGCCTGACGCGAATGTAAGGGGCTAAGCCGATGCAAGACCTTTTGCGCCGCTATGGGCCGGGGTTGACGGGGCTGATCTGCCTGCTTGTCGCCTTTTGGCTGGTGATGCTGGTCATCCTGCCCAACATCACGCTCTTTGAACAAAGCTTCCGCCCCTATCTGCCTGTGGTTGATGTGGGCGGACCGAAGGATACCTACTCTATCAAGAATTATCTCAAGGTGCTGGATGGTTCGACCGAAACCAGCCTGTTCGGCTTTTCCTTCACGATCCCGGTGCATGTGAAGACCTTCTTCCAGACCATCTGGTATTCGATGGTCGTCACCGTGATCTGCTTCGCCTTAGCCTATCCCTTGGCCTATTACATGGCCAAGGTGGTCGCGCCGAAAACGGTGCCGACGCTCTTGCTGCTCCTCTTTGTGCCGCTGTGGGTGTCCGAGGTGCTGCGTGCCTTTGCGTGGTGGATCATCCTTGCCTTCAAGGGGCCGCTGAACGCGATCCTGCTGGGGGTGGGGCTGATCGAAGATCCGATCCGCTGGACCAACATGGGCTATACCGGCGTCATGGTGGGCTTGGTTTACACCTATGTGCTGTTCATGCTGTTCCCGATCTACAACGCGGTTTCCAGTCTGGACACCAACCAGATCGAGGCGGCGGATGATCTTGGCGCCTCGTGGTGGCGCATCCATTGGCGCATCGTCTTGCCGCATGCCAAGCCGGGCATCGCAAGCGGGTCGGTCATGGTGTTCATGCTGTCGGCTGGCT
This sequence comes from uncultured Tabrizicola sp., assembly GCA_964393035.1. Taxonomy (GTDB): domain Bacteria; phylum Pseudomonadota; class Alphaproteobacteria; order Rhodobacterales; family Rhodobacteraceae; genus Tabrizicola_A. Next base: position 226,182 of record CAYMRX010000006.1, read on the forward strand.
CGCTGTTGGTGCCGTCGATCCTTGGTTCCACCACCTCGCAATGGTTTACCCAGACCATCGACCAGTGGTTCAAGGACGCGTTGGACTGGAACACCGCCAGCGCCTATGCCTTCCTTCTGTTGATCCTTTGCACGGTCTTCGTCTCGGTGGCGATGAAGGTGTTCAAGGTCAAACTTTCTGACATCGCGAAGTAAGGGGGCAGGGATATGCACAAGCTTCGACTGAACCTCCTGCACCTCTATATGGGGCTGTTTCTGGTCTACATGATCGCGCCTTTGGTCGTGATGTCCGGCGCGGCCTTCAACGACAACAAGCTGCCGTCGATCGTGCCGTGGAAGGGTTGGACCGGCAAATGGTTCTCCGAGATGATCGCGGATGAACGCATGATGCTGGCCTTCGTCAACACGCTGTGGGTGGCTGTGGCGGTGGCGCTGATTGCAATCCTGATCGGCACGGCGGCGGCGATCCTCATCAACTCCGTCTCGGGCAAACTGCGCACCGCCCTTTATGGCATGATGATCTCGACCATCCTGATCCCCGGCGTGGTGATCGGCATTTCCACCATGATCCTGTGGACCAAGATGGGCAACGCGATCGGGACCGAGTTCTTCCTGTTCAATCCCGGTCTGCATTTGTCGGTTCTGGGGCAGGTCAGTTACATCGCCGCCATGGTGATGCTGCTGGTTCTGGCCCGGCTGCAAAGCTTTGATGCCGGGCTTGAGGAGGCGGCGCTGGATCTTGGCGCCAGCCACGGGCAGGTGATGCGCCGCATTCTCTTGCCGCATCTTTACCCCGCCATCGGGGCAGGGGCGGCGGTGGCCTTCTTTCAATCCATCGAGAATTTCAACGTCACGCAGTTCACGCGGGGCGGGGCCGATACGCTGACGGTCTATGTGTTCTCCAAGGTGCGATCGGGCATCACGCCGACCATCAACGCGCTGGCCTTCCTGCTGATCCTTGTGACGCTGGTGCTGGCCATCCTTTACGAGTTGAACCGCCGCCGGCTGGCGCGGATCGAGGCCGCGCGTCAGGCCGAGGCCCGCCGTGCGGAAGCCTTGGAGGAGGCGATCTGAAACTGAAAAAAGGCCCGCGCATCGCGCGGGCCTTTTGATTTTTCGACGAAAATTCGGATATTCAATGCCGCCCGGTGATCCAATTGCCAAAGGCCGCCAAGCGCGAAGGCTTGCCTTGCAGCCGGGTTTCGCGGCGGTCTGCGAGGGCGAACAGTTTGTACATCATATGGATGCCCAGCCAGCGGAAAGGTTCCGGTTCCCACTGCCGCACGCGGCGGTTGACCCAAGGCAGCCGGGTGATCGCGGTATCGCGGCCCAAGGCCAGATCGGCCAGCGTCCGTCCGGCAAGGTTCGAGGTGGACACCCCAACCCCGACATAGCCCCCGGCCCAGCCAAGGCCGGTTTCCCGGTCCAGCCCCACCGTGGCACACCAATCGCGCGGCACGCCGATCACCCCGCACCAGGCATGGTCGATCGGGTATTTCGCGGCTTCGGGGAAATGTTCGTGCAAGACGGCGGTCAGGCGGGCGATGGTTTCCGCATCAGGTTCGCCATTGGCATCCATCTTTGAGCCGAACTTGTAAGGCACGCCCCGCGCCCCCACGGTGATGCGGCCTTCCCGCGTGCGCTGGCAGTAGCAATAGGCGTTCTTCATGTCGCCGATCAACTCATGCCCGTCCCAGCCGATCTTGGCCCAGACCTCGGGCGGCAGCGGCACCGTGGCGATCTGCGCGGAATTCAGCGGCACCCAATCGCGCTTGTGGTCCTTGATGCCGGCGGTGAACCCTTCGGTGCAGCGCAGGATGATCGGGGCGTGGACCGTGCCTTTCGTGGTCACCACCTGCCCCTTGTCATAGGAAAGCACCTGCGTGTCCTCGACGATCCGCGCCCCCTTGCGCTCCACCGCCTCGGCCAGACCGCGCACCAGTTTGGCAGGCTGCACGCGGGCCATGCCGCTGACCACCATGGCCCCGAGAACACCCGGAACCGAGATGCGCTGCGCCACCTCTTGCGGGGTCAACTCCCGCGCGCGATGCCCGTCGCCCCAATGCTGACGATGGGCGATTTCCTCTTGCATCCGTTGCAGTTGCGCGGGGCTGGTGGCGACCATCATTTCTTCGGAGGGGAGGATGTCGGCATCAATCCCCTCGGCGGCACATACGGCCGTGATCTCGGCCACGGTGCCTTCGAGTTCCTTCACCATCTCCAGCACCGCCGCACGCGAGGTCGCTTTGGCGTATTTCTCATGGTTCCAGGCGAAAGTGCCCATGCACCAGCCGCCATTGCGCCCCGAAGCGCCAAAGCCGGCAAATTCCTTCTCAACCACCAGCACCTTCAGATCGGGACGCGCTTTCATCAGATACCAAGCCGCCCAAAGCCCGGTGAACCCGGCCCCAATGATCGCCACATCCGCCGTGGTATCCCCCGCCAGCGCAGGCCGCCGCGTTTCGGGCAGGCCGATATCGGCATACCAGAACGACACATCCCCGATCTTCATGGCCAGCACCTCCTGAGTTTGCCGCATGCTGGCCTTGCATTTGATCAAACGCAAGCGGGATCAGCCAATCTCGTCCTTCAACCATGCCCGGAACGACCGCAGCGGCGCGCGTTCGGCGCGGTCTTTGGGCCAGACAAGGTGATAGCTGCCGGTCGATGGGATCGCCGGGCCATGAAGGGACACCAAGCGGCCTGCCTCAACCTCGCGCCCGATCAGGAAGGTGGGCATCAAGGCCGCGCCAAGCCCGTGGATCGCGCCCTGCATCATGGTGGCGAATTGGTCGAACAGCATGGCGGGCGGGCGCTGCCCCGGCACCCCGTGATGCGCCAGCCAGCGGCCCCAATCCCCCGTGCGGCTTTCCAGTTGCAAAAGCGGCAGGGCCAGAACGTCTTCGGCGCGTGACAGCGGTGTCGGCACCAGTGACGGGGCCGCCACCGCCAGCATGTCCTCTTGCATCAGCGGCAGATATTCCACTCCCGGCCAATCCTGCCGCCCGTAATGGATGGCGGCGTCGAACGGGCTGGTCTCAAAATCAAAAGGCTTGAGCCGCGTGGACAGGTTCACCGTCACCTCAGGATGCTGGGCGGCAAAGCGGGCCAGACGCGGGGCCAGCCAATGCATGCCAAAGGCCGGCAGGATGGCAAGGTTCAGCGCGCCGCCGCCGGGATTGGCCCGCAGCATCAGCGTCGCCTGACCAAGCCCCGTAAGCAGACGCCGCACCTCGCGGCAATAGTCCTGCGCGCCTTGGGTCAAGCGCAGCCGATGCTTGTCGCGCTGGAACAGCGCCACGCCAAGCTGACCTTCCAGGACCTGCAACTGGCGGCTGACCGCCCCTTGCGTCAGGTTCAACTCCGCCGCCGCCGCCGAGGCGCTGCCAAGGCGATCCACCGCCTCCAGCGCCAGAAGCGAAGGCATCGAAGGCAGGTAACGACGCGAAATCAGCATATGAGATTTCCTCATGAAGCATTGCCCCTGTTTCGCTAGGGCCTTGTGCAGATTCGTGCAATAGACTCGGGCCAAATCTCATCCCCCAGGAGGCCAAGATGTCCGACAAACCCAAGCTGAAAGCCAAAGACGCCCCCGATCTTGGCCGGTTCGACTGGGAAGACCCCTTCCGTCTGGAAGACCAGTTGACCGATGAGGAACGGATGCTGCGCGATGCGGCCCGCGCTTATGCGCAGGACAAATTGCAGCCCCGCGTCATCAAGGCGTTCCGCGAAGAATCCACCGATCCGGCGATCTTCCGCGAAATGGGCGAGATGGGCCTTCTGGGCGTCACCGTGCCGGAGGAATACGGCGGGCTTGGGGCCTCTTACGTCGCCTATGGCCTGATCGCGCGCGAAGTGGAGCGGGTGGATTCCGGCTATCGTTCGATGATGTCGGTGCAGTCCAGCCTCGTGATGTATCCGATCTATGCTTACGGCACCGAGGCGCAGCGCCAGAAATACCTGCCGAAACTGGCAAGCGGGGAATGGATCGGCTGCTTTGGCCTGACCGAACCCGATGCCGGCTCTGATCCGGCTGGCATGAAGACGGTGGCGAAGAAAACCGCCAATGGTTACGTCCTGAACGGCGCCAAGATGTGGATTTCCAACGCCCCCATCGCCGATGTCTTCGTGGTCTGGGCCAAGTCCGAGGCCCATGGCGGCAAGATCAAGGGCTTCGTGCTGGACAAGGGCACCAAGGGCCTTTCCGCGCCCAAGGTCGGCGGCAAGATCTCCTTGCGCGCCTCGATCACCGGCGAGATTGTCATGGACAATGTCGAAGTCGGCGAAGACGCGCTCTTGCCGCATGTCGAAGGTCTGAAAGGCCCGTTCGGCTGCCTCAACCGCGCCCGCTATGGCATTTCCTGGGGCGTTCTCGGCGCCGCCGAGTTCTGCCTGCATGCCTCGCGCCAATATGGTCTGGACCGCAAGCAGTTCGGCAAGCCGATCGCCCAGACCCAGCTTTACCAGTTGAAACTCGCCAATATGCTGACCGAGATTTCGCTCGGCCTGCAAGCCTCGCTGCGTGTCGGCCGCCTGCTGGACGAGGCGAATGCCGCGCCCGAGATGATCTCGATCGTCAAGCGCAACAATTGCGGCAAGGCGCTGGACGCGGCGCGTTGGGCGCGCGACATGCATGGCGGCAACGGCATTCAGGAAGATTTCCAAGTGATCCGCCATATGGTGAACCTGGAAACCGTCAACACCTATGAAGGCACCCATGACGTTCACGCCCTGATTTTGGGGCGCGCCATCACCGGGTTGCAGGCTTTCTTCTAAGCTGCTGAAATCTTGAAGAAAGGCCCGGAGTTGCGCCAAGCTCCGGGCCTTTTCGCATTCCGCCACCTGAGTCTTGTTCGCAACAGGTGTGTCCCTAGATGCTGTATCGGCGCTTTTCCGCTACCCGAGATAGCGGGCATCCCCCTATAGTCAGCGAAAGATCACGGGGGCCAACCCCCGGGCTTGAGGCAGGACAACGAGAATAAGCAAGGAGGGAGCCGATGCGCTGCCCATTCTGCGGGAACGTCGATACGCAAGTGAAGGACAGCCGTCCGGCGGAGGACCATGTGTCCATTCGCCGCCGCCGCTTTTGCCCCGCGTGCGGTGGACGCTTCACGACCTATGAACGTGTGCAATTGCGCGACCTCGTGGTCGTGAAATCGTCTGGCAAGCGCGAGGACTTCGATCGTTCGAAGTTGGAGCGTTCGATCCGTATCGCCATGCAAAAACGCCCGATTGATCCTGATCGTATTGATCAGATGATCTCGGGCATCGTGCGGCGTCTGGAAAGCCTTGGTGATACCGATATCCAGTCCAAGACCATCGGCGAGATTGTCATGGAAAGCCTGGCGCGGATCGACACGGTGGCCTATGTAAGATTTGCCAGTGTTTACAAAAACTTCCAGGCCGCCGATGACTTTGACCGCTTCGTGAGCGAGTTGCGCCCGGCGCCCAACTCGGAAGAGTGAGCGATCCTGTCCATATGGCCCATGCCCTGCGCCTTGCCGCGCGGGGCTTGGGCAATGTCTGGCCCAATCCGGCGGTCGGCTGTGTGCTGGTCAAGGCGGGCCAGATCGTTGGTCGCGGCTGGACGCAACCCGGTGGGCGCCCCCATGCCGAACGCCGCGCCTTGGATCAGGCCGGCGCGTTGGCGCGCGGCGCCACCGCCTATGTCACGCTGGAGCCTTGCGCCCATCATGGCCATACCCCGCCCTGCGCCGAAGGCCTGATCGCGGCAGGCGTCATCCGCGTCGTCACCGCGCTCACCGATCCTGACCCGCGCGTCTCGGGCAAGGGCCACGCCAGCTTGCGCGCCGCAGGGATTGAGGTCATCGAAGGCGTTCTGACGCCCGAGGCCACCCGGTTGAACGCGGGCTTTCTGAAACGCGTCACGCAGGGCCTTCCCTTCGTCACCTTGAAACTCGCCACCACGCTGGACGGCCGGATCGCCACAGCCTCGGGCGAGTCTCGCTGGATCACCGGCCCCGCCGCCCGCCGCCATGTGCATCTGATGCGCCTGACCCATGATGCGGTGATGGTCGGGGCTGGCACGGCACGCGCCGATGACCCTGATCTGAGCGTGCGCGATATGGGCGCACGCCACCAACCCGTGCGCATTGTCCTCGACAGCCGTCTCAGCCATGCGCCCGACAGCCGCCTTGGCCGCACGGCACAGGAAAGCCCGGTCTGGATGGTGCATACCGCCGCCGCCGCCGAAGCTGCCCGCCGCAGTTGGGCCGAAACCGGCGCCCAACTGATCGAGGTTGCTGCGACACCCGCCGGGCAGGTCAGCCCCCGCGCCGCCCTGCAAGCCCTCGCCGCCCGCGGGCTGACCCGCATCCTGTGCGAAGGCGGCGGGCAATTGGCCGCCAGCCTCGTGGCCGAAGGCCTTGCCGATGATCTCGCCACCTATCAGGCCGGCGCGCTGATCGGCGCCGATGGCCGCGCGGGCCTTGGCGCCTTGGGGCTTACCGCACTGGCCGACGCCCCACGCCTGACCCTGCGCGAGGCTTGCACCGTCGGCGCGGACCGTTTCAGTCTCTGGTCTTTCCCGCCCCGCTGAAGCAGGTCAAACCCGCCCCATCAGGCGGCAATCCCTTTCGTATTTGCGCCTGTGGAAATACTCTCGGGGGGTGAGGGCGCAGCCCGAGGGGGGCAGACAGCCCCCCAAAATTCTTCCGCAAGAATTTTCCTGCCTCACCAATGCCCGGTGTTGCCCATCGACAGCCAAGGCTCCGCCGGGGCCAAAGCCTCGCCCGCCTGCAACAACTCGATCGAGATATTGTCCGGGCTGCGCACAAAGGCCATCCGCCCATCGCGCGGCGGGCGGTTGATCACCACCCCCTGCGCGGCCAGATGCGCGCACATGGCGTAGATATCAGCAACCTCATAGGCGAGATGCCCGAAATGGCGGCTGTCATTGGGCAGGCCGTCATCGCCGTCCCAGTTGAAGGTCAGTTCCAGCGGCGTCTCGGGTTGCCCCTCGGCCGCGAGGTAGACAAGGGTGAACCGCCCCTGTTCGCTCTCATAGCGCCGGATCTCTTTCAGACCCAGCAACTCATAAAAGGCCATGGATTTGTTCAGGTCCAGCACCCGAACCATGGTGTGCAGATAGCGAAGTTTCATCTGGTTTGCCTTTCCTTTTGGCGAAAATCTAGGGTGCTGCGCGGGGAAAGGCCAGTGGCGTGCCGGTCCTCTTGCCCCGCGACATTTGCGGCAAGGCCCATTCATGCCGCAGGTTGCGGTTTCCCAAAGCGCCTTCCCCAAGATATAGTGGAACCCGACTCATTCCCCGAAAGGCCATCCCATGCCGCTGACCGCTGATCAACGCGCCGAAATCGAAGCCGCCCGGGCCACGCCGCGCCCCACGCTGCGCGCCGTGTCCGAAGGGATGGAGGCGCATCTTTACCGCGCGCATGAGGTGCTGGACCATGGTTTCATCCGCGTCATCGACTATATGGGCGACGACTCTGCCATCGTGCAGGCCGCGCGCGTCAGCTATGGGGCAGGCACTAAGCATGTGCAGAACGACGACGGGCTGATCCGCTATCTGATGCGCCACTGGCATTCGACCCCGTTCGAGATGTGCGAAGTCAAGCTCCACGTCAAACTGCCGGTCTTCGTCGCCCGCCAGTGGATCCGCCACCGCACCGCCAACGTCAACGAATACTCCGCCCGCTATTCGATTTTGGACCGTGAGTTCTATATCCCCGAACCCGAACAGCTTGCCGCGCAATCGGTGGTCAACAACCAGGGGCGGGGCGAGGTGCTGACCGGCGCGGAATCCGCCCGTGTGCTGGAGATCCTGAAACGCGACGCCGCCCAGTGCTATGACGATTACGAGGCGATGCTCAGCCAGGACGGCCAGCAAGGCCTTGCCCGCGAACTCGCGCGTATGAACCTGCCGATGAACATCTATACCCAATGGTATTGGAAGACCGACCTGCACAACCTTTTCCACTTCCTGCGCCTGCGCGCCGACGCCCACGCGCAATATGAGATTCGCGTCTATGCCGATGCGATTGCCGCCTGCGTGAAAGACTGGGTGCCGTTGGCGTTCGGGGCGTTTGAGGATTACCGGATGGGCGGGGTGACGCTGAGTGCCAAGGCAATTGCAGTGTTGAAGCGGCGCTTGGCTGGGGAAGTTGTGGGGCAGGAGGACAGTGGGATGTCCAAAGGCGAGTGGCGGGAGTTTGAAGGGGTTTGGGGGTGAGGATGGCAGTAGAGAAATGGATATTTTTTATTGATACGAACGTGTTTCTGGATTTCTATAGAATTTCAGGTGAGTCTGCAAAGCGCCAACTTGAAACACTGGAAAAGCATTCTAACCTGCTCATAACCTCGGAGCAGGTTAGAATGGAGTTTCTAAAGAATCGACAAAAAGTGATTGCCAAGACCATAACAGAGTTGAAGCCTCCATCTAGGGAGGTGTTCCGAGCATATTCTCTGAATCCAAGCCGGCAACATCACTAAAGGCGGCTAAAGATTCATCGTCAGAAAAATTCAAAAAGTTAAAAGAATACGCATTGAAGTATATCGAGAACCCAGGGGCCTATGATAAAGTTTTTAAGACTTTTAACAGAATCTACGTTAAGAATTCTTCACTTAATCTCAGTCGCTCAAAGAAAGTAAGATTTGAAATTCGCAATTTCGCACGGAAGCGCTTTTCCTTGGGGTATCCGCCTCGCAAAATTTCAGATACGTCAATCGGTGACGCTGTGAATTGGGAGTGGATTGTAAAGTGCGCTCAAGATGAAATAGGCAGCCCTCATGTGATGATTGTGTCTCGGGATGGTGATTTTGGAGTAACCTTGGAAAGGAGAGTTTTTCTTAACGATTGGCTCTACCGAGAATTTAAGGACCGCGTTGGCCGCAAGCGGAAGATCGTTTTGACGGACAGTCTGACTGTCGCATTGAAAAAGATGGGCGAAATCGTTTCTGTCGAAGATGAAGCGGAAGAAAAGGCGATTCTTAGTGATAAGAGATTTAGCCCTGTAAAAAAATCGGATACCCAATTTCTTAAAGAATTGCTGAAGCTACTCAGTCCCGTTTCTGAGATTGAGGGAGATGAAGAAATCATCGTTTCTGACGATGATTTTGATGATCTAGTATGAAGTGAGCCTAAGTGGCGCGCTCTCCGTTTTCTAATCGCGAACGCGAGCGCGGTTCTCACCCCAACACAGGGCCGCGCCCGACCTCGGGAGGGCGCTCCGACGCTGGTTCTAGGCGCTTTATGGTTCAACCAATCCCACCGAAGTTCTGCTGGCAACCGTGTCAAACGCGCCCTCCCGGGGGGGAGGTCGGGCGCGGCCCGGCGGCGCGTTCGCGCCTTGATTCCGGGCGGAAGGGGGCGTGATCTTGGCGGGCGTCGGAAACACCCGGCCCGCGCAGGCGTTCGAAGCTGAAAACGCTCTACTGGAGCGCTTTCCCCCGCGAAGGGCGGGGGCGTTTCGCCCGCTCATGCACTCACAACGCCGCGAACCCCTTGTCCAGCGCCGCCAAGATCACCTTCGCATCCCCCTCGGTAATCACCAAAGGCGGCGACAGGATGATGTTCGGCCCCGACACCCGCACCATGGCCCCCGCCTCATAGGCCGCCTTCTGAACCCGCCCCGGCATCGCCTTGTCTGGCGCCGCTTTGGTCGCCCGGTCGCTGACCATTTCAATCGCCAGCATCAGCCCATGGCCGCCGCGCACATCGCCGATGACCGAATACTTCTCTTTCAGCGCCTTCAGCCCGTCGAACAGCTGCGCCCCGCGCGCGGCGGCGTTTTCGTTCACTTTCAACCGCTTGGTTTCCGCCAGCGTCGCCAGCGCCGCCGCCGCCCCCACCGGGTGGCCGGAATAGGTATAGCCGTGGCCAATGGCAGCCTTGCCGGTCTCGTCCTTTTCAAACACCTCCGCCACGGCTTCGGAAATCATCACCGCGCCAAAGGGGAAATAGGCGTTGGTGATCGCCTTCGCCGTGCAGGTGAAATCGGGCTTCACCCCCCACAGGCGGCTGCCGGTCCAGGCCCCGGTGCGGCCAAAGGCGGTGATGACCTCATCGGCAATCAGAAGGATGCCGTTCTTGCGGCAGATCGCCGCCACGCCGGGCATGAAGCTTTCATGCGGCGGAATGACCCCGCCCGCGCCAAGGACCGGCTCCATGATGAAGGCGGCGATGGTGCCTGCGCCTTGGAAGGCGATCTCGTCCTCAAGGGCTTGCAGGCACAGTTGCGCCAGCTTGGCCGGATCGCTTTCGTTGAAGGGGTTGCGATAGGGGAAGGGCGCGGGGATGTGGTGGCAACCGGGCAGCAAAGGCTCATAGGCCGTGCGGAAATTCGCATTGCCGTTCACCGAGGCGCCGCCGAAATGCGTGCCGTGATAGCCCTTTTTCAAGCTGAGATATTTGATCCGCCCCGGCTCACCCTTGATCTTGTGATATTGCCGCGAGAGGCGCAGCGCGGTTTCCACCGAATCCGACCCGCCCGAGGTATAGAAGGCCCGCGTCAGGCCATCGGGCGCGAAGAAATCGCGCAGTTCTTCGGCCAGTTCGATCACCTTGTCATTCGAGGTGCCGCGGAAGATCGAGTAATAGGGCAGGGCATCCAACTGCGCGGCAATCGCGTCCTTCACCGGCTGACAGGAATAGCCGAGGTTGACGTTCCACAGACCCCCCACAGCATCCACCACCTCATGCCCGTCGATGTCGCGGATCTTCACGCCCGAAGCCGAGGTGATGATGGCAGGCGGGTTTTTCAGGCTGTCCGAAGGCGCTGTCATCGGGTGCCACAGGCTGCGGGCATTGTTGGCCTTGAGGAAGTTTTCGTCTTTCATGTCGGTGGTCCTTTTGATCCTCAGGCGGCAAGGCGCCAGAGCGTGGCAATATCGGCGGGCAAGGTGCCGCCCCAAAGGGTGGTGATTTCGGTTCCGGCCTCGCTCAGGGCAAAGCGGATCAGGCGGCGTTGGTCCTCGCTCATGCGGCTGGCGAGGGCCGCAACCGCAACTGCGCCGGTGCAGGCCCCGAGCGCGTCAAACAGCGGCACGGCGATGGAGTGAACCTCTGCCTGAAAGGCGCCGCGGCTTTCGGCAAAACCCTGACCGCGCACTTCGGCAAGCCGGGCCCGCAACGCTTCGGGCGAGGTTTCGGTGCGTCCCGTCAGGCGCGGGATCGGCTGCGCCAGCACCGCCTCGCGGAAGGCTTCGGGTTGGAAGGCCAAGACCACAAGGCCGGACGAGGTGGCATGAAAGGGCAGAACCTCGGCGTCTTCCATGGTGACGCGGGTCATATGGGCGGTGGAATAGGCAAAGCCCAGCGTGTGCAGTTCTGACCCCATCAACATCGACAGATGCGCGGTTTCCCCCGTTTTCTGTGCCAGCGCCTGCAAGACGGGCATCGCCGCCTCGCGGGTCGGCACTTGTGCCTCTCGCAGGGCGGAAAGCCGCAGCACGGCAGGGCCAAGCCGGTATTCCCGGGCCGAACCGACCTGCTCCACCAGACCGAAATCGCACAACTCGCTCAGCAGCCGGTAACAGGTCGCCTTGTTCAGATCGGCCAGCCGGGCAAGATCGGAAAGCCCGATCAAGGGGCGTCCCCTTGTGAAAAGGTTCAGCAATTCCAGTGCTTTGGTAACAGTTCCCATGGCGATCTTGCCGCTTTTCTCGAAATCCCGCTTGCCAGACCATTCCCGGCGCGGTTCATTTCAGTTGACAGAATGTCGCAGACGCTGTCAAATGAAATCGAACCATCGGTTCAAATAACAAACCGACAAGACGGATCACCCGGATCCGCAACCCAAACCAAACAGGAAGGGGAACGTGTAGATGACAATTTTCATGCGGATGGAGGGTCGCCATGTCTGATATGGGAGCGCCTTCAAAAGCCTTGCGCCAGAACGCCTTGGGCGTCAGCGCCATCACATTCATGGTGGTTTCGGCTGCGGCACCCCTGACCGGGGCCGGGGGCGGGATTCCGCCCTCGATGCTGTTTGGCAACGGCGCGGGCATCGCCGGCAGCTTTGCCATCGTGACGCTGATTCTTCTGGCCTTCTCGGTCGGCTATGTCGCCATGGCGCGGCATGTGAAGAACGCCGGGGCCTTTTATGCCTTCACCGCGCAGGGCCTTGGCGGCCATATGGGCGGCGGGGCGGCGATGATCGCCATCCTCAGCTATAACGCCATGCAGATCGGCCTGATGGGCCTTCTGGGCGCGGTTGCCTCGGGCACCTTCGCGCAATGGGGGCTGGAACTGCCGTGGTATGTCTGGACCTATATCGCCATCGCGCTGGTGGCGGTCTTGGGCTACCGTCAGGTCGATCTTTCGGCCAAGGTTCTGGTCGTTCTGGTGGCGCTGGAATTCCTGATCGTCATCGCGCTGAACCTGTCGATCCTCATCAAGGGCGGGGCTTCGGGGCTGAACCTGCAACCCTTCACCTGGGCGCAGATCACCTCTGGCACGCCGTCGATCGGCTTCCTGTTCTGCTTTGCTGGTTTCATCGGCTTTGAAGCGACCACGATCTATTCCGAAGAAGCCCGCAATCCGAGCGTCACGGTGCCGAAAGCCACCTATATCTCGGTTCTGGCCATCGGGGTCTTCTACACGCTGACCTCGTGGCTGATGACCATGGGCATCGGGGTGGAGAACCTGTTGCCGACGTTGCAAGGCCTGCCGGACCCGTCGGCCTTCCTGTTCATCCTTGGCGAAACCTATATCGGCGCGACGCTGACGCAGGTGATGGGCGTTCTGTTCATGACCTCGATCTTCGCCGCCGTTTTGGCTTTCCACAATGCGGTTGCACGCTACAAGTTCGTGGCGGGCCGTGAGGGGCTTTTGCCCGACCGCGTGGGCACGACCCATGCCGACCACCTGTCGCCGCATGTCGGTTCAGTGATCCAGACCGTCCTGGCGCTGGCTGTCGTCACGCTCTTTGTGGCCAAGGGGCTGGACCCGGTCCTGAACCTGTTCGTCTGGCTCAGCCAGCTTGGCACCTTGGGCCTTCTGGGGCTGATGGCTCTGGCCTCTTTCGCCGTGATCGCCTTCTTCACCAAGGACGCGATGGGTGAAAACGCCATGTCGACCAAGGTGTTCCCGGCGATTTCGGGTCTGATCCTCGGCTATCTTTTCATCATCATCTTCCGCGATTTCGGCGCGCTGACCGGGGCCGAGGGCAATCTGTCATGGATGCTGCCCTCGCTGGTGATTGTTGCCGGGGTGGTGGGGTTCGCGCTGGCCGCGATGCTGAAATCCCGCGATCCGGGCCGCTTTGCCGAACTGGGCAAAGGCAAGCTCTGATCTGACATCGGGGCGCGGCGGGAGACTGCCGCGCCCTTTTTATTGCCAAAATTGCCGAAAGGACCACCGCCATGGCCATCACCCAAGCTGACATCGACCGTCTCGCAAGCGCGCCCGTCGCGCCGCAGAAACTGCTGATCGAGGGCAAATGGCTGGAGGGGGAGGGCGGCGAAACCACGGTTCTGTCGCCGATCAACGGGCAGGTGCTGACCACGACCGCCGCCGCCTCGGCCGCCGATGTCGCTCGCGCAGTGGCCTCGGCCCGCACCGCCTTTGATGATGGCCGCTGGTCGCGCATGGCCCCTGCGGGCCGCAAGGCGGTGCTGCACCGGCTGGCGGACCTCATTGACAAACACACACTTGAACTGGCCGTCCTTGGCGTGCGCGACAATGGCACCGATATCGGCATGGCCGTGAAGGCCGAACCCGGCTCCGCCGCCGGAACCTTCCGCTATTACGCCGAGGCCATCGACAAGGTCTACGGCGAGATCGCCCCCACTGCCGAAAACGTGCTGGCCCTCGTCCACCGCGAGCCCGTGGGCGTGGTGGCCGCCATCGTGCCGTGGAACTTCCCGCTGATGATCGGCGCATGGAAAATCGCGCCCGCGCTTGCCATGGGCAATTCCATCGTGCTGAAACCGGCTGAAACCGCCTCGCTGTCGCTGATCCGGCTGGCCGAACTGGCGCTCGAGGCAGGCGTGCCGCCCGGCGTCTTCAACGTCGTCACCGGGCCGGGGCGGGTGACGGGCGAGGCCCTGGCGCTGTCGATGGATGTCGATGTCATGGTCTTCACCGGTTCCGGCCCCACAGGCCGCCGCCTCTTGCAATACTCGGCGCAATCGAACCTGAAACGCTGCTATCTCGAACTCGGCGGCAAATCCCCGAACATCGTCTTTGCCGATGCCCCCGACCTTGCCGCCGCCGCCAAGGCCGCCGCAACGGCGATCTTCCGCAACGCAGGCCAGGTCTGCGTCGCAGGCTCGCGCCTGCTGGTCGAGGCCTCCGTGCATGACGAATTCGTGGCCGCGCTGTCCAAGGCCGCCCAAGCGATGAAACTTGGCAACCCGCTTGATCTTGCAACACAAATCGGCGCGGTAAACTCCGAAGTGCAACTTGCCGGGAACCTTGGTTTTGTTGAAGACGCCCGCCGCGACGGCGGAGATGTGGTGCTTGGTGGCAACCGCGCCCTGCTTGAGACCGGCGGCTATTACATGGAACCCACCGTGGTCGCGGGCGTCGCTCCCAGCCACCGCCTGTTCCGCGAGGAGGTTTTCGGCCCGATCCTCGCCGTCACCCCGTTCCAGACCGAGGCCGAGGCCGCAACCCTTGCCAACGCCACCGATTTCGGCCTTGCCGCCGGGGTCTGGACCGCGAACCTGTCGCGTGCCCACCGCATGGTCCGCGCCATCAAATCCGGCGTCGTCCATGTCAACACCTATGGCGGATCGGACAATACCGTGCCCTTGGGCGGCATGAAGCAATCGGGCAACGGGCATGACAAGTCATTGCATGCCTTGGACAAATATACCGAGCTCAAGACCGCTTGGATCCAACTCTGACGCCTTTACCGTGGCGCAAATATCCCACGGGGTGCGGGGTGTGAAACCCCGCCGCTCCGCCAGACAAAGGACTTCTCATGGGCAATCGCATCCTGATCGTCGGCACCTATGACACCAAGGACGACGAGTTGAACTACATCGCCGGCGTGATCCGCGGGCAGGGCGGCGAGGCTTTGACGATGGACGTCTCGGTTCTGGGTAACCCGACGGCACCGACCGATTGGTCCAAACATGACGTGGTGACCGAGGCAGGCACGACGATTGCAGCCATCATCGCGGCCGAGGATGAAAACATCGCCATGCAGGCCATGGCGCGCGGCTCGGCGGCGCTGGCGGCCCGGCTGCACCGCGAGGGGCGGTTTGACGGGGTGCTGGTGCTGGGCGGCTCGATGGGCACCGATCTTGCGCTGGACCTTTGCGCCGCGCTGCCGCTGGGCGTGCCGAAATATATCGTCTCGACGGTCAGCTTCTCGCCGATGATCCCGCCGGAACGGCTGGCGGCCGACACCCAGATGATCCTTTGGGCGGGCGGGCTTTATGGGCTGAACTCAGTCTGCAAGGCCTCGCTGTCCCAAGCCGCCGGTGCCGTCCTTGGGGCTGCGCGCGCGGTGGAGCCGCCGGACCACAAAAAGCCGCTGATCGGCATGACCAGCTTTGGCAAGACCGTGCTGCGCTACATGACCACCCTGAAACCGGCGCTTGAGGCGCGGGGCTTTGAGGTTGCGGTGTTCCACTCCACCGGCATGGGGGGCCGTGCCTTCGAAAGCCTTGCCGCCGAAGGCGCCTTTGCCGCTGTCATGGATTTCGCGCCGCAAGAGGTGGGCAATCACCTCTTTGGCTCGGCGATTTCGGCCGGGGCGGACCGGATGGAAAATGCGGGCCGCGTGGGCATCCCGCAGATCGTTTCCATCGGCTGCTACGACCTGATCGACTTCGTGGGCTGGCACCCCTTGCCCGAGGCGTTCAAGGATACCCCCGCACATGCCCACAACCGGCTCTTGACCTCTGTCGTGCAAACCGCCGATCAACGCCGTGCCTTGGCGCAGCTCATCTGCGCCAAGCTGGCAAAGGCAACCGGCCCGGTGGTGTTCCTGTTGCCGACCCAGGGCGGCAATGAATGGGACCGCGCGGGCGGGCCGCTGTCTGACCCCGAGGCGCTGGCGGCCTTTGTTGACGAGATGGAGAAATCCTGCCCGCCGAATGTCACGCTGGTCAAGCTCGACGCCCATATCAACGACCCGGCCTTCCACGACGCCGCCTTGCAGGTCTTCGACGGTTGGCGTGCGGCGGGCGTGATAAAGTAGCGCGCATCGTCGGGCTTGCGCCCGCTTTTCGCGCGCCATTTGTCCAAGATCGTCCCCGGGGCCAAAGGGGCACGCCTCCGGCGGGAGTATTTGGCAAGGCGCAAATCCAAAGGCGCCCGACTGATGATTTGCGCCTTTGGAAATACTCTGCGGGGGTCTGGGGGTGCAAAACCCCCAGGCGCGGGATCAAGCCGGGATGCGGCTGGCCAGATATTGCGCGAACTCGAAATTCGGGCGTTCGAGGTGGCTGAGCGGGCCGGGTTCGGCCATGTCGCTGAGAAGCCCGCGATAGACCTTTTCGGTGCAGCCTTTGTCTTCGACGTTCACATCGTCCAGCAGGGCTTTCAGTTTGGCCAGATGATCCGGCGCGTCAGGATCCGCCATCCAGTCGGCCGACATGCCCATGCCGAACAGCACATTGACATGGCCCGGCCCGTCGGGGGTCAGCGACAGATACCAGAAATAGCCCGGTGTCAGGGTGATCATCAGCGACGGATAGATCGCCAGAAGCCAGGTCTTGCGGCGATCATCGCCTTGCAGGGTGGTGTTTGACGGATGCGCCAGCGCCAGCGGCACGGAATCGTTTTTCAAGATCCAGTGGTAATTGAAGGCGTCGCTGCCCTCGGGGCAGAACATGTCTTCCAGCTTGGACGACCCGCCGATGGTGCCGGCATGGCACATGGGCAGGTGATAGCTTTCCATGAAATTCTCGGCCAAGACCTTCCAGTTCGTTGCCCAGCGGAAGGTTTCGCGGTAGGTCTCGGTATAGGTCGCCATGTCAAGGTTGGGGATCAGCGCGCGGATGCCGTCCAGCGCCTGATCGGGGGCGGGGGCGTCAGGGTTCAGCGTGACCATGATCCAGCCCTGCCACACCTCACAGCGCACCTTTGGCAGGGTCATGTCTTCCTTGCAAAAGCCTTCGTTCAGCGTCATCGCAGGCGCGCCGCGCAAGCTGCCGTCCAGGTTATAGGTCCAGGCATGGTAGGGGCAGACGATGGATCTGGCATGTCCACGGCCTTCCAGCAGGGTCGACATGCGGTGGCGGCAGACGTTGGACATGGCCCGCACCTGCCCATCGCGGTCGCGCAGCACGATGACCGGCTCGCCTGCCAGGGTCAGCGTCAGATAATCGCCGGGGTTCGGCAGCGTCTCGGCCCGGCCCGCGCAGATCCAGTCCTTGGCAAAGACATGTTTTTGCTCCAGCGCCACGAACTCGTCGGTCGTATAGACCGATTTCGGCATCGCACGGGCGCGGGCAAAGGGCACCGAGACGTTGTCATGCAGCGCACGGGCGGGCGAGATGCGGGTTGGGCTGTTCATGCTGGGCTCCTGTTCTGGCAGCGGTGCCGTGCAAGATGATGCCATAAGGGCGGAAAGGAAATGAAGGAGTTTCTAACCCTGGATGAGGCGCGGGTTAAGGGAGGACGGTTCGGCTTCCCATGCCGCCGCGCTGATTGCACCCCTGGACCGCGACACGGCCGCCCCGGAGATCAGCGCTGCCAGTAGCTGTTGGGCTGGCTTGGCGGCAGGATCAGGATCAGCGCCACCGCCGGGCTGATCGCCGTGTGGATGCGCTCATAGCCCATCAAGCCTTCGGCCAGCGCCGGGGCATAGGCGGGATCGGGGGCTTTGAAGGCCAAAAGCATCGGGGCCGCCCCGCGGGCAAGGCTGGCGGCCAAAGCGCGGGCGCCCGCGGCATGCAGGTGCGCCAGTGCCGCCGGATCATGGCCTGCGGCGGCCGTCAGCGGATGCACGGCGCAACCTGCGCCGCGGGCGGCGGCCTCGGCGTCGGGATGGGCCTCAAGCGCCATCAGAAAGGCGTCAGGCTCGGTCAGGGCGGTTGGCAGGGGCAACATGGGCATCGGATCCTTTGGGCCTGTCATAGCGCGGGCAGGGGGGCGGCACAACCGCCGCGCGCTGGACCTAACGGCACGATTGCTCTGGTCCTAAGGCATTTGGCGGCTTTCTAGGATTATGCGTTGGAACCCGGCCGCAGCACGCGGCCCTTTGCCCATGAGGGGACGCCATGGAAACCTATGCATCCGCCAATGACATCTCGGCCGTGGTCGAGGCCGACAAGAAGCACGTCTGGCACCATCTGATCCAACACAAGATGTTCGAAACCGTCGATCCGCGCGTGATCGTCGAGGGCAAGGGCCTGCGCGTCTGGGACGCCAAGGGCAAGGAATATATCGACGCCGTGTCGGGCGCGGTCTGGACCGTGAACGTCGGCTATGGCCGCGAGTCGATCGCCAATGTGGTGCGCGACCAGTTGGTGAAGATGAACTATTTCGCCGGCGTTGGCGGTTCGATCCCCGGCGCCCTGTTCGCCGAAAAGCTGATCTCGAAAATGCCGGGCATGTCCCGCGTTTACTATTCGAACTCGGGTTCCGAGGCGAATGAGAAGGTCTACAAGATGGTCCGCCAACTGTCGCACAAGGTGCATGGCGGCAAGAAGTGGAAGATCCTGTACCGCGAGCGCGATTATCACGGCACCACCATCGGCGCACTGGCGACATCGGGTCAGGCCGAACGCGCTGCGCAGTATGGGCCTTACCCGGACGGCTTCGTCATGGTTCCGCACTGCCTTGAATACCGCAAGCAATGGGACGTTGAGAACTACGGTGAGCGTGCCGCTGACGCGATCGAGGAAGTGATCCTGCGCGAAGGCGCGGACACCATCGGCGCGCTGGTTCTGGAGCCTGTGACCGCTGGCGGCGGTGTGATCGTTCCGCCGAAAGGCTACTGGGAGCGGGTTCAGGAGATTTGCAAGAAATACAATATCTTGCTGCACATTGATGAAGTGGTTTGCGGTGTCGGCCGGACGGGTGTCTGGTTCGGCTATCAGAACTACGGCATCAAGCCGGATTTCGTGACCATGGCCAAGGGTGTTGCCTCGGGCTATGCGGCGATTTCCTGCACGGTGACGACCGAAGCGGTGTTTGACATGTTCAAAGCCGATGCGGGCGATCCGATGAGCTATTTCCGCGACATCTCGACCTTTGGCGGCTGCACCTCTGGCCCCGCCGCCGCGCTGGAAAACATGCGCATCATCGAAGATGAGAACCTTCTCGACAACACGCTGCGCATGGGCAAGCGCACGGTCGACAACCTCAATGCGCTGATGGAAAAGCACAAGGTGATCGGCGATGTGCGCGGCGCGGGCCTGTTCTGCGGCGCGGAACTGGTGGCGGATCGCAAGACCAAGGAACCGATGGACGAAAAGAAAGTCGCTGCCGTGGTGGCCGAATGCAATGCACAAGGCGTCATCATCGGCATGACCAACCGCTCGTTGCCGGGGCTGAACAACACGCTCTGCCTCTCGCCCGCGCTGATCGCGACGCCCGACGACATCGACGCCATCACCGGCGCCATCGACAAGGCGCTGACCAAGGTCTTCGGCTGAAACCGGCGTGATCCAAATGCACCCGCGCCCCTGCGAGACAGGGGCGCGGGTATTCCTTTTCTTCGGGGGGCGCTGCCCCCGCTCGCATGCGCCGACCTTTCAGAAACTCGAACCGGTGGCGTTCCTGAAAGGTCACCCCCCGGAGTATTTGGAAAGGCGCAAATCCGCGGAGTCGTGCTTTGCATTTGCGCCTTGTGAAATACTCCGGGGGTCCGGGGGCTGGCCCCCGGGGCGCTTGACACAGGCGCGTCCATCGGCAGGATAGGTCCAGCCCTATCGGCGATTTGAGGCCAGAATGTCGATCCCGCCCGAAGCTTTCGTTCTGCCGCCGACCACGCGCGGGTCTTTGCAGCAGCGTATCCGGCAGATGGTGACCGAGGGCGTTTTGGCGGGGCGGTTTCGCGCCGGGCAGAAGATGCCCTCATCGCGCGGGCTGGCGCAGCATCTGGGGATCAGCCGGATCACGGTGACGCTGGCCTATGCCGAACTCGTCAGCTCGGATTATCTGACCGCACGGGGGCGATCTGGCTATTATGTGTCAGATTCCGCCCCGCGCGCGCCGGAGGTTCCGCTGCGCGCGCCCCGTGTGGAAAGTGCGGAGTTTCAGCGTCTGATCGCCGGGCGCTTTCAGGGGCTGGCCCAGATCGACCGCCCGGCGGATTGGGAGAGTTACCCGCACAACTTCATCTATGGTCAGGCCGACCCGAGCCTCTTTGATCATCAGAACTGGCGGCTTTGCGCGGTGCGCGCCTTGGGCCGCAAGGATTTTGCGGCGCTGACGCAGGATTATTATGACCGTGACGATCCTTTGCTGATCGAGCATGTCTTGCGCACCATCCTGCCCCGGCGCGGCATTGCGGCGGGTGAGGATGAGGTTCTGCTGACCATGGGCGCGCAGAACGGGCTTTGGATTACGGCGCAGGTGCTTTTGGGGCAGGGGCGGCGCGGGGTGATTGAAAATCCCGGCTATTCCGGTCTGCGGGGGATCTTGTCTGCCTCGGGGACCGAGACAGTGAACGTCGATATCGACGCAGACGGCTTGCCCCCCGACGCCATTCCGAAGCGCATTGATGCGGTCTTCACCACGGCCAGCCACCAATGCCCGACCAATGCCACCATGCCCCTGGAACGGCGCTTGGCGCTGTTGGAGGCGGCGGGGCGCGAGGGCTTTGTCATCGTCGAGGATGACTATGAGTTTGAAATGTCTTTCCTGAAGCCCGTCTCACCGGCCCTGAAATCCTTGGATACCGAGGGGCGGGTGGTCTATGTCGGCTCCTTCTCGAAATCGGTGTTTCCGGGGATGCGGCTTGGCTATCTGGTTGGCCCCCCGTCGTTCATCAAGGCCGCCCGTGCGCTGCGCCTGATGATGTTGCGCCACCCGCCGGGGCATATCCAGCGGACCATGGCCTATTTCCTGTCGCTTGGGCATTATGACAGTCTGATCAACCGGATGCGCAATGCTTACCGGCGGCGGCGGCAGGTGATGGAGGAGGCGATCATCGCCCATGGTCTGACCGTTGCCGGGCAGGGTGGGTTTGGCGGATCGTCGTTCTGGATGAAGGCGCCGGAAAGCGTGGATACCGAGGTTCTGGCCGAACGTCTGCGCGCCGAAGGGGTGCTGCTGGAGCCGGGTCGGGCGTTTTTTGATCCGGCGCGACCGGTGCGCAACCATTACCGGCTGGCCTATTCCTCCTCGACCCCGGTGCGAATTCCGGAGGGTGTGGCGAAAATCGCCAATGGCATCTCGCGTGGTCTTGGGTAACCTTTTGAAATTAATGGGTTAAATATAAAGGTATATGCTGCGCTGCGGCGTAGTTTCTGGCATTAACAGGCTAAAATGACTGGCCCTAAGGCGGCGGGATCGCAGCCGCTACACAAGGGCAGATCGCGGTCCAATCCAAGGGCCGCTGCGCCATGACAGGAGTTCAGCCGATGAAAATGACCACCGAAGAAGCCTTTGTGAAGGTCTTGCAAATGCACGGGATCGAGCATGCCTTCGGCATCATCGGTTCCGCCTTCATGCCGATTTCGGACCTGTTCCCGAAAGCCGGCATCCAGTTCTGGGACTGCGCGCATGAAGGTTCGGGCGGGATGATGGCCGATGGCTACACCCGCGTCACTGGCAAGATGTCGATGATGATCGCGCAGAACGGCCCCGGCATCACCAACTTTGTGACCGCCGTGAAGACCGCCTATTGGAACCACACGCCGCTTTTGCTGGTGACGCCGCAGGCCGCCAACAAGACCATCGGGCAGGGCGGCTTTCAAGAGGTGGAGCAGATGGCGCTCTTCAAGGACATGGTCTGCTATCAGGAGGAAGTGCGCGACCCCTCGCGCGTGGCCGAGGTGCTGAACCGCGTGATCTTGCAAGCCCGGCGGCAATCGGCCCCGGCGCAGATCAACTTCCCGCGCGATTTCTTCACCCAAGTCATTGATATTGATCTGCCTGCCGTGGTGGAATTCGAGCGCCCCGCAGGCGGCGAGGAGGCGATGGCGCAGGCGGCGGCCTTGCTGTCATCGGCAAAATTTCCGGTCATCCTGAACGGCGCGGGCGTGGTGCTGGCGGGGGCGATTCCGGCCTCGATGGCGCTGGCCGAACGCTTGGACGCGCCGGTCTGCGTCGGCTATCAGCACAATGACGCCTTCCCCGGCTCGCATCCTTTGTTCGCCGGGCCTTTGGGTTATAACGGGTCAAAAGCCGGGATGGAGTTGATCCAGAAGGCTGATGTCGTGCTGGCGCTTGGCACCCGGTTGAACCCGTTCTCGACCCTGCCGGGCTATGGGCTGGATTACTGGCCGAAGGACGCGAAGATCATTCAGGTGGATCTGAACCCCAACCGCATCGGTCTGACCAAGAAGGTCACGGTCGGGATTGTGGGCGATGCGAAGAAGGTCGCGGAAGGTATTCTTGCACGTTTGACCAAGACGGCGGGCGATGCGGGCCGTGCGGATCGCAAGGCGATGATTGCACAGAAGAAATCGGCATGGGCGCAGGCGCTGGCGGGGATGGATCACGAGGATGACGATCCCGGCACCAGCTGGAACGAACGCGCCCGCGCGGCGAAGCCCGAGTGGATGAGCCCGCGCATGGCCTGGCGTGCCATCACGGCGGCGTTGCCGAAGGATGTCATCACTTCGTCCGACATCGGCAACAACTGCGCCATCGGCAACGCTTACCCCACCTTCGAGACGGGCCGGAAATATCTGGCACCGGGTCTTTTCGGTCCCTGCGGCTATGGTCTGCCGTCGATCATCGGGGCGAAGATCGGCTGCCCGGACACGCCGGTGGTGGGTTTTGCCGGGGACGGGGCCTTTGGCATTGCGGTGACGGAACTCACCGCCATCGGCCGCGAGGAATGGCCGGCGATCACCATGGTCGTCTTCCGCAACTATCAATGGGGCGCGGAAAAGCGCAACTCGACGCTGTGGTATGACGACAATTTCGTCGGCACGGAGCTGGACAACAACGTGACTTATGCTGGAATTGCAAAGGCTTGCGGGTTGCAGGGTGTTCAGGCCCGCACGATGGAGGAGCTGACCGCGGCCCTGCGCAAGGCGGTGGATGACCAGATGAACCATGGCAAGACCACCCTGATCGAGGCCTTGATCAATCAGGAACTGGGTGAACCCTTCCGCCGCGATGCGATGAAAAAGCCGGTCGCCGTGGCGGGCATTTCCAAATCCGACATGCGGCCGCAGAAGGCATGACCCTGCCCTTTGACATCGGGCTTTGGGGTGCCCTCTGGATGGGGGCCGCCATTCTGGTGGCGGCCTTCGTCCGGGGCTACTCGGGCTTTGGCTATTCGGCGATGGTGATCGCTGCTTCAAGTTTGGTCACTAACCCCTTGAATTTCGTGGCTGTTGTGGTGATTGCCGAGGCGGCGATGACCTTGCAAGCCTGGGGCGGGGTTGGGCCGGAGGTGGATTGGCGGCGTGTCAAATGGCTGTTGCTTGGGGCCATCATCGGCTTGCCCTTGGGGCTTTGGGCGCTGACGGCGATCCCGGAGGATTGGGCGCGGGCGGTGATTTCGACCTATGTTCTGGTCATGTGCCTGATCCTGTTGGCGGGCTGGCGGCTGGCGCAAGAGGTGGGTCGGAATGGCACGCTGGCCACGGGTCTTGTGTCGGGTCTGGCCAATGCGCCGGGCATGGGGGGGCTGCCGGTGGCGGCGTTTTTCGCCGCCCAGCCGATGGCGGCGGCGACCTTTCGGGCGACACTGGTGGCCTATTTCCCGATCCTCGATCTTTACTCGGCGCCCTTGTATTTCCTGCACGGGCTGGTCAGTTGGAATACGCTTTGGGCCAGCCTTCTGGTCCTGCCGCTGACCTTTGTCGGCAACTGGCTCGGCGGGCGGCATTTCTTCAATACCGATCCGCAGGACTTCCGCCGCTTTGCCATTCTCTTGTTGGCGGGTCTTGCGGCTCTGGGTCTTGTGAAGGCGGTTATTTAGATGCTTTTGGTCGTCAACGCCGGATCTTCCTCGTTGAAGCTTGCGGTGTTTGATGCCGCGCTGCACGAGGTGGCGCAGGCACGGGCAGAGCGGATCGGGTCCGGCGGCGCGGCGGATCACATTGAAGCCTTGGACGCGGGCTTGGCCGAAATGGGCCTTGTCGCCCGCGATCTGCGGGCGGCGGGGCATCGGGTGGTGCATGGCGGGGCAGACCTGACCGCGCCTTGCCGGGTGACAGCCGCGGTCGAATCCGGGATCGAGGCTTGTGCCATGCTTGCGCCCCTGCACAATCCGGCCAACCTGATGGGCATCCGGGCGCTGCGTCGCCTTGCCCCCGATCTGCCGCACTATGCCAGTTTCGACACCGCGTTTCACGCGACAAACCCGACCTTGGCCACCACCTATGCCTTGCCCTTGGCCGAACGGCAGCGCGGGCTGCGGCGCTATGGCTTCCATGGCCTGTCCTATGCCGCGATTGTTCGGCGGGTAAGGGAGATTGCCCCAACCGCGCTGCCAGAGCGCCTTTTGGTGTTCCATCTGGGCAATGGTGCCTCGGCCTGTGCGATCCGCAAGGGCCAATCGGTCGCCACCACCATGGGCTATTCGCCCTTGGACGGGCTGACCATGGGCACCCGCGGCGGCAGTCTTGATCCGGCTGTTGTGCTGGATCTGGCGGCCCGGCACGGGGTTCAGGGCGCGGCCCATATCCTGAACCGCGAAAGCGGGCTTTTGGGGCTGGGTGGGGCGGCGGATATGCGCGCCCTGCGCGGGCTTGCCACGCCTGAGGCCAGCTTTGCCATTGATCACTTTGCCTATTCCGCCATCCGCCATGCGGGCAGTCTGATTGCCGCGATGGGGGGGCTTGATGCCATTGTTTTCACCGGCGGCATTGGCGAACATGACGCCGAGATGCGGGCGGCGATCCTGTCCGGTCTGGCTTGGGCGGGGGCGGATTTCGACGCCACGGCCAACCGGGCGCATGAATTATGTCTGCACAAAAGCGGCAGCCATGTCGCCATCTGGCGCGTCGCGGCGGATGAAGAACGCCAGATTGCACTTGAAGCGATGCAGGTCATTGCAAGCGAGGGGATATGACCCAGCCAAAGATCAACCTGTCGCCCAAGATCTCGGACGAGATCCGCCGCACCACCTGCTACATGTGCGCCTGCCGCTGCGGCATCAATGTGCATATGAAATCTGGCAAGGTCAGCTACATCGAAGGCAACCGCGATCATCCGATCAACAAGGGCGTTTTATGTGCCAAGGGCGCAAGCGGCATCATGCAGGTCACGGCCCCCAGCCGGCTGCGTGCGCCCTTGAAGCGGGTCGGTCCGCGCGGCTCTGGCGCGTTTGAGGAGATCAGTTGGGACGAGGCGCTGGATCTGGCGGTTTCATGGATGAAACCCCTGCGCGAGACCGCTCCCGAAAGGTTCGCCTTCTTTACCGGGCGCGATCAATCGCAATCGCTCACCGGCTGGTGGGCGCAGATGTTCGGCACGCCGAATTATGCCGCGCATGGCGGGTTCTGCTCGGTCAACATGGCGGCGGGCGGCATCTATACCATCGGCGGCGCGTTCTGGGAGTTTGGCCAGCCCGACTGGGAACGGACCAAGCTTTTCGTGCTGTTCGGTGTGGCCGAGGATCATGATTCAAACCCGATCAAGATCGGCCTTGGCAAGCTCAAGGCACGCGGCGGGCGGGTGATCGGGGTGAACCCGATCCGCTCTGGCTATAATGCGGTGGCCGATGATTGGTTCGGCATCACGCCCGGCACCGATGGGCTGTTGATCCTGTCGCTGATCCATTGCTTGTTGGAAGCGGGCAAGGTCGATCTGACCTACCTTGCACAATTCACCAATGCGCCCTTGCTGGTGGTGGAAAAAGGCCCCGACAAGGGCATGATCCTGAAGAATGCCGAAAGCCAGCCTTTCGTGATTGACAAAAGAACCGGCCAGCCCGCGCCTTGGGATGGCAAGGGGGTAGAGCCGGATCTGGGCGCGAAATACAAGGGCAACCGGACGGTGTTCCAGCATATGGCGGAACGCTATCTGTCGGCGGAATACACCCCCGAGAACGTCGCCGCGCGCTGCGGCATCCCGGCGGCGCGCATCCGCAGCCTTGCCGCCGAACTGGCCCGCGTGGCCTTTGACGAGGCTTTTGAACTGGCGCAAGGCTGGACCGATTTCCGCGGCAACCATCATACCTCCATGCCCGGCCGCCCGGTCAGCTTCCACGCCATGCGCGGGATTTCGGCCCATTCCAACGGCTTCCAGACCGCCCGCGCGCTGCATCTGTTGCAGATCGTGCTTGGCACGGTCGAGGTGCCGGGGGGCTATCGGCTGAAGCCGCCCTATCCGAAACCCGTGGAGGCGCATCCGACGCCACATGCGATTGCGACGGCGTGCAAGCCCTTGCCCGGCCCGCATCTGGGCTATGTGCGCGGGCCGGACCAATTGGCGGTGGATGCGGCGGGCAATCCTCTGCGCATCGACAAGGCGTTTTCATGGGAAAACCCGTTCTCGGCCCATGGGCTGATGCACATGCTGATTCCGAACGCCCATGCCGGGGACCCTTACCGCATCGACACGCTGTTTTTATACATGGCGAACATGGCGTGGAATTCGTCGATGAACACGGGCCGCGTCATGGAGATGCTGACCGACAAGGGGCCGGACGGCGAATACGTCATCCCCCGCATCATCTATTCTGATGCCTATGCCAGCGAGATGGTGGCCTATGCCGATCTGATCCTGCCCGACACCACCTATCTGGAACGCCACGACTGCATCAGCCTGTTGGACCGCCCCATCAGTGAACCCGATGCGGCGGGCGACAGCATCCGTTGGCCGGTGGTGGAGCCGGACCGGGATGTCAGGTGCTTCCAGTCGGTGCTTTTGGATCTTGGTGCGCGGCTGGGCCTGCCGGGCATGGTGAACGAGGATGGCAGCCCGAAGTTTGCCGATTACGCCGATTACATCACCAATCACCAGCGCCGCCCCGGGGTTGGTCCGCTGATCGGCTGGCGCGGCGATGGGTCGGAGGAGGGGCGCGGGGCGCCGAACCCGGAACAACTGGCCCGCTATATCGAAAACGGCGGCTTCTATCAGGCCCATGTCCCCGAGGAGGCGGCGTTCTACAAACCGTGGAATGCGGGTTATCAGGATTGGGCGGTGAAGATCGGGCTTTATGAGACGCCGCAACCCTATCTGTTTTCGATCTGGTCCGAACCGATGCGGCGCTTTCAGGCCGCGGCCGAGGGGATTGGCCCGATCCAGCCGCCCGACCATCTGCGCGCCCGGCTAAAACATGCGATGGACCCGCTGCCAAGCTGGTATCCGCCCTTCGGCGATGAGGAGGCGACGGGCTGGGGATACCCGTTGCATGCGCTGACCCAGCGTCCGATGGACATGTATCACTCCTGGGGCACCCAGAACGCGTGGCTGCGCCAGATCCGGGGGCGGAATTACCTCTATCTGCCGACCGATGTCTGGCAGGAACATGGCTTTGCCGAGGGTGACTATGCCCGGGTGAATTCGCCGAATGGCGGCATCACGGTGCCGGTCGCGCATATGGCGGCGCTGAACCCGCGCACCATCTGGACATGGAACGCCATCGGCAAGCGCAAGGGGGCTTGGGCTTTGGACGAAGGCGCGGAGGAGGCGACGACCGGGTTCTTGCTGAACCATCTGATTGCCGAATGTCTGCCGGCCAAAGGCGCCGCGCCGCGCCTGTCCAATTCGGACCCGGTGACAGGGCAGGCGGCTTGGTTCGATTTGCGGGTCAGGATCGAAAAGGTCGGGCCAAAGCCGCAGTCGGAACCGGCCTTTGATCCGATCCCGCGCGTGGTGCCGCAAGGCACCTCCCGCGCCATGCCCTCCTCTGGCGCCTCCGGCTTCTCGTCGGAAGGGCCGCGAGGCGCGACAAAGTCGACGACGAGCGCGGGGGAGTAAGCCAATGACCTGCCTGCCAGCCAGCACGACCAAGAAGTTGGGACTTGCCATTGATCTGGATACCTGCGTGGGCTGCAATGCCTGCGTGACCGCCTGCAAGGGCTGGAACGATCAGGGCTATGGCGCGCCCTTGTCGGATCAGAACCCCTATGGCGCCGATCCGTCCGGCACCTTCCTCAACCGGGTTCACAGCTATCAGGTGCAAGCTGTTGATACGACTGCGATAACCGTGAATCTTCCCCGGTCTTGCCTGCATTGTGAGGTGGCCCCTTGCGTCACCGTTTGCCCGACCGGGGCCAGCTACAAGCGGGCGGAAGATGGCATTGTTCTGGTCAACGAAGATGCCTGCATCGGCTGCGGTCTTTGCGCTTGGGCCTGCCCTTATGGTGCGCGGGAATTGGATGCGGCGGCGGGGGTGATGAAGAAATGTACGCTCTGCGTTGACCGGATCTACAACGAAAACCTGCCAGAGGAAGACCGCGAGCCGGCTTGCGTGCGCACTTGCCCCACCGGGGCGCGGCATTTCGGCGATTTTGCCGATCCCGAAAGCAAGGTCAGCCAGCTTTCGCGCGCACGCGGCGGGATGGAACTGATGCCCGAGATGGGCACCAAACCCGTCAACCGCTATCTGCCGCCGCGCCCGAAAGACGCGTTGCAGGCCAGCCCGCTGGCACCGCTGTTGGATATCAAGGCCACCGGTTTTGCCGGGTGGCTTGACAAGATGCTGGGGAAAATCTGATGCATCCCGCACCTTCCGTTCTGATTTTCACGGTCCTGTCCGGGCTTGGCTTTGGCACCTTGGCCTTTCTGGCGGTCTTTGCCGATCTGTCCGGATGGCCAGCCTTCATGCTGTGGGGGGTGGGGTATGGCCTTGCCATCACGGGGCTTTTGGCCTCGACCTTCCATCTTGGGCACCCTGAGCGTGCATGGCGGGCGTTCAGCCAATGGCGCACAAGCTGGCTCAGCCGCGAGGGGATTTCGGCGGTTGCCACACTGGCCGCTCTGGCCCCGGTCGCGCTGTCGGATTGGCTGGGGCTTGGCTGGAGCCGGGCCCCCGGCCTGATCGGGGCGGCCTTGGCGCTGGTGACGATCGCCACCACCTCGATGATCTATGCGCAGCTGAAAACCGTGCCGCGCTGGAACCACTGGACGACCCCGGCGCAGTTCTTTGCCTTTGCTTTGGCCGGGGGGGCCACTCTGACCGGGCTGGCGATTGCGCCGGTCTTGCTGGCGCTTCTGGCGCTGGCCCTGGTGGCGCATTGGCACTATGGCGACCGGCGCTTTGCCGAGGTGGGGGCCAGCATGGGCAGCGCCACGGGGTTGGGGGATTTGGGCAAGGTTTCGGTCTTTGATCCGGCCCATACGGCGGGCAATTATCTGCTGCGCGAGATGATTTTCGTGGTGGGGCGCAAACATGCCGCCAAACTTCGGGGGATCGCGCTGGCGCTGGCCTGCCTGATCCCGGCCTTGATTCTGCTGGTTTCCACACATCCCGTCGCCATCGGGGCGGCGGTGGGGGGGCATCTGATCGGGGCCTTCGCCGCCCGCTGGCTGTTCTTTGCCGAGGCCGAACATGTGGTGGGGCTTTACTACGGCAAGCGATAACGCCTGTCTGGCGCATGCAGGATCAATGTGAGCCAGACTGGCCCTAGTAGGTCAACAAAAGCCGGTCGGTGACCTCCTCAGTCTCCAGCGTCTGCCCGGCCATCTGAAACCGGCGGAGCATCGAACGACCGAGGTGAAGATGGATCTCGCGGGAGAAAAGCCCCTGCGGCAGATCCAGATCCAGCGGCGTCCCGCTGGATTTCTTGCTGCCATCCAGCGACAGGGCGACATGCACCCCCCGCGCCTTGGCCTTTGCAATGGCCTCGAAAAGATCCGGCAGATGAAAGGCTTGGGCGCCGTAAAGGATGGTCTGGGAAAAGCTGTAGGGTGGGTCGCAATAGATCAGATCGCCGGGGGCGGCGCGCTCCATCGCCTCGCGGTAATCCAGCCGCGCGAATTCGGCGCCGCGCATCCGGGGGCGCCAAAGATCGACGCGCCGGGCAAAGGCGGCGGGTGGCATGACGGGATGGCTGCCGCAGGGCGTGGACATATAGCCGTTCGACTTGCGAAACCGCACCACGCCGCCATAGCAGGCGCGGCACAGAAACAGGAAATCGGCCCCGTTCGGCGCGGCATTGAACCGGGCCTTGATCGCCTCATAGACCGCGGCCCGATCCCCCGCCTGAAATTCATTCCAGCGGCTGGCATACCAGTCTTTCAACTGGTCAGGATCGGTTGAGAGCGTCTGCCAGATCTCGATCAGGGGGGCGTAAACGTCAGAGCCACGCCCCCGGTCTGGCGCCAGCACCGCCATCACCCCGCCCGCACCCAGAAAGGGTTCGTGATAGGTGCCAAAATGGCGCGGGAAATGCGCGATGATCTGATGGGCGATCTTTTGTTTGCTGCCGATCCATTTCAGAAGTTGGGTCTTGAAGGGGGGCGGGGCAGGGTTAAGTTCTTCTTGAGCCATACCGCCGTGATCGCCTTTACGCGCAAAGGTTGATTAGAATTTACATATACATGCTTCAATTTGACGCAGTTGCCAAGCGCCAGTCGCCAATCTCAAAAAAACCCTTGATGCCTGTGCCGGATCGCGGGACGGGCATCGGTGTTTTGCCAATCAGCCCGAGGGATTTATAGGGGGGAAGATTGGCTCCGGCGGTAGGGATCGAACCTACGGCCAGCTGATTAACAGTCAGCTGCTCTACCGCTGAGCTACGCCGGAACACGAGGGGGTCTATAGCAATGGAGTTTTCTGGCGGCAAGGGGGATTGCGACGGAAAACGGGAAAAACTTTGTCTAGGGTCAGGGGGCGGTGAACCGGGTCTGCGCGGTGATCTCGCCTTCGGGGATGGCCAGGTTTCTTGCCGTCAGATCAATGAGATGGGCCAGAACATTGCGGGCGGCGGCGGGAAGAAGGGCCGGGGGCGTGTCGGTGTAAAGCCGGCGGGCAAGTTCGGTGGCGGTGCCGGGGGCTTGGGACAAACTGGTGCGGATCTGCGCCTCGCGGGTCCGGCGGTGGTCGGTCAGTTCGGCCAAGCGTTGCGCGACATCCTCCACCGCCGGGCCATGGCCGGGCAGCATCTGGTGCCAGACCCGTGCGGCCAACCGCTCCAGCGAGGCCATATAGGCGCCCATATCCCCATCGGGCGGCGAAACCAGCGTCGTGGCCCAGCCCATGGCATGATCGCCGGAAAAAAGCTGCCCCTCGCAGGCGAAAGCCAGATGCCCGCCCATATGGCCGGGGGTGTGGATCGTCTCGATATCCAAACTGCCAATCGTCAGAACCTGCCCGTTGGCCAGCCGGTGATCCGGGGCAAAGGCCGGATCAATGCCCTCGCCGCCCCCGCGCAAGCCTTGGGCGGCGAGGCGCTGCATCAGGGCGGAGCGCCCCTCCTCGGCGCGGCCAAAGGCATAGACCGGCGCGCCCGTCGCTGCTGCCAGACGCGGCACCAGGGCGCTGTGGTCAAGATGGGCGTGGGTGACGAGAATCGCGGCAATCTCCTCGCCGGGGTCCAGCGCGCCAAGCAGGGCGGCGAGATGCCCCACGTCCTCGGGGCCGGGGTCGATCACCGCCACTTGGCCCTGCCCAAGCAGCCAGGTGTTGGTGCCGCTGCCCGTCATCGCCGAGGGGTTGGCCGCCCTGACATGCCTTAGCCGCCCCATTCCCGGCCCTTTCTTCTTGCGCCTCTTGCCGTTAGTCTTAGCGTCATGCGCCTCACGCTCAAGCCCCTTCTGCCCCGTGGCCTTTTCAGCCGCGCCGCCCTGATCCTGGTGGTTCCGGTTGTGGCCATTCAGTTGATCGTTTCGGTGGTGTTCATCCAGCGCCATTTCGAAGGGGTGACCCGGCAGATGACGACCTCTGTCCAGATCGAGATCAGCCACCTGTTGCAGCGGGTGAATGAGGCCCCCGATATCGACACGGCGCAGTCCGAGGCGGCGGCCTTGGGCAAGGCGCTGGAATTGCACACTATTTTGCCTGAAACCCATGCGCCTGCCAAGGACATTCGCGAGGCGCTGGACTGGTCGGGCCGCGAGGTGATCCTGACCTTGCGCGACAAGATCCCCGAGTTGATCGCAGCCGATCTCATCTCGGGGGACCGTGCGGTGCGGGTCTGGTTCCAGACCGGTTACGGGCCGATGCTGGTGGAGTTGGACCGCCGGCGGCTGTCGGCGTCGAACCCGCATCAATTGCTGGTGCTGATGGTCTTTGCCTCGATCCTGATGACCGGGGTGGCCTATGTTTTCCTGCGCAACCAGTTGACCCCGATCGCCCGGATGGCGCGCGCGGCCGAGGCCTTTGGCAAGGGCGAGGTCTTGCCCTTCCGCCCGCGCGGCGCGACCGAGGTGCGGGCGGCGGGGCAGGCCTTCCTTGACATGCGGCTCAGGATCGAACGGCAGATCGAGGCGCGGACGCAGATGCTGTCGGGTGTCAGCCATGACCTGCGCACACCTTTGACGCGGCTGAAGCTGGGCTTGGCCTTTTTGCCCGAAGATGATGAGGTCGAGGCGCTGAAGCGTGACGTTCAGCAGATGGAGCGGATGGTGGACGAGTTCCTGTCCTTTGCCCGCGGCGATGCGATGGAGGCGGCGGAGGAGATTGATCCGGCCGCCCTGCTGGCCGAGGTGGTGGCCGATGCGGCGCGGGCCGGGCAGGTGGTGCGTTTGGGCGCGATGGAATGGCCGGGTGGCAAGTTGCGGTTGCGCCCGCAGGCGGTGCGGCGGGCCTTGGAGAACCTGTTGGGCAATGCCGCGCGCTACGGCACACGGGCCTTGGTCAGCCTGACGGCCAGCGACCGTTTGGTGCGGATGGTGGTCGAGGATGATGGTCCCGGCATCCCGGAACCCGCGCGCGAGGCGGCGATGGAGCCGTTCCGGCGGCTGGATACCGCGCGCGATCCGAACCGCGGGGGCGGGGTGGGGTTGGGGCTGGCGATTGCCGCCGATGTGGCGCGCAACCATGGCGGGGCGCTGCGTTTGGGCGAGAGCGAGGCTTTGGGCGGGCTGAGGGCGGAACTGTCGCTGGCGCGCTGAGCCATCCTTGTCGGGAATGTCGTTCCTCCTCGGGGGACCGCGACGCGCGGTCGAAGACCGTCAGGGAGCCGGGGATCGTGGCAGGGAACTAAAGTGACACGGCATTGCCCATGGCATCCACCACGGGCCCGCCAGCGGCGCGGGCATCTTCGGCGTCATGGGTGACTAGGATCACCGGCAATGTGGCCGCCAGTTCGAACACCAAGGCGCGGATCTGCGCGCGCAAGGCTTGGTCGAGCCGCGAAAAGGGTTCGTCCAGCAGCAGGGCCTCGGGGGCGGCCAGCAGCGTGCGCGCCAGCGCCACCCGCGCCCTTTGCCCCCCCGACAGGGTTGCCGGATCGCGCGGGCCCAAGCCGGCAAGGCCGATTCTGTCCAGCATGGCATGGATGTGGGCGCGCCGTTCGGCCTTGCGGATGCCCGGTGTCAGGCCAAAGCCAAGGTTCTGTTCCACCGATAAATGCGGAAACAGCACATCGTCTTGATACAAAAGGCCAATGCGGCGGTCTTGGGTCGGCAGATCCATCACCGCGCGCCCATTCAGGGTGACGCGGCCCGTTGTGCTGAACCCCGGCGGCAGCGCGCCAATCAGCGCGGCCAGCAGCGTTGACTTGCCGCTGCCCGAAGGCCCCATCACCGTCAAAACCTGACCGGGCGGGATATGGCCATGCAACCGCGCCAGCGCCGCGCCCTGATGGTGGATGGTCAGGTTCTCCATCTTCAAGCCCGTCATGCTGGCCCCCTTTCGGCCAGCATGCCCCGGCGGTTGGCAAAGACAAGGCGCGGGATTGCCAGTGCCAGCCCGAATCCAAATGCGGGCAGCGCCATCTGCATCAACGCGACCGCCCCGATCAGCCGACGGTTGCCGCCGGAGGCGAGGGCGACCGCCTCGGTCGTCAGCGTCTCGACCCGTCCGCCCCCCAGCATCAGCGAGGGCAGGTATTGCCCGACCGACACGGCGATGCCGACGGCGAGCGCGGTCAGCACCGGGGCCAGCAGCATCGGCAGGCGCAGGTGCCAGAAGATGCGGGCTTGGGACGCCCCCATCGCGGCTGCCGTCAGCCCGATGCGGGCGTCCCATGCCCGATAAGAGGGGGCGAGCGACAGCCAGACATAGGGCAGCACAAAGACCAGATGGGCGGCGGCCACGATGGCGGCACTGCCCTTGGCCCCCAATGTCAGCGCCAGAATTTGCAACCCCGGCAAAAAGGCGATCTGCGGCAGGATCAGCGGCAGATAGATCAGCGGTTCCAACCGCAGGGGGCGAGGGGTGCGGGCCTCGGCCTCCAGCGTGGCAAGGGTCAGGCCAAGGGCGGCAAGGCTGGCGGCAAGGGCAATGCCAAGGGTGGTCAGGCTGGTTGCGGTCAAGTCGGGCGCCGCCTTGGCCCAGGTCTTCAGGGTCAGGCTGTCGGGCAGGGCTGCGGGAAACGGCCACAGACCCGCAAAGGACCAGACCACCAAGCCCGCAAGCCCGGTGCCAAGGCCAAGGGCGATCATCAGGGCAAGGCTGCGGGCAAGGGCCGAGAGGGGGGCGTCCAGTGTGCGGCCGCGCCACCCGCGCAAGGCAAGGGCCGGGATCAGCGGGGCGATCAGATGTTCGCCCACCCGCCACAGCAGCATCGCCACCCCGACCAGCGCCAGTTGCACCATCGCCCCGGCGGCGGCGGTAGGCAGATGGGCAAGGCCGGGGGCCGCCATCCATGCGGTGATCTGCACGGCCAAACTCGGGGGCAGCGAAGGGCCAAGGATCAAGGCCATATCGACATTGGTCATGCCATAGGCCAGCACGGCAAAGACCGGCAGGCGCAGCCGGGTGTAAAGCGCGGGCAGGGTGGTCAGGGCAAAGCCCATGGCGCGGCCATAGCCAAGGCTGGCCGCAATCGCGGCGCGACGGCGGGCGTCGGTCTGCGGCAGCGCGGCAAGCGCCATCAAAAGCAGGAAGGGCACCTCCTTGGCCACCAGCCCCGCCGTCAGGGCAAGGCCCATGGGGTCATTCAGCACGAGCAGGTCGGGCGGGTCGCTCCAGCCCGTGGCCCAAGGTGACAGCGCCCGCGCGATCCAGCCCGAGGGTGCGATCAGGAAGGCCAGCCCCAGCGCCGCGGCGGCATGGGGCAAGGCCAGAAGCGGCGACAAGAGGTGGCGGAACGCGGCAAAGCCCCGGGTGCCGCCAAGACAGCCGATCAACAAAAGCGTGATGGCAAGGGCGGCAAGGGTCGAGACAAGCCCGGTTCCCAGCGACAAGGCAACGGCGCGCGGCAGGCCCGGCCATGCGGCAAGGGTCTGAAAGCCTTGTCCTTTCAGCGCCGGTCCCAGCGTGCCGGCCAGCCCCGCCGCGATGGGCAGGCCCAACCCAAGGCGCAAGGCCCAAGGGGCCAGACCCAAGGCGCGGGCCGCCATGCTCATGCGGCCTTGATCATTTGGCAACGCCGTAGCGGTTCAGCCAATCTTCGCCCACCTTGACCATCCAGCTTGCATGCGGCTCCAGCAGGACCGGGCCAAGATCGGCGGGCGACAGGGTTGCGACGCCCAGTTTCAGCGCGTCAAAGCGGGCGCGGTCCTCGGGCGTCAGCGCGGCAAGGTTCAGCACGGTTTGAAAGCCCAAGGTGGCGGGATCTTGGGCGGCGGCCTGAATCGCAGGATCAAGGATCAGGTTCGCGATCACCTGCGCGCCCGCCTGATGGGCTGCGTTGAAGGGGATCGCCACGAAACTCGCGTTGCCGATGGTGCCGCCCTCCAGCACAAAGCTCCGCACCGTGTCGGGCAGGTTTCCGGCGGCGATTTCGGCACTGGCGCGGCCGGGGTTGAAGGCGAAGGAGATCTGCACCTCGCCATCGGCTAGAAGTTGCCCCAAGGCGGGTTCGTTTTCGGGGAAGGCCTTGGCCTCGCGCCACAGCGCGGGGTGGATGGCATCCAGAAACGCCCAAAGCGGAGCGGTGGCGGCGTCATAGCTGGCCGGGTCCACCGTGGCCTGCAAGACGGCCGGATCGGGCAGCACGCCGTAAAGCACCTGTTTCAGGAAGGTCAGGCCAAGATAGTCGGGCGGTTGCGGATAGCTGAACCGGCCGGGATTGGCCAAGATCCACGCCGCCAATTCGTGAATGCTGCGCGGAGGCGCGGCCAGTTTGGCGCTGTCATATTCAAAGACAAGCTGCGCCATGGCCCAGGGGGATTCGAAGCCTTCGGTCGGCAAGGTGAAGTCGGTCACCGTCGCGGGTTTGCCCTTGGTGTCGACCAAGGGCCAGTTCGGCAGGGCGGGGGCAAAGGGCCCGTGCAGCAGGCCTTGCGCCTTCATGGCGGCAAAATTCTCGCCGTTGATCCAGATCAGGTCCACCGCGCCGCCCGTGGTCTGGCCCGCATCGCGTTCCGCCAGCACCCGCGCCACGGCGTCGGCGGTGGAGGCAAGCTTCACATGTTCCAGCCTCACCCCATGGCGGGCCTTCGCCTCGGCCCCGATGAAGGCGATGAAATCATTGATCTTCGTATCGCCGCCCCAGGCATGCCAATAGACGGTCTGACCCTTTGCCTCGGCCAGAATGCCTTGCCAATCGGCGGCAAAGGCCAGCCGTGGGCTGACAGCCATCAGCGCGAGGGTGGACAATGCGGTCTTGCCAAAGGTGCGGCGGTTCATGGTAACCCCTGCCATGTTTAGGATGTCTCTCAGGGATAGGCGGTGCCTGCCGGGGCTGGCAAGCCGTCAAACGCAAACGTGAGGATACGGGAATGTTGGATGCCAGGATCCGGCCCTTGATCGACGGGCCGCTGAACCGGTTGGGCGCGCTTTTGGCCGACAGGGGCATTGCGGCCAATGAGGTGACGGGATTCGCGCTGTTCATGGGGCTGGTGGCGGCGGGGATGCTGGCCGCGGGCCTGCCGGGCGTGCTGGCGCTGGTGCCTTTGGGCCTAAGCCGGTTGGCCGATGGTCTGGATGGCGCGGTGGCGCGGGCGAGCGCAAAGACCGATTTTGGCGGGCTTTTGGATATCGTGGGGGATTTTGCCTTTTATGCGGCCATTCCCTTGGCCTTCGCCTTGCGGGATCCGGCCAACGCGGCCGTTGCCGCCTTTTTGCTGGCGGCCTTTTACATCAATGGCGCCTCCTTTCTGGGCTATGCGGTGATGGCCGAAAAGCGCGGGATCGAGACGCAGGCGCAAGGCGAAAAAAGCCTGTATTATTCCGCCGGCCTGTTGGAAGGCACCGAAACCATAGGGTTTTTCGTGTTGCTTTGCCTGTGGCCTGACGCCTTCCGCCCCTTGGCCGTGATCTTCGGGCTTTTGTGCCTGTTTACCACCGGCGCAAGGCTGATGCTGGCGCGGCGGGTGTTTGGCTAAAGACCAGCGATGCGCCGGCGGTGTTTGCCCACCCGCCCTTGCAGCCCCCGGCGCGCGACACTAAGACTCTGTCAAGCATCCGGCGATAAAGCTTCGAACATGAACAGGCAGGTTTGACATGAGAGATCCGGTTTCCACCTTTTACAACTTCATCATCCCGACGGTTGAAGAAACCTCGGCGCGCGGCTCGATCCGCTATGACATCTTCTCGCGCCTGTTGAAGGAGCGGATCATTTTCGTCGCGGGCCCCGTGCATGACGAGATGGCGACGATCATCGTGGCGCAGCTTCTGTTCCTTGAGGCGGAGAACCCCTCGAAGGAAATCTCCATGTATATCAACAGCCCCGGTGGCGTCGTCACCTCGGGCATGTCGATCTATGACACCATGCAGTATATCAAACCCAAGGTGTCGACCGTCTGCATCGGGCAGGCGGCCTCGATGGGGTCATTGCTGTTGACGGCGGGCGAAAAGGGCATGCGCTTCTCGCTGCCGAACAGCCGCATCATGGTGCACCAGCCCTCGGGCGGCTATCAGGGGCAGGCGACCGACATCCTGATTCACGCCCGCGAGACGGAGCGTCTGAAGCAGCGCCTGAACGAGGTCTACGTCAAGCATACCGGCAATGACTATGACACAGTGGTCAAGGCGCTGGAGCGTGACAACTTCATGTCCGCCGAGGAGGCCAAGGATTGGGGCCTGATCGACGAAATCGTGGCCCCGCGCGACAAGTCCGACGCGGTTGCGTGAGAAAATCCTTCCCCCCAAGGCGCAATCCTTGGGGGGGATTTCTGGTTGTGAAGGGTTGGCCCTTGGCCTAAACTTCGCGCGACACCCGGGCGACCGGCAAGGCAGAGGATACCCATGGCAACGAACTCGGGCACGGACAGCAAGAACACGCTTTATTGTTCCTTCTGCGGCAAAAGCCAGCATGAGGTGCGCAAGCTGATTGCAGGCCCCACCGTGTTCATCTGCGATGAATGTGTGGAACTCTGCATGGATATCATCCGTGAGGAAACCAAGACCACGGGGCTGAAATCCACCGATGGCGTGCCGACGCCGCGCGACATCTGCAAGGTGCTGGACGATTATGTGATCGGGCAGGAACATGCCAAGCGCGTGCTGTCGGTTGCCGTCCACAACCATTACAAGCGGCTGAACCATTCGTCGAAAACCGATATTGAACTGGCGAAGTCGAACATCCTGCTGATCGGCCCGACCGGCTGCGGCAAGACCCTGCTGGCGCAGACGCTGGCGCGGATTCTCGATGTGCCTTTCACCATGGCCGATGCCACCACGCTGACCGAAGCGGGCTATGTCGGCGAGGATGTGGAGAACATCATCCTCAAGCTGTTGCAGGCCAGCGAATACAACGTGGAACGGGCGCAGCGCGGGATTGTCTATATCGACGAGGTCGACAAGATCACCCGCAAGTCGGACAACCCGTCGATCACCCGCGATGTGAGCGGGGAGGGTGTGCAGCAGGCGCTGTTGAAGATCATGGAAGGCACCGTGGCTTCTGTGCCGCCGCAGGGCGGGCGCAAGCATCCGCAGCAGGAATTCCTGCAAGTGGACACGACGAATATCCTGTTCATCTGTGGCGGGGCGTTCGCGGGTCTGGAAAAGATCATCGCGCATCGCAACAAGGGCTCGGGCATCGGCTTTGGCGCCGAGGTGAAAGACCCAGATGCGCGCGGCGCGGGCGAGCTGTTCAAGGAGTTGGAGCCGGAAGATCTGTTGAAATTCGGTCTGATCCCGGAATTCGTCGGCCGTCTGCCGGTGATCGCCACCCTGACCGATCTGGATGAGCCGGCGCTCATCATCATTCTGACCGAACCGAAGAACGCGCTTGTGAAGCAATACCAGCGCCTCTTTGAGATCGAAGGCGTCAAGCTGACCTTCACCACCGATGCGCTGTCGGCCATCGCCAAGCGCGCCATCAAACGCAAGACCGGCGCGCGGGGATTGCGGTCGATCATGGAAGATATCCTTTTGGACACCATGTTCGAACTGCCGGGTCTGGAAGGCGTCGAGGAGGTCGTGGTCAACGAGGAAGCCGTGAACAACGGGGCAAAACCGCTGATCGTTCACACCGAGGCCAAGAAAAAAGAGCCGGCTGCGGCGGGCTGAGGCCCGGCAACCGCGGTGAAAAAGGGCAGGCCTTCGGGCCTGCTTTTTTCATTGGATCAGCAAGCGTTTCTTGCTTGCCACCCATGAAAACACAGGTCCACTGTCCTTGTGCCAAACCTGCGAGGGCTGCGATGCAAGACCATGTAAAGCTCTCTGACTTGCCCAAAGGTGCTGACCTTTTGGCCGAAGGCCGCCGTTTGGCGCGGGATTGGACGCTTGGCCCGTCAGCCTTCCTGACCCATTATGATGTGGCATCCGAGTTGGACTACAAGCGGCGGGCGATGGCCGAGGGGCGGATCATGTGCCATGCGCAGATCGGCTGGCGCGAACCGGGCCAGTCGATTGCCGCCTATGCCCGGATTTATGAGGCGAGCGCGGCGCAGGGCCACCGGGTGGACCGCTATGGCCTGTGTCTGGATTGGTCGATGGCGCTGCCGCGCGCCATCCGTGACAAGGGGATGCGCGGGACGGGGATGATCCTGCGCGGGGTGGAGGATTTCGTGGCCTTGGCCAATGCGGCCCCCGTGGCCGCACATTTCGGGGATTTCGTGCTGGGCTTTCCTGCGGCGCTGGAAAACACCCAAGCCGCCTTGGCGGCGGGGGCAACCGCCATCGGCAATCTGGGGCAATACTTCACCTTTCGCGTGCCGGGCCATGATGACGACATTCAGGCCACCACCGCCACCGTCATCGCGCTGGGCCTGATCGCCGCGCAGGCGCAACCGGTGATGGTCCATTCCAACATCGACGATGGCTTTGCCGCGCAATTCACCGATCTGGCCAATGCCTTGGGCATGATCCTTGTGGAACGCGACATCGTGCAAGGGCTGGTCGGCGCCCCCATCGGCCATGCCTTTGGCCATCATTTTTCCGATCCCCTTGCCCGCATGGCCTTTCAGCGCGCGCTGGCCCAAGAGAGCGCCAGCCCCGGCAGCATGGTTTACGGCAATACCACCAGTTACCGGGGCAGCCCGGCGCAGAACTGGGCCAGCCTTGCCAGCTATCTGATGGTCGATGCGCTGGGCCAGCGTCTGACGCCCACCGGCCATGCCATCAACCCGGTTCCCGTGACGGAAAATGAACGTATCCCGGATGTGCAGGAAGTCATCGACGCGCAGGTCTTCGCCGGCCGCCTGATCGAACATTCCGCGGGCTTTCCAGCGATGATGGCCGAGGAGCAGGTGGAGGCCCTGACCGCCCGGTTGCGCGCGGGTGCTGCCCGGTTCCGCGCAGCGCTTTGGGGCGGACTGGAAGCCCAAGGTATTGACTGCACGGATGTTTTTGCCGTGCTTTTGGCCCTGCGCCGCATGGGCGGACGGCGGATTGAGGCGGCTTTTGGGGCCGGCCCCCCGGACGCTGCCGCCGCAGGGGGGCGCAGGCCGGTGGTCGCGGCCACCATCCTTTCGGAGATTGCCGAGATGGCGCATGCGGGCCTTGCCGCTGCGGATGCCGCGCTGAAACCGACGGTTCGCGGGTTGCGCGTGTTGGTCGCCACGACAGATGTTCATGAACATGGCCGCATGGTGATCGAAGACATGTTGCGCCACCTCGGGGCCGAGGCGCTGGACGGCGGCACCTCGACCGACCCCGGCCCCTTGGCCGATCTGGCCGCCCGGTTGCGCCCCGACGCGATTGCCCTGT
Source organism: uncultured Tabrizicola sp. (assembly GCA_964393035.1). Taxonomy (GTDB): domain Bacteria; phylum Pseudomonadota; class Alphaproteobacteria; order Rhodobacterales; family Rhodobacteraceae; genus Tabrizicola_A. The sequence goes on from CAYMRX010000006.1 coordinate 267,292, forward strand.
CGACCTATAATGGCATCGCGCTGACCTATTATCGCAGCCTGAAACACGCGCTGGCCGGGCAGGGGCTGGACATTCCCGTGTTGATCGGCGGGCGGTTGAACCAGATCCCGGACGGCTCCAATACCTCCTTGCCGATGGATGTGGCCGACAGTCTTGCGGCAGAAGGGGCATGGGTCTGCCGGGCTGCGGGCGATCTGGTCGCAGCACTTGCCCGCGCATCCGGCGGGGCTGCGGGCAATCGGCCCTAGACCCTGCAAAAGCGCCTGCTATAAGGGGCAAAACAGCCTTTGAGGTTCCCAATGAACTTTCTTCTTCGCCTGCTGACCTGGTGGAATGGCCAGACCCTTGGCACCCAGATCTTCACCGCCCGCAAGGGGGTAAAAGTTGGCGAAGACGATCAGGGCAACCGGTTTTACCAGACCCGCGACGGCAAGCGGCGCTGGGTGATCTACAACGGCGAATCCGAGGCAAGCCGCGTGTCGCCCGATTGGCATGGCTGGTTGCATTTCACCTGGAATGAACCGCCGACCAAGGCCCCCCTGGCGCATAAATCCTGGGAAAAACCGCATCAGGAAAACCTGACCGGCACGCTGGCCGCCTATGCGCCCCCCGGCTCGATCCGGGTCGGCGCGCCGCTGGCGCGCGCCGATTACGAGGCATGGCAGCCCGAATAATGGCTGAAAATCGCGCAGAAATTCTTGCCGGGGTCGTCGTCCTTGGCGTGGCCTTGGGCTTTTTGGGCTGGTCCTTGGGCGGTGAGCGGCTGGCCGGCCATGCTGGCAGCTATACGCTGACCGCCTCTTTCCGGTCGGTCGAAGGCATTCGGGCCGGTTCTGATGTGCGGCTTGCCGGGGTCAAGGTTGGCAGCATCACCGCGCTGACGCTGAACCCGGAAACCTATTACGCCGATGCCGTGGTCGAGGTGGATGCCCGGCTGAAACTGCCGACCGATTCCGCGATTCTGATCTCGTCCGAGGGTCTTCTGGGTGGCAATTTTGTCGAACTGGTGCCGGGCGGGGCAGAAGAAATCCTCGCCCCCGGCGATGAGATCGAAGACACTCAAGGCGCGGTCAGCCTGCTGACGCTGCTGATGAAATGGATCGGCGGGTCCGGCGAAGATGCCGCCGCAAGCGGGACGGCCACCGAATGAAACGGCTGGCCATCCTTGTCGCCCTGCTGGCCGCCCCGGTCACCGCGCAAGAGATGGCCGAGGCGCCGGGGGCGCAGTTGCGCATTCTGGATAAGCTGACCGGCGAGGTGCAGGACGTCACCCTGGCGCGCGGTCAGGTCGTGATCGCCGGGCGTTTGACGGTGCAACTCGACGCCTGCCGTTCGCCTGCGGACAACACCGTGGCCGAGGCCGACGCGCATCTCACGATCATGGATGAAACCTCCGCCACGCCGGTGTTTGCGGGCTGGATGCTGGCCACGGCGCCCGCGCTTTCGGCGCTGGACCATCCGCGCTATGACGTCTGGGTGCTGCGCTGTGACGTTCCCGATTTGGCGCTGCCCGAGGTCGAGGAGGCGCCCGAGGAGGCTGTTTCCCCCGAGGATCCGCTTCCCGAAGATTCAGCTCCTGACGCAGATGATGCGACCGAGGATGGCAACGGCTGATACCCCGCCGGATCGAACTGCGCGGCACCTTGCAACGCCGCCTGCAAGCGTTTGTGATAGGTCAGGCGGGAAATCTCGATCGCGCCAAGGCTGGCCAGATGCGGTGTCAGGAATTGGGTGTCAAACAGGGTAAACCCTCCCGCCAGCAGCCGATGGATGAGATAGGCCAGCGCGACTTTTGACGCATCCGTGGCGCGTGAGAACATCGATTCCCCAAAGAACGCCGCGCCCAAAACCACGCCATAAACCCCGCCCACCAGTCGGCCGTCTTGCCAAACCTCAAGGCTATGGGCGCGGCCCTTGGCGTGCAGGGCGCTGTAAAGGCTGAAGATTTCCTCGTTGATCCAAGTCTCGGGCCGATCGGCGCAGCCTTGCACCACGCCTGCGAAATCGCGGTCTGTGGTCACGCGGAACCGTTCTGTCCGGATCACCTTGGCCAAAGAGCGCGAGATGTGAAACCCATCCAGAGGAAACACGCCGCGACGGCGCGGGTCCACCCAATGCACGGTCGTGTCCTCGCGGCCTTCGGCCATCGGAAAGACGCCCATGGCATAGGCCTGCAACAGAAGGTCAGGGGTGATATCGCTCACTCCGCAACCGCCATCACGGCCTGCAAACCTTGGTCTTTTAAACCCCATTCCTGCATGGCCGCGATCACCGGAAGGATCGACGTGCCGCGCGCGCTGAGCGAATATTCAACCCGGGGCGGCATCTCGGCGAAGATTTGCCGCGTGATCAAGCCATCGACTTCAAGCTCGCGCAGATGCTGGGTGAGCATTTGCTTGGTCACGTTGGGAATGGCCCGCTGCATGGCACCGAACCGTTGGGTGCCAATATAGATGTTATACAGGATCATCGGCTTCCACTTGCCGCCAATCATGGAAAGGCAATGGGCGACAGGGCAAGTCTGGGGTGGTTTTTGGGCTGATGGTCCGGTTTCCATGACTAGCTCATAATTTAATGTCTAGTTGCGGTTTCGGACGTTGAGGCAGATATCCAATCTTGTCAACCATCCGCGCCAGCCAGAAGTGAGCCCAAGATGAAAGCCCTGATCCTGCAGAAATACGCCAAAACCCCGGTGGATGCGATGGCCCTGACCCATGTTGCCGATCCGCAGGCGAAAGCAGGGCAGGTCTTGGTGCGCATGGCGGCGGCGGGTCTGAATCCCGCCGATTTGCGGATCGGCTCTGGCGAATTGAAACTGATGTCCCCCGCGAAGCCGCCCTTTGTCATGGGCGTGGATGGTGCGGGTGTGGTGGCATCGGATGGGGCGCGGTTTAAGCGCGGGGATCGGGTCATGTTCTACACGGGGCTGGTCCACACCGGTTCATTGGCCGAAATGATCGCGATTCCCGAGGCTTGGCTGGCAAAGGTTCCCGATGGCTGGTCGATGGAGGAGGCGGCGGCGGCACCGCTTGCGCTGCTTGTGGCGCAGGAAACGCTTGACCGTTCCGCCGCAAGGCCGGGCGAGACGCTGCTGGTGCAGGGCGCGGGCGGATCATCGGGGGCGGCAACGGTTGCCTTGGCCGCGGCCCATGGGCTTTTGGTGCATGGCTCTGGCTCCGGTGCCGACGAAGCCTATGTGCGGGGCCTTGGGGCGCAGGGGTATAGCGATTACCGCAAGGCCTCGGCCCGCGATCTGGGGCAGCGGTTTGATATCGCGCTCGATGTTATGGGCGGCGCGAGTTATGATGATTGCCTTGCGGTGGTGCGGCGTGGCGGTCGGATTGTGTCGTTGCAGACCTTTACCGACACTCGGGATCTGGCGGCAATGGGGATGAAGGTTTCCGTCCTGATCCGCCTGCTTTTGCCCTTGGTGTTCTTAAAACCGAAAAGCGCCGCCCGACGCGCGGGCGTGCAGTTGCTGGGGCTCGCCTCTTATCAAGATGGAGCCGCGCTTGGCCGCGCCGCAGCCGGGGCGGTGGCGGCCAATTTCCGGCCAAGGATCGACAGCACCTATCCGCTGGCCAAGGCGATGGAGGGCTTTGCACGGTTGCAGGCCAATCCGCGTGGCAAAGTGGTGGTTACCATCGCCTGAACGCAGGCTTTGGGCACGGGGAAAAATTCAAAGGGCGCCCGAAGGCGCCCTTTAGTTTACTTGGCGAACTGCTTTTCCAGCCATTTTTCCAGCCAGTGGATGTTGTAATCCCCGGACTGGATTTCCGGCTCGGCCAAGAGCATGTGAAAGAGCGGGATCGAGGTATCAATCCCGTCGATGATGATCTCCCCAAGCGCGCGTTTCAACCGCGCCAAGGCCTCGGGCCGGTCGCGGCCATGCACGATCAGCTTGCCGATCAGGCTGTCGTAATAGGGCGGGATGCGGTAGCCGTCATAAAGGGCAGAATCCATCCGCACGCCAAGGCCCCCCGGCGCGTGATATTGCGTCACCTTGCCGGGGCAGGGCGAGAAGTTGGGGATCTTTTCGGCATTGATCCGCACTTCGATCGAATGGCCGTTGATCTCCAGATCCTCCTGCCCGAAGGACATCTCCATGCCAGAGGCGACGCGGATCTGTTCGCGCACGAGATCCACGCCGAAGATGCCCTCGGTGACGGGGTGTTCCACCTGCAACCGGGTGTTCATTTCGATGAAATAGAACTCGCCGTCCTCATAGAGGAATTCGATGGTGCCCGCCCCGATATAGTTGATCGCGGCCACGGCATCGGCGCAGGTCTTGCCGATCTTGGCGCGCATTTCAGGCGTGATGCAGGGGCCTGGGGCCTCTTCAAACACCTTCTGGTGACGCCGCTGCAACGAACAATCGCGCTCGCCCAGATGCACCGCCTTGCCCCGGCCGTCACCAAAGACCTGAATCTCGATATGGCGCGGTTTTTGCAGGTATTTCTCGATATAGACTTCGTCATTGCCGAAGGCGACCTTGGCTTCGGCCCGCGCCGTGCGGAAGGCGATCTCCAGCTCCTCGGCGTTCTTGGCGACCTTCATCCCGCGCCCGCCGCCGCCGGCGGTGGCCTTGATGATGACCGGATATTTGATCTCGGCCGCCACGCTCAGCGCCGTCTCGAAATCCGGCACGCCACCTGCCGAGCCCGGCACCACCGGAATCCCCAGCGCCTTGGCGGTTTCCTTGGCGGTGATCTTGTCGCCCATGATGCGGATATGTTCCGCCGAAGGGCCGATGAAGGTCAGACCGTGATCTTCCAACGCCTGCGCAAAGCTGGCGTTTTCGGAAAGGAAGCCATAGCCTGGATGCACGGCCTGCGCGCCGGTGATCTCGCAGGCCGAAATGATCGCGGCCTTGGAAAGATAGCTTTCCGACGAGGGGGCCGGGCCGATGCAGACCGATTCATCCGCCATCCGCACATGCATCGCATCGGAATCGGCGGTGGAATGCACCGCGACCGATTTGATCCCCATCTCGCGGCAGGCGCGGATCACGCGAAGGGCGATCTCGCCCCGGTTGGCGATCAGGATTTTGTCGAACATCGGGGCTTACTCGATAATCATCAAGGGTGCGCCATATTCCACCGGATGCCCGTCGGTGACGAGAATCCGCTTCACGGTGCCCGATTTCGGCGCCGGGATGTGGTTCATGGTCTTCATCGCCTCGATGATGAGAAGGGTCTGGCCTTCGGAAACCTGCGCGCCGACGGCGACAAAGGCCGCAGCGCCCGGTTCGGGCGAAAGATAGCAGGTGCCGACCATGGGCGAGGTCACCGCGCCCGGATGCTGGGCCGGATCTTCATGCGTGGCGGTCGCGGTCGCGGCTGCGGCCACAGGGGCCGCGGCGGGTGCATGCGCCACAGGGGCCGCAGCATGGACCACCGGGGCGGCATGGACCACCGTCACCTGTTTGACGACGCGCACATCAAGGCTGTCATCCTCACCATATTCGCGCTTCACGGAAAGCTCGGTCAGGTCGTTCTTGTTCAGAAGTTCTGCCAGCGCCGAGATGAAGGCCACATCGGCCTCAGTCGTGTTCTTGCTCATGCCGTCCTCTGTTGACGTTTCGGGGCCTTTTGGCCGCCCGGTGATTGCCCGTTGTTATAGGGCTTTGGGCCGGGGGAAGAAAGCCCCGAATGGCTTTTGCGCATTCCGGTGCCGCTATCATTTTACCATTTGATAAAAAAAATTACCTGTGGCAGCCTGATTCCATAAAAGCAAAGCCAATGGGAGGTTCCACCTTGTCCAACAGCCCGCTGACCCCCGGTGTCGTTGCCGGTCGTCTGCCCGCCGCCGCGCTGGCCCGCAATTTCGCCGATCACGAAGCGCCCCTTGACCGACACGAAGCGCGCGTTGCCGCCGACCGGTGTTATTTCTGCCATGACGCACCCTGCATGACGGCCTGTCCGACCTCGATCGACATTCCGCTGTTCATCCGCCAGATCGCCACCGGCACCCCCGAGGCGGCGGCGAAAACCATCTTCAGCCAGAACATCCTTGGCGGCATGTGCGCCCGCGTCTGCCCGACCGAGACTTTGTGCGAAGAGGTTTGCGTGCGCGAAACCGCCGAGGGCAAACCGGTGGAAATCGGGCGCTTGCAGCGTTTTGCCACCGATACCTTGATGGCCAAGGGCGCGCATCCGTTCACCCGCGCGCCGGCGACCGGCAAGAAAGTGGCGGTTGTCGGGGCTGGGCCTGCGGGGCTTGCCTGCGCACACCGGCTGGCCATGAAGGGGCATGAGGTGACGATCCATGACCCGCGCTCCAAGGCGGGCGGTCTGAACGAATATGGCATCGCCAGCTACAAATCGACAAACGACTTTGCCGCGCGCGAGGTCGAATGGCTTTTGCAGATCGGCGGCATCACGGTGAAAACGGGATCGGCGCTAGGACGCGATGTGGCTTTGGCGGATTTGCAAAAGAGCCATGACGCGGTGTTTCTCGGCATGGGGCTGGCCGGGGTGAACGCCCTGCGCGCGCCGGGAGAGGAGGCCTCCCATGTTCGTAATGCGGTTGATTTCATTGCAGAACTGCGCCAATCGGCCGACAAGGGCACCTTGCCCATCGGCCGCGATGTGGTGGTGATCGGCGGCGGCATGACGGCGGTGGATGCGGCCGTGCAGTCAAAACTCCTTGGCGCGGAGAACGTCACCATCGTCTACCGGCGCGGCCAGGAGAAGATGAGCGCAAGCGGCCATGAACAAGACCACGCCACCGGCGCCGGGGTGCGGATCATCTGCAACGCCGCACCCGTGGCGGTGCAGGGCCATGAGGTGGAGTTCGCCTATACCGAAGACGGCCCGAATGGCCTGACCGTGACGCGCGAAACCTTCCGGCTGAAAGCCGATCAGGTGTTCAAGGCCATCGGCCAGACCCTGACCGGCGCACCCGACGGGCTGGCGCTGGAGGGCGGCAAGATTGCCGTCACCGCGCAAGGGGCCACATCGGTCAAGGGCATCTGGGCGGGCGGCGATTGTGCGACGGGGGGCGAGGATCTGACCGTCACCGCCGTCAAGCAGGGCCGCGACGCGGCCGAGGCCATTCACGCGGCATTGATGGGTTAAGGGAGGCGACCATGGCAAGTCTGGCATCAAATTTCATCGGCATCAAATCCCCCAACCCGTTCTGGCTGGCCTCGGCCCCGCCGACCGACAAGAAGGTCAACGTCGAACGTGCGTTCGAGGCGGGCTGGGGCGGGGTGGTCTGGAAGACCCTCGGCTCGGAAGGGCCGCCGGTCGTCAACGTCTCGGGGCCGCGCTATGGCGCGATCTGGGGGGCGGACCGCCGCCTTTTGGGCTTGAACAACATCGAACTTATCACCGACCGCCCGCTGGAGGTGAACCTGCGCGAGATCAAGGAGGTCAAGCGCAAGTGGCGCGACCGTGCCTTGGTCATTTCGCTGATGGTGCCTTGTGAGGAGGATTACTGGAAAGACATCCTCAAGGCCATCGAAGACACCGAAGCCGATGGGGTGGAGCTGAACTTTGGCTGCCCGCATGGCATGGCCGAACGCGGCATGGGCAGCGCCGTGGGGCAGGTGCCGGAATATATCGAAATGGTCACGCGCTGGGTCAAGAAATACAGCCGCATGCCCTGCATCGTAAAACTGACGCCGAACATCACCTCGATCCTGCCGCCTGCGATGGCGGCCAATCGTGGCGGGGCGGATGCGGTTTCCCTCATCAACACCATCAAATCCATCACCAATGTCGATCTGGATGCGTTTTCGCCCTTCCCGATGATCGACGGGCAAGGCTCGCATGGTGGCTATTGCGGCCCGGCGGTGAAGCCGATCGCGCTGAACATGGTGGGCGAGATCGCCCGGCATTCCGAAACCCGCGGCCTGCCGATTTCCGGCATCGGCGGGGTAACGACATGGCGTGATGCGGCGGAGTTCATGGCGATGGGGGCCGGCAATGTGCAGGTCTGCACCGCCGCCATGACCTATGGCTTCAAGATCGTGCAAGAGATGATCTCGGGCCTGTCGGAGTATCTCGACAGCAAAGAGATGGCGCTGTCCGATCTGGTGGGCCGCGCCGTGCCGAACTTTGTCGAATGGCAGCACCTGAACCTGAACTATGTCACCAAGGCGGTGATTTCTCAGGACGATTGCATCAAATGCGGCCGCTGCTATGCCGCCTGCGAAGACACCAGCCATCAGGCCATCGCCATGAGCGAGGACCGCACCTTCACCGTCAAGGATGAGGAATGCGTGGCCTGCAACCTGTGCGTCAACGTCTGCCCGGTGGACAATTGCATCACCATGAAGCGGCTGCCCCTCGGCGCGCTGGACGAGCGCACGGGCCGCAACGTTGGCACCTTTGCCGATTGGACGACGCATCCGAACAACCCTGCCGCCACGGCGGCAGAGTAAACCAGGGACCAGTCAGCCTTGCGTCGGGTGGCGTTCAGCCGCCCGACAGCCTTTGCTGTTCACGATAGGCGATCCGGGCGGCTTCGGCTGCGGCGCGGCCCGCGGCAAGTCCGCCGTCAGCGCGGTGACGACCGGTGGCAGCGCCACGGGTTGGGCAAGCTGGGTTTCGGTGGCCACCGGGCGGGCTTGCGCGGCGGCCGGGCCGGGCAGCGGTTTTTCACGGCTGGGCTGCGGCGGTGGGCTGGCATGGTTTTGCACGGCGACGACGGACATTGCGGATGAGATAGCCATCTCAACCCCCATTCACTGTGGTGCCCCCAAGACGGACCTTAGCAGATTTCGGGATGCAGGCCAGTCAGTGAATACTGCGTATCCGATTGAAATGCCCCGGAAATGCCGCAATCAAAGCGCGTTCAGGATGCGGACCGCTTCGGCCTTGGGGTCGAGCAGCGGGCTGCGATCCTCGCCGGGGAAAAAGCGGGCGCGGGTGGCGGTGGGCATCGGGCCGGGGGTGGCGATGACCACGCGCGGGCCGTGCTTGGCCGTTTCGGCCTGCCAGCTTTGCGCCAAGGCGATCTGGGCGGCTTTGGTGGCGCCATAGGCCCCGAAGAACTTTTCACCGCCCCGCGGATCATTCAGGAACAGCGCCGTGCCATTGCCCGCCAGCAGCAAAGGTTCCACCAGCGGAATCAGGCTGCCGGTGGCGCGGGTATTGGTGGCAATCGACTTGTCCCAATCCTTCATGTCCACCGATCCGGCGGGCGACAGCGGGGCTACATGCACCGCCGCATGGACCCACAGTTGCAATCCGCCCCAGCGGTCATGGATGGACCGGCACAGATGGCGCATGGCGTCTTCATTGGTGACATCCATCGGCGCGAGGGTCAGGCTGCCCGCGCCGGGCAGGCCAAGCGCTTTCACCCGGTCGTCCAGCTCCTCCAAGCCGCCGACGGTGCGGGCAACCGCCACCACATCCCAGCCCTTGACCGCCAGATGTTCGGCCATGGCGGCGCCAAGGCCGCGCGAGGCACCGGTGACAAGGGCGAGGTTTCTGGGCATCTGATCTGGCTCCGCGCGAGGAACCGGGGGGCTTCACGCCCCCCGGACCCCCCGTGGGATATTTGAGCAGAGAGGATGGGGCAAGGGGGAAGGTCAGGTTTTGCGCAAGGAAGCTGCGGCAATTTCGACCTGCCGCGCGGTGACGATGGCGGCAAGCAGCGCATCGGGCAGGGGGGTATCGGGGGTAAACAGCACGCCGGATTTTGAGGTTTTGAACGGCGCGCAGTCGATCTGCGGGATCACGGAGCCCGAGTGGGGGTAAAGCCCCAAGTGATGGGTAAAGGCGGCATAGCCGACCACCATCTTGCCCTTTGGCCCGGGCTGGCGAAAGCCGGGCATGGCGTAGGATATGCACTCGATATGGTCGGGCAAGAGGGCCCGCAACCGCAGGCGCAGCGCGGTCAGGGCGGCGGCGAAGGCGGGGCTTTGGGCGGCGATATAGGCGTCGACCAAAGCTGCCGCCATCACTCGGCGGCCTTCATCTGGAAGCCTTCGGCGATCTTGTCGGCGGGCACGATCGGATAGTCGCCCGAGAAACAGGCGTCGCAGAATTTCGGCGCTTTCGGATCGCGGCCCTGCGCCTCGCCGGCCGCGCGATAAAGCCCGTCCAGCGAGATGAATTTCAGGCTGTTGACGCCGATCCAGTCGCGCATTTCGTCTTCGGTCATGGTGGCGGCCAGAAGTTTGGCGCGTTCGGGCGTGTCGACCCCGTAAAAGCAGGGCCAGGCCGTGGGGGGGCTGGCGATGCGGAAGTGAACCTCGGCCGCGCCTGCCTCTAGGATCATGTCCTTGATCTTGCGGCTGGTGGTGCCGCGCACGACCGAGTCATCCACCAGGATCACCCGCTTGCCCTTGATCAGCGCGCGGTTGACGTTCAGCTTCAGCCGCACGCCCATGTTGCGGATCTGTTCGGTCGGCTCGATGAAGGTTCGGCCCATATACTGGTTGCGGATGATCCCCATCGCATAGGGGATACCGCTTTCCTGGCTGTAACCGATGGCGGCCGGGGTGCCGCTATCGGGAACCGGGCAGACCAGATCGGCCTCAACCGGGGCTTCACGGGCCAGTTCCACACCGATCTGACGGCGGGTTTCATAGACCGAACGGCCGCCGATGATAGAGTCGGGACGCGAGAAATAGACCTGCTCGAAGATGCAGAACCGGCTGGCGGCCGGGGCGAAGGGGCGCGAGGAAATCACCTTGCCATCTTCGATCACCACCATCTCGCCCGGCTCAATCTCGCGGACAAACTCGGCGCCGATGATGTCCAGCGCACAGGTTTCCGACGACAAGGCCCAGGCATTGTCACCAAGGCGGCCCAGAACCAGCGGGCGCACGCCCAAAGGATCGCGCACGCCGATCAGCTTGGTGCGGGTCATGGCGACGATGGCAAAGGCGCCTTCGACCCGGCGCAGCGCGTCCTTGATGCGCTCGGAGATGCTTGTCTGGATCGACCGCGCCATCAGATGGATGATGCATTCGCTGTCCGAACCGGACTGGAAGATCGAGCCGCGCTCGATCAATTCGCGGCGCAGGGCGATGGCATTGGTCAGCGTGCCGTTATGCGCAACGGCCGCGCCGCCCATGGAAAACTCGCCGAAGAAGGGCTGCACATCACGGATGGCGGTCTGGCCCTTTGCCCCGGCGGTGGAATAGCGCACATGGCCGATGGCCAAGGGGCCGGGCAGGTCTTTCATCACCTCGGCCTTGGTGAAATTGTCACGCACATAGCCAAAGCGGCGGACCGAGTTGAAGCCCTGTTCGGGGTCATGTGCGACAATGCCGCCGGCCTCTTGCCCGCGATGTTGCAGGGCATGCAGGCCAAGTGCCACGAAGTTCGCGGCGTCATTCACGCCGACCACGCCGAAGATGCCGCATTCTTCCTTCAGCTTGTCTCCGTCAAAGTTGGGATCTTCGATGGGAGAAAACGGGTGGGCGGGGAAGCGGCGCATTGGCTCTCCGAATCCTGAGGGGCTGTTGCGCCTCATGTAGGCCGATTAGCCTGCGCTGTCACCCCCAAAGCCGACAGTCACGCGCCGCACCGCGGCATCAGTTCGAAGGGGCGGTGGTCGGCTCTGCCGTGGCGGCGGGTGCCGCAGCCTGATCCGCGGGCGCACAGGCCTGCGTCAGCGCGTTGTAGCGCGACAGGATCCAGCCCGGCGCATCGTCCGGCACAGCCGCGTCGATATTCGCTTGGAACGAGGCAAAGATCTTGGCGGAACGCGAATTGTCGACCATCGGCACGCTATTGTTGGCCACCGCGCGGTCATAGACCAAGAGCGCCACCCCCACGAGGATAACGCCCCGCAGCACGCCAAAGGCAAAGCCAAGCCCCTGATCCAAGCCCCCAAGCGCCGTTGCCTGCACGGCCGAGGACAACAGCGGGGTGAAGATCGACGCCACGATCAGCCCAAGGGCCAGCACGGCACCGAAGGCGACGATGATCGACAATTCACAACTGTCTTTCAGAAAATCGCCGACAACGGGGATTTCCTTGACCAGCGGTTGGGCGGATTCGGCAAAGAGGAAGGCCACGACAGCAGCGCCGATCCAGCCTGCAATCGCCATCGCTTCCCGCACAAAGCCGCGCGAATAGGCAAGGATCGCCGACAGCACGATCACGACCGCAACCACGCCGTCGATCAGGGTAAAACCTTCCATTCCGTCTGCTCCTTCGCCTTAGCCTGCACCAAACATTTCACCAACAAAGGCGGTGAGGTTGGGCATTTGCCGCACACTCATGCCTTCTACCGCCACCAGCTTTGACCGGCTGGGCGCAATCGCCTGTGAGAAACCAAGTTTTGCCGCTTCTTTCAACCGATTTTCCGTTTGCCCCACCGGGCGCAGGGCGCCCGACAGGGAAATCTCGCCAAAGAGGACGGATTCGGCTGGAATGGCCACATCTTCACGGGCCGAAACCAGGGCCGCCGCCAGCGCCAGATCGGCGGCGGGTTCGGTCACGCGCATGCCGCCCGCAACATTCAAAAACACATCCAGACCGGTAAAGGGAATGCCGCAGCGCGCCTCCAAGACCGCCAGAATGGTGGACAGGCGGCCCGAATCCAGCCCCACCACCGTGCGGCGCGGCGTGCCAAGCGGCGAGGGCGCGACCAGCGCCTGAATCTCGGTCAGCACCGGCCTTGTGCCTTCGATGCCGGCAAAGACAGCACTTCCGGGCGAGGGCTGACCGCGATCCGACAGGAACAATGCCGAAGGGTTCAGCACCTGCGACAGCCCGCCCCCGGTCATCTCGAAAACGCCGATCTCGTCCGCCGGGCCAAAGCGGTTCTTCACCGCCCGCAGGATGCGGAACTGATGGCCGCGTTCGCCTTCGAAATACAGCACCGTGTCGACCATATGCTCGACAACGCGGGGGCCTGCGATCTGGCCATCCTTGGTGACATGGCCGACGATGATGATCGCCACGCCGCGTTTCTTGGCGAATGTCACCAATTCATGCGCGGCCCCGCGCACTTGGCTGACCGATCCGGGGGCCGCCTCGATATTGTCCAGCCACATGGTCTGGATGGAATCGATGATCGCCAGACCGGGGCGCTCCGCCTCCAGCGTGGTCAGGATGTCGCGCAGGTTGGTTTCGGCGCCAAGCGCCACAGGCGCATCGGTCAGCCCCAGCCTTTGGGCGCGCATTCGCACTTGGGCCGAGGCTTCTTCGCCGGATATATACAGGCATTTCAGCCCCTTGCGGGCGAAACTTGCGGCGGCTTGCAACAAAAGCGTCGATTTGCCGATGCCGGGATCGCCCCCGACCAGAATGGCCGAGGCCGGAACCAGCCCGCCACCCAAGACCCGATCCAGCTCGTCAATGCCCGAGGAGGCGCGCGGCGGTGGGGCCTCAACAGTGGCAAGATCGGTCAGCGCGATGGACCGCCCCTTGCCGCCTAGCGCCTTGGGGCCTGCCGACAAGGGCGCTTCTTCAAGGATGGAATTCCATGCGCCGCAGGCGTCGCAACGCCCGGCCCATTTGCGATGTGCCGCCCCGCAGGACGAACAGGTGAAAGAGGGGCCGGATTTGCTCATGCCCCTTGTTGCCTTGAAATGGTCAACGGCTCAAGCCCTTGCGGGCATTGGACCGAAGGCGGGGTGCGGGGGAAGGTGCCGCCATTGGGCCGATGGCGGGACCTAGCGCACTGCGGCAATTGGCCCTTCGGCGCGGCCATGGATGAACTGTTGCACATAAGGGTCTGATGTGGTGTCCAATTCTGCCACAGGCCCTTCCCAGCGGATCACGCCGTCATGCAGCATGGCCACCCGGTCGGCAATGGCGCGGACCGAGGTCATGTCATGGGTGATGGTGATAGCCGTCGCCCCCATCTCGGTGACGATCTCGCGGATCAGATCGTTGATGACGCCAGCCATGATCGGGTCAAGGCCCGTGGTGGGTTCGTCGAAAAAGATGATCTCTGGGCTGGCGGCGATGGCACGGGCAAGGCCCACGCGCTTTTGCATGCCGCCCGACAGTTCGGCCGGGAAAAGATCGGCGGTTTCCGGTGTCAGGCCGACCCGGCGCAGCTTTTCGATGGCAATCTCGCGCGCTTCGGCCTTTGGCTTTTTCAACGGCCCGCGCAGCAGGCGGAAGGCGATGTTTTCCCAGACCCGCAGGCTGTCAAACAGCGCCCCGCCCTGAAACAGCATGCCGAAGCGGGCCAGAAACGCCTCGCGCTCGGCAGTGGCCACGTCCTGGCCGTCAAGGGTGATGGTGCCGCCGTCGGGGCGCACAAGGCCAAGGATGCACTTCAACAGCACCGATTTTCCGGTGCCGGAGCCGCCGATCACCACCATCGACTGCCCCTTCGGCACGATGAGATCAATGCCGGTCAGCACCTGTTTCGGGCCAAAGGATTTGGTGACATGCGCAAGCGTAATCATGATCCGAACATCACCGATGTGAGCAGGAAATTCGCCGCCAGTATCAGGATCGAGGCGGTGGCGACGGCCGTCTTGGTGGCTTGCCCCACCCCCATGGCACCCCGGCCGGAATTCATGCCGTGATAGCAGCCGATCAGCGTGGCAATGGCCCCAAAGACCGCGCCCTTGATGAGCGAGGAGATCACATCGGCACTTTCCAGAAAGTCGAGCGTGTTCTGGATATAGGTCGCCTTGTTGAAGCCAAGCTGGCCCGTGGCAACGGCAAAGCCACCCATGATGCCGATGATGTCACCCACCGCAACCAGCACCGGAACCGTCAGGATTCCCGCAAGAACGCGTGGAACCGTAAGATATTTCAACGGGTTGGTTGAAAGTGTCACCAAGGCGTCGATCTGTTCGGTCACCTTCATCGTGGCAATCTCGGCCGCGATGGAGGAGGTGACCCGCGCGGCGATCATCAGGCCCACCAGCACGGGGCCAAGCTCGCGCACCATGCCGATGGCGACGATCTGCGGCACCACCGCCTCGGCGTTGAAGCGCTGGCCGCCGGCATAGATCTGCAAGGCCAAGGCGCCGCCGGTGAAGATCGCGGTCAGCCCGACAACCGGCAAGGACAGCCAGCCGACATTCAACAGGGCCGCCAGAAATTCGCGGGTGTAGAACGGCGGGCGCAGAAGGCTTGCCACGACCTGCGCGGCATAGATCGCCACGCGGCCAAAAGCGGCCAGTACCGCCAGCAGCGGGCGACCCAGCGCGGCAAGCAGACCTGTCACGCCCCACCCTCGATATAGCGGCGCGAATAGCGCCCCCCGAAATGGGTCAGAATCTCATACCCGATGGTGCCGGCACTGTCGGCCAAGGCGTCAACGCCCTGATGCGGGCACAGAATATCCAGATAGCGGGGAATTTCCGGCAGATGGGTGATGTCGGCGGTGATAAGGTCCATCGAGACGCGGCCCACCAGCGGGCAGGGCGTGTTGCCATCCCACAGGATCGCGGCATTCGACAGCGTGCGCATCAACCCGTCGGCATAGCCTGCGGCCAGCGTGGCGATGATCGACGGTTTTTCGGCCACCCAAGCGCAGGAATAACCCACCGGCTGGCCGGTATCGACCTCGCGGGTCTGGATGATCGGCAAGGACAGGGTGGTGACGGGAAGCGCCGCCTCATAGGGCCGCCCGCCATAAATCCCGATGCCGGGGCGCGTCAGATCAAAGTGATAGCGCGGCCCGAGAAGGATGCCGCCCGTTGCGGCCAGCGACCGTGGCACGCCGGTGCCGTCGGTCATGGCATGAAAGCGCGCCAGTTGATGGGCGTTCAAGGGGTGGTCCGGCTCATCGGCGCAGGCCAGATGCGACATCAACAACTCGGGGCCTGCGTCCAGCACATAGGGCGCCACGGCGTTCCATTCCAGCTCGTCCATGCCAAGCCGGTTCATCCCGGTGTTGAGCTGCACGCCAAAGGCATGGCCCGGCAGCGCCTCAAGATGGCGGGTGACCTGATCAAGGCTGTTCAGCATCGGCGTCAGGTCAAGATCGGCGATCATATCGGTGTCGCCGGCCATATGGCCCGACAGGATGTTGATCTGCGGCCCCGGCCCCAGGGCCTGCCGCACGGCAGCGCCTTCTTCGGCGGCGGCGACGAAAAAGCGGCGGGCGCCGGCCCGCGCGAGGGCCTTTGACACCCGTTTGGCGCCAAGGCCGTAAGCGTCGGCCTTGACCACGGCGGCGGTTTGCACGCCCGAGGCCGAGGCCCGGTCAAGGGCACGCCAATTGGTGGCAAGGGCGTCTAGATCAATGGTGAGATGGCTTGTGGACATGGTGAGGGGTTTTGACAGGCGGGGCCGTGGGGTCAAGGGGAAACTGACAACGGGGGCCGCCTTGGGGGCATCGAGCCCCCGCGCGGCGGCGCTGCCGCGGCAAGATCGCGGCCGGAGGGGCCAGGGGCGGGCGGGGGCCTTCGGCGGGGGTATTTTTGCCAAGATGAAAGGGTCAGAACCCCACATCGTGGTTGCCATCGCCTTGCCAGTCGCGGGCAAGGTTGCCAAAGCGGGTGAACTTGCCTTCAAACGAAAGCTCCACCGTGCCGATCGGGCCGTGGCGCTGTTTGCCGATGATGACCTCGGCTGTGCCATGCACCCGGTTCATCTTGTCCAGCCATTCGACAAAGCGCGGATCGTCTTCCGGCGGCTTCAGGCGTTCGTGGTAATATTCGTCGCGGTAGACGAACATCACCACATCGGCGTCTTGTTCGATCGACCCTGATTCGCGCAGGTCACTGAGTTGCGGGCGCTTGTCGTCGCGGCTTTCCACGGTCCGGGAAAGCTGGCTGAGCGCGATCACCGGGATGTTCAGCTCTTTGGCGATGGCCTTCAGCCCTTGGGTGATCTCCGACACTTCCTGCACCCGGTTCTCGCCGGATTTCGACGACCCTTTCAGCAGTTGCAAATAGTCGATCACCAGACAATCCAACCCATGCGTGCGCTTCAACCGGCGCGCGCGAGCGGCGACCTGGCTGATCGGCAGGGCAGGCGTGTCGTCGATATACAAGGGGCAGCTTTCCAAGGCCTTGGCGGCATCGACGAAGCGGCGGAATTCGTGTTCTTCCATATTGCCGCGGCGGATCTGTTCCGAGGGCACTTCCGAGGCTTCCGACAGGATCCGCGCCGCCAATTGCTCCGCGCTCATTTCAAGGCTGAAAAAGCCCACCACGCCGCCCTCGACCGCGCCTTCATTGCCATCATGGGTGCGGCCCTTCTTGTAGGCCTTGGCGATGTTGAAGGCGACGTTGGTGGCAAGCGAGGTTTTGCCCATCGAGGGGCGACCGGCAAGGATCAGAAGGTCAGAGGGGTGCAAGCCACCGAGTTTCTTGTCGAGATCAATCAGCCCGGTGGAAATCCCCGACAACCCGCCGCCGCGCTGATAGGCGGCGTTCGCGGTGTTCACCGCCTCGACCGCCGCTTTCAGGAAGGACTGGAAACCGCGCTCGGCCACGCCCTGTTCCCCGAGCTTGTAAAGCGCCTGTTCGGCCTCGGTGATCTGCTCGCGCGGCTCGGAGGCGAGATCGATCTTGGCGGCCTTGGCCGAAATGTCGCGACCCAGCGAAATGAGTTCGCGCCGCACCGCGAGATCATAGATCATCTGGGCATAGTCGCGCGCGGCAAAGGCCGAAATCGCCGCCCCCGCCAGACGCACCAGATAGGACGGGCCGCCCAACTCTTTCAGCCCCTCGTCATCTTCGAAAAACGGCTTCAAGGTGACGGGCGAGGCGAGCGCGTTCTTCTGGATCCGCGCCGAGGCCTTTTCAAAGATGCGGGCGTGAACAGGGTCAAAGAAATGTTCGGCCTTCACCAAGGCGGCGATGCGGTCATAGACATCGTTGTTGGTCAGAATGGCGCCCAGAAGTTGCTGTTCTGCCTCGATATTATGGGGCATGGCCTCGGGTTCGGCCATGGCGGTGGCGGCGGGGCTGGCAACGGGCAGGCGGGCGATTTCGGTCATGATGCTCCTCGGCTCCAGCTCTCTTAGACCATTGCGGTTGACCCCGGCAATCGGGGCAACTCTGGGGATAACCTGCGATACCGCCTGCTATTGTTGTGGATAGGGCGCCGCCAGCCTACCACATCTGGATGTTGCGTTGCAAAGCAACCCGGCCGACCAGATTCGGCGCTCATTTGTCCCCAATCTGCCCACAGGCGTATCCACAAGGCATTTGCGGCAGTTGCGCCTTTGGAAATACTCCGCGGGGGGAAGCGGGATTGGCACAATCCCGCGCCGGGGGGCGCGAAGCCCCCCATCTTCTCCAGAAAACCGGGGCGCGAAGCCCTCTTACTTTGCCCGCGCCGCCTGCCAGGCGCGAGGGTCGTTCAGGAAAGCCTCGACCTCGCTCAGGGTCTTTTCGTCAAATGCGCCTTGGGCGCGGGCCTCGGCCAGCACATCCCACCAGGTGCAGAGGTGATGCAAGGCCACCCCGTGATCGGCCAGCCGCCCCGTGGTTTCGGGGAAGATGCCGTAATAGAAGATCACCGCCGTATGGGCGCAGGTGGCCCCGGTTTCGCGGATCGCATCGACGAACGAGAGTTTCGAGCCGCCGTCGGTGGTCAGATCCTCGACCAGAAGCACGCGCTGGCCTTCGCTCATCGCGCCTTCGATGCGGGCATTGCGGCCATAGCCTTTGGGCTTCTTGCGCACATAGGTCATCGGCAGGGCCATCCGCTCGGCCACAAGGGCGGCAAAGGGGATGCCCGCGGTTTCGCCGCCGGCGATGTTGTCAAAGGCCTCGAAGCCTGCGTTGCGCATGACGGTGACGGTCAGGAAATCCATCAGCGCCGAGCGGATGCGCGGATAGGAGATCAGTTTGCGGCAGTCGATATAGGTCGGTGAGGGCAGGCCGGAGGCCAGCGTGAAGGGGGTTTCGGCGTTGAAATGCACCGCCTTGATTTCCAAAAGCGCGCGGGCCGTCAGGCGGGCGATTTCTTCGGCGGGGGGGAAAGCGGTCGGGATCATGCGGGCCTCGGGCGGATAGGCCGAGTTTTCGATAAACTCGGGGGGTGCGGGTGATTTTTCGACGAAAAATCGGATATCAGGGGTCGACGTGCCAAAACACGGGGAAGCCGGGATTGAAGACGGTGACGGGGCCGACCTCGGTCAGGATCTTTTCCGGCGGCGTCTGGGGCTGTTCGTGTTTGACCAGCCGGATCGTCGCCGCGTTGGCGGGCAGGCGGTAGAAGGCCGGGCCGTGCAGGCTGGCAAAGCCCTCCAGCCGGTCCAGGGCGCCTTCTTCTTCAAAGACATGCGCCAAAAGGGCCATGGTGTTCGTCGCGGTAAAGCAGCCCGCGCAGCCGCAGGCGTGTTCTTTCAGCGCGTCGGTATGCGGGGCGGAATCGGTGCCCAGAAAGAAGCAGCTCTCGCCCCCGGTCGCTGCACGGCGCAGCGCCAGCCGATGATGTTCGCGTTTGGCGACCGGCAGGCAATAGTAATGCGGCTTGATCCCGCCGACGAGGATATGGTTGCGGTTGATGATCAGGTGATGCGTGGTGATCGTGGCGCCAAGGTTCGGCCCCCCGGCGCGGGCATAATCGGCGCCTTCCTGCGTCGTGATATGTTCCATCACCACGCGCAGTTCGGGCAAGGACCGGCGCAGCGGGTCCAGCACCGTGTCGATGAACACCGCCTCGCGGTCGAAGATGTCCACGTGGCTGTCGACCACTTCGCCATGGGTACATAGTGGCAGGCCAATCTCGGCCATTTTCTCCAAGACCGGCATCACCTTGGCCAGATCGCGCACCCCGCCGTGGCTGTTGGTCGTGGCACCGGCGGGATAAAGCTTCACCGCCTTGACCAGACCCGAGGCATGGGCCGCGGCCACATCGGCCGGATCGGTGCCTTCGGTCAGATACAGCGTCATCAGCGGTTCAAAGACCGCACCTTCGGGCAAGGCGGCAAGGATGCGGTCGCGGTAAGCGGCGGCCTCGGCCCCCGTCACCACCGGCGGCACCAGGTTCGGCATGATGATCGCGCGGGCGAAATGGCGGCTGGTTTCGGGCAAGACGGCGCGCAGCATCGCGCCATCGCGCAGGTGCAGGTGCCAGTCGTCGGGGCGTCGGAGGGTGAGGCTATGGGTCATGGCCCATGGCCATAGTCCAATCGCCCGGCTCCCGTCCAGAGCCATGTCCCGCGTCCTGCGCCCGATACGGCCTTTTTCCTGCTTTCGGTCCGCCGCAAAGCCCGTCAGCCTTGCGCCAGCTTGGCAAGATGGCCCCCGATGTTTTCTTTGAACCCCCTCGGCCTTTGGCGCGCCTTGGCCGAGAGGTCCCGGATCGCGACCGAATCGCTGGTTGTGATCGGCCTGCGTCTGGCGAGGCGGCGGTTCGGCCGCAAGGTGCTGCTGACAGAAGCGCGGTGTGACAGGCGTCAAACCCGTGTCGATGCGCGCGGTTGACGGGTTATTTCTGCCCGGTCAGCTTGGCCAGTTTCCGGGCAAAATAGGGGGCCTTCAGCCGGCGCGTGATCGCGGTGCAGATCGTGATGGCGCGGTGCTTTTGCCGGGTGGCCTCGATGCGGTCCAAAAGCGCGCGCAGATAGGGCGAAAAGGCCCGGCGTTTGCGCCACAATCTGGCAAAGGCGGCCGCATCCAGCTTGCCCGCCATGGCCAGATCGACCATTTGGGGCAGCACCCCCATCTGGCGCAGCGCCCATTCGATGCGGTCGCCCATCAAGGGGGCGGAAAGCCGTGTAACCCAAGGCGCGCGGAACAGCGCGGAATGCATCGCCTCCTCGCGCAGGGTCAGGTCATGGATCACCACCACTTTGCCCGCGCCTTCCAGCATGTCGGGCGCATAGCCATAGCGCGAGGTGAAATCCAGCCGCCGGGCGGCAAGGTTGCGGCGGTCCCACACGGCTTCCGCAGGGGCCAGCGTGGCGACCGGGTTCAGCGCCAGCACCATAGCGCCGGGTGCGGTGACGGAATAGGCGCAGGCCGCGTGGCCGCCACTCCCATGGCCATAGAACAGCACCCGGTCAAAATCCTCGAAAAAGGCATCGTCCACCAGCCGGTCGAAATGCCGGTAGACCGCCGCATCGCGGTAAAGCGTCGGGCCATCGGCGATCAGGCACAGATGCGACCAGCCGCGCTCTGCCGCGATGGCGTGGCCCCAGGGCATCGTGGTTTCGCGGGCAAGGACTGCGCCAAGCTGATCGAAGGTGACGATCAGGGTGGTGCCGGCGTCTTCGAAAAACGCCCAGTGCCGGCTTCCCAAGGCCTCGAAATGGCCCTCCTCGGCGGTCATGGCCTCAAGCTGGGCAAACAGCGCGTCGCGCGGGGCGGCGCCTGCGGCATCACCATGGTCCGCAGCGGCAAGCCCTTTGTCCTGGGGGTCGGTATCGGTCATCATCATTCTCTTGCTCGGGCCATGGGACGGGCCATGGGAACAGGCCCGGTTTGGGCAGCCCAATTTCATCCACTGTCCCGCGACGGCGCGGTGGAAGCAAGGCAGGATCAAGGAAGTTTGTTTCCCCCGGACGGACAACCCGAAGCCATCGTTTCCGGGGCGTCGGCAATGCCGCGATCAATCGGGTTTTTTCGCCGGGGTTGGGCGCAAATGTGCCAATAAGGCGGCGGCCGTGCCATGGTCGAGCGCGCGCGAGGCGGGGCACATCAAGAGCCGCCCGAACAGCGCGCGCCACGGTTCTTCGGCCATCAGCGCGGTGAAACGCGCCTTGCGCCATTGGACGGCCTTGCGGTGCAGATCGGCCAGCACCGGATCGGCATGCAGCGCCGCCCGCAAGCTGCGGCTGTCCAAGGCAAGGATCGAGCGGTCCTCGACCTCGCACAGGTTGCGCTCCACCCAATAGCCCATGTCCAGGCCCGCCGCCTCGCGGTTGGCCCGGCCGCGGTCGCATTTGACAAGATAGCTTTCCATCGCGCCCAGCGCGTAATGGTTCAACTGCACCAGCGCATAGTTCGGCCGGGTATAGTCGGAAAAGATCCGGCTGCCGGCGGCCAGATCCGGCACCTCGCGCCCCGATCCGTCAAACCAGCGCGGCGCGGCCCCGGCGGCAGGCGCGCGCGGGCGATGCACGCCCAGCTTGCCGTAATGGCCCGTGTTGCGAAACAAGGTCTTGAACAGTTGCGCCCGCCAAGGCCAGGCCAAGGTTTCCGGCGCGGCGCGGGTGAAGGTTTCGGTCATGGGCTGATCGTCGTAATCGATCACCCCGGCATTGCCGAACATCCGCCAGGTCAGCGCGATGGCGTCGGCATGGGGCAGGGCGGCCAGAAGCGCGGGCAAGGTGTGGTCGCCGACATGGATATTGACGAATTCATCAATGTCGCAAAACAGTACCCAGTCGGCGGCCTGTTTCAGGGGATGGCGGTCTGCCGCCTTCAGCATCGCCCATTGCGGGCCTTTGTCATGCGGGCCGTCATGGCGCACATGGGTCAGCCAGCCCATCGCTGCCAGCCGATCCAGCAGGGCATCGGTGCCATCGCTGCAATCGTTGGAATAGATCAAAAAATCGGTGAAGCCCACGGCCCGGTGATGCGCCAGCCATTCGATCAGGAAGGCCGCCTCATTCTTGACCCCAAGGATTGCCAGTGCCTTCATTCCGATCCCTTCGCGCCAGAGGAAGGTGCAGGAGCCTCCGGCTTGCATGAAATCCAAGGATTTCATGCTTGGATATTTGGGCCAAGATAAAGGCCCAAGGGAAGGGGAAATCGTACTGCTGCCTTAGTCGTATGCGACATTGGCCGTGCTTGACCCTGACGCGGCGGGCGGCCAACGTGGGCGGGCTTTGAGGGAGGCCCCGTCATGACCGATCTGCCCGGCTCGATTGATGCGGTTGAGGCGCTCTTGGAGGGGCAGGGCTATGTTGCGTCGCGCGCCTTGGCCACGGTGGTGTTTCTTGGCTTACGGCTGGGCAAGCCTCTGTTTCTGGAAGGTGAGGCCGGGGTCGGCAAGACCGAGATTGCCAAGGTCCTGGCCGCGGGGCTGGGGCGCAAGTTGATCCGGCTGCAATGCCATGAGGGCTTGGATGCGGCCGCCGCGGTGTCGGAATGGAACTTCGCCGCCCAGATGATCGCCATTCGGGCCGGAGAGGCGGCGGGCCGGGCAGGGGTGTTTTCGGAAGACTTCCTGATCGAGCGTCCCTTGCTGGCGGCGATGCGCCCGCAACCCGGCGGGGCGCCGGTCTTGTTGATCGACGAACTGGACCGGGCGGATGAGCCGTTCGAGGCCTTCCTTCTGGAGGCGCTGTCGGATTTTCAGGTGACGATCCCCGAGTTGGGCACCATCAAGGCCGCTGAGCCGCCGATCGTGATCCTGACCTCGAACCGCACGCGCGAGGTGCATGACGCGCTGAAACGGCGCTGTCTTTACCATTGGGTCGATTACCCGGCCTTTGACCGCGAATTGGCCATCCTGAAATCCCGCGTGCCCGAGGCTGCCGAAACCCTGACGCGCGAGGTGGTCGCCTTTGTGCAGGCGCTGCGCGGCGCGGATCTGTTCAAGCGCCCCGGCGTGGCCGAAACCATCGACTGGGCGAAATGCCTGCTGGCGCTGGATGTCATTGCCCTGTCGCCCGAAGTGATTGCCGATACCTTGGGCGCCATTCTGAAATACCAAGATGACATTCAAAAACTGAACGGGCTGGAGGCGACGAAGATCCTGAACGAGGTGAAAAAGGCCTTGGCATGATCTTTGGGGTTTCATCTTGGCACAAATACCCATCTGCGGCCGGGCGATGAGTGCGGCGCTGCCAGAAACGGGACGCCAAATTGGGCGCCTGCCCGAAAACATCGCCCATTTCGCCCGTGCCTTGCGCCGGGCGGGTCTGCCGGTCGGGCCGGGAAGGGTGGCGGATGCAATCCGCGCCGTGGCGGCCGTCGGCTTTACCGCGCGCGAGGATTTTTATTGGACGCTGCATGCGGTCTTTGTCAGCCGTCCCGAGCAGCGCATGATCTTCGACCAGTGTTTCCGGCTTTACTGGCGCGATCCGCAATTCTTGGAACATATGATGACCTTCATGCTGCCCAGCCTGAAGGGCGTGCAGGAGGATCGCCGCGCCGAGGCGGCCGAAAAGCGGGCCGCACAGGCGCTTTTGGGCGACAGCCGCCCCGAACCGTCGCCCTTGCCGCCGGGGCTGGAGGAAGACGCGCCACGGATCGAGATCGACGCCAGCGCCACGCAATCGGCCGAAGAACGGCTGAGGACGCTGGATTTCGAACAGATGTCGGTCGAGGAGATTGCCGAGGCCAAGCGGATGATCGCGCGGCTGTCTTTGCCGGTGCAGCCTTTGACCTCGCGGAGGATGAAGCCCGCCGGGCAGGGCCTGCGCATTGATCCGCGCGCCACGATCAGGGCGGCGCTGCGGCAGGGGGGCGAGGTGATGGAATTGCGGTGGCAAAAGCCCCG
Source organism: uncultured Tabrizicola sp. (assembly GCA_964393035.1). Lineage (GTDB taxonomy): Bacteria > Pseudomonadota > Alphaproteobacteria > Rhodobacterales > Rhodobacteraceae > Tabrizicola_A. Next base: position 291,534 of record CAYMRX010000006.1, read on the forward strand.
CATCCGCTGGCCCAATCTGGTGGTGATCTGCGATATCTCAGGCTCGATGAGCCAATATTCCCGCATGGTGCTGCATTTTCTGCATGCCGTCATGCATCAGCGCGGGGAGGGCTGGGCGCGGGTGCATGGTTTTACCTTTGGCACGAGGCTGACCAATATCACCCGCCATTTGCGCGCCCGCGATGTGGATGCCGCCTTGGCGGCGGCAGGCGCGCAGGCGCAGGACTGGTCGGGCGGCACGCGGATCGGGGCCTCGCTTGCGGCGTTCAACCGCGATTGGTCGCGCCGGGTCTTGGGGCAGGGGGCGGTGGTGTTGCTCATCACCGACGGTCTGGACCGCGACGATGCCGGGATACTTGCCAAAGAAATCGAGCGGCTGCACCTGTCCTGTCGGCGTCTGATCTGGCTCAACCCTTTGCTGCGCTGGGAGGGGTTCGCCCCGAAAGCCGCCGGTATCCGCGCCATGCTGCCCCATGTCGACAGCTTTCGCGCGGGTCATTCGGTGGCCTCGCTGGCGGCGCTGGGCCAAGTGATATCCGACCCCGGCGATGGCGGCGAAAAGGCGCGGCTGATGCGGTTGATGGGGGATAACACCTTTTAAACTTCAGCTTGTTATCGCCTATCGGCAGGAAATCGGGTTCCTTGCATGCAACCGGTCTTGCAGACTGGGCGTTAAGGAATCGCTTGGCGGCCCCCCCGCCCGAAAGGAATTTACATGAGACGTTTGCTCAGCTCTACCGCCGCCCTGTCGATTGCGCTGGCGCCCATGCACAGTTGGCCCGCGCTGGCCCAAAGCCTGAATGAAAATGGCGCCGTGGTTGCGGATGACGGCACCATCTTGTGCGATCCTTCGGGGGGCACGGGGTGCAATCTGGATGATTATCTGACCGGCGCCACCGATGAGGCGGCCGCAGCGGCTGCTGCCGAGGCCGAGGCGCAAGCCGCCGCCGAAGCCCAAGCGGCGGCCGAGGCACAGGCGGCGGCAGAAGCCGAAGCGCAAGCTCAGGCCGAAGCTCAGGCGCAGGCCGAAGCCGAGGCGCAAGCGGCCGCAGAGGCACAGGCCGCGGCGGAGGCTGCGGCACAGGCAGAAGCCGAGGCCCAAGCCCAAGCCGAAGCTGAGGCGGCTGCCGCTGCGCAGGCCGAAGCCGAAGCGCAGGCCGCGGCGGAGGCTCAGGCTGCTGCGGAAGCTGCCGCCGCCGAGGCTGCCGCCGCCGCCGAAGCTGCCACCGAGGATGCCCCGGCCGAGGAGCCGGTCATCGTCGCGCCGGCGGTGGAAGATCCCGCGCCCGAGGAGCCCGCGCCTGAGGAGATGGTCGCGCCAGAGGCGGAGCCGGAAGCTGAAGCCCCTGCAACGGCCGAGACGACTGGCGAAGACCCCGCAACGGCCCCCGCTGCCACCGAGGAGGCGGTGACCGAAGATCCCGCGGCTGCGCCCTTGGTCACGGATGAAGCTGCGACCGAAGCCCCCGCAACTGAGGAGGCCGCAACGGAGGCCCCCGCAACCGAGGAGGCCGTAACCGAGGAGGTTGCCCCCGAAACCGAAGCCCCCGCCGCGGAAACCCCCACCGCCGAAGCCCCCGTCCTGATCGAAAAGACCGCCGAGGAGCTTGCGGCCGAGGCTGCGGCGCTGGAGGCGGCCCAGCAAGAGATCGCGGTCGACAGTGCGGGCGAGATCGTGGACCCTGCCGCTGGTCTGGCCACCGAAGAACCGCCGGTCGATCCCGAGGCGGTGCCGGTCGAGGCGCCGGTGGTGTCGGAAACCGAGGTCGAGACGCTGACCGAAATTCTGGCCGAGCCTGAAACCCTTGACCCCGGCGCGCTGGAAGCTGCCAGCACCTTGGTCGCGACACCTGAAACCGAGACAACCGCAGAGCCTGTGGCCCCCGCGCCCGTGGCCGAAACGCCAGTCTCGCCCGAGGCGGTGGACAGTGTCACCACGGTTCTGACCGCGGCGGAAACCCGCAGTTCGGCGCAGGAATTCGCCGCTGCACCCGTGCAAGTGGCACCGGGCAAGAAGAACCGGCTGTCCAATCTGGAAAAGGTCGGCCTAGTGGCGCTGGCCGCGCTGGCGGTCGGTTCGGTCATCAAAAGCGCGAATGACCAGCGCGACCGGCAGGTGGTGTCGAACACCGGCGACCGCGTGGTGGTGCTGAACCCCGATGGCACCTATTCGGTCTACAAGGACGATGACACCGTGCTGCGCCGCCCCGGCTCCACCGTGCGGACCGAAACCTTCCGCGACGGTTCGACCCGGACCATCGTTGAACGCGGGGATGGCAGTCAGGTGGTGACGATCCGTGATGCCACGGGCCGGGTGCTGCGGCGGGCGGCCTATGACCGCTTGGGCCGCGAAATGGTGCTGATCGACGATCTGGCCTATGAAGACCCGGTGATCGTGCGCGATCTGCCGCGCCCGCGCCGCGACCACGTGACGATTTCGTTGCAAGACGAAAACGCCGCGCTGAAGGCCAAACTGGCCGCGCGCGAGGCGGCCAAGGCGGGCCGCACCTTCAGCCTGCGTCAGGTGCGCGAGATTGCCGAAGTGCGGGCGCTGGCCGCGACGGTTGATGCGGGCAATGTCACCTTCGACAGCGGCTCCTCTGCGATCAAGGCTGCCGAGGCAGAGTCGCTGGCCGATCTTGGCGGCCTGATGCAGGATCTTCTCGACGAAAACCCCGGCGAGATGTTCCTGATCGAAGGCCATACGGATGCCACCGGCAAGGCCGCCATGAACCTTGCGCTGTCTGACCGCCGGGCGGAATCGGTGGCGCTGGCGCTGACGGAATATTTCGACATTCCGCCGGAAAACATGGTCGTGCAGGGCTATGGCGAAAGCGAGTTGCTGATCGACACCCAAGCGGACGAACGCCGCAATCGGCGCGTTGCGGTGCGGGTCATCACGCCCTTGCTGCGCACGGCGGCGAATTAACCGGGCACCCAAGCCCGCAATGACAAAGGCCCCGGATCGTCTCCGGGGCCTTTTGCCATTTCAGGGCGGGGTCGTCAGAGCGGCAGCACCGTGGTTGATTTGATTTCTTCCATGCTGAGAAGGGCGGTGACGTTGTGAATCTTCACCTCGGAAATCAGCGCCTGATAGAAGGTGTCATAGGCGCGGGCATTCTTGACCCGCACCTTCAGGATATAGTCGATATCGCCCGCCAGCCGATGCGCCTCCAGCACCTCGGGGCGGCGGCGCAAGACGTCCAGAAAGCGGTGCTGCCAATCGGCCTCATGTTCCGAGGTGCGCACGAGGACAAAAAAGCATGCCTCCAGCCCCAGGGCCTCGGGGTCCAGAATGGCGGTTTGCCGGGTGATGAGGCCGGTCTCTTTCATCCGCCGGATGCGGTTCCAGACCGGGGTTTTGGAGCTGCCCACCTTGCGGGCGATTTCGTCCAGCGACTGGCTGGCATCCGCCTGCAACTCGGCAAGGATTTTCCGGTCAAGTTCGTCGATCCGGTCAGACATTCGCATCAACCCCGTTTTGGCGGAACCCCGTTCCGGCGTCGCGCAATATCGGAACAAATATCCTTATTGGCAAGGGTCACTGGCGCGGATATGGGAAAATGTCCTATATTCGGGACAGCAATCCAGGATCAGCCCGAGGCCACAGCATGAGCCGCTTTACCCCCAAGGTTATCACCGCCAACCGCCTGCGCGAGGGCGATGTGGTCTATTTCACCGCCGATGACCGCTGGACACCGTTTCACCACGAGGCTGAATTCCTTGAGGATGAGGCCCATGCGCAATTGCGTCTGCTGGATGCGGCGGCGCAAAAGTTGGTGATTGTGGGGGCCTATCTGGCCGATGCCAAGGCCGGCGCCAATGGCCCCGAACCCACCCATTTCCGCGAGGCCTTCCGCACCCGTGGTCCGTCGAACTATAACCACGGCAAACAAGCCGACCACGCGCTCTGAGGCCCGCCATGTATTCCTATTCCGACTTCGACGAGGCCTTTGTCCGCGCCCGTGTGGCCCAGTTCACCGATCAGGTGGAGCGGCGTCTGGATGGCTCTTTGACCGAGGACGAGTTCCGCCCCCTGCGTCTGATGAACGGGCTTTATCTGCAACTGCACGCCTATATGCTGCGGGTGGCCATTCCTTATGGCACCATCTCCCCGCGCCAGATGCGGCAGTTGGCGCTGATCGCTGATACGTGGGACAAGGGCTATGGCCATTTCACCACCCGGCAGAACATCCAGTTCAACTGGCCGAAACTGCCGGATGTTCCGGCGATTTTGACCGCGCTGGCCGATGTGGAAATGCATGCGATCCAGACCTCCGGCAACTGCGTGAGGAACGTCACCGCCGACCATTTCGCCGGGGCTGCGGCCGATGAGATCGAAGACCCGCGCCCCTATGCGGAACTCCTTCGCCAATGGTCCACCGATCACCCGGAATTCCAGTTCCTGCCGCGCAAGTTCAAGATTGCCATCACCGGCGCGCCGAATGACCGCGCCGTGACCAAGGCGCATGACATCGGGTTGCGCATGGTGAAGAACGCCGCGGGCGAGGTCGGGTTCGAGGTGATCGTCGGCGGGGGCCTTGGCCGCACGCCCATGGTCGGCATGGTGGTGCGCGATTTCCTGCCCGTCGAAGACCTGCTGCCTTATGTCGAGGCGGTGCTGTCGGTCTATAACGTGCTGGGCCGTCGCGACAACAAATACAAGGCCCGCATCAAGATCACGCTGCATGAGACCGGCAAACCCGAGATCACCCGCATGGTCGAGGAGCGTTTTGCCGAGTTGAAGCCGCTGTTCGGCGGCAATGACCAGAAACTTCTGGCCGATATCCGCGAGGCCTTTGCGCTTCCGGCCTTCCGCAATGCCTCGGTTGACGCCTATGACGCCTTTTACAAGGCGGACCCGGTGTTCCGTGCTTGGGCCGATACCAATCTGGCGCAACACCGCAATGACCAATACGCCATCGTCACCGTCTCGGTGAAGGCCCATGGCCAGACGCCCGGCGATGCGAGTTCCGATCAGATGCGGCTTTTGGCGGACCTTGCCGAAACCTATGGCCACAGCGATCTGCGCATTTCCCACGAGCAGAACGTAATCCTGCCGCATGTCCACAAATCCGACCTGCCGGCGGTGCATGCCGCCTTGGCCAAGGCCGGGCTTGGCACGGCCAATGTCGGGCTGATTTCCGACATCATCGCCTGCCCCGGCATGGATTATTGCGCGCTGGCGACCGCCCGCTCGATCCCTGTCGCGCAGGAAATCGCCACCCGCTTCAATGACTTGAAGCTGGAACATGATGTTGGTCCGCTGAAGATCAAGATCTCGGGCTGCATCAATGCCTGCGGGCATCACCATGTCGGCCATATCGGGATTCTGGGCCTTGATCGGGCCGGGGTGGAAAATTATCAGATCACCCTTGGCGGTGACGGTTCCGAAGACGCGACCATTGGCGAAAAGACCGGGCCGGGCTTTGCCTATGATCAGGTGGTTCCGGCCATTGAACGCATCGTGCTGGCCTATCTCGATCTGCGCCAAAGCCCCGAGGAAACCTTCCTTCAGACCTATCGCCGCGTCGGGGTTGGCCCGTTCAAGACGGCGCTTTACGAGGCGGGTGAGCGGGATGCTGCTTAAGGTGGAACAGGCGCCGGTTGCGGAGCGGGTGGCGGCGCTGAATGCGCGCTATCGCCATCATTCGGCGACGGCCGTCTTGGAACATGCGCTGAAAGACCCGGAACTGGGGCAGGTGGCCTTGGTGTCGTCCTTCGGGGCGGAATCTGTGGTGCTGTTGCATCTGGTGTCGGTCATCGCGCCCGAAACCCCGGTGATCTTTGTCGATACGCGGATGCTGTTTCAGGAAACGCTCGACTATCAGCGCGAACTGGCCGAGAAGCTGCCCCTATGCGACATCCGCACCATCCGCGCCCGCAAGACCCGCACCGATTTCGAAGACCCGGACGGCACGCTGCACCAGTTTTCCACCGATGCCTGCTGCAACGTGCGCAAGGTGGAACCCCTGGAGCGCGCGCTTTCGGGCTTTGACGGCTGGATCTCGGGCCGCAAGCGGTTCCAGAACGCCGACCGGGGCGCCATCGACTTCTTTGAAAACGAAGGCGATTTTCGGATCAAGGTGAACCCCTTGGCCCATTGGGGCCGCGAAGACCTTGAGGAATATATCGTCAACAACGCCCTGCCGCGGCACCCGCTGGTCGCCAAAGGCTATCCCTCAATCGGCTGTGCGCCTTGCACCAGCCCGGTGAAGCCCGGCGAAGACCCGCGTGCGGGCCGTTGGCGCGGCAGCGCGAAAACCGAATGTGGCATCCATTTCGTGGGCGGCAAGCCCGTGCGAACGACAAAGGACAACGCGCTATGAGCGTTCTTGTGACCGATAAGGGCTTTGCGCCTTTGCCCGAATTGCCCGCCACGGGCGTGGCCGATCTGGCCCATACCGATGATCCGGCGGCGCTGGATCTGGCGGGGCTGACGCTGATCCGCGTGCATGTGCCGGCCTTCAGCGACGGGCGTGGCTTTACCATTGGCCGCCGCTTGCGGATGCTGGGCTATACGGGCGAATTGCGCGCCGTCGGGCCGATCATTGCCGATCAATATCCGATGGCCCGCCGTGTCGGCTTTGATGCGGTCGAAATCCCGGATGAAATGGCCGCCCGCCAGCCCGAGGCGCAATGGCTGAACCGGGCCAATTGGCAGGCGCATGACTATCAGGCCCGTCTCAAGGCCTAAGTCCGAAAGCGTGACAAATCCGCGCCGCCTGCGCGGGTTTGCTTTTCACTGACCCAAATCAAAGCTATTGAACGAGGACCGGTTCAGACGCCGGGCAACCACCCCATGACCGAAGTGACCGAGATGAACGCTCCTGCCCCTGCCGTCGCCAAGCCGCATCTGCCCGACGCCCAGACCGTCACCCAAGTGACGCACTGGACGGACCGGTTGTTTTCCTTCCGCGTGACGCGGCCGCAATCGCTGCGCTTCCGTTCGGGCGAGTTCGTGATGATCGGGCTTCTGGGCGACAACGGCAAACCCTTGCTGCGCGCCTATTCCATCGCCTCGCCCGCCTGGGATGAGGAGCTGGAATTCTATTCGATCAAGGTGCCGGATGGCCCGCTGACCAGCCGGTTGCAGCATATCAAGGTGGGCGATGAGATCATCCTGCGCCCCAAACCCGTGGGCACGCTGGTGCATGACGCGCTGTTGCCCGGCAAGCGGATTTACTTTTTGTCCACCGGCACCGGCTTTGCCCCCTTCGCCAGCCTTCTGCGCGAACCGGAGACCTATGAGAAATACGAACAGGTCATCATGATGCACACCTGCCGCGAAGTGGCAGAGTTGGAATATGGCCGCCAACTGGTCGAAAGCCTGAAGGACGATCCCTTGATCGGCGAGATGGTGGGCGACAAGCTGAAATACTATCCGACCACCACGCGAGAGGCGTTCCATCACATGGGTCGCGTCACCGACAATCTGGTGTCGGGCAAGGTGTTCGAAGACCTTGGCCTGCCGAAGATGAACCCCATCGAGGACCGCGCCATGGTTTGCGGGTCGCTGGCGTTCAACGTCGACGTAAAGGCCATTCTGGAAAGCTTCGGGCTGGTTGAGGGCGCAAATTCCGACCCCAAGCAATTCGTGGTGGAAAAGGCCTTTGTCGGCGACGGCATCTGAGAGCCACATCGTCAGACATGAAAAAAACCGCCGCAGATTGCTCTGCGGCGGTTTTTCTTTCACCGTTTCAGGCGATTACATGCCAAGGGCGGTTTTGACAGCGGCGATGGCGCCAGCAACCTTGGTCGGATCGGCGGCAGCGGCGTCAACGCCGGCCTTCAGGGTGGTCTTGGTCGCGGCGTCCAGCGTCGAGGCGTCGATCAGCGCGTTGACTTTGGCGGCGTCGAAGGCGGCCGGGTCCAGAACGGCGGCAGCTTCAGCCGCAGCGGTGGCGGCAGCTTCTGCGGCGGCAGCAGCCTCGGCGGCAGCGGCAGCAGCGGCTTCTTCCGCAGCCTTGGCGGCTTCTTCTTCGGCAGCTTTGGCCTCGGCAGCGGCGGCTTCGGCGGCGGCGGCCGCAGCAGCGGCAGCTTCCTGCGCGGGCTTGTAGCTGAACTGATAATAGCCACCAGCTGCGGCGGCGATCAGCACGAGGCCGAGAAGGACGTTCTTGTTCATGTCATTTGCTCCCATGACCGAAACATTCGGGTGATCGGGGTATGACAGAAACGGCCTGAGTTGAAAAGGGTGCGCCTGTGGTCGCGCGGCAACGTATCATACGGGTTTGCCCCTTGTGATTTCTTGCGTGGCCAGTTTTCCGGTTGAAGGCCGCGCGCGCAGCGCATAGATTGCGCACGCAGATTTCAACTGGACAAGGACCACTGCCATAGCCCGCCGCCCGCACAATGCCCCGCCGCAACGCGAAACCGGACCGCGCATCAATGACCGCATCCGGTCCCCGGAAATCCGCCTGATCGGGGCGGATGGCGAGAATGTCGGGGTGGTGACGCCGGCCCGTGCCATGGCCATGGCCGAAGAAGCGGGGCTGGATCTGGTCGAGATCTCGCCGAACGCCGAGCCGCCAGTCTGCAAGATCATGGACTTCGGCAAGTTTAAATACGAGACGCAGAAGCGCGAGGCCGAGGCCCGCAAGAAGCAGAAGATCATCGAGATCAAGGAAATCAAGTTCCGCCCCGGCACCGACACGCATGACTATGACGTGAAGATGCGCTCGGTGCTGAAATTCCTTGGCGAAGGCGACAAGGTGAAGGTTACGCTGCGCTTCCGTGGCCGCGAAATGGCGCACCAGGAATTGGGGTTGGAGCTTTTGAACCGCGTGGCCGCCGATGTGGCCGATGCGGGCAAGATCGAATCCATGCCCAAGCTGGAAGGCCGCCAGATGGTGATGATGGTTTCGCCGAAGTAAACCGCGCGCGCATCGTCAGCGAAGGGGGCCGCAAGGCCCCTTTTTTCATGGCGCGGCTCAGGGTTTGGCCCGGCGGTCCGCTTCCGCCATGCGCGACAGGAACATAAGGCAACGGTCGCTTTGCGCTTCGCCCAAACGCTGGGGCGGCGGCAGGGCAAAGGGCAGGATCTGCGACGCGACACGCGATGTCATCCAGCGGTCGGTGCTTACCAGCGTTTCGGAAGGCGGGCCAAGCCCGGCAAGTCCGCCCCAGCCGCCGATCAGCCGCAGCGTCCGGGCAAGCCGCAGGGGCCGCGCGCTGGTGTCGCCCGGGGGATCGGGACAGAGGATCACAAGCCAGGAATTCAGCATCTCCAGTGCCGGGTCGGTGCGGGCGAGTTGCATCAGCGCGTCAGGGTCGGGGGCATGGGCGCCCAAAAGGCCGCGCCCGGGATCGGCCGCCGGTAGGGCGGCAAGGGCAGCTTTGGCGCGGGGCGGGTCCAGGCTTTGCCATTCCCGAATGGCCAAGGGCATCGCAAAACCCGGGAAATCCGGGTCGTCGGCCAGCCGCGCAAAGCCCTTGGTCCCGCGCAGGGCCAGACGCCGTGCCGCCGTGCGCGCCGCCGTCATTTCGCCCATGCGGGTGAAATCAAGCATCACCTCCGGCCCCGCAGCCCCGTCCCAGAGCCGAATCCAGGTCGCGGCAAGCGGCGTGTCCTTGGCCGCCAGCCGCAGCCAGTTCACGCCGGAAATCTGGCCCGGGGCCTTGGTGGCAGGGGCGCGCAGCAGCGCCAGCCTCTCGGCCCGCGTCCGCTGCGCAAGCCATGGCCCTTGCAGATGCGGGGTGACATCAATCAGCCCGACCAGCACCTGCGCCGCCCGGTTGCCCTCTGCGGCCAGCGCGCCAAGCGCGGGCAGGGCCTTTGCCTCATCGCCCTTCAGCCATTGGTCAAGGGCGGCCTGAAAGGCGGGGTCCGCCTGTCCGGCGATCTCGGCCCGGGCGGGCAGCGTAAGCGCCAGAAGCAGGGTAAGGATCAGAAAAAAGGGTCGCATGGCCGGACCTCCGGGCTTCACCGCTTCAGCCTAGCACAGATGCGGCGTCTTAGCGCGCCTCGCGCAACTGCGGGCGCAGCGGGATTTCCTTCAAAAGCCCGCCCACCCCCATGGCCGCAATATCCGCATCCGTCACCGCCAGCCCACAGGCCAGCCGCTCCAGCACGAAGTCCGCGCCGTTCAACGCGGGCGAACGGGCGCAGCCCGGCAGGCCGATGACCGGGCGGCCCTGCAAATCGCCCAAGAACAGCAGATTGCCGGGGTCCACCGGCATGCCAAAGCGGCAAACCGTGCCGCCGGCCCGGCGCAACCCCTCGGGGGCGGTGTCGTGCATATCCGAGGTGGCGCTGCCGGTCAGGATCAGCGCCATGTCGCCGGACAGTTGCGGCAGGGCCTCGGCAATCGCCGTCTCGTCATGCGCAACCTCGTGGCAGGCGGTAAGGGTCATACCCAAAGCGGCCAGCCGGGCCGAGATGACACGCGCGGCCTTGGCGTTCAGCTTGGGGTCTTGCCCCGGCACAGTGGTCAGCAACAGCCCGGCATCGCGCAAGGTGACCGGCTGCACCCGGATCGCCGCATGGGCGAGGGTGGCGGCCTGTGCCAGCGCGGCGCCGGCGACGGCATAGCTGATGATCTTGACGGTGCCGACCAGCGTGCCTTTGGTCACGCGGGCAAGGTCGGGCAGGGTGGCAAAGGTAATGGCGGGATCGACACGGTTCAGCGCGTGGATGGCGCTTGCATCCAGCCTGACCACCCCCGGCCCCATGGCATTCAGGTTGACCCGCCCGGTAAAGGCGGGCGTCAGGGCCAGAGCTTGCCCCGCAGGATCGGGCACCAAGGCGGCGGCCAGACGGGCGGCGGCGGTGTTTTCATCCAGATCGTCAGGGTCAAGCCGGGCGACCGTAATATCGGTTACGCCTTGGGCGGCCAGCACGGCAATATCCTCGGCCGTCAGCACCCGGCCTTTGCGCAGCCCCGATGGCCCATGCGAATGGGCAAGGATCGCGCCCTGCGCCTGATCCAAGCGGAGGCGGCCGAACCTCATGCGCCAAGCCGCAAGCTGGCGGTGATCTGGCCCATGATCGACACGGCAATTTCCGCCGGGGTCTTGGCGCCAATGTCCAGACCCACCGGGGCATGGATGCGGGCGATTTCGGCGGGGCTGAAGCCTGCCTCCTGCAACCGCTCCACCCGTTTGGCATGGGTCTTTTTCGATCCCAGACAGCCAAGGTAAAAGGCGGGCGACCGGATGGCGAGCCGAATGGCCGGATCGTCCAGCTTCGGATCATGGGTCAGCGTGACAATCGCGGTGCGGGCATCGGGGGCAAGGGCGGCAAGCGCCTCATCCGGCCAATCGTCCAGCACGGTTTCCCCCGGAAAGCGTTCGGCGGCACCAAAGGTATCGCGCGGGTCAATCAGCACCGGCGCATAGCCGCAAGCGCGGGCGATGCTGACCAAAGGCTGCGCGATATGCACGGCCCCGACCACTATCAGCCGCAGGGGCGGATTGTGCGGCGCGATGAAGCGGCCATCTTCCTCGATCCCGGCCTTGTCGGCGCGCAGCCGCAGATCGGCGGCAGGGTCTTGGCCGGGGCGATAGAGCGCACGCGCCCATGTTTCCGGGTGAACCGCATAGACAACCGGGTGTTTGGCCGCCCGCGCTGCCACCAGATCGGCGAGCATATCCTCGGGCAGGGCGCGGCCCACGGGTTCCACCAGCACCCGGATCGTTCCGCCGCAGGCCAACCCCACGGCAAAGGCCGTCTCGTCACTGACCCCAAAGGTCAGCAGGCGCGGCAGGCCATCTTCCATTGCCTCCAGGGCCTCGGCCACCACCGCGCCCTCGACGCAGCCGCCCGAGACAGAGCCCATGATCTGCCCTTCGCCGGAAATCGCCAATTGACTGCCCGGCTGGCGCGGGGCGGACCCCCAGGTTTCCACCACCGTCGCCAAGGCGGCCTTGCGCCCCGCGCGATGCCAGTCAAGCGCGATTTCAGGGATGCGGTCGTGGTCCATGGCTCCTCCTTGCCCGCCATCATGGGCTGGATGCGTGCCTCTTACCATTGTCCAAAGGTCGCGCCGGGGGAAGGGGGATCAGCTTGCCCGCACCATCAGCCGGGTCAGCCCGTGGAAGTGGTAGACATTGCCGTACTCCGGGCGGCCCGCCAGTTTCAGCCCCGGCAGGCGCGCAAACAGGATCGGCAGGGTGGTGACCAGTTCCAGCCGCGCCAAGGGGGCGCCGACGCAGAAATGCAGCCCGGCGCCAAAGGTGGCGATGGGTTTCACCGGGCGGTTGGGCTGGAAACTGGCGGGGTCTTCCCAAGGGCCGGGGTCGCGATTGGCGGCGGCCAGCAAAAGCCCCACCTGATCGCCGCGCCGGAAGCGGTGGCCCATCACCTCGATGTCCTCATAGGCGTGCCGGGTGAACATGTGCAGCGCCGGATCGAAGCGCAGGATTTCCTCAACCGTGGTTTCCGCCGTGGCCTCGGTGATGCCATGCCCGGTTTCCAGAAGCGTCTTTACCCCGTTGCCGATGGTATGCACCGTCGCCTCATGCCCTGCGTTCAGCAGCAGGATGCAGGTGGTGATCAACTCGTCGGTGGTCAGCTTTTCTCCGCCTTCCTCGGCGGCGATCAACTCGGTGATGAGATCATCGCGCGGGTCTTTCCGCCGCGCCTCGACGTAAGAGCGCATGAAGGCCACGAAAGCCTCGGTCGCGGCCACGGCCCTGTCTTCGGTGTCGCGGGTACGGCCGGCCATATACATGCCGACCATGGCATTGGACCAATGCAGAAGGTCGTCCGACATCGCCTCGGGCACGCCCAGAAGGCGGGCGATGATGATGACAGGCAGGCGCTGGCCGAAATGCTTCAGCAGGTCAAACTCGCCTGCCGGGAAGGCGTCGATCAACTGATGTGTCAGGGTGGCGATTTCGGGCTGAAGCGCATTGATCCGCCGGGTGGTGAAGGCCCGCAGCACAAGCGAGCGCAACCGGGTGTGGCGCGGCGGCTCCAACTCCAGCATGGAATGGGCCTCGACGGCGTAGAAGGGGGCCAGATGCTCGGGGATGGCGCGGGCTTTTTCGGCAGGCACCTCGCGGCCAAAGCGGCGGTCGCGGAAGATCGCGTTTACCGCCGCCGCATTGCCGGTGCAGGTCAGGTCATACTCGGCCCAGTGAAAGAAGGGACCCGCGGCGCGCGCCACCTCGTAGAACGGATAGGGGTTCTGCACAAAGTCAGGATCGGTCGGTAATTGGTGCAGGGTTTTCATGGGCGGCCTCAGATGCGGCGGGCGAAGGGCAGGGGCAGGATGCCTTGGGCGATCAGGACGCCAAGCCCCACCAAGGCGGCGGCCAGCGCCTGCGGCCAGCTCCACACCCCGCCAAGCGCAAACAGGATCAGCATCACATAGAAGGGGGCGGCATTGATGTGCAGCGCCGAAAGCCCGATGCCAAGGCGTTCGACCGACATGATCCACATGATCTGGCTAACGCCCAAAGCGCCCACGGAAAACAAGAGGATCGCGCCGATTTCCTTCGGCCCCCAGGCCGCGAAAGACGGCATCTCGGCCCCCGCTGCCACCTGCGCCGCGGCCACGCTCATGGCCGCCACCGCCGCGCCAAACAGCGTGACCGCCGTGCGCCCGACCGGGGTTTCATGCGGAAAGGCGGTGACGGTCAGCCGCGAGCCGATGGTAAAGGCCACCACCGAGCCAAAGCACAACACCGCGCCCCAGACCATTGATCCGCCTGCCGCCGCGCCGCCGGGGTCCAGCGTCAAGGCCCCGCCGATCAGGGAGAGGATCAGCCCAATGATCAGCGCCGGGGTGATCTTGCGGCCGTCCAGAATGACCTCCAGCGTGATGCCGACCACCGGCAGGGTCGAGGAAATCACCGCCGCCGTCACCGCCCCGCCAAGCGCCTGTCCCCGGATCAGGAACCACGCCCCAAGCCCGATCAGGCTGCCCACCGCGATGCCTTTCAGCCAGTTGGTGCGCTTGAGCGGGCCGAACCCCTCCAGCGCGGCCCAAAGGATCACCAGAAATCCCCCCGCCAGCGCCATGCGCAGGGCGTTCAACTGTTCAGGGATCAACAGCGGAATAAGCATGTCTGCCGCAGGCAGGCCGGCGGCCCAGATCAGCATGGAGGCCATGCAGATCAGATTGGCATTCAAAAGCGAGTTCTGGCGGGTTTGGGGAAGATCGGTCATGGGGCATATGTCGCAAGAACGCCCGGTTCCCGCGCCTCTGTTTACGACATGAAAGGGTCAGGCGGCGGACAGGGCCGCGACAATGGGGGCGAAATCGCTGGCCTTCAGGCTGGCCCCACCCACCAGCGCCCCATCGACATTCGGCAGGGCAAAAATCTCGGCGGCATTGGACGGCTTGACCGAGCCGCCATAGAGCAGACGGGTTCGCGCGGCCTCGGCGTTGATCGTCGCGGCCAGACGGGTGCGGATAAAGCCATGCACTTCGGCGATCTGAGCAAGGGTCGGGGTGCGGCCGGTGCCGATGGCCCAGACCGGCTCATAGGCGATCACCAGTTGCGCGGCGGTTGCCCCATGGGGAACCGAGGCATCCAGTTGCGCCCCGATCACGGCAAGGGTGTTTCCGTCATCACGCTGTGCCTCTGTCTCGCCGACGCAGATGATGGCCACCAGCCCTGCCGCCATGGCCGCCTCGGCCTTGGCCTTCACCTGCGCATCGGTTTCGCCATGGTCGGCGCGGCGTTCGGAATGGCCCAGAATGACATGGCTTGCGCCCGCATCGGCCAGCATCGGGGCCGACAGATCCCCGGTATGGGCGCCCGCGGCTTTGGCGTGGCAATCCTGCGCGCCGACCTTCAGCGCAGAGCCTTGCGCGATCTCGGCCATGGCGGCGATCAGGGTGGCGGGGGGGCAGAGCAGCATCTCGCAACCCGGTGCCGCGGCCGCCGCGATCAGCGCCCGCACCTCGGCCAAGGCCGCGCGCGTGCCGTTCATCTTCCAATTGCCCGCCGCCAGTTTGCGCATGCCACCCTCATTGCTTTTGTCAAAGGGTTAGCGGGTCTGGGGACCAGACAAAAGGCCAAGCAACGGGGGGCGGTGATTTTTCGACGAAAAATCGGCCTTTGCGGCCTCAGGCCGCGGGGGCATCCTTGAACTTGATCGATTCCCCGCAGCCGCAGGCCTCGGCCACGTTGGGATTGCGGAACTTGAACCCCGCCTGCAAAAGATCAACCTCATAGTCAATCTCGGTGCCGATCAGGAACATCTGCGCCATCGGCGCGATGAAGACCTTTGCGCCGTCCTGTTCGACCACCTCATCAAGGGCATTCTGTTCGGCGACATAATCCATGGTGTATTCCATGCCCGCGCAACCGCCCTTCTTGACGCCAATGCGCAAGCCCGCCGCCCCCTGCTTTTGCATGAGGCGGGCGATGGCCTTGGCGGCCGGGGGGGTCAGCGTCACAGCGGCTTTGCCGGGAATACCGAACATGAGATGCTCCTTTTCCCCATACTTAGGGTGTCGCGGGCGAAATTCCAAGCGGCGGCAGGGCCACAAGCAGGCTTTGGGTCGCATAGGCCACCAAAAGCGCCCAGCCAACCGAGGCCAGCGTGCCGATGATGACATATTCGCTGGCCGCCCGGTCATCCTTGACCGCGCCAAAGCGCAGGATCGACTTTGCGGCCAGCAAAAGCCCCACGCCCTCGGGTTGGCCCAGCAGCACCAGCGCAAAGATCAACCCGCGCTCCAAAAGGCCGATGACCCGCCCGCCACCGGGCAATCCATCGGGTGTTGCCGCGGAAAACGGCGCCATCAACAGCCCCACCGCAAAGCCGCCAGCGCGGGTGGCCATGAGCGCCCCGGCCACCAGCAGCATCAGGCCGGGGGCTTGGGAGACGCCGCCCCACAGGCCATGCGCCCACAGCTCCGGCAGCCAA
Source organism: uncultured Tabrizicola sp. (assembly GCA_964393035.1). Classification (GTDB taxonomy): domain Bacteria; phylum Pseudomonadota; class Alphaproteobacteria; order Rhodobacterales; family Rhodobacteraceae; genus Tabrizicola_A. The sequence continues at coordinate 307,363 of CAYMRX010000006.1, forward strand.
AGGGCCAATGCGACGATCGTCAGAAGATGCGCCGCCTGATCGGCCAGAAAACCCGCCAGCCCCTGACGCGCGCGGGTTTTGGCAAGGTCGATCAGCAGATGCAGAAGGGCCAGCCACAAAAGGGCAGGGTGCCACGTTCCAAGGGCGACGATTGCCGTGGCCAGAACCACAGCTCCATGCAGGGCCAGAACCGATGCCTGCCGCTTTCTTGCCACCATCCCCTTGGTCTGCAACACAAAGTCGGCAAGAACATGGGCAAGTAGAAGCGCGGCAAAGGTTTCAAACATCGGGATGTTCCGTCCAATCGACATTTTGAAAGGCGTGAAGCGCAGGTTCCAGCGCGGGAAATCCCGCCGAAGACAGCCGGGCCTCAAAGGCCTGCCGTGTAATGCCCAGTTTGGCTGCATGCTCCGCGTTGGAAAGGGTTCCATCGAGCAGCATGGCCTGCACCGCCTCGGCCTGTTCTTTTGACCAGCGCGCCGATTGCCAGTCGATCAGCGCGATCAGTGCCTCGTGCCACGGTGTCACGATCAACCGGTTCTCCAGACACAACCGCGCACCACGCGGCATGTGATCCAAGGCACGGCCGGAAAGCTCAAAGGCCTCGCCAAAGGCGCCGCCCAACGTGGCAGGGGGCAGGATTTCCACCCGGCCAAACCCAATCGCCTGCCTTGTGTCCAACCCTGTGCCGGATCGGCGCAGGGCTGTCGTCATCGCCAAGGCACAGGTCAGGGCAAGCCCGGGAATATCCACGTAAATCTGCCACCCGTCCCCCCGATGCCGGGTGAAACGGGTGTTGCTTCCGGTCAGAATGGACAGGCGCGCCGCGGTGTCCGCCAAATTGACCATGGCCGCGTCAATCACCGCCCCGCCCTTGGCCGAGGAGGCAATCAGATCGCCAGAGATGACCGCTTTGATGTCCCGCATAGGCAAGTCATAGACCTTGCGCGATGAAAATGCAAGTCTCATGGCTTGCTTGTCGCACGTGCAATGTTTGAGACTTGCTTTTTGTGCAAGCAAGCCCCACGGCTTGCCTTACATGAACCCCAGTTCCAGCCGCGCCTCGTCAGACATCATTTCCATGCCCCAAGGCGGGTCAAAGGTCATGCCGACCTCGGCCGATTTCACGCCCACGACCAGTTCCACCGCATCTTGCACCCAAGCGGGCATTTCGCCGGCCACCGGGCAACCCGGTGCGGTCAGGGTCATCAGGATGGACACCTCGTTTTCCGCATTGATCTCAATCGTATAGACCAAACCAAGATCATAGATGTTGACCGGAATTTCCGGGTCGAACACGGTGCGGCAGGCGTCAACCACAGCGTCATAAAGCGGGTGATCTGTGGTCGAAGGGCGGATCAAAGGTGCGCCTTCAAGATGGTCTTGCGGCTGGTTCATTGCGGTCCCGTGGGTTTAGTTGAGAGAATATATAGGGAATTCGACCCGCAAGGTCCAGTGGCCCAGATCGGGAAAAAAACCATCCCCATGATCGGCCAAGAAAAAGCGGGCCAAAAGGCCCGCTTGAACGTTGGAATGTCCGGCAGTCTTACCGGCAGTCTTAGAAGGGGATCTCGTCATCCAGATCCGGGCGGCCACCGCCGCCACCTTGGTTGCCGCCGCTGCTGCGGCCGCCGCCATAGCCACCGCCCTGACCACCACCACCTTGATAATCGTCATACCCGCCGCCGCCTGCGCCGCGATCGTCATAGCCGCCGCCCGCACCGCCGCTGCCACCTTCACCCCGGCCGCCCAGCAGGGTCAATTCGCCGCGGAACTGGCGCAGCACGACCTCGGTCGTATAGCGGTCCGCACCCGACTGGTCCTGCCATTTGCGGGTTTCCAACTGCCCCTCGACATAGACGGTCGAGCCTTTGCGCAAATATTGCTCGGCAATCTTGGCAAGGTTTTCGTTGAAAATGGCGACCGAGTGCCATTCGGTGCGTTCCTTGCGCTCGCCCGATTGCTTGTCACGCCAGGTTTCCGAGGTGGCGATGCGCAGGTTCACCACCTTGCCGCCATTGCCAAAGGTCCGCACCTCGGGGTCGCGCCCGAGATTGCCCACGATGATGACCTTGTTGACCGACCCCGCCATGACGCACTCCCTGATTCTCATTTGCCCCGGCAGGTTGCCGCAGGCTGGTTAACCAAAGCTATAGAACGCCTGCCAAGGCCCTGCAACCAATGCGGACGGACCGGCGCTATGGGCGGTATTTTGCTTCCCGCACAGGCTTCATGCTGGCAATTCGGGAACAATTTCCTATAGTGGCTTTCGTCTGATCGGTCTGGAATTTCGCATGTCGCTTTTGCGCCCGCTTGTTGCGCTGTCGCTGGCCCTGTCGCTGGCCCCTGTAGATATGGCCAATGCCGAAGGGCTGAACCTCTCGGGGTCCAGAAAGAACCGCAACGCGCTGTTCAAATCGCAGACCGCGTTTCTTGATGGCAAACTGGCCAGACAATATGAATTTTCCGCGCGCTTGAAACCCAATGCGCCCAAGGAAAAGGGCGCGGGGGGCAACACCGCCCTGCCGCGCTACAAGGGCAATTACAGGGGCGCCTATCTTGAGGTCGCGAAGGCGGCCGCCCGCAAACACGGCGTGCCGGAAGATTTGTTCCTGCGCCTTGTGCAGCAGGAATCCGGCTGGAACCCCCATGCGGTCAGCCATGCTGGTGCCACCGGGCTGGCGCAGTTGATGCCGGGCACGGCGGCAAAACTGGGGGTCGATGCCACTGACCCGCATCAGAACCTTGACGGCGGCGCGCGCTATCTGGCGATGATGTATGCCAAATTCGGCAGTTGGCGGCTGGCGCTCGCCGCCTATAACGCCGGTCCCGCCGCGGTGGAAAAGCACGGCGGCATCCCGCCCTTCGCGGAAACCAAGAACTACGTCAAAGCCATTCTCGGCTGATTGGCGGCGAAGGGGGCTGTCCGCCCCCTCGGCCTGCGGCCCATGCTGTTGGTTTCTTGAACCAATGGCGAAACCAACAGCAAATCCCGGAGAGGATTTTCTAAAGGCGCAAACCCAAGGGCGGGGCGGCGATGGAGTTGCGCCTTTGGAAATACTCACGGGGGGTGAGCACGATAGCGCGAGGGGGGCCATGGCCCCCTTTGAACGGTCGTGAAAGCGCGGGCGCCCGGCCTTATTCCGCAGCGATCTTGATGACCGGCTCCATGCGGGCCAGAATATCGGCCGACAGGTGGCATTTGATCTGATGGCCGCCCTCCAGCACCTGCACCGGGGGCATTTCGCGGTCGCACAGCCCGCCCGGTACCTGAGATTTCCAGCGGCAGCGGGTCTGGAACGGGCAGCCCGGCGGCGGGTTCACGGCCGAAGGGATATCGCCTTCCAGGACGATGCGCTTGCGTTCCACCTTGGTGTCGGCAATCGGCACGGCGGACAGGAGCGCCTCGGTATAGGGGTGATAGGGCGGCTGGAACACCTGTTCGGTGCTGCCCATCTCGACCACATGGCCAAGATACATCACCATCACCCGGTCTGAGAGATAGCGCACGATGGAGAGGTCGTGGCTGATGAACAGAAGCGTCGTGCCATTCTCGCGCTGGATATCCATCAACAGATCGGTGACGGCGGCCTGCACGGAAACATCCAGTGCCGAGACGGGTTCATCCGCCACCACCACCTTGGCGCCACCGGCAAAGGCGCGGGCGATGCCGACGCGCTGCTTTTGCCCGCCCGACAACTGGCGCGGCATGCGATCGGCAAAAGCACGGGGCAGCTTCACCAGATCAAGAAGCTCCAGCATGCGGCTGTGGCGATCCTCGTCCGACTTGCCCTGCTTGAATATCTCCAGCGCCCGGATGATCTGGCGGCCCACGGTCATCGAGGGGTTCAGCGTGTCGAAGGGGTTCTGGAACACCATCTGCACGGCAGACACCGTATCGACATTGCGTTTGGTGATCGGGGTCGATTCCACATTTTCGTCAAACAGCATGATCGAGCCGGAGGTGGCGGTTTCCAGACCCATCAGCACCTTGGCGAAGGTGGATTTGCCGCAACCGCTTTCGCCGACGATGGCCAGCGTTTCGCCCTCATGCGCCTCAAACGACAGGGTTTCGTTGGCCTTCACCACCTTTTTCATGCCGCCGCCAAAGGCCCCGCCCGACACCGAATAGTATTTCCGAAGATCGTCCATTTTCAGAACGACTTTGCCGATCTTGGCTTTTTCCTTGGCAACACGGGCTTTCAACGGCGCGTCCCAGTCGATCTCGGCCCATCTCAGGCAGCGGGTCTGGTGGCGGTCGCCTTCGGGCACGGTGTCCATGGCGATCTCGGCGGCATCGCAGCGGCCTTTCTGGAAATAGTCGCAGCGCGGGCCAAAGTTGCACCCCGGGGGCCGTTCATGCGGCAGCGGGAAGTTTCCGGGGATTGCCACCAAGGGCCGGGCGTTCTTGTCCGCACCGGGCAGGGGGATCGAGCGGAACAGGGCCTGCGTATAGGGGTGGCGCATCTTGTCGAAGACCTGGCCAACATTGCCAGTCTCGACCGCCTCGCCGGAATACATCACGCAAAGCCGGTCGCAGACATCCATCACCAGCCCAAGGTTGTGGCTGATGAACAGCATCGAGGTGCCGTATTTCTCGCCCAGATCCTTGACCAGATCGACGATCCCGGCCTCGACCGTCACATCCAGCGCGGTGGTGGGTTCATCGAGGATCAGCAAAGCGGGTTTCGACATCAGCGCCATGGCAATGACGATGCGCTGCTGCTGGCCGCCCGACAACTGGTGCGGATAGGCGCCCAGAATCCGGTCCGGGTCGGGCAGGCGCACATCGGCGACGATCTGGCGCGCGAGCGCCCAGGCATCGGCGCGGGCCATGCCCTGATGGATCATCGGCACTTCGGCCAGTTGCGCCCCGATCTTCATCGCGGGATTCAGCGAGGCCATCGGTTCTTGATAGATCATGGCGATTTCCGAGCCGCGGATATGGCGCAACTCCTCATCTCCCATGGTGGTCAGGTCACGGCCCTTGAACTTGATCTTGCCCCCGACGATGCGGCCGTTCTTGCCAAGATCACGCATGACCGCAAGCGCGACGGTCGACTTGCCACAGCCGCTTTCGCCCACGAGGCCCATCGCCTCACCGGCCATGACAGTGCAGGAAAAATCCATCACGGCGGGAATTTCGCGCAGGCGCGTGAAGAAGCTGATCGAGAGGTTCTCGATTTCAAGGATCGGTTTGGACGCGTCCCAGTCGGTGATCTTGTCAGACATCATAGCCTCGCGAATGCGGAGAGGTCAGGACCGGGGGCCAGCCCCCGGACCCCCAGGGATATTTAGGCAGAGAGGATGAACAGGGCGCCCATCAGTCTTTCAGGCTTTCTTCGCGCAAGCCATCGGCCAGAAGGTTGAGGCCCAGAACAAGGCTCATCAGCGCAAGGGCCGGGGCAAGGGCGGGGTGCGGCACCATGGAGAGAAGCTTGCGGCCGTCGTCGATGGTGGAGCCCCAGTCCGGGCTTTCCGGGCTGACGCCAAGGCCGAAGAAGCCGAGCGTGCCGAGAAGGATGGTGGTATAGCCGATGCGCAGGCAGAAATCGACGATCAGCGGTCCGCGGGCGTTGGGCAGGATTTCCCACAGCATGATATACCACGGGCCTTCGCCACGGGTTTGGCCAGCGGCCACATAGTCCCGCGTCTTGATGTCCATCACCATGCCGCGCACGATGCGGAATACCCCGGGCGAGTTCACGAAAACCACCGAGACGAAGACGTTCAGCAGGTTCGGGTCCATCGACCAGATGCCCAAGGGATCCAGATTGAAGGCCAGCCCCGAATAGGCCCAAAGCCCGATCACCAGCACCGCGCCGACGTAAAGATTGCGTTTGGCAGGGGTGGTGAAGAAGCGCGAGTTGAACAGGATCACGAAGAAGATGATCGGGAAGACGAACAGGATGGCGGCAAACCACATCGGGATGCCTGTCTGCACGATTTCGGGCGTGACCAGAAGGTAGAACAGCAAGATCACCGGGAAGGCCAGAACGAGGTTGGCAAGAAAGCTGAGGCCGGTATCCAGCTTGCCGCCGAAATAGCCCGCCGGCAGGCCCAGCGTGATGCCGACCATGAAGGCAAAGACCGTGGCGGCAGGCGCGATTTGCAAGACCACGCGGCTGCCCATCACCATGCGGCTGAATACATCGCGCGCAACATGGTCGCCGCCAAGCAGCAGATAGGCGAAGGCGCCCTCCTCGGGGGCCTTGAGCGCCGATCCCGGCACGGCATTCTTGGAGCCGGAAAACTGCGCCAAGGGGTCCATGGTGATGATCCAATCGGCGAAGATCGCCGTGAAAACCCAGAACATCACGATGCCGAAGCCCAGCATCCCGACGGGGCTGTCAAAGAGCTTGCCGTAAAGCCCAAGCCGCCGCTTGAAGCTGATCGACAGGGCATAGGTGACGGCCAATGCCACCCAGACCGGCAAAAAGCGGCCTGCCATGGCGGCGATGATCTGGAACCAAGAGAGCGTGTCCATGTCCATTCCCTCAGGCCAGACGAATACGGGGGTTCAGGAAGACATAGCCGACATCCGAGATAAGCTGTGTCACCAGAACAACGAAGACGGCGACGACCGAGCAGCCCAGAAGCATCTCGATGTCATTGTTGGTGGCGGCCTGCACCAGCGTCCAGCCGAAGCCCTTGTAATTGAACAGAGTTTCGACAATCACGACGCCGTTCAAAAGCCAGGGGAACTGCAACATGATCACGGTAAAGGGCGCGATCAGCGCATTTCTGAGGGCGTGTTTCATCACGACCTGACGGAAGCTGACGCCCTTCAGCCGCGCGGTGCGGATATATTGGGCGGTCATCACCTCGGTCATGCTGGCGCGGGTCATCCGCGCGATATAGCCGATGCCATAAAGCGCGATGGTCGTGACGGGCAGCGCGAAGTTCCAGAAGGTGATGTCATCCATCGCGCTGGTCGCCGTGCCCATGAACAGCGTCTTGCGGGCGCCCAACAGGGCGTCGGGGCTGCCCAAGAGGCCCAGATGCACCAAAAGCGGCGAGAGGCCCACCGTGGCAGAGGCAAAAAACGCAATGAAGATCACGCCCGAGACATATTCCGGCGTCGCGGTGGTGATGATGGCCCCGGTGGACAGCACCCGGTCGGTGCGCGAGCCTTCCCGCATCCCCGACAGCACGCCCAACAGAAGCGCGGTCGGCACCATCACCAGCATCACCGCCAGCATCAGCCAGCCGGTCTGCCCCAGCGAACGGCCCAAGATTTCGGAAACCGGTTTCTTGAAGACAGTGGAAAAGCCCCAGTCACCTTGCAATAGCCCGCAGCGGGCGGGGGCTGCGGCGGGATCAGACCCTTTTTCGATGCAGCGGCCGCGTACCTCGCCGTCTTCCATGGTCTTGACCCATCCCGGCACCACGCCCAGCCATTGGCCATAGCGCGAGATCATCGGCGTATCGAAACCGTTGTTGGCAATCCAACTGACCACCTGATCGTCGGTCATCCGAACCGACGCCTCGGATTTCGCCAGCTTTTCCAGGTTGGGTTGCAGGTTTGTCAGCGAAAAGACGATGAAAGTCAGCGCGAAGGCGGTCAGCAACATGACCCCAAGGCGGCGCAGAATGAACATCAACATGGGGTGGTCCTGTCCGGGCGGGCAGTGCGGGCACAGGCGGATGGGCCGGCTGCACCGCTTGCGGTGTGGCGAGAGATAAAAGGGCGCGCGAGGGGTTTCCCGCGCGCCCGATCTGATTGGCCGTGGCTGCCCTTAGGCGGCGTCAACCCACCACTTGTAATGGTGATGCTCGAAAGTGGCGTGCTTTTCGGCACCATGCACTTTCGGGTCCGCGTGGCGGAACAGCGACCGCCAGTAGGGCTGCACCATCACGCCGGTGTCCTGCATGATCTTCTCGATCTTCTCCATCACCGCCTTGCGCGCCTCGGCGTCGTTGATCGACAGCGCCTCGGCGAGGGCTGCATCAAAGTCCGGGTTGGCCATGGCGGTCTCATTCCAGGCTTCGCCCGAACGATAGGCCAGCGCCAGAACCTGCACGCCAAGCGGGCGCATGTTCCACTCGGTGGACGAGAACGGATACTTGGTCCAGTCGTTCCAGAAGGTCGAGCCCGGCAGCACCGTGCGCTTGATCTTGATGCCCGCATCGCGGATCTGGGCGGCAACCGCATCACAGGTCGCAGCCTGCCATGCATCATCCAGCGAGATCAGTTCGAACTCATTGTCGATCAGGCCCGCAGCTTCGATCCCGGCCTTGGCAGCCGCCGGATCGGCAGCCAGCGGCGGCAGGGCGAAGTATTCGGGATGGATCGGGCAGACATGGTGGTTTTCAGCCACGGTGCCCAGGTTCGAATAACCCAGTTCCAGCACAACCTTGTTGTCCACCGCCTTGATGAGCGCGTTGCGGACTTCCGGCTTGGTATAGGGCTCTTGGGCCTGGTTGAAGCGCACTGCCAGCGTGGCCGAGGTCACGGCTTCGGATTTGGTCCAGCCAAGCGCATCATACTGGGCGATGAAATCGCCGGTGGTCTGATAGTTGGCGTCGATCTCACCCGAGCCAGCAGCAGCGACGACCGCAGCCGGATCGGTGCCGAAGTCGATGTATTCGATGCGGTCCAGATAGGGGCCGCCATAGACTTCGGTGCCCCACCACGGATTGGCCGACTTGACCAGCACCTGCTTGACGCCGACTTCGTTCGATTCCGGCATATAGGGGCCGGTGCCAATCGGGTTCACCGAAGGATCGGCACCGTCATAGGACGGGTGAACGATGGCCGCGGGATAGTCCGCCATGCCGACGATGATGGTGATGTCGGGCGACAGGGTGGTCAGTTTGACGGTGTGATCGTCCACCTGGGTGATGGCGCCTTCGCGCGGGCCCTTGGTGGCGGCATCCATCAACGAGGCCATGCGGCCCGCCATCGAGTTGCCTTCCACATTGCCATCGCACCAACGGGTGATGTTGTGGACCACATCCTTGGCGGTGAAATCGTCGCCATTCGACCATTTCACGCCCTTGCGGACGTTCAGGGTGAATTCGGTGGCGTTGTCATTGACGGTCCACGAGTCCAGCAGCATGCCGCGGATCGAGCCGTCATTGTTGTATTCGACCAGATATTCCAGCCAGCCGCGGCCGAAATTGGCCAGTTCCGACCAATCCCAGGTGCGGGGGTCTTTCTGGGCCTTGGTTTCCATCGCCATGCGCAGCGTGCCACCCATCGCGGGGGCGTCTTGTGCCGCGGCCGGGGCCTCAAGGCCGAGCAGGCCATAGGCGGCAACGGCCGAAACCCCCAGCGCGGTCGAGCGCACGAGGAATTCGCGGCGGCTCAGCGTGCCGTCGCGCACCTCGGCCGCATACATCACGGCGCCCGGATGCAGTGTTTCGGTTTCAAAGGTATCTTTCATGCTTGTCTCCCTGAATCAGCCTTTGGCCGTGTTTCTTCTGGTCCACTTTCGGGCATAAGGCCCGAACCATTCATGCAGCGCGGCCACATCGGTCCGCGCGCGAGGGGCGCCTTCTGTCGGGCGTTTCCCGCCGAAATGCGTGAGGATCGCCTCCTTTTCAGCATTCGTGTCACCGGGGTATTCGGCACCTTTTCCGCCCCTGCGTCAACGGCAAGATTCGTCATTCGGTGTCACAGTTGCGACATAAATGGACGGATTTTTCGCCTCGACACCTCTGTCGGGTTTCCGAGCCGAATTTCCGCCCGGCCGGAGAGAATTCCGCAAATGCGGAAGAATGGGGTGATTCTTCGCCATCTTCCGCCAAAGCGATGGCGAAATTGGCATATTCTGCCTCGCGGCCCCGACTCAAAGCGAGCGGCGAAAGCGCGTTGGTGACACGCCGGTCATGTTCTGGAAAGCGCGGGTAAAATAGGCGGGCGAATTGAAGCCCAGGCTTTCACCGATCTGGCCCACCGGGCTGTCGGTTTCCGACAACAGGCGCAGCGCCTCGAAGATCCGGCGGTCTTGCAGAAGATCAATGGCGGAGCGCCCGCAGGTCTGGCGACAGCAGCGCGTCAGGTGGGTGGGGGTGACGCCCAGCTTTGCCGCCATCTCGCCCACGCCCAGCCCTTGGCGGAACTCGCGCTCCATCACTTGGGTAAACCGCGCAACCAGACGGCGGGCGGCATCGGGCGGGGTGGCATCCGGCGCGGCCTTGACCGATTGCCGTTCCAGCCAGACCCCCAAAAGCCCCAGATAATGCCGGGTCGCGCGTTCATGCGCCGGGGTGCCGCTGTCCATTTCACGCTGGATCATGTCCAGAATGACATTGACTTCTTGCTGGGCATGCACCTCGCGGATGCGCAGATGCTGCGGGGTGTCGGGCAGGGTCACGCTGTTGTCACGGCCAAAAAACACCGCTGTCCCAAACACCTGCGGGCCGACTTCAAAGCCATGCATGACGCCGGGCGGGATGTAGATCGCGTTGTGCGCGGTATAGCCGCGCGTCACGCCCGCGACGGTGATCCGGCCCTGGCCCTTGGTGAACCACAGAAAACACCCTTCCGACAGGCTGCGCATCGCCTCGACCCGCCAGCGCCCGGCCGAGGCCAGACGGGGCAGGGCCACAAGCCGCATCTGCGAGGCTTCGATCGGGGCATTTGGCGCGTGGGTCATTTTCTGCTCTTTTGTCATTTGCGAACATTTTGGCAGGGCAGCCGCGGCATCCCAAGCAAAAAGATGACAGAAAAGGCCCCAAGGCCCGGATCGGCAAAGAAAGGTTGTGGACAAGTCTGTGGATGGCGGGTTTCCGCCTTAATTGCAGGGAAACTCGCGCCAATCCGCCATCCGCGACCGGAACCAGGTGCGTTGCCGCTTGGCATAGCGGCGGCTTTGCAGGATCGCGGCAGCCGTGGCGTCACAGAGCGTTGATTTCCCTTGCAAATGAGCAATCAATTCGGGCGCGCCGATCGCTTTGGAGGACGGCCGCCGCGCATCCCAGCCCGAAAGGGCCGCGCGCGCCTCCTCCAGGGCTCCGGCCGCCAGCATGCTGTGAAACCGGCGCGCGATTCGCGCATCCAGCCAATCGACGGCGGGGCGCAGGACAAGGGCTTCGGTTTGCGATCGCGGCAAAACGGGGGGGGGCGTTTCCTGCTGCCACGCCGCCAAACCCCGCCCGGTGGCGCGCAACACCTCCCAGGCGCGCTGGATGCGCGCGCCGTTCTGCCGGTCGATCCGCGCGGCGGTGGCGTGGTCCAACTCCGCCAACAGCCCGTCAAACCCCTCCGCTGCCACCCGCGCATCCGCCTCGGCCCGCACCGGGGGCGGCACGGCAGGAATATCGGCCAAACCCTCTGTCAGTGCAGAAAAATTCAACCCCGTGCCGCCGACGATCACGACCGGACGATCCAAAAGCCCCCTCACCTCGCGCAGCCAGCGCCCGGTGGAATACATCTCCTCGCCCCCGACATGGCCATAAAGCGCATGGGGCAGCGCCGCTTCGTCGGCAGCACTGGGCCGCGCACTGAGCAGCCGCCAGCAGTCATAGACCTGCAAGGCATCGGCATTGACGATCAGCCGGCCATCCCGCGCCGCGATCTCCATCGCCAGCGCCGACTTGCCAGAGGCGGTCGGCCCGGCAATCAACACCGGTGCCTCTCGCGATATGTGGCGAATGCCTTTCATCTTGGCGAAAATACCCCACGGGGGCTGCGGGGGTGTGAAACCCCCGCTCCGCCGTTTCAGCAGTTGAACCCAGCGCCGTTTTGCGACATTTTGCGGGACAATCCAAGATCACACCGAAATGCAGGGGAATCCCATGTCCGACACCGCCACCAAGTCCGGCGCCAAATACACGCGCGTGATGCTGAAAATCTCGGGCGAGGCGCTGATGGGCGATCAGGGCTTCGGCCTGCACCCGCCGACCGTGGCGCGCATCGCGGCAGAGGTGAAATCGGTGCGCGACATGGGGGTGGAGGTTTGCATGGTCATCGGCGGCGGCAATATCTTCCGCGGCCTGGCCGGATCGGCCCAAGGCATGGAGCGGACGACCGCCGATTACATGGGCATGCTCGCCACCGTGATGAACGCCCTTGCGATGCAATCGGCGCTGGAGCAGATCGGCGTCTATACCCGGGTGATCTCGGCCATTCCGATGGATCAGGTCTGCGAGCCCTATATCCGCCGCCGCGCCGTGCGCCATCTTGAGAAGAAACGCGTCTGCATCTTCGCCGCCGGCACCGGCAACCCCTATTTCACCACCGATACCGCCGCGACGCTGCGGGCCTCGGAAATGGCCTGCGAGGCGATTTTCAAAGGCACCAAGGTGGACGGGGTCTATGACATGGATCCCAAGAAACACGCCCATGCCAAGCGCTATGACCATGTGACCTATGACGAGGTTCTGCAAAAGCACCTTGGGGTGATGGACGCCTCGGCCATTGCCCTGGCGCGCGACAACAGCCTGCCGATCATCGTGTTTTCGCTGGATGAGCCCGGCGGGTTCAAGGGGATTTTGGCCGGCCAAGGCACCTATACCCGCGTGCAGGATTGATCCTGACCCCGGATTGCCGCTCAGCGGGCAATTTCCCCCAAAGCCCCGGTTTATTTCCGCCCGCACATTCGCTAGAACCTGCGCTAAAGGGGCGGCTTGCGGCCGGTTCCGGATGACTTGAAGGAAAACCAGATGTCCGACGATCTTGAAATTGACCTCGACGCGATCCAGCGCCGGATGGATGGCGCGATGAATGCGCTCAAGCAGGAATTTGCCAGCTTGCGCACCGGGCGCGCCTCGGCCTCGATCGTCGATCCGATTCAGGTGGACGCCTATGGCCAGATGACCCCGATCAACCAGCTTGGCACCGTGAACGTGCCCGAGCCGCGGATGGTTGTCATCAACGTCTGGGACAAGGGCATGATCGGCAAGGTGGAAAAGGCGATCCGCGAAAGCGGCATCGGCATCAACCCGGTCACCGACGGCCCGCTGATCCGCCTGCCGATCCCGGAGCTGAACGAACAGCGCCGCAAGGAACTGGCCAAGGTCGCCGCCCAATATGCCGAAAGCGCCAAGGTCGCGATCCGCAATGTGCGCCGCGATGGCATGGATCAGATCAAAAAGGCCAAATCCGCCGGCATGGGCGAGGATGACCAGAAGATGTGGTCGGACGAGGTGCAGGAGATGACCGACAAGCATGTCGCCGCCGTCGACAAGGCGCTTGAGGTCAAGCAGGCCGAGATCATGCAGGTGTAACGGTTTCGGACTGGGCGCTCTTTTAGGGGGCACCCCATTCCTTTGGTTTTTCAACCATATTCGTCCCTTATTTCGGGGACAAAGAGGGAAATAAGACGTGGCTGCACAGATGACGAGCCCCCGCAAGGCTGAACATGTCGCCATCATCATGGATGGCAACGGCCGTTGGGCGACCCAACAGGGCTGGCCGCGCCTTGTGGGCCATCGCAAAGGGGCGGAACGGGTTAAGGAAATCGTCAATGCCGCTCCGGGTCTGGGCATCAAGTATCTGACGATCTACGCCTTTTCGACCGAGAACTGGAAACGCACCACGGAGGAGGTTCTGGGCCTGATGGCGATCTTCTCGCGCTACATCGAGCGCGAGGCGGATCGCATGGCGGCGGAATCGGTGCGGATGCGCTTCATCGGCGACCGGTCCATGCTGAACCCGCGGTTGAAACGGCTGCAAACCTCGATCGAACAGCGCACCTCGACCTATGACCGGCTGAACCTGACCGTCGGCATCAATTACGGCGGCCGCGATGAGATCACCCGCGCCGTGCGCAGCATCGCCCGCGCCGTGGCGGGGGGGCAGGTGTCGCCCGACCAGATCACCGATCAGCTCATCTCGCAGCATCTTGACACCGCCGATCTGCCCGACCCCGATCTGGTGATCCGCACCTCTGGCGAGACGCGGACCTCGAACTTCCTGCCCTGGCAGGCGGCCTATGCCGAATATGAATTCACCGATGTGCTGTGGCCGGATTTCACCGCCCAGCATCTGGCCGAGATCGTCAACAATTTCGGCAAGCGTGAACGGCGCTTTGGCGGGGTCGTCAAGGCATGAGCGCCGCCCAACCCGCAGACTGGAATGACCTTCGGCCGCGTGTTCTGTCGGCCATTGTCATGGTTCTGGTCGGTGGGGGCGTAGTTTTGCTTGGGGGCGCGCCCTTTGCGGTTCTGGTGGTGCTGTTGACCGGGGTGATGATGTGGGAGCTGTCGCGCATGACCGCCGATCCCGCCTTGGACATCTCGCTTTGGCTTGGGCCGCTCGCCGCGTTGCTTTTGGCGCTGAACCTGTGGTCGTCCTGGTCCTTTGCGGCCATCGGGCTTGCGGTTCCCGCCATTCTGGGGGCGGTCTTGCCGCGCCGGGATCGCGCGGTGTTTCTGGCCTATGCGCTGATCCTCATGGTCACGGGGCTGGCGCTGGTCATGCTGCGGCAATCGCTGGGGCTGGTGCCGATCCTGTGGCTGCTGGCGGCCGTCATCACCTCTGACATCATGGGCTATTTCGCCGGGCGCACCTTGGGCGGGCCAAAATTCTGGCCCCGCATCAGCCCGAAGAAAACCTGGTCGGGCACCGCCGCGGGCTGGGTGGGGGCGGGTTTGGTCGGCTTTGGCTTTTGGGCGGCGGGGTTTGGCTCGGCACATCTGCTTTGGGCCTCGCCCCTTGTGGCGCTTGCCGGTCAGATGGGTGACATTGCGGAAAGCGCCATCAAGCGCCGGGCAGGGGTCAAGGACAGTTCCAACCTGATCCCCGGCCATGGCGGGCTTCTGGACCGGTTTGATGCCTTGGCCTTTGCGGCCATCCTGACGGTCGCCCTGAACATTGTCGTGCCGCTGTTTCCCCTGCTGAAAGGCTGACCCCATGCGCCGCATTTCCATCTTTGGCGCCACCGGTTCGATCGGGGAAAGCACCTATGACCTGATTTGCCGCGAAGGCGGTGCAAGCGCCTTTCACACCGTCGCGCTGACCGGCGGCCACAATGTCGCCCGGCTGGCCGAGATGGCGCGCACCCTGCGCGCCGAGGTTGCGGTGACCGCGCATGACGAAAACCTGTCCGCCCTGCGCGACGCCTTGGCCGGGACGGGCATCTATGCCGCCGCTGGCCCCCATGCCATCATCGAAGCGGCCGACCGAGAGGCGGATTGGGTGATGTCGGCCATCATCGGCGCTGCGGGGCTGGTGCCGGGGATGCGGGCCTTGGCGCATGGCGCTGCGCTGGCCCTGGCCAACAAGGAAAGTCTGGTCGCGGCGGGGGAATTGCTGCTCTCAACCGCCCGCGCGCATGGGGCGACCATCCTGCCGGTGGACTCGGAACATTCGGCGATCTTTCAGGCCCTGGTGGGCGAGGATCTGACAGCGGTGGAGCGCATCATCCTGACCGCCTCGGGGGGCGCGTTGCGCGATTGGCCGATGGAACGGCTGGCCCATGCCACGCTGGCCGAGACGCTGGCGCATCCGAACTGGTCGATGGGGCAAAGGATTACCATCGATTCTGCGTCCATGTTCAACAAGGCCTTGGAAGTCATTGAAACACGCGAGTTTTTCGGGGTGCGACCTGAGCAGGTCGAGGTCATCATCCACCCTGAATCCATCATCCATTCCATGGTGGGCTTCAACGACGGCGCCGTGATGGCGCATCTGGGGATGCCCGACATGCGCCACCCGATCGGCTATGCGCTGAACTGGCCAGAGCGCCACCCCCTGCCGGTGGCAAAGCTGGACCTTGCCGCCCTCGGGCAACTCACCTTCCGGGCACCGGATGAGGCGCGCTATCCCGCGCTGCGGCTGGCGCGCGAGGTGATGGAGGTGCGCGGGCTGGCGGGGGCCGCTTTCAACGCGGCCAAGGAAATCGCGCTCGATCATTTCATCGCCGGTGGCCTTGGCTTTTTGCAGATGGCGGGTTTGGTCGAGGAAACCCTGAACCGACTTTCGGCCGAAAGCCGCCTTGGAAATGCCGCGGGCAGCCTTGAAGATGTCTTGGCGATGGACCATCTCGCAAGGGTGCGGGCGACCGAGGTCGCGGGGCAGATGAGGGCGGCTTAAGTGGATTTCTTGACAACTATATTCAGCGCGGGCGGGGCCGTATGGACCACCCTGTGGACGGCTGTCTTTTTCATTCTGGCGATCAGCATCATCGTTTTCGTGCATGAATACGGCCATTACATCGTGGGCCGCTGGTCGGGCATCCATGCCGAGGTGTTCAGCCTTGGCTTTGGCCGGGTGATCTGGTCGCGCACCGACAAGCGCGGCACACGCTGGCAGGTCGCCGCGATCCCCTTGGGGGGCTATGTCAAGTTTCTGGGCGATGCCGATGCGGCCTCGGCGGCGGCGGATGATCGCGCGATGGCCGGATTGTCGGCGGATGAAAAGCGCCACACCATGCATGGCGCGCCTTTGTGGGCGCGGGCGGCCACGGTGTTTGCCGGGCCTTTGGCGAATTTCATTCTGGCTGCGCTGGTGATTTTTGGCATGTTGATAGCAACCGGCGTTGCCACCGAAAAACCCACGGTTGCCCGTGTTGCCACGCTGCCGGGCGCGGCGCAGGGGCTTTTGCCGGGCGATGCGCTTTTGGCGCTGAACGGCCAGCCGACACCGGACTGGGACAGCTTTTATACGGTCGCCGAAACCCTGCCTGCCACCGCGACGGTCAATTACCTTGTGCTGCGCGACGAGGCGGAAATCACGGTCACCTCGGGCCAACCCCTGCCGCCTTTGGTGGGGGATGTGCAGTTGAAATCGGCCGGGCTTGCGGCCGGGTTGCAAGAGGGCGATGTGGTTCTCGAAGCCGGGGGCAAGCCTGTCACCAAATTTGCCGAACTGCCGCCCATCGTCGAGGGGCTGAAGGGTGCGCCGGTCAGCCTGAAGATTTGGCGGCCCGATGGGGGCGGGGGGCAAATCCTTGACATGTCGATCACCCCGAACCGCCGCGACCTTCCCAAGGCCGAGGGTGGATTTGAGACCCGCTGGATGATCGGTCTTGGCGCCGGTCTTCTGATCGAGCCGCAAACCCGCCAGCCCGGTCTGATCGAGGCCGCCGGCCTGTCACTGGATCGGCTGTGGTTTTTGGTCACCACCTCGCTGTCCAGTCTGGCCCATATTGCCACCGGCGACATCGACAAATGCAACCTGACCGGTGCGATTTCGATGGCACAGGTGGCGGGGCAATCGGCGGCGATGGGGGTTCAGAACTTTATCCAGACCTTGGCCATGCTGTCCTTTGGCATCGGGCTTATCAACCTTTTCCCGATTCCGGTGCTGGATGGGGGGCATCTGGTGTTTCACGCCTATGAGGCCGTCTTCCGCCGTCCTCCGCCCGATATCGTGATGCGCGGGCTGACGACGTTGGGCCTTGCGCTGATCCTGACCTTCATGGCTTTCGCCTTGTTCAACGATGTGACCTGTCGTTAGGGTCAGGACTCGTTCTCGCATCATAGCCAGAACATGACTGTTGCGGCGA
>CAYMRX010000007.1:0-276402 GCA_964393035.1 uncultured Tabrizicola sp.
CCCTCGCCGCAACAGTCATGTTCTGGCTATGATGCGAGAACGAGTCCTGACCCTACATTCCAAAACTGAATAATTGAAAGAGTATAATCAGAATGACCAATGCAATTGATGCCAACGGCAACGCAGTTTCCAATACTTCCAACCTTGCCCCCACCAATGACCTCCGGGCGACAGGGCGGGACATTCAAGCCGAGAAGGTAGCCGATGGTCGTTACTCCAAGGTATCAACGTACATCAATGACGACGAAGCCAACGATAACCCAAACATTGTAATGCGCGATGGTTCTCGCCAGCATGTCTCGGGAGGGTATCGTCCGGATGACATTGTGCGAGTTGGGGGCATGGACATGGCCTATGAAACTGCGGTTTCCTTGGGGTTGATCCAAGGGGGTACCGTGACCACCCCACAGCAAGCCTTTGCGGCTGACTCTGAGAACTACCCCAACGAGGCCTCGGTGGATTCCCGACCTGCGGTTGCGAAGTTGCTTGAGGGCCAGATTGAACTCGCGATGGGTGAAACATCTCCCGCCGTTCTCGACACCTTCGCCAAGGATATCGTCACCTTTGGCGACCTGAGCGAGGAAGGTTTCGCCTTCGCACAGACCCGCCTCGGGATGAGCGAACAAGTGGTACGTTCCATCTATGCCGAAATGCAGGAAGCCGGGGGGCAGGTCATGTCAGACTTCATGGAAGTAGGGGGTGGTCTCGGGGCAGACCGGATTGATTTCCTTGTGGACCGCGCCGAGTACGGCACACGACAAGAACAGGAAATTGTCCGGGGTCTGTGGGTCAAGGCAGCTACCGGAAAGCTGACCCGTGCGGCAGCGACCCAAGCTTTCGACAAGCTGTATGCGCCCTATGAGTGATCTTTCCATGGACGGCCAGAGCGACGAGCTGAATGCCACCAGAGCCGACCTTGAACGATTGAATGGTCTCGTTATCCACGCTCTCATTCGCAAGATTGAAGCCGACGAAGCAACAGCAACCGATATCGGCAATGCCGTGAAGGTGCTGATATCCAACCGAGTGCATCCCAAGGAACCTGAGGGATACTCAGGGTACACCAACGGTATCCAAGAGTCCGACATGGCTTTCCCTGTCAGATTCTAACGCTTGGGGAGAGGGGGGAACGATCCTTACCTCTCCCTCACCTTTTGGAGTTATCCTGTTATGACTGATGAATATGACCCCCTAGATGGGGAACCCTCGTACAGCCCCGGAGAGGCTCAAGGAGGGGTAGAGGGCTTCCTTGAGTCCCTCTCTGCGTACACCCCCGGAGAGGCCCCCAGTGACTCTCTCTTGGACTCTGCCGACCCACTACAGGCGAAGTTACATGAGGCCATCAAAGACCCCCTCCGTATCCTTGGCCCCGAGTTCTTTGAGGAAGCGATGGCAGGGTTGTTTAAGCGGCGGGTGATCTTGGACGAAGCGGCTAACCGGGGAATGATCGTCACCGCCATAGATGGCCGGATGGTCTACCTCTACCGGGACGAGCGGTCACGGGCCAGGTACGTCTTTGAGGGTATCATGGGGCTGACTTGGCCCTGTACAAAAGGCTTTCTCGAGAAGCGAGAGTTGTACCAGCGGTTTGACCAAGGGTGGGCTAACGGGGAATTGACGTTCCTCTCGTGCGTCCCTCTGGCAGATGTGGACTCGTACCGTGATGCCCTTACCGAAAAATAGTTCAATGTTCGATCCGGTAGCGGAGTGTAAGGGTTGACGAGCGATTCTTCCGTACAGTATTGAGGTCTCAGATACCCCGAGAAAAGCCCAATTTGGACCCTCGGAGTGCTTGGTAGATCGGTCGTTTTTCTAGGGTAAAACCCTGAAAAACCTCAGGAAAACCGGGGGCGGTTAGCTCAGTTGGTAGAGCGTCTCGTTTACACCGAGAATGTCGGGGGTTCGAGTCCCTCACCGCCCACCATCCCCCATTCATTGACCCCATCACTGGCCCCCATCTGCACAGGTCTTGCGCGCCCGCGCGGATTGGGACGGCTGAAATTTTTTCCTATATCATCATGGCAACCATCAGGAGCCTGCCATGAGCTGGAACCCGCTTCTTGATCCGACCGTGCCCTTGGGCGATGCGGTGGACGCCATCGAAACCGTCATCGTGCCGCGCGCCCGCGATCTGGGCGGGTTCGAGGTGCGCCGGGCTCTGCCGTCGGTGCAGCGCCAGATGGTCGGGCCCTTCATCTTTTTCGACCAGATGGGTCCGGCGGAATTTCTGACCGGGCAGGGGATTGATGTGCGCCCCCACCCGCATATCGGCCTTGCGACGGTGACCTATCTCTTGAAGGGCCGCATGCACCACCGCGACAGTCTTGGCACCGATCAGTGGATCACGCCGGGCGAGGTGAACCTGATGACGGCGGGCCATGGCATCACCCATTCCGAACGCACAGATGGCCCGATGCGCACGGCACCCCATGCGATGTTCGGGTTGCAGACCTGGCTCGCGCTGCCGCTGTCGCATGAGGACCGCGCGGCGGAGTTTCACAACGCGCCAGAGGCGGCGCTGCCGATGCTGGAGGGCGAGGGCAAGACGCTGCGACTGATTCTGGGCAAGGCCTGGGGGGCAGAGGCCCCGGTGCCGACCGCCTCGGAAACTTTTTACGCCGATGCCACGCTGGCGCCGGGGGCCGGTCTGCCGCTGCCGGACAATCACGAGGATCGCGGGGTCTATATCCTGTCCGGTTCGGTGGTTTCTGGCGGGGTCACCTATGAGGCCGGGCGCATGCTGGTGTTCCGTCCCGGCGATGCGGTGTCGGTCAAGGCCGGGGCGGCGGGCGCGCGGCTTATGGTCTTGGGCGGGGCCACGATGGAAGGGCCGCGGCATATCTGGTGGAACTTTGTCGCCTCCACGAAAGAGCGGATCGAGGCCGCGAAAGAGGCATGGCGGGCCGGCGATTGGGCGCATGGGCGCTTCCGGCTGCCGCCGGGGGATGACGGTGAATATATCCCCGCACCGGATCGTTGATTTTCCCAACCTTTCCCGCCGCTTTCCCGCTTGACGCCGCCGACGGCCTTCCGTAATACCCACCCCACGCCGGGGCGACCCGGAAAGACGATGCGCGGTGGTAGCTCAGTTGGTTAGAGTACCGGCCTGTCACGCCGGGGGTCGCGGGTTCGAGCCCCGTCCACCGCGCCAGTCTTTCCCTTCGTCCTGAACGTGCAAATGCGCGGTGGTAGCTCAGTTGGTTAGAGTACCGGCCTGTCACGCCGGGGGTCGCGGGTTCGAGCCCCGTCCACCGCGCCACTTGCAAAAAGCCCTGCCGCAAGGCGGGGCTTTTTGGGTTTTGCGGCCTATGCTTCGCCACGCGCCGCGGGTCCGCCGACAAGAGGGCGAAGCCGCCCGAGGCGGCCTCACAGCGTCAGGCGATAGCGGATATGCCCGTCATCCGGCGTGATGCTGTCATAAAGTTTTCGCGCGGCGGCGTTGGTGATTTCGGTATTCCAGTAAAGCCGCTTCCAGCCCCGCATGCGGGCCAGCGCGGCAAGATCATCAATCAAGGCCCGACCCACGCCTTGCCCCCGCGCGGCGGGGTCAACGAACAGGTCTTCCAGATAGCAATCATCCCCCATCACCCAAGTGGAGGGGTGGTGCTGGTGAATGGCAAAGCCAAGCACCCGCGGCCCGGCAAAGGCCAATCGGGCTTTCATCGGGCAGCTTGGGTCCATCAGGCGTTGCCACGTGAAATCCGTAACTTCCGGGGCGAGGTTCATCTCGTAATAGTCCAGAAACCCCGCCCAAAGCCGGCGCCATTCGGCCTCATGCGCCGCTTCGGCCCATGCGATCATGCCAGCTTGTCCAACAGGCGCGCCCAAGAGCGGATGCCTTTGTGGAAGCATTCGAGATCGTATTTCTCATTCGGGCTGTGGATCTGGTCATCGTCGCGGCCAAAGCCCAGAAGCATGGCGTCCATGCCGAGATAGGTCTTGAAATAGCCCGCAATCGGGATTGAGCCGCCGCAGCCGACATAGGCGGCGGCACGGCCCCATTCTTCCCCCAAGGCCGCGCGGGCGGCTTCAAAGGCGGGGTCGTCGATCGACATCACCCCGGCGGGAGAATTGCCGTGGCCTTTCCATTCCACCCTGCAATCGGCGGGAAGTTGCGCCTCGACCCAGGCGCGGAAATGGTTGCGGATCGCATGGGGGTCTTGCTCGCCCACCAGACGGAACGACACCTTGGCATGGGCCTCAGCCGGCAGCACGGTCTTGAACCCGTCGCCGGTATAGCCGCCCCAGATGCCGTTGATTTCGGCGGTGGGGCGCGACCAGATCATTTCCAAGGGCGTGCGGTCCTGTTCGCCTGCCGGAACCGACAGGCCGACATCGCCAAGGAAAGTGGCGTGGTCAAAGGCCAGCGCCTGCCATTGTTGGCGGATGGCGTCGGGCAGTTCGCTCACCCCGTCATAGAACTGCGGAATGGTGATGCGGCCGGTGGCGTCATGCATGCCCGCAAGGATGCGGGACAGCACACGGATCGGGTTTTGTGCGGCGCCACCATACATGCCGGAATGCAGATCCTTGCTCGCGGCGTGGATGGTCATTTCCTCGCCCAAAAGCCCGCGCAGCATGGTGACGATGGCGGGGGCGGTGTCCTGGAACAACCCGGTGTCGCAGATCAGCGCGATCTGGGCTTTCAACTCCTCGGCATTGTCTTTCAGGAAAGGAATCAGGCTGGGAGAGCCGGATTCCTCCTCGCCCTCCAGAAAGATCGTCAGCTTGCAGGGCAGGCTGCCGTGAACGGCCTTCCAAGCGCGCAACGCTTCAAGAAAGGTCATCAACTGGCCCTTGTCATCGGATGCACCACGGGCACGGATCACACGGCCCTTGGGCGTATCCTGAAGTTCCGGATCAAAGGGGTCACGGTCCCAAAGTGACAGGGGATCAACGGGTTGCACATCATAGTGACCGTAAAACAGCAGATGCGGGCCGCCCGTCCCGCCATGGGCCACCACCATCGGATGCCCCGGCGTCGGGCGGGCCGAGGCGTCAAACCCCAAGTCTTGCAGGTCAGCCACCAGCCAATCGGCGGCATGGGCGCAATCGGCCTTGTAGGCCGGGTCGGTTGAGATCGACGGGATGCGCAACAATTGCATCAGCCGCTCCAATGCCTGCGGCAACTGATCGTCGATGCGGGCAAGAACGGCGTCCAGGGTCATGATCTTTCTCCTATGGGTGAACCCATCTAGCCTATCAGGCGGCGGGGGACTGTCCAGTCTCCGCGGATTGCGTTATGAGGCCGCCAACTGCTGCCAAAAGGATCTTCACCATGCTGCGCCTTGCCCCCGCCGGGATTGTTGCTCTTGCCCTCAGCCTCACCCCGGCGCTGGCCGAGCCGTTGACGGGCAAAGCGGCGAAAAAGCTGCTGTTCGCGCCGGTGACGGCCGAGGTCGAGATCATGGCCGAGGCTGGCCTTCCCGCCGATCAGGCCGAGATCCTGAAGACGGTCGGCGTCAGCCAGCCCTATTATGGCGCCATCGCCATCGCCCCCGATGAAGGGCTGATGTCGGAGGCCACGGTGGCGGCGGCGAATTTCCATGACACCGGATCGGCCGGCACGGCAGCCCTGGCCGAGTGCAACGCCAAGAAAAAGACCCCGACCGATTGCGTGATCGCGGCATATATCCGCCCCGAGGGCTGGAAAGATGCCGGTTTCAGCCTTTCGTCCGATGCGACCGCGACCCTGAAGGATTATGCTCGTCGGAAGGGCGCGCTGGCGATCTCGCCCGCAACGGGGGCGTTCGGCATGGCCAAGGGCGATACGGCGGTTGAACAGGCCCTGACCAACTGCGCGGCAAAGAATGAAAAGGCCACCGATTGCGTGGTGGCGGTGCAAGACTGAAAAGATACATCCCATAGGGACAATTTGTCCCGTTGTCAGGGCGCCCTCTTGATGCAAGTCAAGGAAGCCCGACCGGGGGCTGTGCCAAGACAGCGGCACAGGACAGACCACGACCAAGGTGTCCGCCGCGCTGGCGACACCCAGGAGAGACGCGATGAACTTTGATGCCGCCCTTGATGCCGCCCTTGCCCGTCTGCACGACGAAGGCCGCTACCGCACCTTCATCGAGATCGAGCGCGAGAAGGGGCAGTTCCCCCATGCCGTCTGGACCAAGCCCGATGGCTCGAAAAAGGACATCACGGTCTGGTGCGGCAATGACTATCTGGGCATGGGCCAGCACCCGGTGGTCTTGACCGCCATGCACGAGGCGCTGGAGGCGACCGGCGCCGGTTCGGGCGGCACGCGGAATATCTCGGGCACCACGGTGTATCACAAGCGGCTGGAGGCCGAGATCGCCGATCTGCATGGCAAAGAGGCGGCTTTGGTCTTCACCAGCGCCTATATCGCCAATGACGCGACGCTTTCGACGCTGCCGAAACTGTTTCCCGGCCTGATTATCTATTCCGATGCCCTGAACCATGCCTCGATGATCGAAGGCGTGCGCCGCAATGGCGGGGCCAAGCGGATTTTCCGCCACAATGATGTGGCCCATCTGCGCGAGTTGATCGCGGCGGATGACCCGGCCGCCCCCAAGCTGATCGCCTTTGAATCGATCTATTCGATGGATGGCGATTTCGGCCCGATCAAGGAAATCTGCGATCTGGCCGAGGAAGTGGGCGCGCTGACCTATATCGACGAAGTGCATGCCGTCGGCATGTATGGCCCGCGCGGGGCAGGGGTGGCCGAACGCGATGGCCAGATGGCCCGCATCGACATCATCAACGCCACGCTGGCCAAGGCTTATGGCGTTTTTGGTGGCTATATTGCTGCATCTGCAAAGATGGTGGATGCCGTGCGGTCCTATGCGCCGGGCTTCATTTTCACCACCTCCTTGCCGCCCGCCGTGGCGGCGGGGGCTGCCGCCTCGATCGCGTTTCTGAAAACGGATGCGGGGCAGAAACTGCGCGACAGCCAGCAACTGAACGCCCGCATCCTGAAAATGCGGCTGCGCGGGCTTGGCCTGCCGATCATTGATCACGGGTCACATATTGTGCCTGTGCATGTCGGCAACCCCATTCATTGCAAGATGTTGAGTGATATGTTGTTGGAAGACCACGGGATTTACGCCCAGCCGATCAACTTCCCCACCGTGCCGCGCGGCACCGAACGCCTGCGCTTCACCCCCTCGCCGGTGCATGATGCGGGACAGATCGACGGGCTTATCAAAGCGATGGACAGCCTGTGGCGGCATTGTGCGCTGAATCGCGCCGAGATTTCCGCCTAAGCTCTTTCTGCGCATGCAGAATCGTTTGCCCCGTGTTAGGGAATCGAGAATAGAGAAAAAATCGAGTCGCAGATCAGCGACCCATTTGGGACAAACGGGGCACATGGAGCAGATCGTATGATCGGGCGGCGATTTAAGTCCGCAGCGCCAGAGGTCGAGGGACCGAAGGGGTTTGACGATTTCGACATGCGTCTTGGCGATCTCATGCGGGGCGAACGGGCCACCATGGGCAAGTCGCTTCTGGATGTTCAGCGCGATCTGAAGATCAAGGCCACCTATATCGCCGCCATCGAAAATGCCGATGTCTCCGCCTTTGAATCCCCCGGCTTCATTGCCGGTTTCGTGCGCTCCTATGCCCGCTATCTTGGCATGGACCCCGACCACGCCTTTGCCAAATTCTGCCACGATGCGAATTTTCAGGTGGCGCATGGCATGTCACAGGCGGCCTCGTCGGCCTCGATGAACGCCAAGCGGGCGCGGATGAATGAACCGCGCGATGCCATCGCCAGCCCCGCCGTTGCCTTTGGCCCGGCGCGGGAAAGCTGGACCCATCGGATCGAACCCGGCGCCATGGGCTCATTTGCCGTGCTGGGCGCGTTGATTCTTGCGCTTGGCTATGGCGGCTGGTCGATCCTGCAAGAAGTGCAGCGCGTGCAGCTTGCCCCGGTCGATCAGGCGCCGGTCGTGGTGGCCGAAATTGATCCCTTGGGCGACGTCAAACCTGTCAGCGAGCCGGCCCCGGTAGCCGAAGACGTCGCGGCAAACACCCCCGCCGGTGTGACGGCCGATCCCTTGGCGCGGATGAACCAGCCGCAGGCCTTGGCCGTGCCGGTGCTGACATCACGCGATGGGCCGATCGCGGCGATCAAGCCGGCTGCGATTGCCGATACCCAAGTGGCCAGCGCCCCGTCGGCCCCCTTGCCCGAAGCGGCGGCACCGGTGCAGGTCGTGGCCGAGGCAAAACCGGGGGTCGAGATTTTGGCTGTGCGCCCCTCTTGGGTGCAGGTGGCTGCCGCCGATGGCACGGTCTTGTTTGAAAAGATCCTTGATGCCGGCGAACGCTACAGTGTGCCGCCGTTGCAGGATGCGCCCGTGCTGCGGTCGGGCAATTCGGGGTCGGTGTATTTTGTGGTGAACGGCGAAACCTTTGGTCCTGCCGCACCGGGGGCCAATGTGGTGAAGAATGTCGCCCTGACGGCCGAGGCCCTGACCGGCAAATATGCCGCCGCCGATCTGACCGGGGATGCCGATCTGGCCAAGGTTCTGAACGTGGCCGATGCCGGCGACACGGCGGCAGCGCCAGAGCCGACCGCCGCCCCACTGGAATAATCCCGCCGATCCGGCGCGTCGTTTGGCCCCGGCGGCATTGCTCCGGGGCCTTTGCGCGTCTATCTAGGGGCGATAGAGAAAGGCTGTTTTCCATGTCGCACAATCCGATCCGCCCCTGGCGCAACATTGACCGCCGTGTGAGCCGTCAGATCATGGTGGGGAAAGTGCCGGTCGGCGGCGATGCACCGATTGCGGTGCAGACCATGACCAACACGCTGACCCATGATGTGAAGGCGACGCTGGAGCAGATCCAGCGGGCCGCGATTGCCGGGGCCGATATTGTCCGGGTTTCCACCCCGGATGTGGAATCGACCGCCGCCTTGCGCGAGATTTGCCGCGAAAGCCCGGTGCCGATCGTGGCCGACATCCATTTCCACTACAAACGCGCGATCGAGGCCGCCGAGGCGGGCGCGGCCTGCCTGCGCATCAACCCCGGCAATATCGGCGACGCGAAACGCGTGGCCGAGGTGGTGAAGGCCGCCAAAGACCATGGGTGCAGCATCCGCATCGGGGTCAACGCCGGGTCTTTGGAAAAGCACCTGTTGGACAAATACGGCGAGCCTTGCCCGGATGCCATGGTGGAGAGCGGTCTCGACCATATCAAGCTGTTGCAGGACAACGATTTTCACGAGTACAAGATTTCGGTGAAAGCGTCAGATGTGTTCATGTCCGCCGCCGCCTATCAGCAATTGGCAACGGTAACGGATGCCCCGATCCATCTGGGGATCACCGAGGCGGGGGGCTTGATTTCCGGCACGGTGAAATCGGCGATCGGGCTGGGCAGCCTGTTGTGGTTCGGCATTGGTGACACGATCCGGGTTTCCCTGTCGGCCGATCCGGTCGAGGAGGTGAAGGTCGGCTTCGAGATTTTGAAATCGCTTGGCCTGCGCACAAGGGGCGTACAGATCATTTCGTGCCCGTCCTGCGCGCGGCAGGGCTTTGACGTCATCAAGACGGTCGAGGCCTTGGAAAAGCGGCTGGAACATATCAAGACGCCGATTTCGCTCAGCATCATCGGCTGTGTGGTCAACGGGCCGGGTGAGGCCCTGATGACCGACATCGGCTTTACCGGCGGCGGGGCAGGTTCGGGCATGGTCTATCTGGCCGGTCGGCAAGACCATAAGCTGGGCAATGACAAGATGATCGACCACATCGTTGAACTGGTCGAAACCAAGGCCGCCGAGATGGAAGCCGCCAAGGCCGAATGAAGGGCAGGACGCTTAGCCCCGCGCCTTCAACTGCAAGGACAGGCCCAAGGCCAAGCTGCCATAGACGGTGACACCGATCAGCAAGGGCAGGGCGGTGCCGTTGAACGACAGCCCCACCGGCACCGCCAGCAGAACCGACGCCACCGTGGCGATGGCCGAGGTGACCGAGGCGGCCATGCCGGCAACATGGCCCAAAGGCTCCATCGCCAGTGCGTTCAGATTGCCCAAGGTCAGGCCCATGACGGCAAACAGCACAATGGACCACAAAAGATGCACGGCAAAGGCGGCATTCCCCGCCAGCGCGCCCGTCGCTGTCAGCGCCAGATAGGCCAGCGTCACCGCCAAAAGCACGGCATAGGTCGCCTTGACCATGCCACGCATCCCCACCCGCATCACCAGCCGCGCATTCAGGATCGAGCCGGACATCGAGGCCACGGCGATCAGCGCGAACCATTTGGGAAAGCTTTCGGCGCGGTGGAATGTCTGGTCGAAAATCCCCTCCATCGACGACAGCGTGGCAAAGAGCATGCCCAGCGTCAGCGCCTGTGTCGCAATGGAGATCAAGACGATGCGCAAGGACAGCACCTCTTTGCCGGCGGAGAGCAGCGGCGCAAAGGCCAGCGGGCGGCGGTCGGCCAGCGGCAGGGTTTCGGGCTGGCGGATCTGCATCCATGTTCCGATGACCAGCGCAAAGCCGATATAGACCAGAAAGATCGCCTGCCACCCCGCGAGGGCCATCACCCCTTGCCCCATCAGGGGGGCCACGGCCGGCACAAGGGTAAAGATCATCATGGCAAAGGACATGATCTGTGCCATCTCGCGGCCCTTGAACAGATCCCGCACCATGGCGATCGACACGGTGCGGGGGGCTGCCGAGCCAAAGCCCATCACGACGCGGGCAATCAGCAGGGTTTCAAGGCTTGGGGCCGCCCAACAGGCCGCAGCGGCCAGAATGTAGAGCGCGATCCCGGCAAGGATGGTGGTCTTGCGGCCAAGGGCATCGGACAGCGGCCCGGCAAACAGCGTGCCAAGGCCCATGCCAAGCACGAAAGAGGTGATGACAAGCTGCGCCTTGTTGGGGTCATCGGGCGAGAGGCTGGCTGCGATCTGCGGCAAGGCGGGCAGCATGGCGTCAATCGACAGGGCGATGACCGCAAACAAAAGCGCCAGCAAGGCGATGAATTCATTGCGCGAAATGGATAGGGGCATGGCACACCTTCAGCCGTCGCGACAGCGCGACCCGGCGTATTTGCCTGCCGCGGCGCGAAAGGTCCAGAGGCGAACGCCTCGTCGGAGCTGCCGCCGCGCGTCGTGGGGGCCTTGCGAGGAGGGACGAGGCCCCGACGCGCTGGGATTCAGGATTTTCCCTGTTCCACCAATTCCTTGATCACATTGCCCCAAACCTCAGGCGATTGCGCACCGCTGACGACATAGTGCTGCGCGATCAGGAAGGTCGGGACAGAATTCACCCCCTTGCGGCGGGCGTCCTCGTCGCGGGCGCGGATGTCACCGGCATCGGCGTCACTGTCCAGAAGCCGGGCCACCATCGCCCGATCCATGCCCGCGCTGGCAGCAATATCGGCCAAGACAGCACGATTGCCAATGTCGCGGCCTTCGCGCCAATAGGCGCGGAACAGCCCCACCACCGCCGCGTTCTGCCGCCCCTCAAGCCCCGCCCAGTGAATCAGGCGATGGGCATCCAGCGTGTTGGGAATCCGCTTTGGCGTATCGGGGTCAATCTCGGCCCCGGCGGCCCGGCTCATCTCCTTCAGCCGCAGATGCACCTGGGTCAGTTGCGCCTCACCGAATTTGCCAGCCAGATAGGCGCGCTTGTCCACCCCTTCGCGCGGCATGTCGGGGTTCAACTGGAAGGGGTGCCACTCGATACGAAAGGGGTGATCGGGATGGGCCTCGAGCGCGCGGTCAAGGTTTGCCTTGCCGATATAGCACCAGGGGCAAACCGGATCAGAGAAGATATCAAGGCGGATCATGGCGGGCTCCGGGGCATGCTGGGGCTGTATCAAGCCCACTTTGTCGGAGTTTTGGCTTCAGGGGTCAAGCCGCGCCCAGTTGCAAGCCACCCAGTTGCATGCCTTGTGAAAACCGCTATAGCCAGTGCCATGTCTGCCGATCCGAAAAAACTGATCCGCATTGCCCGCGAAACCGGCGGGACGCTGGCCGAGGTCGCGCTTGAGGCGCTGGATCTGGGTTTGCGGGTGCGCGATCTGCGCAAGGCCAAGGGCTGGACGCTGGAACAGGCGGCAAGCCAAGCCGGGTTGGCGCGTTCGACCCTGTCAAAGATCGAAAACGGCCAGATGTCGCCCACCTATGATGCGCTGAAGAAACTGGCGCAGGGCATGGGCATGTCGGTGCCGCAGCTTTTCACCCCGCCCGCCAAACCGCAGGCCACCGCGCGGATGGCGGTGACCAAGCTTGGCGAAGGGCAGGGCCATGCCACCACCACCTATGAGCATGAGTTGCTGGCCGGCAGCTTGACCAAAAAGCAGATGCTGCCCTATCGCGCCACCATCCGCGCCCGCTCGATGGAGGAGTTTGACGGCTGGGTGCGCCATGATGGCGAGGAATTCCTCTATGTGCTGACCGGCGTCATCCGGCTTTACACCGAGTTTTATGAGCCGGTGGACCTGCGCCGGGGCGACAGCGCCTATTATGACGCCTCGATGGGGCATAATGTGATTTCGGTTTCGGATGATGACGCCACCTTGTTGTGGGTGACCTCGCTCGCCTGAGGCGGGCGAAAAAGGCGCAAGACCTGTGGCCGGTGCGTGGCGGCGGGCGGGCCCTTGTCCTCAGGCTTGATCCAGATCACTGTCGCTGCTGGGAAAAACCATAATCTGAAACGGCGCTTTCGCGGGGGGACCGCGAAAGGGGGAGAAGTTCATGCGGCTTGCGATCCTGACGGATATTCATGCCAATCGCGAAGCGTTCGAGGCAGTTCTGGCCGATTGCGCGGGCATGCGGATCGACCGCTATGTGTTTTTGGGCGATATCGTCGGATATGGGCCGGACCCGGCCTGGTGCATTGACACGCTGGTCGAAATGATGGCGGCGGGGGCGATTGCGGTGCGCGGCAATCACGACCGGGCGGTGGGGGTGCCGGACGGGGCGCTGAACGCCAATGCCCGCCGGGTGATCGACTGGACAGTGGACCGGCTGTCGGCGGCGCATAAGGCGGTGCTGGGCGCGCTGCCGCTGACGGTGGTGGAAGATGACCTTTTGTTCGTCCACGCCAGCGCCAATGATCCGCAGGACTGGATCTATGTCACCAATGAACACCACGCCATGCCCTCGTTCCGGGTGTCGCAGGCGCGGGTGATCTTTTGCGGCCATGTCCACAAACCGGCCCTTTACAGCCAAGACCTGAGCGGCCGCGTCATGGGCCATGGATTTGGCTATGGCACCGGGGTGCCCTTGATCCGGTCGCGCCGCTGGCTGGCGGTGGTCGGCTCGGTTGGTCAGCCGCGCGATGGGTCTGGCTTGGCGTCATGGTCGATCATGGACACGGAAAAGAACGAATTGACCTTCCGCCGCGTCGGCTATGACAGCGCCACCACGGCGCGCAAGGTGCGCAGCGCGGGCCTGCCCGAGGCCTTGGCCGCCCGGCTGGTCAAAGGGATCTAGGGGGAAGCCATGCAGATCAAGCCGCAGACGGGCCTGGAGATTGACGGCTTCACCCTTGGCGAAAAGCTGCATACCGGCGGCTTTGCCACCATCTGGGAGGTGACGCATCCCTTGTATCGCACCCCGATGGTGATGAAGGTTCCGACCATCCTTGACGGCTATGACGGCCCGACGATCGTGGGCTTCGAGGTTGAACAGATGATCATGCCGCGCCTGACCGGGCCGCATGTGCCGCGGGTAATGGGGCAGGGCGACTTTGCCCAGATGGCCTATATCGTCACCGAAAAGATCCCCGGCGGGTCGATGTGGCAGCATTTCAAACGCGCGCCCCTGGCGATTGACGAGTTGATCGAGATGGCCGCGCGCATGGCGCAGGCCGTGCATGACCTGCACCGCCAGCATGTCATCCATCTGGATCTGAAGCCCGACAATTTTCTGCAACGCCCAAGTGGCGAGATGGTGCTGATCGACTTTGGCCTGTCGCGCCATGACCATCTGCCCGACCTTCTGGCCGAGGAATTCACCATTCCGATGGGCACTTTCCCCTATATCGCGCCGGAACAATATCTGCGCCAGCGTGGAGATTTGCGCAGCGATCTTTATGCGCTTGGCGCGATGATCTACCAGTTAGCCACCGGCAAGATGCCCTTTGGCGAGCCGGAGACGCTGAAACAGGTGCGCCAG
Organism: uncultured Tabrizicola sp.; assembly: GCA_964393035.1. Classification (GTDB taxonomy): domain Bacteria; phylum Pseudomonadota; class Alphaproteobacteria; order Rhodobacterales; family Rhodobacteraceae; genus Tabrizicola_A. The sequence continues at coordinate 14,099 of CAYMRX010000007.1, forward strand.
CGGCTGTGGCGCGATCCGGTGCCGCCGCGCGCCTTGCGGACCGAGATCCCGGAATGGCTGCAAGAGATCATCCTGCGGGCGCTGGAGGTGGACCCATGCAAGCGCTATCAATCGGCCGCGCAGATGATCTTTGATCTGACCCATCCGATGCAGGTGCGGCTGACCGCCCGCGCCCACAAACTGGCGCAGGACGGGTTCTGGACGGTATGGAAGCGCCGCCGCGTGATGAAGCGGGTGAAATCCTTCGGCGCGCCGATTTCCATGGCAGGCCAGATCGACCGCGCGCCGATCCTTCTGGTCGCGGTGGATCTGTCGCCCGAGATGGAAAGCCTGTCGGATCACCTGTTCCGCGCGGTCAAGCGGATGCTGGTCATTCAGCCCGATGCGCGGGTGGCTTGTGTCAATGTCATCAAGACCGCCCGCATCGGCATTGACCAGACCACCGATGCGGCAGGCAATCACCTGCATGTCAGCCGGCTTGTGGGGCTGAAATCCTGGGCCGAGGGGATCGAGTTGACCGATGACCGGCTGACCTATTCGATCCTGGAAAACCCGGACCCGGCCAGCGCCATTCTGGACCATGCCGAAGCGGTGGAGGCCGACCACATCATGATGGGCGCGCGGGGCCATTCGACCACGCGGCGCTTTTTGGGATCGGTTTCGGCGCGGGTGGTGGCCGAGGCCCCCTGTTCGGTCACCGTGATCCGGTTGCCCGAAGGCCGCAAGGCAGAAACCGTTGCGGAAGAAGCGGCCGTTTAGTTGCTGCCGAACCAACCTTGCACGGTACGCGCGCCATTCGACACATCCTCGCCCGCCCCTGCAACGGTGTTGCAGGCGACCAACAAGGACAGAAGGGCGAGGAGAGCGAGAGGTTTCATTCTTCGATCCAGAAAGTTTCGGGGTTGAACCCAGGGTAGAAGCCATAAAGCGGCAGGCGATCAGGGTAATGCAACCGCGCGTCATGGGCAATGAGGTCGCGATCAGCATACCACATCGGCACCACATAACGCCCGGCCGTCAGCAAACGGTCAAGCGCCATGGTGGCATCCTTGAATCCGTCAGGGTCGGTGGCGGTCAGCATCTTGTCGATCATCGCATCCACCGCGGCCGATTCTATGCCGGGCAGATTGCGCGAACCGGGCTGGCCGGCCTGTTCCGCGCCCCAATACAGCCGCTGTTCATTGCCCGGCGACAGGCTGAGCGCGCGCAGGATATAGGTCATGTCAAACTGGAACGCATTGACCCGCTCTTTGTACATCGCGGCATCCACCGTCTGCACCCGCGCGAAAATGCCCAAACGCTTCAGCGCCTCGATATAGATGTTGGCGGTGGCGATCATGTCGTCCGAGCCGTTTTGCAGCAGGATTTCGAACGAGAACGGCACGCCGGCCGCATTGACAAGCTGGCCGTTGGTCACCGTCCACCCGGCTTGTTCCAAAAGGGCCATCGCCTGACGCAGGTTCTTGCGATTGGCCTCGGAGCCATCGGAGACCGGCAGGCTATAGCCCTCCAGCGTGCCGGGCAGAAGATCGGCCGCATAGGGTTGCAACAGGGCGCGCACCTTGTCATTGGCCGGGGCCGCAACGTCGCCCGACAAGGGCGAGTTCGCGAAATAGGACGAAATCCGCGGCAGCGCCCCGGCATTGAGGGTGGAGTTCACCAGTTCAAAATTGAAAGCGAGGATCATCGCCTCGCGCACCCGCCAATCGGCGAAAAGCGGCGAGCGGGTGTTCATCGCAAACCCTTCAACCCCCGCCGGGCGCTGGTGCGGCAGCGAGGCCAGCGTCACCTTGCCTTCGGTCACGGCGGGATAATCGAAATTCACCTGCCATTTTGCCGGGTTGGTTTCACGCCACAGCATTTCTTCGCCAGCCCGGAAGGCCTCGAACACCGTGGCGGCAGAGCCGAAATATTCCACCCGGATTTCGGCCAGATTGTTCAGACCGCGATTGAAGGGCAGATCCTTGCCCCACCATGTCGGGTTTTGGGCATAGGTGATCGACTGGCCGGGTTTTGCCTCCAGCACGATATAGGGGCCGGAACCGATCGGCGCGATCAGGGTCGTCTCGTCAAAGGCCCTGCCTTCCCATTGCGCCTTTTTCAGCACCGGGCGCATGCCAAGGATCAGCGGCAATTCGCGGTCTGCGGTGTTGAAGGTGAAGCGCACAGAGCGCGGGCCGGTCACCTCGGCGCGGGCGATCTTCTTCCATGCATTCTGGTAGCGCGGGCTGCCAAGCGTGCCCAGCGTCTCAAAGGACCACAGCACATCCTCCACCGTGACGGGCGTGCCGTCAGAGAATTTTGCCTGTTCGCGCAGGGTAAACTCGACATAGCTGCGGGCCGCATCGGTATCGACCGATTCGGCCAAAAGACCGTAAAGCGTGAACGGTTCGTCGATGGAGCGGCCCATCAGGCTTTCCACCGTCAGGGATCCCAACTGGCCGGGGGCCTGCCCCTTGAGGATATAGGGGTTCAGCGAATCGAATCCCCCCGATTCGCCCAAGACCAGCCGGCCGCCCTTTGGCGCATCGGGGTTGGCATAGGGCAGGGACACAAAATCGGGTGGAAGTGCCGGGGCACCATACATAGCTATGCCATGTGACGGCTGCCCTTGGGCCTTTTGTGCAAAGACCGATGGGCCGACGAAAGCCAAACTTCCGGCTAGGGCCAGTGTGCAGAGCCGGGTCATTCCCTGTTTCATTCCAGCAACAATCCTCTCTTGGCGGGGCTTATCCCCCCTTCCTACGCGGGGTTTCTTGGCAATTCAAACTTTTAGCTTGGATCACCCTGCGAGGGGGGATATAAGAAGGGCACTGCTCGATAGGTTTCTTGCCTGTATGAAACCTGCCTCAACGACTTAACGCCGGCTTCGCGCCGGCGTTTTTTTTTGCGCGCGCCGATATGCCCTGATCTGGTCAACGCATGTATTGGCCCGGATTGGGGCCTGGGCATCGCGGCAACTGCGGGAAACTCTGGTTTCGAAGATGGTCACGGACATCGGGGCTGAACGGGCAGGGGGCCACCTTGGCGGCCCGATTTCCGGGTGTTTTCGCGGTGGTGACGGCCGCTGAATTGATTATGCTGTGGCGCAGAAACAATTGGGGTTTGGGCCATGTTGGCAGGCAAGACGGCGGTGGTGACGGGGTCGAATTCGGGAATCGGTCTGGGTGTGGCCGAAGAACTGGCACGGGCCGGGGCGGATGTGGTGTTGAACAGCTTCACCGACCGGGCCGAAGACCACGAGCTGGCCGCCGATCTGGCGCATCGCCACCGCGTCAAGGTCCGCTACATTGCCGCCGACATGTCGCAAGCCGACGCCTGCCGGGCGCTGATCGCCAAGGCCGGCACCTGCGATATTCTGGTGAACAACGCAGGCATCCAGCATGTCGCGCCGGTCGATGAGTTTCCGGTCGACAAATGGAACCTCATTCTGGCGATCAACCTGTCCTCGGCCTTCCACACCGCCGCCGCCGCGCTGCCCTTGATGCGCGCAAAGGGCTGGGGGCGGGTCATCAACATCGCCTCGGCCCATGGGCTGACCGCCAGCCCCTTCAAATCGGCCTATATCGCGGCCAAACATGGGGTCGTGGGCCTGTCCAAGACCATCGCGCTGGAGACGGCCGGGCAGGGGATCACCTGCAATGCCATCTGCCCCGGCTATGTGCTGACGCCTTTGGTCGAGGCGCAGATCCCCGACCAGATGAAGGTGCATGGGATGGACCGCGACACGGTGATCCGCGATGTGATGCTGCTGCGCCAGCCCAGCCGTCAGTTCGCCACCACCGAACAGATCGGCGGCACGGTGACCTATCTGTGCAGCCCCTATGCCGATCAGGTGACCGGCACCACGATTTCGGTCGATGGCGGCTGGACGGCGCTGTAAGCGCCCGCGATTTTCGCCGAAACATCGGGCTAGCGGGCGGCGAGGGCGTTTTGCAGCTGATCCTTGGAGGCGGGATAGACAAGACCTGCCGAAACGATCAGCTTCACCGCCTCATCCGCCTTGAGATCCAGCACGATCACGTCGCGTTCCGGCACGAAGATCAGAAAACCCGAGGTCAAGGGCGTCAGCCCGATGAAGACGGCCACCATACCCTCGCCATTCGGCAGCTTTGCGGCGATCTCGCCCTTGGGTTTGGTCGCGACCATCCCGACCGCCCAATAGCCCTCGCGAGGAAACTCCACGAGGCAGGTGCGGTCAAAGCTCTTTTCCTTTTTGGTGAAGAAGGTTTCGGTGATCTGCTTCACGCCGGAATAGACCGAACGCACCAGAGGAACCCGATCCACCATATCCTCGGTCTTGCGCATCACCGACCGGCCGATCAGCCCGCGCGCGAGCCAGCCCACGATGGCGGTGGCCACCAGAAAGACCAAAACCCCAACCCCGCGCACCGGGAAATTCGCCTCCGGGCCGAAATAGCGTTCCACCAGCGCCTCGGGTTGATAGGCGGTGGGGATCAGGGGCAGAATCCAGCCGTCAATCCAGCCGATGACGCCCCAGACGACATAGATCGTCAGCCCCACCGGCAAGACGACGACAAGCCCTGTCAGAAAAGACGCCCTCAGGGCGGCGAGGATGGAACGGCGGGGGTCTTCGGACATGGGGCCTCCTGTGCGCGCGCCGCCACTCTACGGTCAGCGCATGGCTTTCGCAATCGCCGCGCCCAGCCGCGCATTTGACAGCACAAGAGCGATGTTTGACGCCAGCGAGCGGCCCTCGGTGATCTGGAAGATGCGGTCCAGAAGGAAGGGCGTCACCTCTTTGGCGCTGATGCCTTGGGCTTCCGCCTCCACCAAAGCGGCCTCGATGGCCGGGGTGATGTCTTCGCGCGGAATTTCCGCCTCGGCCGGGATCGGGTTTGCCACGAGTTGCCCGCCCGGCAGGCCCAGCAGCCCCCGCATCTGGTGGGCGGCGGCGATCTCGCGCGGGTCATCCATCCGCAAAGGCGCTTTCAGCCCCGAGGAGCGCGACCAGAAGGCCGGAAATTCATCCTGACCAAAGGCGATGACCGGCACGCCTTGGGTTTCCAGCACTTCCAGCGTTTTGGGCAGGTCAAGAATGGCCTTGGCCCCGGCGGCAACCACGGTCACCGGGGTCGCCGCCAGTTCCATCAGATCGGCAGAGATGTCGAACGAGGTTTCCGCCCCGCGATGCACCCCGCCGATGCCGCCCGTCGCAAAAACCTTGATGCCCGCCAGATGGGCGCAGATCATGGTGGCGGCCACGGTTGTGGCCCCGATGCCCCCGGTGGCAAGGCAGGCCGCCAGATCGGCACGGCTCAGCTTGGCGACATGGGCGGCTTGCCCCAGCCGGTCCAGTTCCGCCTCGGTCAAACCGATGTGAATCTGCCCGTCCATGATGGCGATGGTCGCAGGCACCGCACCATGGGCGCGGATTTCCGCCTCCACCGCGCGGGCGGCCTCAACGTTTTGCGGAAACGGCATGCCATGGGTGATGATGGTGCTTTCCAAAGCCACGATCGGCGCCCCGGCGGCGCGGGCCTTGGCAACTTCGGGCGAAAAGGCGAGGGGCAGGGTGGGGGGCAGGGCGGTCATGATCCGATTTCTCCAGAAACATAAGTGGCAGCGGCCATGAGCGCCTGCGCGAGGGCTGCGGCGCGGTCGGCCCCGCCCCGCTCGGCCACGATATGGGCCGCCATGAAGGTGTCGCCCGCGCCGGTGACACGCGCCACCATCACCGGCGGCGGCGCGTCGGAAATCACGCCAAGCCCTGCGCTGCCTTCGGCACAGGCCTTGCCGCCATTGGTCACCAAAACCCGGCCCGCGCCGCGCGCCAGCAGGGCCTCGGCCGCGGCGGCCGCGGTCTCGGCATGGCCCCGGGTCAGCAGATTGGCTTCCTCAAGGTTCACATAAAGCGTCGCGCGCGGGTGTTTCAGCAAGGGCAGCAGGCGTTCCGCCTTGCCGGGACTGGCCGGAGCAACCCGCAGATCGGCGGCGGCGAACAAAGGTGAGACAGCGATCTCGGCCAAAAGCGCCTCGGTCAGATTGCCATCAAGCGCAATCAACCCCGCCCAAGGCGCTGCCTCAGACCCGAGCGCGCCATTGGACAGGGGCCGCAAGATCTTGTCGCCCGCCGCCTCCAGAGAATGGGCGTCGGCAATGGCCGCGATCAACCCGTTCGCGCCCTCCACCGCCATATAGCGGTCAGTCGGCAGATCGTCCGAGCGATAGGCATGGTCGGTCGCAAGCCCCATGCGGGCACAGGCGGCGATCAACTCGTCGCCCTCGGCATCGCGGCCGATCGCGGTCAGGATCGCAGGCGTCAGGCCAAACCGCGCCAGCGTCATGGCGATGTTCATGGCAACACCCCCCGGCAGCCGGGTGATGCGCCCGGGCACATCGGAGCCAAGCCGCATCGAGGCGGGCGAGCGGCCGATGATGTCCCACAGGATAGAGCCGATACAGAGGATGTCAGGTTGCATGGCCTTTCATCGCCCAAGGCCCCGCCGCGCGCAAGGTGGCAATGTCGCGGCCTCCGGCGGGAGTATTTGGCAAGGCGCAAATGCAAAGGAACAGGCTTCAGGATTTGCGCCTTTTGAAATACTCCCGCCGGAGGCGCCGCGGGCAGGGCAGGGCAGATGTTTTGCCAAATCGCCCTTGCAGCGCGGAGTAAAGCCGGATAAGGAGCGCGCACTTCACAGGTGCGGCTTGGGCTTACCGGGGAGAAATCCCGTCATGTCCGCCGGTTGGGGGCAACCCTGAAGACGGCCGCGCCAAGGTTTAAACCGGAAAAGGAAAAGACATGGCTCTTCCCGAGTTCTCCATGCGTCAGCTGTTGGAAGCTGGCGTTCACTACGGCCACCAGACCCAGCGTTGGAACCCGCGCATGGGCGAGTATATCTACGGTGACCGCAACGGCATCCATATCCTCGACCTGACCCAGACCGTCCCGATGCTGGACGCCGCTCTGAAGGTCGTGCGCGACACCGTCGCCAAGGGCGGCCGCATCCTGTTCGTCGGCACCAAGCGTCAGGCGCAAAAGCCGGTCGCCGAAGCCGCTGAGAAATGCGCGCAGTATTTCATGAACCACCGCTGGCTCGGTGGCACGCTGACAAACTGGCAGACCGTGTCGAAGTCGATCCAGCGTCTGAAGCACATCGACGAAGTTCTGGGCGCGGGCGGCGAAGGCCTGACCAAGAAAGAGCGTCTGATGATGGAACGCGATCAGGCCAAGCTGCAGGCCTCGCTGGGTGGCATCCGCGAAATGGGCGGCACCCCGGACCTCTTGTTCGTGATCGACGTTGGCAAGGAAGACCTCGCCATTCTTGAAGCGCAAAAGCTGGGCATCCCGGTTGTCGGCATCGTCGACACCAACTGCTCGCCCAAGGGCGTTGACTATGTCATCCCCGGCAACGACGACGCGGCCCGCGCCATTGCTCTGTACTGCGACCTGATCGCCCGTGCAGCTCTGGACGGCATGTCGGCCCAGATGGGCGCGGCTGGCGTTGACCTTGGCGCTTTGGAAGAAGCTCCGGCCGAGGAAGCTGCCGAGGCCTGATCGGCCTTGTCACGACCATGACATCCGGCGGGGGGAATACTCCCCGCCAATCCATTTCAGGAATTCAGAGGGCTGAAAAATGACCGCAATCACCGCTGCAATGGTGAAAGAGCTGCGCGATTCCACCGGCGCAGGCATGATGGACGCCAAAAAGGCGCTGACCGAAAACGACGGCAACATGGAAGCCGCCGTTGACTGGCTGCGCACCAAGGGTCTGGCGAAAGCCGCCAAGAAAGCCGACCGCGTCGCCGCAGAGGGCCTCGTGGGCGTCGCCGTGTCGAACGGCAAGGGCGTGGCTGTCGAGATCAACTCGGAAACCGACTTTGTCGCCAAGAACGCCGATTTCCAGGCGCTGGTGCGTGAAGTCGCCAAGGTCGCGCTGAGCGCGGGCGACTCGGTCGAGGTGGTCAAAGCTGCCCACCTGAACGGCAAGTCGGTCGACGAAACCATTCAGGAAACCATCGCTCGCATCGGCGAGAACATGACCTTCCGCCGCATGCACATTCTGGAAGGCGATACCGTTGTGTCCTATGTGCACAACGCCGCTGCGGAAGGCATGGGCAAGATCGGCGTTCTCGTGGCGCTGAACGGCCCGGCCGCCAAAGCTCAGGAGATCGGCAAGCAGTTCGCGATGCACATCGCGGCAACGAACCCGCTGTCGCTTTCGGAAGCCACCCTTGACCCGGTTCTGGTCGAGCGTGAACTCGCCGTGCAGACCGCCAAGGCGCTGGAAGAAAACGCCGCCTCGGCCAAGCCGAAGCCCGATGCCGTGATCCACAACAACATCATCCCGGGCCGCATGAAGCGCTTCCTGTCGGAAAGCACGCTGATGGGTCAGGCTTTCGTCATCAACCCGGACCTGACCGTCGAAGCCGCCGCAAAAGAGGCGGGCGTCGAGATCACCGGCTATGCCCGCGTGATGGTTGGCGAAGGTGTCGAGAAGAAAGAAGAAGATTTTGCGGCCGAAGTCGCGAAGATGGTTCAGGGCTGAGTTCCAGCACCAACGAACACGGCAAGGGGCTGGCGGCAACGCTGGCCCCTTTGTCTTTTGCCACCCACGCGGGTTTGGCTGTGCCGCCCAACCAGACCGCTGTACGCGGTTTCAGTGTGGCTAGAAGTGCTATATATTACATAATAAACATTATACGACAATCCGATATGGCGGCCACCGCCCATCAGCGGCCCCTTCCATTGCCATGAAACGCGGTCGTGGTCTAAGCTTTTCCCATAGAAACCACCCTGGCAGCTTTCATGGACAATTTCATTTCCCGCCTCCTCTTGGCCTTGGCCCTTTCTGGCAGCATCACCGCAGCGCCCGTTCAGGCCGAGCCGAAAGGTTATTATGAGGTCATCGGCGTCGAAGACGACGACATGCTGAAAATGCGCGCCGGGCCTGGGGTTGGCTATAATGTCATTGTTGGCCTGCCCAATGGCACTGTCCTGTGGCTCAACAGTTGTGAACGTTCTGGCAACACCAGTTGGTGCAAGGTTGCGTTGAAACAGGCGCGCGGCCTTAGAGGCTATGTCTCCAGTGCCTATTTGCAAAAGCTGGAGCGCGGCAGTTTCTGACCATTGCCCGAAGATCATTCATCCCCGACATTTTATGTCGCTTGTTGCGCTGCGTGGCGCCCTGGTCTGGTCAATCTGGGGGAACAGTCACCGGAGATCCACTATGACCCTGCGCCGCACCCCGTTTCACGCCCTCTCCTCGGCCATGGGGGCGCAGATGGGGCCGGTTGGCGGCGGCTTTCTCAACGTCCACAGCTATGGCGACGTTGCCGCAGAACACCTGAACACGCGTCGCAATGTTGGCCTGCAAGACCTTTCCACCATGGGGAAAATTGACATCAAGGGGCCAGAGGCCGAGGCCTTGGTCAACCATCTGATCGTCAATGATGCCGCCGCCATGCGCCCCGGTCAGGCGCGCTATGCCAGCGTTTGCGCGCCGGATGGCGGGATCATGGATGACCTGACGGTGTTCCGTCTGGCGGACGAGCATTTCCTGATCGTTTCCGGCTCGCGCAATCGGTTGAAGATGCGCGAATGGTTCACCAGCCATGCCACGGGCCGCCGCGCCTATGTCACCGACCAGACCGCCGCGATTGCCTTCCCGACGATCCAAGGCCCGAATTCGCGGGCGCTGCTTCAGAGCGTGATTGAAGATGCCGATCTAACCACCCTGAAACGCTGGAATTTCACCTACGGCACATTGGACGGCACGCGGGTGATGATCTCGCGCACGGGCGTCACAGGTGAGTTGGGGTTTGAACTCTTTGTTCCTGCGGATGAGGCGGCGGGCGTCTGGAACCGGCTCTTTGCGGCGGGTGGTGCCTTTGGCTTGCGGCCCTATGGCGTCAAGGCCATGTTCACCTTGGGCCTTGAAAAGCTTTACCCCGCCCATGGCATTGACATGGACGAGACGAATACCCCCTTTCATGTCGGCACCGATGCCTTCATCAAATTCGACAAGGGGGATTTCATCGGCCGCGAGGCGCTGGTGCGCTTGCGCGATCAGGGGGCGCCAACGGCGTGGGTCGGCCTGACCCTGACAGGCGACAGCCCTGCCCCGGACTTTACCCCGGTGATGCAGGACGGGCGCCAGATCGGCCATATCACCTATTCCGACCACGGCTATTCGGTGGGCAAAACGCTTGCCTCGGCCCATATCGACCGTGAATTTGCGGCGGAAGGTCAGGAGGTTACGGTTCTGAATCAAACCGCTACCGTCACGCGCAAAGCCTTCTTCGACCCCCAAGGGCAGAGATTGCGATCATAAGGGGATTTGGCGCACCCAGCACGATTCGAACGTGCGACCTTCGCCTTCGGAGGGCGACACTCTATCCAGCTGAGCTATGGGTGCCTGCCATCGCTATACCCTGCCCCGCACGGCGCTGCAACGCCTCTTAGGCAAAAAGTTCGTGGCAAAGTTCCAGTGCCGAAATCAGCGCATCGACCTCGGACGTCGTGTTATAAAGCCCGAACGATGCGCGGCAGGTTGCGGTGACGCCCAGATGCTCCATCAACGGCATGGCGCAATGGGTGCCCGCCCTCACCGCGATGCCGCGCTTGTCAAGAACGGTCGAGATGTCATGCGCATGGGCCGGGCCATCCAGCGTGAAGGAGAATATCGCCCCCTTCCCTGCCGAATTCCCCTGCACTTGCAGCCAGTTAAGGCCATTGAGCCTGTCACGCGCATAGTCGCGGATGCCACGTTCATGCGTGGCGACATTGGCCATGCCAAGGCCCATCAGATAGTCCAAGGCCACGCCAAGCCCGATCTGCTGCACGATGCCGGGCGTCCCGGCCTCGAACTTCATCGGCGGGTCGTTGTAGATGACCGCGTCGCGTGTCACCTCGCGGATCATGTCGCCGCCACCAAGGAAGGGCCGCATCTCGGCCTGCCGGGCGCGGTTCACCCAGATCGCGCCCGAACCTGACGGGCCATAAAGCTTGTGCCCGGTGATGGCGTAGAAATCGGCGCCGATATCCTGCACATCCACCGGCATATGAACCGATGCCTGCGAGCCATCGACCAGCACCGGAACCCCTTTTTCGCGGGCGGCGGCGCAGATGGATTTCACATCAACAACAGTGCCCAACACATTGGACATATGGGAAATTGCGACCAGCTTTGTTTTGGGACCAATCGCGTCGATCACCGCTTGGGGATCCAAATCGCCCTTGGCGTCGATCTCGACCCATTTCAGCACAACGCCTTGGCGTTCGCGCAGGAAATGCCACGGCACGATATTGGCGTGATGCTCCATCACCGACAGAACAATCTCATCCCCCGGCTGCAGGCGCGGGGCAGCCCAGCCGTAAGAGATCAGGTTGATGCCCTCGGTCGCGCCGGTGGTGAAAATGATCTCATCTTCATGTGCAGCGTTCAGAAAGCGCGCCACGGTGCCGCGCACGGCTTCATACTTTTCCGTCGCCACATTGGAAAGGTAGTGCAAGCCCCTGTGAACATTGGCATATTCCATGGAATACACCTCAGTCATCGCCTCAATCACCGCACGCGGCTTTTGCGCCGAGGCCCCGTTGTCCAGATAGACCAGCGGCTTGCCATTCACCTGACGGCCAAGGATGGGGAAATCGGCGCGGATGCGGGCGACGTCATACATAGGCGGGCACTCCGAAGACGGCGGCAAAGAGGAAGGCCGCGATCAGGGCGACAAGAAAACCGACGATCAGCAGGCCCAGAAACACCAAGGGACCAGAGCGAAAGCCGTGCAGTTCCGCGATGAACAGCGACAGGATCACCGCATAAAGCGCAAACCCGGCCAAGCCGATCAGCGGGGCCAGCGCCGGGGCGATCACGATCGCCACAATCTGCGCCACTTGCAGCAACAAGCGCGGTAGTTGCGCCCAAGCCACCAAGACCAGCGCCTGCGACAAACGCCCCGTGCCGCCAAACCGCTGCCCGACCCAAAAGGCCAGAACCCCGGTCAGCGCCAGCGCCGCACATTGCAGCGCGGCGGTGCGCAAGGGGGTGCCGAGCAAAGCCTGCATCGCCGGGTCCATCTCGACCGGGGCGATCATCATGCCGACAAAGCCAAGGCTTGCGGACAGAACCGCCATCAAAACCAGCGCCGTCCAGCCGGTGCTGGCGGGCAACTCCAGCGCCATCAGCGCCCGAGCCGCCGCCCTTGGGTCGGTGAGCGTCAAGCGCAAGAGATCCGGCAGCGCATGGGTCATCCGCGTTCCGCCTCACGCAGCATCAGGCCCCAGAGCAGCACAAAGGCAAGGCCGATCCCTACGCCAAGCGCGTTGGTCTGTGCGCCCTGCCCCAGAAAGCCAAGGCTCAGCCCCATCAAGAGCATGCCGGGCGTCATGGCCACCAAGGCCCAGAACAGCGCGAGCCGCGCGCCATACCATGTGCCGCGCCCACCAAAGACGCCCGCGACCAGCCGCGACAGGGCAGCCAGCGCATACCAGAAGGGAATGGTCACCAAAAGCCCAAGGAAGGCCGCAAACAGCCGCTGCGCCATCGGCACATCGGGCTGCAAAAACGCCATGCGCGAGGCATGCGGGGCCTGTGCGACGAAGGCGACCAAGAGAAACGTGAAAAGAAACGTAAAAACAAAGGCTTCCGAACGTGGTCGGGCAAGATGGCGGCGCAGCACACGGGCCGGGGCGCGCCAGCTTTCCACGATGTCGGGGACCAGCGACATGTTACCGCCCGTTCCCCGCATGCTCATGCCGATGCAACCACGCCTCCAACCGGCCGCGGATATCCTCGGCGATGGCCTCGTCGTCAATCTCGGTGATCGCTTCGGCCAGGAAGGCCAGAACCAAAAGCGATTGCGCCTGTTTCAACGGCACCCCGCGCGAGCGCAGGTAATAAAGCGCGGTATCGTCAATCGCGCCGGATGTGGAACCATGCGAGCATTTCACATCATCGGCGTAGATTTCCAATTCCGGCTTGGCAAGGAACTGGCTGTCATCATCCAGCAAAAGCGATTGGCTGATCTGATAGCCATCGGTCTTTTGCGCGCCCTGGCGGACCAGGATCTTGCCCTGAAACACCCCGACCGCGCCGTTTTTCAGCACCTTTTTATAGACCTGACGGCTTTCGCACCGCTCGGCCGCATGGGTGATGAACACGGTGTCATCATGATGGAAATCGCCATCGCCCACACTGGCGCCCGCGATATGCGCCACGGAATCGGCGCCCAGCAATTCGATGAAGGCTTCATTGCGGGTCAGCCGGCCATTGGCGGTGAGCGTAAAGGATTTGAACAGCGCCCCCGCCCCGATGCGGGCGAAGATATGGCTGACGGCGCGACGGTCATGGTCGCGGCCTTGGGTGCGGATATGGTGGAAGCGGCCCTTGTCGGCGACCTCGACCTCCAGCACTTTCGACAGCCGGGCCGCAGCCGGGCCATTTTCCAAAAGTGTCAGCTCCGCGCCGGATTCAACCTTTACAACGTGGTGAAGGATGGCGTCGCAATCCGCTGATTTACGAAGATAAATCAAGGATACGGGCTTTGACGGCCTGCCCGTCACCCGGATCAGAACCCCCTCCTCGGCCTCCGCGGTGTTCAAGGCCGCAAAGGGGCGCTCCACCGGGGTTTGCCCGCGGGCCTCCAAGCTGCCGTATAGCCCTGCCGCCCAATGCGAAGGATTTGCGGCCGCCTGCGAAAGACGTTCAATCTCAATGCCTTCCAGCGCAAGGCTGTCAGACTGGGCAGGGTCGAACACCCCGTCTACGAACACAAGTTTCAGCCGATCAACGGCAGAAAACGGACGCGGCTCTCCGCGATTGTCAAAGAGCGTGGCCGACGGGGCTTTGGGCGCGTTCAGCGTGCTGGGATCGGTATAGCGCCAATACTCATCGCGCTTGCCGGGCAGGCCCATGCCCTGAACCCGCGCCAAGGCCGCAGCCTGCGCGACCCCGAGCCAAGATTGTTCACCCTGTCCCTGCGCCGCCGCCCCCAGCCGCGCGGCAAGGGCATCGGCCTTTGCCTGTTGGATCGTCATGCCTGCACCTCGGCCAGAAGATCCGCGTACCCGTTGTTTTCGACCTCCAGCGCCAATTCCGGCCCGCCGGTTTTCACGATGCGCCCGGCGGCCATGATATGCACGACGTCCGGTTTGATATGATCCAAAAGACGCTGGTAATGGGTGATGACCAGGAACGACCGCCCGGCATCGCGCAGCGCGTTGACGCCATCCGACACCAGTTTCATCGCGTCGACGTCCAGCCCGGAATCCGTCTCGTCCAGGATGCACATCTTCGGTTCCAGCATGGCCATCTGAAGGATTTCGTTGCGCTTTTTCTCACCGCCCGAAAAGCCGACATTGACCGGACGCTTCAGCATTTCGGCGTCGATCTTCAGCGTCTTGGCCTTTTCGCGCACCAGCTTCAGAAAATCGCCCGCGCTGACTTCCTCCTCACCACGCGCCTTGCGTTGCGCATTCAAGGCGGTGCGCAGGAAGGTCATGTTGCCGACGCCGGGAATTTCCACCGGATATTGGAAGGCCAGAAACAGCCCGGCCGCCGCGCGGGCCTCCGGCTCCATCTCCAAGAGTTCCTCGCCCAGCAATTTGGCAGAGCCATCGGTGACCTCATAGCCCTCGCGCCCCGACAGCACATAGGACAGGGTCGATTTGCCCGATCCGTTCGGCCCCATGATCGCATGGACCTCACCGGCGCCGATGGTCAGATCAAGGCCCCGCAGGATCACCTTGTCCTCCTCGGCCAGTTTCACATGCAGGTTCTTGATCTCAAGCATTCTGTCCTCGGTCATTCTACGTGGCCCCATTGGGGCAATTCGGTTTGCACGGGCATACAAGCCCGCCTCATCAAGCGATTTTCTTCGCCTTGGCGGGCCTGATGAGGAAGTTTTCATTCACCGGATAACGGCGGAAGGTCGCAGCGGTCTCATAACCATTGGCCTCGACCCAAGCGAGAAAGTCGGCGCGGTTGCGTTCATCTACCTCGATGAAGAACACCGGGCGGCAGCGGGCGACGGTGTCGGACAGGCCCCGCAGCACCTGCATTTCCATGCCCTCAACGTCGATCTTGATGAAATCGACCTTCTCGCTGGTCAAGGCCGCATCGCCACGGATCACCCGCAGATCGCCGCCCTCCACCATTCGCCCGCCGCCGAGGTTCTTGTTCGGCTTGTCGACCTCCATCGCCAGACCGTCCTGCGACTGATCCGACAGGCCAAGCCCCAAATGGGACAGATCGCAGCACGCCAACTCGCCGTTCAGGCCGAGGTTAGAGGTCAGGACCGCAATGGCCACCGGGTTCGGTTCAAACGGGATCAGTTTCTTGACACCCAAGACCTTGAGCGCAAACAAAGAATGGTTGCCGATATTGGCACCGATATCGACGAATACCGCCGATTTCGGGCAATGGGCGCGGATGATTTCCAGCTCTTCCGGCTCATAGAACCGCCCGGCAAGGTGTTCCTTCTGGATCACATCCTTGGTGTTGGTCAGCGTGAAAAACACCGGCTTGCCGCCGATCACGGCGCGCACCACCTGCCCGGCGGGGCTGACGACCAGATCGTCGCGCACCACAAGCGGGGCGGCGTGCTTGTTCAACCGGGCGTTCTTGGGCATGCCATTCTTCATCCGACCGATCCTTCAAGGCTGATCGCCACAAGGCTTTGCGCCTCCATGGCAAATTCCATCGGCAGGGCTTGCAGCACATCCTTGCAGAAGCCGTTCACCACCAGCGCCACGGCCGCTTCCTCATCCATCCCGCGCGAGCGGCAATAGAACAGCTGATCCTCATCCACCTTCGAGGTGGTCGCCTCATGCTCCACGCGGCTCGAGTTGTTCTTCACCTCGATGTAAGGCACGGTATGCGCCCCGCATTTGTCACCGATCAGCAGGCTGTCGCACTGGGTATAGTTGCGGGAATTGGTGGCCTTCGGGTGCATCGACACGAGGCCGCGATAGGTGTTTTGCGCCCGGCCCGCCGAAATCCCCTTCGACACGATCCGGCTTTTGGTGTTCTTGCCCAGATGCACCATCTTGGTGCCGGTATCGGCCTGCTGGGCATTGTTGGCGATTGCGATGGAATAAAACTCACCTTGAGAATTGTCGCCGCGCAGGATGCAGGAGGGGTATTTCCAGGTAATCGCCGACCCGGTTTCCACCTGCGTCCACATCACCTTGGCATTGTCCCCCCGGCAATCGGCGCGCTTGGTGACAAAGTTGTAAATCCCGCCCTTGCCGTTCTCATCCCCCGGATACCAGTTCTGCACGGTGGAATATTTCACCTCGGCATCCTTCAGGATCACCAGTTCCACCACGGCGGCGTGAAGCTGATGGGTGTCGCGCTTGGGCGCGGTGCAGCCTTCAAGGTAGCTGACATAGGACCCCTCATCGGCGATGATGAGCGTGCGCTCAAACTGCCCGGTGTTTTCGGCGTTGATGCGGAAATAGGTCGACAGCTCCATCGGGCAGCGGGTGCCTTTGGGAATATAGACAAAGGATCCATCTGAAAACACAGCCGAATTCAGCGTGGCGAAAAAGTTGTCCGACTGCGGCACCACTGTGCCGAGATATTGCTTCACCAGATCGGGATATTCCCGAACCGCCTCCGAGATCGAGCAGAAGATCACCCCGGCCTTTGCCAGTTCCGCCTTGAAGGTGGTGCCGACCGAAACCGAATCGAACACCGCATCGACGGCGACCTTGCGCTCGCCCTCCGGCGCCTCGACCCCGGCCAGAATATACTGCTCTTTCAGCGGGATACCCAGCTTTTCATAGGTGGCCAGCAGCTTCGGGTCCACCTCGTCCAAAGACTTCGGCTTCACTGCCATGCTTTTCGGTTTGGCGTAGTAATACTGGTCCTGATAGTCGATTTCCGGGTAATGCAGCATCGCCCAGCGGGGTTCTTCCATCTTCACCCAGCGCCGATAGGCCGCCAGACGCCATTCCAGCATCCATTCCGGTTCGGCATTCTTCTGGCTGATCAGCCGCACGATATCTTCGGAAACGCCCTTCGGCGCATAGTCCATCTCGATGTCGGTGGCCCAGCCATATTTATAGCTGCCCGACATGGCCTGAACGGTCTCGATGGTTTCCCGATCGACGCCGTCGCGCACTTCCATATCCACAGCCGCCATGGCTTTATCCTTCCACATCTGGGGTTTGCACCCCGTTCTTCATATCTCGCGCGAACGGATCCGCGCGTATTCCCGTCCCCAGACCTCGGCAAAGCGCAAGACATCCTCGCGGCTCACCCCCGGCCCGATTGACAGCCGGATCGCCTGGCCCGCACGCGCCTCGTCAAAGCCCATGGCTTTCAGCACCCGGCTTGCCTTGACCTTGCCCGACGAACAGGCCGAACCTGCCGAAATGGCAAAGCCCGCCAAATCCATCGCCATGACCTGCGTCTCGCCTTTCCAGCCCGGCGCAATCAGGCACAGGGTGTTGGGCAAACGCGCGGCGTCATTCCCGACAGAAATAGTCTCAAAACCAAAGGACGACAATGCTGAATCTAGAATATTTCTAACTTGGGCCACTTCCTCCCAAATACCATCGGCCAAGTCGCGCATCGCCGCCGTGGCGGCCGCCGCAAACCCGGCAATGCCGATCAGGTTTTCCGTGCCAGCCCGGCGGCCCATCTCTTGCCCGCCCCCGCGCATTTGCGGCACAATTTCAATCCCTTGCCGCAACACCAAGGCCCCGATCCCCTTTGGGCCGCCCAGCTTATGCGCAGAGACCAACCCCATCTGGCACCCCAGCCAGTTGAACGCGATGGGCAATTTGCCAAAGCCCTGCGTCAGGTCTGATACCGCCAAACCCTCCGGCAATTGCTGCACGATCCCTGTCTCGGAATTGGCCAATTGCAGCGCCGCGCGGGCCGGCTCCGGCACGATCACCTGCCCCGAAAGCGCAACCTCCAAGACCGGCTCACACCAGGCCGCCACCGCATCATGTTCAATATCTGCCGCAACCAGCCCGCGCCCCGCACAGGCCAAAGCCGCCGCCTCCGTCGCGCCCGAGGTGAAAACCACATCCGCGCCATCCGCCCCCAAAGCCGCGGCAATCTGCCCCCGCGCCCTTTCGCGCAGGGCCTTGGCCGCCCGCCCCTCGGCATGCACCGAGGACGGGTTTCCCACCAGATCCATCGCCGCGATCATTGCCGCCCTCGCCTCGGGCCTGAGCGGCGTGGTCGCGTTCCAATCCAGATAGACCCGGCTCATCCCGCCGCCCCTTTATCTTGGCGCAAATATCCTCGGGGGGAGGCTGGCTTTGCCGCGGCAAAGCCAGCTTGGGGGGCGGAAAGCCCCCCGCAAATTCTTTCTGCAAGAATTTGCCGCCCCGGCATCATTCCTCGTCCACCACGCGGAACAGGGCCGGCACCGCCGGACAGGGGGTCATCTGGTTGCGGATCACATCGGAAAGCCGGGTCTGGTGCAAAAACACATAGACATGCGCCGAAAGCCCCTCCCACAGCCGGTTGGTCATGCTTTGCGCCCGGCTGCCCGACACGCCCCCGCTGGCCCCTGCCCCGGTATGCAGCGCGTCCACCGTCTCCTCGACGGCCTCCATCACCTCAGACACCCGAATGTCCGAGGGGCTGCGCGCCAGCCGATAGCCACCGCCCGGTCCGCGCACCGCCTCCACCAACCCGGCCCGGCGCAGCTTGACGAACAATTGCTCCAGATAGGGCAGGGAAATGTCCTGCCGCTTGGAAATCGCGGCCAGCGACATCAGATCATCGCTTTTGGCCAGTGCCAGATCAGCCAGTGCCACCATGGCATAACGGCCCTTGGTCGAGAGTTTCATCGCAAGCCCCCTTAAACCCCGCGCTTCTCCATTGACGGCAAAGCCCCCAAGTCTTACCTGAAATTGGCAAACCGTCCGAGAAAAACGTCTTGGAACGGCTCTAGATTGTCCGTGCGGTCAGGTCAATGAACCGCACCTCGATGAAAGCAGGCGACACGAATGCCCGAAGTGATTTTTGCCGGCCCCGAAGGCCGCCTCGAAGGCCGTTACCATCCGCAAAAAGAGCGTGACGCCCCGATTGCCATCGTGCTGCATCCGCATCCGAATTACGGCGGCACGATGAACAACAAGGTGGTCTACAACCTGCATTACGCCTTTTACAATCTGGGCTTCACGGTGCTGCGGTTCAACTTCCGCGGCGTCGGGCGCAGCCAGGGCGAATATGACATGGGGATTGGCGAGCTGTCCGACGCCGCCTCGGCCTTGGATTACCTGCAATCCATGAACCAGAACGCCAAGCATTGCTGGGTCGCGGGCTTTTCCTTTGGCGCCTGGGTCGGCATGCAGCTTTTGATGCGCCGCCCGGAAATCACCGGCTTCGTCTCGGTCGCACCGCCGGCGAACCTTTACGATTTCAGCTTCCTCGCCCCCTGCCCGTCGTCTGGCCTCATCATCAACGGCACCGCCGACAAGGTGGCCCCGCCGAAAGACACGGTGTCACTGGTGAACAAGCTGCATGAGCAAAAGGGCATCACCATCACCCATGAACAGATCGAAGGCGCCGATCACTTCTTCAAGGATGACGAGGCGCATATGAAACCGATGATCGACACGGTGTCTTCCTATGTGAAACGCCGTCTGGGAGAGGCGAGCCGCTAAGATGGGCGTTTTGGAAGACATGGGCGACGCGCTCGCCCGCGACGTGATCGCCGCCATGGAAGAGCTGGGCGACGAGCGGTTCCATGAAAAGGTGTCCAAGGTTCTCTTGGACGCCTCGCCCACCATGCAAGAGGCCTATATGACGGCCTACCGCGTCCGCGTCGCCGAAAAGCGCGGCCGGGCTTTCATCGAGGCCAGCCTGAAAGCCAAGCGCGAAGGCGGCACCGGCCCGCGCGTGGTGATGGATCAGGGCGGCGGGCATTGACGGACCGACTTCAGGCTCAGTTCGATTTCCTTAACGAGGCGGACCGGCTGAAATCGGTCTTGCGCGCCACGACCTTGGTTGATGGCTCGCGGGCTGAGAACTCGGGCGAACACAGTTGGCATCTGGCGCTTTACGCCATGACCCTCGCCGATCAGGCCGCCCCTGGCGTCAGCATTGACCGGGTGATCCGCATGCTGTTGCTGCATGATCTGGTTGAAATTGATGTCGGCGATGTGCCGATCCATTCCGCCAATGGCGCGGCCCATGCCAGCCTGGAAACCCAAGCCGCCGAACAACGCGCCGCCGACCGGATCTTCGGCCTTTTGCCACCCGATCAAGCCGCCTCCTTCCGCGCGCTCTGGGATGAGTTTGAAGCAACTGAAACCCCCGACGCCGTTTTCGCCAAATCGCTGGACCGGGTGCAGCCGGTCATGGCGAACCTGATGTCGGGCGGCGGGACGTGGAAAACCTACAATGTCACCGCCCAGCAATTGGAGACTCGGGTGGGCGTCAAGGTGGCCAAAGGGGCGCCCGCGCTTTGGAACTGGGTGTGGGCCCAAGCCAAGCAATGGTTCATGCAGTGAAAAGCCTCTGGCGCACGTCTGCCGTGATCTCGGGCTTGGTATTGATGTTGGTGAGCAGTGTTGCCTTCTTCCATTTCGGTGACGGTTTTCTTGGAACTACCTTTGAGACTCTGAAAGAGGCTCTCACTTTTCAAAATGAACCTTCGCTGGCTGACAACGTTTTCTCTTGCCGATCTATGAATGGCGAGGGTTCTGATGATGATGTTTCCGTGCTCGCGCTGCGCCTTCTGGGCATAAGCCTTGTATGGAGGGTGCTCCGCTTTCGTCTTGCCCCCAGCAAGACTGAGGCCGCTCTCTTCGTCCTTCTTTCGTCCCCGGCATTGGCGCTTCACTTTGGTTTTGCCACCTGTGCCCAAGCAACTTTGACGCTGCTCTACTCTTGGAATTTGGCTCTTGCAGGGTGCATCGTTGGGTGGTGCATGGCGGCAGTTGGCTATCTTTGGCGATTCAAAGGTTCTGAACCTAGGCTGGGATGAATATCGGTATACATTCGCATACAACGCTTCCCAACCCCGCCAATTTCCGCTAAACACCCGCCAACGAATCCCAACACCTGAAAGGGCACGCCCATGACCAAGATCAAGGTAGCCAATCCCATCGTCGAGATGGACGGCGACGAGATGACCCGGATCATCTGGGACTTCATCAAGAAAAAGCTGATCCTGCCCTATCTGGATGTCGACCTGCTGTATTACGATCTCGGCATCGAGGAGCGTGACCGCACCAATGACCAGATCACCATCGATTCTGCCGAAATGACCAAAAAGGTCGGCGTCGCGGTGAAATGCGCCACAATCACGCCGGACGAACAGCGGGTTGAGGAATTCAACCTGAAACAAATGTGGAAATCGCCGAACGGCACCATCCGCAACATCCTTGGCGGCGTGATCTTCCGCGAGCCGATCATCTGCAAGAACGTGCCGCGTCTGGTGCCGCACTGGACCAAGCCGATCGTCGTTGGCCGCCACGCCTTTGGCGACCAGTACCGCGCCACCGATTTCCGCTTCCCCGGCAAGGGCAAGCTGACCATGAAATACGTTGGCGAAGACGGCACCGTGATTGAAAAGGATGTCTATTCGGCACCTTCGGCCGGGGTTTACATGGGCATGTACAACCTTGACGACAGCATCCACGACTTTGCCCGCGCCTCGCTGAACTATGGCCTCGTGCGCAATGTACCCGTGTATCTCTCAACCAAGAACACCATCCTCAAGGCCTATGACGGCCGCTTCAAGGACATCTTCCAGAAGGTCTTTGACGAGGAATTCGCCGATGCTTTCAAGAAGGCCGGCATCACGTATGAACACCGTCTGATCGACGACATGGTCGCCTCGGCGCTGAAATGGTCGGGCGGCTATGTCTGGGCCTGCAAGAACTACGACGGCGACGTGCAGTCCGACATCGTGGCGCAGGGTTTCGGCTCGCTGGGCCTGATGACATCCGTTCTGATGACCCCCGATGGCAAGATCGTGGAGGCCGAAGCCGCCCACGGCACCGTGACCCGCCATTACCGCGAACACCAGAAGGGCAAGGAGACCTCCACCAACTCCATCGCATCGGTCTACGCCTGGACCGGCGGCCTCAAGCACCGCGCCAAGCTCGATGGCAACGAAGCGCTGGCTCGTTTCGCCACCACGCTGGAAAAGGTCTGCGTCGATACCGTCGAAGATGGCTGGATGACCAAAGACCTCGCGCTGCTGGTCGGGCCGGATCAGAAATGGCTCACCACCATGGGCTATCTGGAAAAGGTCGATGAGTATCTGAACAAGGCGCTCAAGGGTTAAGCCAGAGTCGGTCTGAAGCCCGACCTACAGTGATTGCGGAACGGCCCGGGGGAAACCTCGGGCCTTTTTGCTTGCGCGGCGCCACATATGTCAGCATTATTGACCCATGACCGACCCGACCCACCATTCCCTGATCGAAGACATCCAAGGCATCGGCTTTGGCGTCTGCATGGCGGCTGTCGGCATGCATATCCTGACCTTCATGGGCTTTGTCGCGGGCCAGACCACCGGGGTGGCGGCGCTGATTGCTTACGGGCTTCACCTGCCCTTTCCGGCGGTCTATTTCACCGTCTCCGTCCCCTTCCTGTGGTTCGGCTGGCGGCGGATGGGCGCGCGCTTTGCGGTGAAGACCCTGATAACCTTGGCGGCACTCTCTCTCCTGACCGCATTATTGCCGCGCTGGCTGGGGTTTTCCCATATCCACCCCGCCTTTGCCGCCCTGTTGTTTGGCATCCTCTTTGGCATCGCCGCCCTCGCCGTCGTGCGCCATGGCGGCAGCTTTGGCGGGATTTCCATCCTGTGGCTGATGCTGCAAGACCGCACCGGCTTTCCGGCGGGCTATGCGCAACTGGCCTTTGATGTGGTGCTGTTCGCCGTCTCGGCCCTTGTGATCGACACCGGGCCGCTGGTCTGGTCCTTTGCCGGAGCGGTGGTGTTCAACCTGTTTCTGGCCATCAACCACCGCCGCGACCGCTATATCGCACTCTGACCGGCCCAACCGATCCCCTAACCGATCCCCTAGCCGATCAGGGGGCCATGCTTGCCGTAAGCCTCGTCATAGTGCCGCCGCAAGCGCTGCAAGGCGATGCGCAGCACGATCTTGCCCGACCGCGCGGCCCAACCCATGCGCTGCTCTGCCGCCTCGATACCTTCCAGAAAGCAACAGACTCTGAGCGCCACATCGCCCAACCCCGGCCCGAGATCGCGCAAGGCGGCCGCCACCCGGTCCCGCGCCACCCGCGGCCCCTGCGCCAATCCGGCGTCGTTGTGAAATCCGCCCCGGTCACTGAGTGTCAAAAACCGCTCCCAATTCTGCGCCACCCGCGGCCCCATCTGCGCCAGTTCAAAATCCTCGCGCAGACGTTCAGCCGCCTCCACCAGCCCCGGCTCCAGAAACGGCCGGCCATCCTTTTCGCGCCGTCGCCCCAAAACCGTAACCGGACTTTCGGCCAGATTGTGCCGCACCCGGCGCGGGCCATCCTCACCCGCCACCAGCCTGTCGCCCCAGATCCGGTGCTGATCGGCAAAGGCCATCGGGGCCTCGGCCATGCCACTGGCCAGCCGCGCCTGATCGTCTTCCTCGATCATCCGCTTCAACCGCGCGCGCCCCGGCGCGCTTAGCTCATAGGTCGAGACCCGCCCGGCCTTGCGGCAGGAAATCCAGTCCTGCAAGACAAAACCCTGCGCCACCCCGCGGTCGACCACCGCCAGCCGGGCGCAGCGGCCATCGGGAAATTCGCGCATCACCACCGCCTTTTCCATATCCGGCGCAATCGCCAGCGTGGCCCCCGGTTCCGCCAACCGGCGCAGGATGCGCAATCCCTCCCGCTTCAAGGTGATCTCATCGACAGCGCCTTGCGAGGGGCGGATCATGGTCGTCATCTGGGCAGGCTCCTTTGCGGCGGGATCTTGCAACCGGGAGACATGCCCTTGCACCAGCGCATCCAACGCCTCGTCCAAAAGCGGGTCTTCCCGACGTTTTTCATAGCGACGCACCGTGCGCAGCACCGTCGAGGCATGGCAGCCATCGCGCCGCGCCAGCGCCCGCAGCGATTTTCCCTCGGCCGTATGGTCCAGATAAAGCCGCACCGCATCGGGCAACCAGTCTGGCAGGTGAAGCAAGGGGGAAAGATTGGCAGGCATCGCGTGGCTCATTCAGCGGGGTAAGATCGGCAAGGGTCGGTCGGGCAATTCAACCGTGAGTGGCATTTCTTACCCAAGGGTTAATTTCAGCGGTGAATGCCATAATTGTTTCGAAATCTTAAACAAACCATCGGCCATCGCACGCTTGTTGCGACAAAGACGCAACGTGTGGTTGTGGTGATTTAGGGTGAGCCTCTCACTTGCAGGAGCTTGCCATGACCGACTTTGCCGCCATCCTCGCCAATCTGCGCCGCCCGCGTCTGTTGATCCGCGCCGCCCGATTCGGGTTGCAGGATTATCGCCGCGACCGGGATTTGCGACGGATTCTGTCGCTGCCGGCCACGGCAGAACGCAATGTGCCGCAGCTTTTGGCCGAGGAGGCGCGGCTGGAGGAAATCCGCAAGACCGATGAGCTGAACTATCCGGTGGCCCGTCATATCGAGGTTCTGGTGGCGCTGATCGCCGAAATCCGGCTTTTGCCGCGCCGCATGGCCCTGTGAGTGGCGCCAAGAAATGCAAAAGGCCCGCCGGATCATGGCGGGCCTTTTGTTTCATATTTGGATGCAATCAGCGCCCTGATTACAGGAACGCATCCGGCATCGACTCTTTCTTCTTGGCGACATAGGCCTCCAGCCCTTCGCGGATGCCTTCGTCCAGATGCGGCTGCTGGTAATCGGCCAGCATCTTTTCCACCCGCTCCCCGGCCAGCGCCATGGTGTCGCGCGAGCCTTCCTCGGCCCAGGTTTCATAGGGCTTGTAGTCCAGAAGGTCAGACCGCCAGAAGGCCGATTTGAAGTTGGCCTGGGTATGGGCGCAGCCCAGATAGTGACCGCCCGGACCGACTTCGCGGATCGCGTCCATGCCCTGCCCGTTTTCATCCAACGCCACGCCCTGCGCCAGATGGTGCAACGCGCCCAGTTGGTCGGCGTCCATCACGAACTTTTCGTAAGACGACACCAACCCGCCTTCCAGCCAGCCGCAGGCGTGCAGCATGAAGTTCACACCCGACAACAACCCCATGTTCAGCGAGTTCGCCGATTCGTAAGCCGCCTGCGCATCGGGCAGCTTGGAGCCACAGAAACCGCCCGCCGAACGGTAAGGCAGACCCAGACGCCGCACCAACTGGCCGACGCCATAGGTGATGTGGCTGGCTTCCGGCGTGCCAAAGGTCGGCGCGCCCGAGTTCATGTCGATCGAGGTCACAAAGGCGCCCGCAATCACCGGCGCGCCCTTGCGGATCAACTGGCTGTAGGAGACGCCGGCCAGAACCTCGGCCAGAACCTGCGTCAGCGTACCTGCCACCGTCACCGGCGCCATCGCGCCCCCGACGATGAAGGGCGATACGATCGCGGCCTGATTGGCCATGGCGTATTCTTCCAAGGCCCCCATCATGATGCCGTCAAAGGTCATCGGCGAGTTGATGTTGATGAGCGAGGTCATCACCGTGTTCTGGTCAACGAAATCGTTGCCGAACAGGATCTTGGCCATTTCCACCGAATCCGCCGCGCGCGACGGTTCGGTGACCGACCCCATGAACGGCTTGTCCGAAAGCGTCATATGCGCAAAGAGCATGTCAAGGTGACGCTTGTTCACCGGAATGTCGGTCGGCTCGCACACCGTGCCGCCCGAGTGGTGCAGCCACTTCGACATATAGCCCAGCTTCACGAAATTGCGGAAATCCTCAATCGTGGCATAGCGGCGGCCGCCCTTGGCATCATGCACGAAGGGCGGGCCATAGACCGGGGCCAGAACCAGATTGCGACCGCCGATTTCCACCGAACGCTCGGGGTTGCGGGCATGCTGGGTAAAGGTCTTCGGGGCAGTCTTGACAAGCTCACGCGCCAGACCACGGGGAATACGCACCCGCTCGCCCTGCACATCCGCCCCGGCATCGCGCCAACGCTGCAAGGCAGCTTCGTTTTCCACGAAGTTGACGCCGATCTCCTCCAACACGGTTTCCGCGTTGTATTCGATGATCTGCAACGCTTCTTCGTTCAGGATCTCGAAATTCGGGATATTGCGCTGGATGAACTTCGCCGTCTCGAAAGACACTGCCGTGCGTTCCGCCCGACGGGCAGACCCGCCACCACCACGGGCCCGACGCCCTGCTGCAACATCGCTCATGATAAGCCTCCGAAAGCTGATTTTGCCCCTTATGCGACGAACCCGCCCAAATCCGCCTCGGAAAAGCGTCGCATGACCGCCAAAAGCGACAGAAACCCGCATCAAAAGCGACGGCTCCTGCCAACCTGCCGCGTTTCCATCCTCTCTGCCCAAATATCCTGCGGGGGGTGTGGGGGGCGCAAAGCCCCCCACTTCTGCCCTCTCCCTCTTGCGATTCCCTCCGCAGGAAGCTAGGCGAAACCATGACCCAACATGACCGCCTTCTCATCATCGACTTCGGCTCTCAGGTGACGCAACTGATCGCGCGCCGCCTGCGCGAGTTGAACGTCTATTGCGAAATCCATCCCTATAACAAAGTGGATGATGCCTTCCTTCGGGCCTTCGGGCCCAAGGCCGTGATCTTCTCGGGCGGCCCGGCCTCGGTCTATTGGGACGGTGCCCCCATGCCGCCGAAAGCCGCCTTTGATCTGGGCGTGCCGATCCTTGGCATCTGCTATGGACAGCAGGTGATGATGCATTGCCTTGGCGGCCATGTCGAAGGCGGCCATGGCACGGCGGAATTTGGCAAGGCTTTCGTGACGCCGACCGCCGAGCGCCTGCCGCTTTTGGAGGGCTGGTTCGAGGGCGGTGACGAACAGGTCTGGATGAGCCATGGCGACCATGTGTCAAAGATCGCCCCCGGTTTTCAGGTCTATGGCACCTCGCCCAATGCGCCTTTCGCCATCACGGCGGACCTCAAACGCAACTTCTACGCCGTCCAGTTCCACCCCGAGGTGCATCACACCCCGAAAGGCGCGAAACTCTACGAGAATTTCGTGCGTCTCGCAGGTTTCAAGGGCGACTGGACCATGGGCGCCTACCGCGAGGAGATGATTGCCAAAATCCGCGCACAGGTTGGCGACAAAAAGGTGATCTGCGCGCTGTCGGGCGGCGTTGACAGTTCGGTCACCGGCATCCTGTTGCACGAGGCCATCGGCGATCAGCTCACTTGCGTTTTCGTCGACCACGGGTTGTTGCGGCTGGGCGAGGCGGAACAGGTCGTCAAGATGTTCCGCGAGAACTATAACCTGAACCTGATCCATGCCGATGAATCCGATTTGTTCCTTGGCCAGTTGGAAGGGGTTTCGGACCCCGAGGTCAAACGCAAGACCATCGGTCGGCTGTTCATCGAGGTGTTCCAGAAATACGCCAATCAGATCGAAGGGGCCGAGTTCCTTGCCCAAGGCACGCTCTACCCCGATGTCATTGAATCGGTAAGCTTTTCTGGCGGACCTTCCGTCACGATCAAATCGCACCACAATGTCGGCGGCCTGCCGGAAAAGATGGGGCTGAAGCTTGTGGAACCCCTGCGCGAGTTGTTCAAGGACGAGGTCCGCGCGCTTGGCCGCGAGTTGGGCCTGCCGCAATCCTTCATCGGCCGCCACCCCTTCCCCGGTCCGGGGTTGGCAATCCGCTGCCCCGGCGAGATTACGGCCGAAAAGCTGGATATCCTGCGTCGGGCCGATGCGGTCTATATCGACCAGATCCGCAAGCACGGGCTTTATGACGAGATCTGGCAAGCCTTTGCCGCGATCCTGCCGATGCGCACGGTGGGCGTGATGGGCGATGGGCGTACATATGATTACGCGCTCGCCCTGCGCGCGGTCACCTCGGTCGACGGCATGACGGCCGACTATTATCCCTTCAGCCACGACTTCCTGTCGGAAACTGCGACGCGGATCATCAACGAGGTCAAGGGCGTGAACCGGGTGTTCTACGACTGCACCTCAAAGCCGCCGGGCACGATCGAATTGGAATAACGCAAAGGCCCGCATCGCTGCGGGCCTTTTGCATTTCTTCGCACCTTCTCCTCCTCGGGTGACGTCGTCTCCTCGTCGGTCGCACGGCGAAGTCGACGAGCAGAATCAGGCCAGAAACCGGCCATGCCCCGCCAACTCGGCCACCGGGCGGCGACCACTGGGATGTTCGCGCGCTTGCAGTTTTTCCGGCAGATCCGACGCATCCCCTTGGGTGCCAAAGGCCACCACCGCGTGAATGACATACCCTTCGGGCAGGTGCAGCGCCGGGGCCAGAACCTCGGCCTCAAAGCCGCCCATGGCATGGGCCACCAGCCCCATTCCTTGCGCCTGCAAGGCCATGCTCATCCATGCCGACCCCGCATCAAAGGCGTGCCAGACATTTTTGCTCTCGGCCCCGTCCTTTTCCACCACGGGCTTTGAGGCCACGACCACCAGTGCCGCCGCCTTGTCGGCCCAGACCTTGTTGAACCCCAGCAAGCCGCCATGGATCGCCGCAAAGGCCGCATCGCCCCGCAGCCCCCAAGCAAACCGTGCCGGTTGGTGATTCGATGCCGAAGGCGCCCAGCGGGCAGCCTCCAAAAGGCACATCACCTGAGCCTCGGTCATCGGCGTTGCGGCAAAGGCGCGGGGGGACCAACGGGAGACAAATTGCGGATCAACGGGAAAATCCGGGCGGCGGATGGTCAGTTGAGGGGCGGTCATCGGCAAAACTCCATGGGAACGATCAAAACCATAACGCACCAAAGCCAGCCTGCAAGCCGCTCAGATCGCGCCATGCGCCCCCAGAACCGCACCCGCAACAGTGACAAGTGACAGCGCCAGCAGCACCCGGTGAAAGCGCAGGACCAGCCGGAAAGTTCCCTCCGGGTCGCGCAAGGATCGCACATGGAACCAGCGGTGCAACACCAAAGGCTCGGCCACGAACAACACCACGGTGAAGACCGCCCAGACCGCCAACATCGCCGTCATCCACCATGCCGCCGGGTCCACAAACCGCCCCCAGGCGTCCAACTCCCATGTCATCCACAGGCCCGATGCGCCCGCCAACAGCGTCGAGATCTTGGCCTGCGCGCCGAACCGCCCCTCGATCATCTCGAACAGGCCCAGGCGTTCGGGGCCGGGCACCGTGCGCATCAGGCCGGGCAACAGCACCAGCGTGACCATGGCAACGCCCCCGATCCAGTGGACAATGGCCAGAACATGCAGGGCGCGGGCAAGGGTAAAGCTATCCATGCCGGAACCATCGCCGCGCTTAGCCCGACGCGCAAGGCGACAAATAGCGCAGGCCCTCTTGCCGAATGGCTCCGCTCCGGCCCATCATGCGGGCATGACACAGATCTTCGCCCCCGACCTTTTCGCCGGAAAAACCTTTCTCGTCACCGGCGCGGGCGGTGGCGTCGGCGGGGCTGTCGCCCGGCTTCTGGCCCGGCTTGGCGCGCGGCTGGCGATCACCGATGTCAACGCCCCTGCCCTGACGGCAACCGCCGCCGCCACCGGGGCCATTCCCCTGCAAGGGGATTTGCGGCAGGTCTCGGCCTGCGAAGAAATCATCACCCGCGCCTTGGCCGGTCTGGGGCGGCTGGATGGTCTGGTCAATGCCGCCGGCATCTGGGTCGAGGGGGACAGCGCCACCGCGACCGAGGCTGATTGGCAGGCCTGCATCGACGTCAACCTGAAGGCCACGTTTTTCCTCTGCTCTCGCGCCATCCCTGCCTTGCAGGCGACGCGCGGGGCCATCGTCAACATCTCGTATGATGCGGGCGTCGTGGGCAATGCCGGGGCCGCGATCTATTGCGCCTCCAAGGGTGGTGTCACCACCATGAGCCGCGCGCTGGCGCGCGAGCTTGCCCCAAAGGGTATTCGCATCAATGCGCTTTGTCCGTCGGATATCGCCTCTCCCATGCTGGAGCATCAGGCCCGCGCCTATGGCAACGGCGACCCGGCAGGCTATTTCGCCCGGCTTTTGGCACATTACCCCCAAGGCCCGGCCGCGCGCTTCCTGACCCCCGATGAGGTGGCGCAGAACGTGGCCTTTCTCATGTCGCCCGCCGCGGCCGGAATCACCGGGGCGGCGGTGATGCTCGATTTCGGGCTGACGGCGGGATATTGAGGCGCAGATGACATGATCCGATTGTCCGGGCACATCTTTTGCACAAATGAACAAGACCTTGCGTCCCTGCGCACCCATCTGCCCGACCACATGCGCCTCAGCCGTTCTGAACCGGGGTGCCTGTCATTCAATGTCACCCAAACCGCAGACCCGCTGATCTGGGCGGTCGAGGAAAGCTTTAGGGATCAAGCTGCCTTTGACGCCCATCAGACCCGCACGCGCGCAAGCCGCTGGTTCGCCGCAACCTCCCATATCCTGCGCGATTACGAGATTACGGGTCAGGACACCCCTTGCTAAGGCTGGACATTTTCCGCGCGCCGCGTCAGCAAAGCGCCATGAGCCACGCCTATCACCCCCTGAAAGCCGCCCTCTGGATGTCGGGCGCCATTGCCTCCTTCACCGGAATGGCGATTGCCGCCCGCGCGATCAACGGCACGCATGACAGCTTTGAGATCATGGCGGCACGTTCCGTCATCGGGCTTGGCATCGTGCTGCTGGCCGGGGCCTTGACCGGCCAGTTGCGCCGCATCAGCACCGCGCGGCTGTCAGGCCATGCCCTGCGCAATGTCGTGCATTTCACCGCGCAGAACCTGTGGTTCTGGTCGCTGACGCTGATCCCATTGGCCCAGGTCTTTGCCTTGGAATTCACCGCGCCGATCTGGGTGATCCTGCTGTCGCCGCTGGTCTTGGGCGAAAGCCTGACCCGGGCCAAGCTGATCGCGGCCACGCTGGGCTTTGTCGGCATCCTGATCGTGGCGCGGCCCGACCTGTCGAACCTGAACCCCGGCGTTCTGGCGGCGGCGGGGGCGGCGCTGGGCTTTGCCGCCACCTCGATCCTGACCAAGCGCCTGACGCGGGGCGAGGCGATCATCGGCATCCTGTTCTGGCTGACGGTGTTTCAGGGCGTCTTTGGCCTTGTGATGGCAGGTTATGACGGCCAGATCACCTGGCCCACCGCCCAAACCCTGCCTTGGCTTTTGTTGATTGGCTGTTGCGGCGTGCTGGCGCATTTTTCCCTGACCTCCGCGCTGTCGCTGGCCCCGGCAAGTTTTGTCATGCCGATCGACTTTCTGCGCCTGCCCCTGATCGCCGTCATCGCCGCCCTTGCCTATGGTGAGGCGCTGGATCCTTTCGTGCTGGGCGGCGGGATCGTGATCTTCACCGGCATCTGGATTTCCATTCGGGCCGAGTTGCGTAACAGCAGGGCCTAAGCCCGGCGGGGCCGAATTTTTCGCGTGAACTCGCGGGCATGGCCCTGTAACACGGGGCAAAGACCGATGGAGCGCCGCGCGATGATCTACCCCGATGGACAGTCCTTTCTGACCAGCCCGATGAAACGGGTGATGCTGTTCGGCATGTCGGGCCTTGGCAAGACCACGCTTTCGAACATGCTGCGCGATGCCGGCGACTGGTTTCACTACTCGGTCGATTACCGGATCGGCACCCGTTACATGGGCGAATACATCTCTGACAACTTCAAGCGCGAGGCGATGAAAGTGCCGCTCTTGCGCGAGCTTCTGATGTCGGATTCGGTCTATATCACCTCGAACATCACCTTCGACAATCTGGCGCCGCTCTCGACCTATCTGGGCAAACCCGGCGATGCCGCCAAGGGTGGGTTGCCCTTTGCCGAATACCAGCGCCGGCAAGCCCAGCACGCGCGGGCCGAGGTGGCGGCCATGCTGGACACCACCCGCTTTATCGAGCGGGCGAAAGACTTGTATGGCTACAATCACTTCGTCTGCGATACCTCCGGCTCGATCTGCGAGGTGGTGAACGGGGATGATCCCAAGGATGCGGTGATGGCCGAGATTTCCGCGCATCTGCTGCCGGTCTGGATCAAAGGCTCGGACGCGCATCGCGAGGAACTCTGCCGCCGCTTTGATCGCGCCCCCAAGCCGATGTATTATCGCCCCGACTTTCTGTTGCAGGTCTGGGACGAATATCTGGCGCAATCGGGCCTGTCACCGGAAACCGCCGATCCCGATGCCTTCCTGCGTTTTGGCTATGCGCGCCTCTTGGAAAGCCGCCAGCCGCGTTACGCCGCCATGGCGCGCTGGGGCGTCACCGTCACCGCCGCCGAGGTGGCCGAGGCCACCAGCTCCGCCGCCTTTGACAGCCTGATCGCCCGCGCCCTTGATCGGCGCAACACCCACGCCTAACTGACTGATACCATACAAGGTTCCGACCATGCCCATCACCCTGCCAGAAACCCTGCCCGCCTTTGACGTCCTGCGGAACGAGGGCGTCATGGTGATGTCACCGGACCGTGCCGCGCATCAGGACATCCGCCCCTTGCGGATCGGCCTTTTGAATCTGATGCCGAAGAAGATTCAGACCGAAAACCAGTTTGCCCGGCTGATCGGGGCGACGCCCTTGCAGATCGACCTTTCATTGATCCGCATGACCGAACATCTGACCCGCAACACCGCCGCCGAACATATGGAAACCTTCTACCGGCCCTTCGCCGAGGTGGAGGCGTCAGGCGAAAAGTTCGATGGGCTCATCATCACCGGCGCGCCGATCGAACATCTGGCCTTTGAGGACGTCACCTATTGGGAGGAACTCCAACGGGTGATGGATTGGACGCAAACCCATGTGTTTTCCACCTTTGGCGTCTGCTGGGGCGGGATGGCGATGATCAACCATTTCCACGGCGTGCAAAAACACATGCTGAAGGCCAAGGCCTTTGGCTGCTTCCGCCATCAGAACCTGAACCCGACCTCGCCTTATCTGCGCGGGTTTTCCGATGATTTCGTCATCCCGGTCAGCCGCTGGACCGAGATGCGCCAACCGGAAATCGACGCCGCACCCGGCCTGCGCACGCTTCTCGGATCAGACGAGGTTGGCCCCTGTCTGGTCGAAGATCCGGCCCACCGGGCGCTCTATATCTTCAACCATTTCGAATATGACAGCGACACGCTGAAACAGGAATATGACCGCGACGTCGCCTCTGGCACGCCGATCAACGTGCCGATGAATTATTATCCCGACGACAACCCGGCCAACCCGCCGAAGAACCGTTGGCGCAGCCATGCACACCTGCTTTATGGCAATTGGCTGAACGAGATTTATCAAGGAACCCCATTTGATATCAATGCGATAGGTGATTAATGACCGATCTGCCCTTTGACGGCGCCATCAGCCGTTATTTCCGTGAAACCGCCCCCGCGGCGGTGCGCCACGCCATCGAAAAGGGCGACAAGGACGATATCCTGTGGAAGGGCTATCCTTACGACGCGGAGATGAAGGGCAAGCAATATGACGCCGCGATGGAGGCCTTGCAGATCGAGCTTGTGAAGATGCAGGCCGACATCAAGGCCACGGGCAAACGCGTGGTGGTGGTGTTTGAAGGCCGCGATGCCGCGGGCAAGGGCGGCACCATTGGCGTGATGCGCGAAAACCTGAACCCGCGCGTCGCCAATGTGGTCGCCTTGTCAAAGCCCTCTGACCGCGAGGCGGCGCAGTGGTATTTCCAGCGTTATATCGACTGGCTGCCGGCCAAGGGCGAAATGGCGATCTTTGACCGCTCTTGGTACAATCGTGCGATGATCGAACATGTGTTCGGGTTCTGCAAGGCGGAGGAGCGTGAGAAGTTCTTCCGGCAACTGCCTGATTTTGAACGCATGTTGGTGGATGAGGGCATCATCTTTCTGAAGATCTGGCTGGAGGTGGGCCAGGCCGAGCAATTGAAGCGTTTCCTTGACCGCGAGGGGGATCCGCTGAAGCAATGGAAGCTGAGCCAGATCGACATCGACGGGTTGCCGAAATGGGACGCCTATACCAAGGCGATCCATGAGACGATGGAGCGCAGCCAGTTCAAGCATGCGCCCTGGACGGTGATCCTGTCCG
The DNA here is from genome assembly GCA_964393035.1 of uncultured Tabrizicola sp. Lineage (GTDB taxonomy): Bacteria > Pseudomonadota > Alphaproteobacteria > Rhodobacterales > Rhodobacteraceae > Tabrizicola_A. Next base: position 48,080 of record CAYMRX010000007.1, read on the forward strand.
ATGACAAGAAACGCGCCCGAATTGCCGCGATACAATCGCTGCTGCACGCCGTCGATTACAAGGGCCGCGACAAGGCGGCGATTGGCAAGATCGACGACAAGATTTGCGGCGGCCCCGATCTTATTCCAAAGGGCTGAGACAGCAGTGAAAAAGGGCTATCACCACGGCAACTTGCGGCAGGCGCTTGTCGATGCGGCGCTGGAGTTGATCGCCGCGCAGGGGCCGAATGGCTTTACCCTGTCCGAGGCGGCAAAGGCCGCCGATGTCACCCCGGCCGCCGTCTATCGCCATTTTGCCGGCCGCGAGGATCTGATCGCCGAGGTGGCGCGCCAAGGTTTCGATATTTTCGCCGCCCTGATGGAATTTGCCTATGCCAATGGCCAACCCAGCGCGCTGGCTGCCTTCGAGGCGACGGGCCGCGCCTATCTGGCCTTTGCCCGCAAATATCCCGGCCATTACATGGCAATGTTTGAAAGCGGGTTGAACCTGTCGATGCATCCGCAGGTGGCCGATGTCGCGCTGCGCGCCAAATCCGTGCAGGACCGCGCGGCGGCCGGGCTTGCCGCCCAACTGCCCGAAACCAGGCGCCCGCCTGCGGCGATGTTTGCCGCCCATGTCTGGGCGATGAGCCATGGCGTGGTGGAACTGTTCATGCGCGGCCAGAACCGCAGCCCCTTCCCGCCTGAAGACCTGCTTGAAACCGGGATCGGGATTTACCTGCGCGGCTTGGGGCTTTTGGCTCCCGACAGTCAGAAATAGCCCGGTCAGAAATACCCCCGCCCGGTATCCGCCCAAAGCCAGCCCTTGCGGTGCAGCTTGTCCAAAGCGGCGGGCAGGCTGTCGGCGCTGTCTTCCACCAACTTGTCCTGAAAGAACCAGTAAAGAAAGCGCAGGTAAGGCCAATCACGGCTGGTAGCGGCCTCAATGGCATCGGCCAGCTTGTCAGGATTGGTCAAGGTGATGGCATTTTGCCAAAAATCGGTCTGCCCACCCAAGACCACCGGCTTTTGGTGCAAAAACGCCTCGATCCCGACGGCCGAGGTCAAGGTCAGCACACAATGCGCAATGGGCAAGAGATCATGGATCGAGGCATCGATCACCTCCACCCCGTTGTCCGGGTTGTGATAGGCCTGCACCACCGCCAGTTCCTCCGGCTTTTGGGTCGGATGCGCCTTGATATAAAGCCTGCGCGCGCCCTTGGCGGCAATCGCGGCTTCGATAAATTCGGGGGCCGACATGTAATGTCGGTGATAGGGCTGGTCGGTGAAGCCCTGCACGAACAGGCAAAGCGCTCCCTGCTCCAGCACCTGCCCGGTGGGCGGTTGCGGCAGGCGCGAGCGGTTCTGTTCGATGTGGCGGCGATGCAGGCGCTTGAAGAAGGTGCGCGCCTGCCCTTCGTCCACCATCTCGGGCCGGAAGGTTTCGATGCGCTGCGTCGAATTGTTCCGCGTGCCGATTTCATCGAAAAACCAGAAACCGCGGAAATAGGACGGCACGCAAAACATCGCGTTCAACGCATAGCCCGGCATATCATCCATGAAGATATGCTGGTGCAGATCATCCTCCATCGCCAGCCGCTGCACCTCGCGCGAGAAATGCGTCAGATGCAGCTCTAACCCCTGCGCCTTGGCATAGCCCGCCAAGGCACCAAGAAACTTGAAGCGCCCTTCGGAAAGCGAGGTCGCCAGCTTGGGCCTTGCATGAAAGATCAACGCAGGCGGCAGGCTTTCCAACCGTTCGGCGGTCAGCCAGCGCGCGCTGGTAATCTTGTCAAACATCAGCGGAACAGCACCAATGCCGAGGGGCTCCACGCCACCCGCACCTTGCTGCCGACATCCAGGATCGGACGCCCCGGCACGTTGCGCATACTGAGCCGCACCTCGACATCGGTGCCGCCCAGATAGACGTCATAATAGGTCATGTCGCCAAAGTAGATCACCTCGTCGATCACGCCTTCGGTTTCCCGCTCCATCGGCTTTTGATCGTCGTAAAGCAGGGTCAGGGTTTCGGGGCGCAGGCCCACGACCGGGCTTTCGCCGCGTGCCGGCGGCTGCATCGTGGCGTCCAGCGCGACGCGGCCCAGACCCTTGGCCTCCACCTCGACTTGGCCACCCGTTTCCGACAGCACGGTTGCGGGCACAAAGTTCATCGTGCCGATGAAATCGGCGACCTTTTTCGAGGTCGGGCGCCGATACAGCGTTTCAGGATCTGCCAGTTGCGCAATCTCGCCTTCGAACATCACGGCGATGCGGTCCGACATGACCAAGGCTTCTTCCTGATCGTGGGTGACCAGAATAAAGGTGATGCCGACCTGCCGTTGCAGCTTGATCAGCTCCACCTGCATATGTTCGCGCATCTTCTTGTCCAGGGCCGACAAGGGTTCATCCAGCAACAGAACCTTGGGCTTCAGGATCAGCGCGCGGGCCAGCGCCACCCGTTGCCGCTGCCCCCCCGACAGCGCATGCGCCGCCCGGTTGCCATAGCCTTTCAGGCCGACCATCTCCAAGGCTTCTTCCACCGCCTTGGCCTTTTCGGCCTTGGACCGCGGGTCTTTGCGCAGGCCGAACCCCACATTTTCGCCCACCGTCATATGCGGGAAAATCGCGTAGGACTGGAACACCATATTGGTCGGGCGTTCGTTCGCCGGCACGCCCTCCATGGTCTTGCCGTCAATCAGCACCGCGCCCGAGGAGATGCCCTCGAACCCCGCGATGGTACGCAACAGCGTGGTCTTGCCACAGCCCGACGGCCCCAGAAGCGAGAAGAACTCCCCCGCCTTGATGGTGCCGTTGATGCCGCGCAGCGCGTGATAGTCGCCATAATACTTATGGACGTCCTTGAATTCGATCATCGTGGGTTTTTCGTCCGAGAACGTCACAGGAAGCCTCCGGTATCCTTGCCACCGGTTTTGGCGATGCCACGGCGGCGGAAATATTCTGCGATGGTGAGAAGCATGATCGATGTCAGCACAAGGATCGTGCCCAAGGCCAGCATCGACGGCACCTTGGCCGGGAACCTGAACTGGCCGTAGATATAGACCGACAGCACCTTGGTCGATCCGCCAAGGAAGTTGGAGATGATGAATTCATCAAGGCTGATGGTGAAGCAGATCAGCAAGGACGAGATGATCCCCGGCAGCACCAAGGGCAGGATCACCAGCCGAAAGGCCGAGAACGGGGTTTCGCCCAAGTCATAGGCCGCTTCCTCCAAAGACCCGTCCAGCGATTGGAAGGCCGAGGACAGGATCGCCACCGCAAAGGGGGTGCAGATCAGCATATGGCCCATGATGATGGTGAAGATCGTCAAGGGAATCCCGATCGAGGTCATCACCGCCAAAAGCGCCATGGCGACGATCATTTCTGGCAGCACCAAAGGCAGCATGATAAGGCCGGTGATCGCCCCTTTGCCGGGAAAGCGGAAGCCGGTGGTGGCGCGGGCCGCGAAAAGCCCAAGGCAGGTCGACAGGATGGAGGCCGCGACCGCCACGGTCAGCGAGTTGAAAAGCGCCTCGTGCAGGCTGCTGTCGGCGGCCATTTCGGCAAACCAGTTGGTGGTGAACCCCGACAGCGGAAAGGCGATGATCTTGCTGTCGTTGAAGGCAAACAGCGGCAACAGCGCAATCGGGGCGTAAAGGAAGATCAGATACAGGACCGCATAGGTCCGCAGACTGCCAGATTTCATTTCTGCCCCCTCAGGAAACGCCGGTTCAGGAACAGGAAGACCAGCGACACCACCGCCACCACGAACATCGCCGACACCGCCAAGGCCGAGCCGAGCGCCTTGTTCTGCTGTTTCAGCATGTTCACTTCGATCTGGTTGGCGATCATCGACAGTTTGCCGCCGCCAATGAGGTCTGGCGTCACATAATCGCCCACCGTCGGGATGAAGACGATCAGCACAGCGGCAATCACCCCCGGCATCGACAAAGGCAGCGTCACCCGCCAGAAGGTGCGAAGCCGCGTCTCGCCCAGATCCTGCCCCGCCTCCAAAAGGCTGCGGTCGATCTTTTCCAGGGCCACGAAGATCGGCAGGATGGCAAAGGGCGCATAGGCATGGGCCAGCGTCATCACCAAGGCACCGACGTTGTAGTTGATCGCCTGCAAGGGTTCATCAATGACCCCAAGGCTGAGAAGCCCCGAGTTGATGACGCCGTTGTAGCCCAAGATCACCTTCCACAGGAACACCCGGATCACATAAGAGGTCCAGAACGGGATGGTGATGAGGAACAGCCAAAGCGACTTTTTCGAAGGTGCGACGCTGAAGGACACGAAATAGGCCACCGGATAGGCCAGAACCACCGTGGCCAGCGTCACCAGCATCGACACCGTCAGGGAGCGTTGCATCAAGGCCCGGTATTGCGGCTTTTCCACCCAAACCGTCCAGTAGTTCTGCAAGTTCAGCGTCCAGTCGATCTTGCCGCCGCCCGCGTCTTTCATCAGCGAATAGATCAGCACCATCGCAAGGGGCGCTGCCAGCATCACGATGACATAGATGGCCGATGGCGAAATGATCGCCAGACCGCTGGCGGATTCGGATCTGCGGATCCGCGCCAGTAACCCCCGTTCTTGCATCATGCCCCCTGTTGGCACGTTTGTCATTATTTGATCAAATCTTACGCAAAGCCGCGGGCATCCGGCAAGGAAAATCGCCGCTGCCCCTTTGCCTGCCCTCAGAATGCAACAAGGCCGGACCGAGGTCCAGCCTTGGATTTCAGAGGCTTGGCGGAATCTTTTTCCCGAAGGGCCCGCGGCTCAGGCGCTGACGCACTCGATGGCGATTGCCCGCTTTTTCAGCTCGTCATAGAGCGTCGGCAGAACCCGCAGGCTTGAAACCGACACGCGCAGCGCATCGACGATTCGCGCCTCGTTGGCCACGCTGGCGACGCGCCACACCATGCGGCGGTCTGCACCATCGTCATAGACGATCTCGGTCGCGCCGTTGCGCGCCTTGCGCCAGCCAAGAAAGTCTGTGCCGCCGTTCGGGGCGTGAAAAGTGGTCTGGAGTCCCATTTTCGGGCTTTCTTATTTTGTTCTTCTCTGTGGATAAGTAGTGCCCTGTTGCCCGGCGATCGGTCAACATATCGAAAGATGCACCCCACAGTTCGCGATCCCGCGGGCATAGACTGCAACAAGATTGCAACAAATCCCCGCGCCGCACGCGCCGCGCTATACAGCCATGTCTCGCGGCGGGCGCGGCAACAGGCTGGCAAGGGCGGCGACCCCGGCCTCCAACTGCGCCCGCGGGATATCGCCCACCACCGCGACCCGCACCGCATTCGGCGCCCGGCCATGCACCATGGCGAATTGATCCGAGGGGCGCACCAGAACGCCCTCATCTTCTGCCATGCGTGTAAAGGTCGAAGCACGCCAGCCCTGCGGCAGGTTGAGCCAGGCAAAGGGCATCCCCGCCTGCCAGGCCAGATCAAAGGCCCCCAGCCGGTTGACCAAGAGTTGCAGGCGTTCCGACAATTCACGTTGGCTTTTCTGGCGAATGTCGGCGGCGGCACCGGATTGGAACAGATCCAGCATCAGCGCATGGACTGGCTGCGACAGGGCGAAGAACCCGTGCTGCGCCGTCAGCCGCCCCGCCTCGCCCATGCCTTGCGGGCAGATCACATAGCCAAACCGCAATGCCGCCGAGACGGTTTTCGATACCGACCCGATATACCAGACGCGTTCGGGGGCCATGGCGCGCAGCGCGGGCAGTTCCGGCATGGCCGGGGCATAGCAATCATCCTCGATGATTTGCAGATCATAGCGTCTTGCAATTGCAACGATTTCGGCGCGACGCGCCACGCTCATCCGCGCCGTGGTCGGGTTCTGGGTATCGGGCGTCAGACACAAGACCTGCGGCCCATGGCGACGGCAGGCCGCCTCCAGCGCCTCGGGCAAGACGCCCTCGCGGTCCATCTCAACACCCACCACCTCGGCCCGCGCCAGACGCGCGGCATAGCGGAAACCGGGAAAGGACAGATCTTCGGTCAAGACCACCGGCCGGTCGCCGCGTAGGCAACAGGCAAGGATCAGATTGATGGCATTCTGCCCGCCATGCGTCAGCATCACCTCATCCGCCCCATAGGGCCCAAGGCCGCGATGGACGAGCCAATCACATACGGCTTGCCGCAAAGCCCCCTCGCCGCTTTGCCGCGTATAGGCCAGCCAATCCATGCCCACCGTTTTCGACAGCCGCGCCAAGGCGTCGGAGATCGCGGCGGTTTGGCCCACCTCGGGCAATTGCGGCGAACGCAAATCCACCCGCCCCTGCAAAACGCCGGGGTCCAACTCGGTATAAAGCGGCTGGGTCGGCCCAAGACGGACGCTGCGGGCAGCGATGAAGGTGCCCCGCCCCACCGTGGCCGCCAAAATCCCCTCTTGCGTCAGGATCTGATAGGCCCGCGCCACCGTGCCCGGCGTCACTTTCAACTCCCAGGCCAGTTCGCGCACCGTCGGCACCTGCGCGCCTTCGGCATAAAGCCCGTCGCGTACCCCGTCCCGCATGGCGCGGCTGAGGTTGAGGTACTTTGGCCCCTCGCCTTCGGCGGTCAGCTTTGACCAAATTGTATCCATGGCAATACTCCGCTGGCCAAGGCGGCCGGGTTGATTGTATCAATTCCTTAGCGGTATTGCCGCCACACATCAACACAAATGAGGTTCCCCATGCCCCAGAGCATTGAATACGCCCAGCCGCAGGCCATGCCCCTGCCGCCGATCTCGCGTTTGCTGATGGGGTTTGCGGTCACTGTGGCGCGCTGGGAAATGAACGCACGAACCCGTAACGCGCTGGAAAGGCTGGACGATCACCTGTTGCGCGATGTCGGCCTGACGCAGGCCGCCGCCGAGGCGGAATGGGACAAGCCCTTCTGGTGGGGTTGACGGAAATTGTATTGATTACAAATTAGGGCGCGCGGTTTCCCCGCGCCCTGCCCCCGCCCGGCTTTCCGCCACCGGGATTGCCCGCCCCTTCTCCTGCCATTGGCAAACGGCCCGAGGGGAAGCGCCAACGCGAAAAACCGTCCATAAATGAAAAAGGGCCCGCAAAAGCGAGCCCTTTGTCGTTTTGAAATATCCGTCCAGATCAGCGCTTGGAGAACTGGAACGAGCGGCGAGCTTTCGGCTTACCGTATTTCTTCCGTTCCACAACGCGGCTGTCGCGGGTCAGGAAGCCAGCGGCCTTCAACGCGCCGCGCAGGGCGGGTTCGTAAAGCTGCAAGGCTTTCGAGATGCCGTGCTTCACAGCACCGGCCTGGCCCGACAGACCGCCGCCGACCACGGTGGCGTAGACGTCGAACTGGCCTTCCACATTGGCAACGGTGAAGGGCTGCTTCAGGATCATTTGCAGCACGGGACGGGCGAAGTAAGCGGCCATTTCCTTGCCGTTCACCACAACCTTGCCCGAGCCGGGCTTGACCCAGACGCGGGCGATGGCGTTCTTGCGCTTGCCGGTCGCATAGGCGCGGCCCAGCTTGTCACGCACCGGGGCGCGGACAACAGCAGCAGGAGCGGCAGCCGGGGCAGCAGCCACGGCCGACTTCAGATCGTCGAGAGATTTGATATCGGACATGATCGTTACGCGCTCCGGGTGTTCTTCGGGTTCAGCGCCTTGACGTCAAGGACGGTCGGCTGCTGAGCTTCATGGGGATGAGCGGCGCCGGCATAGACGCGCAGGTTGGTCATCTGCACACGGCCCAGACGGTTGCGGGTGATCATGCGCTCAACAGCCTTGATCACGACGCGCTCGGGGTGCGCACCTTCCAGCACCTGACGCGCGGTGCGGTGCTTGATGCCGCCCGGGTGGCCGGTGTGCCAGTAGTAGACCTTGTCTTCGCGCTTCTTGCCGGTCATCTGGATCTTGTCGGCATTGATCACGATCACGTTGTCGCCCATGTCCATGTGCGGCGTGAAGGTCGGCTTGTTCTTGCCGCGCAGGATATTGGCCACGAGGGTGGCAAGGCGGCCCAGAACAACGCCCTCGGCGTCGATCAGGATCCACTTCTTCTCAATATCCGCAGGCGTTGCGGTAAAGGTTTTCATGTGGTTGGTCCCGTAAGGAAAAGGGGGAAAGCCCCCCGGATACTCAGATGCGGGCTTATCGCTGATGCAGGTGCAGCGGTCAAGCGATGCATGAGGAATAGTTTTATGTAAAATCAATGCCTTACAATATGCGGTATTATTTTACCCCATGCGATCAACGCAATCTTGGCGGGCGCGACGGGTCGGTGCCGGGGGCGGCGGGCATGGGCGGCGGCGCGGCAGGTTCCGGTGCGGCAATGGCAAAGCTGCGCCCGACGGCCGCCATGGACCGCAAAGCCGGATCTTCCGGCGCAAGGAAGGTGACATCCAGCGCCGCCGCCTCCAGCCCGGCAAAAGCCAGCGCCTCGGCCACGGCCCGCGCCAGCGCGGGTTCGGCGGCGGGGCTTGCCCCGACCAAAGCCATGAGATGACCGCGCGCGCCGGTGTCATAGGTGACGGCGACCAGCACCGCCCCGGCAGCCAAGCCCGCAGCCCCTTGCAGGGCAAGGGTCAAAGCCGCGTCCAGCGCCTGCGGCAGGTCCGGCGCGGCAAAGGCGGTGGGGCGTGCCTTGGCCTCCGCAGGCGTCACATCCAAAAGCGCGGCCAGATGCGCCAGCGCCTCGGGCGGCAGCAGGGTTTCGCTGGCCGCCCCGGTGCCAAGGTTCAACCCAAGCCAAAGCCCCTGCCCCGCCAAGCCTTGCGCAATCACCCGGCCGGGCAGCGTGGCATAGGCGGCAGGGGCGTCTTGAAACCCGGCCAGCCGGTCTTCGCTGTCAAAGGCCAGCACCACCGGGCCATCCGTCAGCTCAAACACCTGCGGCTCGATCGCCGCCCCTTCGACCTCGCGCACCAAAAGCAGGCACAAGGGCGCATCGGCCAGCACCTGATAGAACCGCAAAGCCTCGGCCTCGCCGCCCGATTGCAGGGCGGCATGGGCGACATCAAGCAGGGTCTCGGTCATGGCGGGGCCTCGTGGTGTGACAGGCTTGGCCTAGACGGCAAAGCCCATCCCGACAAGTCCCCATATCACCCCGCCCATGCGCCCCATATTTCGGATTGAACCCCGCCACGCCAAATGCTTCAACGGGATCAGGTTCACCTATCAACGGCCCCGGAATGTATCGCGTCTCGCCTTTTGTTCGCCGCTTTGCCCAAGCCCTTCTGGCCGGAATTGGCCTTGCCAGCCTTTGGGTGAACCTGTCGCCCGACAGCTATTATGACGCGCTGGAATGGCGGCTGTTCGATGTGATGTTGCCGGGATGGCTGTCGCCCTTGCCCGTGTCGGTCACGCCGATGCTGATTGTGTCGCATCTGATGATGCCCTTCTTCGTGGCCTTTATCGGCAAAGAGCTGTGGGAGGCGTTGATCCTTGAACGCGGTGCCATGTCGGGGCGGCGGGCGCTGGCGCCGGTGGCCGGAATCATCGGCGGCGCGCTGGGGGCGATCCTGATCTGGCTTTTGGTCAGCCTGATGATCGAAACGGCCGAGGAGGCGCGCTTTGGTCTTGGCTGGCAGGTGCCGGTCGGCGGCGATGTCGTCTTGGCCTATTTCACCGCCCGCGCGGTCTTTGGTTCGGGCCATCCGGCACTGCATCTGTCGCTGTTGCTGACCATCGGGCTGGACATTCTGGGCCTGCTTCTGACCGGGCTGACCGACCCGGAGGCCATCTTCCGGCTGGCCTGGCTTTTGCTGCCGCTCGTGGTCTGCGGCGGGGTCTGGCTGACCATCGCCCGTGCGCCGCAAAACCCGACCGAGGCCCGTCGCCGCCGCGCCATGGCGCTTTGGCCCTATGTGCTGGCGGGGCTGGTGTCATGGTTCGGGGTTGCCGCCTCGGGGCTGCCGCCCGCGCTTGGCCTCTTGCCGGTGCTGCTGATCATCCCCCATGCCGATCACAGCTTTGGCGTCTTTGCCGAGGCCGAGGAATTCCTGCACGATCCCTTGAACCGGCTGGCTCATCTCATGGTCAAACCCTTGGCCGTGGTGCTGTTCTTCTTTGGCCTGACGCGGGGCGGCATTGATCTTGGCGCCTTTGCCCCGACGACGCTGGTGCTTTTGGCCGCCCTTTGGATCGGCAAGCCCTTGGGTCTTCTGGCCGGGATGATGCTGGCCATCCGCGCCTTTGGGGCCAGCCTTCCGGCGGCGCTTCGACGGCGCGAGGTAGGGCTGGTCGCGCTGGTTGCGGGCATGGGCTTTACCGTGCCGGCGCTGTCACTGGAAAGCGCCCTGCCCGGTGGCGGCATGGCCGAAGCCGCGCGTCTGGGCCTTGCCCTGTCGCTTCTGGCAGGCCCCATGGCGATTGTGCTGGGGCGGTTTGGCCGGCGCTAAGGCGGGCGGAAACAATCTGCCCCGCCGGTTCTATTGTCTTCAACTCACGAATAACGACATAATGCTGCCTCAAAGCCCCATTAGGGCTTGGTCGGGAACCGCGCGGCAAAACCAAGCGCAACCGAGCAACAACATTTTTCGGCAAGGCTGAACGCCAGAGACCTGCCATAAAACATCGGCCATAAAACATCGGCCACCAAACGGGCAATTTCGAATGATCGCGTTTGAACATGTCAGCAAGTCGTTCTGGACTGGGAAATCCCGCAAGGTCATTCTGGATCAGGCGAGTTTCAAGGTCGAACTCGGCCATTCGCTGGGCATTCTTGCGCGCAACGGCACCGGCAAGACCACCATCATCAACATGATGGCGGGCCTTGAAAAACCGGATGAGGGCAAGATCCTGCGCAGCTCGCGCATCTCGTTCCCGCTGGGCTTCATGGGCGGCATCATGGGCAAGCACACCGCCACCGAAAACGCCCGCTACATCGCCCGGCTTTACAGTCTTGATCCCGACTATGTTGAAAGCTTCTGCCGCTGGCTGTGCGGTCTGGACGAATATTTCGACATGCCGGTCGGCACCTATTCGTCGGGCATGCGCGCGCGTCTGTCTTTCGCGCTGATGCTGGCCCTGGACTTCGACATCTACCTGATCGACGAAGGCATGCCCTCCTCGACCGATGTCGAATTCAACCGCAAGGCCGGCCAGGTGCTGCGCCAAAGGTTGAAGAATGCAACGGTGATCGTGGTGTCCCATTCCCCGCAGACGCTGGAAAAATTCTGCCGCTCGGCGGCGGTGCTGCGCAACGGGCAGCTTTACATGTTTGACACTCTGGATGAGGCGAAGCGGCTTTATGACTATGAAGCTCACAGTTAAACGGTTCCGCACCCGCCGGATGGAGCTGCCGATCCCCGCAGCCCCCGCGCCTCTGTCATCGGTGCCACGCCCTGCGCCCCGCCCTACCCCCCAATCTGTCACCCGAGCCGCCGGTTTTGGGGACGATGCCTTCATGCCCGGCGCCCATGCCGATGGCTTTGGCGCAGGCCGCTTTGCCACCGCAGGCGGGCCAGAGGGGCCGCAAGCCATGGCAGCCCCCGGCTCTCCCGAGGCAGCCCCGATGGAAATCGACGCGATCCGCCGCGAAGGGCTGACGGGGCGCCAATTGCGCATGGCGCGGCGGCTGGCGCAAAAGCACGGCCTGCCCGCGACATCGGATTTCGATGCGGTGCGGCTGTTGCGCGCACAGGGCGTTGACCCGTTTCAGGCCAATGCGGTGTTGGAACTCGTCGCCGGGGGCGATGGCGCGCCACCCGATGGCACATCGCGCGCGCTGACGGTCACACCAGGCGGCGATGGCATCCGGCTGCCGCAAACCATCAAACCCGCGCAACTGCCCTCGACCGAACTGCGCGCCGAGCAAACACATCTGGCCGAAGTCGCGCGCATTCAGCGCGACATCGCCCGCCGCCGCCGCCGCAAATCCGCACTTCTGATGGCGCGCCTCGCGGTCTTTGTGCTGTTGCCGACCTTTCTGGCGGGCCTCTATTTCTACACCATCGCGACCCCGATGTATGCTGCCAAGACCCAGTTCGTCATTCAGCAGGCCGAGGCCCCCGGAGCCTCGGCGATGGGGGGGCTGTTCTCCTCCACCCCGATGGCGACCGCACAGGATTCGATTGCGGTGCAGGGCTATCTGCAAAGTCAGGTCGCCATGCAGCGGCTGGAGCAGGACAACGGCTTTCGCGGGCATTTTTCCGACCCCACGCTTGATGTGATCCAGCGCCTTGCCCCCGATGCCAGCGAATCTGCGGCCTATAAGCTTTATAAAAAGATCGTCCGCATCGCCTATGATCCGACTGAAGGCGTGGTGAAGATGGAAGTCACCGCCGCCGATCCGCAAAAAGCGGTGGAGTTTTCGCAAGCCCTGATCGGCTATGCCGAAGAACAGGTCGACCAGATGACCCAACGCCTGCGCGAAGACCAGATGCGCGGCGCGCGTGACAGCTATGAGGATGCGGAAAAGAAATATCAGGCCGCAAACATCCGCGTCGTGCAATTGCAGGAAAAGTTCAAGGTTCTCAGCTCCGAAGCCGAGGTCGGGCTTATCACCAGCCAGATCGGCCAACTGGAAACCCAATTGACGCAAGACCAACTGTCGCTGGTGCAGATGGAATCCAACAAATCGCCGAACAAGGCCCGGATGGAGCCACTGAAACGCCGGATCGCCGCGCTGGAAAACCAGATCGCCGAGATGCGCGCCAAGCTGACCGAGGCCGGGCAGGACGGGGTGTCGCTGGCGCAGGTGCAATCGGATCTTCTGGTAGCGCAGGCCGATGCGCAGACCCGGCAACTTCTTCTCGCGCAATCCTTGCAGGCGATGGAAGTCGCAAGGGTGGAAGCCAACCGCCAAACACGCTATCTGTCGGTTGCGGTGCAGCCGGTGGCGCCCGACGAGGCCGCCTATCCGCGCGCCTTTGAAAACACATTGGTCGTCATGCTGATCTTCGCGGGCATCTATCTGATGATCTCGATGACGGTGGCGATCCTAAGGGAGCAGGTTTCGGCGTGATGACTTCGAAAGACGTGAAAATCGGCGGGCTGACCGTCAGCAATGACCGGCCCTTGCTGGTGATTGCGGGGCCGTGCCAATTGGAAAGCCTTGACCATGCCCAGATGATCGCAGGCGTGCTGGCCGAGGCCTGCAAGGCCGCTGGCGCGCAATTCGTGTTCAAGGCAAGCTATGACAAGGCCAACCGCACCAGCCTGAAAGGCAAGCGCGGGCTTGGCATGGCGGCCGGTCTGAAGGTGCTGGAGGCCGTCAAGGCCATGGGCATGCCGGTGCTGACCGATTTCCACGAACCCGAACAGGCCGCCGAGGTGGCCGCCGTGGTGGATGTGCTGCAAATCCCCGCGCTTCTTTGCCGCCAGACCGACCTGCTATTGGCCGCCGGGCGCACCGGGGCTGCGGTGAATGTGAAAAAGGGCCAGTTCCTTGATCCCTATGGCATGGCCAATGTCGCCGAAAAGATCGCCTCGACCGGGAATGAGCGTATCCTTCTGACCGAACGCGGCACCACCTTTGGTTATAACGGTCTTGTCGCCGACATGCGCAGCCTGCCGATCATGGGCCGCACCGGCTATCCGGTGGTAATGGATGCGACCCATGCGGTGGCCTTCCCCGGCGGCTTGGGCGAAAGTTCGGGCGGCCAACGCGAATTCGCGCCGGTTCTGGCCCGCGCGGCCGTGGCCTTGGGGATTGCGGGCGTGTTCCTTGAAACCCATGAAGACCCCGATCGCGCCCCGTCCGATGGCCCGAACATGATCCGGCTTGCCGACATGCCCGCGCTGATCGCCAGCCTGATGGGCTTTGACCGGCTGGCCAAGGCCGATCCGATGCGGGTCTGACCGCGTCTCCTCGGGCGACTTCGTCTCCTCGTCGATACCCACGACGCGCGACGAAGTCGACGAGGAGTGCACGCAGCCCTACGCCACCTGCCCCGCCGCCCAGCCTGACGACCAGGCCCATTGGAAGTTGTAGCCGCCCAGCCAGCCGGTGACATCCACCACCTCGCCGACGAAATACAGCCCCGGCACGCCCTTGGCCTCCATGGTGCGGGCGTCCAGCGCATCGGTGTCGACACCGCCCAAGGTGACCTCTGCCGTGCGGTAGCCCTCGGATCCGACCGGCATCAGCCGCCAGTCGCGCAGATGACCCGCCACACGCTCCAGCCCCGCGTTGGACAGCGTGCCGATGGCAGCCTCCATCCCCAGATCCGCCTCGATCCGTCGCGCGAGCTTTTCGGGCACCAAGCGCGCCAGCGCGGTGCGCAGCAAGGCCCGGCCATTCTCCTGCTTCGCAGCCCTCAGGACCGCCGCCGCATCGACACCGGGGCACAGGTTCAGCGCCACCGCCTGCCCCTCGCGCCAATAGCTGGAGATTTGCAGGATCGCCGGTCCCGACAGCCCGCGATGGGTGAACAGCACCGCCTCGTCAAAGCCCACCTTGCCACAACTGGCCCGTCCCGGCAGCGCCACCCCGGCCAAGGGGGCCATCCAGGCCAATTCCTGTTCGGCAAAGGTCAAAGGCACCAGAGCGGGCCGGGTTTCCACCAGCGGCAAACCGAAACTTTCGGCAAGCTGATAGCCAAAGCCGGTGGCGCCCATCTTCGGGATGGACTTGCCCCCTGTCGCCACGATCAACGAGGCTGCGCGCAAGCCCCCGCGCGCCGTCTCCACCGCAAAGCCCTGCGCGCTCCGCCGTACCGCGCCAACGGTGCAGGACAACCAAAGCTCCGCCCCCGCCGCCGCCAGATCGCCGGTCAAAAGCGCCACGACCTCCTTGGCCGAGCCATCACAGAACAATTGCCCCAGCGTCTTTTCATGCCAAGCGATTCCCGCCGCATCCAGCCGCCCGATGAAATCCCACGCGGTGAAGCGTTTCAGAGCCGAAAGCGCAAAGCGCGGGTTCTTCGACAAGAATCGCTCCGCCGCAATCCCGAGGTTGGTAAAGTTGCACCGCCCCCCGCCCGAGATTCGAATCTTTTCCCCGGCCCGCGCCGCATGGTCGATCACCACCACCCGCCGCCCCCGCCGCGCAGCCTCGATCCCGGCCATCAGCCCGGCCGCGCCCGCGCCAAGAACGATCACATCAACGATCACATCCGCTTGTTTCATGGCTCCCGCATAGCTGCCCGGCCTGCGCCTGACAACCACCAGAGATTTTTGCGAAATCCCCCTTGCACCCCCGAAAGCCCTTCGCTAAATACCCCCCCACGGTTGGGGCGTCGCCAAGTGGTAAGGCAGCGGTTTTTGGTACCGCCATACCTAGGTTCGAATCCTAGCGCCCCAGCCAATCCTTCCCTTCATTTCCAATCAAGGGCTTAGCGCCCAAGATCAGGGCAGAACCGCCCCAAGGGATGCCCCAGTCGGGTATTGCGGGTGTCGGGGAAGTGCGTTGGCGGGGGCCAGCAGAACGCCCTGTTAAAAAGATCATAGTCGCCCCCCTTCGCATTAAAGTCCCACTCATCTGCCAAATTACGTATTCGCCCGTTTAGGGGCAGCATTGCCTTTTGCGCTGGTGTTTGGGGTTTACGGAGTCAGTTGCGCCGAACCGAAAGCAGGCGCCGGGCATGAGCGGCCCAACGTTTTCCACGTGACGGACGAAATATGGTAGATGAATGTGACACCCACGCAACATTTGCCCAGCCTGCGTGATGGGCCACGTTTGGCGGCCGGGGCATCAGGAATTGACCGCTAAATCCCCCCCGATACACGATAAAATGTTCCATTTGCGGATTTTATAAACCAGAAAAAACCACCGCGCTGATCTGTTCAGAGGCCTATGCGCACAAACACAGATGCGCAACCAATATGGGGCGGGCGTTATTTTCAGTTGACTGGCGGAATTTCGCCTATGACAATTTGTCGCGGGCTGGTTGATACGGTCCGATAACAATAGGAGGAATCGAGCATGTTTGAGAAAGCAAGAAATGTAGTCAGCAGCATGACTGAGATCGGTATCGGTCTGCTTGCTCTGGCAATTGTAGCGTCTTTGCTGGTCGGGTCGGCCAATATGGCGTTCCTCGGCGATGTTGTTGGCAACATCACCGGCCTTGTCTCTACACTTGGCAGTGCAGGCCTCGCTGGTCTGATTTCGCTTGGCGTCGTCCTTTGGCTGCTCGACAAGCGCTGATATAATCAGTCCGCCTCCAGCATGAAAAGGATGGCTTCATGGACGAAATACTGAGGCATCTCGCAAACGTCAGACGGCTGCTTCTTGCCGTGACGGAAACCGGGTTTGCACTCTTTGGTCTGATCGTTCTGGCCTACCTTCTGCTGGGGGCGGATGCCGGCCCCTATGTGACATCGGTGATGGTGAACCTCTCGCTTCTCATTGATGCGATCGGTACCCAGACTTTGATCGCCATTGCCATCATTCTGGCGCTGGCACTCTTGCTGAAGCGACGGACAAGCTGAGCGGCCCTGCGCACTGTCGTAACCGGCCGGATCCTAGGTTTGCCGCTCAAACCGATACGAGCCATCCCGCAAGATATACCGCTGAGAAAGTCTCGGAAAAGGCTGCTCAAAAGCAGAATTTCCGTGGTCGGATTTTATTGCCAGTGTCGGCGCATAGGCTATGGCATTGCCCTTTGGGCCAATATTGCCATTACAGCCGGGTTATCGAAGCTTGATCGTGATGATTGCACATCATAAGTTTTTACAAGCGAGCGACAGGCCAAAAACTTGGCCATAGCCGCACGACCCACGATGGCAAAACTTCTCGCTGATTTGATATCTGATGGATCAAAATGGCCAGAACAGCCCCACCCTCCAACAACCCCGCAGCGTTTCGACACCAGACCAACCAATACAAGGTGTACTGCTGCCCCAGCCAATCCCTCCTTCTTTGCCGATCAAGGGATTAGCGCCTTGGGACAGGGCAGGCACCACAGTCAGAATCTGAACGCATAGCTGGTTGAAACACGCCCATATCGTGCCCCCGCATGGGTATCCCCACCGGCAAGCTCAAAGGAAAATGCGCCCAAGCCG
Source organism: uncultured Tabrizicola sp. (assembly GCA_964393035.1). Classification (GTDB taxonomy): domain Bacteria; phylum Pseudomonadota; class Alphaproteobacteria; order Rhodobacterales; family Rhodobacteraceae; genus Tabrizicola_A. The sequence goes on from CAYMRX010000007.1 coordinate 64,961, forward strand.
AGCGAACCAGTCACCCCGACTGCGCCCCGGCCGATCCCCCCTTCATATCCAAGCCACCCCTGCCCTTTAGGCAGGCAATTTCGGTTGGGTGGCGGCGGATGCTCTTTTGGCGGGATTGACAGTGACGAGCGTCGGGGTCATTGCGTCAACCGTCGTTCATTGAAGGATCATCGCATGTCCAATCGCCTTGTTTCCGCCATGACCATCACGCTGCTTCTGGCGGCCTGCGGGTCTTCAAAGGACATGCAGCTTTATCCGACCGCGGGGCCGTTGGCCGCGCAGACGCCGCCGCCGGTCATCACGGCCAAAGCGTCGAATTACAAGGATAATTCCGGACAATTGACGTTCCGCATCCCGAAGGGCCCGCGCTGCAAGGGCACCTGGAGCAGCGTCGCCCCCCGCGTGCAAACCCGCGAGCGGGGCATCAGCCTGTCGATCCGCGATCTGGGCGGCAAGCTTGGCCGCAGTTCCGAAACCGTCGGCGGCGTCAACTCGGGCGAGATCTATGCCGTCTGCCGTGACGGCACGCGGGTGCAAGGCACCTTCATCATGGGCAGCGGCACCACGAGCGGCACCGGCACGGCAACCGACACGCTGGGCAACACCTACAAGATCCTGTTCTAGGGCCTGTCAGGTTTTCCCTGAAACTGGCCCATCGAAAACCGCGTTCAAACCTGTGAGAGCGGCCGCGTTTTTCAACTCAACTCAAAGCTGACATGGTATAAACCCTTTGCCTGCGGGCATAAGGTCGCGAACACGCCGGAGACGACACATGATGGATTGGCTGATCTGGATCGGGGCGGCGCTGACGCTTTTGGGCGTGGCGGGTCTGGTGGGATGCATCGTGCTGGCGCTGCGGGCCAAGCGCGCGGGCCTGCCCGATGCCGAAATGCGCGCGACCTTGCAGCGCGTCGTCATCCTGAACATGGCCGCACTGGCGGTTTCGGGCCTTGGGCTGATGTGCGTGGTCTTCGGTGTCGTTCTCTCCTGAGCCTTGCACCGCCTTCCTTGCACCGCCTTCAACGGTTCAGATCGGCAAAGCTCTGCCCCTCGGCCAGCAAGAGGTCAAAGACGGCGGCGGGTGTAAAGATTCGCGGATGGTGTAGCGCCCGGCGGCGCAGATCCGCCCTGAGCGCCATGGCGCCGATGCGGTCGGCCTGAAACATCGGCCCCCCTTCCCAACGTGGGAACAGGCCGGAGAGCAGCGCGGCCGCATCCACATCCGACGGGCGATGCGCCACACTTTCCGACACGATCACCGCCGCCTCATTCATCACGGCGGCAAGGCAGAAATCCCGGATCTCCGCCCCGCCATCGGGGGCGGGGGGCAGCTTCGGCCTGGTGCCGGCCCCAAGCCCATGGGCCGCCAGCGCGGCGGCGATCCGGGCGCGGTCGGCCTGACGCGTCTCCTCAAGCACGGCAATGGCCCGCGCCAGCGCAAGCCGCAGCCGCTGGTCGATTGCGGCCCCCGGCCCTTGCACCAGCACTTGCCAGCCCAATTTGCGCCCAAAGGCCAAGGCAAGCGCCTGATGCGGCAGTGGCACCCCCGGCGCGATGGCAAGCTGGGCCAGACCGCCCGCCGCCGCCGCCGGGTAAAGCGCAATCGGCCCCTCTCGCCCCAAGGCGACAGGCGGGCCGGAGGCGGGGACATGCCCCGGCGCATCGGCCGCGATCAGCACCAGATCGGCAGGCCCGGCCCCTTCGGCCCCGGTGCAGCCGGTCAGCCGCGCCCAATCCGCCTCGCGCGCGGCTGGTGAAAGCCTGCCCTCGGCCACAAGCGCCTCGTGCCGGGCGGCGACCTTCGTCAGCGCCGCGCCAAGGCTGTCGCGGTTGCCCGCCACCAGCCGCACGCGCAGCCCGGCGCCAAGCGCCATCTGCACCACCTCGGGCGCCAGCCCCGCCGTGCCAAGCACCGTCACCGCCGACAAGGGCGCAGGCGCCGCGGCGGCAAGGGCCGCAGGCGGCAGCATTGCCCGCCGCTGCGCCAGAAAGGCGTGGCGCAACCCGGCGGCCTCGGCGCTTTCGGCCATCATCTCGGCCTGTGCCTGTTCAAAGGTCAGCCCCAGATCAAAGGGCAGCAAAAGTGCGGCCTCGACACAGGCGATCACCGCGACGGGCGCAGGCAGGCGCCAGCCCTCATGCGCCTTGCGGGCCTCGGCGATGGCGGCTTGAAAGGCGAGCGGGTCGCGCAGGCCCTTGGTGCAATCCGAGGTCTTGACCAAGGGTTTTTCAGCCAGATCCAGCGCCAGCGCCACCGCGCGGGGCAAAGGCTTGTCCTCGACCACGGCATCCAGCAGCCCCATCGCCAAGGCGTCCACGGCGCGGACCGGCGCGCCGCTGGTCAAAAGCTGCAAGGTGATGGGCGCCCCCACCAGACGGGGCAGACGTTGCGTGCTGCCCGCCACCGGCACCAGCCCCAAGGACACCTCGGGAAAGCCAATCCGCGCGGCTTCATGTGCAACCCGGCCATGACAGGCCAGGATCAACTCTGCCGCCGCCCCCAGGCAATTGCCCGCCACACAGGCCACCACTGGTTTCGCCATCGCCTCGATCTCGGCGGTCAGTTTGGGCAGACCGGCCCCTTGCACCCGGCCCAGTTCCCCGACATCGACACCGGGCGAGAAATGCGGCCCCTCGGCGGCCAGCACCACGGCCGAAATGGCGGGGTCATCTGCGGCCTCGGTCAGGGCAAGTGACAGCGCGGCCATCACCTCGGCGTTCAGCGCATTCACCGGCGGACGGTTGAGCGACAAAACCAGAGCCGCACCCTGTATCCGCCGCTGGATCAACGCCCGACCTGCCATCCCGCACCCCATTTGCACCCGCACCGACACCGGCCATCCACCCCATGGCGCTGGCGACATTAAGCGAAAGCGGTTTGTGAAAGGCAATGGCTGGCGCGCAGGCACCGCTGCAAAACGGCAAGTTCGTTGCAGGTTTGAAGAAAAAGGGCCTCTGGCCTAGACCGGCATATTGTCGAATTCCGCCTCGACCTCGGAGTCGGACGGCAGTGTGGACGGCTGGGCGGACGTCTGGGCGGACGTCTGGGCGGACGTCTGGGCGGACGGCGCAGCAAGCCCCGGCATCAGCGAGGCCAGCGCCTGCATTTCCGCCGCCAAAAGCCGCAGACCCGCCGCCTGCCCTGCGACGGCCACCTCGGTCATCTCGCCCGCCAGATGGGCCATCTGGCCCAAGGCGCTGTCGGAATGGCTGTTCATGTGGCTCTCCCCTTTCTTGGCCCGATCAGGCCGCGCAATGGCGGCAGAACGGCGTATGCGGCAAAAGATTCAAACGCTCCTCGCCAATCTCGGCCCCGCATTTGGTGCAGAACCCGTATTCGCCCTCGGCGATCCGGGCCAAAGCGGCCTCGATCTGGCGGATCTCCAATTGACCGGCCTGCCCCAGATCCTCCAACACCTCGTCGCCCTCGCGCTCGGTGGCCAATTCTTCCCAGTCTTGGGCATTGTGGCTGTCCAACTCGGCATCAATGCCCTTCAGGCGCACCGACAGGTCCGCAAGACGGCTTTCCAGTTGGGCTTTGCGCAAGGTGAGTGTGGTCATGTCGGGTCCTTTCCTGTCTGGTTAAAATCCTAACCCCATGTGCAGGATTTCACCTTGATGTAAGTCAACGTCATACATTCAATCCTTGAAATATATGGCGCCCCGCTCTAGAATACCATGGACCCCGCGCCAATGGAGACGGCCATGCAACCCTTGGTCCATGCCTTTTTCGATGAGGCCACCAACACCATAACATATCTGGTGCAAGAACCGAATGGCCGGGCCTGCGCGGTGATCGATTCCGTCTTGGACTTCGACTATGCCTCGGGACGCACCGATACGCGGTCGGCCGATGCGGTGATCGCCCATATCCGCGCCCATGATCTGCGGCTGGAATGGGTTCTGGAAACCCATGTCCACGCCGATCACCTGTCGGCCGCGCCCTATATCCAAGAGGCGCTTGGCGGCCAGATCGGCATTGGCGACCGCATCACAGTGGTGCAGGAAACCTTTGGCAAGGTGTTCAACGAAGGCACCCGGTTTCAACGCGATGGCAGCCAGTTTGACCGGCTGTTTGCCGAAGGCGACAGCCTGATGATCGGCCAGATGCGGGCCGAGGTCTTGCACACGCCGGGCCACACGCCCGCCTGTCTGACCTATGTGATCGGCGATGCGGCCTTTGTCGGCGATACCTTGTTCATGCCCGATTACGGCACGGCGCGCTGCGACTTTCCGGGCGGATCGGCGGAAACGCTCTGGGCCTCGATCCAGAAGATCCTTGCCCTGCCCGACGAAACCCGCGTCTTTGTCGGCCATGACTACAAGGCCGAGGGGCGCGATCACTATGCTTGGGAAACCACCGTCGGGGCACAAAAGGCGCTGAACAAACATGTCGGGGCCGGCCATGCGCGCGAGGAATTCGTCGCGCTGCGTCAGGCGCGGGATGCGACGCTGGCCATGCCGCGGCTGATTATTCCCTCTTTGCAGGTCAATATGCGGGCGGGCCAGATGCCAGAACCCGATGACAATGGCATCAGCTACTTGAAAGTGCCGGTGAACGGGCTCTAATCCTGCCGATCGTCAGGCAGGAGGGCAGGATGATTCCAACCGATTGGATCTGGGGCACGGTGGGCGGGCTGATGATCGGCGCCGCCGCGGGGCTTTATCTCTTGGTCAACGGCCGCATCATGGGGGCCTCGGGCATCCTTGGCGGGCTGGCCGATGGCACCGGGCGCGAGACGATGGGCGAAAGGCTGGCCTTCCTCTTTGGCACGCTGGTGGTGCCGCCCCTGCTGGTGCCGCTCTATCACAGCGTCGATACCAAGATCACCTCGAACCCGCTCATCATCCTTGTGGGCGGGCTTTTGGTCGGCATCGGCACAAGGCTGGCCAATGGCTGCACCTCGGGCCACGGGGTCTGCGGCATATCGCGTCTGGCCCCGCGCGGCATTGTCTCGACGCTGATATATCTGGTGGCCGGGGGCGTGACGGTGCTGGTGTTCCGCCAGATGCTGGGGGTGATCTGATGACCGCACGCAGTTTTGACCCGCGTAGCCTGTCGGCCTTTGCGGCAGGCGCGCTTTTTGGCTCGGGCCTTTTGGTGTCGGGCATGATCGACACCCGCAAGGTGCAGGGCTGGCTTGATTTCTTCGGCGACTGGGACCCGACGCTGGCCTTCGTGCTGGGCGGGGCCGTTCTGCCGATGTTTTTCGTCTGGCGCCTGGCCGAGCGGCGCGGCGTGTCGCTTTTGGGCACCCCGACCCCGGCCCGCACCCCGGCGCGGTTTGACCGGGCCTTGGTGATCGGGTCGGTGATGTTCGGCGCGGGCTGGGGGCTGGCGGGGCTTTGCCCCGGTCCGGCGCTGGCCTCCTTTGCCATCGGCGGCTGGGGCGGTGCCCTCTTTTGCCTCGCCATGGTCTCGGGTATGGTCGTTGCGCCGACAGTGGCCGGATGGCTGAAATCGCGCACCACATCGTGACCAGAATGTACCAAGACCAGAATCCAAGGACCACGCGCCATGACGCTTGATATTCGCCGCCTGACCGATGCCTATAGCGTCGCCCCGCAGATCGCGCCCGAGGATCTGGCAGCGGTCAAGGCCATGGGCTTTGTTCTGGTGATCGACAATCGGCCGGATGCGGAAATTCCGGGCGATTTGCAGGCCAGCGCCATGGCCGAGGCGGCCCGCGCCGCCGGGCTGGCCTTTGCCGTAAACCCAATTACGCCGGGCCAGTTCACCGCAGATCTGGTCGCCCGCCAACGCGCCGCGATTGACGCCGCCGGTGGCCCGGTTCTGGCCTATTGTGCCAGCGGAAACCGGTCCACCGTCGTGTGGGAGTTGGTCCATGCCGGGCGGATGCCGGTGGATGACATGCTGCGCATCGCCGCCGAGGCGGGCTATTCCCATGAACAGTTCCGCCCGCTGATCGAGGCGTTTGCCAAGGCCTGACGGCCTTAGCCCGTCTGGCGCAGCGATGGCAGATCCCCCCCCAAGGGCGGCAAGGCGGTTGCTTTCGCCACGGGGGTCTTGGTCGCGCCCATCGTCGCCGCAAGCCGCAAGGCCCGCATCCCACGGTTCTGGCCAAGCTTGCCTTCGGCCAGTTTGCGACCATCCCCCCCCTCAAGGCTGATCCGGTCCAGCGAGGCGCTGGCCAAGGGCAAGACATCGCCCACCGAAAGCCCCATCACCCCCGAAAGCGGCAGCGACAGGCGCATCAGCACGGCGACAAGCGTGGCCTCCACCGTCTCCACCTCCTCGGCCAAGGCTTCGGCAAAGGCGCGATGGGCATGGGCATCGTCATGGGAACTGCGCGTGGCCGCCCCGCGGGCCGGAGGGCGGCCCCGGCCTTCGGCAGGCAGGATCAACTGCACCATGCCTTGCCGGGCGCCATTGGCCAGAACAACCTCGGCCTTCAGCACCCGATAGCCGAAATCCTCCAGCATCAGGCCAAGCGGGCGCGGATCATCCAGAAAAGACGCATAGCGCCACCCCCCCGCCCAGACCAGATCGGCCTCCTGCTCCAGCGCGCGCTCCAGATCGGTCAGGGCGGCATCCAGCATGGGGGCCACCATCGCGGCATCGGTGCGGGTCGGGCGGCGGTCGGCAGGCGGCGCAGTTGCGGCAACCTTGCCGATGGTCAGCACCTCCACCATGGCCTGCAACACCTCGGGCGCGAGGATCAACACCCCCAACCCTTCACCGGGGCCTTCCAGCACCGCGATCAAGGCCCGCTCGGGGGGCAGTTCCATGACCTCTGCCAGACCGGCGCGCCTGATCGCCAGCCTGCGCACCTCAAGCGGCAGCTTCAACTCATCACGGGCCGCGCGGGCCAAGGCCACACGCCAACTGCGGTCGGCCCCCGGCCCACCATCCTGCGCCTCGGCCTTGGCGGAGGCGAGTTTGCGGCGGATCGCGCTGTCATCGGCGGCCATGGCGGTTCCAGTCTTGTCTCTGACGGTCAGCCTTGCCCGAAGAAGGTTGCCAAAGCCTTTACGAACCCGAATTTTGCGGCGCTTTTGCGGCGGTCTTTTCCAGCCGCAAGGGCAGCGTCACGCGGAAGGCCGCGCCCTTTTGGCCCGGCAGATAGGAAATCGACCCGCCCAGATTGGCCATGATCTCGCGCACGATCGCCAGCCCGAGGCCCGCGCCGCCCGCCCGCATCTGATCGGTCAACCTTGCGAATTTTTCGAAGATAAGCCTTTGGAACTCTTTTGGAATCCCCTTGCCATTGTCGATGAAATCCACCGTCACCCGACCGCCCTTTTGCCGCACGGCAATGCGCAGCACGCCCGGATCGGCATCACAATATTTCCGCGCGTTGGAAATCAGGTTGATGAAGACCTGCACCAGCCGGTCGGCATCGGTCAGCAGATAGAGTTCCTCGTTCAATTCGGTGCGGCGGATCTCAAAGGGACGCTCCGGCCGGCTCTGCCCCGAGGCTTGCACCGCGCGGTCCAGCATCTCGCCCAGATGGGCCAGTGACAGGTTCAATTGCACCGTGCCACTTTCCAGAACAGACAGGTCGAGAAGATCGTCCAACAACCGCGTCAACCGCATCGCTTCGGAATGAATGATGCGCCCCGAGGAGGTCACCATGTCGGCCGGAACCTCGCCTTCGGTCAGGATTTCGGAAAAGGCCCGGATCGAGGTCATCGGCGTGCGCAGCTCATGGCTGATCTGGCTGAGGAAGGCATCCTTTTGCACCGAAAGCTGGGTCAGCTTTTCGTTCACCTCGCGCAATTGCCGGGCGGTGCGGGTCAGCTCCTCCTGCTTGGCTTCCAGCTTGGCGGAATATTCCATGATCTGCGCGGTTTCATTCGCCACCGCCATCAGATCCTCCACCGTCACCGTGGCATGGCCGAAAAGCTGGCTGATCATGGCATGGGCCGTGGCGGCGCCCACCGAACCTGCCAGCTTGCGTTCCGCCTCGGCCAGAAAGGCGGGCGTCAGATCGGGCAGGAACCCTTCCTTGCCTTGCAGACGGGCCTGCGCTTCGAAAAAGGTCAGCGCCTCCTCGCCAAGGATGCGCTGCGCCAGCGACAACAGCGCCTCCGGTTCGGCTTGGCCATGGCTCCAGCCAAGGCGTTCGGCCTGTGCCTCGCGGTCAAAGGCGTTGACGAAAGCCACACCTTGGATGCGCTCCACCGGGTCGGGAAAGGACAGGACCGAACCAAGCGCGAAGGCCAGCGTGTTCAACGACAGCGACCAGAAGATCGAATGTACCAGCGGGTCCATGCCCTCGGTGCCAAACAGCGCGCGCGGGCGCAGCCAATCCAGACCGAACAATCCCTCGGCAAAGACATGGCTGGGGATCACCGCATCAATCCCGAACGAGGGCAGAAACAGCGTATAGACCCAGATGACAAAGCCGGTGACAAGCCCGGCCAAAGCCCCCACCTTGGTGCCGCCCCGCCAGAAGATGCCGCCCAGCATGGCAGGCAGGAATTGCGCCATGCCGGCAAAGGCAATCAGCCCGATGGCCGCCAGCGCGGCAGAGCCGCCGGAAAACCGATAGTAGAACAGCCCCAGCGTCAAGACGCCCGCAATCGCCAGACGGCGGGTCAGCAGAACCCCGGCCCGCAAATCGCCCGACAGCGCCGCATCGGGGCGCAGCCGCAGCCACAAGGGCATGACGACGTTGTTGGAAATCATCGTCGCCAGCGCGATGGTTTCCACGATCACCATCGAGGTGGCGGATGAAAACCCGCCCAGAAAGGCCAACATCGCCAAGGCGCCCTGCCCCTCGGCCAAGGGCAGCGTCAGCACCAACATGTCGGGGTTGGCCCCTTCGGGCATCCGCTCCAGCCCCATGACGGCGATGGGCAGGATGAACAGGCTCATGGCAAAGAGATAGGCCGGAAAGGCCCAACTGGCCCGCGCCAGATGGCGTTCATCGACGTTTTCCACCACCATGACCTGAAACATCCGCGGCAGGCTGAGAACGGCCGCCGCCGACAGCGTGATAAGCCCGATCCAGCGATCGCTTTGAAAGGCCCAGCCCGGGGCCTTGTAGACCGAGATCAGGTCGATCGTCGGGCCGATGCCCCCCGCCAGCCCCCAGACGACGAAACTGCCCACCGCCAAGAGCGCCACCAGCTTGACCACAGCCTCGACCGCGATGGCGGTGACAATGCCATGGTGCTGTTCCTTGGCATCAAGCTTGCGGGTGCCGAACAGGATGGTGAACAAGGCCAAGCCCGCCGCCACCCACAGCGCCACATTCTCATGCCCCGGCAACAGCCAATCCTTTGGCGCGCCTTGGGCAAAGACCGAAAAGGACAGGGTCAGCGATTGCAATTGCAAGGCGATATAGGGCGTGGCGGCGATCACCGCGATCAGGGTGACGACGACACCAAGGATGTTCGATTTGCCAAAGCGGCTGGAGATCAGATCGGCAATCGAGGTGACACGCTGTTGCCGCCCGATCCTGACCAGCTTGCGCAACACCAGCCACCAGCCGACAAAGACCAGTGTCGGGCCAAGATAGATCGTCAGATACTCCAACCCCGAGCGCGCCGCATATCCCACCGCGCCGTAAAAGGTCCATGCCGTGCAATAGATCGACAAGGACAGCGTGTAGATCATCGGCGAGCGCAGGAAGCCCAACCGTCCCATCGCCGCCCGCCGCTCGGCGACAAAGGCGACAAGGAACAGGAAGGCGACGTAAAAGAGGCAGATCAGGACCAGAAGGTTGAAGGGCATCTCAGCGCGGGTCCCCGGACGGATCGGGGGGATCATCCATCGGGTCCGCCTCGCCTTCGGTGCGCGACAGGCCGGGGGCCAGTGCGGCGGCGGCGGCGATCAACAGCGCCCAGACCACAAAGATGTAAATCGCCGTCTGGCCCGCGCCTTCCGTATTGCCCTGACCAAGGCCCGGCAGCACCAAAAGCAACAGCCCCAGCACCGGCAAAAGCCGACCCGCGTCGCGCAGGCGGCGGCGGCGATAGACGGCACGGGCAAGAAACAGGGGCCCCTGTGGCATCAGCCCTCCAACAGCGCGCGGACCTGCGCCCGCATATCGGCATTGGCAAAGGGTTTGGCCATAAAGGCCGAAACCCCGGCGCGTTCGGCGGCCTCGCGGTCGCGGCCTTGGCCTTTGGCGGTCAGCATCAAGACCTTAAGCCCTTGCGTCACCGGGCTGGCCCGCAGCGCGGACAGGATTTCCAGCCCACTCATCCCCGGCAGCATCAGATCAAGGATCACCAGATCGGGGTCGCAGTCAGCGATGCGCGCCAGCGCGCGGGCGCCGTCCGCCTCGACCATGACCTCGCAGCCCTCGCGCGACAGGATAAAGCGGATCGCCTCGGCGATGTTCGGCTCATCCTCGATCAAGAGCACACGGCCCGCCATATCTTCCCCGGTGTGATGGTGTTTCCCCGCTGCCGACTATCGGGGCAAAACCGGCATCTGTCAAAAAAGATCAGCCTTGCAGGATCGACGGCTCGCGCCTTGCGGGACAGGCGGGGCGCGGACAGATGCGGCAGGTCGGGCCCACTTCCAGCGCAGGCTCTGCCCCCGCAGGTTCTGCCCCCGCAGGTTCGGGCGCCAGCAGCATCGCCGCTTCACGCAGTTCCGGGCCGCGAAACCCGCCGGGATAGCGCACCTGCGCAAACGCCCGCGCGCGCAGCCGCGCGCCTTGCGGACCGGGCAGCGCAATCACCGCCTCGACCGGGGTTTCGGGGCGGGCAAGTGCCGTGAACAGCGGCCAGAGCGGGCAGGCAGCGCCAAAGCGCGGCGGCGAAAACCCCGCAATCGCCTTGCGCAGCGTCAGCGTGCCGGAACCGTCGCAGATCAAGAGCCCGAACCCCGACCCCGCGCGCAGCGCCATGCGCCGAAACGCCGCCAGCACAGGCACCCCAAAGCCGCGCGCCAGCGTCAGGGGGTCAGCCCCCGCCGCCATGGTGCGGTTGAAGGCGGGGGCGGGCATGGCCGCAAGATCGGCCTCACATTGCGCCTTCAACCCTGCCGCCAGCACCCGCCCCGCGGCAGAGGCGAGATGGGGCGATTGCGCGATGTCTTCGGCGTCGCTCAGATCCCAATCACAGGCCTCGGCCCAGGATTCCACCTCGTCTTGCGGGGTGCTGATGGTGTGATCCTGCCCCTGCCCCGCGGCATCCAGATAGGCCACCAAGGCCTCGGCGCCTTGGGCCAGCCTTTCGCTGTCTTCATGCAGGTTGCGGTGAAACCGCGCGCGCCAGTCGGCGTCGATGTCTTCGGTATCGGCCAGAATGGCCGCCGTCGTGCGCACCGAGGAGACGGCCGACAGAACCTCATGCAGGCTGGCCGACAGATGCGGGTCATGCGCCATCCGGTCATTCAGCACCTCGACCGCACGGCCAAGGGCGCGGCTGCGGTCATGCAATTCGACCAGCGCCGCCGACCAGCCGGGAAAGCGCCCCAGCAGGTCTTCGACCCACTCCACCTCGGCCGCGGCGCCCGGCACGGCGGCGGCAGCGGCGCGCAGCCCATCCACCAACTGGCCCGCATGGCCCTCTTGCAAGGTGGCCAAAGGCACATCCAGCGCCTGGGCCATCTCGGCCAGAAGATCATCGGCGATCCGGCGGCGGTTGTGTTCGATCAGGTTCAGATAGCTGGCAGAAATTCCGACCCGCTGGGCAAGATCGGCCTGTTTCAGCCCCAAGGCCAGCCGCCTTTCGCGCAGGCGCGTTCCGGTAAGGGCAGACAGCGGCATGACGGCTCCGGCGGTTGATCCTGTAAATTACTTTACAGGCCCGAACCGCCCGTGCAAGCCGCTACCCCCACCTTACTCCCCCGCCATCGAGGCAAAGCGATGGCCGTAAAGCGCCACCGCCCGGTGGCCGCAATCTTGCAAGGCCAGATGCAGATGCGCCCCCTCATTCACGCCCGGTCTGGCCAGATCGCGGGCAAGGGCCACATGCCCTGCCGGCCCCGCCCCTTCGACCCGCATCCGCCAGAAGTCGATGCTTTCCCCAAGGAACTGTTCAAGTTTACGCGCGCCCTGACCATAGGTCAGCTCCCGCCCGCGCTCGGCCACGGCAAGGCAATATCCGGCCTCTGTCGCGGCATCGGGCGTGGCGAAAAGATGGCCCCCCGGCGCCGATTTTCCGTCAAGCCAGACCAGCCAGAACAGCGCCGCCAAAAGCCCCGCCAACGGAACCCAGATCAGCCGGTTCATGAAATGCAGCATCTGCGCCCCCTTCCCTTGACCCGAACCTAAGGGACAGCGGTTAACATCCGGTTTGCGGGCATGAAAAAGGGCGCGAGGGTTCCCCCCCGCGCCCCGTTATCGGACAAAACGCTGTTACTGCAGCGCTTTGTCGGTGATGGCATGGGTCCATGCGCCCGCCGGCTCCGCGGTGATGACCGGGTCCGAACCGCCCGACATCAGCGCCGCCACGGTGCGGGCATAGTCCGCCTCGTCCAGCGCACCGTTCGAGCCTGCCGTCAGCTTGGCAATCTCACCCATCATGCGCTTTTGATGTGCTTCGGTCTGGGCGCCGGTCGCGTCGTTCTCCAGAACGATCATCGCGGCCTCATCCGGGTTCGCCTCGGCCTCTTTCCAGCCCTTCATCGAGGCGCGCACAAAACGCACCATCTTGTCTTCAAAGGCCGGATCCGCAAGCTTGTCTTCCATGACATAAAGCCCGTCTTCCAGCGTGGCGACACCTTCATCCTCATATTTGAAGGTGATGAGATCATCGGGCGCAACCCCCGCGTCGATCACCTGCCAATATTCGTTATAGGTCATGGTCGACACGCAAGCCGCCTGCTTTTGCAGCAGGGGATCGACGTTGAAGCCCTGTTTCAGCACGGTCACATCGGTGCCGTCGGTCTTCAGGCCCAGCTTGTTCATCCAGTTCAGGAACGGGTATTCGTTGCCGCCGAACCAGACGCCAAGGGTCTTGCCCTTGAAATCCGCCGGGCTGGCCACGCCGGATTCCTTCAGACAGGTCAGCATCATTCCGCTCGATTTGAACGGCTGGGCGATGTTCACCAGCGCCAGACCCTTTTCACGCGCGGCCAAGGCCGAAGGCATCCAGTCCACGACCACATCGGCCCCGCCGCCCGCGATCACCTGCGTCGGCGCCACATCCGGGCCGCCCGGCAGGATGGTGACGTTCAGGCCTTCGGCCTCATAAAACCCTTTGGCGGCGGCCACATAATAGCCCGCGAACTGCGCCTGCGTGACCCATTTCAACTGCAAGGTCACATCGTCAGCTGCCTGAGCGCCCGTGGCCATGGCCGCGAAAAGCGCCGAAGTGAGTAGCTTTTTCATTCCAAACCTCCGTGTTGCGACCCCTTTTCCGGGGCCTTTGTTAAGTCCTTTGCGACGGGTGCCAAAAGGTCACCCGCTTCTCGATCATGGCCACGATACCATAGAAGGCTGACCCCGCTATGGCCGCGACAACGATTTCCGCCCAGATCATGTCCAGCGCCAGCTGGCCGATCGAGGCATTGATCCGAAACCCCATGCCCAGCGTCGGGCTGCCGAAAAATTCGGCAACGATAGCGCCGATCAGGGCAAGGGTGGAAGCAATCTTCAAGCCGTTGAAAACAAAAGGCATGGCGGCGGGCAGGCGCAGCTTGAACAGGCTTTGCCAGTAGCTTGCCGACCATGTCGCCATCAGGTCGCGTTGCATATGGTCCGACGCTTTCAGCCCCGCCACGGTGTTCACCAGCATCGGGAAGAACACCATCACCACCACCACGGCGGCCTTGGACTGCCAGTCAAAGCCGAACCACATCACCATAATCGGCGCGATGCCGACGATGGGGAGTGCGGCCACGAAATTGCCCACCGGCAACAGGCCCCGTTGCAGGAACGGGCTGCGGTCGATCAGGATCGCGGTTGCAAAGGCCGCGGCACAGCCGATGAGATAGCCCGAAAGCGCGCCCTTCACGGCGGTCTGCGCGAAATCCTCCCACAGGGTCGGCAAGCTGGTCGCCAACCGCGCCGCCACAGCCGAAGGCGGCGGCAGGATCACCGGCGAGACATTCAGCCCCCGCACCAGCCCTTCCCACAGGATCAGCACCGTCAGGCCAAAGATCACCGGCACCGCCAGTTTTCCGCCCCGTGTCCTGGCCACAGCGGAGCCTGCCAGCCGGGTATTGATCCACCAGCAAAGCGCCCAGGCGCCAAGAGCCACCGCAAGCCAACTCATCGCGCCATCCCCATACGTTTCAAGGTTCGCCGCTCCATGGCGCCGATCAGCATCACCATGCCCGCCGCGACAATCGCCGCTGCGAACAGGGCCGCCCAGATCTGCACGGTTTGCCCGTAATAGCTGCCACTCAGCAGCCGCGCGCCAAGGCCCGCAACCGCCCCGGTCGGCAATTCGCCGACAATCGCGCCCACAAGGCTTGCCGCCATGCCGACTTTCAAAGAGGTGAACAGGTAAGGCATCGAGGCCGGAAGCCGCAGCTTCCAAAACGCTTCCGAGGCGCTGGCATTATAGGTTTTCAACAGGTCCAACTGCATCTGATCGGGGCTACGCAGGCCCTTGACCATGCCGACGACGACCGGGAAGAACGACAGGTAAGCCGAAATGATCGCCTTTGGCACCAGCCCCTGAAGACCGACCGAATTCAAGACCACGATGATCATCGGCGCGATGGCCAGAATGGGAATGGTCTGCGACGCAATCGCCCAAGGCATCACGCTCATGTCCATTGCACGGTTGTGCAAAATGCCGACGGCCAGCAAAATCCCCAGCCCCGTGCCGATGGCAAAGCCCAAAAGCGTGGCCGAGAGCGTCACCCAGCCATGATAGACCAACGACCGCTTTGAACTTGGCGCCATGCCGAAGGTGGTTTTCACCAACTCCCCCGCCACCTGATGCGGCGCGGGCAGAACCGGGCGCTCCTGGCTCCATGTCTCGGCAATCAGCGCCACACCGGAGGCGGGCGCAATCCCTGCCCGTTCCGCCTGATCGTAAACCCAAGCCCGGTTCAACCCCACGGCGGCGGCATACCAAAGCGCGATGATCGCGGCGACAACGGTCAGCACGGGAAGCAGATGTTTCATGGCCCCGCCCATCATTGCACCGCCCCCTTGGGCCAGCCGATCAGCGCCACGGCAACGACGCCCAGTGCGATACCGGTCCATTGCATCTGGCTCGGGCGTTCGGCAAAGAACAGCACGGCCACCAGCGTCGCCAAGACCAGTTGCAGCACAGCCGAGATGGAAATCGCCACCGCCATCCCGCTTTCGCGCATCAGGCGCACCATCAAAAGGTTGCCCGCCCCATAAAGCGCCAGAGAGGCCACAATCAGCCAGATCTGCCCGCTGTTGACATAGGCGCGCAAGGCGCTGGCGGCGACCAGAAAAATCGCCATCGCGCCCGCCAGAAATGCCATGCCCCCGCCGGTCATACCGCGTCTCCATGACCGGCGCGCAATCCCTCGCGCACGCGGTGCGAGATTTCGATGAATTCGCGGCTGTCGCGGATGTCCAAGGGGCGCTCACGCGGCAGCGGGCTGTCGATCACATCGGTGATGCGGCCCGGACGGGGCGACATCACCACAATCTTGGTGGACAGATAAACCGCCTCGGGGATCGAGTGCGTCACAAAACCGATGGTCTTGCCGGTGCGCGACCAAAGCTTCAGCACTTCCTCGTTCAGGTGATCGCGCACGATCTCGTCCAAGGCACCGAAAGGCTCGTCCATCAGCAAGATATCGGCGTCAAAGGCCAAAGCGCGGGCAATCGAGGCCCGCTGCTGCATGCCCCCCGAAAGCTGCCAGGGGAATTTCTTGCCGAAGCCCGAAAGTTCCACCAGATCCAGCACCCGCGCCACGCGCTCATCCTGTTCGGCCTTGGAAAAGCCCATGATTTCCAAGGGCAGCTTGATGTTCCCGGCAATCGTGCGCCACGGATAAAGCCCTGCGGCCTGAAACACATAGCCGTAAGCCCGCTTACGCCGCGCCTCATCGGGCGACATGCCATTCACCGTCAGCGTGCCGCCCGTCGGCGTTTCCAAGGCGGCGACCGCACGCAGGAAGGTGGTCTTGCCACAGCCCGACGGCCCGATGAAGGACACGAAATCCCCCTTGTTGATGGTCAGGTCCACATCCTTCAGGGCATGAACCGGCCCGTCATTGGTTTCAAACACCAATTGCAGGTTCTTGGCCTCGATCACAGGAGAGGCGGTCACTGTATCCTTCATCATACCCCCGTCGGCGACATGCCGGAGCGTTGGACGGGCCGCGGCGCCGTCAGGTCTTTCCATGCGCTCAAGGCCCGGTTGACCGCAGGGCGCGCCTCGCGGGCAACAAACTGGCCATGGCCTTCCTTGCCGATCACCTTGCCATCCTCATAGCCCACACGGCCCCGCGACAGCGTATAGCGCGGCAGGCCAACCACCTTTTGACCTTCGAACACGTTGTAATCAATCGCCGATTGCTGGGTCTTGGCCGAAATGGTCTTTTCCTTTTTCGGATCCCAGACCACCAGGTCGGCATCCGCGCCGACCAGAACCGCCCCCTTCTTCGGATAGCAATTCAGGATCTTGGCGATATTGGTCGAGGTGACGGCCACGAATTCGTTCGGCGTCAAGCGCCCGGTGTTCACCCCATGGGTCCAGAGCATCGGCATGCGGTCCTCAAGGCCCCCCGTCCCGTTCGGGATCTGGGCGAAGGACTTCAACCCGAAGCGTTTTTGCTCGGTGGTAAAGGCGCAATGGTCGGTGGCGACCACAGACAGCGATCCCGATTGCAACCCGGCCCACAGGCTGTCCTGATGGCGCTTGTTGCGGAAGGGCGGCGACATCACGCGGCGCGCGGCATGGTCCCAATCGGGGTTGAAATACTCGCTTTCATCCAGCGTCAGGTGCTGGATCAGCGGCTCGCCCCAGACCCGTTTGCCCTGTTGGCGCGCGCGCCGGATGGCCTCATGCGCATCCTCGCAGGAGGTATGCACGACATACAAGGGCACGCCGGCCATATCGGCGATCATGATGGCGCGGTTCGTGGCCTCGCCCTCCACCTGCGGCGGCCGGGAATAGGCGTGGGCCTCGGGGCCGGTATTGCCCTCGGCAATCAGCTTGGCGGTCAGTTCGGCCACCACATCGCCGTTTTCGGCATGCACCATGGCAAGGCCGCCCAAATCGCCAACCCGTTTGAAGGATTGATACATTTCATCATCGTTGACCATCAAGGCGCCCTTGTAGGCCATGAAATGCTTGAAGCTGGTCATGCCCGCCTTGACGGACAATTCCATATCCTCCCACACCTTCTGGCCCCACCAGGTGATCGCCATGTGATAGGAATAATCGCAATGCGCGCGGCCCGATTTGTTGTGCCACATTTGGGCGGCATCCATCAGCCCCTGCCCCTGCCCCGGCAGCACGAAATCCACCACCATCGTGGTGCCGCCCGACACCGCCGCACGGGTGCCGGACTCAAAGTCATCCGAGGAATAGGTGCCCATGAAGGGCATCTCCAGATGCGTATGCGGATCGATCCCGCCCGGCATCACATAACAGCCCGTGGCATCCAGCGTGGTGTCGCCCTTCAGCCCCTTGCCGATCTCGGTGATGACCCCGCCTTCGATGCGGACATCGGCCTCATAGCTGAGATCCGCTGTGACGATGGTGCCGTTCTTGATAACCGTGCTGGACATCTTCGTTCCTCCCTTTGCCACGCCCTCAGGCGGCATCTTTTTCTTCATCGCCATCGTCGGCGGGCAGGTCTTCGATTGCCACCGGACGCAGGCGCTGTTCCGTCTCTTGTTCAAGCCAGCCCAACGACGCGTGGCGGTCCTCATCACTCATCTCGGGCCAAGGATCGCCGGTCAGGAACCCGGCCCCGGCCAGCGCGGCCGAAATCGCCGGGCGTGAAGGCTCCAGATAGATCAGGTTCGGATTGCGCAGTTTTTTCGGCGCATGGATCGAGGCGATCTGTTGGAGCCTCAGCACCTTGCCGCCCAGAAACCATTCCAGATGATCGCAAATCTGCGAAAACACCGGAGAGCGGCGGCGCTGGATCACCGCCACCTTGCAGCCCGCCTGCCCCGCCATCGCAAGAAGATGGAAGGGAGAGCCTTCGGTGCCAACGACATGGCTGGCGGCGCGGAACATCGCCACCTGTTCGGCCAGCTTGTGATCCTCGGGCCGGATCACCTCATAGCCTGCGGCGGCAAAGAGCGCCTCTAGCCCCTGTTCGCCCAAGATCATCCCCCGGCGCGCGGGCTGGCCGGTGCGGGTGATATAGAACCGGCGGCCCGCGCCATCCGGGGCGACCTGCGCCAGTTTTTCCCGCAGAAAGCTGCGCGCCTCGGGGCGGCCGTTCAGCAATTCGCCCGACCCAAGCCCTTGTTCCGCCAGCAAAAGTCGATCCACCGTCACCGGGGTGTCAAGCACCGTCACCGGCGGCAGGCCCAACAAGGCCGCCATCTGCGAGAAAAGCCGGGCGCAATGTTTCACCTTGTCAAAGGGCCGGGCAAAGAACAGCACGCCCGCCACATCGGCGCGGCCCTGCAAAGCCCAAAGCCGCCCGGTGCCTTCGACCAGCATATGCCCGAAATGGCCCGAGAGGATACCGCCGAACAGATAGGTTCCGGCCAGATGCCGCGTGGCCACACGGGGTTCGGGAAAGGCATTGATCGCCTGCGCGGCGCTCCCGCCAAAGCACAGGCTTTCCGGCACGGGCTCGCCCCCCGCAAACACCCCGCAAGGCTGCGGCCGTTCCGGCCCCGCAGGCGGCACCAGCAAAGCCCCCGCAACCTCGCGCAGGCGTCCAGCCAGCGGGATTGTCGGATCAAGGGGCAAGGTCTGGCTCATGGGCGCGTCCTTTGATCTTCAGCCAACCACCTGCGCCACATCCAAAACCGCATGGAGCAGCACATCCGTTCCTGCCGCCGCCCATTCCGGGCTGATCTTTTCCGCCTCATTATGCGACAGCCCATCCACACAAGGGCACATGATCATCACCGTCGGCGCGACGCGGTTGATCCAGCAGGCATCATGCCCCGCGCCCGAGACGATATCCATATGGGAAAGCCCAAGTTTTTCAGCCGATTGCCGGACGATCTTCACAAGGCCCGCATCAAAGGTCACCGGGTCGAAATGGCCGACATCCTCGATCGCGCAGCCAAGGCCCAACTCGGCCGCCACGGCATGGGCGGCGCGCATCACCTCGGCCTTCATCGCATCCAGTTTGCCCTGTTCGGGGCTGCGGATATCGACGGTGAAAACCACCTTGCCGGGGATCACGTTGCGCGAATTCGGGAAGACCTTGACCTGCCCCACCGCGCCCACCGCATTCGGCTGATGGCTCATGGCGATCTGATGCACGCGTTCGGTGATGCGCGCCATGCCAAGGCCCGCATTGACGCGCATGTTCATCGGGGTTGACCCGGTATGCGCATCCTTGCCGGTCAGGGTGATTTCCAGCCACCACAACCCCTGCCCATGGGTCACAACGCCGATATCGCGGCCCTCGGCCTCCAGAATCGGGCCCTGTTCGATGTGCAGTTCCAGCATCGCATGCATCTTGCGGGCGCCGAC
Organism: uncultured Tabrizicola sp.; assembly: GCA_964393035.1. Classification (GTDB taxonomy): domain Bacteria; phylum Pseudomonadota; class Alphaproteobacteria; order Rhodobacterales; family Rhodobacteraceae; genus Tabrizicola_A. The sequence goes on from CAYMRX010000007.1 coordinate 84,449, forward strand.
CGTCTCGATTCCCTCCCAGCCGATGCGCTTCAACTCCTCGCCAAAGACCTTGCCGTCCAAGTCCTTGCGGCCCTTGGCATAATCCTCGGTATGGATACCGGCAAAAACGCCAGAGGCCAGCATCGCCGGGGCAAAGCGCGCACCTTCCTCATTGGTCCAGTTGGTCACCACAACAGGGTGCTTGGTCTTGATGCCAAGGTCGTTCATTGACCGAACAACCTCCAAAGCGCCCAGAACCCCCAGAACCCCGTCATATTTGCCGCCCGTCGGCTGGGTATCCAGATGCGAGCCCATGTAAACCGGCAAGGCGGCGGGGTCTGTTCCGGCCCGCGTTGCAAACATGTTGCCCATGGTATCGACGCCCATGGTCATGCCCGCCGCCTCGCACCAGCTCTGGAACAGGTGGCGGCCCTCACCGTCGGCATCGGTCAGGGTCTGCCGGTTGCAGCCCCCGGCAATGCCCGGCCCGATCAGCGCCATTTCCTCAAGGCTGTCCCAAAGACGCGCGGAATTGATGCGGATGTTTTCACCCGGAGCGGCCATATCCATTCTCCCTGAGCCACGGGGTCTTCATGCCCCTTGCGGCGAATCTTTTTCTGACCGTATGGTCAGGTTGAAGCGCACCACACCCTGACCAAACGGTCAACGAAAATCTGAACATGGCCGAACAAGCCCGCCCCCTTCGCCGCAATGAGATCCGCCAGCAGAATGAAACGCTCATTCTTCAGGCGGCGGAAAAGGTCTTTGCCGAGGCTGGCTTTGGCGGCGCCACCATGCAACTGATCGCCGATGTGGCGGGCCTGCCCAAGGCCAACCTGCATTACTACTTTCCCACCAAGGAAGACCTTTACCGCCGCGTGGTGCAGAACATCTTTGAAATCTGGCTGCATGCCGCCGACAGCATGGACAAGGCCCCCGGCCCGGTCGAAGGCATCGGCGCCTATATCGACGCCAAGATGGAAATCTCGCGCCGTCACGCCGATGGCTCCAAGGTCTGGGCCTCCGAAGTGATGCACGGCGCCCCGGTCATTCAGGACTATCTGGAAACCACCTTGCGCGATTGGACCACGGGCCGCGCCGCGCTGATCCGCGCCTGGATCGACGCGGGCAAGATGGCGGAGGTGGACCCTGAACATCTGCTTTACATGCTTTGGGCCACCACCCAGCACTATGCCGATTTTGGCCATCAGATCGAAACGCTGAACGGCGGAAAACCCCTGACCAACGCGCAATGGCAGGCGGCCAAGGATTCGGTCAAGTCCATGATCCTGCGCGGGATCGGCGCGATTTAGCCTGCACAAACCCTGCGGCTGTGCCATGCTGGCCGAAAATGGAGCCTGCCATGTCCGCCCCCAGCCTTGAAGATTTGAACGCCGAAGCCACCCGCCTGATCCTGCCGCGCTTTGCTGAGGCCGAGGCCCTGCATCTGGGCGAATTGCTCGTCAGCCTCGCGCGGGATCGCAGGCACCCGGTGGTCATCAATATCCGCAGCGCCGACCGCACCTTGTTTCACGCCGCCCTTCCCGGCTCTGCCCCGCTGAATGACCTCTGGGCCAGGCGCAAATCCAACACGGCGCTGCGCTTTCATGAGGCCTCGCTCATGGTCGGCACGCGCAACCGCGAGAAAGGTGAAACCCTGGCCAAACATGGGCTGGACAGCGCCGATCATGCCGACCATGGCGGCGCGGTTCCCATTCGGGTGGCCGGGGTGGGTCTGGTGGCGGTGGTCACGATTTCCGGCTTGCCACAGGTCGAGGATCACAGACTGGCCATTGAAGGGCTGGAACTTCTTTTGGCCAACATTTAAGGCCGGACAGGTTCAGAACACGGTGCCGTTTGCGTCCCCCCGCCCTAGCGTTGAAGACCAATCATGAAAAAACCCCGCACCCGGATTCAGGAAAAGAATTCCGCCACCATTCTGGAGGCGGCGTTGGATGTGTTCTCGGCCCATGGCTATCGCGGCGCGACACTGGACCAGATCGCCGAGGGTGCGGGGCTGTCAAAGCCCAATCTGCTCTATTACTTCCCCTCGAAAGAGGCGGTACATGCCGCGCTTCTCGGACGGCTGTTGTCCACCTGGCTTGATCCGTTGCGCGCCATGGACCCCAAGGGCGATCCGGTGACCGAGATCATGGGATATGTGCGCCGCAAGCTGGAACTGTCGCGGGATTTCCCACGCGAAAGTCGGCTTTTTGCAAATGAAATCCTGCAAGGCGCGCCGCGGATGAAATCGGTGATCGAAACTGATCTGAAGGTACTGGTCGATGAAAAATGCGCCGTTCTGACCACATGGATGGAGGAGGGTCGCATCGCCCGGCTGTCGCCCTATCACCTGATCTTTTCGATCTGGTCGCTGACCCAGCATTACGCCGATTTCGATGTGCAGGTGCGCGCCGTTCTGGGCGAAGGCCATGACCCTTTTGCCGAAGCGGGCGAGTTTCTGGAAACCCTGTTCGCGCGGCTTTTGGCGCCCTGAACGAAAAAGGGGCCGGCCACGATGGCCAGCCCCCCATTTCACACGACGACCGGATCAGGCCAGCTCGCTGCCCTTTTCGGCGGAATGGGTCAGAAGCCCCATCACATAGGCCGCGACCGAGCGGAAGCAGACCACGGTATAGCCGCCGCCATCTTTCCAGAAGGCCGCCGCCACCTGAGCCGCCCGGGTCCGGCGCAACTCACCCGGCGCCAGCGTGTCAAAGTCCACCGGGCAAAGCTTGGCCAGCACTTGTTCCGCCTTGTCGCCCTCAACCCGGAACACCGCGCGGGCATCCGACACCACGGCAGCCAGATGATGCGCCTCGCCCATCGCCGATGCGATGGCCGCCATCGCGGCCCCCGTTTCGGCATAGGGCAGGATCAGCAGATATTCATCCGGGCTCATCCAGCCGCAGGCCTTTTCGCCAGCGATTTCAATGCGGCGCTGTGCGGGAACCTTCGTGCCAACGGCGGCCTTCACCGCCTTGGCCAGTTCCTTGACATCGGGCTTGGCGCGCAGCGAGATCATGCCCAAGGGGCCGATTTCCTTGATCTTGCAGAACCCGTCGAACGTGGCGTTGCCCAAAGGCGAAACCGGATCACGCATTGCCCTTCTCCCCGTCCTTGTCATAGAACACCGGGTCCACGACCTTGGCCTTCACGGTGCCGCCGGTGATGGTGTTGAACTCCACCACATCGCCCAGACGGTCCATGCCGCCCTTGATAAGACCCATCGCGATGCCCTTTTTCAGGGTCGGCGAATAATAGGTCGAGGTGACGCGACCTTGGGTGTTGCGCTGGCCGTTGGCGTTATGGCCTTCGGCGATGATGTAGCTGCCATCGGGAATGACCCCGCCGGTCAGGGTTTCAAAGCCCGCCAGTTTCCAGCGATCCGGGCTGGCCAGATAGGTGCGTTCCTGCCCGCGCTTGCCCAGATAATCCGGCTTCTTCTTGGAAATCGCCCAACCAAGGTTGAGATCCTGCGGAATGACCGTGCCATCGGTTTCGTCGCCGATCATGATGAAGCCCTTTTCGGCCCGCATGATATGCATGGCCTCGGTGCCATAAGGCATGACGCCAAATTCGGCCCCCGCCTCGATCAGCGCCTCCCAAAGGGCAAGGCCGTGCGACGCCGGGGTGGCGATTTCATAGGACAACTCCCCCGAGAACGAGATGCGATGCACCCGCACCGGCAACCCGCCCAGCGTGCCATCGGCGAAGGTCATGAAGGGCAGCGTTTCCTTGGAAACATCCATCCCGCCCAGCTTTTCCAACACCTTGCGGGCATTGGGGCCAGCGACGGCGATCTGGGCGTATTCCTCGGTCACGTTGGCGGTGTAGACCTTCCAGTCCCACCATTCGCATTGCAACCAGTCTTCCATCCAACCGTGGATGCGGTCCGCGCCGCCGGTGGTGGTGTGGCAAAGCCAGCTGTCTTCCGACAGGCGGATCACCACGCCGTCATCGGAAAGGAAGCCCTGCTCGTTGCACATCAGCCCGTAGCGGCACTTGCCGATGCCAAGGTTCGACATGACATTGGTGTAAAGCATATCAAGGAAGCGGCCCGCATCCGGCCCCTTGACGATGATTTTGCCAAGGGTGGAGGCATCGAGCATGCCGACATTGGCCCGCGCGTTCAGGATCTCGCGGTTGACCGCCTGCTCGTGGTTTTCACCGGCCCGCGGATAGCAATAGGCCCGACGCCACAGGCCCACCGGCTCCAGATAGGCGTTATGGGCCTCGTGCCAGCCATGCATCGGCGATTTGCGCAAGGGCTGGAAAATCTCGCCCCGGCTTTCGCCCGCCAGCGCCCCGAAAGGCACAGGGGTATAGGGCGGGCGGAAGGTGGTGGTGCCGACATTCGGGATCTTGTCGTTCAAAGCACCGGCCAGAACCGCCAGACCGTTGATGTTCGAGAGTTTTCCCTGATCGGTCGCCATGCCAAGCGTGGTGTAACGCTTGGTATGTTCCACGCTGGTATAGCCTTCGCGCGCAGCCAGTTGAACGTCGGAAACCTTCACGTCGTTCTGGTAATCCAGCCACATCTTCATCTTCAGCGCCGGACCCGCGCCCTGCGGCATGATCCAGACGGCTTCCATCGGTGCCTCTTGCACCGTTTCGGCCTTCACCGCCGTGCCGCCTATTTGGGCTGCAACGTCCGCAAGTGCTGCCGCAGCCGACAGGTTGCCATTGGCCGCGCCAACAACCGCAACCATCGCAGCACCATCCTGCCCGGTCGGCGGGCGGGTGGCGTCAGGGCGGAAATGCGCCTGCGCTTCATCCCAGGTAAGCTTGCCGCCGCAATGGCTCCACAGGTGGACCACCGGCGACCAGCCGCCCGACATGGCCACCGCGTCGCAAGCGATATCTTCCAGAACAGCCCCTTCGCCCGCCTGCAAGCCGATCGAGATTCCGGTCACGCGCTTGCCGCCCTTGACCTTGACGATGGCCTTGCCCGCCTCAACCCGGATGCCCATCGCCTTGGCCTTGGCCGGCAGCGCGCCGGTCAGGTTCGAGCGCGCATCGACGATCACCGGAACCTCCAGCCCTGCCTCTTTCAAGGCAATGGCGGTGCGGTAGGCGTCGTCGTTGTTGGTCACAACCACGGTGCGGTCGCCGGGCGACACGGCAAAGTTCACCACATAGTCGCGCACGGCAGAGGCCAGCATCACGCCGGGAATGTCGTTGCCCGCAAAGGACAAGGGCCGTTCAATCGCGCCTTGGGCTGAGATGATCTTGCCCGCACGAATACGCCACAGACGATGGCGCGGACGCCCGTCGCCGGGGGTATGGTCGGCCACCTTTTCATCGGCCAGCACATAGCCGTGGTCATAGACGCCCGATGCCATGGTCCGCAGACGCAGCGTGACATTCGACAGATTTTCAAGGGCTTGTACGGTGTCTTTCACCCAAGAATCCGCCGGTTTTCCGTCGATCACATCGCCATCCACCGGCGCGCGGCCACCCCAATGGGCGGTCTGTTCGACAAGGATCACCCGCTTGCCCGCCTGCCCGGCAACCAGTGCCGCCTGCAAACCGGCAATGCCGCCGCCAACGATCATCAGATCGCAGAAGGCATAGGCATATTCGTAACGATCCACCTCGGGGCCTTGCGGCACTTTGCCAAGGCCAGCCGACTGGCGGACGATGGGTTCAAACACATATTTCCACGCAAAACGCGGGAACATGAAGGTCTTGTAGTAGAAGCCCGCAGGCAGGAAGCGCGCGGCATAGTTGTTCACAACGCCGACGTCGAATTCCAGCGAAGGCCAGTGGTTCTGCGAGGTGGCCGTCAGCCCGTCGAAAAGCTCGGTCGTGGTGACGCGCTGGTTCGGTTCAAACCGCCCGCCAATCCCCATATTGACCAGCGCATTCGGCTCCTCGGCGCCTGATGCCACGATGCCGCGCGGGCGGTGGTATTTGAACGACCGGCCCACCAGCATCTGGTCATTGGCCAGAAGCGACGAGGCCAGCGTATCGCCGGCAAAACCCGACAGGCGCTTGCCGTTGAAGGTAAAGGACGCCTGACGGCTGCGGTCGATCAGACGACCGCCCTTGGAAAGACGGGTGCTCACTTGTAGCCCTCCCAGTTGGGCCGCTTGGCCTTGATCTTGGCCTGCAAATCGGCAGGCGGTTCGCTGGACTGGGCAGGATAGGTGCCAAAGACTTCCAGCGTGGCGGTGCAGCGGGCGGCCAGGAACCACTTGCCGCAGCCATAGGCATGCCGCCAGCGTTCGAAATGCACGCCCTTGGGGTTTTTCCGCGCGAACATATAGGCTTCGAATTCTTCCGGGCTAGACCCGGGGCCAAAGCGCTTCAGATGCGCCTCATAGCCGGGGGTCAACTCGGTTTCTTCGGCCTTCACGCCGCAGTAGGGGCATTCGAGGATCAGCATTTGATCTCTCCCTTGAGGAAAGCGTTCGGGGCAAACGAGTTTTCGACGAAAACTCGAGTCCCATGATTTTTCGTCGAAAAATCGGCCTTGAGGGGTATGATTACGGGGTAGTGCCGATCAACCTTCTCTTGAATCAAAGCCACATCGCACCCATTCTCTCCTGAGAACGTGGAGACGCGGTGATGCCGAATTTCGGAAGTGTTCAGGACTTTCTCGCACTGTGGCCGCTGTGGCTTGTGCTTGGCGGTTGCGCGCTGTTCGTGCTTTTCACCCGCGACCGCGAGCCGCGACGCGGGCCGGACGCTTTCGGCCAACAGATGCAGGATCAGCGCCGGGTGCATTCGCTGTTCAATATCGGCGCGATGTTCGGTCGTCGCGACTGACATCAGTGCGCCACCCCGGCAGCCACCGACTCGTCGATGAACTTGCCTTCCTTGAAGCGCCACATGCTGAATTCTTCGGCCAGCGGCCCCGGTTCGCCCTTGGCCATCAGTTCCGCCATCGCCCAGCCCGAGCCGGGGATCGCCTTGAAGCCGCCGGTGCCCCAGCCGCAGTTGAAGAAGCAATTGCCCAAGGGCGTCTTCGAGATGATGGGCGAGCGGTCGCCGGTCATGTCGACGATCCCGCCCCATTGCCGCAGCATCTTCAGACGGCTGATCATCGGGAAGGTTTCGATCAGCGCGCGCAGGGTTTCTTCCACATGGTGGAACGACCCGCGCTGGGTGAAGTTGTTGAACCCGTCGGTACCGCCGCCGATCACCATCTCGCCCTTGTCGGACTGGCTCATGTAACCATGCACCGTGTTGGCCATCACGACCACATCCATGCAGGGCTTGATCGGTTCCGACACCAAGGCTTGCAGCGCAACCGCTTCGATCGGCAGACGGAAGCCCGCCATTTCGGCAAGCTGGCCCGAATGACCGGCCACGACCACGCCCAGTTTCTTGCAGCCGATGAAGCCTTTGGTGGTTTCCACGCCCTTGACCACACCGCCCTCTTGGCGAACGGCGGTCACTTCGGTCTGCTGGATGATGTCCATCCCCATCGCGGAACAGGCGCGCGCATAGCCCCAAGCCACGGCGTCATGCCGCCCGGTGCCGCCGCGCGGCTGATACAGCGCGCCCAGAACCGGATAGCGCGGACCGTCGATGTTGATGATCGGCACCAGTTCCTTGACCTTCGCAGGCGTGATGTATTCCGTCGTCACCCCTTGCAGCATGTTGGCATGCACGGTGCGCAGATAGCCGCGCACCTCGTGATGGGTCTGCGCCAGCATCAACAACCCGCGCGGGCTGAACATGACGTTGTAGTTCAGATCCTGCGAAAGACCCTCATAAAGCTGCAACGCCTTGTCATAGATCGCGGCCGAGGGGTCTTGCAGATAGTTCGACCGGATGATCGTGGTGTTCCGCCCGGTGTTGCCACCGCCGAGCCAGCCCTTTTCGATGATCGCCACGTTTTTGATGCCGTGGTTCTTACCCAGATAATAGGCGGTCGCCAGACCATGCCCACCGGCGCCCACGATGATGACATCGTATTCCTTTTTCGGCTGGGGGGAGGCCCAGGCCTTTTCCCAACCGAGGTGATAATTCATCGCTTGGCGTGCGATGGCAAAGACCGAATAGCGTTTCATTGGGAGGCCCCTTTGCGTCTTTTGCGCTTGTCCGCTGAAACACGGGTTTAACCCTTCCCGCCAGCGGCACAATCGGGAAAATAACGACATCCGGCGACGCAATTGGCGCTGCGGCGGCTTGGCCCCTTTTGTGGGCGGGGCGAAAGGGCTAGAGGAGGGGGGAATTTGACGGCAGGTCGGATGGGAGTCTGAGCGGGATGATGATGGATCAATGGCTCTTTTGGGCAATCGCGACGGCCTTGGTCGTGGCGGTCGCGCTCATCTTGGTGCAGGTCCTGCGGCACGCCGCCGAAGCGCGGGGCGAGCATCCCGATCTGAAGGTCTATCGCGACCAACTGGCCGAGGTGGACCGCGATCTGGCGCGCGGCACCTTGACCGCCGAGGAAGGCCAGCGCCTGCGGGTCGAGGTCGCCCGGCGCCTGTTGGAGGCCGATCGCACCCTGAAAGCGGCCAAAGCCCCCGGCGCACAGGGAAATCTGCTGTGGGCGGTTGCGATCCTTGTTGTGGTTTTGGGGGGCGCGCTTTGGCTTTACAGCCGCCTTGGCGCGCCGGGCTATGCCGATCTGCCCTTGTCGCTGCGGCTTGACATCGCGACGGAACAATACAAATCGCGCCCCGATCAGGCGGCGGCGGTCGCAAGCACGCCCCCGGCCCCGCAACCCGACCCCAGCCCCGAATTCGCGGCCCTGATGGACAAGCTGCGCGCCGCGGTGGTGGCCCGGCCTGATGACGCCGTGGGGCTGGAGCTTTTGGCCCGCAACGAAACCGCGCTTGGCAATTATCAGGCGGCGTTGACCGCACAGGCCAAATTGCTCGACATCCTCGGCAATGCTGCCAGCCTCGACCAGCAGTTGATGATGGCCCATATCCTGGTCGCCGAAGCGGGGGGCTATGTCTCGCCCGAGGCCGAGGCGTGGATCGTGCAGGTTCTGGAACATGATCCGAAACACCCGATGGCCCGCTATCTGTCGGGATTGATGTGGGCGCAGGTCGGCAGGCCGGATCGGGCCTTTGCGCTGTGGCAACCCTTGCTGAACGAAGGCCCGGCCGATGCGCCATGGCAGGCCGCCATCCGCAGCGACATTCAAGAGGTGGCCAAACAGGCCGGGATCAAGTTTTCCCTGCCCGAGGCAGAAGGCCCGTCAATGGCGGATGTGCAGGCCGCGGGCGAGATGAGTGCCGAAGACCGCCAAGCGATGATCGAAACCATGGTCGGCCAGCTTGAAAGCCGCATGCTGTCCGAAGGTGGCCCGGTGGAGGATTGGGTCAAGCTGATGGGGGCTTTGGGCGTTCTGGGCCAGCCCGACCGCGCCAAAGCCGCGCTGAGTGCCGCCGAAAAGGCGCTTGCCGCCGATCCTGGCGGTTTGGCGCAGGTGCGCGCGGCGGCCGAAGGCGCGGGGGTGGCCCCATGATCTTGACCGGTATTGCCGAATTCGCCGCCCTTTTGCCCCCTTACCGGGCCATTCTGGGCCTTGATCTTGGCGACAAGACCATCGGCATCGCGGTGTCGGACCTCAGCCGCACCGTCGCCACCCCGATCGAGGTGATCCGGCGCGAGAAATTCACGCTGGATGCGCAGCGTTTGCTGGCCATTGTCGCGACGAAACAGGCGGCGGGGCTGATCCTTGGCCTGCCCTTGAACATGGACGGCTCGGAAGGCCCGCGCGTGCAATCGACGCGCGCCTTTGCCCGCAATCTGGAAAAGCTGACCGCGCTGCCGATCACCTTCTGGGATGAGCGGCTGTCCACCGTTGCCGCCGAACGCGCCCTTCTGGAGGCGGATACGTCACGCAAACGTCGCAAAGAGGTCATCGATCAGGTCGCCGCCGGGTATATTCTGCAAGGCGCACTGGACCGCATGGGGATGATGGGGCCGCGATGAACGACGACATCTGGAAACGCGCCGAAATCGACAGCCCTTGCGTAAAAATCTGCGTCGTGCATCCCGAGGCCCGGCTTTGCGTCGGTTGCCTGCGCTCCATTGATGAAATCGGCAGTTGGTCGCGCAAGACGCCCGAGGAACGCCGCAGCATCATGGCGGAACTGCCGGGCCGATCTGCACAACTGACCAAAAGACGCGGCGGCCGCATGGGGCGCACACCGGGGTAAGGCGCACACCGGGGTAAGGCGCTCATGGCGCGGTGACCCACTCCGCGACCGACGGCATCAGCGGCCGGAAATAGGCGACGATCCGGCCTTCCGGCGGGGCGCTGGCCCCTTCTGCCCAAGGGGCGACCCCGTGGATCAGATGGCGGTGCAGCACCACGGCCTCGCCCGGCGTTCCCTGCAGTTCCAGACGCTTGCAGGTTCGAAACACTTCGGCGCGGGCGGCCTGATAGGCTTCGGTGATGTCGATATCGCCCCAGGTTTCAGGGGCATGCCCGGCAAAAACCTGCGCCAGCGCGGCCTGCATCACCAGATGGCTGCCCTCCCATACCACCAGCGGGGATGCATCCGAACCCGTCAGCGGCAGGCCCAGAATCCATGCATGCGGCTCCTTCACCATCCGCCGCTTTTCCGGCCCGATGGCCAGAAGCCCGTCAAGATGCGCAGAATCGCGGCGCAGGCGAAAGCCGAAGGCAGCCTCGGTCTCTTGCGCCGAAGCTTGCGGATAGCCCGGATAAACGGTGGAAAGCTGGGCGCGGTGCAGGGGCTGCGGGCTGAGGCCCAAGGCCTCCCAAGGCAAGGGAACACCCCCGACAGCACCTTGCGGATCATTGGGCAAAAGATCCAGCCCAACTGCCCATGTGCCGCCACAGCGCAGCGGTTCGGTGCTTTCAGAAAGTGCCTTTATCGCAAGAGGATGCGCGGCATTTCTCCAATCCTGGATGAACCTTGAAGCGCCAATTTTGCGCCAGCCCTTCATCCAAACACCACCTTGCGCAGCATGTTCAGCGCCACCAATGTCAGAAACAAGGCAAAGGCGCGCTTCAATGGTTTGGGGTTCATCTGATGCGCCAGCGCCACGCCCCAAGGCGTGGTGACAAGGGTGGACCCGATCACGATGGCAAAGGCCGGCAGGTTGACCGCGCCAAGGGTCAGGGGGGGGGCATCCATCACCGGCATCAAGAAAAACCCGATGACCGCAGGCACGGCGATCAGGATGCCAAAGCCCGAGGCGGTGCCGACCGCGCGGTGAATGGGCATGGCAAAAAGCGACATCAAGGGCACGCCAAAAGTGCCGCCGCCAATCCCCATCAAGGCCGAGAAAAAGCCAACGACCGAGGACAACAGCCCTGCCCCCGCCACCCCCGGCATGGCGGCGCCCAAGCGCCAATGATCGCGGCCAAAGGCCATATAAAGCCCCGCAAGCCCCGCCAGCGCGCCAAACACCGCCTGCAACACCAGCGATTTCACCTGCACCGCCACCAGAACGCCAAGTGCCGCCCCGATCACCAGCCCCGGCCCCCAGCGCCGCAAGACCTGCCAATCCACCGCCCCCTTGCGGTGATGGCCATTGACCGAGCGGATCGAAGTGACAACGATGGTCGCCAGCGATGTGCCGACGCAGATCTGCATCAGATGGTCGCCGCCATAGCCAAGGCTTTGAAAGGCATAGAAAAACGCGGGCACCAACACGATGCCACCGCCAACGCCCAACAGCCCGCCGACCACCCCGGCAATGCCGCCAATAAGGACAAGCACCAAGGCCATAGGCAAAAGCGCAACAATATCAGCCGGCATCATGCATCCTTTCGCAGCTTTGGCGGCAAGGTGCGCGCCGGCGCTGGCAGCGTCAAGCCGCGGCTTGGGTCACCTCGGCCAAGGCCTGATCCAAAAGATCAAGCCCCGCCCCCGGACGGGTTGCGCCAGTTGACAGAACCCTGCGCCATCCGCGCGCGCCGGGCAGGCCCGTGAACAGGCCCAGCATATGCCGGGTGATCTGATGCAGCCGTCCGCCAGCCTCAAGATGCGCGGCGATATAGGGCTTCATCGCATGGACCACATGGGCCGCATCGGGGGCGTGATCTTCGCCCCAAAGCCGATCCGCCCCGATCAAGACCGAGGCCGGATCATGATAGGCGGCCCGCCCGATCATCACCCCGTCAAGTCCCTGATCCAGCAGGGTTTCCGCCTGCTCCAGCCCCGTCACCCCGCCATTGAGGCAGATCGTCAGATGCGGAAAGGCCGCCTTCATCCGCAGCACCAGATCATAGTTCAGGGGCGGAATCTCGCGGTTTTCCTTGGGGCTCAACCCCTGCAACCACGCCTTGCGGGCATGGATCACGAAATGCGCCACCCCCGCCGCTGAAACCTGCTCCAGAAAATCCGGCAGCACGGTTTCGGGGTCTTGATCATCAACCCCGATCCGGCATTTCACCGTCACCGGCACATCGGCCTGATCCTGCATCGCGCGCACGCAATCGGCCACCAGTGCCGGACGCTCCATCAGCACCGCGCCAAAGCAACCCGATTGCACCCGATCCGAAGGACAGCCGCAGTTCAGGTTCACCTCGTCATAGCCCCAATCGCGCGACAGCCGCACCGCTTGGGCCAGCTCGGTTGGATCAGAACCGCCAAGCTGCAAGGCAATCGGATGCTCGGCGACAGAATAATCCAATAGCCGCGGCTTTGGCCCATGCAGCACCGCAGGGGCCGTCACCATTTCGGTATACAGCATCGCCCGTCGCGTCATCAGCCGGTGGAAATAGCGGCAGTGACGGTCGGTCCAGTCCATCATCGGTGCGACGGACAGGCGGTGAGCGGTGGCGGGATCTGCGGTCATGGCCGGGCTTTTACCGTGAAAGCGCAAAGCCGTCCACCAGATGCGTCCGCCACACCACGAAAGCGCAAACAGCACACTTTCCCTTGCGGCCAAGGCTTGCCCCACCCCCAAGGCTGGTTTATCCATGAAGCAACGAAAGGCCCCTTCATGCGCATCCTGATTACCAATGACGACGGCATCAACGCTCCGGGGCTGGCCGTGCTGCACGCCATTGCGACCGAAATCGCCGGGTCAAAAGGCGAGGTCTGGACCGTGGCCCCCGCCTTTGAACAATCGGGCGTCGGGCATTGCATCAGCTATACCCACCCCACGATGATCGCCGAACTTGGCCCCCGCCGCTTTGCCGCCGAGGGAAGCCCGGCCGATTGCGTGCTGGCAGGGCTTTATCATGTGATGAAGGAGGCGCCGCCGGATCTGGTGTTGTCGGGGGTGAACCGGGGCAACAATTCGGGCGAGAACGTGCTTTATTCCGGCACCATTGGCGCTGCGATGGAGGCCGCGCTGCATGGCATCAAGGCAATCGCCCTGTCGCAGTTTTACGGCCCGCAGAATATTGGCCTTGATAACCCGTTCGAGGCCGCCGCCACCCATGGCGCAAGCGTGATCCGTGCGCTGCTGGATCGCGGCCTGTGGGACGAGACGGAAGATTACCGATTGCTTTACAACGTCAACTTCCCGCCCCTACCCGGCCCCGCGGTCAAAGGGGCCCGCGTTGCCGCGCAAGGCTTCCGCCGCTATGCCGGGTTTCGGATCGAACCCCATAACTCCCCCACGGGGCGGCAATTCCTGTGGATCAAGGGCGGCGAGCAAGGCAAGCCCACCCTGCCCGGCACCGATGTGACGGCCAATGTCGAGGGCTATATCTCGATCACGCCCCTGCGCTGCGATCTGACGGCGCATGATCGGCTGGCGGCCCTTGAGACGGGCCTCGGGGCGGCGCTGGCATGAGTGACAACGGCCTGCCCGATGACGAGACGGCGGCCGAGCGGAAGATGCGATTCTTGTTTGCCCTGAGATCAAAAGGCGTCACCGACGCCCGCGTGCTGACCGCGATGGAACGGATCGACCGTGGCCATTTCGTGCGCGGGCTGTTCGCCGAGCGCGCCTATGAAGACATGCCCTTGCCGATTGCCTGCGGCCAGACCATCAGCCAGCCCTCCGTCGTGGGTTTGATGACGCAGGCCCTGAATGTGCAGCCGCGCGACACGGTGTTGGAGGTGGGGACCGGATCGGGCTATCAGGCGGCGATCCTGTCGCAACTGGCCCGGCGGGTCTATACCGTCGACCGCCACAAGCGGCTGGTGCGCGAGGCGGCGGAGCTTTTCCGGGAACTTGGGCTGGTCAACGTGGTCAGCATGACGGCCGATGGCAGCTTTGGCCTGCCCGATGTCGCGCCCTTTGATCGCATTCTCGTGACCGCCGCCGCCGAAGACCCCCCCGGCCCCCTGTTGTCGCAGCTAAAGATCGGCGGTATCATGGTTTTGCCCGTTGGCCAGTCCGATGCCGTGCAAAGCCTGATAAAGGTGACACGGCTGGAAACGGGCTATGATTACGAGGAATTGCGCGCGGTGCGCTTTGTGCCTTTGATCGAAGGTCTGGGCAATGAATGACGGCAAGGCCGGGGCCAACCCGGCGCGGCAGAAATGAGGCGGTGATGGCGAATTCGCGGAACCATGGGCTGGGTCTGACAGCGGGGCTTGGCCTGACGGCGGTGCTGTTTCTGTCAGCCTGCGGCGGCGGCAGCTTCGATTGGGATATGCGCTCGGGCGCGGGGGCGCTGGACACCACGGGGGCGGCCCAGCAGGCCACGGGGCCACGCCCGGTTGCCGATGCGCGCGGCGTGATCTCCTATCCCGGCTATCAGGTTGCGGTGGCGAAAAACGGCGATACCGTCGCCTCGGTCGCGGCCCGCATCGGCCTGCCGGCCGCAGAACTGGCGCGGCACAACGCGCTGAAACCCGACGACAGCTTGCGCGGCGGCGAAGTTCTGGCCCTGCCCTCGCGGGTGGCCGCAGGCCCGGCGCCGACCGGCGCTGTGATCGGCGGCGCAAAGCCCGGCGCGATAGATGTGTCCACCATCGCCACCACGGCGCTGGACCGGGTCGACAGCTCGGCTCCTGCGGCGGCGGCCCCGGCAAAGGTCAAAGATGCGGGGGGCATGGAACCGACCCGCCACAAGGTGGCGCGCGGCGAAACCGCCTTCTCGATTGCCCGCAGTTATAACGTCTCGGCCAAGGCTTTGGCCGATTGGAACGGGCTGGGCGCCGACCTTGCGGTGCGCGAAGGCCAATACCTGATGATCCCGACCCCGACCGGCGCCCCGGTCGAGGAGGTCGCCGCGGTGGAAACCGCCCCCGGCAATGGCAGCCCGACCCCGACGCCGCCCTCGGCCAAGGCCCCGCTGCCCGATGAAAAGGTCGCCCCGGCCAGCGAAAAGCCCAAGGAAAAGCCGGTCGCCG
Organism: uncultured Tabrizicola sp.; assembly: GCA_964393035.1. Lineage (GTDB taxonomy): Bacteria > Pseudomonadota > Alphaproteobacteria > Rhodobacterales > Rhodobacteraceae > Tabrizicola_A. Next base: position 99,637 of record CAYMRX010000007.1, read on the forward strand.
ATATGGCAAGCCAGCGCACCACCGATGCCAAATTCGCCATGCCGGTTTCGGGCAAGATCATCCGCAGCTATGCCAAGGGCAAGAATGACGGCATCGACATCGCCGCCGCCCCCGGCACGGCGGTGAAATCCGCCGCCGCCGGCACGGTCGCCGCCGTGACCAAGGACACCACCGGAACCCCGATCGTCGTCATCCGCCACTCGGACGGGCTGCTGACCGTCTATGCCGGCGTCGATGGGCTGAAGGTGGCCAAGGGCGATACGGTGAAAAAGGGCCAGACCATCGCGGCGGTGCGCGGCGGTGATCCGGCCTTTGTCCACTTCGAGGTCAGGAAGGGCGTCGACAGCCTCGATCCGCTGCCTTACGTGCAGTAAGCGCCCCGGAAACGCAAAAGGCCCGCTCTGATCGAGCGGGCCTTTTCTTTTATCCGATGCGGTAGTTCGGGCTTTCGCGGGTGATCTGCACATCATGGACATGGCTTTCCTTCAGCCCTGCCCCGGTAATGCGGACAAACGCGCAATTCTCGCGCATCGCGGCCACGGTCCCGTTGCCAGTGTAGCCCATGGCGGCGCGCAAACCGCCGACCATCTGGTGCAAGACGGTGGCCACCGGCCCCTTATAGGGCACCTGCCCCTCGATGCCTTCCGGCACCAGCTTGTCGCTGGCCGCATCCTTCTGGAAATAGCGGTCGGCCGAGCCGCGCGCCATGGCGCCAAGGCTGCCCATCCCGCGATAGGCCTTGAAGCTGCGGCCTTGATACAGGATCAACTCGCCGGGGGATTCATCGGTGCCCGCAATCGCCGAACCGACCATGGCGCAAGAGGCCCCCGCCGCAATCGCCTTGGCGAAATCGCCCGAAAACTTGATACCGCCATCGGCGATGACCGGAATATCGCCTGCCGCACGGGCCGCATCCATGATCGCCGTCAGTTGCGGCACGCCCACGCCGGCCACGATCCGCGTCGTGCAGATCGAACCGGGGCCGATGCCCACCTTGACCGCATCCGCGCCCGCGCCAATCAGCGCGCGGGTGGCCTCGGCCGTGGCGACATTGCCCGCTACCACTTGAACGGCGCTGTTCAACGCCTTGATCCGCTCCACCGCCTTCGCAACACCTTCGCTGTGGCCATGTGCGGTGTCGATCACGACCATATCAACGCCCGCCTCGATCAACGCCTGCGAGCGTTCAAAGCCCGCGTCCCCCACGGTCGAGGCCGCCGCAACCCTGAGACGCCCCATCTCATCCTTGCAGGCTTGCGGGTTCAGCACCGATTTCTCGGTGTCTTTCAGCGTCAGAAGGCCGGTCAGCTTGCCCGCCCCATCGGTTACAAGCAGCTTTTCAATCCGCCGCGCCTTCATCAGCGAAATCGCCGCCTCACGGTCCACAGGCTCGCGCAGAAGCGCCAGATTCTCCGAGGTCATCATCACCGAAACCGGCGTCTTGTCATCGCTGGCGAACCGCATGTCGCGGTTGGTCACAATGCCAAGGACGCGGCCTTGATGATCCACCACCGGAAAGCCGGTGATCTGATAGCGTTCCATCAGCGCCTTGGCATCGGCCAGGGTCTGGTCGGGGGTCAGCGTCACCGGGGCATAGACCACGCCGGATTCGAACCGCTTCACCCGGCTGACCTCGCGCGCCTGCGCCAGCACATCCAGATTGCGGTGAACAACGCCAATGCCGCCCGATTGCGCCATAGCAATCGCCATCCGCGCCTCGGTCACCGTATCCATCGCCGAGGACAACAGCGGGATGTTCATGCGGATGGATTTCGTCACATAGGTCGATGTGTCAGCATCCGACGGCAGCACGGAAGATGCGGCCGGAACCAAAAGCACGTCGTCGAAGGTAAGCGCCTCGCGAATCTCCAATTGGGCCTCCATGGGGTTTGGCTGGGAGTGTTCGTTTGACGGCTCCCCTTTTCACGGGCCGCGCCCGAGCGCAAGAGCGATTTGCACCCCCGTCGCGCTTTGCACGAATTTGCCCCCCCATCGCGCTTTGCGCGAACTCGCACCCCTTGCAGCGATTTGACCGAAGTGCATTGATGCGCCTGCCAAAAGGAGGGCCGAAATGCGCGTCGCCATCGTTGAGAACACCGCCGTGACCCATCACGGCCAGGTCGGCATCGCCCTGCATGAAGCAGGCGCGCGGATCGACCTGTGGAAGCCATGGCGCGACAATGCCCTGCCCGATCTGGGTGCCTATGACGCGCTGGTGGCCTTTGGCGGCGAACAGAACGCGCTAGCGGATGCGACCCATCCCTACCTGCCCAAACTGGCGCATCTGATGAAGGAAAGCGCCCAGATGGGCATCGCGACCCTTGGCATCTGCCTTGGCTCCCAGGTCTTTGCCCGCGGCACCGGGGCTACCAACCATATCGGCACCGCTGGCGAATACGGCTGGACCGAGGTGGAGCGCACCGCGGCCGGGCGCGACGATCCGCTGCTCGCGGCCCTGCCGGACCGTTTTCCGACCCTGCAATGGCACTCCGACACCTTCACCCTGCCGCCCGGGGCGGTGCATCTGGCAACCTCGCCCACAGCCGCCGTGCAGGCCTTCCGCTACGGCCGCGCAGGCTATGCCACCCAGTTCCACTTTGAAGCCAACCGCGCCGTCGCCACCGATTGGTCGCGCGAATTCGCCGAGGCCTTCGAGGCCGCCCGCCCCGGCTGGATCACCGATTTCGAAGCCCACGCCGCCAAAGACGCCGCCGCCGCAGATGCGCATGGCCTCGCCATCGCACGGGCTTGGGTCAAGCTGATCTGATCGCCTTTATCTTGGCCCCAATATCCCCGCCGGAGGCTCCCGCATCGGCAGGCAGAGCCTCCGGCGGGGATATTTCAACCAAGATAAAGGCTATTCCTCATCCTCATCACCGCCGTTGCCGCCTTTATGGCCGCCAACAACGCCCAGTGACTTGAGTTTGCGATGGAGCGCCGAGCGTTCCATGCCGACGAAGCCCGCCGTCCGGCTGATATTGCCGCCAAAGCGGTTGATCTGGGTGATGAGATATTCGCGCTCGAACACCTCGCGCGCCTCGCGCAGGGGGAGCGTGGCCATGGCGCCGCCCAGGACCATGCGCCCCCCGGCGTCTGGCCCCGGCTCTTGGCCCGGCAATTCGCGGGTGTCGATCGGTCCGGTGCCGTCGCCGAGGATCAGCACCCGCTCGATCACATTGCGCAACTGGCGCACATTGCCCGGCCATTGCATGGTTTGCAGCATGGCGTCGGCATCGCTGGTCAGATCGCGCTGCGGCAGGCCCTGGCTGCGGTGGAACATGTCGATGAAATGCCGGGTCAGTTCGGGGATGTCCTCGCGGCGTTCCTCCAAGCTGGGCACTGCAATCGGCACCACGTTCAGCCGATCAAAGAGTTCCTGCCGGAAGCGGCCGGCGCCGATTTCACGGCGCAGATCCTTGGTGGTTGACGAGATCACCCGCAGATCCACCCGCACCTTGTCATTGCCGCCTTGCCGGGTGAATTGCTGTTCGGTCAGCACGCGCAGGATTTTCGACTGGGTGCCAAGCGGCATATCGGCGACCTCGTCAAAATAGACGACCCCGCCATGCGCCTGTTCCAAAAGGCCCTTTTCCACGCCGCGATCCGCGGTTTCGCGGCCGAACAGCACTTCTTCCATGCGTTCAGGTTCAATCGTGGCCGAGGATACCGTGACAAAGGCCGCGCCCGCCCGGTTGGAATGCTGGTGAATGAAGCGTGCGGCCATTTCCTTGCCCGCCCCGGCAGGCCCGGTCAGCATGACGCGGCCGTTGGATTTTGTGACCTTTTCCAGATGCGATTTCAAGGCCTTGAAAGCCGCACTTGATCCAAGCATATCGGTCGAGGTGACATCGCGGCGGCGCAGGTCGGCGTTCTCGCGGCGCAGGCGGCTCGTCTCCATGGCGCGGGCCACCACCACCATCAACTGGTCGATGTTGAAGGGCTTTTCGATAAAGTCATAGGCCCCCTGTTTGATCGCCGCGACCGCGATTTCAATATTGCCATGGCCCGAGATGATGACGATCGGAATATCCGGATTGTCGCGCTTCACGGTTTTCAGGATGTCGATCCCGTCCATCCGGCTGTCTTTCAACCAGATATCCAGGATCATCAGCGCGGGCGGTTCGGCGTTGATTTCCGCCATGCATTCATCGGAATTCGAGGCCAGCCGCACGGCATAGCCTTCGTCCTTCAGAATGTCGCCGATCAGGTCGCGAATATCTTTTTCATCATCGGTGATAAGAATGCTGGTCATTTATCCTCCTTGCCCGCCGGGGTTTGAACCGGGGGCCAAATTCTTGCTGCGCTTTGCACGCGGGGCGCGCGGCAGGCGGATGACCGCCATGGCGCCCGGATGGGTGTTGCCGTCGAAGACCGGTGCGTCTTCCAGAACCAGCGTGCCGCCGTGTTCTTCAATGATCTTCTTGACGATGGGCAGGCCAAGGCCGGTGCCCTTTTCGCGGGTGGTCACATAGGGTTCGAACAGCCGCGCCCGGTCGGGCGGCAGGCCAATGCCATTGTCCATGATGCGGATTTGGGCCTCGGCCTCATCCACATCCATTTCGACATGGATTTCGGGCACATAGCCGGGGGGCGCCCCTTTTTCGGTCAGGGTTTCGGTCGCTTCGCCCGCGTTCTTGATAAGGTTGGTCAGTGCCTGCCCGATCATGGTGCCGTCGAATTCCAGCATCGCCGCGTCGCCGGGCAGACGGGTCACGAATTTGACCCCCGGCTGGCCGTTTTCCTGCAACATCGCCGCGGCCCGCACCAAGGCGACCAGATCCCCCTCGCGGCGGTCGGGTTCCGGCATGCGGGCGAATTTGGAAAACTCATCAACGATGCGGCGCAAATCCCCCGTCTGGCGCACGATGACATCGGTATATTGCTCCAGATCCTCGGGTTCCTGCACCTGCCCCCGGAACTTGCGCTTGATGCGCTCGGCCGAAAGCTGGATGGGCGTCAGCGGGTTCTTGATTTCATGGGCAATCCGGCGGGCGACATCGCCCCAAGCGGCCATGCGCTGCGCACTGACCAGCTCGGTCACATCGTCAAAGGCCACGACATAGCCTTCCAGCCGACCGCCCTCGGTGGCGCGACGCGACACCCGGACCAGCAGGCTTTCCAGCTTGCCCTGCCGCGTCAGCCGGATTTCCTCCTGCACCGCCGCACTGCCCGCATCTTGCAACCGGTCCAACAGCGGCGCGAATTCCGGCACGGCCAGCCCCAAGGGCAGATCATGCACGCCGCCCGCCATGTCCAAAAGCCGCTCGGCCGCCCGGTTGGCGAAATCCACCCGGCCTTCGGGATCAAGGCCGATCACCCCGGCCGTGACATTGGTCAGCACAGAATCGAACAACCGGCGGCGTTGTTCGGTGGCGCGGTTGCTGTCGATCAGCTCTTGACGCTGAACTTTAAGTTGCTGCGTCATCTGGTTGAAAACGCGCCCCAATGTGGTGATCTCATCATCGCCTTCCTCCTCGATCACCCGCACATCGAGATCGCCTTCCCCAACCCGCGCCGCTGCCGAGGCCAAGCGCCCGACCGGCCGGCTGAGACGTTCGGCAAACCACAGGCCCAGCCAGATCGCCGCCAGAACAAGGATCAAGGCAAAGCCAAGGTACAGCAGGCCAAAGTTGAACAGCACCCGCCCGCGCTCCGCCTCAAGCTGCTGATACAGCGAGACGGTCTGCTTGGTTTCATCCAAAAGCGACAAAAGCTGACCGTCCACCGCGCGGCTGACGTAAAGATAGCGGTCGGCAAAGGCCTCAAGCCGGATCAGGACGCGGAATTCGTCATTCGACCAATCTTCGATCACCACGGTTTCGCCTTTTTCGGCCCGGGCGAGGTCCTCTGCGGATGGGGCTTCGAAATCAAAAAGATAGCTGCGTTCACCGCGGGTTTTCAGACTGCCGCCGCCGTCGATCAGATAAACCTCGCGCAGGCCACGCTGCACCGCCTGCTGGCCTTGGCTCAACACCTGCCGCATCTGGCCATCGTCGATGAAAAACCGCGACTGTTTGGCGACGTTCAACAGCCCCGCCAGCGCCTCGGCATCCTCGGTCAGGGCATTGCGGTGTTCCTGCTCATAAGCCTCGGCCGCCGTCAGCGACGAGCCGACCACATTGCGGACCCGCTCGGAAAACCAGCCTTCCAACCCGATGTTCAGGTTCAAGACCGCAAAGATAGCGACAAGGATGGTCGGCACCAGCGCCACAAAGGCGAATACGCCGGTCAGCCGCAGGTGCAGGCGCGATCCGGCAGATTGGCTGCGGCGGTCGGCAACCATGCGGATCACCCGCGCCAAGATCAGCGCAGCCACCACCAGCACATAGACCAGATCGGCCAGAAGAATGATCCGCAAAAAGTCGGAGCCGGCGCTGAGATCATAGGGGCCAAGCGCGAGAAAGGTCAGAACCGCCAGCAAAGGCCCCAAAAAGACCAGCCCAAAGGAGAGCCCACCCTGCCATGCCCGCGCCCGGCGCAACCGCGCCAGACGCATCCAGGTTGCACTGCGATAAGAACTTGACGCCAAAAACCAGTCCCCCGGAACGGGTGGCGTTGGTGCCATTCCCGCCACTGGCCGATGGCTGATCTGCTTGGGACAATCAGGTCACGCGGCCTGTGGCTGATTTACATCAACTTGCGCCGTCGTGTCACGCGAATATCAAGGTCTGTGATCTTTTTACGCAAGGTATTGCGGTTGATGCCCAAAAGATCGGCACATTTTGCCTGATTGCCGCCGGTCGCATCCAGCGCGATTTCGATCAGCGGCACCTCCATTTCGCGCAAAACCCGGTCGTAGACCCCTTCGGGCGGCAGTTGCCCGCCATGCAGATCGAAATAGCGTTGCAGATGGCGCGCGATGGATTGCGACAGTTTCTCGCCCTCGAATCCCCCCTTGGGGCTTGCGCTGACCTGCGGCTGGCCCAAGGCCGCCTCGATCTCGGTTTTGGTGATCTCGGGCTCCGTCGCGGTCACCATCAGACGGCGGAGCGTGTTTTCCAATTGCCGCACATTGCCGGGCCAAGGATGGGCGCGCACAAAGGCCAGCGCCTCGGTGGAAAGGCGGCGCGCGGTGCCAAGCTCGCGCTCGGCCCTTGCCAAAACATGCTCGGCCAAAAGCGGAATGTCATCGACCCGTTCGCGCAAGGGCGGCACCGCCAGCGTCACCCCGGCCAGCCGATAATAGAGATCCTTGCGGAACTTTCCCGCCTCCATCTGCATGGCCAGATCCGCCTGCGAGGTTGCCATGATGCGCGGCCCCTGATCGCCCATCACATCCAGCATCCGCACCAGACGCGCCTGCGCATCCTCGTCGTAATCGGCCACCTCATCCAGCACCAAAGAGCCGCCGCGGGCGCGCGACAGCAGGGTGGAAATCCCGTCAACGCCACCGAGATCCGCAGCCTGCGCCACCACGAAAGGTTGCGAGCGACGATCCGAAAAATCATGGATCGCGCGGGCGATCAGCGATTTTCCGGTGCCGCTTTCGCCTGAAATCAACACCGCGAGATCGACGTTCATCACCCGCGCCACCAGCCGGTACAGCGCCTGCATGGCGGGCGTGCGCCCGACCAGCGGCAGATCCTCGACCGCTTCGCGCGGGGCGGCGGCTTTGGGTGCCACGCGTTTGTGTTCCAATGCCCGGGCCGAGCGTTTCATCAGATCGGGCAGGTCAAAGGGTTTCGGCAGATAGTCGAACGCCTCGGCCTCGGCGGCCTGAATGGCCGTCATGATGGTGTTTTGCGCCGAAATCACGATCACCGGCAGACCGGGTCGCAAGCGGCTGATCTGCGGCAGGGCCTGCAAGCCATTGCCATCGGGCATGATGACATCGGAAATCACCAGATCGCCCTTGCCCTCCTCGACCCAGCGCATCAGCGTCATCAAACTGCTGGTCGCATGCACCTTGCACCCGGCCCGCGTCAGCGCCTGCGTCAGGACGGTACGGATGGTGCGGTCGTCGTCGGCGACAAGAACGGTGCCGTCCATGGCTTAGTCCTTTTTCTGGGGGTCTTTGGGCGCAATCGGCAAAGCGACACGGAACACCGTCCGTCCCGGCACACTCTCGACCGAAATCCAGCCGTCATGGTCGGAAATGATCTTGGAAATCAGCGCCAGCCCCAGCCCGGTGCCGTTTTCGCGGCCAGAGACGAAGGGCTCGAAAATATCGGCGGCGATGTCGGGCGGGATGCCGGGGCCATCGTCCTGCACCTCGACCGTCAAGGGCAGGCGCGCAAAGCTGCCGTCCTTGCGGCGGATCCGCAAGGATTGGTCATAAAAGGTGCGCAGGCGGATGGTGCCGGGGGTCTTTGCAGCCTCGGCGGCGTTCTTGATGAGGTTGAGGAACACCTGCATCAACTGGTCGCTGTCGGCATGGGTCGGCGGCAGCGAGGGGTCGTAATCCTCGACGATCTGCATATGGGCGGCAAAGCCGACAAGCGCCGATTTCCGCGCCCGATCAAGCGCGTCATGCAGGTTGACCGCGCGGCGTTCCGGCGGGCGCAGGTTGCCGAATTGCTCGACCTGTTCCAGGAGTTTCACGATACGGCGGGTTTCGGCGACGATCAGATCGGTCAACTCGCGATCCTCGGCGCTGGCGTTCATCGAAATCAGTTGCGCCGCGCCGGAAATCCCCGCCAGCGGGTTCTTGATTTCATGCGCCAGCATCTCCGCCATGCCGATGGCCGATTTTGCCGCCGATTTCACCTGCATGGCGCGGCCCAGCCGGTCAGCCAGATCGCGCGGCGAGATCAGCATCAAAAGGTAATCGGCATTGTCATGCATCGGGGCAAGCTGGATATTGCATTGCACCGGGGGGCGTTCGCCGGTGGTCACATCGGCATCATTGATGAAAAGTGCCGCCTGATTGAGGCGCGCCCGCGCCATGGCGGTGTCCATCTCAGCATCAATCGACAGACGGTCCAGCACCGGCTGCCCCTTCAGCGATTTCAGCGAGGCATTGAGAAAGATCTCGCCCGCCGGGTTCACCTCGGCGATCAGGCCCGCCTTGTCGATCAACAGCGCCGGCACCGGCAGGCTGGCCCAGATGACGCCCGGAACCGGGTATGGCGGGCGATAGGCGCTCATGCCGCCTCGCGGGTCGGGTTGGCGATGGCGACGCGGATCAGGGCCAAGACCTGCGCCGGGTCGGTTGCGGTCAGCACCTCGGCCTTGGGGGCGCCGGCGCGATCAAGATACCAGCCCAGATGCTTGCGGGCGACCTTCAGGCCAAGATCGACACCATAAAACGCAAGCATATCTTCGTAATGCGCAGACATAAGATCCACCAGCGCGGCGCCTTGCGGCACCTGCGGCGCAGGCCGGCCATAAAGCGCATGCGCAATCTGGCCCAAGACCCAAGGCGCCCCTTCGGCGCCACGCCCCACCATCAGCCCGTCCGCCCCCGATTGACCAAGCGCCTGTGTGGCGCTGGCGGTATCGACAATATCCCCATTGGCGATGACGGGAATCGACAGCGCCTGCTTGACGGCACGGATGGCGGCCCAATCGGCGGCGCCTTTGTAGAACTGCTGCCGGGTGCGGCCATGGATGGTGACCATCGCCACCCCGGCCCCTTCGGCAGATTTGGCGATCTCGGGCGCGTTCAGCCGGTCATGGTCCCAGCCAAGCCGGGTCTTCAGCGTCACCGGCACCTTGACCGCACCGACCACCGATTCAATCAGCCGCAGCGCGAGATCGGGCTCCTTCATCAGGGCAGACCCGCAGGCCCCGTTGCCGCCCGAAGCCGTCACCCGCTTGGCCGGGCAGCCCATGTTGATGTCAATGACCGCAGCACCCTGCGCCTCAAGGTAGCGGGCGGCCTCGGACATCCATTTCGGATCGCGCCCCGCCAATTGCACCGCCGTTGCGGCCTGATCAAAGCCCAGCTCGGCCCTTGCCCGCGCCAGAGGCCGGGCGCGCATCATGTCCTCGGAGGCCACCATTTCAGACACCACCATGCCCGCGCCAAACCGTGCCACCACGCGGCGAAACGGCAGGTCGGTAATTCCGGCCATCGGGGCCAGAATCACAGGGGGCGGCAAAGGAAGCGTCGGGGTTGGCATGGAACTACCTTGTGCGGGGTCAAAGACGGGCGCAAATCCCTGCGGGGGGCTGCACAGCGGTCTTATGCCGGAAAATCGGGCAATGCACAAATTTTAGGCATGTCTGCGCAGGAACCCGGCAACACGGGAACTTGGCCCACGCCCGACCCGCCCGAATTCCATGGCCAAAAGCCGCCTTGGCTTTGCCATGCCCCCCGTCTTGCGCTAGACCCGCACCCAAGAAGGAGCCGACATGTCCACAGCCGTCATCATTGTTGCCGCCGGGCGCGGCACCCGCGCCGGGGGGGATGTGCCGAAGCAATGGCAGATACTGGCCGGGCGTCCGGTGCTGGCCCAGACGCTGGCCGCCTTTCAAGACATGCAGCGGGTTTTGGTCATCCACCCCGATGACCGGGCGCGGGCCGAAGCCCTTGCAACCGGCGCCGAGATTGTCGAAGGCGGCGCCACCCGCGACCAATCGGTGCGCAACGCGTTGGAGGCGCTGGCAGGGCGCGGCATCACCCGTGTGCTGATCCATGACGGCGCCCGGCCGCTTGTCTCGGGCGCGGTGATTGCCCGCGTGCTGGCCGCCCTTGATGCTGCCCCCGCCGCCGCCCCGGCGCTGGCGGTGACCGATGCGCTTTGGACGGGCGTGCAAGACCGCGTCAGCGGCACGCAGGACCGCAGCGGCCTTTACCGTGCGCAAACCCCGCAGGGTTTTCACTTCGAGGCGATCCTCGCGGCCCATCGCGCCCATGCGGGCAGCGCCGCCGATGATGTCGAGGTTGCCCGTGGGGCCGGGCTTGACGTTGCCATCGTCGAGGGCGAGGAAGACAATCTGAAACTGACCTTCCCCGGCGATTTTACCCGGGCAGAGACCATCCTGAAAGGGCGCGGCATGGATATTCGTTTGGGCAACGGCTATGATGTGCATGCGTTTTGCGAGGGCGACCATGTCTGGCTTTGCGGGGTGAACGTGCCGCATGGCAAGGGGTTGCTGGGCCATTCCGATGCCGATGTGGGCATGCATGCGCTGACCGACGCCCTTTATGGCGCCTTGGCCGAGGGGGACATCGGGCGACATTTCCCGCCGACCGACCCGCAATGGAAAGGGGCGGCCAGCCATATCTTCCTGCGCCATGCCGCCGAACTGGCCCGCTCGCGCGGGTTCCAGATTTCGAATTGCGATGTGACGCTGATTTGCGAACGCCCGAAGATCGGCCCGCATGCCGCCGCGATGCAGGCGGCCTTGGCCGCGATCATGGGGATCGAGCCGGACCGAGTTTCGGTCAAGGCCACCACCTCGGAACGGCTGGGCTTTACCGGGCGCGAAGAAGGCATCGCCTCCATCGCCACGGCGACACTGGTGAAGCTGTGACGGGTGTCATCGTCACCTTCTTTGGCGTCGGGCACCTGCGCCCTGCCCCCGGCACTTGGGGGTCGGCGGTGGCGCTGGCGCTGGGGATTGCGGCCTATCAGGCTGGCGCGGGCTGGATGGTTCCTGCGGGGGCTGTGCTGGCCACCGTTTTGGGTTTTTGGGCGGTGCCAGGGGCGATTGCGGGCCAAGACAATCAAGACCCCTCCGAGATCGTCATTGACGAGGTGGCGGGCCAGTTGCTGGCGCTGTCCTTCACGGTCATTCCGCTGATGCGCCACGGCGCGCCCGATCTTCTGTTCGGGGCCTGGCCCGGTTGGGTGGCCCCCTTCCTGCTGTTTCGCCTGTTCGACATCTGGAAACCCTGGCTTGTCGGCCGCGCGGATCGGCGGGGCGATGCGGCGGGGGTGATGCTGGATGATCTTTGGGCCGGGCTTTTTGCCGGGATCGGCGCGGTTGTCATGGCCGGGCTTTACCACGGGGTGATCCAGCCATGGCTCTTGGGCTGAACGTCGCGGATCTTTTGCAGGCCGCCCGCGCGCGCGGCTGGCGGATTGCCACGGCGGAAAGCTGCACCGGCGGCATGGTCGCGGCGGCGCTGACCGATATTGCGGGATCATCCGATGTGTTCGACCGCGGCTTTGTCACCTATTCCAATGCGGCCAAGATCGAGATGCTGGGGGTGAGCGCCCAAACGCTGGCGGCCCATGGCGCCGTGTCCGAAGCAATCGCGGTCGAGATGGCCGCAGGCGCCCGGAGCCGCTCTGCCGCCGATCTTGCCGTGTCGATCACCGGCATCGCCGGCCCCGGCGGCAGTGAGTTCAAGCCCGAAGGCCGGGTCTGTTTTGGCCTCGCGCAACAGGGCCACGCGACATGGGCCGAAACCGTCGAATTCGGCGCGCTTGGCCGCGACAAGGTGCGGCTGGCGGCGCGTGATCACGCGCTGGGGCTTTTGGCGCGGGCGCTGGCCGGGTAAGAAACCGCCCTGCGCTTTGGCAGATCGCCCCGCAACCTGCCCAATTTTCGGGCAATTCATAAATTGCCGGGTTTTCCTGCATGATTTATGCGCCTTGGCGCTTTTCACGGCGCAGATCTGCCGCTTTTTGGGGCGCGACACCCTGAACGGAGCCGCCATGAACGCCGCCGACACCGCCTTTATCCTGATCGCCACCGCCTTGGTGCTGCTGATGTCGCTGCCCGGACTTGCGCTGTTTTATGGCGGGCTGGTGCGGGCGCGCAATGTGCTGTCGGTTTTCATGCATTGCTTTGCCATCGCCGCGTTGATGAGCGTCCTGTGGCTGATCTTTGGCTATTCCATCGCTTTTGGCGATGCGGGGGCGCTGTGGGGTGGCTTCGGCAAGACCCTGATGCTGGGGGTCACCGCCGACAGCGTGAAAGGCACCCTGCCCGAGATGCTGTTCTTCTCGTATCAGATGACCTTTGCCATCATCACCCCGGCGCTGATCGTCGGGGCCTATGTCGAACGGGTGGGATTTGGCTTTGTTCTCTTGTTCTCGGCCCTGTGGCTGCTGGTGGTCTATGCACCTGTCACCCATTGGATCTGGGGCGGCGGCATGCTGGCCGATGGCGGCATCCTTGGCGCCATCGGGGTGCGCGATTTCGCGGGCGGCATCGTGGTGCATGAAACCGCGGGGCTTGCCGCGCTTTTGGTGGCTTGGGTCTTGGGCCCGCGCCGCCACAAGACCACCCCGCCGCACAATCCCGGCATGGTGATGATCGGGGCCGGGATGCTGTGGGTCGGCTGGTTCGGCTTCAACGGCGGATCGGCGCTGGCGGCCAATGGGCAGGCGGCGATGGCGATCACCGTGACGCATCTGTCTGCCGCGGCCGCCTCGCTGACCTGGGCGCTGTGGGAGCGGATCAAATTCGGCCGTGCCTCGCTTGTCGGTCTTGTCACCGGCACCATCGCGGGCCTTGCCTCGATCACCCCGGCCTCGGGCTGGGTCGGCCCGGTCGAGGCGCTGGTGATCGGCAGCATTGCCGGGATTCTGTGCCAAGAGGCGGTTTTGCTGGTGAAAAACCATGTGAAGATCGACGACACGCTGGATGTCTTTGCCGTGCATGGTGTGGGCGGTATCTTTGGCACCGTGATGATTGCGGTCTTTGGCCATGGCACATGGACGGCGCAACTCGGGGGGCTTGCGGTGGTGGGCCTGTGGACCGTGATGGCCAGCTTTGCGCTGATCAAGCTCTGCGCGCTGGTCACGCCGATCCGGGTCGATCACGAATCCGAAGTCAACGGGCTGGATCTGTCATCGCATGGCGAACGGGCCTACGACCTGAATTCCTGAGCGTGACCGCGCGCGGCGGGCAGATCAGCCGTAAAGCTTGTCTGCCCGCGCTTCAAAGGCGCGCACCACGCGGGTCATCGCCTCGTTGAACACCAGCCCGATGATCCCGGCCAGAATGGCGTTCTTGAATTCGAAATCCACCTCGAAGGCCACCTCGCAACCGCCCTCGGGCCGGTCGGCAAAACTCCAGACCGATTTCAGATGCTTGAACGGGCCGTCGATATACTCGGTCAATATGCGCTTTTGTGCAGGCAAAAGCGTGACGCGGCTGCCAAATCTTTCGCGAAACACTTTGAAGGAAATCACCAGATCGGCGAGCATTTCCTGCCCCCCCTCCACCGGGCGGGTCGAGCGCACCCGCGCCGCAGCGGTCCAAGGCAGGAATTCCGGATAGCGTGCCACATCGGCCACGAGATCGAACATCTGTTCCGCCCGGTAAGGCAAGAGTTTGGTTTCGCTATGACGGGACATTCTTATCCTTACCGCGTGACTTCCGCGCGCGATTTGGTCTAGGAAGGGGGGCAAAATCAAGAGGCCCCCATGCCACACCGCGCTTATGTGATCGACCAGATGATTTCGGCCAAGGCCATTGCCGCACGGGTTGAACAACTGGCCGCCGAAATCACCGCGCATTACCGCGACTGTGACAAGCTGGTGGTGGTGGGGCTTTTGCGCGGCTCTTTCGTTTTCATCGCAGACCTTGTGCGCGAAATCGACCTGCCGGTGCAGGTGGATTTTCTGGAAGCCTCGTCTTACGGCGATGCGATGCATTCCAGCCGCGAGGTGCGCATCCTGAAAGACCTGCGCGGCGAGATCGCAGGGCAAGATGTGCTGGTGGTGGAAGACATCGTCGACACCGGCTTTACCCTTAGCCATGTCAAGCGCCTACTATTGAGCCGCGAGCCCCGCCGGCTGGAGGTTTGCGCCCTGCTCGACAAGCCCTCGCGCCGGGAAGTGGACATCCGGGCGACATGGACCGGATTCGAGATTCCCGATGAATTTGTCGTAGGTTACGGCATTGACTTCGCGCAACGCAATCGCAACCTGCCCTTCATCGGCAAGGTGCGCTTCACCGAGCCGGAATGATCCTGACCCGGCTGATGCGGATGGCGAAATGGGCGCGGCACCCGCCCTCAGTGGCGCGCGTCAAATTGGTTTTTGCCATTCTGGCCGCCTGCCTTGTGCTGTGGGGGGCCGAACAGATCTGGGGCTGGCCCGAGGCGCTGCGCGTCAACGGCAAGATCAAGCCTTGAGGCTGAATGAACAGGTGCCATAAGGGTCAGCTTGCGCTATCCTTCGATGATGCTTGCTCAACCGAGAGGCGATCATGGCCCGCCGCGCCCTTCTTGTCCTCGCCGGATTGGCCCTTGTGGGCTTTGCAGGCTTTTTATGGCTCACCCAGCCACGCCCCGGCCCTCTTGACGACCTCCAAGGCGTAACTGGCGATACGGCACACGGTCAGATGGTTTTTACCGCCGCCGGCTGCGCCTCGTGCCATATGGCGCCGGGGGCGGAAGGCCCGGCGCAACTGGTGCTGTCGGGGGGCATGGGGCTGGCCTCGCCCTTTGGCACCTTCCGCGCGCCCAATATTTCCCCCGACCCCGCGCAGGGGATCGGAAGCTGGACGCTTGAACAATTCGCCCATGCCCTGCGCGACGGCATCTCGCCGGAGGGTCAGCACTATTTTCCGGCCCTGCCCTACAACGCCTATAACAAGATGACGGGGCAGGATCTGGCCGATCTTTGGGCCTATCTGCAAAGCCTGCCGCCTTCGGCTACCCCGTCGCTGCCGCATGAGATCGGCTTTCCCTTCACCATCCGCCGCCTGCTCGGGGGGTGGAAACTGTTGTTTCAGACCCGCGATTGGCAGATGGCCAAGGGGGAAACCCCTGAACTGGAGCGCGGCCGCTATCTGGTCGAGGCGCTGGCCCATTGCGCCGAATGTCATACGCCACGCAATGCGCTTGGCGGGCTGGACCGCAACCGCTGGATGGGGGGGGCGCCTTCCCCTGACGGCAAGGGGAACATCCCCAACATCACGCCGGGCAAGCTCACGTGGTCCGAGGCCGAGATCTTTGCCTATCTGACCACAGGTTTCACGCCCGAATTTGACAGCGTTGGCGGTCATATGGCCTATGTGGTTGATAATATGTCGAAGCTGCCCGAGTCTGATGTTCAGGCCGTGGTGAGCTATCTCAAGGCCTTGCCGCCCATCGAATGACGCTGAACACATGATCCTGATCGGCCAATATGACAGCCCCTTTGTGCGCCGGGTCGGCATTGCCCTGACGCTTTACGGCCTGCCTTTCGAACACCGCCCGTGGTCGGTGTTTGGCGATGCCGAAAAGCTGCGGGCCATCAATCCGTTGATGCGGGTTCCGGTGCTGGTCTTGCCCGATGGCACCGCCTTGGCCGACAGCCATGTGATACTGGATTATCTGGACAATCTGGTAGATCAGCCACTGTTCCCCCGCACAGAGCCCGCCCGCCATCAGGCGCTGCGGATTGCCGCCTTGGCCTGCGGTCTGGCCGATAAGGCGGTCAGCCTGTTTTACGAACGCCGCCTGCATGAGGTGACAAGTGCGGTCTGGGAACACCGCTGCCGCACCCAGATCGCAGCGGCTCTGGCCGCCCTTGAGGCTGAACGCCCGCCAAGCCTGTGGTGGTTTGGCGACCAGATGGGCCACGCCGACATCGCGCTGGCCTGCGCCTTGGGTTTTGTGGCCGAGGCCCACCCCGGCCTGATCGACATGGCAGCCCATCCCCGCCTTGCCGAACATGCCGCACGCGCCGAGGCGCTGGCGGTCTTCCAACGCATCCGCCAGCCCTTTGTCGCGCCGACCTGAAGCCCTTAACCCGGCCTTAACTGGAATCGGCAAGGCTGGTCCTATGCAATATGCCCGCGCCCTTCCTGTAACCCCGCATGCCGATCAATGGATCGCGCAGATATTTTCTGCAAAAGCCGCGCAGGGCGGCGTGGTACGTCGGTCGATCGCTTGGGTGGATCGTGAAGTCGGGCGCGAGCGTTTTGTGGCCGAGGTGCGGGCGCGCGGATTTCATCTTCTGGCAAGCCGAAGCCAATTCATCGTGGTCTGCAACCGCGATCCAATCAACATCCTGTTCTAAAGTGAAACGAGTTTTCGTCGAAAACTCGAAGGCCGACTTTTCGACGAAAAGTCGTCTACCCGCGACCGAGTTTTTCCAGCCGCGCCACCCGCAGCCGGGCGAAATCATCCCCGGCATGATAGCTTGACCGCGTCAGCGGGGTGGCCGACACCATCAAAAAGCCCTTGCCATAGGCGGCATCCTCATAGGATTTGAACTCCTCGGGTGTGACGAAACGATCCACCCGGTGATGCTTGGGGGTCGGTTGCAGATATTGCCCGATGGTCAGGAAATCGACATCCGCCGCGCGCATATCGTCCATCACCTGCAAAACCCCCGCGCGGGTTTCGCCAAGCCCGACCATGATGCCGGATTTGGTGAACATCGTCGGGTCCAGCTCTTTCACCTTCTGCAACAGGCGCAAGGAATGGAAATAGCGCGCGCCGGGGCGCACCTCCAGATACAGGCCCGGCACGGTTTCAAGGTTGTGGTTGAAGACATCCGGGCGTGCCGCGACCACGGTTTCCAGCGCCGAGGGGGGGCATTTCAGGAAATCCGGGGTCAAAATCTCAATCGTCGTGCCGGGAGAGCGGTGACGCACGGCCCGGATGGTCTGGGCGAAATGCTCCGCCCCGCCATCTTCCAGATCGTCGCGGTCAACGGATGTGATGACCACATGTTTCAGCCCAAGTTCGGCCACCGCATGGGCGACCTTGCCCGGCTCAAACGCATCCAGCACCTGCGGCTTGCCGGTGGCCACATTGCAAAAGGTGCAGCCGCGGGTGCAGATCTCGCCCATGATCATCATCGTGGCATGGCCCGCCGACCAACATTCGCCCACATTGGGGCAACCGGCCTCCTCGCAGACCGTCACCAGCTTTTTCGACTTCAGGATCTCGCGCGTCTGCTTGTAGCCTTCGGATGTCGGGGCCTTGACCCGGATCCATGACGGCTTTTTCGGCTGCTCCTGATCGGGGCGATGCGCTTTTTCGGGGTGGCGTTGGTCGGGCAGTTTGAGATCGCGCAACGGAAATTCCCCCTGACGATGGCTTGCCCCCCGAAATAGTCTTTCAGCAGGCCAAAGGCAACCGGCCCCGGCGCCATGAACGACGCGGCCGCCCATAGTAACAGGAGTAACCATGTTCAAAAAACTGATCGCCGAGGGGATCGGCACCTTCATTCTGGTTCTGTTCGGCTGCGGGGCCGCCGTGATCGGTCAGGATGCCATTGGTTTGACAGGCATTTCCCTGGCCTTCGGCATGGCCATTGTCGCGGCGGCCTACGGGATTGGGGCGATTTCCGGCGCGCATCTGAACCCGGCGGTGTCTTTCGGCATGGCGGCGGCGGGGCGCATGTCGCTGGGCGAAGCGGCGGGCTATGCGGCTGCACAGGTGGGCGGCGCGATCCTTGGCGCGGGCATGCTGTACCTGATTGCGTCGGGCAGCGCCGGCTGGACAGGCGGCCTTGGGGCCAATGGCTATGGGCCGGGCTATCTGGGCGAATATTCCCTGACCGCCGCCCTGGAGTTTGAGGCCGTGATGACCTTTCTGTTTGTCACCGTCATTCTTGGCGCGACGGCACAGGGCGCGGCACCCGGTTTTGCCGGCTTGGCGATTGGCCTGACCCTGACGGCGATCCACCTTGTCGGCATCAATGTCACCGGCGTCTCGGTAAACCCGGCGCGCTCCATCGGCCCGGCGCTGTTCTCTGGCGGCGCGGCCCTGTCGCAGCTTTGGGTCTTTCTGCTGGCCCCGATGCTGGGCGGCCTCTTGGCGGGTCTGATCCATAGGCTTGGCCTGACTAGCCCCGACTGAACAGATCCCGCCTGAGATCGACCCTGCACTGCAATGGCGCGCGGTTTGTCCCGCGCGCCTTTTCCTTTGCCCTTGATCCATGTCATAGAAGCCCCCGCACAGCCCCGCCATAAGCGGCCCCATGACCTTGATCGAACTGACCTTCGCCCTTCTGGCCCTGCTGGCCTCTCCCGGACCGACCAATGCGCTTTTGGCGATGGCGGGGGCGCAAGGCGCGCGCGGGATGCGCCTGCCTTTTCTGGTGCTGGCCTCCTATGCGGCAACCGTCATGCCGCTTACGCTCTGGGGCAGCATCTGGCTGGACCACTTGCCCGACCTCAAGCAGGGGCTGACCATCGCGGCGGGCCTTTGGGTTGGCCTGATGGCGCTGAAACTGTGGCGGACCGAGCGGTTTTCGCTGACCGAGGGGGTGACCGCTGCCCAAATCGGGCTGACCACGCTGCTCAATCCCAAGGCGCTGGTGATCGGGCTTGTCCTGCTGCCCGCGGCCCCCAATGCCCCGGCCGGGTTTGGCCTGTTCGGGGCATTGGTGCTGGTGGTTTCAACGCTCTGGCTGCGGCTCGGGGCTGGCCTGCCGCACCGGGCGCGCCCGATGGTCAATCGTGGCGGCGCCGTCTGGCTGGGCCTTCTGGCCGCAGTTTTGCTTGGCCGCGCCCTGACGGTCTGATATCGCCCGCCCCCATGACCGATCCCAAAACCCACAGCCTGATCGAAGACGCCCAAGGCATTGCCTATGGGGCCGGAATGGCCGCCTTTGCCATCACCATCCTGACCCATCTCGGCCTCATCACCGGCCAGACGGCGGGGCTTGCCGTGCTGCTGTCATACCTGACGGGATTTGGCTTTGGCCCGGTGTTCTTTGCCGTCAACCTGCCCTTCTATTGGCTGGGCTATCGCCGCATGGGGCTGGGCTTTACGCTGAAAACCTTTGCCGCCGTGGCCTTGATGTCGGGGCTTTCGATGCTCATGCCCGCATGGGTGCAGTTCGCCGCGCTGTCAACGCCGGTCGGCGCCATCCTGTTCGGCGCGATTTCCGGCTCGGCCCTTTTGGCGCTGTTCCGTCATGGCGCCAGCCTTGGCGGCGTTGGCATCCTTGCACTTCTGTTGCAGGACAAGACCGGATTTCGTGCCGGCCATACGCAACTGATCTTTGACGCCCTGCTTTTTGCCGCCGCCCTTGCCGCACTGCCCGCAGCCACGGTGATCTGGTCGGCGCTGGGTGCTTTGGTGGTCAATCTGGTCATCACCATCAACCACCGCCGCGACCGCTATATCGCAACCTGAAAAGGTTCCTCTGGTCTTTCCGCCCGCCCTCCTGTAAGGGGCCGGACAACAAGCGGACAAGTGAAAGAGACCCCTCCGATGGAGCTTCGCAACATCGCCATCATCGCGCACGTCGACCATGGCAAGACCACGCTGGTGGATGAACTGCTGAAACAGTCCGGCTCGTTCCGCGACAATCAGGCGGTTTCCGAACGCGCGATGGACAGCAATGACATCGAACGTGAACGTGGCATCACCATTCTGGCCAAGGCCACCTCGGTCGAATGGAAGGGCGTGCGGATCAATATCGTCGACACCCCCGGCCACGCCGATTTCGGCGGCGAGGTCGAGCGCATCCTGAACATGGTCGATGGCGTGTGCCTTCTGGTCGACGCCGCCGAAGGCCCGATGCCGCAGACGAAATTCGTCACCTCCAAGGCGCTGGCCCTTGGTCTGCGCCCGATCGTGGTGGTGAACAAGGTCGACAAGCCCGATGGCGAACCCGACCGCGCGCTGAACGATGTGTTCGATCTGTTCGCCAACCTTGGCGCCAATGACGACCAGCTTGATTTCCCGCATGTCTATGCCTCGGGCCGCGCCGGTTGGGCCGATCTGGAACTGGACGGCCCGCGCAAGGATCTGTCGGCGCTGTTTGATCTGATCGTCAAGCATGTGCCTGCCCCGAAACAGATTGCGCATCAGACGGAACCCTTCCGCATGCTGGCAACCACGCTGTCGGCTGACCCCTTCATCGGCCGCATCCTGACCGGCCGGGTTGAATCCGGCACGCTGAAAGTGGGCGAACAGCTCAAGGCGCTGAGCCGCACCGGCGAGCGGATCGAGCAATTCCGCGTCACCAAGATTCTCGCCTTCCGCGGCCTGAACCAGACCGCGATTGATGAGGCCGTCGCAGGTGACATCGTCACCATCGCGGGCATGACCAAGGCCACCGTGGCCGACACGCTTTGCGCGCTGGAGATTGACACCGCGCTGCCCGCCCAGCCGATCGACCCGCCGACCATCACCGTCACCTTCGGCATCAACGACAGCCCGCTTGCGGGCCGCGATGGCAACAAGGTGCAATCGCGCGTCATCCGCGAGCGTCTGCTGAAAGAGGCCGAGGTGAACGTCGCGATCAAGGTCGCCGACACCCCCGGCGGCGACGCGTTCGAGGTTTCGGGCCGCGGCGAACTCCAGATGGGCGTCTTGATCGAAAACATGCGCCGCGAAGGGTTTGAGCTGTCGATCTCGCGTCCGCGCGTGATTTTCAAGGAAGTTGACGGCGTGCGGATGGAGCCGATCGAGGAGGTCATCGTCGACGTCGATGACGAATTCTCGGGCGCGGTCATCGAAAAGCTGACGGGCGAACGCAAGGGCGATCTTGCCGAGATGAAACCGGCAGGCGCGGGCAAGACCCGGATCATCGCCCATGTGCCGTCGCGCGGGCTGATCGGCTATCATGGCCAGTTCCTGACCGATACCCGCGGCACCGGCGTTCTGAACCGCATCTTCCACGACTGGGCGACCCATAAAGGCCCGATCCAGGGCCGCCGTCAGGGCGTGATGATCTCGATGGAAAACGGCTCCTCGGTGCCATATGCGCTGTGGAACCTTGAGGAGCGCGGCCGCATGTTCATCGGTCCGCAAGAGGCGGTCTATGAGGGCATGATCATCGGCGAACACAGCCGTGACAATGACCTTGAAGTGAACCCCTTGAAGGGCAAGAAGCTGACCAACGTCCGCGCCTCGGGCACCGACGAAGCGGTTCGCCTGACGCCGCATGTCCGCATGAGCCTTGAAGAAGCGATTGCCTATATCGACGATGATGAACTGGTCGAAGTGACGCCGAAGATCATTCGGTTGCGCAAGCGCGTGCTTGACCCGCATGAACGCAAGCGTGTCAGCCGGAACGCCTAAACAAGAAAACCGCCCCTCGGGGCGGTTTTTTTATGGCGTCCAAGCATTTCATCTGGCCTTCCTTGCCGTGTGTCGGGGTGAACCCCGACGCCGACATCACGCCGCGGCGGCCAATCGGCAGGGCATGAACTCCTCCACCTTCACGCTCTCGCCGTCAAAGGTGCAGAAACTGGCTGTCGGAACCTCGTTCCAGCCGCCCTCCTCGGCCTCCAAGGGTTCGGAGACGACCGCCATGCCGCCCCGCGTCGCCGACCAGCGATAATAGAGCGACGGCGCGTTTTCGTCGGTGGCATAGCGCAGCGCATAGAGCCGATGGCCATCCGACAAGGCCGCCGTCATCCGCAAATGCGGCAAGGCCCCCTTCTGGCGGGCAAGGCGGATGAACCGGGCGGACGCCCGTTCCAACGCGCCGCGCGGGTCGGCGTCCAACCCCTCGGCCAGCGCCACAAGGAAGATCGCCTCGGAATCCGTGGCCCCCTTGCGCGCGCCATAAAGGCTGTCGGGCACCATCATATCGGCATCGCGGCGGAACTGGTCATAGCCGCCGACCTGCCCGTTGTGCATGAAACTCCACTGCCCATGCACGAAAGGATGGCAATTGTTGCGGCTGGTCGCCGTCCCGGTCGAGGCCCGCACATGCGCCAGAAACAACCCCGATTTCACCTGCGCCGTCAGGCTGCGCAGGTTCGGATCAGACCAGGCCGGCATGACATCGCGGTAAAGCCCCGGTTCTGGCCGGTCGGCATACCATGCCACGCCAAAGCCATCGGCATTGATCGCCGAATGGCATTGCGTCGCGCAATGGCTTTGGTGGATCAGCGAATGACCGGGGCGGCTGATGATTTCCTCAAGGAAAATCGGTGCCCCGCTATACGCGGCCCAGCGGCACATCAGTGCTGCCCTTTCACGATGAACATGGCCTGCCTCATGGTATTTTTTTACAAGGCTACCATGAATTTCAGGATTTGCGCGGGGAAAATCCGCGCAAATCATTCATTCCGCCTCTTCCACCACCATCAGATCGCGCACCGAGGCGCCACGGGCATGGCTGAGCGCCGCCTGATAGGCCTCGGAATGGTAGCACTCCACCGCCTTTTCCAAGGACGGGAACCGCGCCACCACGTTGCGCGGGCGGTCATTGCCTTCAAGCTGCACATAACGGCCAGCACGGGCAAGGAAATAGCCGCCATGCGCGGCAATCGCCGGGCCGGCAAGGGCGGCGTATTTGCCGTAAGCCTCGGCGTCCGTCACCTGAACATGGGCAATCCAAAGCGCGGTCGGCATTTACGCCTCCAGCGCGGCTTCGACCGCTTTCAAGGCCGCATCGGCCAGCGCGATATCCGCGCCGCCGCCTTGGGCCATATCCGGGCGACCGCCGCCGCCTTTGCCGCCCAAAGCCTCCACCGCAGCCTTGGCCAGCGTCACCGCCGAAATGCGCGCCGTCAGGTCGGCGGTCACGCCCGCCGCCACCGCCGGTTTTGCCCCGGTATCGGCAATCAGCACCACCGCACCCGAGCCGATCCGTGCCTTCATCTCGTCGATGAGGCTGGGCAGATCCTTGCCCGAAACGCCCGAAAGCACTTGAGAAATCAGCTTTACCCCGTTGATTTCCTTTGCTTCCGGCCCACCGGCCTTGCCGCCCATCGCCAATTCGCGGCGCAAGGTGGCCACCTCGGCCTGAAGCGCCTTGCGCTCCTCGACCAAGGCTTTCAGGCGTTCAACAATCTCCGCCGGGGCGGCTTTCAGCACCGCCGCCGCCTCGGCCAGTTTGGCCTCTTGCGCTTTCAGATACTCCACCGCCGCTTGGCCGGTCAGCGCCTCGAACCGGCGCACACCGGCGGAAGACGCGCTTTCGCCAAGCGCCACGAAGGCCCCGATGTCGCCCGTCCGCCGCACATGGGTGCCGCCACAAAGTTCAAGGCTGTAGGTGTTGCCATCAGCCCCCTTGCCCGAGCCGTCCAGCACGCCCATCGACACGACGCGCACTTCCTCGCCATATTTCTCGCCGAAAAGCGCCTGCGCACCAAGCGCGCGCGCATCGTCGGGCGTCATGATCCGGGTATCGACGGTGCTGTTCTGCCGGATGAAGCCGTTCACTTCGGCCTCGACCTGCGCCAGTTCCGCCGCCGTCATGCCCACCGAATGCGAAAAGTCAAAGCGCAGCCGGTCGGGCGCGTTCAAGCTGCCCTTTTGCGCCACATGGTCGCCAAGCGCACGGCGCAGCGCCTCGTGCAAGAGGTGCGTCGCCGAATGGTTGGCCCGGATCTGGCTGCGGCGGGTATGGCTAACTTCCAGCTTGGCCGGTTGGCCACGCAGGATCGAACCCTCGGTCACCGTCGCCACATGGATGAAGACACCGGCCGTCTTGCGGGTATCGGTCACCTCGGCCACCCCGGTCTGGGTGCGAATGAAGCCCTGATCGCCCACCTGACCGCCGCTTTCGGCGTAGAAGGGCGACTGGTTCACCACGATTTGTACGGATGTCCCAACCTCGGCGGCACCAATTTCAGCGCCATCCCGCACCAAGGCGTTGATCTGGCCTTCCGCGGTTTCCAATTCATAGCCCAAGAATTCCGTGGTGCCATGCGCCTCGGCGATTTCGAACCAGACCTTGGCATCGGCGGTACCACCCGCGCCTGACCAAGCGGCGCGCGCCTTGGTTTTCTGCTCCTCCATCGCGGCGTCAAAGCCCTGCACATCCACGGCGCGGGCCTTTTCACGCAGAACGTCCTGCGTCAGATCCAGCGGGAAGCCATAGGTGTCATAAAGCTTGAAGGCGACGGCCCCCGGCAGGTCGGCCCCTTCGGGCAGACGGTCCAACTCATCGGTCAAAAGGCGCAGGCCGCGGTCCAATGTGGTCTTGAAGCGGGTTTCTTCCAGCTTCAGCGTCTCCTCGATCAGGCTTTGCGCGCGGGCAAGTTCGGGATAGGCCCCGCCCATCTGCCGCACCAGGGCCTGCACCAGCTTGTGCATCACCGGGTCTTGCGCGCCCAGCATATGCGCATGACGCATGGCCCGGCGCATGATGCGACGCAGCACATAGCCGCGCCCTTCATTCGAAGGCGTCACGCCATCGGCGATCAAGAAGGACACCGAACGCAGGTGGTCGGCGATCACCCGGTGGCTGGTCTTGCCCTTGCCGTCGGGGTCCGCGTTGGTGGCATGCGCCGAAGCCTCGATCAGGCTGCGCATCAGGTCGGTGTCATAGTTGTCGTGCTTGCCCTGCAACAGCGCGCCGATCCGCTCCAGCCCCATGCCGGTGTCGATCGACTGCATCTCCAACGGCACCAGCCGCCCGTCGGCGAACTGTTCGTTCTGCATGAAGACGTTGTTCCAGATCTCGATGAAGCGGTCACCGTCCTGTTCGGCCGAGCCGGGCGGCCCACCCCAGACACTTGGCCCGTGGTCATAGAAAATCTCGGTGCAAGGCCCGCAAGGCCCGGTCGGCCCCATGCGCCAGAAGTTGTCGTCCGAGGCGATGCGGATGATGCGCTCCTCCGGCAGACCGGCAACCTTTTTCCAGATGGCCGCCGCCTCGTCATCGGTGTGGTACACTGTGACGGTCAGCTTGTCCTTGGCCAGACCGAAGTCCTTGGTCAAAAGCTCCCAGGCGAAGGAAATCGCCTGATCCTTGAAATAGTCGCCGAACGAGAAATTTCCCAGCATTTCAAAGAAGGTATGGTGGCGCGCGGTATAGCCCACATTGTCCAGATCATTGTGCTTGCCGCCCGCGCGCACGCATTTCTGCGCCGTGGTCGCGCGTTTGTAATCGCGGGTTTCCACCCCGGTGAAGCAGTTCTTGAACTGCACCATGCCCGAATTGGTGAACATCAGCGTCGGATCGTTGCGCGGCACCAAGGGGCTGCTTTCGACATGGCGATGGCCGTTGCGCACGAAGAAATCGGTGAAAGTCGAGCGGATGTCGTTCAAGGACGCCATGGGGAACCCCTTCGGGAATGCGGTTTCGCCCCCGTTTAGCCGCGCCTGCCCGCCCTGTCCACGGGCTTTTGCATGCAAACCAAAAGGCCGAGGCATCCGCCCCGGCCTTTGATTTATTGATCAAATTCTGGTGGCCGTCAGGGCCTAGTCGTCCAGCACATCATCCCTGTCGGTCATGTCGAAATCCAGACCATTGGCCGCGCGGATCTTGTCTTCGATCTCCATCGCCACGCCGGGATTTTGTTTCAGGAAAATCTTGGCGTTTTCGCGGCCCTGCCCGATGCGTTCATCCTTGTAGGAATACCAACTGCCGGACTTTTCGACGACCCCGGCCTTGACGCCGATATCGACCAACTCACCCACCTTGGAAATCCCCTCGCCATACATGATGTCGAATTCAACTTCCTTGAAGGGCGGCGAAACCTTGTTCTTCACCACCTTGACGCGGGTCGAGTTGCCGATCACCTCGTCGCGGTCCTTGATGGCGCCGGTGCGGCGGATGTCGAGACGCACCGAGGCATAGAATTTCAGCGCATTGCCGCCGGTGGTGGTTTCGGGGCTGCCGAACATCACGCCGATCTTCATGCGGATCTGGTTGATGAAGATCACCATGCAATTGCTGCGCCCGATGCTGGCGGTCAGCTTGCGCATCGCCTGGCTCATCAGGCGGGCCTGAGAGCCCATCTGCATGTCGCCCATATCGCCTTCGATTTCCGATTTCGGCACCAAGGCTGCGACCGAGTCGACAACAATCAGGTTGACCGCGCCCGAGCGCACCAGCGTATCCACGATCTCCAGCGCCTGCTCGCCGGTGTCGGGCTGGCTGATGAGAAGCTCATCAAGGTTAACGCCCAACTTCTTGGCATATTGCGGATCGAGCGCATGTTCGGCGTCGACAAAGGCGCAAACCCCGCCCTTCTTCTGGCTTTCGGCAACCACATGCAGCGTCAGCGTGGTTTTGCCCGAGCTTTCCGGCCCGTAAATCTCAACAATCCGGCCCTGCGGCAACCCGCCGATCCCCAATGCAATGTCCAAGCCCAGCGACCCGGTCGAGGTCGCCTCGATGTCCAGCACCGCATTGTCCTGGCCAAGCTTCATGATCGAGCCTTTGCCAAATTGCCGCTCAATCTGTGCCAGCGCGCTTTCCAGCGCCTTCGCCTTATCCATGCCCTTGCTGTCCATGCCCTTGTTCCCGTTCAATTCAAGGAGGTTTGAAACCGCCGCCATTGTCGTTCTCCTTATCACATGGCCGCGCATCGGCGGCAATTGCCCGTATGTTCTGCCTTTGTTTTCAATATATGGATACAAAACGAGAACATTACAATCGAAATCTTCCGATCCCAGCTTTTCCCGATCACGATTAACGAATAGTGAACGGGTGACGGGATTTCCGGGTTTTTAGGGGATTTTTCACCATGATGGTGTTCTGGCAGCAGCGCTTGGCCTTTCTCGCAACGCCGAAAACCGCATCGACCGCGATCGAGGCGGCCTTGGGGGCGCTGGCCACCTTGGTGATTCTGCGGCCAAAAGAGTTGAAACATACCGATGCCACCCGGTTTGAGCGGTTCTTGCAGCCCTTTTTGTCCGAAGGCAGCCCGGCCCCGTTCGAGGTGGTCGCGCTGATGCGCGAGCCGCGCGATTGGCTGGGCAGTTGGTATCGCGACCGCCAGCGCGAGGATACGCCCGCTGAGCACTCCACGGCGGGCCTGAGCTTTGACGCCTTCGTGCGCGCCTATTGCACCACCGACAAACGCCCCGCCTTTGCCGATGTCGGATCGCAGGCGGCGTTCCTGACCACGCCTTCTGGCGCCCAGATGCCACATCTCTTTCGCTATGAGGCGCTGGACAGCTTTGTCCAGTTTCTGGAAGACCGCCTGGGCTGCGAGATCACCCTGCCCCGGCTGAATGTCTCGCCCAAGGGCAGCACCGATCTGGCCGCTGACACCGAAACCCTGCTGCGCCAGACCTTGGCGCAGGATTTTGCGCTTTATGACAGTCTGAAAACCTGATCAGTGCAAAAGCTGGCCCTGCACCGTCGCGGTCAGATCCGACAGGGAAAACGGCTTGGGTAGGAAGACCGAATTCGGGATGCGCGCCTGCATTTCCGACAGCGCATCCTCGGCATAGCCCGAGACAAAGATCACCCGCACATTCGGCCGGTCTTCCAACGCCTTTTTCACCCAAGTCGGGCCATCCAGCCCCGGCATCACCACATCGGTGACGAAAATATCCACCTCCAGCGTCGGATCTTCCAGCTTTGCCAAAGCCTCCTCGGCGCTTTCGGCCTCCAGCACAGTATAGCCGCGCATCCGCAAGGCACGGCTGGCAAAGGCGCGCACCGGGGCCTCGTCCTCCACCAGCAGCACCACCCCTTCGCCGGGGCGGACCACAACATTGGGCCGGGCGGGCGGGCTGACGATCTCATCGGTTGCGGTGGCCTTGTAGACCGGGAAATAGAGCTGAAACACGCTGCCTTCGCCTTCGGTCGAATCGACAAAGATAAAACCGCCGGACTGCTTGACGATGCCGTAAGCGGTGGACAGGCCAAGCCCGGTGCCCTCGCCCTGTTTCTTGGTGGTGTAGAAGGGTTCAAAGATTTTCTGCAACCGGTCTTCGGGAATGCCGCAGCCGGTGTCGCTGACACGGATCAGCGCGTAATCGCCGGGCGGCAGAACAGCCCGGTCGCGGCGCAGTTCATCGCGCAGGGTCAGGCCCTCGGTCTCGATATGAATGACACCGCCTTCGGCCATGGCGTCGCGGGCATTGACCACCAGATTCATCACCACCTGTTCCAGCTTGCGCCGATCCGCCCGGATCGGCTGCATCCCGATCCCATGGCTGAGCCGGAGCGAGATTTTCTCGCCCACCAGCCGGTTCAACAGATGCGTGAGATCCGACAGCACATCTTCCAACTCCAGCTTTTCCGGCTTCAGCGTCTGCTTGCGCGAATAGGCCAGCAATTGCCCCACCAGCGCGGCGGCCCGGTTGGCGTTCTGGTGGATCTGGATCAGATCGGCATAGGCCGGATCATCGGATTTGTGGCGCAACAGCAAAAGATCGCAATGGCCGGAAATTGCCGTCAGCAAATTATTGAAATCATGTGCAATCCCGCCCGCCAACTGGCCGATGGCCTGCATTTTCTGGCTTTGGACGAACTGCGCCTCCAGCGTTTTCAGGGCGGTGGCATCTTGCAAGATGGCCAGGACGCCGGGGCGCCCGCCCTCCACGATGCGGCGCAGGGTGACCTGGACAAACGCCTCGCTGCCAAGTTGACGGGCGGTCAGCACCTCGGCACCGCCGGGCTTGCGGCCGGCAACCACATCGGAAAGCCAGTCTTCCACCGGGCGGCCCAAGCCATCGAAAAGGTCATGGAAGGCGGAGCCAGCGGTGCCATCAAGGTGCATTTGATCGCGCGCGGCGGCATTGGCCATGCGCAGCATGCCATCGGGGGCAAACTTCATCAGGGGCACCGGAACATGTTCGAAATCGGCTTGCACGGTGGCCGTCTGCTCTGGCGCGGGCAAGGGCAGCAGGAATATCTCCCGCCGTTCGGCAAGCCCGTCCACCTCGGCCAGAAGGGCGCGCAGCGGGCCATCGACGCCATTCACCTCCACCTCCTCGCCCGAGCGCAGGACGGCGGTGTTGAACACCCGGTCCAGCCGCTTTGGCCGGCCGCCCAAAAGCCGCCGCATCGCTTCATTGGTGAACAGCACAACCCCCGCCTTGTTCGCGGTCAGCATCGGCAGGCTGAGCGTTTCCGCCCCGCGCCCAAGGGCGGTGCGGTCCGCGAATTCCTCCAGCCGCCAGAGAAAGCGGTCATCCGACAGCCGGTGAACCGCAAGCCGGGTATGCCCGCGGCGGCTGACCACATCTTCGCGTGCGGCCCCGGCATGTGCCGCCCGCGCCTGAAGCCGGTAAAGCACAGCCGAAGGGGCGGCAAAGGCATCTTGCAGCACCGAGACAAGCGTGGCCCCCGACACCCCGCCGAAACGGTCGCGCGCGGCGGCGTTCTGATAGCAGATCTGGCCTTGGCCATCGGTGGTGAAACTTGGTGTGGCATCATGGCCGGTCATTTGCACCAGACGCCGGTCCAACCGGCGCTGGGCCAGGGATTTCACGCCCGAAAGCCCGCGCCCGATCATCACCAGCGCCACGAAGGTCAGCCCGGTGATGGCCGCCCCCACCTGCACCAGCCGGTTTTCGGCAAAGGCCGCGACAACCAGCGCGGCAACGGACAGCAGAAGCAACAGCAGCACCGTCTGCGTGCTGCGCCCCCGCCGGCTGAACACCTGAGAAAGATCGCTCACCGGTTGGCCTGCCAAAATCCATCCCCCGCAGATTCGCCCCTCCGCCTCATCTGGACGGGCAATGGTTAACCCCGGCTTAACGACCTTGGTCCCAAGCCGAAGATTACCGGGGCCTTTGCGAAGATTACACGGTCAATTCGCGCAAAAGTTGAAGATGTCAGATGTTTTCCCGCGCCAGCAGGGCAAGGAAAAACCCATCCCCCCCCGAAAGCGGCGAAAATCGCTGTTGTATCCGGCAGGCCCAGCCGCTGTGGCGCGCCAGAAAACCTGCGATCTGGTCTTCGTTTTCGTCGCGCAACATCGAGCAGGTGGCATAGGCCAGCACGCCCTTTGGCCCAAGCATCGGCACCACCCGATCCAGAATTTCGGCCTGCACGGTGGTCAACTCGGCCAACCGCGCCTCGGTCAGGGCCCATTTCCCCATGGGGTCACGCCGCCAACTGCCCGAGCCGGAGCAAGGAACATCTGTCAACACCAGATCATAGGGCGCTGTTTTTTCGGGGCTTTCCGAAAGATGCACCTTCACCCCCGCCCGCGCCGCACGCGGCGACAGATCGCGCAGGCGCCCCGGTGCGGCGTCATGGGCATAAAGCCGCACACCCGCCCGCCCCGCCATGGCCAAGGTCTTGCCGCCGCCACCTGCGCAATGATCCAGGACACGCATCCCGTCCCGCAAGGGCAGCGCCTCGACCACGGCTTGCGAGGAGGCGTCCTGCAATTCGACCAACCCGTCAACATAGGCGGCGGATTGCTGAATTTTCCGGGCGTTTTCCGTGACCTCAAGACCAAATTCCAGCCCGGAAACCGCCTGTGTCGCAATGCCGTCCTGTGCCAGTCGCTCTTGCGCAGCGGTCAGGGTTGCCTTGCGGGCATTGACGCGCAGAAAGACCGGGGCGCGGTGGCGCATCTCTTGCAAAACTGCATCAAGATCCCCGCCCAATGCCTTTTGCAGGCGTGAAAAAATCCAATCCGGCACATCCAGCGCCTCGGCCCCGTCCGGGCTGCGCCCCGCATCAGCATCCGTAAGGGCCGCCGGGGCGTGCCCCTCACCGGTAAACAGTTCGGCCGGATCGCGGCCCGCCGCGCGCAGGCCCCCCAGCACCAGCCCCCGGCCCGTCATGCCACCGCCCAACGCTGCGAAAGAGCGTTTGCAGCGCAAGGCATCATAGACCAGATCGCGCACCGCATGGCGGTCACCCGATCCGGCAAAGCGGCTAGCGCGGCCCCAGTTGGTCAGGGCCTGTTCGGCGGGCTCGCCTGCCAGAATACGGTCCAGAACCGCAATGGCGGCCGAGGCTCGGGCGGCGGGGGTCATGCTTTGCGCTCCTGCAAGATATTGCCGCCATCGACGACAAGGGTCGCGCCATTGACATAGGACGCGCCGGGCGAGGCGAGAAAGGCGACACAAGCGGCAACCTCATCCGGGCGTCCGGCACGGCGCGGTGGCGTGGAGGTGGCGGCGGCCAGTTCTTCAGGGGTCGAGGCCTCGGTCGCGATCCAGCCCGGCGCCACGGCATTCACCGTCACGCCATGGGACGCGACCTCTAGCGCGAGCGCATGGGTCAGGCCGACCATGGCGGCCTTGGCGGCGGAATAGGCCGCCTCGCCGGGGTTTGACACCAAAGGCCCCGTGACCGAGGCCATCATGATGACCCTGCCCCGACCTGCGGCAAGCATGGCGGGCAGATAGGCTTGAGTCACCAGAACGGCGGTGGTCAGCGTGGTGTCCATC
Source organism: uncultured Tabrizicola sp. (assembly GCA_964393035.1). GTDB lineage: Bacteria > Pseudomonadota > Alphaproteobacteria > Rhodobacterales > Rhodobacteraceae > Tabrizicola_A. The sequence continues at coordinate 131,444 of CAYMRX010000007.1, forward strand.
TGCCGCCGCCAATCCTCGGGCGACATCTCCAGAAAGGCCATCTGCTCGGCGGGCGACAAGAGCGAGCCCATCCCGGCATTGTTCACCAAAACCTCGGCCGGGCCGGTCATATCGTAAAGTCGGGCCACGGTGGCGGGGTCAGACAGGTCGCCCTGAAAGGCCAGAACGCGGAAGCCTTCCGCCAAAAGTTCGGCCCGCCGCGCCTCGATCCGGCCGGTGGTCGCCGCAATGGCCAGATCAAAACCCGCCGCGCCCAAGGCGCGGGCCGAGGCCATGCCAATGCCCCCCGGCGCGCCTGCGCCCGTGATCACCGCCAATGCCATGGTGCCCCCTTTTGCCCCTTCCTAACGGGCGCGGCAAAATCCCGCAACGCGGGGGCTGGCAGAAATCTTGGCCATATCCCATCTTAAGGTGATGAACCTGCAAGATCCGCCCCGAATGTCGCAAATCCTGCCGCGTCTTGCCGATGGTGAGGGCGAACGGCTGACAATAGCCGAGTTGGTGGCGCGCATGCAGGATCGCGCGCATACCGCCCTTCTGGTGCTGTTCGCGCTGCCCAATACCCTGCCTTCGATCCCCGGCACCTCGGCCATCACGGGGATTCCGCTGGTCTATCTGTCGTTGCAACTGGCGCTTGGCCGCAAGCCCTGGCTGCCCGGCTTCATCACCAACCGCAGCATCTCGCGCCAAGGGCTGGCCTTGATGCTGGAACGCGCCCAGCCTTGGATGGAACGCGGCGAGCGTTACCTGCACCCGCGTCTTGGACAATTGACCAACACGGCCGCGCAACGGGCGGTGGGCATCCTCATGGTCATTCTGGCGCTGGCGGTGCTGCTGCCGATTCCCTTTGGCAATATGCTGCCTTCGCTCGCCATCATCTTCCTTGCCCTTGGGTTGATGGAGGAGGACGGCGCCTGGATTCTTGGCGGTCTTGCGACCACGCTGATCGGGGTCGCGGTGTTTTCCACCGTGCTGTGGGGCCTGTTCAAGGCGGCGGTTTTCGTGTTCCTCGGCGCGTTCGGGCTGGCGCCCTAGACAACCGTCACCAGCACCTTGTCGATGCGCAAGCCGTCAAGGTCGATCACCTCGAACCGATGGCCATGCGAGGTAAAGCCTTCGCCCAAGCCCGGCAAGCGGCGCATCTGGTGCAAGATCAGCCCGGCCACCGTGTCATAATCGCCCGCCAAATCCCGCGGCAGGCCCAGCTTGTCGCAGAATTCGTCAGCGGGCATCCACCCGGCGATCAAAAGGCTGCCATCGTCGCGCGTGACCATCGCAGGCTCGTCATCGTCATTGGCCGCCACCGCCCCGGTGATCGCCTCCAACACATCGCCACTGGTGATGATACCTTCGAAATGGCCGTATTCATCATAGACCAGCGCCATGGAATGGGCCGCCGTGCGCAGGATTTCCAAGACATCCAAGGCATCGGCGCGGTCTGACACCACCGGCACATCCTGCATCAGGGCCTTGATGTCCAACGCCTCGCGCCGCGAAACGGCGTTGAAGGCGTCCGACAGGGTGACAATGCCCAAGACCTCACCCGTTTCGCGGTTTTCCACCGGCACGCGCGGGCGGCCGATGCGGCGCAGCGCCGCGACAGCCTCGGGTCCGGTCATCGCCAGATCGAGCATTTCCACATCGCGGCGCGGCGTCATCAGCGCCTTGGCCGTGCGGTCCGACAGGCGCATGACGCCCGCCATCATCTCGCGTTCCTCATCCTCAAGAACGCCGCCCTCATGCGCCTCGGCAAGGATGGTATGCACCTCCTCCTCGGTCACCCGGTTCGCGGTGTCGCCGCGCTGGCCCATCAGCCACAACAGCATCTTGCCCGAGCGATCCAGCACCCAGACGATGGGGGCCGCGATCTTGGACAGCATCGTCATCGCCGGGGCCATGGCCATGGCCAGCCCTTCGGGATTGCGCAACGCAAGTTGCTTTGGAACCAATTCGCCGACGATCAGCGAGACATAGGTGATGGCGACGACAACGCCCCCCACCCCGATGTTCGAGGCCCATTCCGCATCCACCCCGCGCGCGACCAGCGCCTGCGCCAGACGATTGCCCAAGGTCGCGCCCGACAGCGCGCCCGACAGGATGCCCACAAGCGTGATGCCGATCTGCACGGTGGACAAAAAGCGCCCCGGATGTTCAGCCAGCCGCAGGGCCGCCGCAGCGCCCCGGCTTTTGCCTTCAAGCGGTTTCAGACGCGCCGGGCGGGCGGAAACGATGGCCATTTCCGACATGGCCAGCACACCGTTCAGGCAGATGAGGCCAAGGATGATCAGAAGTTCAATCAGCATGATGCCGGCAAAATCAGCCTTGCCCGGCGCAAATGCAAGGGGCAACGGCGGTTTGGCTTAAATCCGCACGCCTTCGCGTGCGGCAAGATCACAGAAGAACTGCCAGGCGACGCGGCCCGAACGGCTGCCGCGCGTGGCCTGCCATTCGATCGCCTCGGCGCGCAGGCGGTCTTCGGCGATGCGCAGCCCATGCGCCGCGCAATAGCCGCGGATCATGTCGAGATACTGATCCTGATCGCAGGGGTGGAAGCCCAGCCAGAGGCCAAAACGATCGGAGAGCGACACCTTTTCTTCCACCGCCTCGCCCGGCGTGATGGCGGTCGCGCGTTCGTTTTCGATCATGTCGCGCGGCATCAGGTGGCGCCGGTTCGAGGTGGCATAGAACAGCACATTCTCGGGGCGCCCCTCGATCCCGCCATCCAGGACCGCCTTCAGCGATTTGTAATGCTGATCATCATGGGAGAACGACAGGTCATCGCAAAACAGGATGAACCGGAAGGGGGCGGCGCGCAGATGCGCCAGCAAGCGGCTGACCGAGGGCAGGTCTTCGCGCGACAGTTCCACGATCTTCAGCGGTAGGCCATCGGCGACCACGCGGGCATGGATCGCCTTGACAAGGCTGGATTTCCCCATCCCCCGCGCGCCCCACAAAAGCGCGTTGTTGGCGGGCAGCCCGGCGGCGAAATGCCGGGTATTTTCCAACAGCGTATCGCGCGAGCGGTTGATGCCCACGAGAAGCGACAGATCAACCCGGCTGACCCGCGCCACCGGCTCCAGCCGGTCAGGTCCGGTGTGCCAGGCAAAGGCCTCGGCCGCGGTGAAATCGGGCGCGGGCCTCGGCGCCGGGGCCAGACGCTCCAGCGCCTCGGCGATGCGGAGCAGCATGGGCGATTGGGGATCGGTCATGCCTTGCCTTCGGCCTCGTCTTCCAGATCGTCCAGATCGACCCAAGTGCCATCGGCCCGCATCCGCGCCTCACGGTCGCGCTCGAAGCGCGCGACAAGGAAGATCGAGATTTCGTAAAGCGGGTAGATCACGGCAAACAGGATCAACTGGCTCGTCACATCGGGCGGCGTCACCATGGCGGCCACGAACAGGATCGCCACCACGGCATATTTGCGGGTGTTCTTCAGCCCGTTCGACGACACCAGCCCCGCCCGCCCCATCAACGAGAGCAGCACCGGCAGTTGAAAGCACAGGCCAAAGGCCAGAATGAAGCTCATGGTCAGTGCGAGATAGCTTTCCATCGAGCCGTTGAACACCACCCCGCTGGGGATCGGCGCCCCGGGCGCGGCGGCATTAGCGGCGGCCCCAGCGGCAGCGGTGCCTTCATTGACCGTGGCGGCAAAGCTGTCCTGATAGGACAGGAAGAACTCGAATGCCCAAGGCAGGATGACGAAATAGGCCACCGCCCCGCCAAGCGCGAACATCACGGGCGAGGCGACAAGGAACGGCAGAAAGGCGCTTTTTTCGCTGCGGTATAGCCCCGGCGCCACAAAGCGCCAAAGCTGATAGGCAATCGCCGGGAAGGCCAGCACAAAACCGCCCCAAAGCCCGATCTTCATAGAGACGAAGAAGCCTTCCTCCATCTTGATAAGCACCAACTGGCATTGCTGGCCGCGGCCTTGCAACACCGCACAAAGCGGCTCTTTCAGCACATCGAATACCGGCTTCCAGAATACCCAAGCCAGCAGAAAGGCGATGGTGAAGGCCGCGATGGCATAAAGGATGCGGTTGCGCAGCTCGGTCAGGTGTTCGATCAGCGGGGCTGCGCTGTCGTCGATGCTATCATGGGTCTTGGACATCAGACTTGCGCCTCATCAGTCTTTTTCTTGCGCGGGGCGCGTTTGGGTTTGGCAGGTTCCGCCAGATCGACCGCGACATCGGCCGCGACATCAGCCGGGGCCTCCTCCAAGGCTTTGATCTTGGCGTTTGCCTCATCCATGATGGCCTTGCGCGCCGCCTGTTTGGCGTAAAGCGCCTGCGTATTGGCCCCGGCGGTATTGGGGCTGGCGGCGGCGGCAGGTTCTGCAACCGCCTCGGCCACGGCGGCAACCGGCTTTGGCATGGCGGGCATCGGCGGCGGCACCAAAGGCCCCCCCGCCTTCAAGGGCTGCGTCGGCTTGGCGGCGTTCTTGATCGGATCCCATTTCTCGAACTTGTCGACCGCCCCCTTGACCGAGTTGATCGCCGTGCCGCGCGGGTCGGTCAGCGTATTCAGATCGCGCGCCACATCCGAGACGCCACTGTCATTCGCCGCCTGTTCCATCGCGCGGGTAAACTCGCGCGACATGGATTTCAGCTTGCCGGTAAAGCGGCCAAGCTGGCGGAACATTTCAGGCAAATCGCGCGGACCGACGACGATCAGCGCGACCACGCCGATCACCATCAACTCCATCCAGCCGATATCGAACATCCTTGGGGCCTTCCTGCCGGGATCAAAGGGTCAGAACCTGGACCTTGTCCTCAGACCTTGTCTTTGTCGGCAGTCTCGGCCGGGGTCACATCCTTGGCGACCTCGGCGGTGGCCTTGTCGGTTTCTTCCTGACCATCCTTGACGCCGCGCTTGAAGGCGGTGATGCCCTTGCCGACCTCGCCCATCAGACCGGCGACCTTGCCACGGCCGAACAGCACCAAAACAACGATGGCAATCAGCAAGAGTTGAAGCGGGCTACCCATATGCATGTGAAACGTCCTTTTCCTGTGGCCCACCCCCGCAAGAGGGCCGGGCCGATGACCTTTGGTCCATGCTAGGGCTGCCCGCGCCGTCTTGGGTAGAGAGAAAGCACTGGCCTTCGGGGGTAACTGACAGTATTTTGTCAGCAAGATGCAACGCACCGACCGCCTTTTCGAACTTGTGCAAACCCTGCGCGATGGCAGGCTGCACCGCGCCGCCGATCTGGCCGCCGATCTGGGCGGGGTTTCGGTGCGCACCATCTGGCGCGACATGGCAACGCTGATCGCCAGCGGGATGCCGATCGAGGGTGAACGGGGGGTCGGCTATGTCTTGCGCGCGCCCACCACCTTGCCGCCCCTCATGCTGACCACGGCCGAGATGGAGGCCCTGCGCGAAGGCTTGCGGCAGGTGGCCCTTGGCGCCGATGACACATTGTCCCGCGCGGCCCGCAGTCTGGCGGCCAAGATCGGCGCCGTGGCCCCTGCCCCACGAACCGTTGATGCGGATGATATTTTCAGCTTCACCCGCAATGCCACCCCACCCGCCGAGGCGCTGTTGCCCAGCCTTCGTGCGGCGATGGCGGATCAGGGCTGGCGCCAGATCACCTTGCTGGACAGCACCGATCAGCCCCGGCGCGAACGGCTGTTGCCGCTGCGCCTGACCAAATCCCAAGACCAAAGGCTGCTGGTCGCACGCACCGCGGGCGGCGAGACGCGCAAGATCCGGCTGGACCGCATCTTGGCGGTCGAACCCTAGGCTGGAAAAACGAAGCACCGGTCGCGGCGGATCATCAGCCACAGCGCGGTGCCGGGTTTTGGCAAAAACACACCGGGAACCGAGGCGGTCAGCACCAGCCCGCCATCTTCCATGGCAAAATCCACCAGACTTTCCCGCCCCAAGAACCGCGCCCGCGCCACGGTGCCGCGCGCGGGCGTGCCATCTTGCACGGTGGGGTTCGGCCCGCGCCCGGCGCGGTCAAAGTCGATTTTCAGATGCTGCGGGCGGATGATGATATCAACCGCAGCCCCATCGGCATGGCCAGGCGTCAGAAAGTCGCCAAAGGGCGTTGCGGTCAGCGCCCCCTTGGACATGCCACGGATCACATTGACATCGCTGAAAAATGCCGCCGCCGCCCGGTCCACCGGGGCGTTGTAGATGTTATAGGGCGCCCCCTGCTGCACGATCTTGCCGGCCCGCATCAAGGCGATCTCATCGGCCATGCGCATCGCCTCGTCCGGCTCATGCGTCACCAGAAGTACGGCCGCCCCTTCTTCTTTCAAAAGCGCCAAGGTGGCATCGCGCACCCCGTCGCGCAACCGGTTGTCCAGCCCTGAAAACGGCTCGTCCATCAGCATGACGTGCGGGCGCGGCGCCAAGGCCCGCGCGAGGGCCACGCGCTGCTGTTCCCCGCCCGACAATTCATGCGGGTGCTTGTCGGCAAAGCCCGACAGGTTCACCTTCTCCAACAACTCGCCCACACGCCGCAGCTTGGCCGCCGCGTCGCCCTTCAGCCCAAAGGCAATGTTGCCGGCAACCGTCAGATGCGGGAACAGCGCGAAATCCTGAAACATCAGCCCCACACCGCGCGCTTCCGGCGGCAGGTTCTGACCGGGGCCGAAGACCTCGCCGCCGTCGATGGAGATGCGTCCGCGATCAGGCCGCTCCACCCCCGCGATCATCCGCAAGGTGGTGGATTTGCCGCAACCCGAAGGGCCAAGCAAGCACATCACCTGCCCCGACTCGATGGTCAGCGACACATCCTGCACCACCTGCCGCGCCCCGAAGGCACGGCTCAGGTTCTCGACAGTGAGGCGGGTAGGAGCAGTCACGCGCGCAGGTATCCGAGTGAATTTATCAGGCGTTTCCTAGCAGGCCCGCCCCAAGGCGGCAAGATCACCCAGAGCTTGTCTGGTTCACGTGAACCAAGGGGGATCGAGAAGCGCGTTGGAGCGCATGCGAGAGGCAGCGCTTCTCGATCCCACATGAACCAGACACGCCTTAAAGCGTCGAATTCAGCGCCCCGCCGTCCAGAAGCAGGTTCTGCCCCACGATAAACCCCGCCTGCTGGCTGCACAAAAAGGCGCAAGCCGCGCCGAATTCCGCGGCGGTGCCATAGCGGCGGGCGGGGATTCCAGCCATCCGCTCGGCCCGCGCCTCCTCCATGGAAATGCCCCGCGCCTTGACCACGCCGCCATCCAAGGCCGTCGCGCGATCGGTGTCATGGATACCCGGCAAGAGGTTGTTGATGGTCACGCCAAAGGGCGCCACTTGCCGCGAGGTGCCGCCGACAAAACCGGTCAGGCCCGCGCGGGCGGCATTGGACAGACCCAATTGCGGGATGGGCGATTTCACCGATTGCGAGGTAATGTTCACAACCCGCCCCCAGCCCTTTTCGATCATGCCGGGCAAGCACCCCTGCATCAGGGCAATCGGGGTCAACATATTGGCATCAATGGCCTTGATGAAATCGTCACGCCCCCAATCGCTCCACATGCCCGGCGGCGGGCCACCTGCATTGGTCACCAGAATGTCAAAGGGACCATGGGCCAGAACCGCCGCCCGCCCGGCCTCGGTGGTGATGTCACCCGCAACCGTAACCACCGTTACGCCATGCGCGGCCCGCAATTCTGCTGCCGTCGCCTCCAAGGCCTCGGCCCCGCGGGCATTCAGGACCAGATCCACCCCCGCCTCGGCCAAGGCCTGCGCACAGCCACGCCCCAACCCTTTGGAGGCCGCCGTCACCAAGGCCCGTTTGCCGCGAATACCCAGATCCATTCCGTCCCCCTGCCGAAGCCTGTACCCAACCCCGTGCCCAATCCCACGATTGGTTTCGCAAAAACTCTAGCAGGCCCAAAATCCGCCGCAATGGCCTGACATGAAGTTTGGGCCTACCGCCTGACATGAGCGCTGAAATGACGTTGCAGAACCGCCCCATGCTTCCCGGCCACGCCTGTCAGGTGCTGGCCGCTGACGATATCTACGTCTGCCACGGGGCCAATCAGGGCGATGGGCTGATGGGGCCGGATGAGGTTTGCCCCGGCGACATCTATTGCCTGGACACCACCCACCGCCCGCGTCGGTTGGTGGTGACGCGGCGGCAGGGCGCGGGCCAGCTTGTCGGCGAAGGCTCGGCCGTGGGGCGGTCTGGCGATGCGATCCGGCTCGAGGCGCGCTATGCCCTGATGGGCGAGGAAGGCGACCGGGTGGAACTTCTGCTGCTCGCCCTGCCCGATGGCAGCCGCTATGCCCTGCCCCTGTCACCGATGGCGACAGAGACGGATTACACGCTGTTGAAGGTTGAAGACGCGCCAGAGGACAGCGGGCTCTCTGACCTTCTGTGCATTTCTTTCGCTCGTGGCACGATGATTACACTGGCCACCGGCGCGCAAAAGCCGATCGAGGCGCTGATCCCTGGCGACCGGGTTCTGACCCGCGATCACGGCGGCCAACCGATCCGCTGGATCGGGCGGGCAACGCTGAAGGCCGTCGGCCCCTTTGCGCCTGTCATCATCACCAAGGACACGCTGGGCAATGCCGGGGATCTGATCGTCAGCCAGCACCACCGGATGTTTCTCTACCAACGCGCGCGCCGGACGGGGATTTCCACCGCGGAACTCTTGGTGCAGGCCAAGCATCTGGTTGACGGAGAACGGGTTTTCCTGCGCGAAGGCGGCTTTGTCGATTATCTCGCTCTGGTATTTGACCGCCATGAGATCATCTATGCCGAAGGGGTTCCCGCCGAAAGCCTGATGGTCAACGATGCCACGGTGAACCGGCTGCCGCCCGAATTGTCGGCCGATGTGCGGGAACGGTTTCCGGGCCTGTCACAGGTCCAGCATTTTGGTACCGAGGCCGGGCGGCAGTTTCTGGATGAGGTTGGCACCGAGGCGCTCTACAAGACCGCCCGCCGGTCCCGCTGATCTGGTGGACGAAGCCCCGGCTTTGCGCTAAAGCCCCGGCCCATGACCAACATGCCGACCCTCCCGCCCGAAATCGCCCGCCGCCGGACCTTTGCGATCATCTCGCACCCCGACGCCGGCAAAACCACCTTGACCGAAAAGTTCCTGCTGTTCGGGGGCGCCATTCAGATGGCGGGTCAGGTGCGCGCCAAGGGCGAGGCGCGGCGCACCCGGTCGGACTTCATGAAGATCGAGGCGGACCGCGGCATTTCGGTTTCGGCCTCTGCCATGAGTTTCGATTTCCGGCAGTATCGCTTCAATCTGGTCGACACCCCCGGCCACTCGGATTTCTCCGAGGATACCTACCGCACGCTGACGGCCGTGGACGCCGCGATCATGGTGATCGACGGCGCCAAGGGGGTGGAAAGCCAGACGCAAAAGCTGTTCGAGGTCTGCCGCCTGCGCGACCTGCCGATCCTGACCTTTTGTAACAAGATGGACCGCGAAAGCCGGGACACCTTTGAAATCATCGACGAAATTCAGGAAAATCTGGCGATTGACGTCACCCCGGCAAGCTGGCCGATTGGCGTGGGGCGCGAGTTTATCGGGGCCTATGACCTGCTGCATGACCGGCTGGAAATCATGGACCGCGCCGACCGCAACAAGGTGGCGGAATCGGTCAAGATCGACGGGTTGGATGACCCCAAACTGGCCGATCACGTTCCCGCCGACCTGTTGAAGAAATTCCGCGAAGAAATTGAGATGGCGCGGGAATTGCTGCCGCCCTTCAACCGTCAGGCCTTCCTTGAAGGCCACCTGACGCCGATCTGGTTCGGTTCGGCCATCAACTCGTTTGGTGTCAAGGAGTTGATGGATGGCATGGGCGAATATGGCCCGCAGCCGCAGCCGCAAAAGGCCGCCGAGCGGCAGATTTCAGCGGATGAAAAGCCGGTCGCAGGTTTTGTCTTCAAGGTGCAGGCCAATATGGACGCCAAGCACCGCGACCGTGTGGCCTTTGTGCGCCTTGCCTCGGGGCATTTTGAACGCGGCATGAAGCTGACCCATGTACGCACGAAAAAGCCGATGGCCATCGCCAACCCGGTGATGTTCCTTGCCGCTGACCGCGAACTTGCCGAGGAGGCTTGGGCGGGCGACATCATCGGCATCCCGAACCACGGGCAATTGCGCATCGGCGATGCGCTGACCGAAGGCGAGATGCTGCATTTCACCGGGATTCCCAGTTTCGCGCCGGAACTTCTGTCAGGCGTCCGCGCGCTCGACCCGATGAAGGCCAAGCATCTGGAAAAGGCGCTGATGCAGTTTGCCGAGGAAGGGGCCGCCAAGGTCTTCAAGCCGATGATCGGCTCGGGCTATATCGTCGGTGTTGTCGGACAGTTGCAGTTTGAAGTGCTGGCCAGCCGGATCGAACAGGAATACTCCCTGCCCGTCCGGTTCGAACCTTCGAACTTCACCTCCGCCCGCTGGGTCGCCGGGCCGAAGGATGAGTTGGAGAAATTTGTCAACGTCAACAAGGGCCATATCGCCCTGGACAATGACGGCGACACGGTTTTCCTGACCCGCCTGAAATGGGACATCGACCGGATCGAACGCGACTATCCGGCGCTGAAACTGACGGCGACCAAGGAAATGATGGTCTGACCCGTGAGGCGGGCGCTCAGGCCCGCCCTAACCGACGCTCACCGCCAGCGTGATCTCGGCCTTCAACAGTTTCGAGATCGGGCAACCTGCCTTGGCCTTTTCTGCAAAATCCATGACCGCTGCCGCATCCGCCGGGGCCTTCACCTTGACGTCAAGATGGGCGGCCACCACGGTCGGCCCGCCCGTCGTCGTCGGGTCCAATTTCACGGTCGAACGCGCCTCAATCGTCTCGGGCACGATGCCCGCGCCGGTCATCAGCGCCGACAGGAACATCGCATAGCAACTGGCATGGGCGGCGGCCACCAACTCCTCGGGGTTGCAGCCCTTGCCGTTTTCAAACCGGGTGGCAAAGGTATAGGGCGTTTCGGTCAGAACGCCGCTTTGGCTGTTCAGCTTTCCAGCCCCCTCTTTCAGGCTGCCGGTCCAGATGGCGGTGCTGTGTTTTTCAATCATGAAAGCCTCCCTGTTCACGCCCCTTGATTGGGCGCCTCTTTCCCGGAAAACGCAACGGGCAGGTCGGCGGCAGGCTGCAAAGGCGCAAAACTCCGCCGCTGGCGCAGGGGGCGTCCCGCCGCGCGGATTGACAAGTTTTTCTTGGCCATTCGCAGAACTTCTTTCCCGGAAAATTTCTTGCGCCAGCCTGTCAGATTGCATCGTCAATAGGCTGCATTTCGGCCAAATTTATCAGTCATATCGCCCACATGAAACCACATATCGCCGAAATTGCCGCCCTTTCGCCGTGTTTTGTGGCCCCGGCCCCCTCTTGCGCCAAAGCCCCTGCTTTGCCCAATGTAAAGCCAACTTCCCGCATGAGGCCCGCGATGACCCTTTCCAACGACGCCACCGCCCTGCTTGCCCGTATGGGCGTAACCCTGACCCCCGGCACCCTGCCCGCCCATTCGCCGATCACCGGCGAAACTCTGGCCACGATTGCCGAACACACGGCCCAAGACGCCACCCAAGCCATCGACGCCGCCCAAGACGCCTATCGCCAGTGGCGCAATGTGCCTGCCCCCAAACGGGGCGAGTTGGTGCGGCTTTGGGCCGAGGAGTTGCGCAAGCACAAGGCCGATCTTGGCGGTCTGGTGTCGATCGAGGTGGGCAAGGTCGTGTCGGAAGGCGCGGGCGAAGTGCAGGAGATGATCGACATCTGCGATTTCGCCGTTGGCCTGTCGCGCCAGCTTTACGGCTATACCATCGCCTCGGAACGCCCCGATCACCGGATGATGGAAACCTGGCATCCCCTGGGGGTCGTCGGGGTCATTTCGGCCTTCAACTTCCCCGTGGCGGTCTGGTCGTGGAACACGGCACTGGCGCTGGTCTGCGGCAATGGCGTGGTGTGGAAACCTTCGGAAAAGGCCAACCTCTCGGCCCTTGCCGCCCATGCCATGCTGGAACGCGCAATTGCCCGCTTCAACGCCGAGGGTGGCAATGCGCCTGCGGGCCTGAACGGCCTTCTGATCGGGGGCCGCGCCTTGGGCGAGGCGCTGGTTGACAGCCCGAAAGTGGCGCTGGTGTCGGCCACCGGCTCAACGCGCATGGGCCGCGAAGTGGGGCCGAAGGTCGCCGCCCGCTTTGGCCGTTCACTTCTGGAACTCGGCGGCAACAATGCCGCCATCGTCTCGCCCTCGGCCGATCTTGACCTGACCCTGCGCGGCGTGGCCTTTGCCGCCATGGGCACCGCGGGCCAGCGCTGCACCACGCTGCGGCGTCTGTTCCTGCATGACAGCATCTATGACGCCTTCCTGCCGCGTCTGAAGGCGGCCTATGCCTCGGTGAAGGTCGGCAACCCCTTGGAGCAAGGCGTGCTGGTTGGCCCCCTGATCGACCAAGCCGCGCTCGATGCCATGCAAAAGGCGCTTGTTCAGGCCCGTGCCGCAGGTGGCACGGTGCATGGCGGTGATGTGGTTCAGGCCAAGGGCGGCGCCTATGCCCGCCCGGCGCTGGTGGAAATGCCGGGGCAAACCGGCCCGGTGCTGCACGAAACCTTTGCGCCCATCCTTTATGTAATGAAATACAAGAGTTTCGACGACGTTCTTGAGGCACATAATGATGTGCCGCAGGGCCTGTCATCGTCAATCTTCACCAATGACATGCGCGAAGCGGAAACCTTCCTGTCGGCCCGTGGCAGCGATTGCGGCATCGCCAACGTCAACATCGGGCCTTCGGGCGCAGAAATCGGTGGCGCTTTTGGCGGCGAAAAGGAAACCGGCGGCGGGCGCGAAAGCGGCTCGGATGCGTGGAAGGCCTATATGCGCCGCGCCACCAATACGCTGAACTATGGCCGCACCCTGCCCTTGGCCCAAGGTGTGACTTTCGACATCGGCTAAGGCCGCAACTCGCGCCCCCGGCACAGCCACCGGGGGCGCGCTCTCCTTGGTTTGCTTGACGCAAGAGCCGTTTTCCAGTATCCGCGCCCTTGATGGGGCGCTGGGCCCCACGACGCCGGGACGCCCGGAACAATGCGTCCCCCCTTTCCCTTGCGGGCCGATCCCGCAGTTTCAGGACGCTGATGACCAAATTCTCTGACCTTGCGCTGGATCCGCGCGTGCTTCAGGCTGTTGCCGAAGCAGGATACGAAACCCCCACCCCCATTCAGGCCCAGGCCATTCCGCACGCCCTGCAAGGCAAGGATGTGCTTGGCATCGCCCAGACCGGCACCGGCAAGACGGCAAGCTTTACCCTGCCGATGATCACGCTGCTGGGCCAGGGCCGCGCCCGCGCCCGGATGCCGCGCAGCCTCGTGCTGGCACCGACGCGCGAACTTGCCGCACAGGTCGCGGAAAACTTTGACGTTTACGCCAAGCACACCAAGCTGACCAAAGCGCTCCTGATCGGTGGCGTTTCGTTCGGCGAACAGGACAAGCTGATCGACCGCGGCGTTGATGTGCTGATCGCCACCCCCGGCCGCCTGCTGGACCATTTCGAGCGCGGCAAGCTCTTGCTCACCGGCGTGCAGATCATGGTCGTGGACGAGGCCGACCGCATGCTCGACATGGGGTTCATCCCGGATATCGAACGCATCTTCTCGCTGACCCCCTTCACCCGGCAGACCTTCTTCTTCTCGGCCACCATGGCGCCCGAGATTGAACGGATCACCAACACCTTCCTGTCCGGCGCGGTCAAGATTGAGGTGGCGCGGCAGGCGACGACCTCGACCACAATCGAACAAAAGCTGATCCAGTTCACCCCCAGCCGCAAGGACAAGTCCTTTACCGAAAAGCGCGCCATCCTGCGCGCGCTGATCCGGGCCGAAGGCGAGGCCTGCACCAATGCCATCATCTTCTGCAACCGCAAGATGGATGTGGATGTGGTGGCCAAGTCGCTGAAAGCGCATGGCTTTAACGCAGCCCCGATCCATGGCGATCTGGATCAAAGCCAGCGGATGAAGACCTTGGATGCGTTCCGCGACGGGTCTTTGCAGCTTTTGATTGCCTCGGATGTGGCGGCACGGGGTCTGGATATCCCCTCGGTCAGCCATGTCTTCAACTTCGATTTGCCCACGCATCCCGAAGATTACGTCCACCGCATCGGCCGCACCGGCCGCGCCGGGCGTCAGGGCAAGGCGTTTTCCATCGCCACCCCGGCGGATGCCAAATACCTTGGCCAGATCGAAGCCTTGGTGAAACTGGAAATCCCGCGCGGCGAGGTGCCGGAAGGCGCATTGGCCGAAGTGGCCGACCGCCCCGAGCGGCACGACCGCCCGCGCAGCGCCGAGGGCCGTGGCCCGCGTACCCGTGGCCCGCGCGGTGGCGAAAAGCGCGACCGCCCGGTGAAACCGCATGACGAAGTGGCCTCGATGGAACCGATTGCCGCCGAGCCGATGGTGGTGGCCGTGGTTGAGGAACCCGCCGCCCCCGCCCGCCGTGAGGAGCGCCGCGAAGACCGTCGCGATGGGGGCCGCCGCGAGGACCGGCGCGAAGGCGCGCGCCGGGAAGACAGCCGCCGGGACGACAACCGTCGGGAAGATCGGGCCGAATCCCCCCGCCGGGAGGATCGCCGGGAGGATCGCCGGGACGACCGCCGCGAAGACCGTCGCGAGCGTGGCTACCGCGACCATGACCGCGGCGAGCGGGTTGTCGGCATGGGCGACCATGTGCCCGACTTCATCCTGCGCAGCTTCGCGCTGAAACCCAGCGTCGAGACGCCCGACGACGGGCCGGACGACGCGCAGCAGACAGCAAACACCGCTCCGGCCGATGAAACCGTAGCCGAATAACAAAAAGCCCCGCAAAAGCGGGGCTTTTTTTTCTGCCTGCACCCTGCCCTATTCGGCGGACAGGCGGCTGATGACCACCCGCACTTCGGGTTTTTTGCCGATTTCCTCCATGGCCACCTGCCGCACGATGCGCTTCATCGCCTCGTCCAGCTTGTCATCATCTGACAAGATCTTGCCCGAGGCACGTTCCATGAACTCGGTCAACTCGGATTCCATGGTTTCATTCAACGGCCGATCGCCAAGCCCGGTGCCGGGCAATCCCATCAATTCGACCCAGGCATCACCCAAAGGCTCGTTCTGTTCGTCCAGAATGACCGTCACCATCACAAGCCCGTTCAGCGCCATGCGGATCCGGTCGCGCACCACCCCATCAAGCGCGCCAACCAGCGCCGTGCCGTCCAGATAGACGCGCCCCGTCTCGATATGCTCGACCACTTTCGGCAATTCGCCCGTCAGGTCGATCATGCTGCCGTTGGTGGCGATGATGCCGGGGATGCCCGCCTCATGCGCGATGCGGACATGTTCGCGTAGATGGCGATGTTCGCCATGCATCGGCACCAGCATGTCGGGCAGGAAAATGCGGTGGGCATGTTCCAGATCGGGGCGGTTGGCGTGGCCCGAAACGTGATATTTGCCGCCCTGATCGTCGACAATATCGACCCCGGTTTCCGACAGGGCATTCATGATGCGCAAGACGCCGCGCTCATTGCCCGGAATCGTCTTCGACGAAAACAGGAAGGTATCCCCCGCCTTCATCTCGAACCCCAGATATTTGCCGCGCGACAGGGCCGCCGATGCCGCCCGGCGCTCCCCTTGGCTGCCGGTGACGATCAACATCAGGTTGCGGCGCGGGATTTCCAACGCTTCTTCCGGCGAAACCGTCCGGGGAAAGCCCGTAAGCACGCGGGTTTCTTCGGCCACCGACACCATCCGCTTCATCGCCCGGCCCAAGATGCAGATCGACCGATCCGCCGCCCGCGCCGCCTCGGCCAGCGTCTTCAGGCGTGCGACGTTGGAGGCAAAGGTGGTCGCCACCACCATGCCACCGGCCCCCTTGA
Source organism: uncultured Tabrizicola sp. (assembly GCA_964393035.1). Classification (GTDB taxonomy): domain Bacteria; phylum Pseudomonadota; class Alphaproteobacteria; order Rhodobacterales; family Rhodobacteraceae; genus Tabrizicola_A. The sequence goes on from CAYMRX010000007.1 coordinate 147,259, forward strand.
TAAGTTCGGTCAAGGGGTCGGCCAAACTGGCCTCGGACCGGCCGGGCAGCGGCGAAAAGACGTTGGTGCTGTCGCACATCATCGCCTTGACCGGGGCCTCGGCGGCAACCGCCTCCATCACCGCATCATCCCATGGCTCGCCCACGATCGGGGTCGGGTCGCGCTTGAAGTCGCCGGTATGCACGATCCGGCCCGCGGGCGTGTCGATCACAAGGCCCGCGCTTTCCGGGATCGAATGGGCCAGCGGCAGGAATTGCACCTTGAAGGGGCCAATCTCAATCACGCTGGGGCGCGGCTCGACCGTGATGATCGCATCCAACGGCAGCCCCGCCTCCTCAAACTTCAGCCGCCCGATCGAGGCGGTGAATTTGCGGGCATAGACCGGCTTTTTCAGCAGGGGCCACAGATGCCCCAGCGCGCCGATGTGGTCCTCATGCGCATGGGTGATGATGATGCCATCCAACCGATCAAGATTGTCGATCAGCCAGCTCAGATCCGGCACGATCAGATCAACACCGGGCGAGGTGTCCATATCCGGGAAGGCAACGCCCAGATCGACCAGCATCAGCCGTTCCTTGCCGGGCCGGCCATAGCCGTAGACATAGGCATTCATGCCGATTTCACCGGCGCCCCCCAAGGGCAGATAGATCAGACGCTCGCCACTCATGCGGTTTCCTTGTTGTAATCGTTGATCAGGACAAGGCCATGCATGGTCAGATCATCCTCGATCGCGTGAAATAGCTCGGTCCCTTGGGCAAAGAGGCTGGCCAACCCGCCGGTCGCAATCACCTTCATGGGGTCGGCCCGCTCGCGGCGCACCTCGCGGGTGATTCCCTCGATCAGGCCGATATAGCCCCAATACACGCCGGATTGCATGCAAGCCACCGTATTCGTGCCAATGGCGCGGGCAGGTTTGGACACATCTACGTGGGGAAGTGCGGCGGCGGCCATATGCAGCGCCTCAAGGCTCAGGTTCACCCCCGGCGCGATAACACCGCCCACATAGGCCCCGTCATGGTCCACCACATCAAAGGTGGTCGCGGTGCCGAAATCGACCACGATCAGATTGCCGCCATGGCGGCTATGCCCTGCCACCGTATTCACCAGCCGGTCCGGGCCAACCGTGGTGCCTTGGTCAACCCGCGGCGCGACGGGCAGCCGACAGTCCGGCTTGCCCACGACCAGCGGGCGGCAGCCGAAATAGCGGTCACACAGCACCCGCAAATTGAACACCACGCGCGGCACGGTGGAGGAGATGATGGCCTCGGTGATCTGCGCCTCGGTCTTGGTCAGCGCCATCAGGCTGGAAAGCCAGACGAAATATTCGTCCGCCGTGCGCTTGTGATCTGTCGCGATGCGCCAGGTGGCGATGAATTTCGCGCCGTTCCAGATCGAAAACACCGTGTTGGTGTTGCCGCAGTCAATGGCCAGAAGCATCCCCCCCCCTTTCAGAAAAACACCTCGGCGGCCGGAATGGCCATTTGGCCGGTGGCCGTCGCAAGGATAAGGTTACCTTGTGAATCAATGGTTTCAAACACACCATAAAAGGTGTCTTTTCCCGTCCGCGCCCGGATCTGCTCGCCGATCTTTGCCGCTTGGGACAGCCACGCCTCCCGCAAGGGCGCAAAGCCTTGGGCGGTAAAGACCGCCTCCCATTTGGCATAGGCGGGGGCAAGGGCGTCCAGAAACGCCTCGGGCGTGACCCGCATCCCGGTTTCCGACAGAAGCGACACCGCCGGCAGCGCGCCCGCCTCCATCACGCCTTGATCGGGATGCGCGATCAGGTTGACCCCGATCCCGATGGTCAGCGCCTGCACCCCTGCCCCGGCAGAACTTGCCTCGAGCAGGATGCCCGCCACCTTGGCGCCGTTCAAAAGCACATCATTCGGCCATTTCAGCGAAAACGCCTGCGGCAATCCGGTCAGCGCAACCAAGGCATCGCGCAAGGCCAAGGCGGCGGCAAAACTGCGCAAGGCCACCTGATCGGGGCGCTCGGCCGGAAACAACAGCAAAGAGCCGTGGAAATTGCCGCGCGGGCTGACCCAGGCCCTTGCCCGCCGCCCCCGGCCCGCCGTCTGCTCCAAGCCCAGAAACCACGCAGGCCCCGACAATGCCGGGGCCTCACGCAAGGCATGGGCATTGGTGCTGTCGGTCACGGGCAGCACATGCCGCCCGGTCCCTTCAGGCCAAGCCTTATCCAATCAGCGCCTCGGCGGCGTTCAAGGCGACCGGTTCCAGCCCGAACATGTTGACGATGCCAAGGAGCATCACCGCGGCCACCGCCACCAGCATCAGCCATTGCACCGCCGACATCCGGCTTTGCACCGGTTCCTGCTCGGCACCGAAGTACATGAAGTAGACGATGCGCAGGTAGTAAAAGGCCCCGATGACCGAGGCGACGGCCCCGGCAATCGCCAGCCAGACGAGCCCTGCATCAACCGCGGCTTTCAGCACATAGAACTTTCCGAAAAAGCCCAGCATCGGCGGCACACCGGCGAGGGAGAACAACAGGACCAGCATCGCCAGCGCCTTCAACGGTTCGGCTTTGGCGAACTGGTTCAGCGCCGAAATCTCGGTCACCGGACGGCCGTCCTTCTCCATCGACAGGATGAAGGCGAAGGTACCAAGGTTCATGGTGACGTAGATCGCCATGTAAAGCAGCGTCGCCTGCACGCCCTGCGGCGTGGCGGCGGCAAGGCCGACCAGCGCATAGCCCATATGGGCGATGGACGAATAGGCCATCAGGCGCTTGATGTCTTTTTGCCCGATGGCCGCAATCGCGCCAAGGAACATCGAGATCACGGCCAAAGCTGCCAGCACCTGCGCCCAGTCACCGGGGATGCCGCCAAAGGCGTCATGGATGACCCGTGCGATCAGCGCCATCGCGGCCACCTTGGGGGCGGTTGCGAAGAAGGCCGTCACCGGGGTCGGCGCGCCTTCATAGACGTCTGGCGTCCACATGTGGAAGGGAGCGGCCGAGACCTTGAAGGCCATGCCCGCGATCAGGAACACCAGACCGAACAGAAGGCCCAAAGGCGCATGGCCTTCCGTCACGGTCGAGGCGATCCCCGCAAAACCGGTGGTGCCGGCAAAGCCGTAGACCAGCGAGGCACCGTACAGCAACAGGCCCGAGGACAGCGCCCCAAGCACGAAGTATTTCAGACCGGCCTCGGTCGACTTGACGCTGTCGCGGCGCATCGCGGCCATGACGTAAAGTGCCAGCGATTGCAGTTCGAGGCCCATGTAAAGCGTCATCAGATCGCCCGCCGACACCATCACCATCATGCCGATGACCGACAGGGTGGCAAGGATCGGGTATTCGAACCGGGCAAGATCGCGGCGCGCCATATAGTCTTGCGCCATCACCAGAACCCCGGCCGCCGATACAAGGATCACCACCTTGGCAAAACGGGCAAAGGCATCGTCCACGAACAGGCCGCCAAAGGTCGCAGCCCCCACATCGCCCCGCAAGGCGATGAGCAAGGCCAGCGCCACGAACAGCCCGGCGGTGGCCCAGGTCAGCAGGCCCGACAGTTTGTCCTTGCCGCCGTAGACCCCAAGCATCAGCGCGGCCAGCGCATAGACTGCAAGGAGGATCTCGGGCAGGAGGATTTGGAAATCAACACCAGTCATCGGATCGGTTCCTCAATGCGTAGCGGCCTCTGCCACTTCGGGCAGGGCAGCGTGGTAGTCGGTCACAAGCTGGGCCACCGAAGGCCCGATGATATCGGTCACAAGCGCGGGATAGACGCCGAGAAGCAGCGTCATCACGATCAGGGGCGCGAAGATCGCCCGCTCGCGGCGGCTCATGTCCTGAATGGTTTTCAGGGCTTCGCGCACCAGCGCGCCCATGGCGACCCGGCGGTAAAGCCAAAGCGCATAGGCCGCAGAGAAGATCACCCCGGTGGTGGCAATTGCGGCGATCCAGGTGTTGACCTGGAAAATCCCGATCAAGACAAGGAATTCCCCGATGAAGCCAGAGGTGCCCGGCAAGCCGACATTGGCCATGGTGAAGAACATGAACACCAGCGCATAGGCGGGCATCCGGTTCACAAGGCCACCATAGGCATCAATCTCGCGGGTGTGCATGCGGTCATAGATCACGCCGACGCAAAGGAACAAGGCGCCCGAGATGAAGCCGTGCGAAATCATCTGGAACATCGCGCCATCGACGCCTTGCTGATTGGCCGCGAAAATCCCCATGGTGACATAGCCCATATGCGCGACCGAGGAATAGGCGATCAGCTTTTTCATGTCTTCCTGCGCCAGCGCGACCAGCGAGGTGTAGACGATGGCAATGGCGCTCATCCAGAACACCACATCGGACATGACATAAGAGCCAACCGGGAACATCGGCAGCGAGAAGCGCAGGAAACCATAGCCGCCCATCTTCAACAGCACGGCGGCCAGAATGACCGAACCTGCTGTCGGCGCCTGCACGTGGGCATCCGGCAACCAGGTATGCACCGGCCACATCGGCATCTTCACCGCGAAAGAGGCAAAGAAGGCAAGGAACAGCAGGGTCTGCAAACCGCCCGTCAGGGTCAGCCCCAAGACCGCCATCGGCTCGGACGAGAATTCAAACGCCATCAGCGTCGGAATGTCGGTGGTGCCCGCCGCCAGATACATGGCGATCATCGCAACCAGCATCAGGACTGACCCGATGAAGGTGTAAAGGAAGAACTTGAACGCCGCATAGATGCGGTTCGCCCCGCCCCAGATCCCGATAATCAGGAACATCGGGATCAGCCCGGCCTCGAAGAACAGGTAAAAGAGGACCAGATCCAGCGCGCAGAACACGCCCAGCATCAGGGTTTCCAGCATCAGGAAGGCGATCATGTATTCCTTGACGCGGGTGGTGACACTCCAGGTCGACAGGATGGTGATCGGCATCAGGAAGGTGGTCAGCATCACGAACAGGATCGAAATCCCGTCGACGCCCATCTTGTATTTCAGGCCGGCGATCCAGGTGTATTCCTCGACGAATTGCATGCCGGTATTGGCCGGATCAAAGCCGGTCAGCAGCAAGAGCGACACAAGGAAGGTCGCGGTGGTCGCCAAAAGCGCCAGCCATTTGGCATTGCCTTGGGCGGCTGCATCATCGCCCCGCAGGAACAACGCCATGATGGCGGCGGCAACTGCCGGGATAAAGGTGATGATAGACAGGAGGCTATCCATGATTCAGTGACCCCCGAGAACCGTCCAGGTGAGGAGCGCAGCGATCCCCAGAACCATGGCAAAGGCGTAGGTGAAGACATAACCCGACTGGGCACGCCCTGCGAGTTTGGTGAAGAAGGGAATGATCCCCATGGCGATGCCATTCAAGGCACCGTCGATGATCGCGCCATCGCCCTTTTGCCAGAGATAGCGGCCAAGCCATTTCGCCGGGCGGACGAAGATCCAGTCGTAAAGCTCGTCGAAATACCACTTGTTCAGCAAGAACAGGTACAGCGGACGTTGCGCTGCGGCCAGACGGCCGGGCAGATCGGGCGAGCGGATGTAGAACTTCCACGCCAAGGCAAGGCCAAGGATCATCGCGATGAAGGGCGACACCTTGACCCAGGTCGGGGCCTCGTGTGCGGCATGCAGCGTCGGCGTGCCCTTCACATCCATGAAGATCGCGCCAGCGGGGGCAGCACCGGCGGCAGCCGCATGGCCCTCCTCGGTTGCAGCTTCGGTCGAAGCCGCGGCCTCGTCGTGGCCCGCCTCGGCCGTAGCTTCGGTGGTGTGGGTTGCCGTGCCTTCGGCAGGGGCCGCCTCGGTGGTGGCATGTTCCGTGGTGGTGGCTTCGGTGCTGTGGCTGGCCTCACCCTCGGCCGCAGCCTCGCTGTGTTCGGTGCCATGGGCCACAGCCGGGGCCATGGCGAACCACGACCGCATCTTGGCCTCATCGCCGAAGAAGACGCCATACCAGAGCATGCCCGCAAAGACCGCACCCGTGGCCAGAACGCCAAGCGGGATCAGCATGACGGCGGGCGATTCATGGGCATGGTCATGCGCATGATGATCGCCACGCGGCTTGCCCCAGAAGGTCATGAACATCAGCCGCCACGAGTAGAACGAGGTCATGAAGGCCGCGACGACCAGAAGCCAGAAGGCATAGCTGGAACCGGCATAGGCGGATTCGATCACCGCATCCTTCGACAGGAACCCGGCAAAGCCGTAATGCGTCAACGGAATGCCGACGCCGGTGATGGCCAGCGTGCCGATCAGCATCGCCCAGAAGGTCAGCGGGATCTTTTTGCGCAGACCGCCATAATTCCGCATGTCCTGTTCATGGTGCATGGCATGGATCACCGAACCGGCGCCAAGGAACAGCATGGCCTTGAAGAAGGCATGGGTAAACAGGTGGAACATGGCGACCGGATAGACGCCGACGCCTGCGGCCACGAACATGTAGCCCAGTTGCGAACAGGTCGAATAGGCGATCACCCGCTTGATGTCGTTCTGCACGAGGCCCACGGTCGCGGCGAAAAACGCGGTGGTGGCCCCAAGAACCGTGATGAAGGCGGTGGCCTGCGGGGCGTATTCGTACAAGGGCGACATGCGGCAGACGAGGAAAACACCCGCCGTCACCATGGTCGCGGCGTGGATCAGCGCCGACACCGGGGTCGGGCCTTCCATCGCGTCGGGCAGCCATGTGTGGAGGAGAAGCTGGGCCGACTTGCCCATCGCGCCGATGAACAAGAGAACGCCCAGAAGGTTCGCGGCATTCCACTCCCCCCAAAGGAAGTGCAGATTGGTTTCCGCCAGAGCCGGAGCGGCGGCGAAAACATCATCGAAGCGGATGCTGTCGGTCAGGTAGAACAAACCGAAGATGCCCAAGGCAAAGCCAAAGTCCCCGACCCGGTTGACCACGAAAGCCTTGATCGCGGCGGCATTGGCGCTTGGCTTGCGGTAGTAAAACCCGATCAGAAGGTAGGACGCGACGCCCACGCCTTCCCAGCCAAAGAACATCTGCACAAGGTTGTCAGAGGTGACCAGCGACAGCATGGCAAAGGTGAAGAACGAGAGATAGGCGAAGAAGCGCGCGCGGTAAGGCTCGCCATGCGCCCAGTTGTCGTCATGCGCCATGTAGCCAAAGCTGTAGAGGTGGACGAGCGCGGACACCGAGTTCACCACGACCAGCATGATGGCGGTCAGACGGTCGATGCGGATGCCCCATTCGGTGGACAAGGCGCCGGATTCAATGAAGCGCAGCACGGTGATGTGCTGGGGCACGCCGTCAAAGGTCAGGAAGATGTTCCATGACAGCGCGGCGGCCAGAAACACCATGGCCGTGGTCAGGATCTGTGCCGGCTTTTCGCCGATCAGCCGCCAGCCAAAGCCGCAGAGGATGGCCCCGATCAAGGGGGCAAAGAGAATGATCTGAGCCATGGGTCAGCCTTTCATCACGTTGACGTCTTCGACGTCGATGGTGCCGCGGTTGCGGAAGAACACCACAAGGATCGCAAGGCCGATGGCGGCCTCGGCCGCGGCCACGGTCAGCACGAACATGGTGAAGACCTGCCCCACCAGATCGCCCAGATAGGACGAGAAGGCCACGAAGTTGATGTTCACCGACAAAAGCACCAGTTCGATCGACATGAGAATGACGATGACATTCTTCCGGTTCAGGAAGATGCCAAAGATGCCGATGACGAACAGCGCCGCTGCCACCGTCAGGTAATGTTCAAGTCCTACCATTCTCATGTCCCTCAGGGCTTGGTGCCCGTTGTCTTGTCTTTTTCGCGGCGGGGTGAACCCCGCCCTAAGTAGGTCGGGGTTTCCCCCGACAGGCTTACAGCCCCTGCCCCGGCTGTACGTCTTTCAATTCCATCGCCTTGGCCGGGTCGCGCCACATCTGGTGAAGCACGTTCTGACGCTTGATGTCCTTGCGGTGACGCATGGTCAAAAGGATCGCGCCGATCATGGCGACCAGAAGGATCAGGCCCGAAAGCTGGAACAGCAGGATGTATTTGTCATAGATCAGCAGGCCAAGCGCGCGGGTGTTCTCCACCTCGGCCGCCGCGGGGGCCACGGCCGCGCGCAAGCCCATCGCACCATCGGCCTGCACCCAGGCGCCGATGCCCAGCGACAGCTCCATCAGGATCACCACACCGACCAGCAAGGCCAAAGGCATGGTGCGCGCCATTTCGCCCTTCAACTCGGCGAAATCGACGTCCAGCATCATGACGACGAACAGGAACAACACCGCCACCGCGCCGACATAGACGATGATCAGCAGCATGGCGACGAATTCCGCCCCCAAAAGCACGAAAAGCCCGGCCGAAGACAGGAAGGCCAAAATCAGCCACAAGACCGAATGCACCGGATTGCGGCTGATGGTGACCATCAGACCTGCCGCCACCGTCACAATGGCAAATGCGTAAAAGGCGTAATCAGCGACGGTCATGCGTCTTTCTCCCCAGTTGTCTTGGCCGTTTCGGCAAAGACGGCTTGCGCGATTTCAAGCGCCTTCTGCATGGCGGGCAAGCCGCCGAACATCGACATTTGCCAGATCACCTCGGCGATCTCGCGTTTCGTGGCCCCGGCTTCAAGCGCGTGGCGGATGGTCAGTTTCAACTGCGCCTCGGCTTGCGCGCCCAAGACCGTCAGCGCCGCGATGGTCACCAAAAGCCGGGTGCGGGCATCAAGCCCCTCGGGGTTGAAGGTCTTGCCGAACCACGCCTCGATCCATTCTTTCGGCATGGTCGGGAACAGCGTCTCAAAGCCCTTCACATCCATGCCTTCCATGGCAGGACGGAAGGCAGCGGCCATCTTCTGGCCCTGCTCCATCATCTGCTGGAAGATTTGGGTGAATGCTTCGGTCATGATCTCACCGATAGGGCGCGTCGAGTTCAAGATTGCGGGCGATCTCGGCTTCCCAACGCGCGCCGTTTTCCAAAAGCTTGTCCTTGGTGTAGAACAACTCCTCGCGCGTCTCGGTCGAGAATTCGAAGTTCGGGCCTTCGACAATGGCATCCACCGGGCAGGCCTCTTGGCAGAAACCGCAGTAGATGCACTTGGTCATGTCGATGTCATAGCGCGTGGTGCGGCGCGAGCCATCCTCGCGCGGTTCGGCATCAATGGTGATCGCCTGCGCCGGGCAGACCGCTTCACACAGCTTGCAGGCAATGCAGCGTTCCTCGCCATTCGGATAACGGCGCAGCGCGTGTTCGCCACGGAACCGGGGCGACAGAGGCCCCTTTTCATGCGGGTAGTTCAGCGTCGCCTTCGGCGCGAAGAAATACTTCATCCCAAGGCCGAAGCCTTTGAGGAAATCCACCAGAAGGAAGTATTTGGTGGCGCGGCCCCAGTCGATATTTGCCATGGGTTCAGCCTCCGATCGTCCAGCGGGCCCAGAAGGTGCCCAGAATTTCATACTTTGCAAGGAAGGATACCAGCACAACCCAAGCCAGCGACAGCGGCAGGAACACCTTCCAGCCGATGCGCATCAACTGGTCATAGCGATAGCGTGGCACGATGGCCTTCACCATGGCGAAGAAGAAGAAGAACACCCACATCTTCGCGACCATCCACCACCAGCCATCGGCCAGACCGGGGATCGGCGACAGCCAGCCACCGAAGAACAGAAGGCTGATAAGGGCGCACATCAGGAAGATGGCGATGTATTCGCCGGCCATGAACAGCAGATACGGGGTCGAGGAATATTCCACCATGAACCCGGCGACGAGTTCGGATTCCGCTTCCGGCAGGTCGAAGGGCGGGCGGTTGGTTTCGGCAAGGGCCGAGATGAAGAACAGGAACACCATCGGGAAGTGCGGCAGCCAATACCAGTTCAACAGACCCAGATCGCCATCCTGCGCCGCAACGATATTGCCAAAGCTCATCGAGCCGGTCGAGATGATGATGCCGATGATGATGAGGCCAAGCGACACTTCGTAAGAAATCATCTGCGCGGCAGAGCGGAGCGAGCCAAGGAAGGGGTATTTCGAGTTCGACGCCCAGCCACCCATGATGACGCCGTAAACCTCAAGCGAGGAGGCGGCGAAGACGAACAGGATCGCGACGTTGATATCGGCCAAGACCCAGCCATTGTCGAAAGGCACCACGGCCCAGGCGAGGATTGCCAGCACGAAAGAGAGCATCGGGGCAAGGAAGAACACCGGGCGGTCAGCGCCCGCCGGAATCACGATTTCCTTGACAACATATTTCAGTGCGTCAGCCACCGATTGCAGCAGACCAAAGGCCCCCACCACGTTCGGCCCCTTGCGCATCTGGACCGCCGCCCAGATCTTGCGGTCACCATAGACGAGGAACAAAAGGCTCAGCATCACGAAAGCGATGATGGCAAGGCTTTGCAGCGCAATCAGCACCGCAATCCCTGCACCCGTCTGGAAAAATTCAGCCATGATCCCTCACGTCCCTTTAGCCTTTTGGCCTTAAACCGTTGGTATACCTTGCGCACCGCAGTCGCGCACGGTCACTTCGGCATCTATCGTTTTCAACCCTTCGGGCAGCGCCGCCGAGATGGTGTAAACCGCATCCCCGCGCCAAATTCCACCCTGTTTATCGACATTTGTGCGCACATGCCGGGCAAATCCGAAGCCCCGGATCAGCGCATATTGCGCAGCCGCACAAGCGGCATAGGCCGAAACATCCTTGGTGTCGCGCGCGCCGGTCATTTCCACGCGGAAATTCACCAGATCACCGTCCAAGAGGATCGTCTCGATACCGTTATACTTTGGCGCAAATGCGCCCTGCGACGCCTGCTCGGCCCCTTTCGCGCAGCCGAACAGGATCGCGGAAGCGATCCCGAGGCTGGCAAAGGTTGTGCAGGCGATGCGCATGGGCCGCTTACTCCGCCGCCAATTGGCCCGCGGCGCGGGACTTGGCCATGGCCGCCAACTCGCCCATCACGGCGCTGGCGCGGGCGATGGGGTTGGTCAGGTAGAATTCGCGGATGACCGGACGGAAGGTGGCCTTTGCAGGCGCCTTCACCGCCAAGGGCTGCCAGTCATTCGCGGCAACCTCGTCGATACGCGCCAGATGCGGGTGCTTGGCCACAATCGCCGCGCGCAGCGCCGCAAGGCTGTCCCACGGCAGGGTCTGGCCAAGCTCGGCCGACAGGGCGCGCAGGATGGCCCAGTTTTCCTTGGCCTCGCCCGGGGCAAACCCGGCGCGCATCGCCAATTGCGGGCGACCTTCGGTGTTGACGAACAACCCGTTTTCTTCGGTATAGGCGGCCCCCGGCAGGATCACATCGGCGCGCATCGCACCGCGGTCGCCATGGCTGCCTTGATAGATCACAAACGGACCCGCAGCGATTTCAACCTCATCAGACCCGAGGTTATAGATCACCTCGGCCCCTTCGGTGGCCTTGGCCAGACCGCCTTCGGTCACGGCACCCACATCCATCGCGCCGACACGGCCAGCAGCCGTGTGCAGCACCATGAACTTGGCCCCAGCGCCCGTCGCATAGGCCATGGCTTGGGACAGAACCGCCTCGCCATCGGCCTCGTTGAGCGCCCCTTGGCCGATGATGACCACGGTATTGTCCTTGGCCTGCACCTTGCCCACAAGATCGACCAGCGCGGTGCGGTCGGTGCCCATGTGCTTGTAATCATAGGTCAGATCGGCGGCCTCGCCGATCAGGCCGACCATCGCGCCTTTCGACCACGCCTTGCGGATGCGGGCGTTCAGCACCGGAGATTCCACACGCGGGTTGGTGCCGATGAGGAGGATCACCTTGGCAGAATCGATATCTTCAATCGCCGCCGTGCCGACATAGGCCGAGCGGTTGCCAGCGGGAAGTTTCGCATTGTCGGTGCGGCATTCAACACTGCCGCCCAAACCTTCCACCAGCGTTTTCAGCGAATAGGCGGCCTCGACCGGGGCCAGATCGCCCACGAGGCCCGCAACCTTTTTGCCCTTCATGGCAGCGGCAGCGGCGGCCAGCGCCTCGCCCCAGCTTGCCTTGCGCAGCTTGCCATTCTCACGAATGTAAGGCGTGTCCAGCCGCTGACGGCGCAACCCGTCCCAGATGAAGCGCGACTTGTCGGAAATCCATTCCTCGTTCACGCCGTCATGGTTGCGCGGCAGGATGCGCATCACTTCGCGGCCCTTGGTGTCGATGCGGATGTTCGCGCCAAGCGCATCCATCACGTCGATGGATTCCGTCTTGGTCAACTCCCACGGACGGGCGGTGAAGGCATAGGGTTTCGAGGTCAGCGCACCGACTGGGCAAAGGTCGATGATATTGCCCTGAAGGTTCGAATCCAGCGTCAGGTTCAGATAGGAGGTGATCTCGCTGTCTTCCCCCCGGCCCGTCTGCCCCATCTGGGTGATGCCCGCAACCTCAGTGGTGAAACGAACGCAGCGCGTGCAGGAAATGCAGCGCGTCATCTCGGTCTTCACCAAGGGGCCAAGGTTCAGATTGTCCGAGGCGCGCTTGACCTCGGTATAGCGGCTGCCCGCCAGACCGTAAGCCACGGCCTGATCCTGCAAGTCACACTCGCCGCCCTGATCGCAGATCGGGCAATCCAGCGGGTGGTTGATGAGCAGGAACTCCATCACCCCTTCGCGGGCCTTTTTCACCATCGGCGAGGTGGTCTTGACGACAGGCGCCTCACCATTCGGGCCGGGGCGCAGATCGCGCACCTGCATGGCGCAGGAGGCCGCAGGTTTCGGCGGGCCGCCCACCACCTCGACCAGACACATCCGGCAGTTGCCCGCGATGGACAGACGTTCGTGATAGCAGAAACGCGGAATTTCCACGCCCGCCACCTCGGCCGCCTGAATGATGGTCATCGCGCCATCCACCTCGACCTCGATGCCGTCGATGCTGATCTTCTTGAGGTTGGTCATGACTGTGCGTCCGCCTCTGTCTTGCCGCCTGCCATGGCAGGGGTTTGGGTCTCTAACATTGCGCCGCCCACCTGAATATGGGCAGGGCGGGCCTTCAGGCCTTTTTCCAGAACGACAAGACTGTCGTGGATGTGCAGGCCAAGCAGGTGGTCAGCGGTCGCGGTCACCTTCTGGCCGCCCGCGTGATACCAGTGATGCATGTCGTCGGTCAGCCGCCCGAGAAGCCGCATGAAGTTGTGGCGGCTGAACCGCCCATCATAGCGCCGATTATAGGCACAATGCACATCTTCGATCAGGTAAAGCCCGTCCGCCGCAAGCTGCGGGTAAAGCGCGTCAAGGCTGGCACGGATATGGCGGCCGGCATGGCTGCCGTCATCCAGCACGATATCCACGCCCCCCATTTCCGCCACCACACGGGCCAGAAACACCGGATCTGCCTGCGAGCCGATCCGAACCTGCCCGTCAATCCCGTCAAAGGCTGCGCAATCGGGATTGATATCAATACCGAAAATCACCGCCTTCGGGCCGAAATATTCGCGCCACAAATGCAGCGAGCCGCCCTTGTAGACGCCAATTTCCAGCATCCTCACCGCAGTGCCGCGATATTTCGACAGGTATCGGTCATAAAGCGGCAGGTAATGCAGCCATTTATGCACCACCGCGCCCTTGTTCGACCAAAAGAGCCGCTCGATGTCCAGCATGTCATCGGTCACCGGCAAAGGGGCGGCCAATGCATATTGACGCAAGCGGCTGACCCCGGACACCCGGCGCTTCAGATCGGCAAGGAGGCGCGCAGGACCGTTCATCCGTCGTCCCTCAACAACTGCCCGATCAGGCTGTCCTTGGCGATTTCATCCCGGCCGATCTGGCAAAAGCTGGCCTGATCGCCGTCCATCGCGCCCTGCGCGTGCAGCCAATCCACGGCTTCGGCCTTGCCACGGGCCTTTTCGGTTTTCGAGGTGACAAAGGCCTTCACCTCGGCCGAGCTATAGCCCTTGTCCAAGGCATAGTTGCGCAAGCTGTTCAGTTCCATCAGCGCCTGAAACTTGCGCCCGGAAAGGCTGTCACAATTGTCGTCGATCTTGTCGGCGATAAAGCCCTGCAACAGCGTATGGTTGATGTGCTGTTCGGTGTTGATCGGCTCCAGCGCAAGGGCGGGGGCGGCGATCAGCGCGAACAAGGGGATAAGGCTGATTTTCATGGCGATCTCCATAGGCTTGCCTGCCACATCAGATGGGGCAAATGCCTGTGCTATGCCATGACGAAGGGCCAGCATTTTCATGCGCAGCCCCCATTGAACACCCAAGACCCGGCGACAAACCGCCCAAGGGCGCGAGGATCGACCGCAGCCCCGCGGCTGGCGCAGAACGCACCCGCCACGTTTTTGGCCACCAGCCCCTGATCCATCGACAAGACCCCGGTTTCGGCGGACACGGTCATGTGCGCCCCCGAGACGGTCGGTTGCAGATCGACGATATAGTCGAACCCTTCATGCGCAATGGCCACCGGACCTGTGGCCGCAAGCGGCATCGGGGCAGGCCCCGAAGCAACACAAGCAGTCATCAGTCCCATGGACATGATCGCACTCCCCTTCACTTACTCGGCCGCCATCGCGCCCATGCGGCCGGTCTTCTTGGCCTTGATGCGGTCTTCGATTTCTTCGCGGAAAGCGCGCACCAACCCTTGGATCGGCCAAGCCGCCGCATCGCCAAGCGCGCAGATGGTGTGGCCTTCGACCTGTTTCGTGACGCTGATGAGCATGTCGATTTCCTCGACCTCGGCCTCGCCGCGCACCAGACGGTCCATGACGCGCATCATCCAGCCGGTGCCTTCGCGGCAGGGCGTGCATTGGCCACAGCTTTCATGCTTGTAGAACTTCGACAGGCGCCAAATGGCTTTGATGACATCGGTTGAATTGTCCATGACAATCACCGCCGCCGTGCCAAGGCCCGAGCGCTGCTCGCGCAGCCAATCGAAATCCATCAGCGCGTCATCGCACTGGGCTTGCGTCAGCAAAGGTACCGACGAGCCGCCCGGAATGACCGCTTTCAGGTTCTTCCAGCCGCCGCGTACCCCGCCGCAATGGCGTTCCAGCAGTTCTTTCAGCGGGATCGACATCGCTTCTTCAACGACGCAAGGGTTCACCACATGGCCCGAGATGCCGAAAAGCTTGGTCCCGGCATTGTTCGGACGCCCAAAGGACGCAAACCAATCCGCCCCGCGGCGCAGGATCGTCGGCACAACGGCGATCGATTCCACGTTGTTCACCGTGGTCGGGCAACCATAAAGACCCGAGCCTGCCGGGAACGGCGGCTTCATCCGCGGCATGCCTTTCTTGCCTTCAAGGCTTTCAAGCAAAGCGGTTTCTTCGCCGCAGATATAGGCCCCTGCCCCGTGGTGCAGGTAAAGATCGAAATCCCAACCCGACTTGGCGGCGTTCTTGCCCAAAAGCCCGGCGTCATAACATTCGTCGATCGCGGCCTGCAGCGCCTCACGTTCGCGGATATATTCGCCGCGGATGTAGATGTAGCAGGTGTTCGCGCCCATGGCGAAAGAGGCGATCAGCGCCCCTTCGATGAGCGTATGCGGATCGTGCCGCATGATCTCGCGGTCTTTGCAGGTGCCGGGTTCGGATTCGTCGGCATTGATCACCAGATAGGACGGGCGGCCATCGGATTGCTTCGGCATGAAGGACCATTTCAGCCCCGTCGGAAAACCAGCGCCCCCCCGGCCCCGCAGGCCCGACGCCTTGACCAGTTCCACGATCTTGTCGCGGCCCAGCTTGATGAGGTCAGCCGTGCCATTCCAATGGCCACGCTGTTTCGCGCCCGCAAGGCTGCGATCATGCATCCCATAGAGGTTGGTAAAGATACGGTCCTGATCCTTGAGCATGATGCCCCTCTTTCTAACCCCGGCGCTTGCGCCAGATCTGATACGTCACGGCCAATGACCAGATGAATCCAGCCAGTGCCGCCAAGTCGAACAAGAGGGCGTACTTCGCAGGCCACCCCATATCTCGACCCACAACCTGCGCCCCCATCCACAGGATCATGGTTCCGGCCATCACAATCGCGGCACGCCGCGCCTGTTTGGCCGTTTCCTGATCCCGCCCGGGGGCCGACATCCGCGCAGCCCTAGTGGTGCGCATGACCATGGTCGTCGCCATGGTCGTCAAATTCTGCCCGCTCCACGCCCCCGGCGCCCAAAAGCACCCCGAAGACGCCAAAGGTCACGAGCCCGACCAGCACCGCCGGGGTCATGGTCACCTCGCCCATCGCGCGGGCCGCAACCGCGGCCAAAAGCCCGGCAATGGCCGCCACCAGCCAACCGCCAGCCCAGGGGCCGTCGACGGGCGCATGATCGTGATGATGGTCTGCCATCCCCTACCCCCGTCAGTACGTGTTGGTCTTGGCGCGGATCAGGAATTCTTCGATCCCGACCTCACCAATCAGCTTGGCCTGCGCCACCCATTTGTCGCGGGTCGCCCGGCCTTTGAAGCCCTTGAGATTGCCGTCGATCCAAGCGATCTCAGCCTCGGCCCAAGCGGCGATCTGCGCGAAATGGAAGATCCCCAGGTCGTTCAGCAGCTTTTCCAGCGCCGGGCCGATGCCTTCGATGGTCTTCAGATCATCCGCCTTGCCCTTTTTCGGCGCCTTCAGCCCCTTGGGCTGCTTGCCCCCTTCAGAAGCTGCCGCTTTCACGGGCGCAGCCGGCTTGGCCACCGCAGCTTTCTTGGCCGGCTGTGCCTCATCCGCCTTGGCGGCAGCGCCCGCGGCCTTGCCCAGCCACGGCGTGCGCAGCGGAACTTCGGTGCCGTCAATGCGCTTCACGCTGTCGCCAATATCCACGGCAAGCTGGGCCGAAGCATTGTGCGGCTTCTTGCCAGCCTCATGGTCTTTCAGCGTGGTCAGGCCCGACAGCGGTTCAGCAGCGTAGCGGCCATTTTGCGGCCCCGACACGGGAACTTCGCCCTTCGAGAAGCGCCCGATCAGGTCGCGCAGCTTCGCAGGCGTCAGGTCTTCGTAATAATCCTTGCCGATCTGGGCCATCGGCGCATTGGCGCAAGCGCCCATGCATTCCACCTCTTCCCAGGAAAACTTGCCGTCTGCCGACAGGGTATGCGGGGCTTTCGCCACCAGCTCCTGACAGACCGCAATCAGTTCCTCGGCGCCGCAGATCATGCAGCTTGTGGTGCCGCAAATCTGGATATGGGCAACAGAGCCAACGGGTTGCAGTTGGAACATGAAGTAGAAGGTCGCCACTTCCAAAGCCCGGATATAGGCCATCCCCAGCATGTCGGCGACATATTCGATCGCCGGGCGGGTCAGCCAGCCGTGCTGTTCCTGCGCACGCCACAAAAGCGGAATGACCGCCGAGGCTTGCCGGCCTTCGGGATACTTGGAAATCTGCCCCTTGGCCCAGGCAAGGTTCGCCGGGGTAAATTCAAAGGAAGCCGGTTGTTCTTTGTGCAGACGGCGCAGCATTAGCGGTCAACCTCCCCGAACACGATGTCCATCGTGCCGATGATCGCGGAGACGTCTGCAAGCTGGTGGCCTTTGCAGATGTAGTCCATGGATTGCAGGTGCATGTAACCCGGAGCGCGGATCTTGGCGCGGTAGGGTTTGTTGGTGCCATCGGCCTTGAGATAAACGCCGAATTCGCCCTTGGGGGCCTCGACCGCGGCGTAAACCTCGCCTGCGGGCACGTGGAAACCCTCGGTGTAAAGCTTGAAGTGATGGATCAGGGCTTCCATCGACCGCTTCATCTCGCCGCGTTTCGGCGGCGTGATCTTGCCACGGGCCAGAACATCGCCCTGCCCTTCGGGCGCGCGCAGCTTGGCAATCGCCTGATGGATGATCTTCAGGCTTTCTTCCATTTCGGCCATGCGGCAGAGATAGCGGTCATAGCAATCGCCGTTCTTGCCAACCGGAATCTTGAAGTCGAATTCCGAGTAAAGCTCATAGGGCTGGCTGCGGCGCAAATCCCACGGCAGGCCCGAGCCACGCACCATCACGCCGGAATAGCCCCAGTCGGAGATATCCTTTTCAGTGACGATGCCGATATCGGCATTGCGCTGCTTGAAGATGCGGTTTTCAGTCAAAAGCCCGTGCAAGTCATTCAGAACGCGAGGGAATTCTTTCGCCCATTGTTCGATATCGTCGATCAGCGCGGGCGGCAGGTCTTGGTGAACGCCGCCGGGGCGGAAATAGGCGGCGTGGAGACGCGCGCCGCAAGCCCGCTCATAGAAGACCATGAGCTTTTCGCGTTCCTCAAAGCCCCAAAGCGGCGGGGTCAAAGCGCCGACGTCCATCGCCTGCGTCGTGACGTTCAGCAGGTGGTTCAGGATGCGGCCGATTTCGGAATAGAGAACCCGGATCAGCGAGGCGCGACGCGGCACCACGGTGCCGGTCAGCTTTTCAATCGCCAGACACCAGGCATGTTCCTGATTCATCGGCGCCACGTAATCAAGGCGGTCGAAATACGGCAGGTTTTGCAGGTAGGTCCGGCTTTCCATCAGCTTTTCGGTGCCGCGGTGCAAAAGCCCGATATGCGGGTCACAGCGTTCGACAATCTCGCCGTCCAACTCCAACACCAGACGCAAAACGCCATGCGCAGCAGGGTGTTGCGGGCCGAAGTTGATGTTGAAATTGCGGATGCGATGCTCGCCCGTCAGGCCATCACCGCTGCCATCGTCATAGGAGTTCTGCCGAATATCGCCGTCCATGGCTTACCCCGCCTTCTTTTCGTCGCCCGGAAGGATGTATTGCGCACCTTCCCAGGGGGACATGAAATCAAACTGCCGGTATTCCTGCACAAGGCTGACCGGCTCATAGACGACGCGCTTTTGCGCCTCGTCATAGCGGACCTCGGTATAGCCCGTGGTCGGGAAATCCTTGCGCAAGGGATGGCCGCGGAACCCGTAATCGGTCAGGATCCGGCGCAGGTCCGGGTGGCCCGAGAACAGGATGCCGAACATGTCGAACACCTCGCGCTCCACCCAATTGGCCGATGGGTGAATGGCCACGATCGACGGCACCATATCCTCCTCATCCGTCGCCACTTTCAGGCGGATGCGGTGGTTTTGATACATCGACAGGAACATGTAGATCACATCGAAGCGCGGCGTGCGTTCGGGGTGATCGACGCCCGTGATATCCACCAGCGAGGTGAAGCGGCAGGCCGCATCATCGCGCAGGAAGGTGACAAGGCTTTCCAGATGCGCAGGCTGAACGGTGACGTTCAACTCGCCAAAGGCCACTTCGGTGGCGATCACCGCATCCGGGCATTTTTGCGCCAGATAGGCACCAAGGTCTTGCAAGGCTTCAGACATTCGAACCTCTCAGCGCACAAGGGTGCCGGTGCGGCGGATCTTCCGCTGCAACTGCAAGATACCATAGAGCAGCGCCTCGGCCGTGGGCGGGCAGCCCGGCACATAGACGTCGACCGGCACGATGCGGTCACAGCCGCGCACCACCGAATAGCTGTAGTGATAATAGCCGCCACCGTTCGCACAGGACCCCATCGAGATCACATAGCGCGGCTCGGGCATCTGGTCGTAAACCTTGCGGAGCGCCGGGGCCATCTTGTTGGTCAGGGTGCCCGCGACGATCATCAGGTCGGACTGGCGCGGAGAGGCGCGGGGCGCGGTGCCAAAGCGTTCAAGGTCATAGCGCGGCATCGAGGTGTGCATCATCTCGACCGCGCAGCAGGCCAGACCGAAGGTCATCCAGTGCAACGAGCCATTGCGCGCCCAGTTGATGATGTCCTCGGTCGTGGTCAGCAGGAAACCCTTGTCCTGCAACTCGCGGTTCAGGGCCTGGGTCGCAACCTCGCGGTCGCCGCCTGCCGTATTGGCACCAGTCATCACGCCCATTCCAAGGCCCCCTTCTTCCATTCATAGGCAAAGCCCACGGTCAGAACGCCCAAGAAAACCATCATCGACCAGAAGCCGAGCATCGAGATTTCGCCAAAGGCCACCGCCCAAGGGAACAGGAAGGCAACCTCAAGGTCAAAGATGATGAACAGGATCGACACCAGATAGAAGCGCACGTCGAACTTCATCCGGGCATCGTCAAAGGCGTTGAAGCCACATTCATAGGCCGACACCTTCTCCGGGTCGGGATTGCGCACGGCAATCACGGCGGCGGCAAGGATCAGCACAAGGCCAAGTCCGACAGCAATGGCAAGCAGAACGAGGATCGGCAGGTATTCTCGCAACAGCGGATTGTCCACGAGCGGTCTCCTTTGGCTGGCAACGGGCGAGCCACGGCCCACATGGGCCGCTTGATCTCTTGGCCCCCCGTTTATCCTGCCCCCTTGGCGGGGTCAACGCATGGGGCGCGGTTTTCCCGGCCTTGTGGCGCAAGATTTTCGCCAATGTATGCCATGGCATGCTAAATTTTGTGGCGAATCCGACCCAAAGCAACCGACGGTCAAGACCGCCCGACTCGGGCGCCCTTCAATGTGGTGCAAATATCCCCGGGGGAAAGCGGAGCTGCGCTTGGCGCAGGGGGCGAAGCGCTCGCGTTTCCCCCCGCAAGGGCAGGCCCTACTGGACGCGCGGCGGCGCCACGGCCTCCGGCTCAGGCCCCTGCCCCACGGCCAAGGCCTCGGCCCGGATGATGCGGGCGATCAGCGCGACATCCTCGGGACTGAAGGTCAAGGGCAGGCGCATGTCGATCAGCCCTTTCAGGATGCGATCGGTGTTCGGGCAGCTTTGCGCCTCGGCATAGCGCCAATGGTCATAGCGCGAGGTGAAGGCCACCGGCTCATCGGCGCCGAACCATTTCAACTCCACCCCCCGCGCGATGCAGCGGGTCAGGAACAGCGCCATGCGCGCATCGGACCAGCCCGGCAACAGAAACTGGAACGAGGATCCGACATAGGTTTCCTCGGCGGGCCGCGCCACCAGCCGCAGGCCGGGCGTGTGCTGCAAGCCCGTCTCCAGCGTTTGATAGAGGGCCGCCCAACGGGACACCCGCTCGGCCAAGGTCGGCAATTGCGGGCGCAGGATCGCCGCGCGCAGATTGTCCATCCGGCCCGACACATTGGGCGTGTCCATCCGCACGGTGTCAAACACCTCCGGCCCCGGTGCCGCGCGATGCTTGCCGTAAAGCATATAGCTGCCCGACAAGAGAATGGCGCGGGCCATGACCTGCGCATCGTCCGAGATCAGAAACCCGCCCTCGCCCGCGTTCATATGCTTGTAGGTCTGCATCGAATAGCAGCCGATCAGCCCCTGCCGCCCCGATGGAACGCCCTTCCATGCCGCCCCCATGGTATGGGCGCAATCTTCGATGATCGTCACGCCCAAACGGTCACACAGCGCGACCAAAGCCTCCATGTCGCACAGATGCCCGCGCATATGGGACAGCATCAACAGCCGCGCCCCGGTGGCGCGGGTCTTGGCCTCCAGATCGGTGAAATCCAGCGTCAAGTCTTCGGTCACCTCGACAAAGACCGGCTTGCCGCCGGCCGCGGCAATCGCCCCCGGCACCGGGGCAAGGGTGAAGGCATTGGTCAAGACTGGCTCCCCATGGGCCAGCCCGACGGCACGCAAGGCGCAACCAAGCGCATAGCCCCCCGAGGCCACGGCAAGACAGTATTTCGCCCCGGTCAGCGCGGCAAACTCCTCCTCCAGCCGCGCGGTTTCCGACACCTCGCCCGGCGCCTCGTTATAGCGGTGCAGCCGCCCATGGCGCATCACCGCAATCGCCGCCTCGATCCCCGCCTCCGGGATCGGCTCTTGCTGGGTGAATGACCCGGTGAAACGCTCGTCGCTCATGCTTCTTCCTTCCGCGTCACCCAGATCATCGCGGCCAGCGTCAACACCAACCCCGCGCCTGCCACAAAATATGGCACATCGGGCGAGGGGTTTGCCGCCTCGGGCCGCATGAACCAGCCAAAGACCTGCGCGAAAAACACCGTGCCCGCCAGCATCGCCAGATTGGTGATGGCGCTGATGCCGCCCTGCAACTCGCCTTGGGCGTTTTCCGGCACGCGCTGCGACAGGATTGCGGCCAGCATCGGCTGCACAAAGCCCTCCGGCCCATGCACCACCATCAAGACCACGACCATCGCAAGCGAGCCGACAAAGCCATAACCCGTCGCCGCGATGGCCGCGCATAAAAGCCCGATCACCGCCACGCGGAATTCGCCCCAAAGCTTGACGGCAGGCCCGGTAAGCAGGCCCTGAAACACCGCCATCACCACGCCAAAGACCGCCAGCGTCAGGCCTACCATCGCCTCGGACCAGCCGAAATTCGCCTTGCCCCAGAACGGCCAGATCGCCGGATAGACCGAGGAAAAGAACCAAAACATCGCCATCACCGCACAGAGCGGCAAGACGCCGGGATAGCTGCGGAACACCTTGAAGGCACCGAAGGGATTGGAGCGGGCAAGGTCAAACGGTCGGCGATGGGCAGCGTCCAGCGTTTCGGGCAGCACGAACCAGCCGTAGATCAGGTTCAGCCCGGAAACGGCGGCGGCGACATAGAAGGGCACGCGCGGCCCAAGCTCGCCCAGAAGCCCGCCCAAGGCGGGGCCGATGACAAAGCCCAGCCCAAAGGCCGCCCCCATGATGCCAAAGGCCCGGCCCCTGTCTTCGGGCGGGGTGATGTCGGCGATGAAGGCATTGGCGATCACCCAGCTTGCACCGCAGAACCCGGCAAGGATGCGACCGACAAACAGCCAGCCCAGATTGGGGGCAAGGGCATGCAAGAGAAAGTCGATCCCCAGCCCGGCGATTGCCAGCAACAGAAGCGGGCGGCGGCCATAGCGATCCGACAGGTTGCCAAGGAACGGCCCCGACAGGAATTGCGCCAGCGAATAGCCCGCCGCCATCCAGCCGCCGATCACCGCCGCCTCGCCCAAGGACACATGGCCGACCTGACCGATCAGCGCAGGCAGGACCGGAATGATGATGCCAAAGCCCACCATATCCAGAAAAACCGTGATCAGAATAAAGATCACGGCGCGGTTCAAAACGGGCTTTGGGTGGGTGTCTTGCATGGGCCGGACCCTAGTTTTGCGGGCGGCCCATGTCAAACACCCCACCGTGCCAAACACCGCTTTGCCAGCCCCCCGGCGTTTTGTGCCCCCGACGGCCATGACTGGGGGCAAACAGGGGCCTGATTTCTTTGATTTGCCTTTGCCCTTTCTGCTTGCGCCCCGGCTTTAGCCCAACACCGCGGCATTGCGCCGCGTGGCCCGTGCTATCGGCTGTGCGGTCAGAGAAAATTCTGGCCAAGGCGGTTGCGGCGCGCGAGGGCGATCTGGCGCGATTTCGGGAACGGTTGAGCCCCGTCAGCCGATTTCCCTCATGCCCTTGGCAAAGCGCGCCGCATTGGCCTGATAGCCTTCCGCCGATTTCAAAAGCCGCGCCTTTGCTGCCGCGTCCAGCCCCCGCACCACCTTGGCGGGCGCGCCCATCACCAGTGATCCGGGCGGGATTTCCTTGCCTTCGGTCACAAGGGCGCAAGCGCCGATCAGCGACCCTGCCCCGATCTTGGCCCCGTTCAACAGCGTCGCGCCCATGCCGATCAGGCTGCCATCCGCGATTGTACAGCCGTGCAGCATCGCCTTGTGGCCGATGGTGCAATTGGCCCCGATGGTCAGTGGATAGCCCATGTCGGTGTGCAGGACGGAATTTTCCTGAATGTTCGATCCCTCGCCCACCACAATCGGCTCGTTGTCGCCACGCAGGACCGCGCCGAACCAGATGTTGGCGCGCGGGCCGATGATGACATGGCCGATCAGCACGGCCGTCGGGGCCACCCAAGCGGTCGGGTCGATCTCTGGGCGGACGCCATCCAGTTCATAGATCATTGCGCGTCAAACTCCCGATTCTGAAATTCCCGGTTCAGGCCCCGCACAAAATCGCTCAGCCCCGGCTGGCGGTCGCGGCGCATGCGTTCGGCTTGAAGAATGGTCAGCAACTCGTTGAACGCCTTGTCGATATCCGTGTTTACGATCACATAGTCATATTCGGCCCAATGGCTGATCTCGGCCTGGCTTTTCGCCATCCGCCCCGCGATCACCTCGTCGCTGTCTTGCCCGCGTGAACGCAGACGGCGATCCAGTTCGGCAATCGAAGGGGGCAGCACGAAAACCGACACCACATCGCGGCCAAGGGCGGAATTGCGGATCTGCTGGCCGCCCTGCCAGTCAATGTCAAACAGCGTGTCGCGGCCGTCCTGCATCGCGGCCTCCACCGGGCCTTTGGGTGAGCCGTAGAAATTGCCGAACACCTCGGCATGTTCCAGCATCTCGCCCGCGGCGATCTTCGCTTCAAACTCGGGCTTGGTCTTGAAGTAATATTCGCGGCCCTCCACCTCGCCCGGACGGGGGCTGCGGGTGGTGGCGGACACCGAAAAGCGCAGGGTCGGATCCCAGTCCATCAGCCGCCGGGCCAAGGTGGACTTGCCCGCACCCGAGGGCGAGGAGAGGATGAGAAGCAGCCCACGGCGGGAGGAGGGGCGAGACATGATTATTCCACGTTTTGAACCTGTTCGCGCATCTGATCGATCACGGTTTTCAGGTCAAGCCCGATCCGCGTCAGCGCAAGCGCCTGCGCCTTGGAACACAAAGTGTTGGCCTCGCGCATGAATTCCTGCATCAGGAAGTCGAACTTGCGCCCCACGGGGCCTGCATCGGCCAACAGCGCGCGGGCGGCGGCAATATGGGCGGTCAGGCGGTCCAGTTCTTCGGTGACATCGTTTTTCACCGCGATCAGCGCCAATTCCTGCGCCAGACGCGCCTCATCAACCCCATCGGCATTGGCCAAAACCCGCGCCAATGCATCCCGCAAGGCCCCCGAGGATGCCTCGCGGCGGGCGGCGGCCTCGACTGCGGCGGCGGCGGTCAGGCGCGCCACCTCGTCCAACTGAGCGGCAATCACCGCCTGCAAGGCCGCCCCTTCTGTTGCCCGCATGGCGGCAAAATCGGCCAAAAGCGGCGGCAGATCGGCCAGAATGGCCGTGCGCAACGGGGCAGTGTCGATCTCGACGGCAGAGGTATCCAGCACACCCCGCACCCCCAGCACATCCGCGGCGGTGCCTTGCGCCAGCGTGACGCCCGCCGCCATCGCCGCCTGTTCCACCTCGGTCATCGCGGCCAGAACGGCCGCCAGCGCCGGGGCATTGACCCGAAGCCCCTCGGCCCCGTCGGCCATGCCATCGCGCGCCACCCTGAGCGACAGGCTGACATTGCCGCGGCTGATCCCCTTGGCCAGTTCACCGCGCAGCGCCAGTTCCAGCCCGTCGATCCAGTCCGGCACGCGCAGCCGCAGATCAAAGCCCTTGCCGTTGACCGACCGGATATCCCAGCCCCAACTGTGCCCCGCCCCTTGCCCCCGCCGCGCGGCAAATCCGGTCATCGAAACGGTCATCAGCAGCCCCCCAAAGCCTCTGCGCCGACATTTACCATTTGTTGAGAATATCCGCAAAAGGCGTTTCAGATCGCTTATGTTAGGGGAATGGTAACGACTTTGATGCCGCTGGCCGCCGGGCGTTTCGCCTTTTGGCCAGCCCGGCACCGAAACATGCAGAGGGCGCAAGGTCAGATGGTGTGGTTCATCGACGGCACGACCGAAACCGACGCACGCAGTGATTTCCGGCAGGTGCAAGAGGTGCGCGCCTATTGGGAGGCCATGCGCAAGGATGGCCGCTTGCCCAAGCGCGATGACATCAACCCGCGCGGCATGGCCTCGGCGCTGGAGCAGGTGTTTCTGGTCGAACAGATCGCGCCCAATCACGGCCGCTTGCGGCTGGCCGGGATGGCGATTTCCGACCTGCTGGGCATGGATGTGCGCGGCATGCCGATTACCGCCCTGCTGGAGCCCATCGCACGGGCGCGCCTGTCCGAGGCTTTGGGCGGCCTGTTTCGCGGCGAGCAGATTCTGGATCTTTGGCTGGAGGCCGAACGCGGCATCGGTCGCCCGCCTTTGATGGCGCGGATGCTGCTTTTGCCGCTGATTGGCAGCCATGGCGAGCCGGATCTGGCGCTGGGGTGCTTTTGCACCAAGGGCGAGGTGGGCCGCGCGCCGCGCCGCTTCACCATTTCCCGGATGCTGCGCGAACCGCTGCCTGTTTCGGCCACAGATGGCTTTGCCTTTGCCGAACCGCCCCGCCCTCTTTCCCCGCCGCACGGCAGGCCGAACCTGCGGTTGGTGGTGTCGAAATAGCAAAAGGGCGGCCCGGATGGGGCCGCCCTTTGCGTTTTCCGTCAATCGCTGACAGTGCCGCGCGCTTACAATGCGGCGCGGCGGGCCTCGGCGCGTTGGGCTGACAGTTCTTCCGACACGAGGAAGGCCAGTTCCAGCGACTGCGAGGCATTGAGGCGCGGGTCGCAGGCGGTGTGGTAGCGGTCGGCAAGGTTTTCGTCCGACACGGCGCGCAAACCGCCCGTACATTCGGTTACGTCCTTGCCGGTCATCTCGAAATGCACGCCGCCGGGGATGGTGCCCTCGGCCTTGTGAATCCCGAAGAACTCGCGCACCTCGCGCAGCACGGATTCAAACGGCCGGGTCTTGTAGCCCGAGGCCGCCTTGATCGTGTTGCCATGCATCGGATCGCAAGACCACAGCACATTGGCGCCTTCTTCCTGCACGGCCTTGACCAGACGCGGCAGGTGGTCGCCCACCTTGCCCGCCCCAAAGCGCGCGATCAGGGTCAGGCGGCCGGCCTCGTTTTCCGGGTTCAGCTTGGCCATCAGCACCTTGAGATCTTCCGCCGTCGTGGTCGGGCCGCATTTCAGACCGATCGGGTTCAAGACACCGCGGCAGAATTCGACATGCGCGCCGTCGGGCTGACGGGTGCGGTCGCCGATCCAGATCATATGGCCGGAGCCGGCCACATTCTGCCCGGTCAGGCTGTCCACCCGGCACAGCGCCTCCTCATATTCCAGAAGGAGCGCCTCGTGGCTGGTGTAGAAATCGACGCGGGACAGCACTTCGGCATTGTCCGAGGTGACACCGGCGGCGTTCATGAAATCCAAAGCGTCCGAGATGCGGTTCGACAGCGCCCGGTATTGTTCCGCCTTGTCATGCTCGGCAAAGCCCAGCGTCCAGGAATGGACGCGGTGGATATCGGCAAAGCCGCCGGTCGAGAAGGCGCGCAAGAGGTTCAGGCTGGCCGCGGCCTGCGTATAGGCTTGCAACATGCGGCTCGGATCGGGAATCCGGGCCTCATGGCTGGCTTCAAAGCCATTGATGATGTCACCGCGGTAAGACGGGTATTCGACGCCGCCGATCACCTCGGTATTGGCCGAGCGCGGCTTGGCGAACTGGCCCGCCATCCGGCCGACCTTGATGACCGGCACCTTGGCGCCATAGGTCAGGACCACGGCCATTTGCAGCATGACGCGGAAGGTGTCGCGGATATTGTCGGCGCTGAATTCGGCGAAGCTTTCGGCGCAATCACCGCCTTGCAGCAGGAACGCCTTGCCTTCGGCCGCTTGCGCCAGTTGCTTTTTCAGCCGCCGCGCCTCGCCCGCAAAGACCAAGGGCGGATATTTGCCCAACTGCGCCTCGACAGCATTGAGGCTCGCGGCATCGGGATAATCCGGCATCTGGACGCGCGGTTTGGCGCGCCAGTCCGACTTTTTCCAGCCTTTGGTCATGACATTGGCCTTTCGTTAGCGGTATCGCTGCGCGGTATAAGGAAAATTGCGGCAGATGCAAAGGCGGAAAGGCGACGAATCCCGGCGGAATCGCCTTGCAGAGGGGGAAATTTCCTGCTTCCATCTTCTGAAACCGACATGAACAGGTCGCAAGATGTCCAACCCTCAGCGCAAGGCCACCTCGGTCGCCAAGACCGCCAGCCCCAAGCGTTTCGTCTTTCTGCTGCTTGACCGCTTTACGATGCTGTCCTTTGCCGGCGCCATCGAGCCCCTGCGCATTGCCAACCGGGTCGCTGGCGAACAGCTTTATACATGGGTTCTGGCCGGCGAAGGTGAATTTGTCACCTGTTCCAACGGGGCCGCTTTCAAGCTGGACATCGGGTTGGAGGAGATTGAACGCGACGATGTCGTGCTGGTCTGCGGCGGGCTTGATGTGCAAAAGGCGGCGACCAAGGGCGTGCTGAACTGGCTCCGGCGCGAGGCGCGGCGCGGGGTGACCATCGGCGGGCTTTGCACCGGGGCCTATGCCGTGGCGCGGG
Source organism: uncultured Tabrizicola sp. (assembly GCA_964393035.1). Lineage (GTDB taxonomy): Bacteria > Pseudomonadota > Alphaproteobacteria > Rhodobacterales > Rhodobacteraceae > Tabrizicola_A. The sequence continues at coordinate 175,227 of CAYMRX010000007.1, forward strand.
CGGGGCTTCTGGACGGCAAGAAGGCCACCATCCACTGGGAGAATCAGGACGGTTTTCTTGAGGAATTCGAGCAGGTCAAACTGACGAAATCGGTCTTTGTGATGGATGGCAACCGCTGGTCCACCGCCGGCGGCACCTCGTCGATCGACCTCATGCTCAAGGTCATCGCCGCCGATCAGGGCGAGGATCTGGCCAATACCGTGGCCGACCAGTTGATCTATTCGTCCATCCGCACCGATCAGGACACCCAGCGCCTGTCGATCCCGACCCGGATCGGCGTGCGCCACCCCAAGTTGAGTCAGGTGATCCAGATGATGGAGGGCAACATCGAAGACCCGATGTCGCCCGCCGATCTGGCCGAAGAAGTCGGCATGTCGACCCGCCAGCTTGAACGCCTGTTCCGTCGCTATCTGAACCGCAGCCCCAAGCGCTATTATATGGAATTGCGCTTGCAAAAGGCCCGCAACCTGCTGATGCAGACCGATATGAGCGTCATCAACGTGGCGCTGGCCTGCGGCTTTGCCAGCCCGTCGCATTTCTCGAAATGCTATCGCAGCCATTACAACACCACGCCCTACCGCGAGCGTGGCACCCAAGGCATGCCTGCGGCGGCCATGGCCGGGCGCCTGTCGATCTAAACCGCCCGTCGTTCTGGACCACGGCCGATCTGGAACGCCAATCAATCTGGAATTGCGCCGCACCCCAAATCCCATGCGTTTGCATGGGATTTTTTACATCGCGCCCATCTTTTCAACTTGAAACACCCCGCATCCGGCGGCATCAAGCCGCGGCTTGCAAAGCAACTTCCCTTTCGAAATGACAAGCGTTTCTTGTCGTCACCCTGTCGACACAAAGGGGCTTCCCTTTTTCGAACGCCGCAACTAACCTGCCCGGCAGGATTGCGATCCAACAAGGGAGATACCAATGAAAAAAATGCTTATGGCTTCGGCTGCGACGCTGGCTCTGGCGGGTGCAGCTTCGGCTGAAGACGTGAAACTGGGGATTCTGATCGGCTTCACCGGCCCCATCGAATCGCTGACTGGCCACATGGCTGCGGCATCCGAACTGGCAATGGCTGAAGTGAACGCTTCGGGCAAGGCTGCCAACGCCTATGCTTCGGTGCGTGGCGACTCGACCTGCGTTGACGCGGCAGCGGCCACCGCTGCGGCAGAACGCATGGTCACCGCTGATGGCGTCAAAGGCATCATCGGCGGCGACTGCTCGGGTGTGACCGGTGCCGTGCTGCAAAACGTCGCCCGCCCGAACGGCATCGCGATGGTGTCGCCCTCGGCCACCTCGCCGGCGCTGTCGACCGCTGAAGACGACGGCCTGTTCTTCCGCACCGCCCCGTCCGACGCCCGCGAAGGCGAAATCATGGGCGAGATCCTGTCGGAAAAAGGCGTGAAGACCATCGCGCTGACCTATTCGAACTCGGACTACGGCAAGGGCCTGGCCGAAGCGATCGCCGCTGGCTTCCAGGCCAAGGGCGGCACCGTTTCGATCAACATCCCGCACGAAGACGGCAAGGCCGACTATTCGGCTGAAGTCGCTTCGCTGGCCGCCGCTGGCGGTGACCTTCTGGTCGTCGCGGGTTACCTCGATCAGGGTGGCAAGGGCATCATCCAAGCCTCGCTCGATTCCGGCGCCTTCTCGCAGTTCGGTCTGCCGGGCGGCATGGTCGGTGACTCGCTGCCCGCCGCCATCGGTCCGGCTCTGGACGGCTCCTACGGCCAAGTCGCTCAATCCGACAGCGCCGGCGCTGCCGTCCTGACCGAAATGGGCAAGACCGCTGCCACCGCGTTCGACGCCACCTCGCCCTACTCGATGGAAAGCTATGACGCTGCTGCGCTCATCATGCTGGCCATGGAAGCCGCGAAGTCGACCGACTCGAAAGTCTACTCGGCCAAGATCATGGAAATCGCCAACGGTCCGGCTGACGGCTCGGGCGTGAAGATCCTTCCGGGTGAACTGGGCAAGGCTCTGGAGCTGATCGCTGCTGGCACCGCCATCGACTATGACGGCGCTTCGGGCGTGACCCTTGTTGGCCCCGGCGAATCCGCTGGCCGCTACAAGCAGTTCGAAATCAAGGGCGGCAAGTACGAAACCGTCACCTTCCGTTGATCGGATTGCTCTGAAAACTATGGAACGGCCCGAGGCATTCCCTCGGGCCGTTGCCTTAAAGAATGGCGGCCCGCACGCGACCTGCGTGACAAGAGGCCCGTTTCAAAGGGGGAAGACATGATCGTTGTCGAAAACCTTCACCGACATTTCGGCGGCTTCCGGGCCGTTGATGGTGCCTCGTTGAAGATCGAGACCGGCTCCATCACCGGGCTGATCGGCCCAAACGGCGCAGGCAAGACCACGCTGTTCAACGTCATCGCCGGGCGTCTGCCGCCGACCAGCGGCCGGGTGACCATGGCGGGCGAGGATATCACCGGCCTGCCGCCGCATGAGCTGTTTGCCAAGGGCCTGCTGCGCACCTTCCAGATCGCGCATGAGTTCGGCTCCATGACGGTGCGCGAAAACCTGATGATGGTGCCCGCCGCGCAATCGGGGGAAAGCCTGTGGAACGCCTGTTTCCGCCGGGGTGCGGTTGCGGCCGAAGAAAAACGCCTGCGCGAAAAGGCCGATGAGGTGCTGGAGTTCCTGACGATCTCGCATCTTGCTGACCAGCGCGCGTCAAACATTTCCGGCGGGCAAAAGAAGCTTCTGGAACTGGGTCGCACCATGATGGTCGATGCCAAGATCGTATTTCTGGACGAGGTCGGCGCGGGCGTGAACCGCACGCTCCTCAACACCATCGGCGATGCCATCGTGCGGCTGAACAAGGAACGCGGCTATACCTTCTGCGTCATCGAGCATGACATGGATTTCATTGCACGCCTGTGCAACCCGGTGATCTGCATGGCCGAAGGCAAGGTTCTGGCGCAAGGCACGGTCGACGAGGTGAAGAACGACGAGCGCGTGATCGAGGCCTATCTTGGCACCGGGTTGAAGAACAAGGTCAAAGAGGAGGCCGCGCATGGCTGATACGCCTTTCCTGATCGGCGAGAACATGACGGGCGGCTATGGGCCCGTCGACATCTTGCACAACTGTACCATCGCGGTGAACAAGGGCGAAATCGCCGTCATCGTCGGCCCGAATGGCGCCGGCAAATCGACCGCGATGAAAGCCACCTTCGGCATGCTCAATCTGCGTGGTGGCAGCGTCAAACTGAATGGCGAGGACATCACCAAGCTTTCCCCGCAGGCCCGCGTGGCCAAGGGCATGGGCTTTGTGCCGCAGACCCACAACATCTTTACCGGCATGACGGTGGAAGAAAATCTGGAAATGGGCGCCTTCATCCGTAGCGACGAGGCGGGCATCAAAGAGACCATGGAACAGATCTATGGCCTGTTCCCGATCCTGAAGCAAAAGCGCCATCAGGCGGCGGGCGAACTTTCGGGCGGCCAGCGTCAGCAGGTGGCCGTGGGCCGCGCGCTGATGACCAAGCCTTCGGTTCTTCTGCTTGACGAGCCGACCGCAGGTGTCTCGCCCATCGTCATGGACGAGTTGTTCGACCGCATCATCGAGATCGCCCGCACCGGGATCTCGATCCTGATGGTTGAACAGAACGCCCGCCAAGCACTTGATATTGCGGACAAAGGCTATGTCCTTGTGCAAGGCGCAAACCGCTTCACCGACACCGGCGCGGCCCTGATGGCCGACCCCGAGGTCCGTCGTTCCTTCCTTGGGGGCTGAGACATGGATTTCCTCAATGCCCTCGTGGCGCTTCTGAACTTTGTGCTGATTCCGGGCGTTGCCTATGGCAGCCAACTGGCGCTGGGTGCGCTGGGTGTGACGCTGATTTTTGGCGTGCTGCGCTTTTCCAACTTCGCGCATGGCGACACCATGGCCTTCGGCACCGCCGTGGTCATCATGATCACATGGGCCTTCCAATCCTGGGGCATCTCCTTTGGCCCCTTGCCGACCGCCCTTCTGGCCCTGCCCTTCGGCATCGCCGCGACAGCCGCGCTGGTTCTGGCCACTGACGCCGGCATCTACCGCTTTTACCGCAAGCAAAAGGCCGCCCCGATCATTCTGGTGATCGTCTCGGCGGGGGTCATGTTCGTGATGAACGGGCTTGTCCGCCTGCTGATCGGCGTGGAGGAGCGCAACTTTACCGATGGCGCGCGCTTTCTTCTGGACGGCAACACCTTCAAACAGGCCACCGGTCTGGCCGAACCCTTGGTCATCAAGACCACGGTGGCGGTGACGGTGGTGGTCGCGGTGGTCTGCGTGGCGGCCCTGTTCTGGTTTTTGCAAAAGACCCGCACCGGCAAGTCGATGCGCGCCTTTTCCGATAACGAGGATCTGGCGCTTTTGTCGGGCATCAACCCCGACCGCGTGGTGCAGGTGACCTGGATCATCGCCGCCGCGCTGGCCGTGATCGCCGGCACGCTCTACGGGCTGGACAAATCCTTCCGTCCCTTCGTCTATTTCCAGCTTCTGCTGCCGGTCTTTGCCGCAGCCGTGGTGGGCGGGCTTGGCAGCCCCTTGGGCGCCATTGCCGGGGGCTATATCGTGGCGCTGTCCGAAGTGGTGCTGACCTATGCCTGGAAAAAGGTGGCAACCTATGTGCTGCCCGACAGCCTGGCGCCCGATGGGCTGATGCAGCTTCTCAGCACCGACTACAAGGTGGCAGTCAGCTTCGCCATCCTTATCATCGTTCTGCTTTTCATGCCGACCGGCATCTTCAAGGGGAAGTAAGATGGCACAATCAACTCGCAACCTTCTTCTCTTTGCCGGTGTTGCCCTGTTGTTCATTCTGACGGGCCTGTTCCAAAGCTGGAACCTGTCGCTGCAAATCCTGAACATCGGGATTCTCTCGGCCATCATGGCCTTGGGCGTGAACATGCAATGGGGCTATGCCGGCCTGTTTTCCACCGGCATCGTCGGCTCGGTCGCCCTTGGCGGCCTTGCCGTGGTCGTCGTCTCGGCCAAGCCTGTGCCCGAGGGCTTTGCCGCCGGGGGCTGGTCCATCTTGGGCGGTCTGGCGCTGGGTGTGGCGGTGATCGTGGCGGCAACGCTGCTCTACCGCGCCATGAAACCCGGTCGCCTGCGCGCCTTGGCGGTCACGGCGCTGGTCGTGGTCGGCTTCTTCCTGTATCGCGCGGTCTTTGACGCCGGTGTGGCCGGGGTCGAGGCCTATAACCCCGCCACCTACGGCAATATCGGCGGCTTTGGCCTGCCCTCGCTGGTCGCATGGCCCGTGGGCGCGATTCTTGCCGGGCTTGCAGCTTGGGTGATCGGCAAGATCGCCCTTGGTCTGCGGTCTGACTATCTGGCCATTGCCACGCTGGGCATCGCCGAAATCATCGTCGTGGTACTGAAATCCGAAGACTGGCTGGCGCGCGGGGTGAAGAACATCACCGGCCTGCCCCGCCCTTGGCCTGTGCCTTACGAGGTGGATCTGCAAGCCGATCCGGCCTTTGTGGAACGCGTCACCGCATGGGGCTTTGACCCGATCACGGCGTCAACCATTCTGGTCAAGCTGATCTATCTTGCCCTGTTCGGTGCTGTGCTGCTGGCGATCATCTGGGTCTCGGAACGCGCGCTGAACAGCCCTTGGGGCCGGATGATGCGCGCCATCCGCGACAATGAAATCGCGGCCTCCGCCATGGGCAAGAACATCACCAAACGCCATTTGCAGATCTTCATCATCGGTTCGGCCGTGGTCGGATTGGCGGGGGCGATGCTGACCTCGATGGAAGGCCAGATCGTGCCGGGTGTCTATTCCCCCCTGCGCTTTACCTTCCTGATCTGGGTGATGGTCATTGTCGGCGGCTCTGGCAACAACTGGGGCGCGGTTCTGGGCGGGCTGCTCCTCGGCTGGCTCTGGCTGGCGGTGGAATACCTCGGCCCGAACCTGATGGGCTACCTGACCGCAGCCCTGCCGGCGGGCGATCTGAAACAGCACCTGATCGACAGCGCCCAGCATATGCGCCTTGTCACATTGGGGATCGTGCTTTTGCTGGTTCTGCGCTTTGCCCCAAGGGGCCTGATCCCCGAGAAATAAGGGCATCCGGTTTCGGACATGAATAGACCATGGGGCGCCTTCGGGCGCCCTTTGCTTTTCCGCCGGATCGCAGCCGCAAAATCTGTTTACGACACAATTTGTCGCAAAACCACATGCCACTCCCTGCCCTGCCCGCCATTCTGCCGACAAATGCAGATCAAGGGAGTCCCCCAAATGAAAACCCATGCCCGCGTGGTGGTAATCGGCGGCGGTGTCGTCGGCTGTTCGGTGCTTTATCACCTGACCAAGCTCGGCTGGTCCGACGTGATGCTGATCGAACGTTCGGAACTGACCTCCGGCTCGACCTGGCACGCGGCGGGCGGCTTCCATACGCTGAACGGCGACACCAACATGGCCGCGCTGCAAGGCTATACCATCCGGCTCTACAAGGAGCTGGAGGAAATCACCGGCATGTCCTGCGGCTTGCACCATGTCGGCGGCATCACGCTGGCCGACAATCAGGCGCGCTTTGAACAGTTGAAGGCCGAACGCGCCAAGCACCGCTACATGGGGCTGGACACCGAGATCCTCGGGCCGGAAGAAATCAAGAAATTCACCCATGGCATGGTGAACCTCGAAGGCATCATCGGCGCGCTTTATGATCCCTTGGACGGCCATCTTGACCCTTCGGGCACCACCTATGCCTATGCCAAGGCCGCACGCATGGGCGGGGCCGAGATTGTCTTGCACAACCGCGTGCTGTCCACCACCCAGCGCGCCGATGGTGGCTGGGATGTGGTGACCGAAAAAGGCACCGTCACCTGCGAGCATCTGGTGAACGCGGGCGGGCTTTGGGCGCGGGAAATCGGCGCGATGGCGGGGGTTTACCTGCCGCTTCTGCCGATGGCGCACCAGTATCTCGTCACCGACGACATCCCGGAAATCATGGAAATCCTGAAATCCGGCAATGAATTCCCGCATGTGATGGACCCCGGCGGCGAAAGCTATCTGCGCCAGGAAGGCCGCGGGCTTTGCATCGGGTTCTATGAGAAACCCTGTGAGCCGTGGTCGGTTGACGGCACGCCCTGGACCTTTGGCCATGAGCTTTTGAACGAGCAATTCGACAAGATCGAAGACTCCGTCGCCTTCGCCAACCGCCGCTTCCCTGTCTTGGAACGCACCGGCGTCAAGCGCGTGATCCACGGCCCCTTCACCTTCGCCCCCGATGGCAACCCGCTGATCGGCCCGGTGCAGGGCCTGCGCAACTACTGGTCGGCCTGTGCGGTCATGGCCGGCTTCTCCCAAGGCGGCGGCATGGGTCTGGCGCTGGCGCAATGGATGATCAACGGCGAGGTCGAACGCGACCCGCGCGGCTTTGACGTCAGCCGTTTCGGCACCTGGACCTCGCCCGGCTATACCGTGCCGAAGGTGATCGAAAACTATCAGATGCGCTTCAACGTCGGCTATCCGAACGAAGAACGCCCGGCCGCGCGGCCCTTCCGCACCACCCCGATGTATGAGGTTTTCGACGGGATGAACGCGGTCTGGGGCCAGCAATACGGGCTGGAAGTAGTGAACTACCACGCCCTGCCGGGCGATGCGCGCTATGAAACCCCGACCTTCCGTCGTTCCAACGCTTGGGAAGCCACCCGCCAAGAGGTGATGGCGGTGCGCGAAGCCGTCGGCATCAACGAGTTGCAGAACTTCGGCAAGTATCTGGTCAAGGGCGACGGCGCCCGCGCCTGGCTTGACCGCATCATGGCAGGCAGCATTCCGAAACCGGGCCGTCTGTCTCTGACCCCGATGCTGGCCCATTCCGGCAAGATTATTGGCGATTTTACTGTGTCTTGCCTCAGTGAAACCGAATTCCAACTGACCGCCAGCTATGGCGCGCAGGGCTGGCATCAGCGCTGGTTTGAACAAAATCCCGCGCCGGGCGTGACGGTTGAAAACATCTCGGACGCGCGGTCTGGCTTCACCATCGCGGGGCCAAAGGCACGCGAGCTTCTGGCCCGCTGCACCCGCTCGGATGTCTCGGCCGAGGCCTTCAAGTTCATGGACGTCAGACGGATGACCGTGGGCATGGTCAATTGCATCATCCAGCGCGTCAGCTACACCGCCGATCTCGGCTATGAGATTTTCTGCGATCTCCACTCGGTCCGTCACCTCTGGGACACGCTGAACGCCCATGGCAAAGACCTTGGCCTCCGCCCCTTCGGCATGCGCGCCATGATGTCCCTGCGTCTGGACAAATGGTTCGGCTCCTGGGGCCGCGAATTCTCGCCCGATTACACGCCGATGGAAACCGGGCTGGACAAGTTCATTCGCTGGAACAAGGAGGCCGACTGGATCGGCAAAGCCGCCGCTTTGGCGGAAAAAGCCGCGGGGCCAAAGCGCAAACTCGTCTCCTTCGTGGTCGACGCCAACGAATCCGACGTTGTCGCTTGGGAACCGATCTGGCTGAACGGCGCGGTGGTTGGCTTCTGCACCTCAGGCGGCTACAGCCACTGGACCGGAAAATCGCTGGCCCAAGGCTTCCTGCCCGCCGAGGCGGTCAAGGACGGTCTCGAATGCGAAATCGAAATCCTTGGCGAACGCCGCAAGGCCACCGTTCACCTCGCCCCGGTTTGGGACGATGGCGGGCGGATGCGGGCCTGATCGGGAAAACCGTTCAGTTCATCCTCTCTGCGGAAGTATCCTCGGGGGGGAGGCTGCAATTTCCCTGAAATTGCAGCGGGGGGGCAGACAGCCCCCCTTTTTTCATGGCATCAACACGGGCATGGCCCCTGAAATCCTCATCCTTGCCGCCGGTTCCTCCTCGCGCATGCGCGGCGGCGACAAATTGCTGGAACTGATCGACGGGACGGCACAACTGACGCGCATTGCCAAGGCCGCCTTGGCCACCGGCCGCCCGGTCACCGTGGCGCTGCCGCCCGACCGCCCTGCCCGCAGCGCCTGTCTGGCGGGGCTGCCTTTGCGTCAGGTCGTGGTGCCAAACCCGGAAAACGGCATGGCCGCCAGTCTTGTGGCGGGCCTTGCCGCCGTGCCGCCGCATGCCCCGGTTCTGCTCCTCTTGGCCGATCTGCCGGACATCACCGCCGAGGATCTGCGCACCGCCCTGTCAGCATGGGCCGCCCAGCCCGACCGCATCCTGCGCGGCATGGGCGCGGATGGCAGGCCCGGCCACCCGGTCGGCTTTCCACCCGATCTCCGGGTTGATCTGCTTGCCCTCACCGGCGATCAGGGCGCGCGCGAGGTGGTCCAGCGGCACAAGGCGCGCCTTCTTGGGGTTGCCCTGCCCGATCAGCACGCCACCACCGATCTGGACACCCCCGAAGATTGGGCGCGCTGGCGGGCCTTACGGGGCCAGTAACACCTTGGCCTCATGCGCCTTCAAAGACAGGCGCGCGGCGGGATAGTCAAAATCCTCTTTGGCCAGTTCGGAGAAAAGCGTTGCAATTTCGGTGCGTTGCGCCAGTTCCATCCCATCAACCATCCGCATCGCGGGCTGAAAGCTTTCGGTCCAGGCCCCTTCGGCACAGATGATCTCGTGCCGGTCAAACAGCAGGTGGATATAGCTGACCCCTGCCGTCAACCGCGTCTCAACCCCCGGCAGCGCCGTCAAATGGGTTGCCGCCACCAGCACCTCAACCTCGCCAAACAGCATCTCGGCCTTTGCCCCTTCGATCAGCATGCGGTGTTGCGGCGAAACCTTCATGGGGCGCAAGGGCAGCCCTGCGCCCAAGGCCCCGGCGGCAATCTCCACAGGGCGCAGCGCAGGTTTGACGATCAGATCGGCCAGAGACAGATTGCGCCGCCCGATCCAGCGCAAGGGCTGATAGCCATTGTCGCGGGTCAGCACCTGATCGCCCAAGCGCAGGGTTTCCACCGCCACCTCGCCGCGGTCGGTGGTGATGCGCGTGCCGGGGGTGAGGCAGGGAATGACCTGCTCGATCCCGCTGAAGCTCATCGAGCCGATGACCGCGCCCGCAGAGTCCAGAAACTCGACCGTGCCTGCTTCCGGGTTCATCGGATCATAGACGATATTGGTCAGCGCCCAGCCCCAGGCGGTCAGGTCCAGCACATCATTGTCGCCGGTGTTCTCGCCGCCCGCGGCCACATCGCCAAAGCCATCGCTTCCGGTGCCGACCATGAGGGTATCATTGCCGATGCCGCCGTCGATGCTGTCGGCCCCGGCCCCGCCATCCAGGCTGTCATGGCCCGCGCCACTCTCCAACAGATCAGCCCCTGCCCCGCCCAAGAGCGTGTCATTGTCCGCCCCGCCGTACAGGCTGTCATCGCCGCCGCGGCCATTCAGCAGGTCATTGCCGCCATTGCCGTAAAAGATGTTGGTGAAAGGGTCGGTCGGGCTGGCCGAAAACCCGTCATAGCCCAGCAACACATCGTCATAGGCCGACCCCAAAAGCGCATCGACGCCCAAAAGTACATCGCCCGACGCATGGCCGCCCGCGCCCGCACCGGTCGTCAGATCGACCGTCACCCCGGCGGTCGAGCCGGAGTAATCCACCCAGTCCATCCCGGTCGAGGCGCTGATGGTATCGGCACCAAGTTCGCCGATGATGGTGTCGTCGCCACTCCCGGTCGAGATGTTGTCGCTGCCATCGCCGCCATAGATCAGGTCATTGCCATCGCCCGACCACAGCAGATCGTCGCCGTCCTCGCCCCACAGCGTGTCGTTGCCATCCCCGCCTTCAAGCGAGTCATTGCCCGCACCGCCATAAAGCCGATCATCGCCCGCCTCGCCATAAAGCGTATCGGCCTCGGTGCCGCCATAAAGGCTGTCAGTGCCCGCCCCGCCCCAAAGCGTATCGCTGCCCGCTTCGCCATAAAGCTGGTCATTGCCCAGATCACCCAGCAGCCGGTCGCCATCGTCGCCGCCGCTCAGATAATCCTGATCGTCGCCGCCATAAAGGCTGTCGGCCCCGCTGCCGCCCGACAGGGTATCATCGCCCGCGCCACCATAGGCCGTGTCATTGCCCAGCCCACCCAGACCGGAATCATGGCCAAGCCCGCCGAAAAGCTGGTCCGCGCCATCCTCGCCTTGCAACGTGTCGGCCCCGGCATCGCCGTAAAGCGCATCATTGCCCGTGCCGCCGTATAGAGTGTCAGCATCGTCCCCGCCGTAAAGCTGGTCATCGCCGCCATAACCGAACAGCGCATCCAGCCCCAGACCGCCGTAAAGCGTGCTGTTGCCGGCGTCGTCGTAAAGAATGTCATCCCCGGCATCGCCCGACAGCACATCATTGCCGCCGCCCGACAGCACCGTGTCATTGCCAGCCCCGCCATAGGCGGTGTCATTGTCGGCCCCACCGGACACATGGTCGCTGCCATCGTCGCCAAAGACCGTATCCGCGCCAAGGCCCCCATAGACAAAATCATTGCCGGTGCCACCATGGGCGACATCATCGCCGTCACCGCCATCAACGGTATCGTCCTGCGCGTCGCCATGGACACTGTCATTGCCATTGCCGCCTGACAGGCTGTCATTGCCATCACCGCCCGACAGGCTGTCATTGCCGCCACCGGCCGCCGCCACGTTGTTCGGCTGCGTGTTGACGTAATACTCATACCACAGCCCTGCGGCGGTGCCGGTCGTAGTTCCGGTCGAGACCAGCGCCACCGCGGTATAGGGGATATTGATCGTCAAGGTGCCGACGGTCGTGCTGGTCGCGCCCGCGCCGGTGCGCGCGATCTGGCCCGCGCCGTTGATCTCATAGATGCTGGCGCCATTGAAGCTGACCGTGCCATTGGCAAGCGCGGTGGTCAGGTTGAGCGTGACACCATCAAGGGTGATCGTCAGCGTCTCGTTGGCGTTCAGACCGTTGAACAGGATCTGCCCGCCCGAGATTTGCGTCGTGGCGGTATGGGTATGGGTTTCAACCGAATCCGTATCGCCCAAGCGAAAGCCCGAAACGGCGCCATTGGTGCCTGCGGTCAGCGTTTCGTTCGAAACGCTGCGGACGACGAAATTGGGCCGCGGCGCCGTGCCGGTCACAGTCTGGGTTGCCGCGGTGATTTCAGTATAGCTTGGCGTATAGGTCGTGGCCGCGCTGTCGGACCCGCCAATCAGCGTATCATCGCCGGTGCCACCCTGAAGGCTGTCATTGCCCGACCCGCCGTCAATGCTGTCATTTTCGCTTTCGCCATCAACCCAGTCATTGCCTTGCGCGGTGCTGATCTGGTCATTGCCCGCCCCGCCATAAACGATGTCATTGCCGATCCCGGCCTGCACCGTGTCATTGCCCGCGCCTGCCATCACCACATCGGCATCGCCCGTGGTGCCGGAATGGCCGGTGGCATCCAGCCGGTCGATGCGGTCGCCTTCAGGATCGCCCGTATAGGCCAGATCAATCAGGTCATTGCCGGCCGTGCCTTCGACAACGCCATCGCCCAAAAACCGCGCACCACCTTCGAAACCCATCGACCAGACGCCTGCCGGGTCCTGGGTGTCGAAATCATTGCTGGCATAGGTCGAAAGGAAGGCCGCATTGCCCGAGCCTTCAAGCAGGGTCTGCGTGCCGCCCGAGGCAATACCGGCCTGCGCGACACCGGCATATCCGTTGGTAAACCCGATGGAATTGTACAGGAAATCGACGTTGAAATCGCCGCCGCCCTGATTGGTCAGCACAACCTGAAAGCTGTTGGTGCCGCTGCCGGTATAGGGCGCGACATTGGACCAGGTGATGACGATACGGTTGTTCGCCGTATCAAAATCCCAATAGATCGCCCCGCCTTTGTTGATGTCGATATCGGTCCAGAACGGCGCGATCACCGGCTGGCCCAGCGAGGTGAGCGCGGCGGGCGTATAGGTCGTTACGCCAGAGCCGAAGGTGATAAGCCCGTTGGTGCCCAGATACATCTGGGTATAGGTCGTGCCGTTGATATTGACCCCGGTCGAGCCGAACACCGAGGTCAGGCTGATCGTGGTATAGCCGTCATCCAGATTGCCGGTGTAGCTGGAACTGGCGAAGGACTGTTCGCCATAGCCCGCAGCACCGCCCAGACCCGAGATCAATGTGGCCATGGTTTACCCCCCTGCCGAGAGGGCGGAATGACCGCGCTGAAAGCGCGCTGCCACGGTCTTGCCACGATGTTGAGCCTTGCACGCCACGGCGGGGTATCTCCAATTTGATTAGAACTGGAAATACCGAGGTTTCGTGCAAGAAATGGGGCGCTGCCGGGGTTTGTTTCCGGCAGAGCCACAGTTAAGGCTGTTCCGGCATCAATTCACCAAGCCTAGACACGCCTCAGCGGGGCGGCCGGGGTCAGGCCCCGACCAGCACCCGTGCCTCGCGGGCCTTCAAGGCCAGCCGTGCCGCGGGAAAGGCCTCGATATTGCGGCGCAATTCGGGGAAAAGCGCCAGAATTTCGGCGCGCTGATCCGCATCCATGCCGCCCAGCGTTTGGGCGCCGGGCTGGAAGCTTTCCGACCACGCCCCATCGGCCCGCACGATTTCATGCGCGTCAAACAGGATATGGATATAGCTGACACCCAAGGTCAGGCGCTGTTCAATCCCGGCCCGCCCGACCAGATGCTTGGCGGCGACCAGCACCTCATGCTCGCCAAACAGCAACTCGCTCTGTGGCCCGGTGACCAGCATCCGGTGCTGCGGGCTGACCGCCATGTCGCGGTGCGGCACCCCCGCGCCCAGCGCCCCGGCGGCAATCAAGACCGGGTTGAAGCGCGGCTCCACCGCCAGTTCGGCCGCCGTCAGATCCCGCCTGCCGACCCAGCGGATCGCCTGATAGCCATGGTCGCGTGTCAGCACCCGATCCCCCGGTTGCAGGTCTTCCACCGCAACCTCGCCCGCCTCGGTCAGGATCATCGCGCCGGGAGTGAAACAGGCCACCACGGATTCGATATTGCTGAAGGTCATCGTGCCGATGACATTGCCATCCTGATCGAGAAATTCGACCGTGCCGTTTTCGGGGTTCTCCGCGTCATAGAGGATATTGGTCGCCGAATGGCCCCAGGCCGTCAGGTCCAGCGTGTCATGGTCATCGCCACCTTCGCCGCCCTCCACCACATCGTCGATGCCGCCGAAAATCAGGTCGCGGTCATCGCCGCCTTGCAGGCTGTCCGCACCGTCATCGCCATAAAGCGTATCATTGCCGCTGCCACCGTCCAGGTCATCATCGCCGATATTGCCGTGGATCAGGTCATGGCCCGCACCGCCCGACAGGGTGTCATTGTGGTTGGCCGGCAGGCCATCGGCCATCACCAGATCGCCATAGGCAAGCCCGGTGACATCGGCAAAGATCGGGCTTTGGGCGCCGCCATTGTCCGACACCCATTGCAGCTGATCGCCGCCCCGCACCGCAATGTCATAGCCATAGAAGATATCGGTATTGTCCGACCCGATCTGGATCACCCAGGCATTGCCCGTCTCGCCCGTGGTCAGATTGGTGATGTCGGATTGCGCAATGGCGTGGATCGGAGTCCCGGCCGGAAAGGTCACCTGACCATAGACCGGCACCCCGGCATTATAGCTCAGGATCTTGGTGATGGTCACCGGAGCGGTCAGAACCTGTGACGCACCGCCATCGACGGGGCTGTTGCCGCCCGGATTATTGTCTTCGAACCCCGTCTCATCATCGCTGACACTGACCATCGTGGCATCTGCGGCCCCATCGAAGGTCGAGGTGCCGTTGACATAGGTCACCCAATTGTCGATCGGCATCCCGCCCGAGTTGATGGCAAAAAGCCCGAAGGTAAAGGTGCCGGGCAAAGGCGCGTTGTCCTGCCCCGGATCATCGCCGTAAAGGGAGTCATCGCCGATGCCGCCCTCCAGCAGATCGCCGCCATCGCCCCCCGTCAGCAGGTCATGGCCGCTGTCGCCGTAAAGCGTGTCTTGCCCCGATTGGGCGTGGATCACATCCTGATCGGTCCCGCCATACACAAGGTCATTGCCCGCGCCAGCGTTGATCGTGTCATCGCCGGCATTGCCGAAAATGGTGTCATGCAGCCCGTCTGCCCCATCCACCTGATCGTTCTGCGCATCGGTGTAGCCCGCCCCCATGCTGTCGGCCCCCGAGGTTCCGTCAACCGCGCCCGTATACTGGATGGTTTCGATCTCGTGAAAGCTGAGCGTGCCGCCACTGTGGAAGCTGACCGTGCCCGCCTCGTTGTTGCTGCCGCCATAGGTAACTTGCGCAACATCGGCGTAATTCAGCACCAGCGTGTCACTGTCCTGCCCGGTGGTGACCGTCTCGCCCCCCACCACGGAATCGCCTGCCGCGCCATGGATCACATCGGCATCGGCGTCGCCCATCAGCGTATCAGCGCCCGCACCCCCGTGCAGCGTGTCCTTGCCCCCACCGCTGCCGACCACAAAACCGCTGGTCGAAGCGGTGCCGTCAAAGCGGTCGCCATAGTCGGTCAGACCAAAACTTTCAATCTCGGCAAAGCTGCCCGCGGCCGGGGTGCTGACATAGGCAAAATTGCCCGCCCCCGCCCCGGTCAGGGTGACGTTGACCCCCGCAGCCGAGGAATAGGTCGAAAATTGCACATGATCGGTATCGGCCCCGCCGAACAGCGTCTCGCCCTGATCGCTGTCCACCACCTGCAAGATGTCATTGCCAGCGCCGCCATAGGCAATGTCATTGCCAAGCCCGCCGAAAAGCCGGTCATTGCCCGCCTCGCCCATCAGCGTGTCATCGCCCGACGAGCCATAGATCATGTCATTGCCGTCCCCGCCCGAGACGCTGTCATTGCCCGACCCGGCATTGATCGTGTCTTGGCCCTGACCGCCAAGGATGGTGTCATGGCCGCTGTCATTGGACGTCCAGCTGCCCATGCTGTCATCGCCCGCGCCGAGATCGACCAGATCATCGCCCGCGCCGCCATAGACCGTGTCCGCGCCATCGCCGCCATAAAGGCTGTCATTGGCCGAACCGCCCGTCAGGCTGTCATTGCCGCCCATGGTTTCGGCAAACAGCGCCGAGGCCGCCGCCGCGCCATCGACCGTGTCGTTATAGGCCGTGGTGCGAAGCGCTTCGAATTCGCTGAAACTGCCCTGCGCCTGTCCAAAACCCGCGGGCGTGGCGCTGAAGGCGTAGGTGCCGGCCTCGGCCCCGGTGAAGGTGACCGTGGCCCCCGCGGTGGTCAGGTAATTGCCAAGCAACAGGGTATCATTGTCGCCCGCGCTCTCGCCGCCATAAAGCGTGTCGCCCTCATGGTCGTCATTGACGTAAAGCAGATCACTGCCCGCGCCGCCAAAGAGCGTGTCGGCCCCGACCCCGCCCGACAGCGTGTCATTGCCTGCCCCGCCGTAAAGCACATCCAGCCCGTGACCGCCCAGCGCCACATCATTGCCCGCGTCGCCATAGACCGTGTCATTGCCGGTGCTGTCGGCCCCCCATGTGCCGAAACTGTCATTGCCAGCACCAAGGCTGGCCCAGTCATCGCCGATCCCGCCCAGCGCCGTGTCATCGCCGGTGCCGCCATAGATGACATCATTGCCCGCACCCGCGACGATGCTGTCATTGCCCGCGCCTGCCATGATGTAATCGGCATCGCCAAGCGTGCCGCCGACACCCTGCCCGTCGTTGTTGTCGATACGGTCGCCGTCGGGATCGCCCAGATAGGTGCCATCAATGACATCGGCCCCGGCGGTGCCCTCGACAATCCCGTCCGGCCCGGCGGCGGCAACGGTTTTGACAAAGAGATAGCCGACATCGGTATTCCCGGCGCTGTCGATGATGGAATAGGTCAGCGTATTGGTGCCGATATCGCCATCGGAAAACACCGTCACCGTGCCATTGGCGTTCAGCCGCACCTGTTCGCCCGTGCCAAGCGTCACCGTCTGGCCCGCGACCACATTGGTGCCGTTGATCTGGGTGATGGTCAGCCCGCCACTCGTCAGATCGCGGTCATTGGCCAGAATGTCGAAGGTGCGGCTGGAGTTCGCCGTCAACTGCACCGTGTCATCCATCGCCAAGGCATAGGTCTGGATGCTGTCGCCCATGATGAGAAGATTGGAATCATAGATCCCGTCGCCCCCATCGGCGATGCCGATCTTGATCGAGTTCACCTGCCCCGCCACCACCGGCGCCTTGAAGGACAAGACATAGGTGAAGCCATCCATTTCGGTATTGAACTGATCGGCGGTATTGTCGCGATAGAGGTTCTGGTTGCCGTTCTGGTTGACCGAGTCGATCGAGATATTGCCGGCAACCGAAATGGTGGCTTCGACAAACTGGCCGTTGACCCAAACCCCGAAACTGTCATTCACCCCGCCATTCACATATTCGGGGTATTCTTCCGACGAAAACACGAATTGCATCGTCAGCATGTCGCCGGTCGGAATGAAATCGGCGGTCAGAATCGCGCCGTCAAAGGTGGCCTGCCCTGAAACCGCATCCAGTTGCGCATCGCCATCAACCCCGCCCGCCAGATCGTCGCCACTGCTTGCTGCCGTATTGGTGTCGGTGGTGCCGGAGGAATTGGTAAAGGTGGCGACATTGCCGGTCGACAAGATCACGCCACTGCCGGCAGAGACGACGCCGGGGATCGTCGACAGGGCGCCGGAATAGATGCCAGAGGCCGAGGTGTCACCGCTGTAACCGGCTGAAACGACAGTGATGCCAGAACCGAATATGGCCTGCGCCATGTCCAGTGCGCTGGCGGTGGTGTTGATCGTCAGCTCGTTCGCAATCGCCATGAACCTTACCCCTTAACCCTCTGTCGTGGCGCAAGGACCACGGCTTTGGCCCCCCGCAGACCAGCCGCCCCCGGACCCGCGCGCGCAGGCCATGAGAAGACGGAACCGGCACCTTGGTGGTCGCCTGCTTGTTGTTCGCGCAAGCCAAACCTCCCCCTTCCCGGCGGGAAAGAGCGTTGGCCTTGCCACATGTCTGCATGGAAACTTTGGGTTAACCTTGAAGCGGGCTTGTCAGGAAAAAGGCAAATTGCGGCAAGCTTTGGGCAAGTATCTGGACAGGTATCTGGGCAGGCATGAAAAAGGGGCCCTTGCGGGGCCCCTTTTCCGTACAGCCGGAGGCAAGATGCAGCTCCGGCCGCGCTGCATAACCGGTTATTTGACCAAAAGACGCGCTTCGTGCTTCTTCAAGGTGCGGCGGGCGGCCTGATAGTCGTTCAGACCCGCATCGGTCTTCAACTCTGGGAACAGATCGAAGATCTCGGCGCGCTGGGCATTGCCCATCCCCTTCAGCGTCATGTCGCCGGGCTGGAAGCTTTCGGTCCAGGCCCCGTTGCCCAAGACAACCTCGTGGCGGTCGAACATGAAGTGGATATAGGTCGTGCCGATGCTGTCGATCGCCTGAATACCGACGCCCGCCACCAGATGCTTGGCCGAAACCAGCACCTCGTGTTCATCGAAATAAAGGGCGGTGCGGTCGTTGGCGACCAGCATGCGGTGGTTCGGCGATACCATCATGTCGCGCTCGGGCAGGCCGTTGCCAAGGCTGCCCTGACGGATCAGCACCGGCTTCAGATGCGGGTTGGCGGCCAGATCCTTCCAGCCCAGCGCCTTTTGCCCGGCCCAGCGGATTTCCTGAATGCCATTGTCACGGGTGATGACCCGGTCGCCCGCCTTCAGGCTTTCCACCGGAACTTCGCCCTTGGGTGTCGCAATCAAGGTGCCGGGGGTGAAGCAGGGCACGATTTCCTCGATATTGGTGAAGCTCAGGCTGCCGGTGACATTGCCATCGGCATCAAGAAACTCCACCCGGCCGTCGATGCCATTGCCATCGCTGTCTTCCACCACACCGGCCAGACGGTAGGGGCCGGCGCCGGTCAGGATCAGCCGGTCAAAGTCATCGCCCCCCGCGCCCCCCGCTACCGTGTCGCCCGCCCCTTGCGGCTGCGAACCGATCAGGAAATCGTCGCGGTCGGCATCGCCCGACAGCAGGTCAAGCCCTGCCCCGCCGGCCAGCGTGTCATTGCCCTGCCCGCCATTGACGGTGTCATTGCCATCGTCGCCAAAGAGCCGGTCATTGCCCATCTCGCCGCCGATCGAGTCATCGTCGATCCCGCCGTAGATCACATCATTGTCTTGACCACCGGCGATGGTGTCGGCGTCGTCCATCCCATAGAGGGTGTCGTTGCCCATGCCGCCCACGATGCTGTCGCGGCCATTGGCGGGGCGCAGATCGCTGGCGTCGGGAATGTTCACCGCATCGGGAACACCCGGACCATAGCCGCCATAGACCAGATCATCGCCCTGACCTGCGTCGATGGTGTCATTGCCCTCGGCGCCGGTGATGATGTCATTGCCCTGATTTCCCTCGATGAGGTCATCGTCAAAGCCTGCGTCGATCACATCATTGCCAAAGCCGCCGCTGATGGTGTCGGCGTCATCGCCAGTCAGGATGGTGTCATTGCCGACCCCGCCGCGCACGTTGTCACGGTCGTCATTGGGATTGTCATCGGCGCCGTAAAGGCCGGGATAATCCTGATCGGGCAAGGGCGTTGCATCGCCACGGGTGTCGATCAGATCATCGCCCGCCCCACCTTGCACCACATCATTGCCGTCTTGGCCGAGCAAGGTGTCATTGCCATCCCGACCATAGATCGTGTCATCCCCGGTGCCCCCCTCAACCGAGTCATCGCCACGGCCCGCCAGCACGATGTCATTGCCCGCGCCTGCAAGGATACGGTCATCGTTCGGTGCGTCGCCCGGCAGGATCGCGTCATTGGCATCAACCCGGTCGGCATCAAAGGGATCGGCATAGCTGTGGTCGATCACATCATTGCCAGCGGTGCCCCGCACGATCCCGTCGCGGGTGGGCAGATTGTCCACCGTATCGGAAAGCTGGAACGTGCTGACCGTGCCCTGGAAATGCTGGTCGATGTTGTTCAGGACATCGGGATCCGAGGTGGCCTGACCGGCGCCGATGATCCAGGGCTGGTTCAGACCCTGCCCCGACATGTCCATGGTCAGCGTGTTCGGCACAGGCTCGGCAAAGGCCGCGCCCGTGGTGGCGTTGGCGATCACCAGTTGGCCACCGGTGCCGCCCTGATCCCAGGAATAGCTGAGATCTATGGCATCGCCGGGATGCGCAAAGCCCGCGGCCGTGCCAAAGGTTTCCACACCGGTCGCGGTTTCATGGCTGATGACGACCGCGCCATTGGCAAGAATTTCAATCCGATAGCCGCCATCCGTGCTGCCGGTGCTGTCACGCGACAACACGGTTTGCGTATCGGTCAGCGGATTTGCACCCAAGGCAAAGCTGATGTCCAGCGTGCCGCGATCCATTTGGAAGGCCGGATTGGGATAGATCTTGACCAGATCATTGTCGCCATCCAGCACCGCCTGCCCCCCCGAGGCCGCAGCGCCATTGACGTAAAGCCCGTCCTGCGCACCATTGCCCAAGGCGCTGTCCTGCGCGGTAGTATCGGCGTCATCAAAATTATAAAGCGCAAAAACCGGCATAATCTCATCCTCGCTAGCACAGGGCTGCTGGTGCGGCCCCCGACCATTGACCCTGCCCCGGATGGATGCAGGGACTGACGCCAACCCGATCTCGGGTTTTGCGCCCAGATGCCTGCTGTCGCCGGAAGGATGAGATAAAAGTCTACCGTTCGGGGAAATTCCCGTTCATGCCCAAAAAATCTGAGATGTCGCATCCGGTCCGCAATGACCCGATGAAATGGCAGCCTTTTCCTTCACACCCAAGACGTCTTGCGACGCCAACCACGCAACAGCCGCCCCCACGGCCAAACTCGTCTTCGAAAAGAACCCTTGTTGAATAGCCTTGCCCGATCCGCAGGTGAAGCAAAAAAGACAAGAATGTGGCGTAACTTCTTGATAGCGCACCCAAGCTTGTCGGAGTTATGGCGGCCATGCAGGTCTGGTCACGGGGTTTTTGTTTCCATTCCCGCAATCAGCACCGCGAAGATCGCCCCGTAAATCATTCTGAAAAAAGCAGCTTTCCAAAATCGTCAAAACAGCCCGCGGCGCATTGTTTCCACCTGCGAAACGATAGGCCCGCCATTCACCCTCGCCTTGGTTCCGACAGATTTTAGACAAACTTGCCCGGAAGCTGTTTCAACCTTGGCGCCAATCCGGCCAATGGCCCAGAATCATTGCCGGATGAGGATTTGTCGTGGCTCAAGGGGCGCCGAATCACAGGGCAGCTATCCTGCCCCGACATGGGGGAAAGACGGGCGCAATTTCGGCATTTGTCTTGAAAGCTGGTGCCCGAGGCGAGACTCGAACTCGCACGACTTGCGTCGGAGGTTTTTGAAACCTCTGCGTCTACCATTCCGCCACTCGGGCCAGCGTCGTCCGTTTATCCGGCCCCGCAGGCGGCGTCAACGGGGGGAAAGCCGGTTAAAGACGTTCTGCCTCAAAAGTATTGCAGGCGTTGAGATCGCCGGTTTCAAGGCCGGTATAGAACCAGCGTGCCCGCTGTTCCGAGGTGCCATGGGTAAAGGTATGCGGCATCGGGCGCTGGCCCGCGTTTCGTTGCAGCGTATCATCGCCGATCTGGCGGGCGGCGTTCAGCGCCTCTTCAAAGTCGCCCTTCTCGATCGCGCCGAAGTCTTCATGCACGCCGCGTGCCCAGACCCCTGACAGGCAATCGGCCTGCAATTCGATCATCACCGAAATCTGGTTGCTTTCGGTCTGGCTGACCTGGCCGCGCAACTGGTTGGCCTGACCGAGAATCCCCAATTCGTCCTGCATATGATGGGCAACCTCATGCGCCACCACATAGGCCATGGCAAAATCACCGCCCGCGCCAAGCTGATCTTGCATCGTCGTGAAGAAATCGGTGTCGAGATACACCTTCTTGTCGCCGGGGCAATAGAACGGCCCCGTCGCCCCCGAGGCCGACCCGCAAGGCGATCCGGTCGCGCCCTTGAACAGCACCAGCGTCACCGGGTTGTAGCGGCGGTTCAACTGGTCCTTGAATTCCTTGGCCCAGATCTCCTCGGTATAGCCCAAGGACACCGCGACAAATTCGCCCGCCGCGCGGTCTTCCTCGGTCAACTCGGCGCTGCCTTGCGGGGCGCCCATGCCGGGGTCGGTCAAAAGCGGGGTGACATCAATGCCAAGGAAGTAGCCGATGGCAAGGATGGCCAAAAGACCCACGCCCCCCACGGCCGTTCCCCCGCCCGCCCGCCGCTGACCGCGACGGTCCTCGATATTTCGGCTTTGCTTTTGTCCACGCCATTCCATCACTCGTCCCCCAAAACCAATACCCCCGATCATAGCTTTGCCAATGCAGGTTGCAATCGCCCATGCCCTCCGCCCATGCCCCGCCGCCCATACCCGCCGTCCCGCCCGTGCCCCGGCTTGACCTTTGCCGCCCCACATGGCCAATGGGGCCAAACTGCTGAAAGGCCAGACCCGATGTTCCGCAGGCTTTACGACTGGACGCTGAGATGGGCAGCATCGCGCCATGCGACCAAGGCCCTTGGGGCGGTGTCTTTCGTCGAAAGCTCGGTCTTTCCGATTCCGGCGGATGTGTTGTTCGTGCCGATGGTGCTGGCCCGGCCTGAAAACGCCTATCGCCTTGCGTTGATTGCCTCTGTCACCTCGGTTCTGGGCGGCGTCTTTGGCTGGCTGATCGGGCATTACGCCTTTGACCTGATTGCCGCCCCGCTCTTGCAGTTTTACGGCAAGATGGACGCGTTCGAGGCGCTGAAAGACGCCACCGGCACCGGAACAATCCTGCTTTTGCTGGTCACCTCGGGCTTTTCGCACCTGCCGCCGATGAAGGTGGTCACAATCCTGTCAGGACTGGTGTCGTTTGACCTGACTTTGTTCATCCTCTCTGCCATCGTCGCCCGTGGAGGGCGATTCTTCCTGCTGGCCTGGGTCTTGCAACGCTATGGCAAACCGATGGCCGAGTTCATCGAACGCCGCTTCACCTTGATTGCCGGAGGGCTGCTTGCAGCCCTTGCCGTAATCTGGGTTACGGTAAAATTCATTTGAGGCCGAACATGCCGCGCACCACCCTTGCCCTTCTTGCCGCCGCCGGCTCTGCCGGGCTTTTGCTCGGCGCGCTGGCCTTTCAATATATCGGCGGGCTGGCGCCTTGTGTGCTGTGCATCTGGCAGCGTTGGCCGCATGTGGTGGCGCTGATCCTTGCCGCGGCCTTCCTGTGGCGCGGCCATGGGGCGCTGGCCGCCCTTGCCGGCTTGGCCGCGCTGACCTCGGCCGGGATCGGGGTTTTCCATATCGGCGTTGAGCAAGGCTGGTGGCAGGGGCTGGCGCAATGCAGCGTCAACACCTTGGCGGGCGTCTCTGCCGGTGATCTTTTGAACACCGATGTCAATGTCGGCGCGCCAGCGGCCTGCGACAAGGTGGCATGGTCCTTGTTCGGCATTTCCATGCCGGGCTGGAACGTGATCGCCTCCACCACCGTGGCCGGGCTTTGGGCGTTGGTCGCCCGCCAAAGCTGACGCGCATGGCAAGCCGCTTCGCCCGCGCCCGGTTTATGGCCGGGCTGATCCTGCGGGTCGCCCTGCGTGCAATCCCGCGGCGCAAGGCGGCAGCGGAAAACCCCGAAGCATTGATCGAGGCCCTGATGACCGGCAACTTGGCCGCACTGGATGCCCAAGGGCCGGGCTTTGCCACGGCAAGGGATGCGCAGGGCAATCCGTGGTTCTTCATCGCGCTGGAAAGCGGCAGCGCCTCGGCGGTCGATTGGTTCCTGCGCCACGGCGCCAGCCCAACCGCCGCCGACCGCGCCGGCCGCCTGCCGCTGGAAACCCTGATCCAGCGCGCCGCCCTTGCCGATGAGATGGACGACCATCTGGCCGACTGCCCCGCCATGGCCCGCGCCCTGATCGCCCAAGGCGCCAGCCCGCAGGCCCGCACCCTGACGGGCGCGGTCTTGTCCGACCTCGCCCACGATGCGGGGCTGGCCTTAGCCTAACAGCCGCTGCCCCTCTTGCAGCGCAAAGCGGTCGGTCATGCCCGAGACATAATCGGCCACCATCCGCGCCAGATCCGTTTCATCGGTGGCCGCCTCAATATCCTGCCGCCACTCCTGCGGCAGCAGCTCCGGGCGCGACAGGAACAGCGGGAACAGGCCGTTCACCACCTCTGTCACCTGCGCCCGCATCACCACCACCGAAGGCGCGCGATACATCCGGGTAAAGAGGAAACTGCGAATGGCCTTCAATTCCTGATAAAGCGGCTTCGAAAACCGGATGATCGTCGTGCCCATATGCCGGATTTCATCCACCGATTGCGGGCGTGCCGCCTCCAGCCGCCCTTGCGCCACCGCGATCACATCCTCGACCATGCGGCCAAAGACCCGCCGCAAGGCTTCATGCCGACGGCGCATCTTTTCAAGACCGGGGTAAAGCCGGTCCACCTCGGCAAAGGCGGGGCCGGTGACGGGCAGTTGCATCAGGTCGTCTTCGGTAAAAAGGCCGCTGCGCAAACCATCGTGCAGATCGTGATGGCTATAGGCCACATCATCGGCAATCGCCGCCACCTGCGCCTCGGCCGAGGCATGGGTGTGCAACTCCAGATCCCACAGCACATTCACCTCGGCCAGCGCATAGGGCAAAGGCCCGGCATGTTTTTCATCCGCATTGGGGCCAATCACCGGGCCATTGTGCTTGGCAATGCCCTCAAGGCTTTCCCATGTCAGGTTCAGCCCGTCAAAATCGGCATAATGCCGCTCCAGCCGCGTCACGATGCGCAGGGCTTGGGCGTTGTGGTCAAAGCCGCCATAGGGCGCCATCAGCGCGGCCAAGGCATCCTCGCCGGTATGGCCAAAGGGCGTGTGGCCAAGATCATGCGCCAAGGCGATACATTCCGCGAGATCGGTGTTCAGCCCCAACACGCCTGAAATAGTGCGCGCGACCTGCGCCACCTCGATCGAATGGGTCAGGCGGGTGCGATAATAATCGCCCTCATGTTCGACAAAGACCTGCGTCTTGTGCTTCAGCCGCCGAAAAGCCGATGAATGGATGATCCGGTCGCGGTCGCGCTGATAGGGGCTGCGAAAGGACGACATGGTTTCGGGATAAAGCCGCCCGCGCGAGGCATCGGGCAGGCAGGCATAGGGGGCAAAGGACATTCAAGGGCCGTTCTTGTTCAGGTCTTCCCCCTACCCTATATTCTTCCTACAGGATTAGAACGGGAATGAACCATGAACCTGCCGCCAGACGCCTCTCATCCGCGCGTCACGGACCGCGCTTTTGCCCGGCTTGCCGAAATCGCCGACCTGACGGGCGAGACAAAGGCGCTGCGCATCGGCGTTCTGGGGGGCGGATGTTCGGGCTTTCAATATGACATCCGGCTGGACACCGCCGCCACCGATGATCTGGTGATCGAGAAATCGGGCCAAAAAGTGCTGGTCGATCCCGTCTCGCTGCCGTTTCTGACCAATGCCGTGGTGGATTATTCCGAAGACCTGATCGGCGCGCGCTTCGTGATCGAAAACCCCAATGCCGCCTCCTCTTGCGGCTGCGGCACCTCGTTTTCGATCTGAAACCGTCGCAACACGGCCGCCGCGCGGCTTATCGCCCCGCGCGCGCCCGCCGCTCCTCGCGCAGCACCTGCCGCACCGTCGGCCCCAGCACCAAAAGCGCGAGGATGGTGAAGACCGGCGAGAAGATCACGGTCAGAAACAGCCATCCGATCACCGAGCGCCCGCGCGACGCCGCCATCGAGGCGGGAAGCCAAATGCAAAACCAGACCGAGATGGCCAGAATGATCAGAAAAAGTGTTCCGTCCATGCCCCGTCCATGCCCTGTCCCTTCCCCATCCCTTTGCCAGAGATAGGGAGCCAAAGGGGGCCGTGACAAGCCCCCCCATCCAAACGCCCCTCAAGGCCCTCCACGCAGCCTTGCCGCGCCGCGCCAAAGCCCCTAGCCTGCACCCCCGATCCCCATCGCAAGTGATGCCGCCATGAAACTCGCCACCTTCAACATCAACGGCATCAAGGCCCGGATCGAGGCCCTGCCCGCCTGGCTGGCGGCGGCCCAGCCCGATGTGGTCTGTCTGCAAGAGATCAAATCGGTGGATGAGGGCTTCCCGCGCGAGATGTTCGAGGCCATGGGCTACCGCGTCGAAACCCATGGGCAGAAAAGCTTCAACGGCGTGGCGATCCTGTCGAAACTGCCTTTGGAAGACGTCACCCGCGGCCTGCCCGGGGATGACAGCGACGAACAGGCCCGCTGGATCGAGGCGACCGTGATGGGCCGCCGCCCAGTGCGGGTCTGCGGGCTTTACCTGCCGAACGGCAATCCGGCACCGGGGCCGAAATACGATTACAAACTGGCCTGGATGGCCCGGATGGAGACGCGCGCCCGCGCGCTTTTGGCCCAGGAAGAACCGACGGTCTTTTGCGGCGATTACAACGTCATCCCGCAAGACGCCGACGCCGCCCGGCCCGAGCTTTGGACAGCGGACGCGCTGGCCCTGCCCGCCTCGCGCGCGGCCTTCCGCCGTCTTTTGGCGCTTGGCCTGACCGATGCCTTCCGCGCCCGCAACGCCTCGGCGGGACACTATACGTTCTGGGATTATCAAGCCGGCGCATGGGAACGCAACAACGGCATCCGCATCGACCACCTGCTGTTGTCACCCCAAGCCGCCGATCTTCTGCGCGACGCCCAGATCGACAAACAGGTGCGCGCCGGCGACAAGCCCTCGGATCATGTGCCGATCTGGATTGAGCTTGACGCCTGATCTGCCTTCAATATGGCCCCAATATCCCCGCCGGAGGCACCTATGGCCTGCCGCAGACGCTCCGCGGGGGGTATTTGGGCCAAGATGAAATTACAGGTCCATTGACCGAAACACCCGTGGCAGTTCTTCGGGCAGGTCTTCGGCGATCAACCCCGGACCAAAGCTGCGCGCCGCCTCCACATGCAGCCATGCCCCGGTGCAGGCGGCCTCGAAAGGGGAAAACCCGCGCGCCAGCAGCCCGGTGATGAAGCCCGCCAGCACATCGCCCGAGCCTGCCGTGGCGAGCCAAGGTGCAGCGCGGTCATAGACGGAGGCGTTGATGGCGGCACGGCCAGAGGGGTCAGCAATCACCGTATCGGGGCCTTTGAACAGCACCACGCAGCCCGCCCGCGCGGCGGCCTCGCGGGTGGCGTCCAGCTTGGAATAGGCGGGGCCTTTGGTGGCTGGGGCAGCCAGTTTTTCGGCGATGTCGGGAAAAAGCCGGGCGAATTCCCCGGCATGGGGGGTGAGGATGCAGCCTTCGTACAGGGCGGCGAAAAGCGCGGGGCGCTGGGACAGGATGGTGAGCGCGTCAGCATCCAGCACCGTAGGTCGGGGGTCACCCCGGCGTGCCAGTGCCTCCTCCAACACCTCTGCCTGCCCGTCCCCCACCCCCATCCCCGGCCCAAGGCAGAGGGCATTGATGCGATTGTCCGACAGAACCTCCGCCAGCCCTGCGCCCCCCGCCACCTCGCGCAGCATGATGGCGTCCAGCCTTGCGGCGTTTTCGGCCATGGCGGCGGGCGGGCTGGCCAGAGTCACCAACCCCGCGCCGATCCGCAGCGCCCCTCGGGCGGCAAGACGGGCGGCCCCGGCGCGGCCGTGAGCGCCCGAGACGATCAGCGCGTGGCCATGGGCGTATTTGTGGCTCTCCTGCCGCTTTCCAAGCGTCTCGACATGACAGGCGACCAACTGCAGTGAGGTCTGGCCCCGCCGTTCAAGGCCGATATCCACCACCATCACCTTTCCGCAATGTCGCGGGCCATCCTCCAGCAGATGACCGGGTTTCAGGCTGTGAAACGCCACCGTCAGGCTGGCTTCGACCACAAATCCCTCCCGCGCAGGCCATGGTGGGCCTTCCCGGCGTTCCGTGCGGGAACTCTCGGGTTCCAGCGGGCGGCCACTGTCCGAACACAGCCCCGACGGCAAATCGACCGCCACGACTGGCCCCAGAAGATTGCCCATAAAGCGGTTATAGAAGACCTCGCGCACATCTTTCGGCAAAGGACGCGCAAGGCCGGTGCCGAAAACGGCGTCGACAATCACATCAGCAGGCTTTCCGGGGCGCGCATCAATCTCGGCGTTCAGCGTGGCAAGCGAAGCCACCTTCCCCATCCCCACCCACCGCTCATAATTCACCCGCGCATCCGGCGGCAGCTTTTCGGCATCCCCATAAAGGAACACCTCCACCTCCCAGCCCCAACCTTTCAAGAGCCGCGCCACCACGAACCCGTCGCCGCCATTATTGCCCGGACCGCAAAGGACCACGGCGCGATGAGAGGTGTCACCGCTTTGGGTTTCATCTTGGCCCAAATACCCTGGGGTCCGGGGCAACGCCCCGGCGGGTGGGGCAAGCGCAGGCCATTCGGCAAAAATCGCCTGAACCACGCCCTTTCCGGCGCGCTCCATCAACTCCAGCCCCGTCACCTCGCCACGGTCTATCGCGGCCTGTTCAAGGCTGCGCATTTGGGCGGCGGTGAGGAGTTCGGTCATTTTGCAGGCAACCTTTTCGCGGGCCGCTCAAATTCGCGGCTATTTGCACAAAATTTAGGCGCACGCCCGGAAAAGCTGCGGCGCTTTGCCCTGCCTTGAGCCTAGCCAATTGTTCCTGCCCTCGGGAAGTGATGAATGACGGCAGGACCAAAAGCGGGGAGTCGTCAGGTGAAGAAGATCGAAGCGATCATCAAGCCCTTCAAGCTGGACGAGGTGAAGGAAGCCCTTCAGGAAGCTGGCATTCAGGGCCTTTCGGTCACCGAGGTCAAAGGCTTTGGCCGCCAGAAGGGCCATACCGAGCTTTACCGTGGCGCCGAATATGTCGTCGACTTTCTGCCTAAGGTGAAGATCGAGGTCGTCCTGACCGATGACATGGTCGACGCCGCCATCGAGGCGATCATCACCGCCGCCCGCACCGACAAGATCGGCGACGGCAAGATCTTTGTCTCGCCCGTAGAACAAGCCATCCGCATCCGCACCGGGGAAACCGGTGATGATGCTGTGTAATCAACGGGCCCTTTAAGCCCAAAGCGAAACCCGAGAACCGAAAGGCAGCATGATGAGCGCAGTTCAAAAAGCTCTGAAACTGATCAAGGATGAGGAGATCGAGTATGTCGATGTCCGCTTCACCGATCCCAAAGGCAAACTTCAGCACGTCACGCTGATCGTCGACATCATCGACGAAGCCTTCTTCGAAGAAGGCTTCATGTTCGACGGCTCGTCGATTGCGGGCTGGAAGTCGATCGACCAGTCGGACATGAAACTGATGCCCGACGCCACTTCGGTCTATCTCGACCCCTTCTATGCCGAGAAAACCCTTTGCGTGCATTGCGATGTGGTGGAGCCGGACACCGGCGAGGCCTATGACCGCTGCCCGCGCCAGATTGCCAAGAAGGCCGAGGCCTATCTTGCCTCCTCGGGCATTGGTGACGCGTTCTACTGCGGCCCCGAAGCCGAATTCTTCATCTTCGACGACGTGCGTTATTCGGTTTCGCCCCGCAAGGTTTCCTATGAAATCGACGCGGAAGCAGCCTCGTGGAACACCGACACCGTGTTCGAAGGCGGCAACTCGGGCCACCGCGCGGCGCACAAGGGTGGCTATTTCCCGGTGAACCCGATCGACGAGGCGCAAGACCTGCGTGGCGAGATGCTGTCCACGATGAAGCGCATGGGCATCAAGGTGGACAAGCACCACCACGAGGTTGCCACCTGCCAGCATGAGCTGGGGATGATCTTCGGTGGTCTGGTCGAACAGGCCGACAACATCCAGAAATACAAATACGTGATCCACAACGTGGCCCACGCCTATGGCAAAACCGTGACCTTCATGCCGAAGCCGATGAAGGGCGACAACGGCTCGGGGATGCACGTCAACATGTCGATCTGGAAGGGCGGCAAGCCCCTGTTCGCAGGCGACAAATATGCAGACCTTTCCCAGGAAGCCCTGTGGTTCATCGGCGGCATCATCAAGCATGCGAAAGCCTTGAACGCCCTGACCAACCCCGGCACCAACAGCTACAAGCGCCTGATCCCCGGCTTTGAAGCGCCGGTGCTCTTGGCCTATTCGGCCCGCAACCGCTCGGGTGCGGTTCGTATTCCGTGGACGGAAAGCCCGAAAGCCAAGCGCGTCGAGGCCCGTTTCCCCGATCCGTCGGCGAACCCCTATCTGGCCTTTGCCGCCCTGCTGATGGCCGGCCTTGACGGCATCAAACACAAGATCGACCCGGGCCCGGCTTCGGACAAGGACCTCTACGACCTGCCGCCCGAGGAACTGGCCGAAATCCCGACCGTCTGCGGCTCGCTTCGTGAAGCCCTTGAGTCGCTGGAAAAGGACATGGACTTCCTTCTGGCCGGCGATGTCTTCAGCCGCGAGCAACTGGAAGCCTATATGGCGCTGAAGTGGGAGGAGGTTTACGCCTACGAACACACGCCGCACCCAGTGGAATACGCGATGTATTACTCCTGCTAAGCGCAGGGCATACCGCAGAAAACGGGCCGTCCCCTTGGGGGCGGCCTTTTCGTTTTGCGCCCGCACCGCGCCAACCGAACGCCCCGCAATATGTCGGAATATTGTTCACGCAGGCCGCCCAATACCCCGCAATTTCCTTAAACTCTCCCGAAACACGGCACAATTCAGGGGCAATGCTGATACAACCATAAAGTGAGATGTGCCATGATTACTTCCTCATCCAGCACCATTGCCCAGTTGCTTTGTTTCCAGTGCCTGCCGCTGAACGTCGCCAAATTGGTCGGCGAAATCGACAAACTGCTGCATGACTGGCTTGATCACCCGGTCAAGGCCCGCTGGGACAGCGATACCGTCGTGACATTTGATCAACCCGGCACAAGGATCCTCTTGGGCTGGACCCCGACCCCCGGTCAAGGGATCAGCGGGGTTCTGACCCTGTCGGTCGGCCCCTCGCCGATGCTGGGTCGGCCGGTGATGCGGCCGGATGCCAAAGAGCTTTGCCACCGGCTGGTGGCGGCCGTGCAGCCGCGGATCCATGCCGACGAAGTGCTGTGGCACCAGATTGCCTGCCAAATGTCCGAGGACTGGGTGGATCTGCTGATCGACGCCCTGCCGGATCGCGGGCCGGATCGTGGGCCGGGCCGCATCCCCGCACCGCAGAGCAATCTCCCCCGTCTCGCACCTTCCCCGGATCTCGCGGGACACCCGACGCATGATTTCGCCCAAGCGCGCCTGCGGGCGGCAATGGTGCAAGAACCTCCCCGCCTGAGCGCCCCGATGCGCCTGACCATCCACGCGTTGAACGCCACCCTCATCATGGTCTGGGGGCCGATCGGTGCCGCCGCCATGGCCCATGGTCTGCTCAAAGGCGAGAATCCGCGCCTTGCCGCCCATCTGATGGTGCTGACCGGGCTTGCCACCACGGTCATGCACAATACCCAAGGATTGTCGTTTCTATAGCCGGGCGTCCTCCAGCCCGGCGAACTCCTCGGGGCTGAGGCTGGCAATCTCGACGACATAGGTGTGGATCGAAAACACCACCGCGCGGCTTTCGGGCAGGCGCAGCAGGCATTGGCGCTCGGAGCGCACATAAGACCCGCCGCGCCGATCCGTGCGCGGATCGCCCTCGCGCCGGGGCTGATGCAGGGTCGGATCGCGGTAAACCAGCGCATTGGCACGCCACAGTGGTTGCTCGGGGCGGATCGCGTCGAACAGCCGCTGCACCCGCTTGGCCAGATCGCCATCATATTCCCGCACCGGCAGATGGATGCCCAAAAGCGGACGGCCCAGCTTTTCCGGCAGCCACCAACTGGCCGGAAAGCATAAGGCGGCCGCGGTCAGGACATGCTCCTCGCCCTGCTTTTCCATCAGGCACAGGTCTTCCTGCACCAACCGCCCCAGCGTGGCCATCGGCTGTGCGGGGTCGAGCGTCACCGTGACGCCATCGGGGCGGCGAACACGGTCAGCCCCCACCTGATAGCCCGCCGTCCGGCCAAGACGCTCCAGAACCACAGCATAAAGTTCCTCGGCCGCCGGACGGGCACTGTCGAGCATCCCCTGCACCAACTGGGGCTTTTCGGCGAAAAGCCGGTCGCGCTCCGCCATCTGGCCGGCAAAGGCATCATCCACCCTGAGCCAATCCTCGCCTTCAATCGGCAGGATACCGGGCAGACGGGCCAGTTTCGGGTCCATCCAAGAGGCAAAAGGCAGGCGGGATTGCAAGATCGGGGCTGTCATGGCCTCTCCCTAACAAGGCTTCCGCCTCCTCTGCCGCAAGATTTGCGACGCCCCTTGTCGCGAATGGTGCAGCGCAGCCCCCTCTCCGCGCGACACTCTGCCCGAAAGGGAGACAGACATGGCCGATTACCACCGCGACCGCCGCAAGATCGACCCCACCCGCGCCGACCGGCTGGGCGATGGCACGCCGAATGACAATGACCGGGTCGAAATCGGGCCAACCCAACTTGCCTTCCGCGAATGGGAGGCCGCCGGTCTGACGCTGCCCAATCTTGACAGGATGCGCAACTATCGGTGGCAGCGGCTGGTGCAGGGGCTGGTGGACCGCGATTACGGCGGGCTTTTGATGTTCGACCCGCTGAACATCCGCTACGCCACCGACACCACCAATATGCAGCTGTGGAACACCCACAACCCGTTCCGCGCCTGCCTATTGTGCGCCGACGGCCATATGGTGATGTGGGAATACAAAAATGCGCCGTTTCTCGTCACCTTCAACCCCTTGGTCAAGGAACTGCGCTCGGGGGCGACGTTCTTTTACAACTCCACCGGCGACAAGGGCCGCGAGGCGGCAGCGGCTTTTGCCGCCCAGGTCGATGAGGTGATGCGGGCGCATGCTGGCGCAAACCGAAGGTTGGCGGTGGACAAGATCATGGTCCACGGCTTGCGCGCGCTGGAGGCCATCGGCTTTAGCGTGGAAGAAGGCGAAGAAGTCACCGAACGGGTGCGCGCGATCAAGGGACCGGATGAGATATTGGCGATGCGCTGCGCCCATCACGCCTGCGAGGCCGGGATTGCCGAGATGGAACGCGCCACAAGGATCGGCGTGCCCTTGGGCCAGATGAGCGAGGATGACATCTGGTCGGAGCTGCACAAGGCCAATATCAAACGCGGCGGCGAATGGATCGAGACGCGGCTGCTGGCCTCGGGGCCGCGCACCAACCCATGGTTTCAGGAATGCGGCCCGCGCATCGTGCAGAACAACGAAATCGTGGCCTTTGACACCGACCTGATCGGCGCCTACGGGTTTTGCATCGACATCTCAAGGACATGGTGGATCGGTGACCAACGCCCGACCAATGCCATGGTCTCGGCCTTCCACCACGCCCGCGATCACATCGCCGATCATCAGACGCGACTGAAACCCGGCGTCAGCATCCGCGAACTGGTCTTCGGGGGGCACAAGCTGGATGACCAGTATTGGGTGCAGAAATACGCCTGCAAGATGCATGGGGTGGGGCTGTGCGATGAATGGCCCTATGTCCATTACCCCGATGGCTGGATCGAAGGCGGCTTCGATGCCGTTCTGGAACCCGGCATGGTGCTGTGTACCGAGGCTTTGGTGTCACCGGAAGGCGGGGATTTCTCGATCAAGCTGGAAGACCAGATCCTGATTACCGAAACCGGCTGCGAAAACCTGACGACCTACCCGTTTGACGAACGCCTGATGGGCCTCTGACCCCGCCTCGCGCCCCTGCTGCGGCACCGCGTCGGGAATAGCCCCCCTGCGCCCGCCGTCGCCGGGGGGCTGTCTGCCCCCCGCGGCGCGTGCCGCGCCTCCCCCCGAGGATATTTGCGCAGAGAGGATGACAAAAGTGGTTCAAGCGCCCCGACAGGTGGTCCGGCCAAGCTGCGGGGCGCCATCCCCTCTGGCGGTCATCGGCGTCCCCGCCTGTACCGCCCGACGATCATAACGCGTATTGTCCTAAGAAAAGCTTAAGGTTCATCCTCTCTGCGCAAATATCCTCGGGGGGTGAATTGGCGAAGCCAAGAGGGGGGCAGACGGCCCCCCTGCACCGCTGGCGCCAAGCACTTCGGCTTGCGCCCCTGGCCCATGCGGTCTATGCGGTCCTTGCCCGTCCCGTCAGAGAGGTTCTGCGATGATCCCCCGCTATTCCCGCCCCGACATGGTTGCCATCTGGGAGCCGCAGACCAAATTCCGCATCTGGTATGAGATCGAGGCCCATGCCTGTGATGCGCAAGCGGCCTTGGGCGTGATCCCGAAAGCCAATGCCGAGGCGGTATGGCGGGCAAAGGATGTGACCTTTGACGTCGCGCGCATTGATGAGATCGAGGCGGTCACCAAGCATGACGTCATCGCCTTTCTCACCCATCTGGCCGAACATATCGGGTCGGAGGATGCGCGCTTTGTGCATCAGGGCATGACCAGTTCTGATGTGCTGGACACCACGCTGAATGTGCAACTGGTCCGCGCCTCGGACCTGCTGCTCAAGGGCATGGACCGGGTTCTGGCCGCGCTGAAGGCCCGCGCCCATGAGCATAAGGACACCGTGCGCATCGGCCGCAGCCATGGCATCCATGCCGAGCCGACCACCATGGGCCTGACCTTTGCCCGCTTTTATGCCGAGATGGACCGGGGCCGCAAACGTCTGGTCGCCGCGCGGGACGAAATCCGCACCGGCGCG
Source organism: uncultured Tabrizicola sp. (assembly GCA_964393035.1). Lineage (GTDB taxonomy): Bacteria > Pseudomonadota > Alphaproteobacteria > Rhodobacterales > Rhodobacteraceae > Tabrizicola_A. Next base: position 209,752 of record CAYMRX010000007.1, read on the forward strand.
ATTTCCGGCGCCGTCGGCACCTTCGCCAATATCGATCCGGCGGTCGAGGAACATGTCTGTGCCGCGCTGGACCTGATCCCCGAGCCGATCTCGACGCAAGTCATCCCGCGTGACCGTCATGCGATGTTCTTTGCGACCTTGGGCGTGATTGCCTCGAGCATCGAAAACATCGCCATTGAAATCCGCCACATGCAGCGCACCGAGGTCTTGGAGGCGGAGGAGTTCTTCTCGCCCGGCCAAAAGGGTTCGTCGGCCATGCCGCACAAGCGCAATCCGGTCTTGAGCGAAAACCTGACCGGCCTTGCGCGGTTGGTGCGGATGTCGGTGACGCCCGCCTTGGAGAATGTGGCCTTGTGGCACGAGCGCGACATCAGCCATTCCAGCGTGGAACGTGCCATCGGCCCCGACACCACGATCACCTTGGATTTCGCCCTGCACCGTTTGGCGGGTCTGGTGGAAAAGCTGGTGGTCTATCCGGAAAACTGCCTGAAGAACATGAACAAGTTCAAGGGATTGGTGATGAGCCAGCGCGTGCTTCTGGCGCTGACCCAAGCCGGCGTCAGCCGCGAGGACAGCTACCGTCTGGTGCAGCGCAATGCGATGAAGGTCTGGGAGAAGGGCGCGGATTTCAAGACCGAGCTTCTGGCCGACCCGGAGGTGACCGCGGCCCTGTCGCCTGCCGAGATCGAGGAAAAGTTCGACCTTGGCTACCACACCAAGCATGTCGACACCATTTTCGCTCGCGTCTTCGGCGCGTAACGCATCTGTGAGGCGCGGGCGCCAGAATCCCGCGCCCAAATTCCGCATTTTGTGTTAGGCTTTCCCGATCCAAAGGAGGCCCGCGATGCGTTATGCCATCCTCTCTCTGGCGTTGGGGCTTGCCGCCCCGATCGCCATCTCGCCTGTCCTTGCCGCCGGCAGCGGAGACACAACGCCCCCCGCGCCGACGCAAACCTCGAAAGATTGCACCAAGGCGCAGATTTGGGATGAGAAGTCCAAGACCTGCATCGACGCCACCGACAGTCGGCTGGACAATGACACCCGCATGCAGGCCGTGCGCGAACTGGCTTGGGCGGGCCAGCCCGACCGCGCGCTGGAGGTGTTGCAGGCGGTGACGGAAGGCGACAGCGACCGCGTGCTGACCTATCGCGCCTTTGCCCTGCGCAAGGCAGGCCAGATTGAGGCCGGGCTTCAGGGCTATGCCCATGCCCTGCGGGTGAACCCCGACAACATCCTTGCCCGCAGCTATCTTGGCCAGCTTTATGTCGAGATGGCCGAGCTGGATCTGGCCCGCGCCGAGTTGGACGAAATCCGCAACCGTGGCGGCCGTGGAACCTGGGCCGAGACGGCCCTTGCCGAAGCGATCCGCACGGGCCGTACACTCAGTTACTGACAGCCATCAGCCCGCAAGGGGATTGCCATGCCACATCGCATTGCCTTTATCGCGATCTTTGGTTTCTTGCCCGCGTTCACAACGCTGCCGGTCCTCGCCGAGGGCTGCCATGACGAGGTGAAAATGCCCTGCGCCCAAGGGGCGGTTTGGGATGAGGTGCGGCAGATCTGCACCCCGAAACCGTCGAGTTGATGCGACGGGCGGCAAGAGCCTGTTAACCGCGCCCTGCCAAGCTGTGTCCACGGGAATCATCGGGCATCGGCATGGCGGGAAAACTGACAGTGGCACAGGGCAAGGGCGGGGCCATGATGGCCGGGGGCGCAGCTACGCCCCCCCCGCGCGCGCTCACGCAACGCGAAAAGGCCGCCGTCATTGTGCGGTTCCTGCTGTCGGAAGGGGCGGGTTTGCCGCTTTCCAAATTGCCCGATCACATGCAGGCGGCGCTGACCGAACAGATCGGCCAGATGCGGCTGGTGGATCGCAGCACGCTTGCGCAGGTGGTCGAAGACTTTCTGGCCGAGCTGGAGCAGGTGGGGCTGGCCTTTCCGACCGGGATCGAAGGCGCCTTGCAGGTGATGGACGGGCATATCTCGCCCAATGCGGCCAGCCGCCTGCGCCGCCTTGCCGGGGCCAGCGCCAAGGCCGACCCTTGGGACCGGCTGACCTCGCTGCCGGTGGAGCGTTTGCTGCCCGTGCTGGAGGAGGAAAGTGTCGAGGTGGCCGCCGTCATGCTGTCAAAGCTGCCGGTCGCAAAATCGGCGGAGCTTTTGGGCAAGATGCCCGGTGAAAAGGCCCGCCGCGTCGCCTATGCCGTGTCGCTGACCGGAAATGTCGATCCTGAAACCGTGCGGCGGGTCGGCGCGTCGCTGGTCTTGCAACTGGATCAGCAGCCGGCCCGCGCCTTTGACACCGGCCCGGTGGAACGGGTGGGCGCCATCCTCAACGTCTCGGGCGCCCAGACCCGCAATGATGTGCTGGCCGGGTTGGAGGTGGAGGATGCAGGCTTTGCCGCAGAGGTCAGGAAAGCGATCTTCACCTTCATCCATCTGCCCGGCCGCGTGCAGGCACGCGACGTGCCGAAGATCGTCCGCCTCGTCGATCAGCCGGTGCTGGTGACCGCCCTGACCGGCGCACAGGGCAATGCCGAACAAGCCACCACGGCGGAATTCTTGCTGGCCAATATGTCACAGCGCATGGCGCAGGGCTTGCGTGAGGAAATGGCCGCGCGTGGCAAGGTTCGGGAAAAGGACGCGGATGAGGCGATGGCCGCCGTCATCAATGCGGTGCGCGAATTGGAAGCGGCGGGCGAATTGGTGCTGATTACCGACGACGAGGAATAGGGAGGGCGGGGCAAGCCCCTGCCCCCCTTCCGCATCCTGCCCTTCAATCCTGCCGGGTTTCGGTGAAGCACCCAAGATCGCAAAGCGCATCCGAAAGGCCGCGCCTTCGCTGCCCTGCAAACCCGACACGATCTAGCGTTTGATGCCCTGCGGCACGCCCGGCAACACGCAGAGCATCTCATACAAGAGGTTCGCCCCGATCAGCGCGGTATTGCCCGACGGATCATAGGGGGGCGACACCTCCACCAGATCGCCGCCGACAAGGTTCAGCCCCGCCGCCCCGCGCACGATCTCCAGGCCCTGCCAGATCGTCAGCCCGCCCGGCTCCACCGTGCCGGTGCCGGGCGCAAAGGCCGGGTCAAGGCTGTCGATGTCATAAGACAGATAGCAGGGCGCATCGCCGATCTTGGCGCGCACCTCCGCCATCAGGGGTTTCAACGATTTGTGCCAGCAGTCCTCGGCTTGCACGACCGTCCAACCGTTCCTGCGGCCCCAGTCGAAATCATCCGGGCTATAGCCCGTGCCGCGCAGCCCGATCTGGAACACCTTGTCATTTTGCAGACAGCCCTCCTCCCAGGCCCGGCGGAAGGGGCAGCCATGCGCCACTTTTTCGCCGAACATGGTATCGTTGATGTCGGCATGGGCATCGACATGAATCAGCGCCACCGGACCGTGCCGCTTTTTCATGGCGCGAAGAATGGGCCATGTCAGGGTATGATCGCCGCCAAGGGTCAGCGGAATGACGCCTTCGGCCAGCACCTCATCATTATAATCTGAAATGATATCAACGGTCTTTTTCAGATCAAAGGTGTTGATCGGCACATCGCCAATATCGGCGACCTGCAAATGGTCAAAAGGGGCCGCGCCCGTCGCCATGTTATAGGGGCGCAGCATCCGGCTTTCATCGCGAATCTGCCGTGGCCCGAGCCGCGTGCCAGAGCGGTTCGATGTGCCGTGATCCATCGGGATGCCGACAAAGGCCACATCCAGCCCCTGCGCGCCCACTTGTGCAGGCAGCCGCATCATCGTGGCAGGCCCGCCAAAGCGCGCCATCTCATTGCCGCCCAAGGGTTGATTGAACCTGCTCATGCGCCTGCCTCCTGCCGTGCCAAAATACCGATGGTGCCCGCCAGAAGCTGGGCCGCCACCAAGGCGCCCTGCCCGTCAATGTCACGGTCGGGCATGAATTCCACCATGTCAAAGGCGACGATCCGCGCCTTTGCCGCCACACCCGCGATCAGTTCGAACACCTGCCAATAGCTCAATCCCCCCGCCGTGCGGCCAATCACGGCGGGCATGATGGCCGGGTCCAGCGCGTCGACATCCAGACAGATCACCACCCGCGCCCCTTCGGGGATCAGCGACAGCGCGCGGGCGATGCCGGTTTCGGCCACCTCGCGCGCGGGAACAAAGGTCACGCCCGCATCCAGTGCCGCCTGATAATCCCCCGGCCGGGCCGAACCGATGCCGCGTTGGCCCACCTGAATGATCCGCGCCACATGGCCCATCTCCGACGCCCGCCGCATGGTCGAGGACAGCCCCCAACGCTCCCCCCCAACCTCCTCGCGCCAGTCGATATGGGCGTCGATCTGCAAGATCGTCAGCGGCCCCTCGCCTGCCGCCGCCTCCAGCGCCTGCAACATCGGGATCGGCAGGGAATCATCGCCGCCGATCAGCACCGGCACCGCGCCAATAGCAAGGATCTGCGCCACCGCCGCGCGCAGCCGGTCGCGGTTGGCCGCCCCGTCGCGGTCGTCCAGCTTCAGATCGCCCGCATCCACCACCTGCGCGCCATGCGGCAGGACCGGCGCGCCAAGGTCGAAATTCATATGGGCGAGATTGGCCGCATAGGCGGCCCCCCCGGCGCGAATGGCGGCAGGCCCGCCCGCACAGTAAAACCCCACCGTCGGATAGGGCGTGCAGCCCGGCGCGCCAAGCACCACCACCTGCGCCGCCCGCAGATCCTCCAGCCGGGCCTCGGGCAACCCCATGAAGCCCGCCACATCCCCCGCCCCGAACATTGCGCCCAAAGCGCCACCCGCACTGCCCTTGCCTACCATGATCCCCTCCGCTTTGCGTCGATCATGGCCCAAGGCCCGCCAACTGCAAGCCCAGAAACGAAAAAGGCACCCCGCAGGGTGCCTGTTCCGTTAACCTGCCTGCGAAAATCAGGCGGCCGAGGAGATGAACTTCACCGCATCGCCGAAGGTCTGGATGGTTTCGGCGGCGTCATCCGGGATCTCGATGCCGAATTCTTCTTCAAAAGCCATGACCAGCTCGACGTTGTCGAGGCTGTCAGCGCCCAGATCGTCGATGAACGAGGCATTCTCGGTCACCTTCTCGGCGTCGACGCCAAGATGTTCCACCACGATCTTCTTCACGCGATCGGCGATGTCGCTCATGTTACTTCCTCTTTCACGGTTCGCGGGAAAGTTCCCGGCTGTCAAAATGTTTCCCGCCGGAATTCCGCCGGGCCGTCCCGCGCGCCTATAGCAAGGGCAAAGGCGCGTGGCAATGGTTTTGGTGGGTTACAGCATATCCCCGCCGCCGTTGATGTCCAGCGTCGCGCCGGTGACATAGGCCGCCTCGACAGAGGCCAGAAACACCACCCCCGCCGCGATCTCCTCGGGCTTGCCGATGCGGCCCACCGGAACGCCGGCCAGGATCTTGCCGCGCTGCTCGTCGTTCAGCTTGTTCGTCATCGCGGTTTCCACCAGCCCCGGCGCCACACAGTTCACCGTGATGCCCCGGCTCGCCACTTCCTGCGCGAGCGACCGGCTCAGCCCTGCGACCCCCGCCTTGGCGGCGGAATAATTCACCTGACCGGGATTGCCCGCCTGCGCCACCACCGAGGTGACGTTGATGATGCGGCCCCAACGCGCCTTCATCATGCCGCGAATGGCCGCGCGGCACAGCCGGAAGGTGGAATTGAGGTTCACCTCGATCACGTTCAGCCAGTCGTCATCCGACATCCGCATCGCCAGCGCGTCACGGGTGATCCCGGCATTGTTCACCAGAATATCGACCGCCCCCATCGCCTCGGTGGCCTGCTTCACCAGTTCTTCCACCGCCGCCGCATTGCCAAGATCGCAAGGCAAGACATGCGCCCGCGCGCCCAGTTCGGCCGCCAGTGCCTGCAAGGGTTCCACCCGCGTGCCCGACAGGCCGACGGTTGCCCCCGCGGCATGCAGGGCCTTGGCCACCGCCGCCCCGATCCCGCCCGAAGCCCCCGTCACCAGCGCGCATTTGCCCGTCAAATCAAACATGGATCACTCCCGTTCCCTCTGCGCCGCCCCAAGGGTCTTGCGCCTTTTGAAATACTCTCGGGGTCCGGGGCAGACAGCCCCGGGGCCGGCCCCGAACGAAGCCTCAGCCTTTTGCCGCCGCCACATCTTCCGGCGTGCCGATGGCACGGGTGGTCACCTCGCCCGTGGCAATCCGCTTCACCATGCCCGACAGCGCCTTGCCCGCACCGATTTCCCAAAACTCGGTCACGCCCGCGTTTTCCATCCACTGCACACTCTCGCGCCAGCGGACCGAACCTGTCACCTGCGCCACCAACAGCGCGCGGATGCGGTCGGGTTCGGTCACCGCCTCGGCGCGGACATTGACGACGACCGGCACTTTCGGCGCGTGGATCGCCACGGCGGCCAGCGCCTCGGACATCACGGCGGCGGCCGGTTGCATCAGCGCACAATGGAACGGTGCTGACACCGGCAAAAGCATGGCGCGCTTGGCCCCCTTGGCCTTGGCGATTTCGACGGCCCGTTCAACAGCAGCCTTGTGGCCCGAAACCACGACCTGCGCCGGGTCATTGTCATTGGCCGCTTGGCAAACCTCGCCCTGGGCGGCCTCGGCGGCCACTTCCATCGCGGCCTCGAACCCCATGCCTAAAAGGGCGGCCATCGCGCCGACACCCACCGGAACCGCCTCTTGCATGGCGCGGCCACGGGTCCTGAGCAGCCGCGCGGTATCCGACAGATCCAAAGCCCCCGCGGCACAAAGGGCGGAATATTCGCCAAGCGAATGGCCTGCGACAAAGGCCGCATGTTCCAACCCCAAGCCCTCGGTTTCCAGCGCGCGCAGGGCGGCGATCGAGGTTGCCATCAGTGCCGGTTGCGCATTTTGCGTCAGCGTCAGCTCGGCGATGTCGCCGTTCCAGATCAGATCGGACAGCTTTTCGCCAAGGGTTGCGTCCACCTCATCAAAGACGGCCTTTGCCGCCGGATAGGCCTCGGCCAAGGCACGGCCCATGCCGATAGTCTGGGCGCCCTGCCCCGGAAAAACGAATGCGCGGCTCATCGCGGCTCTCCTGTTGTTCTTGTCCCCGATTACCGTGCCAAGCGCGCGCGCGCAATCATCTGGCGGCGTTTCGCACAGCCGATGTGCGGCCCGGTGCGCTGTCAGCCCCCCCTTCGCCTGTTATGCTGGACCAAACACAACCGGAGCCTGTGCATGCCCGCCCATAACACCCCGAACTCATTTGGCCTTGTCACCCGCACCTTGCATTGGCTGACCGCGCTTTTGATCCTGACCGCGATTCCCCTTGGGCTGATTGCCAATGGCATCGCCCCCACGCCCGAGACGATCGCCCAAAAGGCGCAATTGTTCTCGTTGCACAAAACCCTTGGCGTCGCCGCGTTTTTCATCGGTCTGGCGCGTGTTCTCTGGGCCCTGACGCAAAGCCACCCGGCCCCCTTGCACCCCCTGCGCCGGGTCGAGTTGACCGTGGCGCAGATCGTGCATTGGATGCTCTATCTGTCGCTTGTGATGGTGCCCCTGACCGGCTGGGTGCATCACGCCGCGCTTGACGGCTTTGCCCCGATCCTGTGGCCCTTTGGCCAAGGCCTGCCCTTTGTGCCGAAATCCGAAAGCATCGCCGCGCTGGCGGGCGGGGCGCATTGGGTGTTCACCAAGCTTCTGGCGGCCTCGGTGATCCTGCATATCGCGGGCGCGGTGAAGCACCATGTGATTGACCGCGATGCGACCTTGGCCCGCATGGCCTTTGGCACCGCCGCGCCGGAACAGCCGCTGCCGCAGGCCAAGCGCCTTGCCCCTCTCGCGCTGGCGCTGGCGTTGTATGGTGCGGGCAGCGCGCTGGCCCTGTCGATGGCGCCCGCCAGCCCTGCCGCCCCCGCCGCGGCCCCGGTGGCGGCCACCGGGGGCAACTGGCAGGTCAAGACCGGCACGCTGGAATTCACTGTGGCGCAGATGGGGGCGCCGGTCATCGGATCTTTCAGTGCTTGGACAGCCGAGATCAGCTATGATGAGGCGATCACCTCGGGCGTGGCAGGCAAGGTGGATGTCACCATTGATCTGACCAGCCTTGCCTTGGGTTCGGTCACGGATCAGGCGAAGGGGCCAGAGTTCTTTGATGTGGCCAGCCACCCCAGCGCCCGCTTCACCGCCGATCTTGTGGCCGGTGCCACGGGGCTGACCGCCGAAGGCACGTTGGAATTGCACGGCAAGACCGTGCCCGTCACCCTGCCCTTCACGCTGGCAATCAGCGGCGACAACGCCCGGATGGCTGGACACGCCAAACTTGACCGCCGCGATTTCGCCATCGGGGCGGGCTATGCCGATGAAGCAACCGTCGGCTTTGCCGTCGAGATCAAGGTGGCGCTGGAGGCGACGCGGCCGAACTAAGCCGCCCTGCCTTGCCAGTCCCCAAAAGAAAAGGCCGCGAGGGTTTCCCCCCGCGGCCTTTTCTTTAAGCATTGATGGCTTATTCAGCGGCCTTCTGCGCTTCGATCGAGATCTGCACCTGCACCTCGTCCGAGACATAGGGGGCGAACATGCCAAGGTTATAGTCGCTGCGGAGCAACGTGGTGGTGGCCGAAAAACCTGCCCAAGGGGTCTTGGCCATCGGATGCTCGCCCGCCTGGTTCAGAACCGCATCCAGAACCACCGATTTCGTCACATCGTTCAGGGTCAATTCGCCGGTGATCTTGGCGGTCTTTTCGCCAGTCACTTCGATACCGGTCGATTTGAAGCTGACCATCTCGTCTTCTTTGGCATCAAAGAAATCGGGGGTCATGAAGTGGTCGAAACGCTCTTGCCAGCCGGTCAGCATGGCCTTGACCGGAAAGGACACCGTCACAGACGAGGCCGCCGGATCGGCCTGATCGAACAGGATCTCGCCGTTGAAGCCCGAGAACATCCCGGCGGTGGTCGAGAAACCAAGGTGGTTATAGGTGAAGACGATCTGGCTGTGGCTGGGGTCCAGCGTGTATTTCTCGGCCTCGGCAAAGGCGGGGGCGGCAAGCAAGGCAGCGGTCAGGGCAAGGGGGGCAAAACGGATCATGCGAAAACTCCAGGGATTGGCCGGACCAGCCCGGCTTGGGTCAGGACATGGCCTGCAATGGGGCCTTGGCTCAAGTCGCAGCTTTCAAACAGCTTTTGCGCATCAGCGCACAGTCACATGATCGTGGGCGGCGATCGGCGCAAAAGCCTCTAAGCGCAGATGGGCAAAACCGGCCCTAAGCGCCTGCTTATCCATAGAGGCATTGCGCGCATGCACACAGCGACTTAGCCCCGATCCATCTCCAACAATTGACGGCAGCTTTGCTCATGACCTCACTTGACACCGACCGGACAGGTCGGCGCGCAACCGGCTTTGCCCGCAGACCGCTGGGCAAAGCCTTCAGCACCTGCCGCCCCGCCCTGTCGCCCATGGTGCTGAACCTGCTGGTCGCGGGCTTTCTTCTGGTCACGGCGAATGCCACCTTCCTTGACCGCATTGCCACCTACCTGTCGGGCAGTCCCGCACTGGTGCCGGTGGCCGGCGTGCTGGCCTTTGCCGCCATCCTGTTCTGCGTCTCGGTCTTCACCCTGCCGGGTCTTGTGCGGCCGGTTCTGGCGCTGGCTCTGGTGCTGGGGGCGGTGGCCTCGCATTTTCAGGACCGGCTCGGCGTGGTGATCGACCGCGACATGCTGCAAAACGCGCTGAACACCACGGGCAATGAATCCCGCCATCTGATGACGATGGGCTTTCTGGCCCACCTGACGCTGTTCGGACTGATCCCGGCGGCGCTGGTCTTGTGGAGCAAAGTCAAGCCGATGCGCTGGTGGCTGCGGTTGCTGCACTATCCCCTGACCATCGCGTTGGCGCTGGGGCTGTTCTTCGCGGCCATGATGGTGGATTACCGCACCTTTTCTTCGATGTTCCGTGAGCGGCGCGAGATTGCTTCCGCCGTGATCCCGGCCACCCCCATCGTGGCCGCCGTGCGGCTGGCCAAGTTGAAGCTGGTGACCGCGCGGCTGGTCGCGGAACCGATCGGGCTGGACGCCAAGAAGGGCGCGCGGATTGCCGCGGCCGGCAAGCCGACACTGACGCTGATCGTGGTGGGCGAAACCGCCCGCGCGGCGGATTGGAGCCTTGGCGGCTATGACCGGCCGACCAACCCCGAACTCGCGCGCCGTGACATCGTTTATCTGGACAAGGTGACAAGCTGCGGCACCTCGACCGCGGTCTCCATGCCCTGCATGTTTGCCCATTACGGCATGGACAACCATTCGGAAACCGCCTCAAGATCGCACCAGAACCTCTTGGATTTGCTGAAGCAAACTGACTTTGACGTTCAATGGTTCGACAACAACACCGGCAGCCTCGGCCTTGCCGCGCGCCTGCCGGAAAGCAGGTTCAAACCCGCCGACGACGCCGGGGCCTGCGCCATGGGCGAATGTATCGACATGGTGTTCCTGCCCGTGCTGGACAGGATTTTGGCCGGCATCCGCAAGGATACGGTGATCGTCTATCACCAGATCGGCAGCCATGGCCCGGCCTATTACCTGCGCTATCCCGAAAGCTTCCGGCCCTTCCCCGATGATTGCCGCAGCGCCGATTTCGGCAAATGTACACCTGAGCAAATCACCAATGCCTATGACAATACCATCGCCTTTACCGATCAGTTTCTCGCCCGCCTGATTGACCGTCTCGGGGCCGAGGACCGATTGGCGACCTCGATGCTCTATGTCTCGGATCATGGGGAGTCGCTGGGGGAAAACGGGCTCTATCTGCACGCTGCCCCCTATTTCATGGCGCCCGATGTGCAAACGCAGGTGCCGATGGTGCTGTGGACCTCGCCCGCCTACCGCGCCGCGATGGGTGTGGATCAGACCTGCATCAAGGCGCGGGCGGCCAGCCTTGCGGGCCGGGTCACCCATGATGCGGTGTTCCACACTGTCTTGGGCCTTGCGGATGTCACGACCAGCCTGCACAATCCCGACCTTGATCTGACCACCGGGTGCCATGGCTGAACCGACCAAACCGGCCCGCAAGGCGGGTATCGCGCATTTCTTCGCCGCCGCGGGATATTCGGCGGCTGGGATGCGGCGGCTTTGGGGCGAATCCGCCTTTCGGCAAGAGGCACTGGGCATGGTGGTGGTGCCGGTGCTGCTCTGGGCCTTGGGTGCCAGTCTGCTGCATTATCTGGTCTTTGCGGGGCTTGCGCTCTTGGTCGTGGCGCTCGAGGCGCTGAACACCGCGCTGGAATGTATCGTGGATCACCTGACGCAGGATTGGGCCGAATTCGCCCGCGATGCCAAGGATCTCGGATCATTGGCGGTGCTTTGTGGCCTTTTGTGCCATGCCCTGCTGATTGCCCATGCGGCGCTGACCTAAAGGCTTGCAGCGCGCCTTGATTTCTGTATAAGGCCCCATCTTTCCGCAATTTCCACCGAACCGGCGCAGCCTCTCGTGGACGGGCGGCGGAAAGAGATGCCCGGCCTATGAAGTGCGCCTGAGAAAGAACTGGAGTGCACATGCCGCTTTATGAGCATGTTTTCATCTCGCGTCAGGACTTGTCCAACACGCAAGCTGAAGGCCTTGTGGAACACTTCTCGACCGTTCTCGCAGACAATGGCGGCAAAGTCGTCGAAAGCGAGTACTGGGGCGTGAAGACCATGGCCTACAAGATCAACAAGAACCGCAAAGGCCACTATGCCCTGCTCAAGTCCGACGCTCCGGCCTCGGCTGTGCTGGAAATGGAACGCCTGATGCGCCTGCATGACGACGTGATGCGCGTTCTGACCATCAAGGTCGACACCCATGCGGAAGGCCCCTCGGTCCAGATGCAAAAGCGCGATGACCGTGAACGTGGCGACCGCGAAGGTGGCTTCGGCGGTGGTGAGCGTCGTGAGCGCCCGTCCTTCGGCGGCGACCGTGGCGAGCGTGGCGACCGCGGTGGTGACCGCGGCGGCTTTCGTCGTTGATCTGAGAAAAGGACCATAACCCATGGCGAACAAACCGTTTTTCCGCCGCCGCAAGGTTTGCCCCTTCTCGGGCGACAATGCTCCGGCGATCGACTACAAGGACACCCGTCTCCTGCAACGCTACATCTCTGAGCGTGGCAAGATCGTTCCTTCGCGCATCACCGCCGTCTCGGCCAAGAAGCAGCGTGAACTGGCACAAGCCATCAAGCGCGCCCGCTTCCTCGCCCTTCTCCCCTATGCCGTGAAATAAGGAGCACATGACATGCAAGTGATCCTTCTTCAGCGTGTGGCCAAGCTTGGCCAGATGGGCGACGTGGTGAACGTCAAGGACGGCTACGGCCGCAACTACCTCTTGCCGCAAGGCAAGGCGTTGCGCGCGTCGGACGCCAACATCAAGTCCTTCGAGGCCAAAAAGGCCCAGCTTGAGGCCAACAACCTCGAGACCAAAAAAGAAGCCGAAGCCGTTGGCGCCAAGCTGGACGGCCAGAGCTTTGTCGTGATTCGCTCCGCCTCGGATGCCGGCGCGCTTTACGGTTCGGTCACCGCGCGTGACGCCGCTGATGCGGCCACCGCTGGCGGCTTCACCGTGAACCGCGGCCAGGTCGTTCTGGACAAGCCGATCAAGGAACTGGGTCTGCACGCCGTCACCGTGACGCTGCACCCGGAAGTCGTGGTGAAGATTCAGTTGAACGTCGCACGTTCGATCGAAGAATCCGAACTGCAAGCTTCGGGCAAGTCGATCCAAGAACTGGCCGCTGAGGCCGAAGCTGCGGCCGAATTCGAAATCGCCGAGCTGTTCGACGAAATGGGCGCCGCCGCAGGCGACGACGAATAATCCCAAAGCCTTACGGCCTTAGACCAGAAACCGCGCCCCGCAACGGGCGCGGTTTTTCTTTTGGCGGGGCGCCATGTACAACGATATTGATTTATGTTGCACATGAGGATATGTACAACAAACAGAAATAGTGTTGTACATCATGATCCATCGCCACAGCCTGATCGCCCATTCCGCCTATATCGACCTTCTGCGCAGCCTACAGGACGACGCGGCCGCCGACATTCGCGGCACGCCCACGCGTGAAATGCGCAATGGCCGGGCCTATTGGTATGACGTCCATCGTGTCGGCGCCTCGGTCCGCAAAGCGTATATCGGCGAAGATACCCCTGCCCTTGCGGATCGGCTGATGCACTATCGCGCACTGGCCGAGGAGCGACAGGCCCGCAGCACCGCGCGCACCCGATTGGTCCGCACACTCCGCGCCGAAGGGATGCTGACCACCGCAGCCGCTGTCGGTTCGCTTCTGCAATCGGCCGAACGGCTGGGCATCTTCCGACTGGGCGGCACGCTGGTCGGCACGCAGGCCTTCCGGCTCTATGAGGGCGAGTTGGGCATCCGCTTGCCCGGCGACGAGATGGCGCAGACCGGCGATATCGACATTGCCCAGTTCGAGCGGCTATCGCTTGCCCTCGGCGATCAGGTGGAAAGCAGCGTGGCCGAAGCCTTCAAGGCGCTGGACTTTGAGCCGGTTCCGGCGCTGGATCGCCGTTCGGTCTGGAGATGGCGGCAAACGCGCTCGAACACGATGATCGAATTCCTCACCCCCTCGTTCCGCCCCGAGGAAGATATCCGCCCCCTGCCCGCGCTTGGCGTGGCCGCGCAGTCGCTGCATTTCCTGAACTTTCTGATCGCAGCGCCGATCAAGGCCGCCGCCCTTTATCGGTCCGGCGTGCTGGTGCAGATCCCGCGGCCCGAGGCCTATGCCATCCACAAGCTGATCGTCGCCAACCGGCGTGCGGCGGGGCCGGATCAGTTGAAATCGCGCAAGGACCGGGCGCAGGCGGCGCTGCTCATCGAAGCCTTGGCGGAAGACCGCCCGGACGAGTTGCGCGAGGCCCATGAGGCCGCCCTGTCGCGCGGGCCGCACTGGCGGGCGCATATCGAGGCGAGCCTGAAACGCCTGCCCGCGACGGCCGCACTTCTTGCCGGGCTTTGACCATTCCTGTCGGGATTGACGCAGCAGGCCCGCCCGCGCCCGCTAGCTTGGGGCCATCATGACGCAAAACTCCGCTCTGAAGGGCATTGTCGCCCTTGTCGCCGGCATCGCCATATTTTCGGTGCAAGATCTGATCCTGAAGCTGATTTCCGGGGATTACCCGCTGCATCAGGCCATGCTGGTGCGCAGCCTGACGGCCATTCCTTGCCTGCTGGTCATCACCTATGCCTTCGACGGCACCTTGCGCACCCTTGTCAGCCCGACATGGCCCGCGATGCTGATCCGGGGCTTGCTGAACTTTCTGGCCTATACGCTTTACTATCTGGCGCTGGCGGCGCTGCCGATGGCGACGACGGTCGCGCTTTACTTCACGGCACCGCTGATGATCGTCGTCATGTCGGTCTTCATCCTGCGCGAGCGGGTGTCGCCCGCGCGTTGGCTGGCGGTTGGCTTGGGGTTTTCCGGGGTGATCCTGATGGTGCGCCCCGGTGGCGACCTGTTTGACTGGGCGGCCCTTCTGCCGATTCTGTGTTCGGTCGCCTATGCCGGTTCGATGATCATGGCGCGCGTGATGGGCAGCAAGGATACGGCGGCGGCGATGGCCTTTTGGGGCAATCTGGCCTTTCTGGCCTGCGCGGCGGCGCTGGCGCTGATCTATGGGCGGGGCGGGGCCGCCGAAGGTGTGCATCCCTCGCTGGCCTTCCTGACCCGCGGCTGGGTCTGGCCCTCGCCATGGGATCTGGGCCTGATGGCCTCTTGCGGTTTGATCGCCGCTGTCGGGCTGACCTTGTTGACCCATGCCTACCGCATCGCGCAATCCTCGGTCGTCGCCCCTTTCGAGTTCAGCTTCGCCTTCTGGGGCCTCCTGTGGGGCTGGCTGTTCTGGGGTGATCTGCCTGATGCGCTTGGCTGGGCGGGCATCGCCATCATCATCGCCGCAGGCGTCTATGTCCTGCGGGCCGAGGGCGTGTCTGATCGGGCGGCAGAGCCGGCTTAACCCAGATCACCAAAGCTGGCACGCAGGGCCGCGGCGTGATCCGCCAAGCCGGGATGCTTGGCCCAAGCCGCCAAAAGATCGGCCCAGCGCAGCGAGACAAAGGCCACCTGATCCCCCTTCACGAGACCGGCAAACTGCGCCACCTCATGGCGGTGCAGTTTGATGCGGGCCGGATCAACCGGCTTGCCCGATTTGGCCCAGATCGTCGGTTCGGCATGAAGATAGACCAGCACCGCGCCTTTGGCCTGCTTTTCCGCCTGCGTGCGCAGACCCAGCGCATCCTTGACCAGTTGCACCGCGTCCAGGGCCTGAAAGGCCACCCGCCCCTCCACCAGATCGGCCATCAGTCTTGTATAACGGCCCATCTGCGGCCCCCAGACCGGGCGGTCATAGACCTCGGCAAAGCCGGTGGCCTTGGCGGGGCGGAAGGGTTCATAGCGGCGGGCGTTCACCCCAACGAGCGTGGTCGCGGTGGTCAGGCTGGCCTCCAGCCAAGGATTGCGGCCCCCCGACCACGGAAAGCGCATCTCGGCCTCCAGATCGACCGCCATGACCGGCCCCATCGGCACGCCCGGCAGCGGCGGCAGATCGGCGGGACGGGTCAGGAAATGACCAAACGCATTGGCCACCAGCGCGGCGGAGGATTCAGGGCTGTCGAACTTGCCGGTGCGCAATTCATTGCCGGGGCTGCGCGCCAGGGCGGCAAGGATCAGATCGGCGGGAAGGTGGGGAAGGATATTTGTCATGCCCTTCCTTAGCAGGGGCCGGAGGATTGGGCGAGAGGGTGGTGGCTGCTGTGAGGCCCGGGCGGAGAAGGAAAGGCATTGCCTTTCCCCGCCCGGCTGTGGCGGCGGTAAAGTTGAAACGGTTGCAGCCGCACAACGGAAAGGCCAGAGCCCGACCCGGTGGGCGAGAAGCGCCCGCCGTGGGCGGGGCGGGCGCTGGCCGGGCCTTGGAGGCCCGGCGGGGAAGCTGCCACGGCTCGCGTGGCCAAGGCGATGGCCTTGGCCATGTCCTGCCCGCCAAAAGGAAAGGGCCGCAGCTTGCGCCACGGCCCCGATTTTACGCAAGACGATGTTTCGTCGAAAAATCGCTTACATTTCGTCCAGAGCTTCGACCAGCTTTTGCAACTCGTCTTTCGACACGGTCTTCTCTGTCACCTTGGCACCGGCCACGATGTGATCGACAACCTTGTCTTCGAACACCGGCGCGCGCAGTTGCTGCTGCATCTGGGCGTTCTTCTGCACGAATTCAAAGAAGGCACGCTCTTGGCCGGGGTATTGACGGGCAGCCGCCAGCACCGCTTGGGTCATCTCGGCGTCAGAGACGGTGACCTCGGCCTTGCGGCCAACTTCCGCCAGCACCAGACCCAGACGCACGCGACGCTCGGCCAGTTTCTTATGCTCATCGGTCGGCTCGACGGCCCCGTGGTTGTGGTCGTGAACCTCGGGGTTTTCCTCGTGCCAGAGCTGGTGGGCGATCTGGGCCGCTTCGGCGTCAACCAAAGCCGCCGGCAGCTCGAACTTGACCTGAGCATCCAGTTGGTCGAGCAGCGCGCGCTTCATCACCGCGCGGGCAGCGCCCTTGTATTCAGCTTCCAGACGCTCGGAGATCTGGCCTTTCAGCGCAGCGAGGTCTTCGGCACCGAATTTCTTGGCCAGCTCGTCGTCGATCTCGGCTTCTTTCGGCTCGCGCACTTCCTTGACGGTGCATTCGAACACGGCCGCTTTGCCCGCAAGGTGCGCCGCGCCATAGTTCTCCGGGAAGGACACTTCGACCTTCACCTCGTCACCGGTCTTGGCACCGATCAGCTGGTCTTCAAAGCCCGGGATGAAGGAGTTGGAGCCAAGGACCAGCGGGTAGTCTTCGCCAGCGCCGCCGTCGAAATATTCGCCATCAACCGAGCCTTTGAAGTCGATCACAACCTGATCGCCCTTCTTGGCCTTCTGGGCTTTCTTCTTGGCCTCGAAGGTCTGCGACGAGGACGCAAGGTTCTTCAGGGCTTCTTCAACAGCCGCGTCATCGGCCTTCACCGACAGACGATCAAGCTTGATCTTGGCGGCGTCAACCTCCGGAATCGGCGGCAGGCATTCGTAGGTCATCTCGACCACGACATCCTGACCTTCTTTCCAGCTTTCGCCGCCCACCATCTTGACTTCGGGCTGCAAGGCCGGACGGTCGCCGGTCGCCTCGAAATGGTTCTTCATCGCGCCGTCGATGGCGTCCTGCATGGCATCGCCAAGGATGCGCTGACCGAATTGCTTTTTCAGGATCGCCAGCGGCACTTTGCCCTTGCGGAAGCCCTTGATCTCGACCTCGGGCTGCGCCTCGATCAGTTTCTTCTGCACTTCGGCATCAAGTTCAGCCGCCGACACCGTGATGGTGTAGCCGCGCTTGAGGCCGTCTTTCAGGGTCTCGGTGACCTGCATCTTGTCGTCCTTTTCATCCCAATCTGGTGCGGGTGGAGGGACTTGAACCCCCACGCCCTGCGGCGCTGGAACCTAAATCCAGTGCGTCTGCCAATTTCGCCACACCCGCAAATTCACCAAGACGCACCCTTCCCGCCCGCAAGGGGCAGGACAAGCACGCCTTGAATTCCGCGCCCTTCTAACAAAGGCGGGGGCGGGATGCGAGAGGAAAAAACGCCCACCGTTGCCGGGGGGGCTTTCGCGGCAATTCTGTTCAAATCAGCGGGAACATTTCCTGAAAAAAGGCCCGCTCTTAACCCAATCTTGCCACATTTGGGCGTGAATAAGGCTGTCACGCGGGGGCGCAGACCGAACGAAGGGGATTACCCAATGGCTCATCTGGCGCAGGCGCAGTTCACGACTGAATATGGCACGCAGCAAATCTTTACCGAGGCCGGGCTGGCGCTTGGCACCCCGGTGCTGACGCTGGATGGCGATTTGCCGGTAGAGTTCATCATGCCCGGCGACCGGGTGGTAACCCGCAACGGCATGCGCCGCGTGGTGCAGGTTGAGGTGACGCGGGTCGAAAACGCCCGTGTGGTGGTGATCTCGGGCGACAGCATGGGCGTTGGCCGCCCGGCCGGTGATATTCTGGTCGCCCCTTCGCAACCGATCCTGATCCACGACTGGCGCGCCAAGGCGCTTTACGGCCAGGCCGAAGCCTTGATCCCCGCCACGCGCCTGTGCGACGGCGAATTCATCCGCGCCGACATCCTGCCCGAACTGCGCTTTGTCACCCTGCGCTTCGAAGGCCCAGAGGTGATCTATGCCGGTGGCTTGGAACTGGCCTGCGCACCGGTCACGGTTGACGCCTGAATCCACGGCCCAGCCCACCCAAAGGCCCGCCATCGGCGGGCTTTGTCATCTGGGGGTCTCAGTCCCGCGTCACATCATGCCCATAAAGCCAATCATAGCGCGACAGGGCAAAGCCGGGGCTGAGCGCGCTGCCGATCTTCAAGCCAAGATGCGCCACGCCCCGCAAGGGGCCGCTCAGATGATAGGCCCGCGCATTGCCATTGGCCGCCGCCACGATGCGCGCGCAGCGCGGGGCGCGGGCGGCCTGCCAGCGTGGCAAAGCCTCGGCCAGCGGAAACCTGACCAGATGGGCGGCCAGCGTGAAGCCATCCTCGATCCCCATCGCCGCCCCTTGGGCGAGGAAGGGCAAGGTCGGATGCGCGGCATCGCCAAGGATCGCCACCGCGCCCTTCGGCAGAACCCGCTGCCAGATTTTGGCAACCGGATGGCGGAACAGGCCCCACAGATAGACATCCTGCACCTGATCGAGCCAGCCCCGCACCCGCGGCGAAAAGCTTTCAAAGGCCAGCCGCATCTCCATCGGGTCATCGCGCAGGGACCAGCTTTCCTCGACCCAGGCGTTGCGTTCTTCGACGGCGACGATGTTGCGCAACTGCCCGCCCCGCAAGGGATAGCTGACCAGATGCCGCCCCGGCCCCATGTGAACCTCGGCCACCTGCGCGGCACCGGGCTGTTCGGGCAACACCGCGCGCCACGCGACCTGATGGGTGAAAAACGGCGTCGCCGCCCCGTTCAGCGCCGCGCGGGTTTTCGAATGCAGCCCATCCGCCCCGATCAGCAGATCGGCCTCCACCTCGGCCCCCTGCGCGGTGACAAGGCGCGGGCGGGCGCCTGACAGATCCACCGTCTCGATCCGCTGCAACAGGCGGATCTGCACACCGGCGGCGCGCACCGCCGCCTCCAGCATGGCGATCAGATCGGCCCGGTGCAGAAAGTGATAGCCCTGTGTCGGCCGCAGCCGCGCAAGATCCATGTTCAGCACGGGCTCGCCGGTGATCCCGTCGCACAGCCGCACCGCCATGGCCCGCCCCTGCGCCGCATCCAGGGCCGCGCCAAGCCCCAAGGCTTGCAACACCACCGCGGCATTGGGGCTGATCTGCAACCCCGCCCCCACCTCGCGGATGGCATCGGCCTGCTCCAGCACGGTGACGGCAAACCCCCTTTGCGCCAAGGCAAGGGCCGCGGTCAGCCCCGCCACCCCGGCCCCGATAATCGTCACCTCTTGCGCCATGCCGCCCCCAAAACAAAAAGCCGGACCCTGCGGCCCGGCCTTAACTTCACGACAATGGCGCGGCGGCACAAGCCCCGGCAGCGGCGGTCATTCGTCGCGGTGAACCTTCTCGCGGCGCTCGTGCTTTTCCTGGGCTTCCAGCGTCATGGTCGCGATCGGGCGCGCATCCAGCCGCTTCAGGCTGATCGGCTCGCCGGTCATTTCGCAATACCCGAACTCACCCTCCTCGATCCGGCGCAGCGCGGCGTCGATCTTGGACACCAGCTTGCGTTGGCGGTCGCGGGTGCGCAGCTCCAGCGCGCGGTCGGTTTCTTCCGAAGCGCGATCCGCCAGATCAGGCACATTGCGCGCGGAGTCTTGCAGGTTTTCGATGGTTTCGGACGATTGATCCAGCAGTTCCTGCTTCCAAACCACCAGCTTGCGGCGGAAATACTCCAACTGCCGATCATTCATGAAGGGCTCATCCTCAGCCGGGCGATAATCGTCGGGCAGGAATACTTCGGCTTTCATGGCGCATTCTCCAATCATGCATAGCACCTGTCGGGGGGCAATTCTGGCTGAACCCCACCCTGACAAGGGCGGCAATGGGCGGTGCAATACCGGAATGTAAAGCGATTGTCACTAGCGGTTGCGACAAAATACGGCGACAGATAGTGTCACGCGGCAACACAATTCAGGGCCTTGATCTGACAATGAAATTCGCCTCGACCTCGTCTTACGTCGCCGCAGATGACCTTGCGGTTGCGGTCAATGCGGCTGTCACGCTCCAACGCCCCTTGCTGGTCAAGGGCGAACCCGGAACCGGCAAGACCGAACTGGCCCGTCAGGTGGCCGCAGCCCTTGGGATGCCGCTGATCGAATGGCATGTGAAATCCACCACCAAGGCCCAGCAGGGGCTTTACGACTATGACGCGGTCAGCCGCTTGCGCGACAGCCAGCTTGGCGATGCCCGCGTGCATGAGGTTCGAAACTATATTCGCAAGGGCAAGTTGTGGCAGGCTTTCGAGGCCCCGTCCCGCGTGGTCTTGCTGATCGACGAGATCGACAAGGCCGATATCGAATTCCCGAATGACCTTTTGCAGGAGCTCGACCGGATGGAGTTCCATGTCTATGAAACCGGCGAGACGGTGCGCGCGGCACAGCGCCCGGTGGTCATCATCACCTCGAACAATGAAAAAGACCTGCCCGACGCGTTTTTGCGCCGCTGCTTTTTCCACTTCATCCGCTTTCCCGATGCCGACACGCTGGCCGCGATCGTGCGGCTGCACTTTCCGGGCATCAAAGAGGCGCTGCTGGCCACCGCCCTGACCCAGTTCTTCGAATTGCGCGAGGTGCCGGGGCTGAAGAAGAAGCCCTCCACCTCCGAGGTGCTGGATTGGCTGAAACTGATCCTGGCCGAGGATCTCTCGCCCGAGGATCTGCGGCGTGACGGCAAGCACAGCCTGCCGCGCCTGCATGGGGCGCTGCTGAAAAACGAACAGGATGTGCAACTGTTCGAGCGTCTGGCCTTTTTGAACCGCGGCGGTCGGGGGTAACGGGAACCGATGGCCCGTCTGTCGGCCGGTATTTGCGCAAATGCAGCGAATCGGGCGATTCTGCCGATATTTAGCCATGGTCCTGACACAATCTACTCACGAAACACATAAATTTGAAATACATTGAAACATTGCGTGATATCGCGAGCGTAAATCTGGCGTTTCCAGCCCGGAACATATCCATGGGTAGATCGGGCCATTGGCTGCAAAAACCGCAAGATTGACATGAACCTGCCCCGTTAACGACACTGCAACCATGTTGACTGTCTTCAGTGACGGTATGGGTTTCGGTAACGGTTTTTTGGCTCCTCTGCCCCTTGGCCACTCGCGGTCAGGATGTTCGGCAAAGGGTCCCTCGGCGCGGCATGCTCGACGCGCAGGGAAACCGGAACGAAGGCCAGACCGGCACCTCAGAAGGCAGGTCGCGGTGGGGATTGCGTCCGGCCATTTGTCCCAGAGGCCAAAGGTGCGTTTTGCACCGGCGGTTTCGGGGTGCGGCAACGGAACGGGTCTTGCCCGGATCAGTAAAGCCCTTGGGGTCAGGTGCGGGGGCACCTTCCCCAAGGGCGCTGAACCGGAAAGGCACGGGGGCGGCGCAGCACCTTGCCTTTTCATCCGGGGGCAACCCCATATTTATAGGTTAGCTGCCAAGCCATGCGCCGTATTTCCGCTTTCGCCTTGTGCCTTATTTCGGCCTGTGCGCCCGTGCCGAACGCCGAAGTGACCAAATCCTCGGCCCCTGACAGCGGGGCGATCACCGCCCTGCCCGCCTTGCAGGCCATGCCCAGCGGCGCCCCTGTGGCGGCCCGGCGCGGCAATGTCGAGATCGTCCGCGATTTTCTTGACCTGAGTTTTCGCATGGAAAGCGGCCGCGCCCTGCCGGTGATGAGCCGCTTTGAAGGCCCGATCACGGTGGCGATGACCGGCGATGTGCCGAAATCGGCCGGGGCGGAGCTGGCGCGGCTGATGGGGCGGTTGCGCCATGAGGCGGGGCTTGACATGCAGCTGGCCCCCGCCGGGCAAACCGCCGCGATCACCATTGAATTCCTGCCGCGCAACCAGATGCGCCGCGTTGTGCCGACGGCTGCCTGCTTTGTGGTGCCGGGCGTCACCTCCTTCGCCGATTACAAGGCCGCGCGGGGCACGGCGGCGGTCGATTGGGCGCAGATCACCCGGCGCAGCCATGCCGCGATCTTTGTGCCCTCGGACACCAGCGCCCAAGAGGTGCGCGATTGCCTGCACGAGGAGGTGGCGCAGGCCACCGGCCCGCTGAACGATCTCTATCACCTGCCCGATTCCGCCTTTAACGATGACAATTTCCATACCGTCCTGACCAGCTTCGACATGCTGATCCTGCGCGCCTATTACGCGCCTGAATTGCAGTCGGGCATGAACGAGGCCGAGGTCGCCCGCCGCCTGCCCGCCCTGATGGCCCGGCTGAACCCCGGTGGCGAGGGGCGCGGCGGCACGTTGAAGACCATCGCCCCAAGGGCTTGGGTCGCGGCGGTGGAACAATCGTTCGGCGTGCGCAACGGCAATGCCAAGGCCGCCGCCGAACGGATGCTGTCGATCGCCATGGCGCAGGGCTGGAGCGATGCGCGCATGGGGTTTTCCTATTATGCCCTTGGCCGGGCGCAGAGCACCTCGAACCCCGAGGCGGCCGTGCGCGCCTTTGCCGCGGCGGGCCGCATCTACCGCGCGCTGCCCGGCGGCGAGGTGCATGCCGCCCATGTCGACATGCAACTGGCCGCGATTGCGCTGTCAACCGGGCAACCGGCCCAAGCCACCCAATTCGCCGACCGCGCCATTCCGGTGGTGAAACGCGCCGAAAACGCCGCCCTGCTGGCGACGCTGATGCTCATCAAGGCCGAGGCCTATGAGGCGCAAGGCATGGTCGCCGAGGCCCGGGCGCTGCGTCTCGACAGTCTGGGATGGGCGCGTTATGGCTTCGGCTCGGAAGCGCAGGTGCGCGCCCGGATGTCGGAAGTTGCGGCATTGGGCGCCCGCGGGCGCAGGGGCTAAGGGGCGCGGCACGAACCGGCCCCGGCAAAAGGGGTCGGATCGTGTTCATTCCTGTCTTTGTGCTGGCGGCATTGGTTCTGGGGGCGGCAATCGGTGCATGGCGGGCCAAGCGGCGCGGCGGCAAGGCGTTGGACATGCTGCAATATGCGGCGGCCCATGCCATCCCGCTGATGATCGTGGCGATGTTCGTGACGATCCTCCTCGACCGCACGGGCCACTAAGGCCATGTTCCTGCCCTTCTTCCTTGCCTTGCGCGATGAAGGGGTGCCGGTATCCTTGCGCGAATACCTTGCCTTTCTTGAGGGGGTGAAGGCCGGTCTGGTGACCTATGAGCCGGAAGGGTTCTATTATCTGGGCCGCGTCTCCATGGTGAAAGACGAGCGTCACCTTGACCGCTATGATCGCGCTTTTTCCAAATCCTTCAGTGGCTTGGAGGCGATTTCTGACACGGATGTCTTGCAGGCCATCGACCTGCCCGCCGAGTGGCTGGCCAAAATGGCCGAAAAGCATCTCAGCCCGGAAGAACGCGCCCAGATCGAGGCATTGGGCGGCTTTGACAAGCTGATGGAGACGCTGAAGGAGCGGCTTGCGGAACAAAAGGGCCGCCATCAGGGCGGCAACAAATGGATCGGCACGGCGGGCACCAGCCCCTTTGGCGCCTATGGCTATAACCCCGAAGGCGTGCGGATCGGGCAGGATCACAGCCGCCATCAGCGGGCCGTCAAGGTCTGGGACAAGCGCGAATTTCGCAATCTGGATGACAGCGTGGAGCTGGGCACCCGCAACATCAAGGTGGCGTTGCGCCGGTTGCGCAAATGGGCGCGCGACGGGGCGGCGGAGGAGTTCGATCTGGATGGCACCATCCGCGCCACCGCCGAACATGGCTGGCTGGATGTGCAGACCCGGCCCGAGCGGCGCAATGCGGTGAAGGTGCTGCTGTTTCTCGACATCGGCGGGTCAATGGACCCCTATGTGAAGGTGATGGAGGAGCTGTTTTCTGCCGCAAAGGCCGAATTCAAACATCTCGTGCCGTTCTACTTTCACAACTGCCTTTATGAAGGGGTCTGGCGCGACAATGCCCGGCGTTGGGACGCGCAAACCTCAACCGCCGAGGTGCTGCGCACCTATGGCTCTGACTACAAATGCATTTTCGTGGGTGACGCCAGCATGAGCCCCTATGAAATCCTGCATCCGGGCGGCGCCAATGAACATTGGAACCCCGAGGCGGGGCAGGTCTGGCTCTCCCGCGCCTGCGCGCAATGGCCGAACCATCTGTGGATCAACCCGGTGCCTGAAGCGCATTGGCAGTATACCCAGTCGATCCGCCTGATTTCCGAGATTTTCGCCGGACGCATGGTGCCGATGACGCTGGAGGGCATCGCCCGTGGCATCAAGACATTGCGCTGAGCCGCGTTTGCGCCATATCTGAGGCATGGTGCTGAAACTCCTCCCCTTTCTTCTGGCGATTGGCTACGCGCTTTTGATGCTGCGCTTTTCGGTCTGGCAGACCCAGCGCCTGTTGAATTCCAACTCCAAACCCTTGCTGGACACCGAGATCACCCAGCTTGCTGCGCGTTTGGCCGAGGCGCTGGATGTGACCGCGATCCGGGTGCATGTGTTCGAGATTGACGCCGTGAACGGGCTTGCCGCGCCGGATGGCCGCATCTTCCTGACCCGCGGTTTTCTGGCCGCCCGTGCAAGGGGCGAGGTCACGGCCGAGGAATTGGCCAGCGTCATCGCGCATGAGCTGGGCCATGTGGCGCTTGGCCATCTGCGGCGGCGGATGATTGATTTCACCGGGCAGAACGCGGTTTTTGTGGTGCTTTCGGCCTTTCTCAACCGGTTTTTGCCCTTCATCGGCATCTGGATCGCCAATCTGATCTCCACCGCGCTGATGGCGCGGCTGTCGCGCCGGGACGAGTTCGAGGCCGACGCCTATGCCTCGGCGCTGTTGACCAAGGCCGGGATCGGCACCGCGCCACAAAAATCGCTGTTTCAAAAGCTGGACGCGCTGACCAAGGCGCGGGGGGCTGAAATTCCGGTCTGGCTGCGCAGCCATCCCCATACCGAAGACCGCATTGCCGCGATTGAGGCGATGGAGGTGCGCTGGGGGGTTTAGCCCCCACCTCGTTCATCTGACTCGATCGCCTTGCCAAGCCTGCGCAATTGCGCCCGTTTCATCAGCGCCTTCAACGGAATCTCCTGCCCCAACATGCGTTCCGCCGTGGCGTGGACGTCGCGCACCACCTGCGCCACCTCGGCCGGATGGCGGGCATGAAGCTGGCACAGCAATTGATCGGGATCGAGACGGATCAGCCCCTCATCCGCCAGCACGGGCCGGGGAAAATCCTGCGCGTTGAAGGTGACAAGCGCATCGGCATGGGCCGAAATGGCCACGGCCAGCACATGGATGTCATTGGGATCAGGCAGATGCAGCCGCGCCTCGATATTCGGTTGCGCGCGTTGCAGGGCGGCGGGAAAGGCAAGGCGGGCAAGGGTGGCCTGCGCCTCGGCCTCCATCGCGGCCACCTCGCCCAGCTTGGCCGTGGCGCGCACCCATTCGCCTAAGATCCGCTCGGACCAGATCGGCTGGTAAAGCCCGCGCGCCGCCACCCCCAAAAGGATTTCCCGCAAGACGGTGGGAAACAGCACGCAGGCATCCAGAACCGCTTTCATTGCCGCTCAGCCATCCAGATGGAAGACCAGCGATTTCAGATAGCCGCTTTCGGCCAATTGCGGCAGAATCGGGTGATCGGGGCCGGCGAAACCGGTGTGGATGATCTGCCCGCGCCGCCCGCCGCGCCCGATACCCCGCGCCGAAGCATTGCGGAAGGCCGACAGGTCCGCCGCATGGCTGCACGAACACAAGACGAGATAGCCGCCCGGTGCCACCAAGGGGGCCGCCAGCCGGGCCACCCGTTCATAGGCACGCAGCCCCGCCTCCAGCGCCGGTTTGGCGGGCGTAAAGGCGGGCGGGTCGCAGATCACCAGATCGAAACGCGCGGCCTCCGCCCCCAAGGCCTCCAGCACCTCAAAGGCGTCGCCCTGCCGGGTGGAAAACCTTGCCCCGAAACCAGAGGCCTCCGCCCCCTGCCCGGCCAAGGCCAATGCGGCAGCCGAGGCATCGACCGACAGCGCCGATGCCGCCCCGCCCGCCAGTGCGGCCAAGGCAAAGCCGCCGACATGGGAAAACACATCCAAGACGCGCGCACCCTTGGCCAGACGCGCGGCAAAGGCATGGTTCGGCCGCTGGTCATAAAACAGGCCGGTTTTCTGGCCGCCCATCAGATCGGCCATATAGGTGGCGCCGTTCATCGGCACCGGGATGGGCGCATCAATGGCCCCTGCAACCAGCGCGGTTTCCTCGGCCAGGCCTTCCAGCCCACGCGCGCGCCCCGTGCCGTTCTTGACCACGCGGGAAACGCCCGTGACCTGCATCAGCGCGGCCACCAGCGCCTCGAAATGCGCCTCGGCCCAGGCGGCGTTGGGCTGGATCACCGCCGCATCGCCAAACCGGTCAATGACGACGCCCGGCAAACCATCCGCCTCGGCATGGATCAGGCGGTAGAAGGGAGCGTCAAACAACCGGTCGCGCAGCGCAAGGGCGCGGGTCAGACGGGCCGCGAACCAAGCCTGATTGATCTCCGCCTGCGGGTCGCGGTCCAGCATCCGGGCGATGATCTTGGATTTGGTGTTCACCGTCACCAGCCCCAAGGGCCGCCGCTCGCCATCTTCCAACACGGCCAGCGCGCCGGGAGCCAAGTTTTGCGTACGCCGGTCGGTGACCAGCTCATCCGCATAGACCCACGGGAAACCATGGCGGATCGCCCGCGCCTCGGCCTTGGGCTTCAGCCGGACAACGGGGCGGGACGGAAGGGCGGGTTCGTCAAACGAAGGAGAGGAGGTCATCATGACCTCCCCTTAGCCTGTTTCCGCAGATCGGAAAAGCCGCTTACTCGGTCACCGCCATCGGCGGGGTCGCCAGCCGCGACACGATCTGTTCCTCGCTGGCCGGGGCCGACAATTCCCGCCGGATCACCTGGGCCAGACGTTCCACCGTCACCACGCGCTGGGTGCGGCCCGCGCGCTCCTCCTCGATCGCGGCCGACCCGCCGGAGGCTTTGACATCCGCCACCACCTCACGCGGGCCGTCAATCACCGCCCCCGAGGCGGCATCGCGCAAGGTCAGGACAAAGCGCATCTCATGCATGCCGCCAAAGGTGTAGCGGGTCTTTTCGGTCAGCGCATGAAAGCGCGTCACCTCAACCTCCAGATCCACCTTGCGACCCTTTTGCATGGCGGCGGTGCCAGCCGCCATCGCATCGCGGAATATCGCCGACACCTGCGCATAACGATCCCCCAGCGCCTCACCCCGCCAGACGATATCGGCATGCGGCTTGAAGGTATTGGCCTCGGACACTTTCAGGCGGCTGGGCACCGTGACGCGGATCGCCTCGACGTCATATTGCGCCACCAGATAGGCGGTGGCGGCCTCCATCTCGCTGCCAGCCGATTGCGAATTGGCCGCGCCAAAGCTGGCGGCAAGTTCTCCCGCCAAAGGCGCGCCCCGCGTCGCCGGGTCATTGGCCGAGACACAGGCCGACAGGCCAAGTGCTGCAAGCCCGAGGATCAGTTGACGGAACGATGTCATCTTTCGCATCCTTCTTTTCGCCCCATGAGGCGCGTTGGTTTGGTTTATGATCCGTAAATGTGGCTGCTTTGCGCCCGATCCGGTGCATTTTCAGGGAAGCTTGCCCCGCTGCTCCTTCGCTTTCGGGCGCGATGCTTTGGGTGAAATGGGCGCGATTGGCCTTGTTTCTGGCCCCGGATGGCCGCAAAAGGCTTTGTGCGCCCGTGATTGCGGCAAGACTTGTTAGCGCTAACATGTTGTGCTATGAAAGCGCCATTCGCCCGTTCCAAAACCCGTTTCAAGCGGCAACCAAGGGACGCGCCCGGCCATACGAGGGATCATGTCGCTGCATCCGACCATCGCGCGCGTCACCGAGCGCATCCGTAGCCGTTCCGAGGCCACGCGCAGCGTCTATCTGGCGCGCATCGCCGCAGCAGGGCGTGCGGGGCCTGCGCGCGGGCATCTGGCCTGTGGCAATCAGGCCCATGCCTATGCCGCCATGGGGGCACAAAAATCGGCACTGGCCGAGGGGCGACTGCCCAACATCGGCATCGTCACCGCTTATAATGACATGCTGTCGGCCCATCAGCCCTATGAGACCTATCCAAGCCTGATGCGCGCCCATGCCGCCGAGATCGGGGCGACCGTGCAGGTCGCGGGCGGCGTTCCGGCCATGTGCGATGGCGTGACCCAAGGCCAGCCGGGGATGGAACTGTCGCTGTTTTCCCGCGATGTCATTGCCTTGGCAGCGGGCGTGGCGCTCAGCCACAACACCTTTGACGCGAGCCTTTATCTTGGCGTTTGCGACAAGATCGTGCCCGGCCTTGTGATGGCGGCAGCCACCTTTGGCCATATCCCGGCGGTCTTCGTGCCGGCAGGCCCGATGACATCGGGCCTCCCGAACGACGAAAAGGCCCGGGTGCGCAATCTTTACGCCGAAGGCAAGGTGGGCCGGGCCGAGTTGATGGCCTCGGAAATGGCCAGCTACCACGGCCCCGGCACCTGCACCTTCTATGGCACTGCCAATACCAACCAGATGCTGATGGAGGTGATGGGCCTGCACCTGCCCGGCGCCTCTTTCGTCAACCCCGGCACGCCCCTGCGCGAGGCGCTTACCGTGCAGGCGCTGCGCCGCGCTGCCGAGATCACCGCCCTTGGCAATGACTACCGCCCGGCGGGCGAGGTTTTGGACGAGCGTGCCTTTGTCAATGGCATCGTCGGGCTGATGGCAACGGGTGGATCGACAAACCTTGTCTTGCACCTGCCCGCCATGGCGCGGGCGGCGGGGGTGATCCTCGATCTGGAGGATTTCGACGATCTCTCGGCCGCCGTCCCCTTGATGGCCAAGGTCTATCCGAATGGTCTGGCTGATGTGAACCACTTCCACGCCGCGGGCGGCATGCAATTCCTGATCGGCCAGCTTCTGGATGCGGGGCTTTTGCACGAAGACGCCAAAACCGTGGCTGGCGACGGGCTTGGCAGCTACCGGCAAGAGCCGAAACTGGAGGATGGGCGGCTGGCTTGGGTCGATGGCCCGACCGCAAGCCTGAACGACAAGATCCTGCGCCCGGCCTCGGAGCCGTTCCAGCCGACCGGCGGCCTGCGGCAGTTGGCGGGCAACCTTGGACGCGGGGTTATCAAAGTCTCCGCAGTCGCCCCCGAACGCCATGTGATCGAAGCCCCGGCCCGCATCTTCCACGACCAGGAGGCGGTGAAAGCCGCCTTCAAGGCAGGCGAGTTTACCTCTGATACCGTGGTTGTGCTGCGCTTCCAGGGCCCGCAGGCCAATGGCATGCCGGAACTCCATTCGCTGACCCCGGTGCTGACGGTCCTGCAGGATCGCGGGCTGAAAGTGGCGCTGGTGACCGATGGCCGGATGTCGGGGGCCAGCGGCAAAGTCCCCGCCGCGATCCATGTCTCGCCCGAGGCGGCTTGCGGCGGCCCGCTGGCCTTGCTGCAAGACGGCGATGTGATCCGGCTCGACGCGGTGGCGGGCACCCTTACCGTCAAGGCCGACCTCACCTCCCGCCTCCCCGCGCGCCCCGACCTTACCGCCAATGGACACGGGCTCGGCCGCGAGTTGTTCGAAACCTTCCGCCGCAATGTCGGCCCGGCCGAAACCGGCGCCGCGGTGGTGGTCTGACCCCAAACCGTGCGCCTTGCCCATCCTTCGCCTCCGGCGGGGATATTTGCACCAAGATAAAGGCCCTTTTGCGCTTCATCTTGGCAAAAATACCCCCGCCGGAGGCCCCACCGATCTCGCCCGCGATCCGGGCAACAGAACTGGAGACCGCCGATGACCCCCGCCGAACAAGCGCTGAAAGCTGCCGAGATTTGCCGTCTGGCCCCCGTGGTGCCGGTGATTGTCGTCGAAGATCTGGCCCATGCCGCGCCCTTGGCCCGTGCCTTGGTCGCCGGCGGCTTGCCGGCGCTGGAGGTGACGCTGCGCACCCCGGCCGCGTTGGAGGCGATCCGCGCCATGTCGCAGGTTCCGGGCGGCGTGGTGGGCGCAGGCACGCTTCTGACGCCCGCCGACGTCAAGGCGGCCAAGGCGGCGGGGGCGGCTTTTGGTGTGTCCCCCGGCGCGACGGAGCGGCTTTTGGACGCCTGTGCAGAACATGACCTGCCGCTCTTGCCCGGTGCGGCGACGGCCAGCGAGATCATGGCGTTGTTGGAAAAGGGCTATACCGTGCAGAAGTTCTTCCCGGCCGAACAGGCGGGCGGGGCGGCCTATCTGAAATCCATCGGCGCGCCGATTCCGCAGGTGAAATTCTGCCCGACCGGTGGCATCAGCCTGAAGAATGCCCGCGATTATCTGGGGCTTTCCAATATCCTGTGCGTCGGCGGATCCTGGGTTTGCCCGAAGGACAAGATGGCCGCAGGCGATTGGGCCGGGATCGAGGCCCTGGCCCGCGAGGCGGCCGGGATAAGGGAAACGGGGCCGCGGGCCTAACCCTTACGCCCCCAGCCGCCCGATGCGCCCACCACGGCGGCGGGGCGCCTGCGGCGCGACCAAGGCCTCGGTCAGCACCGAGGTCATCGGGTGATCGGCATTGTCCGGCCCGTAATGCGCGATCAGACTGCGCAGCGCGTCGGGCGTGTCGATGGAAAGCGGCACCGACAGCGCCCAATCCATGAAGATCGACCGACATTCGCCCAAGGTAATGCCCTCGATCCGGTAGCTTTCCCGCACCAGCCCCTTCGGATCGGCTTCTTTCAGGTCCAACGCGCGTCTCCCCATTCCTTCACCCGTCCAAAAGGGCCACGATAGCCCGTTCGGCAAGGGCCGCCGCCTCGTTCAACCGCTCGGTCAGCGCCTCGGCCGAGGTTGCACCGCATTCCCGCAAGACAAAAGCCCGACCGCCTTCCCCCAAAGCATTGGGCGAGGTGGTTCGGTCACTGAGCAAACGGGCGGCACATTGCAACCGCCAACACAGCCTATAGGCATCGACCAGCGCCGCTTGATCCCCTTGCGACATATTGGGTCGTTTTGCGCCAAGGGCGATCTGGCGTTCCACCTGACGGGCCGGCACCGCCGCCTGCAAGGCGAGCGTTTGGGCCAAAAGTTCGATGTCCATCAACCGACCGGGGCCGAATTTGGCGTCCCAACCGCCACCACCCGGTTTCGCCTCGGCCAAGCGGCGGCGCATATCGGCGACATCGCTCCGCACTGTGGCCCCCTGCCCCTTCGCCGCCAGCACCGCGCGGCGGAAGTCTTCCACCTCGGCGGCAAGGCTGGTCTCTCCGGCCAGCACCCGGGCGCGGGTCAGCGCGAGATGTTCCCAAGTCCAGGCCTCGGTTTCCTGATAGCTGCGAAAACTGTCGATCGAGGTCGCCACCGGCCCCTGCCGCCCCGAAGGGCGCAGCCGCACATCCACCTCGTAAAGCCGCCCCTCGGCGGTTTGGGCGGACAGGGCGGTCACCATGGCTTGGGTCAGTCGTGAATAATAGGCGCGGGCGGCCAAGGGGCGCGGGCCGGCAGAGCTTTCCACCCCGGCGGCGTCATAGATCAGGATCAGGTCAAGATCGGAGCCTGCATTCAGCCGCCCCGCCCCAAGGCTGCCCATGCCCAAGACCACGGCCCCGCGCCCCGGCATGGCGCCGTGTTTCACCGCAAATTCGGCGGCGACCACGGGCCAGAGGGCGGAAATCACCGCCTCGGCCAGATCGGCATAGGATTTCCCGGCCTCAAACCCGTCGATCAACCCGCGCAGGTGATGCACGCCGACGCGGAAGTGCCATTCCTTCATCCAAGCGCGGGCGGCGTCGAGTTTGCGTTCGTAATCCGGCGTCTCGGCCAGTTTGGCGGCCAGATCGCTGGCCAGCACCGCCATTCCCGGCCAAGGCGCAAAGAACGACCCGCCGATCACCCCGTCCAGCACCCGGGCGTTGCGCGCGAGATAACGGGCCAGCGCGGGCGCGGTGGCGGCGATGTCGATGATAAGGTCCACCAGCGAGGGGTTCGCCTCAAAGAGCGAAAAGATCTGCACGCCCGAGGGCAGACCCGCGAGGAAACCATCCAAGGCGACAAGCGCCTCATCGGGGTTGGCCGCACGCGACAGGCGCTTCAACAGCACCGGGCGCAGGCGGCGGAAGATGGCTTGCGCCCGGTCGGAGCGCAGGCAGGGATAGCTCGACCAACCGTCCACGATGGCGCGGGCGTGGTCGGAAAGTTCGGGGCCGTCCTCCACCTCACCGGGGGCGAAAAAGCCCTCGGTCAACCGGTCGGTGGTTTGCAGACGGTCGAGAAGGTCGCGGCGGAATTCGGTCTCGCTTTGGCCGCAGAAGGCGGCGATACGCGCCACCCCTTCGGCCGTGGCGGGCATGGTATGGGTCTGCTCATCGCGCACCATTTGCAGCCGATGCTCCACCTCGCGGTGGGCAAGGTAAAGGGTGGTCAGATCATCGGCGGTGGCTTTTGGCACCCAGTCTTTCGCGGCCAGCGCCTGCAAGCCGCCCAGCGTGGTCCGGTCGCGCAAGGAGGGGTCGCGCCCCCCGGCGATCAACTGGCGGGTCTGGGTGAAGAATTCGATCTCGCGGATGCCGCCCTGGCCGAGCTTCATGTTATGGTCCTCGACCATCAGCCGCCCATTGAGGCCCCGGTGTTCGCGGATGCGCAGGCGCATGTCATGGGCATCTTGAATCGCTGCAAAATCAAGGTGTTTGCGCCAGACAAACGGGGTAAGCGAGGTCAGGAACCGGTTGCCCGCGTCGATGTCGCCGCCGCAGGGCCGGGCCTTGATATAGGCCGCGCGTTCCCATGTGCGGCCCTCGGCCTCATAGTAGCCATAGGCGGCGGCCATGGAGAGGCAAACCGGCGTGACCGAGGCATCGGGACGCAGCCGCAGGTCGGTGCGAAAGACATAGCCCCCTGCCATCGTGTCGGACAAAAGCGCGGTCATCTTGCGGGTGACGCGGATAAAGGCGGCGCGGGCATCCTGCCAGTCGTCGCCATAGCGGTCCTGATCGAACAGGCAGATCAGGTCGATGTCGGAGGAATAATTCAACTCCCCCGCCCCCATCTTGCCCATGGCCAGCGCGAACATGCCTCCCGCCGTCTCGGCCGCCTCGGGCTGCGCCCCCGGCAGCTTGCCCCGGCGGATTTCCTCGGCGACCAGCCGCTTCAGGCACAGATCCACCGCCCGGTCGGCCAGATCGGTCAGGGCTTGGGTCACCGTCATCGTCGGCCAGACCCCGCCCAGATCGGCCAGCGCGGTCAACAGCGCCGCCCGGCGCTTGACCTGCCGCAGGCCGCGGGAAAGATCGTCGGTTGCGATTGCCTCCAGCCCGGCCAGAAGCGTGGCAAAAACCGTCTCGGGAGCCTCATAAACTGCGGGGCGCAGCCAATCGGCTTCGCGGATCATCAGATCTTTCAGATAGGGGCTGCATCCGGCGGTATTGGCCAAAAGCCCGCGCAGATCGGGGGCAAGGTCCTCAAAAAGCTGCGCCACTTCGGCCGCCGGGGCGGGGTCGAAGGCGATGGGCTGGCGGGTAAGGCGTTGGGCAAAGGGCTGGGTCATCAGCCCATCTTGCCCGGCCCGGCCGCGCGGTCAACTGCATGGCTTGCCGCACCCCCCTGCAATCGGCATGATCCTTGCCCGGAGGTGCGTCCCATGTCGAAATCCCTTGCCCGTGTCACCCTTGCCCTGCGCCATGGAGGCATTGACGCCACGCCCGTGGAAATGCCCGAGGAGACACGCACCGCCGACCAAGCCGCCACGGCGGCGGGGTGCGGCCTGAACCAGATCGTCAAGTCGATCCTGTTTCAGGGGGCAAGCGGGCGGCTTTACCTGTTTCTGACCGCGGGCGGCAATCAGGTGGACCCGGCCCGCGCCAGCGCGCTTGCTGGCGAGCCACTGGGCCGCGCGGATGGGCGCATGGTGCGCGAGGTCACGGGCTTTGCCATTGGCGGCGTCGCCCCTGTCGGCCATCTGACGCCGCTGCCGGTCTGGATGGACCCGACGCTTTTGCACTTCCCGCAGGTCTGGGCCGCCGCAGGGACCCCACGGCACATCTTTGCCATTGCCCCGGCCGCCTTGCAGAGCCTGTCCGGGGCCGAGATCGCCGGATTTACCGCCTGAAATTCGGCAAAGTTTCACCGCTTTCCAAGGTGTTGCGACTTGTTGCGGCATAAAATGTAAAATTACTTAACATACCCTCTTGATTGCGGGGATCGGCAGGTCCATCTTGGCAATGTGAAAAGCGTTCACATTAACCCTTAGCCGCAAAGGCAGCCGCCCATGATCCCCGCTTCCCCCTCCGCTTCTCCGTCCGTCGCGTATGGCGGTCGCCCCAACATCCTGCGCCGTGCCGAGGCCTGGCTTGACAGCAAGGGCCGCAAGGCCTGGATCGCCGCCATGGTATTGGGGTTTGTCTTCTTCTGGCCCGTGGGTCTGTTCTTTGTCGCCTATATCACCGCAACCAACCGTTGGAGTTCTGACAAAATGTTCGGATGCGCCGCCCGCCGTCACCATCACCGCCACGGTCACCATAGCGACCGTTACGCCGCCTTCCGTGCCGCCCAACCTTCGGGCAATGCGGCCTTCGACAGCTACAAATCGGACATGCTGAAGCGTCTGGAATCCGAGCAGACCGCCTTTGAAGCCTTCCT
This sequence comes from uncultured Tabrizicola sp., assembly GCA_964393035.1. Taxonomy (GTDB): domain Bacteria; phylum Pseudomonadota; class Alphaproteobacteria; order Rhodobacterales; family Rhodobacteraceae; genus Tabrizicola_A. Next base: position 244,502 of record CAYMRX010000007.1, read on the forward strand.
GCAACGCCTGCGTGCGGCAAAGGACAAATCCGAATTTGACGCCTTCATGGAAGACCGGGCGCGGGAAAACCGCACGACCGATGCCGCGACCGAGGAGAGCCCAAAATCCGACACGCCGCGGACGGGCGAATACTAAGGCCCGAGGGCGCGCCAAGACGACAGCTTCGGCGCCTGACAATTGCACCCCCGCCCCCATCGGCGGGGGTTTTTCATTTTGGAAACTTTCCCTTGGCGGCCCGCCTGCGGCTTGCTAACCTCTGGCGCGAACAAGGCCTTTCCCATGCGTCATACCCTTCCCATTGCGCCGCAATTCTATGTGACGGCTCCGCAGCCCTGCCCCTATCTTGAGGGCCGGATGGAGCGGAAGCTGTTTACCGCCCTGCAGGGCGATCAGGCGCAACGGTTGAATGACGCCCTGTCGAAACAAGGCTTTCGCCGCAGCCAGAACGTACTCTACCGTCCGACCTGCGCGGAATGTTCCGGTTGCCTTTCCGCCCGCATCCGGGTGGCCGATTTCGTGCCAAGCCGCAGCCAGCGCCGCATCCAGAAGGCGACCGCCCATCTGCGCCGCAACGCGACCAGCCCTTGGGCGACCGAGGATCAGTTCACGCTGTTTCGCCGCTATCTTGACGCCCGCCACGCAGATGGCGGTATGGCCGATATGGATGTCTTCGAATTTGCCGCCATGATCGAGGAAACCCCGATCAAGACCCGCGTGATCGAATACACCCGGCCGGCGGCACGTGGCGAAACCGGCCGCCCCTTGGCCGCCGTGTCGCTGACCGATGTCTTCGATGACGGCTTGAGCATGGTCTACAGCTTTTACGACCCGGATCTGGCCGATCTCAGCCTTGGCACCTTTGCCATTCTGGACCATATCGACATCGCGCGCGAGGCGGGTTTGCCTTACGTCTATCTGGGCTATTGGGTGCCGGGCAGCCGCAAGATGGGCTACAAGGCCGGGTTCACCGCGCTGGAAATCTACAAGGGCGGCCAATGGCAACCGATGGGCGACCCCGCCGATCACCGGGCCGAATTGCACCCGCTGTCAGTCGATCCGATTGCCGAACAGGTCGCCCGCATCGCCCTGCCCGAGGCACGGCCGATCCGTGACTGAGGGCGTGCCCCGCCTGCTGGCGGTTTCCCTGATCGTGCCCGATTATGACCCGGCCATCCGGTTCTTTTGTGACGGCTTGGGCTGGGCCTTGCGCGAGGATATTGATCAAGGCCACAAGCGCTGGGTCACGGTGGCCCCGCCGGGGGATGGTTTCAAACTGGTGCTGGCGCGCGCCGAGGGCGCGGCGCAGCGCGCGAGCATCGGCGCGCAGGGCGCGGGCCGGGTCTGGCTGTTTTTGCAGACCGATGATTTCGACAGGGATGCCGCGCGCATCACGGCCGCCGGGGGCCGGTTTGAGGAAGCCCCCCGCGATGAGCCCTATGGCCGCGTTGCCGTCTGGCGCGACCCTTGGGGCAACCGCTGGGATCTGATCCAACCCCGGTGATCGGTGGGAAAGCGGGGCCGCCGGACCGACTCGGCGGCATTGATGTTGCGAAAATTGCGCAGACACCGGATAAATTCGCAAGAAAACTACAAAATCACCCCGTCGCGCGACACTTTTATCGTCGATTTGCGGTTGACGCCCCCTGCCCCGCGCCATAATGTCCGGCCCGAAGGCAAAGGGGATCGCCATGCGCGCACTAGTCGTAATTCTGGATGAATGGCGCATGGGTCGGTAACGACAGTCCATAACGGCTCCCATGCGCCCCCGGAAACCAAGCCGGGGGCTTTTTGTTGACTAAGGGCCATGCTGGCCAGATGAGGGAAAGACCGATGACCAAGGCGATGACCGGCGCGAGGATGGTGGTTCAGGCTCTGAAGGATCAGGGCGTGGACGTCGTTTTCGGCTATCCGGGCGGCGCGGTGCTGCCGATCTATGACGAGATCTTTCAGCAAAACGACATCCGCCATGTGCTGGTGCGCCACGAACAGGGCGCGATCCATATGGCCGAAGGCTATGCGCGTTCGACCGGCAAGGTCGGCGTGGCGCTTGTCACCTCTGGCCCCGGCGCGACCAATGCCGTCACCGGCCTGACCGACGCGCTGCTCGACTCCATCCCGCTCGTCGTGCTGTCGGGTCAGGTTCCGACCTTCATGATCGGCACCGATGGCTTCCAAGAGGCCGACACCGTGGGCATCACCCGCCCCTGCACCAAGCACAACTGGCTGGTGAAGGACACCGCCAAGCTGTCTGAGGTCATCCATCAGGCATTTCATGTCGCCAAATCCGGCCGCCCCGGCCCGGTGCTGGTGGACATCCCGAAGGATGTGCAATTCGCCACCTCGGAATACACGCCCATCCCGAAGGCGCGGGTTGACCACTATCAGCCGCGCGTGAAGGGCGACATCGACGCCATCACCCGCATGGTCGAAATGCTGGAAACCGCCGAACGCCCGCTGTTCTATACCGGGGGCGGCGTCATCAACTCGGGCACCGCCGCAAGCCAGCTCTTGCGTGAATTTGTCGAGGCCACGGGTTTTCCGATCACCTCGACCCTGATGGGCCTTGGCGCCTATCCGGCGAGCGGTGACAAGTGGATCGGCATGCTCGGAATGCACGGGCTTTATGAGGCCAACCTTACGATGCACGGCTGCGATCTGATGCTGAACATCGGCGCGCGGTTTGACGACCGCATCACCGGGCGGATTGCCGATTTCAGCCCGCGCTCGAAAAAGGTGCATGTCGATATCGACCCATCCTCGATCAACAAGGTGATCCGGGTTGATCTGGGCATCGTGGGCGATGTCGGCCATGTGCTGGAAGATGCGCTGCGCATCTGGAAAGCCCGCGGCCGCAAGGTCAACAAGGACGGTCTGGCCAGGTGGTGGAAGCAGATCAACGAATGGCGTGCGGTGAAATGCCTGTCCTACACGCCGTCGGAAAAGACCATCAAACCGCAATATGCGCTGGAACGTCTGGAGGCCCTGACCAAGGGCATGGATCGTTACATCACCACCGAAGTCGGCCAGCATCAGATGTGGGCGGCCCAATTCCTTGGCTTTGACGCGCCGAACCGCTGGATGACGAGCGGCGGCCTTGGCACCATGGGTTACGGCCTGCCCGCCTCGATCGGCGTGCAGATTGCCCACCCCGAGGCCCTTGTGATCAACGTCGCCGGGGAAGCGTCCTGGCTGATGAACATGCAGGAAATGGGCACCGCGATGCAGTTCCGCGCCCCAGTGAAGCAGTTCATCCTGAACAACGAACGGCTTGGCATGGTGCGCCAGTGGCAGGAACTCTTGCACGGCGAGCGCTATTCGTCGTCCTGGTCCGAATCCCTGCCCGATTTCGTGAAACTGGCCGAAGCCTTTGGCTGCAAGGGCATCAAATGCTCCGACCCCAAGGATCTGGACGACGCCATCATGGAGATGATCCGCTATGACGGGCCGGTGATCTTTGATTGCCTTGTCGAAAAGCACGAAAACTGCTTCCCGATGATCCCGTCCGGCAAGCCTCATAACGAGATGCTTCTGGGCAATGCCGACACGCAAGGCGTGATCAAGGCCGCGGGCGCGGTGCTGGTATAATCGGGAGAGCATGACATGTCCGCACTGAACATCAAAAAGGGCGCCACCAGCCATTCGGCCTATGACCTGAGCGACAGCCATTCCGAGATGATCGTCAGCCATACGCTGGCCGTGATCGTGGAAAACGAGCCGGGGGTGCTGGCGCGCGTGATCGGGCTATTCTCGGCGCGCGGCTACAACATCGACAGCCTGACCGTGGCCGAGGTGGACCATACCGGCCACCGCAGCCGGATCACCATCGTGACCAGCGGCACGCCGCATGTGATCAATCAGGTCGAGGCGCAACTGTCGCGGCTGGTTTCGGTTTACGCCGTGCATGACCTGACCGCCGAAGGCCCCTGCGTGCAGCGCGAACTCGCACTGTTCAAGGTGGCGGGCAAGGGCGAGCATCGCATCGAAGCCTTGCGGCTGGCCGAGATCTTCCGCGCGCATGTGGTGGACAGCACCTTGGAGAGCTTTGTCTTCGAGATGACCGGCACGCCGGAAAAGATCGACAGCTTTGCCGATCTGATGCGCCCCTTGGGTCTGCGCGAGTTGGCGCGCACCGGGGTGGCGGCGCTGTCGCGCGGGCTTTGACAGGTTTGTGATCTGAAGGCTGTGACAAAACGGCCAAGGGGCGCGACGGGCCATTCCCGCCGCGCCCCTTTCGCTTTAGACTGCGCTGCGAATGAGGAGCCCTGCCGATGATCGTAGAACTTGGCCATTTTGCGCTGATCCTGGCCTTTGCCGTGGCCCTTTTGCAGGCGACATTGCCGCTTTATGGCGCGGCAAGGCGGGATGTGCGGTTGATGACCTTGGCCGATCCGGCCGCGATGATGCAACTGGTGTTGATCGCGGCGGCCTTTGGCGCCTTGACCTATGCCTTTGTGGTGTCAGACTTTTCCCTGCGGCTGGTCACGCTGAATTCGCATACCGACAAGCCGATGCTTTACAAGGTGGCGGGCGTCTGGGGCAACCATGAGGGATCGCTCTTGCTTTGGGTTTTGGCGCTGGCCTTGTTCGGGGCCTGCGCGGTGTGGTTTGGCGGCAATCTGCCGGCCACGCTGAAGGCGCGGGTCTTGAGTGTACAGGGCATGATCGGGGCGGCGTTTCTGGCCTTTCTCCTGTTCACCTCCAACCCCTTCCTGCGGCTGGCCAATCCGCCGATGAATGGCGACGATCTGAACCCCTTGCTGCAAGACCCCGGCTTGGCCTTTCACCCGCCCTTCCTTTATCTTGGCTATGTCGGCCTTTCGATGAGCTTTTCCTTCGCCGTCGCCGCCCTGATCGAAGGCCGGATTGATGCCGCTTGGGCGCGCTGGGTGCGGCCATGGACGCTGGCGGCCTGGATCTTTCTGACCATCGGCATCGCGCTTGGCTCGTGGTGGGCCTACTATGAACTTGGCTGGGGCGGGTTCTGGTTCTGGGACCCGGTGGAAAACGCCAGCTTCATGCCTTGGCTGATTGCGGCGGCCCTGCTGCATTCCGCGATCGTGGTGGAAAAACGCGAAAGCCTGAAGGCCTGGACCATCCTTTTGGCCATCATCGCCTTTGGCTTTTCGCTGACCGGCACCTTCATCGTGCGCTCGGGCGTCATCACATCGGTGCATTCCTTTGCCAATGACCCTGAACGCGGCGTGTTCATCCTGCTGATCCTTGCCATCTTCATGGGCGGGGCGCTGACCTTGTTTGCCTTCCGCGCCAGCGATTTGGAGGCCAAGGGCCTTTTCTCGACCATCAGCCGCGAAAGTGCCTTGCTGGCCAACAACGTTCTGTTGGCCGTGGCCGCCTTTGTGGTTTTTATCGGCACGGTCTGGCCCTTGGTGGCCGAGATGGTGTGGAACCGCAAACTCTCGGTGGGCGAGCCTTTCTTCAACGCCGCCTTCACCCCCTTCATGGTGCTGTTGGCGATCATCCTGCCCATTGGCGCCTTGATGCCGTGGAAGCGAGCCGAGATCGGGCGGGCGCTGACCCCCTTGCGCGGGGCCTTGGCGCTGGCCTTCGCCTTGGGGCTTTTGGCTTTTGCGCTGCAAACCGGCAAATCGGCGCTGGGTCCGCTGGGGCTGGCCTTGGGGGCATGGGTTGTGTTCGGCGCGCTGACCGATCTGTGGCAGCGCGCGGGCCGTGGCGGATTGCGCACGAAACTGGCCCGCATGGGGCGCATGGGCCGCGCCGATTGGGGCAAGGCCACCGCCCATTCGGGCCTTGGCGTCACGATCTTTGCGGTTGCCGCCATGCATGCCTGGGCGATTGAGGATATTCGCGTCGTGCGTGTCGGGGAAACCTTTCCCGTGGGCCGCTATGAGGTTCAGTTGAAAGAGGTGCATCAGGAACAGGGGCCGAACTACAGCACGACCATGGCCGAAATGGTGGTCAGCCGCGCAGGTGCCCATGTGGTGACGCTTTATCCTGAAAAGCGCGTCTACCCGGTGCAGGCGATGCCGACGACCGAAGCCGCCATCGACTATGGCCTGACCCGCGATCTCTATCTGGTGATCGGTGACGCGCAGGAGGGCGGCGGCTATGCGGTGCGCGCCTATGTCAAACCCTTTGCCAATTGGCTTTGGGGGGGCGCGCTCATGATGGCCATTGGCGGGCTTCTCAGCCTGACCGACCGGCGCTATCGTCTTGCCGCGGGGGCGCGTCGCGCGCCTGCCGCCCAAGCTGCGGAGTGACCCGATGCGCGCCTTGATCCTGTGTCTCGCCCTCGCCGCCGCGCCTGCCCTTGCCGTGCAGCCCGATGAGGTCTTGTCCGATCCGGCGCTGGAGGCCCGTGCCCGCCAGATTTCCCATGACCTGCGTTGCCCTGTCTGTCAGGGCGAAACCATCGACGATTCGAACGCCCCGATCAGCCGCGACCTGCGGCTTTTGGTGCGTGAGCGGCTGATGGCGGGCGACAGCGATGCGGAGGTGGTCGATTATATCGTTGCCCGCTATGGCGAGTTTGTGCTGTTCAACCCGCGCGCCTCGGGCTCGGGGTTGATCCTGTGGCTGGCCGGGCCTGCGATGCTGCTGGTGGGCGGCGCGCTGGCCTTTGCCCTGACGCGGCGCAAACCGAAGATCGAGGCTGACCTGACCGAGGATGAAAAGGCCCGGATTGCCGAGTTGATGAAAGAGTGACGCGAGGTTTGGCTTTTCCCCCTGCCCCGCCCGGCTATGCTGCGGGCAAGGGAGAACGCCATGGATTACACCTCGATCACCTATGAATTGGCAGAGGGCATCGCCACCATCACGCTGAACCGCGCGGCGGTGATGAATGCGCTGTCCTCAGCCCTGCGCAAGGAGCTTTTGCACGCGCTCTTGCGGTCACAGACCGAGGCCCGCGTCATGGTGCTGACCGGCGCGGGGCGGGCGTTCTGTTCGGGGCAAGATCTGCAAGACGCAGGCCAGATCGGGTCTTTCGACCTCGAGCGCATCTTGAACGAAGAATATGTGCCGATGTTGAAGGCGATCACCGACAGCCCGATCCCGACGATCGCCGCCGTCAATGGCGCCGCGGCGGGGGCAGGCGCGAACCTTGCCCTTGCCGCCGACATCGTGATTGCAGCGCAAAGTGCCAGCTTCATTCAGGCTTTCACCCGCATCGGATTGGTGCCGGATGCGGGCGGCTCTTACTGGCTGCCGCGCCAGATCGGGCTGGCCCGGTCGATGGGCGCAATGCTTTTGGGTGACAAGATCAGCGCGCAGCAGGCGGCGGATTGGGGCATGATCTATGAATGTGTTCCCGATGCGGGTTTTGCCGCCCATATCCACGCCCGTGCCACGCATCTGGCCGCCGGGCCGGGCGTTGCCTATCGCGGCGTAAAGGAAATGCTGCGCGCCAGTTTCGGCAATGATCTGGACAGGCAACTGGCGCTTGAGGCCCGTTTGCAAGGCGCATGCGGCCAGACCGCCGATTTCCGAGAAGGCGTGGCGGCGTTCCTGGAAAAACGGCCTGCCCGGTTCACCGGGACCTGACGCCGTTACAAAAACCTTCGAAGGTTTAGCGCCTATTTCCGCCCCGCCTTGCGGGTGGACAAAAGCAGGTTGGTTTCCGACGTCACCACCCCTTCGATGGAGCGGATGCGGTAGATCACCTCGTCCAATTCCAGCAGGGTCTGCGTCGCAAGTTCCGCAATCAGATCCCATTTGCCATTGGTCGAATGCACCGCCAGCACCGCCGGAATCCCGGCCAGCCGCGCCATCACCTTTTCACCGCCCTTGCCCTCGATTCCGATCATGATGAGGCCGCGCACCGGCGCCGCCGTCACATCTGACCGCGTCAGCACGGTAAATCCGGCAATCTCGCCCTTTGACTGCAAGCGTTCCATCCGCGCCCGCACCGTGGCGCGCGACAGGTCCAGTCGCTCGGCCAGTTCCGACAGCGAGGCCCGCCCGTCGCGCCGAAGTTCGGCGATCAAACGCTGGTCGGTTTCATCCATTCGGGCAATCCTTCTGACACTTTGCGCAATCCCTTTAGCAAAACGCGCGAAATGCCGCTAGGATTCGTCACCCTTGCCCGCGACAAATGATCAAACACCGGAGAGACCCATGCCGAACTGCATCCTGATCGGAGCCCCCATCGACGAAGGCCAGCGCCGCCCCGGCTGCGTGATGGGGCCAGCCGCCTATCGCGTGGCGGGTCTGGCGCAGGCGGTTCACGATCTGGGCCATGGGGTGGAAGACTGGGGCGATGTCGCCCTGCCCGAATTGCGCAGCGTCACCTGCCCGAACCCCGCCGTGCATGATCTGGATCGTGTCATCGGCTGGACCGAGGTTTTGGCCGACCGCGTGGAGGATGCGCTGGCCCAAGGCGGCATGCCGATCATCCTTGGCGGCGATCATTCGCTGGCGCTGGGGTCGGTTGCCGGGGCTGCGGCCTTTGCCAAACGGCAGGATCGGCCCTTGTTCCTGCTCTGGCTGGATGCCCATTCCGATTTTCACACGCCGCTGACAACGGAAAGCGGCAACCTGCACGGCACGCCGGTGGCCTATATCACCGGCCGCGAAGGCTTTGACGCCTTCCCGCCCTTCCCCGCGGTCCTGCCGCCCGAGCGGGTCTGCCTGTTCGGCATCCGCTCGGTCGATCCGGCGGAACATGCGGCCCTGCTTCGCCATGATCTGGCGATCAACGACATGCGGGTTCTGGACGAACGCGGCATCGTCGCCCCCTTGCGCGAGTTTCTGGCATCGGTCCGCGCGGCGGGCGGCATGCTGCATGTGTCGCTGGATGTCGATTTCCTTGATCCTTCCATCGCGCCTGCGGTCGGCACCACGGTTCCCGGCGGCACCACCTTCCGCGAGGCACATCTGGTGATGGAGTTGCTGCATGAAAGCGGGCTTGTCACCTCGCTCGACCTTGTGGAGTTGAACCCCTTTCTTGATGAGCGCGGCCGCACCGCGAAACTGATGGTGGAACTTGTCGGCTCGATGATGGGCCGCAAAGTGTTCGACCGCCCGACCCGGAGTTTCTGATGCAAAACCGCCGCAACCTGTTGCAAGCTCCCGAGGCCGTGGTCATGGTCCGCCCGCACCACTTTCACCCAAACCCCGAAACTGCCGCCGACAACGCCTTTCAACGCCAGACGAGCATTGCACAGGATGCCACCGCGCAGACCGCGCGGGCGGAATTTGATGCGGCGGTGGAGGTGCTGCGTGCGCAAGGCGTTGTGGTGCATGTCTTTGACGATGACGGTAGCCGCGATACGCCGGATTCGGTGTTTCCCAACAACTGGTTTTCCACGCATGTCGGCGGTCATGTGGCAATTTACCCGATGCATGCACCCAGCCGCCGCCGAGAACGTCGGACCGATGTGATCGAGATGTTGAAAGCGCGCTACCGGGTGCAAGATGTGATTGATTACTCGGGGTTGGAGAACGACGGGCTGTCGCTCGAAGGCACCGGGGCCATGGTCTTGGACCATGTCGGCCGCATCGCCTATACGGTGCGGTCAAACCGCGCCGATCCGGTGGCGCTGGAGCGGTTCTGCACCCATTTCGGCTATGAGCCGATGGTGTTTGAGGCCCGCGACAGACAGGGCCGCGATGTTTACCACACCAATGTGTTGATGTGCATCGGCACCGATCTTGCAATGATCGGACTGGAAATGATCGTTGATCCCGCCCGCCGCGACGAAATCAGCGAGCGGCTGTCCGAAGGCGGACGCGAGGTGATTGCCCTGTCGATGGCCGAAATCGAAGGCTTTGCCGGCAATGCCATTGAGCTTTCGGGCCGGGATGGCCGCTTTCTTGCCCTGTCGCGCTGCGCTTTTGACAGCCTGAGCGCTGAAAACCGCGACCGGATCGCGCAATATCTGCCGCTGGTGCCTCTTACTGTGCCCACCATTGAACATGCCGGTGGATCGGTGCGCTGCATGATTGCGGGCATCCACCTGACCCCGCGCCCCAGCCTTTGATTGGCGACCCTGAAAGGACATTCCATGACCCCGCCTTCGAAACAGGCTTTCGTTCCCTTCGTCTCTGTCGCCAACATGATGCGATTGGTCCATGCCATTGGCGTGGAACAGGTGATGATCGACCTCGCCGCCGAGATTGAGGGCGATTTCCGCCGCTGGCCCTTGTTCGACAAGACGCCGCGCGTCGCCAGCCATTCCGAGATCGGGGTGATCGAGTTGATGCCGACCTCGGATGGCGAAACCTATGGCTTCAAATATGTGAACGGCCATCCCAGCAACATGAAACGCGGCTTGCAGACCGTCACGGCCTTTGGTCTTTTGGCTGATGTGTCAACTGGTTATCCGCTTCTTCTCAGCGAAATGACCATCCTGACCGCGCTGCGTACCGCCGCCACCTCGGCCATGGCCGCGAAGTGGCTGGCGCCCAAGGGGGCGACCACCATGGCGCTGATCGGCAACGGTGCGCAGGCGGAATTTCAGGCGCTGGCCTTCAAGGCGGTTTGCGGGATTTCCGAGGTGCGGCTTTACGACATCGACGCCAAGGCCACGGCGAAATGTGCGGGCAATCTGGCCGGGCGCGGGTTGAATGTGGTCGCCTGCAAGACGCCGGAGGAGGCGATCCTTGGCGCGCAGATCATCACCACGGTGACGGCGGACAAGCAAAACGCCACCATCCTGACCGACAATATGGTTGGCGCGGGCGTGCATATCAACGCGGTGGGCGGCGATTGCCCCGGCAAGACGGAACTGCACCGCGATATCCTGCTGCGCGCCGGGGTCTTTGTCGAATACCCGCCCCAGACGCGGGTCGAGGGCGAGATTCAACAAATGCCGGAAGATTTCCCGGTGACTGAACTTTGGCAGGTCATCAACGGTGCCGCACAGGGGCGCACCGAGGCCCGCGCCATCACGCTGTTTGATTCCGTGGGCTTTGCCATCGAAGATTTCAGCGCCCTGCGTTATGTGCATGCCAAACTGCGCGCGCTGAACCTGTGCGACCAGCTTGACATGATCGCCGACCCGGACGATCCGCGCGACCTGTTCGGCATGTTGATGCGGGCGGCCTAAGGGTCAAGATAGCGGTGCGTCTCCCCTTGCGGGTCACGCACCAGCCAGCCGTCGGGCGTTGGGGTCAGATAGTCTGGCCCAAGCGGCACCTTGCCATGGCCGCCGGGGATATCCAGCACATAGGTCGGCAGGGCGGTGCCGGGCAGCCGCCCGCGCAAGGCCGCCATCAGCGCCTGGCCCTCGGCAATCGTGGTGCGGAAATGTTCCGCCCCACGCACCAGATCGCCGTGATGCAGGTAATAGGGCTTCACCCTCAGCCGCAGCAGGCGACGGAACAACGTCTCCAACACCTCGGCCCGGTCATTCACCCCCTTTAGTAGCACCGATTGCGACAGGATCGGCACTCCGGCACGGGTCAGCCGGGCCAGCGCCGCCTCGGCCTCGGGCGTGATTTCATCGGCATGGTTGACATGCAGCACAAACCACAAAGGCTTGCCCTGCCCCAGCCGTGCGGCAAGGCTTGCGGTGATCCGCCCCGGGGACACCACCGGAATCCGCGAATGGATGCGCAGGGTGTCGAGATGGGGAATGGCGTTCAGCCGGTCGATCACCTCGGTCAGCCGCCGCTCTGACAGCGACAAGGGATCGCCCCCGGTCAGGATCACCTCGCGGATCGCCGGGCGGGCGGCGATATAGGCAAGGGCTGCGGCAAGGTCGGCCTCGGGCAAAGGCCCGGTCTCGCCCACCACCTCGCGGCGAAAGCAAAAGCGGCAATGCACAAGGCAAGTGAGCGTCACGCGCAGGATCACCCGGTCGGGATAGCGGTGGGTCAGGCCGGGGGTGGGCGAATGAACCTCATCTCCAATCGGATCGGCAAGGCCCGCACCGTTGCCCTGAAGTTCCCGCGGATCGGGCAGAAATTGCGCCGCCACACCCGGAAGATGCGCCAAGCCCCGCATCTCGGGCGTCAGCCGCGCGGCAAAGCCGGTTTCAAGCCCAAGATCCACCACATTGCCCCCCAGGAAAGCGCGGGCTTTTCCCAGAAGCCGGGCAAAAGGGCAACCCCCGGCATTGCCGCGATGGGCTGTATGTTGTAAGGTCCGGCCAACCATATCTAGACCCCCTCGACGGGGGCGCGAGGACACATGACCGACAGCCCGGAAACCCCTGAAGCGACTGGTGAAAAGCCCGAGCGCGCGGCCTATCACGGCCCGCAGGTCGATGTCGTAGATGAAATGAAAACGGCCTATCTCGATTACGCGATGAGCGTGATCGTCAGCCGTGCCATTCCCGACCTGCGCGACGGGCTGAAACCGGTGCATCGCCGCATCCTTTTTGCGATGCAGGAATCCGGCAATACCCATGACAAACCTTACCGCAAATCGGCGCGGCCCGTGGGCGATACCATGGGGAAATACCACCCCCATGGCGACAGTGCGATCTATGACGCGCTGGTGCGGATGGCCCAGCCGTTTTCGATGAGCCTGAAACTTCTCGACGGTCAGGGCAACTTCGGGTCGATGGACGGCGATACCGCCGCAGCCATGCGCTATACCGAAGTGCGGATGGACAAGCCCGCCGCCTTCCTCTTGGCCGATATCGACAAGGAAACCGTCGAGTTCCAGGACAACTATGACGGCAAGGACCGCGAACCCACCGTTCTGCCCGCCCGTTTCCCGAACATGCTGGTCAACGGCGCCGAAGGCATTGCCGTCGGCATGGCCACCCGCATTCCGCCGCACAATCTGGGCGAGGTGATCGACGGCACGCTCGCCATGATCGAAAATCCCGACATCAGCATGGAAGCGCTGATGGACATCATCCCCGCCCCCGATTTTCCGACGGGCGCGACGATCTTGGGCCGTTCGGGCGCGCGCAAGGCTTATCTTGAGGGGCGCGGGTCGGTCATCATCCGGGCGAAAACCCATGTCGAGGAAATCCGCAAGGATCGCTACGCCATCATCGTCGATGAGGTGCCCTATCAGGTCAACAAGGCGCGCATGATTGAAATCATTGCGGAAATGGTGCGCGACAAGAAAATCGAGGGCATCGCCGGGGTGGCGGACGAAAGCGACCGTATCGGCGTGCGGGTGGTGATCGAACTCAAGCGCGACGCCACCGCCGATGTGGTCTTGAACCAGCTTTACCGCTTTTCCCCGATGCAGACCTCTTTCGGCTGCAACATGCTGGCCCTGAACGGCGGCCGCCCCGAGCAACTGACGCTGCGCGACTTCCTCAGCCATTTCATCACCTTCCGCGAGGAAGTGGTGGCGCGCCGCACCGCCTTTGAACTCCGCAAGGCGCGCGAGCGCAGCCATGTGCTGTGTGGCTTGGCCGTGGCGGTTTCGAACGTCGACGAGGTGGTGAAGACCATCCGCTCCTCTGCCGATGCCGCTGAGGCCCGCGAAAAGCTGATGACCCGGCGCTGGCCCGCGCATGAGATTGCGCCCTTCATCCGGCTGATCGACGACCCCAGCCACACGATCAACGACGATGGCACCTATAACCTGTCGGAAATTCAGGCCCGCGCCATTCTCGACCTGCGGCTGCAACGTCTGACCCAGCTTGGCGTCAAGGAAGTGACGGACGAGTTGGAAGAACTGGCCGCCAAGATCAAGGATTACCTTGAAATTCTGGGCTCGCGCGACCGGATCATGGCGATCATCTCGGACGAATTGCGCGAGGTGAAGGCAATGTTCGCCGTGCCGCGCCGCACCGAGATCGTCGATTGGGCTGGCGATATGGACGACGAGGACCTGATCGAGCGCGAGGATATGGTCGTGACCATCACCTCCGGCGGCTATATCAAGCGCACGCCCTTGGCCGAATTCCGCGCCCAGAACCGCGGCGGCAAGGGTCTGGCCAGCATGGCCACCAAGGAAGACGATGTGGTCACGACGCTGTTCGTCGCCAATACCCACACGCATCTGTTGTTCTTCACCACCGACGGCATGGTCTACAAGATGAAAACCTGGCGTCTGCCGCTGGCCGGTCGCACCGCCAAGGGCAAGGCCATGGTCAACATCCTGCCCATTAGCCAAGGCGTGAGCATTGCCGCCCTGATGCCGGTGGATGTGCCGGAGGCCGAATGGGAAAACCTGCAAATCGTCTTTGCCACCTCTGATGGCGATGTGCGGCAGAACGATTTGTCCGACTTCACCAACGTCATGCGCAACGGCAAGATTGCCATGAAGCTGCCCGAAGGGGTGACGCTGGTGAATGCCGCGATTGCCGATGAGAACGACGATGTGATGCTGGTGACCGAAGCCGGCCGCGCCATCCGCTTCTCGACGCAGGAAATCCGCGTTTTCAAATCACGCGGTTCCACCGGCGTGCGGGGTATCCGTCTGGCCGAGGGCGATCACGTTGTCTCGATGGCGATCATCCGTCACTTTGACGCCGAGGCGGACGAACGTGCGGCCTATCTCAAGCAGCGCCGCCTGATGGCCGGCGTGACCGAGGATGAGGCCGATGACGAAGAAGAAAGCGTGGCCGCAGGCCAGCTTAGCCCCGAACGCTATGCCGAAATGTCGGCGGCTGAAGATCTGATCCTGACCATCACCAAGGGCGGGTCGGGCAAGCTGTCGTCCAGCCACGATTACCCGGTGCGCGGGCGCGGCGGCATGGGCGTCAAGGCCATCTCGCCCGGGCCGCGTGGCGGGCGGATCATCGCGTCGTTCCCGGTGGAGTTGACCGACCAGATCATGCTGGCGACCAGCACGGGCCAGTCGATCCGGGTTCCGGTGGAGCAGGTCTCGTTCCGTTCGCGCAGCGCGGGCGGGGTGCGGGTGTTCAACGTTGGCGCCGATGAGGAAGTCGTCTCGGTCGCCCGCGTGGCCGAACAGGGCGAGGGTGAGTGAGCTTGCAACCCGGCTTGCCGATCTGGCAGGCCGGGGCCAGACCATCACCTACGGCGCCCTCGCCCGCGATCTGGGCTGGCGCATCGCCGAGTTGACCGCCGCCCTTGAGGCGCTGATGGAAGAAGACGCCCACGCGGGTCGCCCGCTCAGGGCCGCACTTTTCGAGGGGCGTCTGGCGGGCGGCCTGCCTGCGCCGGGCTTCTTTCTAAAGGCGGCAGAGTTGGGCTTTGACACCAGCGACCCTGCGGCCTTTGCCGCCGCCGCGCGGGCAAGGCTTTTCAAATCCTGAGGCTTTGGCTATTGCGAAAAAGCGCCGGGGGTATTTGGGCCAAGATGAAAGCCAGCATGACACAGACAATTCACATCATCGGCGGCGGCATGGCAGGGTCCGAGGCAGCGTGGCAGGCGGCGGAAATGGGCGTGCCGGTCGTCTTGCATGAAATGCGCCCCGCCGTCGGCACCTTTGCCCATCGCACCGGGTTGATGGCCGAGATGGTCTGCTCGAATTCCTTCCGTTCCGACGATGATGAGCGCAATGCCGTGGGCCTGCTGCATTGGGAAATGCGGGCGGCAAAGGGTTTGGTGATGGAGATGGCAACCCGCCACCGCTTGCCGGCCGGCGGCGCGCTGGCGGTGGACCGTGACCCCTTTGCCGAAAGCGTGACCGAGCGGTTGCGGGCGCATCCGCTGATTTCGATCGTGCCGGGTGAAATCACCGACCTGCCACAGGACGGCCACTGGATCATTGCCACCGGGCCTTTGACCTCTGGCGCGCTGGCGCAAAGCATCCGCGCGGAAACCGGGGCTGACAGTCTGGCGTTCTTTGATGCCATTGCCCCCATCGTCTATGCCGAAAGCATCGACATGGGCACCGCCTGGTTGCAATCGCGCTATGACAAGGGCGCGACCGAGGAAGAACAAAAGGCCTATATCAACTGCCCGATGGACAAGGCCCAGTATGAGGCCTTCATCGACGCCCTGCTGGCCGCGGAAAAGACCGAGTTTCACGAAGGCGAAACCGCGGGCTATTTCGATGGTTGCCTGCCGATCGAGGTGATGGCCGAACGCGGGCGCGAGACGCTGCGCTTTGGCCCGATGAAGCCGGTGGGGCTGACCAACCCGCATAGCCCGGTCAAGCCTTATGCCGTGGTGCAACTGCGCCGCGACAACAAGCTTGGCACGCTTTACAATATCGTCGGCTTCCAGACCAAGATGAAATATGGCGCGCAAACCGCTGTTTTCAAAATGATTCCCGGCCTGGAGAACGCCAGCTTTGCCCGTCTGGGCGGTATTCACCGCAACACATTTTTGAATTCGCCCACGCTCCTGGACGATCAGATGCGGCTGAAATCACGGCCGAATATCCGCTTTGCGGGCCAAGTGACCGGGGTGGAAGGCTATGTGGAAAGCGCCGCCATGGGGCTTTTGGCGGGGCGGATGGCCGTCGCAGAAGTCCTTGGGCGCGTTTTGCCGCCCCCGCCGCCCGAAACCGCAATGGGTGCGCTCATCACCCATATCACCGGCGGGGCGGAGGCGAAGACCTTTCAGCCGATGAATGTGAACTTCGGGCTTTTCCCGCCGATTGACGCCAAGGGCGGACGGCGCGGCCGCAAGGACCGTTACAAGGCCTATACCGACCGCGCCAAAGAGGCCTTCACCCAATGGCTGGGCGCGTAACCCGCTTTGCGCCCTCGCCCACCGGGCCTTTGCATCTGGGCCATGCCTTTGCCGCCTTGGTCGCGGCGGGGCGCGGCGACCGCTTTTTGTTGCGGATCGAAGACATCGACGGCCCGCGCTGCAAGCCCGCATATGAAGCGGGGATTTACGAGGATCTGCGCTGGCTTGGCTTGCGCTGGGAAACCCCGGTGATGCGGCAGTCAGAGCGGATCACCGCTTATGAGGCCGCCATTGCACATCTGTACAATCTGGGCCTAACCTACCATTGCGCCTGCACGCGTGGCGACATCAAGGCTGCCTTGTCTGCCCCACAGGAAGGCGCGCCCGTGATTGGACCGGATGGTCCGATCTACCCCGGCACCTGCCGGGGCAAGGGCCATACCGCAGGCGCGCTGCGTCTGGATATGGCCGCAGCGATGGCGCGGCTGGGAGAGATCCGCTTTGCTGAAACCGGCACACGGGCGGGGGAACAGGTGTATTCTGCCCGACAAATGACTGAAACCGTTGGAGATATTGTCCTTGCCCGCCGCGATATCGGCACCTCGTATCATATCGCCGTCGTGGTCGATGATGCGGCCCAAGGCATCACCGAGGTGACGCGCGGCGAGGATCTGTTCGAAGCGACCGCCATCCATGTCGTACTGCAACGCCTTTTGGGCCTGCCGACGCCCGCCTATCACCACCACCGCCTGATCCGTGACGACATCGGCAAGCGGCTGGCGAAACGTGACGATGCGCGGGCCTTGGCGAAGTATCGGGCCGAGGGGGCGACGCCGGAGGACATTCGCCGGATGGTTGGGTTGTAGGCAAAATTCTTCGCAGAATTTTGTAAAATTTCTCGAGAAAATTTGTCACGCCATCGGCGTGAGAAGCTCCACCTCTGCCCCATCCCGCAGCGCCGTGTAGAAACACGACCGCCGATTGGTGTGGCAGGCCGGGCCTTCTTGTGTCACCCGCGCCAAAAGGCAATCGCGGTCGCAATCAATCCGCAACTCCACCAGCCTTTGCACATGGCCCGAGGTTTCGCCCTTGGCCCAGAACGCCTGACGCGAGCGGCTCCAATAGGTGACATTCCCGGTCGCCAACGTGCGGGCAAGGCTGTCGGCATTCATCCACGCCATCATCAGAACCTCGCCCGTCGCATCATCCTGCGCGATGCAGGGGATCAGCCCATTGGCGTCATACTTTAGGCTTGCAGGATCAAAGGACATGGCGTTCCTCCTTGGCGGCGGCTGAATTGCGGCTTATCTCAAGGGGGCACAAAGGGGAAGGCCATGGCTGAGAACGATCTTATCAAGCTCTATTCTGGCCGGATCCTGGAACTTGCCGCCTCGATCCCGCATCAGGGGCGGCTTTCTGCCCCGATGGGCAGCGCGAAAAAACGCTCGCCCTTGTGTGGATCGACCATCACGGTGGATGTGGGGGTGAAAGATGGCCGGATTTCGCAATTTGCGCAGGATGTGAAGGCCTGTGCGCTGGGGCAGGCTTCGGCCTCGATCCTTGGCGGTGTGGTTCTAGGCCGCAGCCGGGCCGAGCTGGAGGCCGCCCGCGACGCCTTGCGCGCCATGCTGAAAGACGGGGGGCCGGTGCCGGCGGCCCCGTTTGACGGCTATGAGGTTCTGATCCCGGCCCGCGACTACAAGAACCGCCACGCCTCGATCCTCTTGGCACTTGAAGCCGCCTGTGAAGCGGTGGCCTTGGCCGAGGCCTGAAAAAACCGCCGTCCCCAGCAAGGAACGGCGGCAAGTGGCGTATCTTTCATCGGCGGCGGGCAAGGCGACCCGGGGGCATATCCCTTGGGGACAGATATGCGGCCGATGGGCAAAGATCGCAGGCAGAAACGGTCAAAGCGCGCCGGAAATCGCCAGCCCGGCATAGAGCATCACAAAGAGCGACAAGACGCCCACGGCGTCTTCCAGCGCCGTGGCGCGCGAACGGTGAAAAATCTCGGCAATCTCGGTCAGCATGGCTGTCTCCTTCGCTTTGTTCTCATATTGTTCACATGACATTAAGCATCCGTCAAGAACTTTATGAGAACATTTGCGAACAAAGCGCGCATGAAGGCACCCCATCCCCGCGACGGGTTTGGCCGATCCAACCATTTTGAAAGGCAGATAAAGGGTTTAGCCGACCGACAGCAGCCGAATGGCCCGGTCTTGATCGAGCAACCACAAAAGGTTGCGCACCGCGCGCCCCCGCGGTGTTTCAAGCGCAGGGTCATCGGCCAAAAGCCGGCGGGCATCTGATTGGGCGATGGCCATCAGCCCGGCCTGCCGTTCCATATCGGCCACGCGAAACCGCGGCAGGCCCGATTGCGCGGTGCCGATCAGATCGCCCGCGCCGCGCATCGCCAGATCTTCTTCCGAGATGCGGAACCCGTCTTCGGTGTCGCGGATCACCTTCAAGCGTCGCTCGCCGCTTTCCGACAGCGGCGCCTGATACATCAAGAGACAGGTGGATTCCGCCGTGCCGCGCCCGACGCGCCCGCGCAACTGGTGCAGTTGCGCCAGACCGAAAATTTCGGCCCGCTCGATCACCATGATCGAGGCGTTGGGCACATTGACCCCGACCTCGATCACCGTGGTGGCCACCAGGACCTTGGTCTCACCGGCCACAAAGCGCGCCATGGCGGCGTCTTTCTCGGCCGGTGGCATCTGGCCATGCACCAGCCCCACCACATCGCCAAGGGCCGCGCGCAGGCTGGCGAAACGCGCCTCGGCGCTGGCGTAATCCAACACCTCGCTGTCTTCGACCAAGGGGCAGACCCAATAGGCCTGCCGCCCCTCGGCCACGGCGCGCGCCATATGGCCCATCACCTCATCCAGCCGCGCGGAGGAGACGAGAACCGTCTTGATCGGCTTGCGCCCTGCCGGCTTTTCATCCAGCACCGAGACATCCATATCGCCATAGCTGGCAAGCGCGAGACTGCGCGGAATGGGCGTGGCGGTCATCACCAGCACATCGGCCATGTCGCCCTTGGCCCCCAACTCCATCCGCTGCGAGACACCAAAACGGTGCTGTTCATCGACGATGGCCAGCCGCAAATCCTTGAAATGCACATCTTTTTGGAACACGGCATGGGTGCCGACCAAAATGCCGATCTCGCCCGTGGCCAGGGCTGCCAGCTTCGCCGCGCGCTCGCCCCCCTTGTCGCGCCCGGTCAGAAGATCAAGCCGCACCCCGGCGGCGGCGGCCAGCGGTTGCAACCCCTCCAGATGCTGGCGGGCCAGAATTTCGGTGGGGGCCATCATCACCCCCTGCCCGCCCGCCTCCACCGCGATCAACAGCGCTAGGAAGGCCACAAGCGTCTTGCCCGCGCCCACATCCCCCTGCAACAGCCGATTCATCCTGAGCGGGTTTTCCATATCCTGCGCGATCTCACCCACCGCCCGGGTCTGGGCCGCGGTCGGCGCATAGGGCAGGCTTTGCAAGACCTTGGCCTGCAAAACGCCCGTGCCGCGCGTCACCTGCCCCTTGGCGCGGCGCAACTGGCTGCGCGCCAGCGCAAGCGTCACCTGATGGGCAAAAAGCTCATCATAGGCAAGGCGTTGGCGGGCCGGTGCGGTAAAGGCGAGATCCGCCATGCTGCCCGGACCATGCGCCTGCCGCAACGCCGAGAGCCAATCCGGCCAGCCTTCCCGCGCCAGAAGCGGGCCGTCGATCCATTCCGGCAAAGCGGGCGTGCGGGCAAGGCTCGCCTCTGCCGCCTTGGCGATCACCCGCTGGGTGACCCCGGCGGTCAGGGGATAGACCGGTTCCCAAGCGGGCAGATCGGCAGCCTCCTCGGGGCGCAGGACATGATCGGGGTGAACGATTTGTGCAATATTATCGAACAACTCCACCCGCCCCGAGACAAGGCGGCGCTGCCCGGTCGGCAACAGCTTTTGCAGATAGTCGCCACGGGCGTGGAAGAACACGAGCTGGAATTCGCATGCCGCATCGCGCACCATCACGCGGTAGGGTTTGCCCTTTACCCGCGGCGGGAAATGGCCGCCGACCTCAACCTCCACCGTCACGACCGAAGGCGGGATCACATCGCGGATGCTGGCCTTGCGGCTGCGGTCCACCGCGGAATGGGGCAAGAGATACAAAAGATCCTTGGGGCGCGCGACACCCAGACCGGCAAAGGCCTGCGCCGTTTTGGGACCAACGCCGCCCAGCGTTTCCAAATCCGCATAAAGCGGGAACAGCGCCTCGGGGCGGCTCATGTCGCCCCCGTCAGGGCCAGCCATTCATCTTCGCTGAGCATCGGCACCCCAAGGCGCTCGGCCTCCTTGGCCTTTGACCCCGCCCCTGGCCCGGCCACGACATAATCGGTCTTGGCACTGACCGAACCGGCAACTTTCGCGCCCATCGCCTCGGCCCGCGCCTTGGCTTCGGCCCGGCTCATGCGTTCCAACGTGCCGGTAAAGACCACCGTCTTGCCCGCGACAGGGCTGTCTGTTTGCGGCTTTTCAACGGGTTGCGGGGAAAGCTGGGCCACCAGCGCATCAATGGCCGCGCGTTCGGCCGGGTTCTGGAAGGCCTCGGTCAGGCTGGTGGCCAAAACCGCGCCCACCCCGTCAATCGCCGTCAACTCAGCCCATTCCGGCGTGCCGGGGGTGGCGGCTGTGATATTGGCCTCGAACGGCGCCCAGTCGCCGTAATGGCGGGCCAGAAGGCCGGCTGCCGCCTCGCCGACATGGCGGATGCCAAGGGCAAAGATCAGCCGATCGAGCGGGATGACCCGCTTGGCCTCAATCGCGGCAAAAAGTTTGGTGGCAGAGGTTTTGCCATAGCCATCGCGGTTTTCCAGCCTCGCCAGATTGGCCCTGTCGCGCGCGGCAAGGGTGAAGATATCGGCTGGCGTGCGGATGGGCAGCAGACTGTCCTTGAAGAACATCTCGATCTGCTTGGCCCCCAGCCCTTCAATGTCAAACGCCCCGCGCGAGACAAAATGTTTCAGCCGCTCAATGGCTTGCGCGGGGCAGATCAGCCCGCCGGTGCAACGGCGCACGGCGTCACCTTCGGCGCGATGCGCCTCGGACCCACATTCGGGGCAGGTGACGGGAAAGGTGAAGGGAACCGCCGCCGCAGGGCGTTTTTCCAGATCGACATCGTGGATTTTCGGGATGACATCGCCCGCGCGATACACCTGCACCCAATCGCCGACCCGAATATCCTTGCCGCCGCGGATCGCCCCGCCCTTGGCATCGCGGCCCGCGATGTAATCTTCATTGTGCAGCGTCGCATTTGACACCACGACACCGCCCACCGTCACCGGTTGCAGCCGCGCCACCGGCGAGAGCGCGCCCGTCCGGCCGACCTGAATGTCGATGCCTTCCAGCCGCGTCCACGCCAGTTCGGCGGGGAATTTATGCGCAATCGCCCAGCGGGGCGTGGTGGACCGAAAGCCAAGCCGCGCCTGCAAGCCAAGGTCGTTCACCTTGTAAACCACACCGTCGATGTCATAGCCCAAGGTGGCGCGCTGTGTCTCGATGTTGCGATAATGCGCCAAAAGGTCGTCGGGGTTTTCGGCCAGAATGGTCAGCGGGTTGGTTTCAAAGCCCAAGGATTTCAACCGCGCAATCGCGCCGAATTGCGTGGTGGACAGCGGATCGGACAGCGCGCCCCAGGCATAGGCGAAAAACCGCAGCGGGCGGGCGGCGGTGATGGCGGCGTCAAGCTGGCGCAAGGAGCCGGCGGCAGCATTGCGCGGATTGGCAAAGGTCTTGTCGCCGCGTTCGGTCTGGCGGACATTCAGGGCCGCAAAATCGGCATGGGACATATAAACTTCGCCCCGCACCTCCATCACCTGCGGCGCGCCTGTCACCTGTTGCGGGATATCGGCAATGGTGCGGGCGTTTTCCGTGACATTTTCCCCAACCGCCCCGTCGCCGCGCGTCGCCGCCTGCACCAAGTGGCCATTTTCATAGCGCAAGGACAGCGACAGCCCGTCGATCTTCGGCTCGGCCGTATAGGAAAGCGGCCCGGTATGGCCAAGAAAGCTGCGGATGCGCGCCTCGAAATCGGCGATGTCGCTGTCTTCAAAGGCATTTTCCAGCGACAGCATCGGCACGGCATGGGTGATTTTGCCAAAGCCATCGGCCACCGGCGCCCCCACCTGATCGGACGGGCTATCGCCCCGTTTCAACTGCGGAAACCGCGCCTCAATGGCGGCATTGCGCCGTTTCAAGGCGTCATAATCGGCATCCGAAATCTCGGGTGCGTCAAGCGTGTGGTAGGCGCGGTTGGCCTGTGCAATGGCCTCGGCCAGCCGATCAAGTTCGACACGGGCCTGGGCCTCGGTCAGCTGGTCAACAGTCATCTCAGCGGCCATCGCCCCCTCCCCCCGTTCGCCGCCCAAGGTTAGGCGGCGACGCGGGAAAGGTCTAGGCGGGTTCCGTCAGGCCGTGGCCACGAGGTTCGGCAGCGCGGTGCCCGGCCCCGGATCGCGCAGCACATATCCGCGGCCCCAGACGGTTTCGATATAATTTTGCCCGCCCGTCGCCTCGGCCAGTTTCTTGCGCAGCTTGCAGATAAAAACGTCGATAATTTTCAGTTCCGGCTCATCCATGCCACCATAAAGATGGTTAAGGAACATCTCTTTGGTCAGCGTCGTGCCCTTGCGCAACGACAAGAGTTCCAGCATCTGATATTCCTTGCCGGTCAGATGCACTGTCTTGTTGTCGACATCGACCGTCTTCGCGTCAAGGTTGACATTGACGGCGCCGGTGCGGATCACCGATTGGCTGTGCCCCTTGGAGCGCCGGATGATCGCATGGATCCGGGCGACCAATTCTTCGCGGTGGAAGGGTTTGGTCAGATAATCATCGGCTCCGAAGCCGAAGCTTTTGATTTTATTGTCAGTATCATCCGATCCGGTCAGGATCAGGATCGGTGTTTCAATGCGGGAAAGCCGCAATTGGCGCAGCACCTCATGCCCGGACATATCGGGAAGATTCAGATCCAGCAGGATAAGATCGTAATCGTAGAGTTTCGCCAGATCGATTCCATCTTCGCCCAGATCGGTGCAAAAGACATTCAGATTGGCATGGGTCAACATCAACTCGATACTACGAGACGTCGTCGGATCGTCTTCAACCAAAAGAATTCGCATCGTCATAGGCTCCGGTGTTCTGGCATCATCGTTAATGACTTAGGCGACCAATGGTTAACACGCGGTTACTCTCCCCTAGAGAAAAGTGAAAACAATCTAAAGTTGACGGTATCTTTGGATGGCCGTTACCCGCAAGGCCTTTTCGCCATGTTTTTCAACAGCATTTTGCCACAAAGCAAACTCCTCCTCTGACAGCGCATAGCGTTCCAACGCCTCGGGTCGGGAAATCAGGCCATGCAACACGGCTTTGACGACGATCGCCTTGCGGCTGGCGACCCAGCGGCGGGTCTCGGCGGGGGGCAGGTCAGCACGCGACAGGATACTGCCATCGGGCAGCGTCACCTGACGCGGACCATCAACGCGTTTCAAGAACATGGGCTCTCCCTTACTCATGGCAGGGAGCATGACGCCGCGGGCTTAAAGATGCGTGAAAGCAGGGGTTGAGACTGCGTGGCATTTTCCTATATTGCGCGGGAAACCCCGAAAGGCCCTAAAATGCTTGACCAAAGGCTCAATTCGCTTGGCCTGCCGAAAGCCCCATCCGACACCCGCGTGGTCGTGGCCATGTCGGGCGGCGTTGATTCGTCGGTGGTGGCGGCCATGCTGAAGGAAGAAGGCTATGACGTCGTGGGCGTCACCTTGCAGCTTTACGATCACGGCGCGGCGCTGGCGAAAAAAGGGGCCTGCTGTGCGGGGCGCGATATTCACGATGCCGCCCGCGTGGCCGAGGTGATGGGCTTTCCGCATTATGTGCTGGATTACGAGAACACCTTCCGCGAGGCGGTGATCGAGGAATTTGCCGACGCCTATCTGGCCGGGGCGACCCCGGTGCCCTGCATCCGCTGCAATGAGCGGGTGAAGTTCAAGGATCTTCTGGCCACGGCGAAGGATCTGAACGCCGATTGCATGGCGACCGGGCATTACATCCAGCGCAAGGTCGGCGCGGGGCCGGAACTGCATATGGCGACCGATCCGAACCGCGACCAAAGCTATTTCCTGTTCTCGACCACGCCCGAGCAGCTTTCATACCTGCGCTTTCCCTTGGGCCATCTGGCCTCCAAGGCGGAAACCCGGGCCTTGGCGGCGAAATACGGGCTTTCCGTGGCCGACAAGCCCGACAGCCAGGACATCTGCTTTGTGCCGAACGGCAATTATGCCGCCGTGATCGAAAAGCTGCGGCCGGGTGCCGCCGATCCGGGCGAGATTGTCGATATGGAGGGCCGGGTTCTGGGCCAGCATGGCGGCGTGATCCATTACACCATCGGCCAGCGCAAGGGCCTTGGCATCGGCGGCCTGGGCGAACCTTTGTATGTGGTGAAGCTGGAGCCGGAAACCCGCCGCGTGGTGGTGGGGCCAAAGACGGCGCTCTCCACGCGGGTGATCCCGATCCGCGAGATCAACTGGCTGGGGGATGACGCCTTTGACAGCCGCGCGGAATGGCATCTGAACGTCAAGGTCCGCTCCACCCGCCCGCCGCGCCCGGCGGTGATCCGGCCTTTGTCCGCGACCGAGGCCGAGGTGGAACTGTTTGACGCCGAAGATGGCGTCTCGGCAGGGCAGGCTTGTGTGTTCTATGCCCCCGAAGGCAGCCGGGTTTACGGCGGCGGCTGGATCTGGCGGGGTCGGTAACGAGGAGCAAAGACCTTCGAAGGTCTTTGCAATTTTCTGCGAAGAAAATTGCAGGCTGCGGCGGTCAAAGCACCGCCAGCACCGACCGCGCCGCGCGCAAGCCGGGGGCCTCACCGCCCTTGCCCAGCCGCTCCATGGTCAGCGCCATGGCTTGTTTCTGGCCTGAAGGGTCGGCCAAAAGCGTCTCAAGCGCGGGGGCGATCAGATCAGCCCGGCAGTCGGCACCGATGAATTCGGGCACGACATGGCTTTCGGACACAAGGTTCACCAAGGTTACCGTATCCACCGTCGCCGCGCGACGCATGAGCCACAGCGTCAGGCGGTTCATGTCATAGGCGATGACCATCGGGCAGGCATTGGCGGCAAGCTCCAGCGACACCGTGCCAGACGCGGCCAGCGCCACATCGGCCATGGCAAAGGCGGCGCGTTTCCGCGCGGGGTCGGTGATGATCTGCGGGGTGACCGCCCAATCGCGCGTCAGGTCACGCACGATGGGTTCCACACCCCGCACCGTGGGCAGCGCAACGCGCAAGGCGGGATGCACCGCCTTGAGCCGGGCAATCACCGCCCCGAACACCGGGCAAAGGCGGCTCACTTCCCCTTTGCGGCTGCCGGGCAGCGCCAAGAGGAGCGGTCCCTCTCCTGCCATCAGGGCGCGTTCCTTGGGGCTGGCAAGGGGGTCTGACACCACCGGATGGCCGACAAAATCGCAGCTCATGCCCGCCGCCTGCATATAGGGCGGTTCAAACGGCAAAAGCGCCAACACATGGTCGATGTGGCGGGCCATCTTGGCCGCACGGCCCGGCCGCCAAGCCCAGACCGAGGGCGCGACATAATGAATGGTGCGCAGATCCGGCCGCGCGGTCTTCACCAATGCCGCCACCCGCAGGCAGAAATCCGGGCTGTCGATGGTGATAAGCGCGGCAGGCTGGCGGGCCAGCGCGTCAGCGGCGGCCTCACGGATGCGGCGTTTCAGATGCGCGTATTTCGGCAGCACCTCGACCAGCCCCATGATGGACAATTCCTCCATCGGAAACAGGCTCATCAACCCCTCGGCCTGCATCAAAGGCCCGCCGATGCCGTAAAACTCCACGCCCGGCACAAGTGATTTCAGCCCTGCCATCAAAGCCGCACCCAGACGGTCGCCCGAAGGCTCCCCCGCGATCAGGTAAAGCCTTAGCGCGCCCACAGGAACAGGCCAGCGCGGCTGGCCTCCTCTTGCATGGCGGGCAGGTCAAGGCAGATGACGCCGCCCGCTTGCCAAGCAATGCCGCCAAGCCCGGCAGCAGCGGCGTTGCGCACGGTTTCCACACCCAAGGCAGGCAGATCAATGCGGCGATCCTGGGTGGGTTTCGGGGCCTTGTAGAAAAGCCCTTTGGCCGGGCGCAAGCCGGGCGGGATTTGCGCCACGAAGGCCAGCATGGCATCGGTGCCGGGCAAGGTTTCGACCGCAAGGCACAGCCCGCCCGCCACCACGCAGCCCTGCCCCACATCCGCAGCGCCAAGGGCGGCCACGATGGCTTCGGCGCGGATGGCGTCCTTTTCGTCCTGCGGCCCCGTCGCACCCGCGTAAAGCCCCGGTCCCGGCACCAAATGCGCTGCAATCTCTGCGACGCCTTTCAGCGCAAAGCCGCTTTCGGCGAAAATCGCCAAGACCTCGCGCAGGGTGGCATCATCGCCCTGCCCCATGGCGGCCAGAAGCCGCGGCACCATGGTGACGGTGGCGGGATCGAACAGCGAAGGGTCAAGCGCCGGACGCTGCACCGCGCCTGCAAAGCAGACCTCGGTCACCCCCTGATCTTCCAGCCAGCGCAGGAACAGCGCCAAACGTTCAACCCGGAAGGTCTGGTCGGGCACCAGCCCGGCAGGGGCAAAGCCGTCAAGCACGCAGATCAGCGGTCGCTCGGGCAGGCTTGCGACCAAAGCGGCAGGCAGCCCCCCCGCCCCGGCAATGAGCGCAAGTCGGCTCATTTCGGGGTCAGGAAATTGCGGTCCGAGGCACCAAGGATGAAATCGGTCATCTCGCGGACATAAGAACTGTCGGTTTCCTCGGCGATCTTGCGGGCGCGATCAAGGAAAGACCCTTCGCCTTGCGCCAGCATCTGAAAGGCCGCGCGCATGGCGGTGATATCCGCCCGATCAACGCCCCGGCGCTTCAGCCCGACAAGGTTCAGCCCGTCCAACTCGCCGCGCGGCGCCTGCACAAGGCCGTAAGGAATGACGTCATTGGTCACCATGGTCACAGCGCCGATGATCGCGCCGCGCCCGATGCGCACCCATTGGTGAATGCCCGACAGCCCGCCGATGATGACATCATCGCCGATCTGGCAATGGCCCGCGATGGCGACCTGATTGGCCAGGATCACCCGGTTGCCGACCCGCGCATCATGGCCGATATGCGCCCCCGTCATCAAAAGGCAATCATCGCCCACGCTGGTCAGACCACCACCGCCTTCGGTGCCGGTGTTCAAGGTCGCCCCCTCGCGGATGCGGCAGCGCGCGCCGACGGTCAGCCGCGTGCGTTCACCCTTGAATTTCAGATCCTGTGGGATCTCGCCCACGGTGGCAAAGGGGAAAATCGTGGTTTCATCGCCGATCTCGGTCCAGCCCGTCACCACCGCATGCGATTTCAGCATGACGCCGCGGCCAAGCACAACCTCGGGGCCGACCATCGAAAACGGGCCGATATAGCAATCCGCGCCGATGGTCGCGCCTTCTTCGACATAGGCGGAAGGATGGATGACGGCGGTTCCGTGAATGGCCATGGGCGTCAGGCCTTCGGCACGTCGAACATGGCCATGAATTCGGCCTCGCAGGCAAGTTCGCCATCCACCATCGCCTTGCCGGCGAATTTCCAGACCCGCCCGCCCCCGCGCAGCGCGGTGACATGCAGTTCCAGCACGTCGCCCGGCACCACCTTGCGGCGGAACTTCACCGCATCGACCCCCATGAAAAACACGTTGGCATTCTTGTCCACCAGATCCATCGACAGCCCGACAAGGATTCCGCTCGTCTGCGCCATCGCCTCGATGATCATCACGCCGGGAAACACCGGCATGCCCGGAAAGTGGCCCTGAAACTGCGGCTCATTGAAGGTGACATTCTTGATGCCGACGCAGGATTTGTTCAGGTGGATGTCGCGCACCTTGTCGACCAAGAGGAACGGATAGCGATGCGGGATGATGCGCTGGATCAGCGCCAGATCGGCGGAAAGCGGCGCGTCAGCGGCCGTCGGGGCGGTGGTCTCGGTCATGCTATTTCCTCGCGGGCTTTGGTCGCCGGGTGTCTCTGACTTCTGACTAGCAAGGCAGGCGGCGCGGAGCAAGGGAAGCCCTCGGCACCGGGGCAGGACATGACACGATCAAGGCGCGCCGGGGGTCAAACTTCCGTCGGCAAAGGCAGCATCCAGCCGGGCAATCGCCTCGTCGGTGATGTCGATGTTGTCAAAGCCGATAATGACCGCGCGGCTGTCGATGATGGCGATGGCCCCGGCGGCCTGCATCACCTCGGCCAGAATCGGGTGGGCGGATTGCAGGAACCTGCCGCGGTCTTCTTCATAGGCGCGGGTCAGATCGCGGGATTTGGCGTCTTGCGCCTTGCGGATGCCTTCCACCTTTTGGTTGAACGCCTCGGACAAGGGCGTGAAGGCCTCGCGTTTCATGGCAGGGCGCCGCGTGGTCAGGTCTTTTTCTTCTTCCTCAAGCGCGGCCTCAATCCGGCGGTTTTCATCCGTCAGGGCCTGTGCGGCCGCCTCCTGCCGGGCGATGACCGCCTTGCCAAAGGCGGAGCCGCTGAACAGCCGCTCGTCATTCAAGGTCAGGATCGGGGAGTTCGGCAGCACGGATGCGGCTGGGGCCGTGGCCTCCTGGCCCAAGCCCGGTTGGCCGAAAAGGCCAACCAAGGCACAGGCAAGAAGAACGGCACCACGCATCAGAACTTGGTCGAGATCGTCAGGTCGAAGCTTTGTTCCTTGTCATAGGTCTCTTTCCTGAGCGCCTTTGAGAAGTTGAAGCGCAACGGCCCAAGCGGGGTATCCCACAGCACCGACAGACCAATGGCCGAACGCAGCTTGGCGGAATCGTCAATCGTGCCGCCCAGCGTGTCATCCAGCCCCCAGATCGAACCCACATCTAGGAAGGCCCCGCCCTTGATGCCGTATTCTTCCGGCAAGCCCAGCGGGAAATCCGCCTCGAACCGCGCCACCGCGAACATGTTGCCGCCAAGCGCGTCTTCGTTTGCAGGCCCGGTCAGATCGCGTGGACCGATGCCATTGGCCTCAAAACCGCGGATCTTGCTGTTGCCAAAGTAGCGGTCGGTCACACGGCTGGTATAGCCGCCCGTCGTGACCACAGCGCCGCCTTCAAAAACGGCCCGCAGGGTGACTTCCTCGTTCAGGATCTTGGTTTCCAGCACGCCAAGCGCCTCGGACTTGAGGTAGTTCACATCGCCGCCGACGCCAGCGAAATCCTGGCTGAAGCGCAACAGGACACGGCTGTTCGGGTTCAGACCGCCGATCTTGTTGTCATAGGAATAGGAATAGCCGATCGAGGAGCCGATGGGCGATCCGACGGCTTCTTCGTCCTGCAAGACGGTCGACGAATCCGGATCGACATTCTTCACCGCGTCATTGAACACGCGATAACGCAGTTCCAGCCGCCCGAATTCGCTGATCGGGAATTCCAGCGCGGGCGAGATGGCGATCTGCTTGGTGTCATAGAAGGCATCGGCGTAATTCGAGGTCTTGTAAAAGGCCCCGAATTTCAGCTTCAGATCGCGACCCAAAAGCGCGGGTTCGACAAAGGTGAGCGAACTGTCCACCGTGTCGGCGCCGGTGGTGATATCAATCCCCACCTTTTGGCCGCGACCAAGGAAGTTGTCTTCCGAGAACCCAAAGGTCAGACCCGCCCCGGAACCGACCGAATAAGACCCGCCGATGCTCAAGGAGCCGGTCGGCTTTTCTTCGACGTCAACGTTGACCACGACCTGATCGGCCGCAGCACCGGGCGCAGCTTCGACATTGGCCTCCTCGAAATAGCCAAGCGCGCGGATACGTTCGGCGGCCTGACGAATTTCACGCGGGTTGAAGGGGTCACCTTCCGCCGTGCGGAACTGACGGCGGATCACCTGATCCAGCGTCGTGGTATTGCCTTCAATGTCGATGCGCTCCACAAAGACGCGGTCGCCCTTGGACAACACGAATTCGATATCCAGCGTCTGGGTTTCTTCGTTGCGCGTCAGCACCGGTTCGACCCGGACGAAGTTCAGACCCTTTTTCAGCGCCAGATTTTCCATCCGGGCGATGTTGTTTTCGATCAGCGCCGGGGAATAGACGCTGCCGCTGCGCAGCTTTTGCACGCCGGCGAATTCCGCCGCATCCACGCCTTCGACCGACGAGGTCGTGTTGACAGTGCCGATGCGATACCGCTGGCCTTCCTGAACCGTGAAGGTCACGAAAGAGGCATCCCGCTCGGCCGAAATCTCGCCGGTGGCATCCGTCACATCAACGTCGATGAAGCCGCGCGACAGGTAAAAATCTTTCAAGAGCTGCTTGTCCAGCTCCAGCCGCTCGGCCACGAAGGTATCGCGGCCGATGATCTGGCGCAGCAGGCCCGCCTGTTTGGTGCCCAGGACCTGCCGCAACCGGCGATCAGAATAGGCCCGGTTGCCGACAAAGGACAGCCGCTCCACCTCAACCACCTTGCCTTCGACGATCTCGAAGACCAGATCCACCCGGTTATCCGAGCGCCGGATCAACTTTGGCGTCACCGAGGCCGCCAGACGGCCCTCGGTGCGATAGGCCTCGGCAATGGCGGCGGCGTCGGCCTCGGCGGTGGCCGGGCTGAAGACGTTGCGCGCCTTCGACTTGACCAGTTCCTTGAGCTGCTCATCCTTCAGCCGCTTGTTGCCCTGAAGATCGACAACGCTGACCATGGGCATTTCCTTGACCACGATTTTCAGCGTGCCGCCCTGCGGCTGCAAGTCCACCGTTTCGAAAAGGCCCGAATTCACCAGACGCTGATAGGCGTCATTCAACTGCCCGGTGGTCAGCGTCTGCCCTTGCCCGATTCCCGCATGCGACAGCACGGTGGAGGCATCAACCCGGTCATTGCCTTCGATGACGACGTTGGAAAAGCTGTAGGATTGCGCCTGGGCCGCTGTGAAGAACGGCGTGGAAAGCCCTGTTCCACAAAGCAGAAGCGCAACCGCCGCGGGGCGAAGCAAGGCGCGGCCAACGCGGGTCTGGCTTTTGTGTACAGTCGCAGAATTACGCATGGAATGGCCCCGGCTCTCACAAATTCTTGTGCTCCTGACTAGCTGGAACCGCAAGCCTTGTCAAAAGGACAAGCCATCGCACGGGCGTGGAATTCGCACGAAATCGCAGGCTGTTGCAGGAAGATCGGCCCGCCCTTAGGGTTGCAACAAGGCCGTCCCCAGAAAAGCCCCGGCCAAAAGCCCGACAACCACGGTTCCAAGACTAAACAGACGGTCAGCGTTCAACCAAACCAGAAGCGACACCGCCTTGTAGCCTTTCATGACCGCATCCATGGGTTCGCCCTCCAGCCTTAGTGCTGATTGCGATCATAGTGCCAGAATAAGGCGAGATTTTGGCGGCTTAGGGTCAGGACCCATTGATTATCCGCTCGCGGCGTGATTCAGCCTCTGCGAGG
>CAYMRX010000008.1:0-120131 GCA_964393035.1 uncultured Tabrizicola sp.
GTCGGGTGAGGCGTGCACGGCTGGGCCATCAGACCAGACGGAAACCCCCAAAGGTTCGGGGTGGAGCGGGCAGGTGCCGCGTTTCCAAAGAAACGCTAGCCAACACGGCCCGGACTGACGCGGGGTTGCGCGCATGAACCCGAACAGGCTTAGGGGATTGTCAGTCGAAGGGATGGCGCCGGGGACAGGAGAGATCGGGGGCTCTTGCAGAACATGTCTTCCCTCGCCCTGCTAAGACGGTAAACCCAAAGTCCTTACCCACATTTCGGCGGATCACCTCAGAGCCCCTTTGCTTGCCATTCGCGCCCCAGCCTGATCGGAGTTGCGAGCCCGCGCCGTGACGGCTATCCCGAGGGCATCATTTTGGACACGAGGCACCCATGGCTGAATTCAACATCGAGGCAATGTCACTCAAGGAGCTCAAAAGCCTGCAGAAGGATCTGGCCAAGGCCATTTCCAACTTTGAAGACCGGAAGAAAAGCGATGCCCGCAGCAAGCTCGAGATCATTGCCAAAGAGATGGGCTATTCCCTTGCCGACCTGATTGGCGCCGAGGTAAAACCCAGCCGTGCGCCCGCCGCCGCGAAATACCGCCACCCAGAAAACGCGGCTCTCACTTGGTCAGGCCGGGGGCGCAAACCGCTGTGGTTTGTCGCAGCCCTAGAAGCAGGCAAATCGCCCGAGGACATGGCAGTCAACTGACCGCCTGTGCGTGACCGAGCAGTAGGACGTTCGCGTTATAGAAATCCACTTTTGTGAGCACGTCGCCTCGGTCATGTTTACAGAGCGTAGTTCTCCCAAAATGAGAAAGCCCCCTGCCCTATCTGCTTCAGTTTCTTGCCACCGCCTTCTTTGGATTTCGGAATGCCGACAAGACGTCGGCGCAATGGGCCTGTCAGGCTCTTGGGGGCAGACAGGCGAAAAGCCCGGAGGCGCGTTCGCGCCGTGCCCGGGCCTTCTTAACGACCGTGGGCTTTACGCCCACGGGTCGATCTCAACAAGCACCTGAACCTCGTCGCCGTCGATTTCATCGGCGGGGACGGCACCATAGGTTCCATCCCCTGCCTGGAAGACGACGATCGAAACCATGAGGGTGGCGGCAAGGCTGGCGGCGAAGGCGTGTGCATCTTTGCGGGACATCTGTTTTGGCTCCTGCTGGGAGGCGAGGGACCATCCCCCGCGCTGACAGGAACCCGCAGGCCCAAAGACGGTCTGACATCACCGGGTGCGTTCGGCTTGCCCGAATCCACCCGGCGGCACGGGCTCGCCCCGTAGTCCGACCCCTCGCGGGTTGATCTCGAAGACCGGCTTTGGGCCAAGGAAGGGACTGGCAAGCGGGGGATGTTACCTTGACACAAGGAGCCGAATTGTCCCGCCGATGCTCACCCCGCCAGCCTTGTAGACATGCTTTTGGTTGTCCGAGGCCTTACTGGGGATAGAGCCTTTGGTGCCCCGCGCAGATGCGCGGGACAGGTTGGTGCTGGATGAGAGGCCCGTGTGCGGCGGGGCCCCTTTGTCTATGAGAAGGCTCAGGCGGCAATACCCGCCTCCCCTGCCCTATCGCCATCCTCGGAACCGACGGTCTCGATCCTCGCATTGCGATAGCCCTCCCTCGCGATCCAGAGCTCGGCCGCGGTAATGGATTCCGCCAGATGCAGCAGCTCGGTGTTGCCACCGAAGTCCAGAAGAACACGCACTTGTCCAGCTTTGGGTTCCTCGGCCACCTCGAAGACCAGCCGACTGTCAGCTGAATGGCTGCGCATGATCGTGACGAGGATCACCCCCTCTGAGGAGAAGTTGCCCTCATGCAGCGTGAAGGACGCCGGAGCCGTCCAAGTCGGATAAGGCCGCGGCGGTTCCTTCTTCACCAGACGGCCAACACCGTTGGACCTTTCCCACGTCGCCAGCTTTTTGGTGAAGCGCGCGGGCGGTTTGGGACTGCCATCAGTGTAGCGAATGAGCGCGCCCAACGGCGCTTGGTTGATTATCGTGGTTGCGGACATGATTCCTCATCCTGAATGCGAGCATTCACACTCATCATATTGATATTGTTGAGATTTGTGGTGAATGAGGGCGAGTTTCCCCGCCCTCGGGGGCTCAGATCACTCCGCAGCCATCATTGCCGTACTTTCCACGGGCAAATCGGCCATCAGGAAGGCGGGCAAGTCGATTTCCTCGATGTTGTGCTGATCGCCCAAGACTTCTTCGCTCAAAGCCCCCTGCCCTTCTACAGCACCATCGCCGTCCAGAGCGGCAAGATCACTGCGGCGAAGAGCCTCCGGCAACCAACCGCTGCCCTTGAGTAAGCGTTCAGCTTCCGTCGCCATCTCACCCTTCTTCAGATGGTCGAGCAACTGCGCGGTGCCCTCCCCCTTCGCCTCACGCACGGCTTCAAGGATACGCGCCTTGGGAACCCGGTTCAGGTAGTTGTCCGCCGTCGGCTCCCAACCAGCCGCGACCATGTCGAGATCGACGGCTTGGGCCACGATCGCCGCCTGCGCCATGCGCCGGGTCAACCCGCTGGCCGAGATGCCCGCGCCGTAAAGGTTCACCTTCTCATGCAGCGCGTTGATCCCGAAGCTCAGGCAATGCGCCAGCAGAGCCAGACGGCTGGCCTGATCGAGGGCCGAAAGATAGTCCCAAAGCACGGCATCGTCGCCAAGCGGCAGATCGGCCTCCCAGGCAGCATGACGATCGTCCACGGCCGCGGCCACCGGACTGTCCTTCAGATCAGGCGCCTGAGCCGACATGTAGACGGGGCGCACAGATGCCTCCAAGCAACTGCCCGAAGCCCCGGAACTGCGGAAGGTGTCATTGACGAGCTTCAAGAGCAGCAGCGTCAAGGCCACATCGGGCGAACTCCCAATCGCCTCGCGCAACGCGAGGGTGCGATGCGCAGTCAACTCCATGACCAGACGCTCGGGCAAGGGCTTCAAAGCGCCATCATCCTCATCGTCTGCAAGACCGGCACTGAACGGCTGGCCCTCGGAAGTGATGACGGTGGCCGCAGACGTGCCAGCGGGAAGCTGATAGGTGGAAACCCTGCCATCAGCCCCCTGCCCTTCCGCACCCAGTTCATCGCCAAAGTTGGCCACGGTCTCTTCGCGAGGCTCATCCTCCGGCCGGATATAGCCGCGATAGACAGCAAGGTTGCCATCCCGATCCAGCGTTACGAAGACGCCGGCGCGACTGACCTCTGCCGTATCAAAGACCAGCGGGCGCTGCTCAAAGGCTTCCATCGCAGCTTCCAGCTCGCCGAGCCGGGTGTCGATCTCTTCGGGGTATTCGTCTTGGCCAGAGTATTCCTCTTCCAGTGCGCGATACTCCGCGAGGAGCTTGGCGTGGTCTGCAGCTTCATCAGCGCTGAGCGGCGATGGATCGCCGACCAGACGCCGCAGACCGTGGCTGTAGCCGTAAGGCAGGTCAGTTGACACCTCGATCCACTTCCAACCCTCAGCGGCGATTGCCTGCGCCTCGACTTGCAGCTTGTCCGCGACCAAACGGTCGAGCAGGGCAGGGTCCTCCAACCAGCCGCCATCATCGCCTTGGAAGAGATCGCGCAGGACAACTCCACCCGCTGCCTCATAGGCATCAACACCGACAAACACCGCGCGCCGATCGGAGGCCCGCACAGAGGTTTCCGTCAACATGCGCCGGATCGAGTAGGGCTCCTTGTTCCAGGAGTTCTTCACCGCATCCCAGACTTGCACCTGACGCGCGTGATCCGGGTTCACCGTGAAGGCCATCAGCTGTTCCAGCGTCATGCCATCCTCGGCATAGACCTCGAGTAGGGCAGGGGCCACGGATGCGAGCTTCAACCGCTGCTTCACGATCTGCGGCGTCACGAAGAAGGCCGCAGCGATTGCCTCCTCGCCCTGACCCTTCTCCCGCAAAGCAACAAAGGCGCGGAACTGATCGAGCGGATGCAAGGCAACGCGCTGCATGTTCTCAGCCAAGGAGTCGTCCTCGGCCAGAATATCTGATGTCACATCACGCAACACACAAGGCACAGGCGCGGTCTTTGCCAAACGCTTCTGCTTCACCAGCAACGAGAGCGCCTGAAAGCGTCGACCGCCAGCCGGGATCTCGAACTTGCCGGTCTCGACGCCATCGGCATCCAACACAGGCCGCACGCTCAGGCCTTGCAATAGACCACGGCGGGCGATGTCCTCGGCCAACTCGTCAACCGACACACCGGCCTTGATGCGCCGGACGTTGGACTGGCTCAGCACCAGCTTGTCAAAGGGGATGTCCCTTGAGGACGACAGGGTGATCTTCTGGGCAGCTTGGGCCATCAGGTCTTCTCCACGACGGGCGCCGGGAGCCACTCTCCCGATCTCACTGCCCGCCACCCTCAAACAAGCAATCCTTTCACTCTCAACCGTGGAACCGTTGTCGAGTAACGATCTGACGCCGCTCGGTGAAGATTGTCCGCGGACAATTCTGTTTTCTGAAGCAGAGACTTCAGTTCTTGGCCCCTGCTGGCCGTTGTCCGCGGACAACTTTAACATCTTTGCAGCCTATTCTGCTTCACAAGGGTATTGATCATTGCCCAAGGATCGAAAGCTGCGCTTCGTTTTCCGGTGGTAATGGCGCGAAAGTAGGCTCCAATCTGTCGAATTTTTCCTTGCATCTGAAGCAGGCCCCAAACGGTAACGGCCGTTCTAAGTTCTCCAAGCCTATCTTCTGCTGCGCGGTAAGTCGTACTGTCGATGCCCATCATTGGAGCAAGAGTACGGGCGTGACCGATTACGTCAGATAAGCTCTCTGCAGGGCGTTGGAGGTAGCTTGCTGCCTCTTTGCATGCACCAACTAGGCTTCCAATTGACATCTGGTGATGCCGTTGATGGGAGTCTTCGGTCTTCTCAGCGACATCAGAATCTATAAGTTCTTTTTTTGAGTTATGATGGTGCCGGACATTTTGTCCGTCAGTTGCGGACATTTCGGCCTCAATCGACATCTCTGCACTGCAATCCATACCTTGGTTTTCCTCAACGGAGACAAGGTCATCCAGGATGCTGTAGAGTTCTTCAGCCGTTAGCTTGCGCCTCAAGGCGCGAAGTGCGTTTTCCGCATCGATGCTTAACCCATCTAAGTCCACTGTTCGGGCGATCGCGCACCGCACTTTTGTCCGTAGGAAGGAAATGTGACTGGCTTGTTTGGCGCAGTCTTCCGCCACCGCACAAATCTGGTCATAGCTTTTGAATAGCGGAGAAAGGTCAAAACCGAAGCGAAGGACACTGCCAGTGGACATGTCGCTCTTGGAGAAGCGTTTGCGGTTAGGGCTATCGGATCGAACGAGCAAGCCAGCCTCTGCTAGTTGAGCGACGTGTCGACGGATCGTTCGGTCGGAAATACCGTTGCGCTTGAAAGCAATCGTTGCGTTTGACGCAAAGACGAAGTTGTGGCTTCGCTTTGGGGGCAAGCAGGACAGCAATGCATCCAGAGTTGCAACGATCGGAGCCTTGAGCCCGAGGGCTGTGCTGGCCTTGCGGACAACTTCGATGAGGCTGAACCGATCGGGCTGACTATGAGTCGTAGGCAAAGCTTCTGCGGACCGCGACCCTAAAGGTGCAGTAATATGTTGAAAGCGCATGTTTTTTCACGGCAAGCCTAGGCAAAAGCTGCCACAGCAAGGCACCGATTAGTTCGCCTATTTAGGCAAAACTTATAGAATCAACCGAATCGGTTGTTCTTGACTGACAGGGAGAAGCTGGTAAATCTGGTGATGCTAGGCAACAGATTGGGCTCTCCGAGGGTGACCTTGGGGGGCTCTTTCTTTTTACTTTGGTTGCGAGTGCTCCCTTTGTTGTTGATCTGCTCGGTTCATCTCAATCGGCTTCAGTTGCCGACCGCCAGGCTTCGTAGAGGCGCAAGACCTCTGTTTCAGCATGTTCTCTCATCCACTTTGTGAACTCTGGTTGGTCAGAGCCTGCAAAGCGGATCGTCAATGATCGCGGAGTGTCTTTAATCTCGGCGACCTTGGATCCCTCGTAGATGACCGGTAGGGCAGGGGGCGTACCAGCTTGTGAGGCGCCCGATTGTCCTGCTTTCAATGCCGCATCAGATAGAAATGCGAACCGTTCATCTGACGTAAGCGTACGAGAGGCTTCATCCAGGGAAGCTACGAGAGCGTCGAGGTCGATCCCTTTGTCCCGAACGAGGTCAGCCAGCTCTTCCCAGCGACGGCGTCCGATTCCATGTGCAGCGCCAATGAACTGAACCACGCCAAGTGGCAGCGACCGCGCTACTTTGGTCATTCGAGATAGCATGGGCCTGTCGATCGCCAAGGCATCCAACACGACGGACTGGTCATATCCACCATCGGTCAAATCAGTGACAAAGATTGCCTTTTCGATGAAACTCGGATCGAGGCGCAAGCTGTTCTCTTGACCCTGCGCCAAGATCGCCTGTTCGTCGGTGAGCGTTCGAATCAAGGCTTTGGCTGGGATGCCCGCCAACTTCAGAGCACGAAGCCGCCGTCTGCCATAGACGATGCGATAGCGTCCCGGGTTTTCAAGGAGCGGGCGCACCATGATAGGCACTTGCTGTCCATGAGCCCGAATGCTCTGCACAAGATCGGCAACATCGGCATCAGTGATGGCCAAGCGATCTTTCGGGCCGCCGTCGTCAATCAATGCTGGATCAATTTCTCGGACAGCGTTCGAAGACAGGTCGCGAAGCGTCGACTTGACGCCAGACATTGCCCCGGTGTTGGGGAACCGGGGTTTGCTGTCCGGTTGGCTAGCCTCCGAACCGGAATCGGGAGGTGGTGGTGGCTGAAATATGTTGCGGCGAGCCATTAGTCAGTTCTCCGTCCCCAGGCTTCCTGGATGACCTTTTCAAACTCATCCGCGACGCCATTCACACTTTCGAGGATGCGATCCAGCGTCTTGCGGATGACTTGAGTAGGGTCGAGTTCATAGATTGTCTGTTGGGTCATGCCGGCATCGGAAATCGCGGTGGATTTCAGCATCGGGGTGTTCAAGACTTGATCCAGTAGGATCGATCGCAGAAAGCCCGCCATCTGGGATTGCGGAACGTCTGTCGGTTCATAGCGTGCGATTAAGAATTTGAGGAATTTCCAATCGGTCGGACCCGTCGACTCTTCTAGAACCCGAACAGTTTCTCCAGCCATTTCAAGGAATTGTGCCATTGACGCAACGTCCAACATGCTTGGAACGACAGTTATAAGAAGTCCAGTCGAAGCCAGCAGTGCAGTCATGGTGGTGAAGCCAAGTTGCGGTGGGCAATCGATCAAGACGAGGTCGTAATCCTTCTCAACTTCATCCAATGCTATGGCGAGCCGCTGAGTAAAAGGCGGATCAACCCGATGCTGCAGAGCATAAGCAGTTTCGGTTTCATACTCAGACAAGATTAGACCAGCCGGGGCGAGGTCGAGATTGTGAAAGTAAGTTTTCCGAATGACTTGGCTGAGTGGGACGGGATCTTCATAGCGCAAAGCATCGTAGATCGTCCCAGTTTCTGAAAACTCGATCTCCGGGCGGTAGCCAAACATCGTGGTCAGGCTCGCCTGTGGGTCCATATCCAACGCCAAAACCCGGTAGCCACGCAGTGCATAGCGCTGAGCCAGATGGATGGCCGAAGTTGTCTTGCTGGAACCGCCCTTGAAGTTCACGACAGAAATGACCTGTAGTCCGTCGCCGTCACGGCGCCCGGGAAGGTAGGCATCGCCATTGCGACCTGTGCGCGCCATAACCTTGCGGATGGTGTCGATTTCTTCTGCAGTGTAAAGGCGCCGGCCGCGCGCGTCAGTCTCGACTTCAGGGAAGTCGCCTTCCTGGTGTCGCGTTCGAAGGTTAGACATGCTGATGCCCGTCAGCTCGGAGACTTCGGCGGGATGGAACTTGCGCAGAGTTTTTCGGCTTTCAGGTTGAAAGCTGTTGCGCATATGGGTGTTCAGAGCTTCAGACAGGCGTGCTGCGTTCGCACTGATTGTGCTAGCAATTGAGCCTGGCGAAGGTTGATATGTGCTCGTGTTCATCTGTCCTCAGGCGCCTCTTGGTGGGCTTTTGTAGTTTCGTCGCAAGAAAGCGTCATAATCGTGTTTGTGCGACAACTGAAGTGATGGCACGCAACTTATAGTGCGGCAACTGTTTTTTTATGCTGTGAGTTGAGCGGCATGTTTTGCTTGTTCGCCCAAACTCTCAACGCAGCTCGGTAAGCTATTGATAGCTATGTGAAAAGTTCGCACCGCTTTGGAAGATGACACATTTTGTACCGGTTGGGCTACAGAGCACAAAACCTAGCTCAGAAATAGCCGTGCGCGAATCGCTTTCCGCATTTCTATTGTAGCTAGCACGCCAACCCGAGCCTCGCTGCCCGTTCTAGCAGCATCTTCACCGATGAAGGTTGCCACTTTGTCCGGCCCCGCGGTGTACGCTCTCGAATTGCTTCCAACCTTTGACAGATTGCCTGCAGAGTGACTTCGGGATCTGCGCCCTTGATTGCGGCGACGATGGCGGGGAGACGGTCGTTTTTCTCAGTTTGCAGGGCTCGGCCAAGAATAGCCGCAGGCAATAGGCCTTCACGAACAAAGTTATTGGCTGCGCGGATCAAGCGAGGCTGGGTCCACGGTTTGGCGTCACGCGGCAAGCCAGAGTTCACAACCGAAAGGACATCCTCCCACGCCATGTCAGGGCGAAGGCGGCGCACTTCCGGCACCCAATGTTCAGCGGTGGCGTTCAGCTTTTGGAAATGACTCTCTATCCGAGCCGCTCGTGCTTTTCGGATTGCCGCTGGGTCGTGGGCTCTAAGGCCAGGGTTGCCGCCAACCCGTCCTTCTGCCTTCGCAGATCGCAACCCCGCCTTGGTGCGCTCGCGTATCAAGGCCCGCTCAAATTCGGCGGCTGCGCCCAGAACCTGCAGGGTGAACTTGCCCTGAGGCGACGCCGTGTCGATCGGATCCTGCAAGGACCGGAAATGTGCGCCTTTTGCCTCCAGTCGATCGATGATTTCCAAGAGGTGAGAAAGCGAGCGGGCAAGGCGGTCGATGCGAACCACGACAAGTGTATCGCCACCGCGCAGCTGATCCAGCACACGCGCCAGAACTGGCCGGGTTCGGCTGCCGCCCGAGGCTTGCTCGTTGACAATTTCCACGCAGCCTGCGGAGCGCAGCTCCTGAACTTGGGGCAGGGCGGTTTGGTCTTCGGTGGAAACACGCGCATATCCGATGAGTGGCACGGGGCAGGGGGCCTTTTTGCAATTGCGGATGTCAGGAGTAAACGACCGTTTGTAAGCGGATGCAAGGGCGCTCTCTGTGGCGTAGTTCACAAAAATGGCCTTGGTTTCCATGGGCTGAGCGCAATCAGAGCGACCTCGCGGTTCACCGCGCGCGCTTGCTATAACAGTGTCTCAGCACAACCCCAAGAAAACCCTTGGGTAAAATGCAAAATGATCATATTTTGCACATATGAAGCCACAAGCACCTGCTAAATATGGACTTGTTGATGATCCTCTCATCGACGTCGAGGATGTCGACCAGGTGTCCGAGGACGATCTGTGGTTCCTGCCCGGTCCTGTGGAGAGAGAGCCTGACCATCTGCCGCCCGGGCCATGGGCAGAGCCGCTTGAGACCGCTGTTCTCGACGAATGGCGGAAGGCGGAGGCGGGCCACGCGGCGCGTCTTGCACGTGTCGCCGGCCGTCTCGGCGCGCTGGACGACCGGCTAATGCACGGGCCTGAAGGCTGGCGGCACAGGCTCGCTCTGATCGAGGGAGCCGACCTGAGCTGGTTCGTGGGTGATCGCCTCGGTGCGGATCGGCTGGCGCTCTGGATCTCAATGCGCCTGTCTGGCGTGCAGGATGAATCCAGGGCGCTTGCGCGTGTTGGATGGGCGGTGCGCCGCCTGAGCGGCGGCCTTGGTCCAGAGGTGGACCTGTCCGCGTTCCTTGACCGCCGCGATCCCGAGAACATGGCGGATGAAGCCGAGCCCTTCGCGGATCGCGCGGGCGGTTGGCTGGACCTGATGGCGCAAGCCGCCGATCTACACCCGATCACTCGCGCCTGCATGGGTTTCCACGTCTGGAGTCTTGCGGGCCTCGGGCAGCATGGCGACCGGATGGAAGCTGCGGTCACAGCCGCACGGATCGCGGCCAGCGAGGGCAAGGGGGCGGTCTTTGCGCCTCTGGCCATGGGCGGGGCAGGGGGGCTGCGCGCTGGTGGCCCACCCGCTGACCGTCT
The DNA here is from genome assembly GCA_964393035.1 of uncultured Tabrizicola sp. Lineage (GTDB taxonomy): Bacteria > Pseudomonadota > Alphaproteobacteria > Rhodobacterales > Rhodobacteraceae > Tabrizicola_A. The sequence goes on from CAYMRX010000008.1 coordinate 10,203, forward strand.
GGCGCGGTGGCTCGACGGAATGGAGAAGGCATGCCTGACCGCGGTGCGGCACCTCGACGATATCGAGGCTTGGACGGCGCGGGCAGAAACTGAGATGTCGCCGCTCTCGGGGAAAACACCGCCAGCTTTGCGCGGCGTGCTGACCGAATGGCCCCTAATTTCCGCCTCTATGGCCGAGGCCTTGACCTGTGCTAGCCGCGCTGCTGTTCAGCGGAACCTTGCTTTGATGGAAGCGCGGGGCCTGATCCGTGAGGTAACTGGGCAGGGGCGGTATCGGATGTGGCGCGCGACCTTTTGAAAGGGGGCCGTTCAATTGTCTGGGGGAAGGCAGCGTGCTGGATGAGCAACACTGTCTCAAAATGAGCGATCCTCCATCGCAAATGCTGCGGGGCTGACCGTCCGGCAAAGCACCTCAAGAAGTCGAACGGTGCAAGAAGCGTTGTTCATGGCGCCGCGTGCCAGATTAGGGGCGAGGCGACGGGTGCAGGTGACCTTGCAAGCTCTCCAAGTGGCGATTTCGTTTCAGAATTGTGCACCCTTACCATTCAGGCGTCACCACGCAAGCTTCCCGGGTGTGACAGTTTGCAAAGCATTGAGGATGTCCGTCGACGTTTTGCATGCGAATTGCCATACGAACTTGATAAGTTGCTCTCGTGCTTATCTTTTCCTCCGCGACGCAGTTGACTTTTCTCACTTTGGATCTTGGAGGAACCGCTATCCTAGGCTTCCGGATAGGATTGCGGCGCGAGCCACTGCCACCTCGCGCAAGGCATCCAGTTTTTCAAGATCGAAGCGACTGCTCGGGCCGGAAATGGAAATGCCGCCAGGAACTTCGCCGCCGTTTTCAAAAACTGGAACTGCAATGCAGCGCATGTCATCGGCAAATTCGAGATCGTCATAGGCATAGCCCTGCGCCCGAACCCGAGCCAGTTCCCGGCGAAATTTTTCCGGGTCCGTGATGGTTTGCGGTGCCACTTTGGGCAGACCTTTCTCGATCACCGTCTCAACCAGCCTTGCGTCATTGTAGGCCAGCAGCACCTTCCCAATTGACGTGCAATGCAATGACGAGCGGTCACCGATCTGAAAGTCCACGCTGACCCGTTGTGTGCCCTTTGCGCGAAAGAGCAGGACAGATGTATCACGTTCAAGCGCCGCATAGTGCACAGTTTCGCCGGTGGCATCCGAGACGTCACGCAGGCAATCCATGATCCGGGCAGAGCGCACGTCATCGCCCAGAAGGTTTCGGCCAAGTGAAAGTACCTTCAAGCTTAGTCGGTAGGTCTTCGCGCTCTGGTCGCGCGACACATAGCCGGATTGAACCAGCGTAAGCAGCATACGGTAGGCAGTCGCCCGATCAACGCCGATAGCGTCGGCCACCTCCATCACGGTTAGGGGTCTGCGCTGCTCGCCGATAAAATCCAGAACATTGAGGGCTTTAAGCGCGGTTGCGCTGACGTTGCTATCGATTTCGGTCATTGTGCGTCTGACTCCGCGTTCGTTCATTATTCGTATACAAAAAGTGATAAGGATTAGCAAGTTCAATAGTCGTTGACGAGTTACAATAATTGACTTAGCTGTTCAGCAACTGCAGAGGAGTGGGTCGCGCATGGACATGCTGATTGACGGAAGCTGGACGGGCGCGTCGGACGGCGCTGTCGACGATGTGCTTGATCCTGCGACCGGCCAGCGGATCGACAGCGTGCCGCGCGCAACGCAGGTCGATGCAGAGCGCGCCGTGACAGCCGCGCAAGGTGGCGCCAAGCTGATGGCCACACTTCCGGCCCACCGGCGATCCGAAATTCTTGAAACTGTCGCCCGCCGAATCGAGTCCAACCAAACTATGCTTGGCGAGCTGCTGTGCCGCGAAAACGGCAAGCGGATTGGCGAGACCACCGGCGAGGTTGGCGTCGCCGCCCGCATCATCCGCGGCTATGCCGAAGAGGCAAAGCGGATGTTCGGAAAATCGGTGCCGCTCGATTCCATCCCGGGCCGCGAGAAATCGCTTGCCATCACCCTGCGCCAACCGCTGGGCGTAATCGCCGCTATCGTTCCGTTCAACTACCCGGTCGAGCTGTGGAGCCACAAGGTGGCGGGCGGGCTGGCGGCCGGCAATGCTGTGATCACCAAAACGCCCGAGGATTGCCCGCTCGCCATCCTTGAAATCGCTCGGTATTTCGAGGATGCGGGCCTGCCGCCCGGCGGGCATCAGGTGCTGACCGGTGGCCGCGAGGTTGGCGAAGCGCTGGTAAGATCGCCCGGCGTGCAGATGGTGGCAATGACAGGCTCCACCGCCGCTGGTCGGCGCATCCTTGAAGTGGCGGCGGCAACGCTGAAGAAAGTGCATCTCGAATTGGGTGGCAACGACGCCACCATCGTGTGCGAGGACGCCGATATTCCAGCAACGGCAGATGCTTTGGTCGCCGGCAGGTTCACCTCTGGCAATGGGCAAATCTGCTGTGCGGTGAAACGGGTGTTGGTCGCGCGGCCAGTTTACGCGCGCCTTCTGGGTGAAGTGACAAGCCGGACACGGGCACTGCGGATGGGCAACCCATCGGACCCGACGACCGATGTTGGCCCGTTGATCAATCGTCGCAGCGCCGAGCGGGTTGAGGCGCAGGTCAATCAGGCCGTTGCCGATGGCGCGACAGTCGTGACGGGTGGCAGGCGGCAGGGAAATTTCTATGAACCGACGATCTTGATCGGGGTCACGCCCGGCACCCCGGCCTTTGACGACGAGACGTTTGGTCCGGTGCTGCCGCTGATCCCCTATGATGATTTCGAGCATGCGTTGGCGATGGCCAATGACAGCCAGTTCGGGCTGCAGGCAGCAATATTTTCCAATGATATCCGCAAAATCATGCGCGCTTACGAAGTGCTTGATGTGGGCACCGTGGTGGTCAACCACACAACCGCCGTGCGAGTCGAGACGCTGCCATTTGGGGGTAACAAAGGCTCGGGCAATGGCAATAGCCGCGAGGGGATCCACGACACTTTGCTGGAAATGACCAAGGAAAAGACCTTGCTCATGCACGAGATATTCGGTGGCGCGCACTGATGCCGCACCTAAGGGTCACCTCAATCAAGAAAAGCTATGACGATAACCTGGCGGTCCGGGACATTTCGTTCTCGGTTGCCACTGGTCAAGTGCTGGCGATTTGTGGTGAAAATGGCGCGGGCAAGTCGACTTTGATGAAAATCCTATCGGGCGCCGTGCGACCCGACAGCGGCGAGATCGTGCTGGACGGCCAGACGGTGCAAATTGCCGTGCCGCGCGATGCGATGGAGCGGGGGATTCGCACCGTCTATCAGGAACTTAGCCTACTGCCGCATCTGAGCGTCGCCGAGAACATGCTGCTTGGCCGCATGCCGACACGGGTGCTGAACTTCGTGATCGACTGGGCCGAGGCCAACCGCATTGCCAGCACCGTGCTGACCGATTTCGGTTTTCCCCACATTGACCCGGGCACACTGGTGCGCTCGCTTAGCGTGGCGAAGCAGCAGATCGTTGAGATCGGCAAGGCGTTGGTGGCGAAACCGAGCATCCTCATTCTCGACGAGCCAACAGCCGTGCTATCGGCGCAAGAGAGCAACGTGCTTTTTGCAAAGATAAAGGCGTTGGCTGCCGCGGGCACAACCATCCTTTATATTTCGCACCGCCTGGAAGAAATCTTCGAAATTGCCGACGAGGTGGTTGTACTTAAGGATGGGCAGAGCGTGCTGCAGGGTAAGATCGGCAGCCTCGATCAAGCGCAACTTATCGAGGCCATGGTCGGCCGACCGCTGGCCGCAATTTACCCCGCGCGCAAGACGCGCACGGGCGACGTGATCCTTGAAGTGTCGCAGTTTGGACGCGCCGGAGTTTTCGAGGGCATCGATCTAAAGCTGAGTGCCGGAGAAATCGTCGGGATGTTTGGCCTGGTCGGTTCGGGACGAACAGAGGTGGCCAAGGCCATATTCGGGGCAGAAGCCGCCGAAGTTGGCGACATCCGGCTGAATGGCAAACCGGCGAAATTTGCAACGCCAGAAGACGCGGTGCGCAACGGCCTTGCCATGATCACGGAAGACCGCAAGGGCGATGGGCTGGCGCTTGATTTGAGTGTTCTCGACAATGCCGGGCTGGCCAGTTTCGACCGCGTCACTAAGTTCGGAATAATCGATGGTGCACGCCGCCGCGCGATGGTCGATGACAAGGTGACAGAACTTGCAATTCGCCCCAGTGGCACGGCGCGACCGGTGCGCCATTTGTCGGGCGGCAACCAGCAAAAAGTGGTGATTGCAAAGTGGTTGCTGGTGGAGAATACGAAAGTCTTCATCTTCGACGAGCCAACGCGCGGCGTCGATATCGCCACCAAGGTCGAGATTTATCAGATGATCGCCAACCTTGCCGAGAATGGCGCGGCGGTGCTGCTGATCTCGTCTGAAATGCCGGAAGTGTTGGGTCTTTCCGACCGTCTGCTGGTGATGCGCGAAGGGCGCATTGTGGCGGAACTGCAGCCGGATGACTTCCGCATGGACGCGGTCTTCGCCCATGCCGCCGGATTGGCACCAAGGCCGGGGTATGTGCAGTGACCGGCACCGCCCCCGCACCAGCGGCGAAACCTGCGTTCTGGCACCGGGTCAGCCGCGCTGATTTGATTTTTGGGCTGTCAATCGCGGCGCTTGTCGTCTTTGCGACCTTGGCGTCAGACGCCTTCCTGACCCAGCGCAACATCGTTAATATTTCGCGCCAGATGGTGACCAACGGGTTCCTGGCCCTTGGCATGCTGATGGTGGTGCGCACCGGGGGCATCGATCTGTCGGTGGGTTCGGTTCTGGCTTTTGCCGGGTTGTTGGCGACGGGCCTGCAGGAGCAGATCCATTTTTCTGGCGCAATCGCCGTTGCGCTGGCGATGGGTGCTGCGGTCGGGGGGATCAATGGCTGGCTGATCGCGCGGTTCAACCTGCAACCGTTCATCGTCACGCTGGCGTCAATGGGCACGTTGCGCGGCGGGCTGTATATCTATGCCGAAACCCCGCTTTACCCAAAGGATGAGATGTTCCGCGCCGTTCTGGGGGGGGCATTTGTCGGGCCGATCCCGATGAACTTCATCCTCTTCGCGCTCGCGATTCCGGTGGTGTGGTTTTACCTTAATCACACCGTTTCAGGCCGTGCGGCGCTGGCCTTGGGGGTGAACAAGGAAGCGGTGCGTTTGGCGGGCGTCAATGTGGGCAAGCACCTGATCTTTGCCTATATTGCCTGCGGGCTGTTTGCCGCCATCGCGGGTGTGCTGCTGGCCAGCCGGTTGGGCATCGCGCAGCCCAGTGTCGGCAATGGCTATGAGCTTGATGCGATTGCGGCGGTGGTGATCGGCGGCGGGCTGCTGGGCGGGGGCGGGGGCACCGCCAAAGGTGTGGTCGGCGGCGTGCTGGCGCTGGCCTTGGTCGATAACGTGCTGAATTTGTTCAACGTGGATTCCTATTACCAACAGCTCTTGAAGGGCCTGATCATTCTTGTCGCCGTTCTGGCCCGGCGAAAGACGACCTGACGATCAACAATCGGCCACCGCAAGACGGGGGCCAACACAAAGGGAGAAGAAGATGAAAGAGATCGGAAGACTGAACCTGATATTCGCCGCAGGCTTTGCCGCAGCCATGCTGTCGGGCGGCGCTGTGCTGGCCAAGGACCTTAAGATCGGCATGGTTAACCTGTCCACTTGCTGCGCGTATTTCGTTGGCATGGATACGGCAGTGAAGGATGAGGCGTCCAAGTTTCCCAACATAACCATTCTGTCAACTGATGCGGGCGGCGATGTGGCGAAACTGACCGCTGACGTCGAGGATGTGCTGAACCAAGGTGTGGACGGCATCATCCTCTCTGGCGCGTTCATCGAAGCGGCACCAGCGGCGCTAGAAGCGATTACCGCAGCGGGCGTTCCGGTCGTGCAGGTGGACCGCCTGTTGAAAGGTGGCGACTATACAAGTTGGGTAGGCCCCGACAACCGTGCGATTGGCGAAGGCATCGGTGATTACATCGTCAAGCGGCTGGAGGGCAAAGGCAAAGTCGTGATCATCCGGGGTGGCCCGGCCGACAATACCATCGGGTCGGATCGTTCCGACGGGGTCATTGCAAAGCTGGAGGCGGCAAGCATGACTGCGGCTGTTGCACCGGGTTGGGGCGGGTGGAGCGCTGATGGCGGCTTCAAGCAGATGGAAGACATGCTGGCCAAAGAGGCCGACATCAACGCAGTGTTCTGCGAGAATGACTCGATGTGCCTTGGTGCGCAAAAGGCCATCGCCGATGCGGGCAAGTCAGGCGATATTTTTATCGCCTCGGTGGACGGCGAAATGGGGGCTTTGGCCGAAATCATGAAGGCTGATGGCAACTATGGCGCTACCGGGCTCAATTCGTCGGACCAGATTGGCCGGGCTGGGTTCAACCGGTTGATGGCGATCCTTGCCGGGGCAGAAGCCCCCAAGATGACGGTTCTCCCATCACCGATCATCACGATCGACAATGCGGTCAAGTACTTCGACCCCAACAGCAAGTTCTGACAAAAACAAAAGGGACTGGGGCGGGCGCTTTGGCGGCCGCCCTTCACATATTTGATCCTGCGTAACTGGTCATTTTGGCCAAAGTGCTTTCGGGATAGAGGGCATATTGGAACACTGCTGAATTGGGCAGACCTGACATGCGCTGAACGGGTCGATGGATTTTGGCGGCCAAAGTGGTCAGCAAAGGACCGGCGGATGAAACGGCTATTGGGTTTTGGGGAATGCATGGTGGAGCTGTCTGCGGCGGGCGAAGGCCTGTGGCGGCAAGGGTTTGCGGGTGATGTGTTCAACACACTTTGGTATGCCCGCCGAGCACTGCCCCCGGAGTGGGACGTCCAGTTTCACACAGCGTTGGGCGATGATGCGCTTTCTTCGCGGATGCTGGCGTTCATCAACCGCGCCGGTATCACCTGCGATGGTGTGATGCGTATTGCTGGCAAATCCCCCGGCCTTTACGCGATCCACCTGAACGACGGTGAGCGTCGTTTCAGTTACTGGCGCAGTGCATCGGCCGCGGGCGACATGCTGGAATCACCAGAATTGCTGTGGGACAAAGTCAAACGTGCGGATGTGATCTTCTTTTCCGGAATCAGCCTTGCAATTCTTCCGCCTGACCAGATCCCGAAGTTACTCGGTGATCTTAGATCCAAAGCTCCCAAAGGTGTGATCATTGCTTTTGATCCAAACATAAGACCTGCGCTTTGGGGCAACTTCGATCATATGCGCAAGACAATTGAAGCTGCAGCGGCCATTTCAGACATTGTTCTTCCCAGCTTTGATGATGAAGCCAGTGCTTTTGGTGATGTGACGCCCCTTCATACCTTCCAGCGCTATCTGGCGCTTGGTGTCGCGATGGTGGTCGTCAAGAATGCCGACAAGGAAGTCTTGGCGGGGCGCTTGGCGGAACCAGCCCGCTTTCAGACCCGGCCAGTGACGAGTGTAGTAGATACCACAGCCGCCGGCGATTCATTCAATGGGGCGTTTTTGTCCAATTGGTTGACAACCAACGATCTTGCATCGGCGGTCCGTGCGGGCCAAGAAAACGCGGCTCAGGTCATTGGTGCGGCGGGAGCCTTGGTTATGACCGACCCTTAGTTTAGCCCTTCTTGCCTGTCGTCACACAGACTTCTGTCATCCGCTTTCCCATGCCAATGCCATCCCCCCCGGTTTGGACGAATTGGCCTGTAGGGCCAGACTGCGCTAGGCGGTTATCGCGCGACGTCGACGTCACTCTATCGTCTGAGTTCGGATACCGCTTCCGTGTCCTGTGATTGGAATTGGGGATACAAAGGCCGGGCGGCATGGTCCCTTGCTCCGGGGATCGGTGCGGCGATCAAAGTGGCTCAGTGAAATTTTCGGGATTCGTACTGATCGGAGTCCAATTCGTTGATAGGGTTTAGGTAACGCGAGTCTGGCCTGGACATCGGAGGTGGCTCACCCAACCGAAGCGCCCTTTCCCAAAATCCCGTTCGAAGGTGTACGGATCAACCAGGTCTGCTAAATCCGCGACCGCTGCACCTACCACAGGGACACTATTTTTTTGGATTTTGGACACTGCATGGATCGCCTGTGTCGGGTTTGCGGAGAAGGCCGCCCGGTGATCAGACCTATGGTGCGGGGCCGAGACGGTGACCGAGTTTTTCACCACGGCCATCGCAAATCCAAGGTTCTAAGCCGGTGCAAGTGTGAGCCGTCTTGCCTGACCTTCACCCATGTGGGCGGATTCATCTTTGACCGTTCAGTGTTCGATTCCTCGTTGAATTACCGGTCGGCGATTGCGCATGGCTAGGCACATCCCATTCAGGACGAATGAACCGCCTGCACCTATTCCTCGTATCCTCGAAGCAGGTGTTTCATGGGCAGGTCCCGGTAGGACACGGTCTGTCAATCAACAAAGAGATGGCCTGCCGCGACAAGGGCCGTCTGCGATCTATCCCAGTCTTTTTGCGAGACCAGGACGTGCTCACCGTCATAGGTGCAGACGACGAACACGCCGATGCCTTGCTGCGACAGGGGCGCGATGATCGACAGCACAATTCCGGTCGCGTCAAAGGCGATCGGGCCAAGGCTGCGAAAGCAGCGCCAGTACAAATCGGAAGTGATGCCTTCGGGGATGCGGTCTTGCTCGCACACCACCGTCGTCTCATCACTGGCGCGCACAAGCGCCGCAAAGCCCGGGCCGTTGAACCACACAGGTACCGGCGCGTCGGCCGCGAGGCGTGCAAGGCCGTAGGTCCCGGCCACCTCTTGCAGGTTCAGATGTCGTCCTGTGCCTTGGTTGGTCATCTCAAATCCTTGCGCATCAATATCCAGTCGCCTTCCGCATCGCTGCCGGGAAACGGCAGAAAGGCGCGTCTGGCCCACTCTTCATAGCCGACCTGCTGATAAAGCGCCCGCGCGCCCGTGTTAAAGCTGCCCACCATCAGGGTGATACGATCTGCTTCGGCGGTGCGCGCCAGCATCTCGACATCAGCCAGCATCGCCCGGCCCAGACCCTTGCGCTGCTGTTCGGGGTAAAGCGCAAGCGCCGACAAATACCATGTGCCGGCCGCCACCGTCTTCAACGCGTTCAGCGGGTCCAAAACCTCGGTTCCGGTGGCTGTGGTCGCATGAGGTGTGGACAGGATGCAGCCGCACAAGGCACCCGCGATGGACCCGCTTACCTCGGCCACGCGCCAGTTGCGGAAATGGCTGAAATGCCTGGTTTCGCTGTGGATGATCCTACGCCCAACCTCGAACGCGGATTGCCCGGGCTGAGAGGCGAGCCCCCACAGATGAGAGGTCAAGCGGCGGGTCGCCATGTCGGCCAGAAGCGCGAGGTCTGCACAGTCGGCCTCGACGGCGGCGCGAAGAGCAGGGCATGGGGTCGTAAAAGAGTAAGACTCGGTCTCATCGTTCCTAAGCATTCGGCCGATCCGTCCTTTTGTGTTCGTCATCTTCTCGCGCACTGCAAATGCAGCCAATTATACCGGTCATAAGCAAAGTCTTAGAACTCATCTGGCTGGTCAGAAGATAGATAATATCTACCGTTCATTCTTGTGCTAACGTTGTCAGCGACCCAAAATCCATCTCCGAGTTCCCAAACATATTCCTTGCAAATAGGCGCCTCTGCACCTTCTTGTAGCCAAGGGGGCGCACCCAGAAGCCCTGATAGCAAGAATGTGTTTGATGTTTGCCTAATTGTTCGGGCGGATCGCCACTGATTGAAAACGCCCAACTCAATGTACTTTGGGTCCGTACTTGATAAGCAAGAGAGATTCAGCTCTTCAAGCCAAATTGATGTTTGTGTGATCGGACTGTAATATTCACATGAAAGTAAATTTGAGGCAACTGCTTGCCAGAAGGCACAACGCTGTAATGGGTCGGAAATAATTTTGCGAAAACCTAGGAAACCTGCTAACTCACCAGACTGTGTCTGGTAAACAACTTCAATTGCGATGTTTTCCCCCGACTCTTCAATCCAGTCGCGTGTGCACCCAGCCACGTTCACAGCCCTTTCCCATGTGCCGTCCGAGGCTAATTGAACGATATACTTTTTCAGGCCGCAAGATTCGAGGAGTTTCATCGGGTAACGCCATCCATCCAACCAGATTTCGAACGGAAAGCTGTATTGAAACTATGTTCAGTTAGCTTCGCAATATAATAATCATCGACGTCAAAACCAGTTATTATATATGGACGTGGCAAATGGCTTATTGGAAAGCAGCGTATCATGTCATTCTACCGCGCGCAGATTCTTTGGCCAAGAGAATCTAAATTGCCACCTTGATCCGATACTGCAAAAGGACCTAAGTCTTGCTGGGCAAGTTCCAGAAACCCCATATGCTCGCGAAGGTTTTGAGCGGTGCCGATGCAATAACCGACCGCCAAGGTGATTTCCTTCGCCGATGCCGCAACTTCCAAACGTTCGGATAGACACACATGGATACGACCAAGCTGCCTGCTGCATGTCTCTGAGAACACGGTCACCGCTGAAAAACACCAAGGTCTTTTGGCCAAAATTTTGAGTTTGCTAAGTGGTTGAAGTGCTCGCGCAGCCTCCAGGTGGAGCAAAAAGGAGGTAGGTTTACTCAGTCTATACTCGTTGACAGCTTCCGGTAATTCTGCAGCGCGTTCTGCAACTTGCCAAAGTATGTCGTTCAGCAGACTATTCAGGGCAACGTGTGTGGATATGCGCCCGGCCCGGAGGGGCGACTGGCCCACTTTGGCTGCATGGCCCAATAAGAACGAACTCAGGCCCCGTGTCGCCATGTCAAACGGTATTGCGAGATTTGCAATGTCCTCGTCTGTGGCTGGTTTGACGTGTGAATCCGTGAATTCTTGGTCACTTTTTGCCAAAATCGCCCCTGTTCCTACTTATTGGAGAAGGACATTCCCAGTGCCGTAGCAATGCCATGCACAAGAGGAGCTTCATCTTCCACGATGATGTAATCAGAGGTTATCTGAAGAGATGCATGAAATGCAAGTGGCGTAGGTTGTGCTGACAAACGGACTTCACAAAGAGCACGCATCGTGATTCAATCTGGCATCCTCTACTGACATGCCCTGTGCTGCCGTCATTTCGATTGATCTTCTGTCGATCTTTGGGTGCATTGTTTCTGTCGGGGATTTTTTGTTCAGCAAGGAAAGACACACGTATCCGGCATGCCATGTCTTTCTCAGCGGAAGCCAGCTGACTTCTGCCGTCAGGGGCTACGGAATCGCCTTTGTCTGCAATGCCATTGCGAGAAGTTGGATTTCCGGGCGCAGAGGCCGATCGGAGGCATGCTCCAGATAGTAGTTCCCTGGACCGGGGATCGGTGTCAGCAAAGGGCATACGGCAAGGTTTAGCGCGGTAGCCATTGGTGCACAGACAGGCAAGTGGCCGATGGCCAGACCCAAGCCCTGGCTGACCATCATCAGGGCAAGCGGCGTGGTATCGACAATTTCGATCAGGGGTCTGTGGCCGTGGATCGGGCCAAGATTTCGATGCAGTATGGCGGACCATCCGATGGCGTGGGACGCGACGTCGAAAAGGCGATGGGCCAGAACGTCGTTCAGCGTCCGCAAGTGTGGCAGGTCTTGGGCGCGGCACATCACGACATGCGACAGGCCCATCAGCCAGCCGGGATGTCGCGCCAGCAGCGGCTCTTCGCCAAAGCGGATGGACAAGTCAGGCGTTACCCGGCGCTGGCTACCTTCCATGATCAAATCAACTCGAAGCGACGGGTTGTCGCGTTCAAAATCGGCCAGCACTTGTGGAAGCCAGCTCATCGCCATCAACTGGCTGGCGAACAGGGTAACTGGCTCGATCTTTGGTCGGGAGAACAGCGCCGAAGCCTTAGCCTCTAGAGATGCAAGGGCGACTTGCACCGTGGGCAGAAAATCCCCGCCTTCCGTCGTCAGGTTAACGCCATTGGCTGCACGGTCGAACAGCGCGCGGCCTAGGCTGGTTTCCAAGGCAGATATCTGCTGGCTGACTGCGGCGGCAGACATATTCAATTCACGGCCCGCACGGGCAAATGAGGTATGCCGCGCGGCCGCTTCGAACACGCGCAACCAGTTCAGGGAGGGGAGCAGGTATGACATGACGATAGCATAAGTCAAACTTAGCCTAAGGTCAAAAACATACTGTATCAACGGGGCCTGAAGCCGATGTTAGCCTTCGGTGTTGGCGCCTGCATGGGTCTGATCCGACAGGTTAACAAAGAAGGAGACTTCAGGGATGAAAAGACGTCAGACAATACTTGCCCTCACGGTCCTGCCATTCCTGGCAGGGGTGGCTTTCGCCGAGGGCGTTCCCGCCCGCATCACCATCGCGACCGAGGGCGCCTATCCGCCGTGGAACTTCACCAATGCCGACGGAACGCTGGCAGGCTACGAAATCGAGCTGATCGACGTTCTTTGTGCGCGGATGAAGGTTGAATGCGAAGTTGTTTCGCAGGAATGGAACGGGATCATTCCGGGCCTTACGGCGGGCAAATACGATGCCATCATTGCCTCGATGGGCGTGACGGAAGAACGCAAGGCCGTTGTCGCGTTTTCTGCCCCCTACGCCCGCGCACCGAACGGGTTCCTGACCACGGGCGAAAATGCGCTGAAAGACCTTCCCCAGGCGGGTATTTCGTTCAGCCTGGCCGATGCCCCTGCGGATGCAGAGACAGCACTGACCGCCCTAAATGAGCAACTTGGTGGCAAAGTTATTGGTGTGCAGACCGGTTCCACAGCTGCCAGCTTTGCCGCTGAATACTTTGCCGGACTTGATGTGCGGGAATATCCGTCCTTTGAACAACTGGGGCTGGAACTGACAGCTGGTCGGCTTGATGTGGCCATCGCCAACGTGACTGCGTTCAAGGCGGTGATTGATGCCAACGCGCCAGGCACACTGATATTGACCGGGCCGACCTTCTCGGGTGGCGTCCTGGGGCTGGGCACGACGAATGTGGCCTTGCGGCAGGGTGAAGACGCGCTGCGCGAGGCGTTTGATGCGGCAATTGCCGAGATCAATGCTGATGGCACCAACACAGCACTGACCGAAAAGTGGTTTGGCGTGGACATTTCGGCTCGCCCCTGACCGATCTCGCCCGCCCCGTTGCACCGCAAGGGGCGGGCGATTGCTGAAGCCAATCATCCTGAAGGCCTGATCATGTTCGTCTCGGTCGTGCCCTTCGGGGACATGTGCACCATACACTTCAACGGCAATCCCATCACGGCGCGCCAAGGCGAAACCGTGGCGGCTTGCTTGCTGCGCGCTGGTGTAACGGCCTTTCGCCGCACGCCGGTCAGTGGTGTACCGCGACTGCCATACTGCATGATCGGCCATTGCTTTGACTGTCTGGTCGAAATCGATGGTCAAGGCAGCCAACAGGCCTGTCTGACGCTGGTCGAAGAAGGCATGAGCATCATGCCGCAAGATGGCGCAGCAGCCATTTCGGGGGGACCTTTGAGGTGAATATGCAATTACCCCTTTCAGCCAGTCTGCCAACCGATGCCGACGTGATCATCGTCGGAGCTGGGCCAGCCGGGATGTCAATTTCGGTGGCACTGGCGCAGGCAGGCCGCAAGGTCATTGTGCTGGACATGCAGGCGTGGCCGGGCGGGCAAATCTTTCGGGATCTGGAAGCAAACCTTGCCGCAGGATGCGAAACCTTGGAACTTATGGATGCTTTGGGCCCGACCTATGCCGCCGGTGAGGCCGTGATCCGGGCGTTTCGCAAGACGCCTGGAATTGATTTCCGCCCCCGGCATACGGTCTGGGAAGTGCGCCGGGACGGAACCGTTGGCTGGCTGCATGGCAACATGGCAGGATATCTGCGGGCAGACCACGTTGTGCTGGCAAATGGCGCGATGGAACGGCCGGTGCCGTTTCCCGGCTGGACGCTGCCGGGGGTAATGACGGCCGGCGCTGCGCAGACACTTTTGAAAGCCGGGCGCATGAAACCTGATGGCCGGGTGGTTCTGGCGGGGACCGGGCCTTTGATTTTTCTACTTTCCGAGCAGCTGCGCAGGCTGGGGGTTCGCCCGGTTCTGCTTGCCCGCACCGACCTTTTGCGTGACCAGTTGGCGGCCCTGCCGCACCTGCGCTTCGCGGCATTTGGGCCTGTTGCAAAGGGCTTAGGCTGGCTTGCACGGCTGCGCCTTGCCCGAATTCCCGTTAGCGGGGGGGTGACGGCAATCGAGGCTCTGGGTCAAGGGCGGGTAGAGGGCGTGCGTGTTTGGCAGGGCGACCATGTACGCCATGTGGCGTGTGACTTGCTGATCGTCCATGACGGCATTGTCCCGTCCATCGACCTTGCGCAGGGGGCCGGGCTGCGGATCGGCTGGAATGATACCTTACAGGCGTGGCAACCTGCGACAACCGAAGATGGCTTGGCGGTTCCCGAAGATGGTGCATCCCTGACCGATGGGCCCTGCCGTATCCTGATCTCGGGCGATGCGCGTTGTATTGGTGGCGCAGATGCCGCGATTGCCCATGGTCGTCATGTGGCGGCGGTCCTTCTTGATGCCAAAGGGGGCGTTTCGCAAACCTTGGCCAAGGTCCGGAAAAGTCTGGTGCCGCGACCCTTTCTGGAGGCCGCTTTTCCCCCGGGCCTGTCTGCTGGTTTGCCGACGGGTGCCACCACGGTGTGCCGTTGCGAGGAAATTCCCGCAACCGCGCTGCAAGATCTGCTGCAGGCGGGGGCAACTGACATCAACCATGTCCGTGGCCTGTCGCGCTGCGGTATGGGGCCGTGTCAGGGCCGCAACTGTGCCATAACGCTGGCGCGGATGATCGCGGCTGAAACCGGGTCAAAGCCCGTGCCGTTCCGGGCCCGTCCACCCGTTCGACCGCTGCCCTTGCAGGCGCTTGCGGCCCTTGCAGGCGTTGACCCGCGACTGGCCGAAGTAGTTTCGTTAGAGGATAAACCAAAGGTGGCTTCGGCTGTAAGGTCGGCTGATGTCTGACCGTTCCTGTGATGTGCTGATCATCGGCGGCGGCTTGCAGGGATGTGCTATTGCCCTGCATCTGGCAAGGGCCGGGCGCCGGGTGATGGTGATCGACAAGGGCGTCGCCGGGCGGCAGGCATCTGGCGTAAATGCCGGGGGCCTGCGGCTTTTACTGCGCGATGTGCGCGAATATTTCCTGTCGCGCCGCGCGATGGAGCTTTGGGCAGATCTTCCTTCGCAAGTGGGGGACGCTGCGGCCGGATGCGAGGTACGCCTTGGCACCGGGCAGATTGCGGTAGCGATGGATGCAGCGGAATGGGCCTGGTGTCAGGCCCGCGCTGAAGACATGCGCCGTTTGGGATTTCACAACGAGGTGCTGGTTGACGCGCCAACCATCCGGTCCCTTTTGCCGGGTTTGTCGGATCGCGCCTTGGGTGGGCTGGTGTCACAAGGCGATGGCCATGCAAATCCCGCGGCCAGCGCCCGCGCCTTTCAGGGTGCAGCCAAGGCTGCGGGCGCGCAGATCGTTGAACATTGTGCGTTGCACGGTCTGGCGCGGATGGCCGATGGCAGGTGGCGGATTGATACCGAACAGGGCCAGTTTGCCGCTTTGCGGGTGATCAATTGCGCAGGGGCTTGGGGCGCAGATGTGGCCGCAATGGTCGGAGAGGTGTTACCGCTGGAGGTCTTGGCCCTGTCGATGATGGTGACATCGCGCGTCCAACCCTTTGTCTCACCTGTGGTGATCGGCATAGACCGGCCCTTGTCGTTCAAGCAAAGCGCTGCCGGGTCTTTGGTGATCGGCGGCGGGATCGCGGGCAAAGCCTGCCTGCAGGACAGCACGTCATTCACGGTGATGGACCGGATGAAGGCCAGCGCCGCCGCAACGATCGAGGCCTTTCCGGCCTTGGCATCAATCTCCATCCTGCGCACCTGGACGGGCCTTGAAGGCAAGACACCCGACGGCGTGCCCTATATCGGCCCCAGTGCGGCGAACCCCGGTCTTTGGCATGTCTTCGGCTTTTGCGGTCACGGATTCCAGCTTGCGCCAGCGGTGGGCGAGGGTGTTGCCCGCGCGCTGATGACCGGTCACGCCGAACCGATGCTGGCCCCGTTCGCCCCGGGGCGGTTTGCGCAAAGGTCAGCGGCATGACCGAATTGCCGATCGCACTTTTGGGCTTTGGACCACAGGGTTGGGGGCGCCCCTTGGTGGAGGCAACCGGCATGACCCTGGCGGCAGCGGTTTGCGGGTTCACGTTGGGGGCCGGTTTCGGTGTTTGCGGTGCCGCGTGCAAACTGTCGCGGCACAATGGGGTTCGGCTGGTCGGGCAGGTTTACACCACGGTTTTCCGCGGCGTGCCGGAAATTCTTGTGGTCTATCTGTTCTACTTCGGCGGCAGCATTGCGCTGACGCAGGTGATGAACCTTGGAGGGTTTCCGGGGTTCTTTTCACTGCCGTCCTTCGTGATCGGCGTGCTGGCCATCGGCATCGTTTCGGGTGCCTACCAGACCGAAGCTTTCCGCGCCGGGTTCCTGCGGCTGGAGCGTGGGCAGCTGGAGGCTGCCGCCGCCTGCGGGATGCCGCCTTTGTTGCGCCTGCGCCGGATTGTGGCGCCGCAGACCTTGCGCTTTGCGCTGCCCGCATTGGGCAACATCTGGCAATCGGTGCTGAAAGAAACGTCGCTTTTGTCCGTCATCGGGTTGACCGAACTGTTGCGACAGGCGGGCATTGCCGCCGGATCAACCCGCCAGCCGCTGCTGTTTTATGGCGTGGCGGCGCTGATGTTTCTGGCCATCGGCAAGATGACCGGTCTGGCCTTTGCCAAGGTGGAACACCGTCTTGCCCGACCGTGGAGCCGTTAGAATGGATTGGCCCTTTCTTCTGGACACGACTTTGCAACTGCTTTCGGGCGTGCCGCTGGCGCTGCAACTGACGGCCCTGTCGCTGACCGCCGGACTGGCGCTGGCAGTGCTGGCCCATGCGACCATGGTCAGCGGAGTGGCACCCCTGCGGTGGATCGCGACGGCATACATCGATCTGTTCAGGGGCACGCCGCTGCTGGTGCAGATCTTCTTCATTTATTACGGTCTGGGACAGATTCCCGCGGTGCGCGAGTCAGTCCTGTGGCCGATATTGCGCGAACCCTATTGGTGTGCCGTGCTGGCTCTGGCGCTGAACACATCGGCCTATAGCGCCGAGATCATCCGGGGAGCACTTGCCGCTGTGCCACCGGGCGAGGTTGAGGCTGCGCGCGCCTGCGGCATGTCAGGGCTGTTGCTGCGCTGCCGCATCGTCTGGCCCATCGCCTTGCGCCATGGCCTGCCGATTTATGGCAGCGAGGCCATCCTGATGGTCAAGGCCACATCGTTGACGTCCATCATCACCCTGACCGAAATAACCGGCATTGCGCACAAGCTGATCTCCTCGACCTACCGCGTCGTCGAAATCTTTGTGGCCGCCGGGGCGATCTATCTGGCGATGACCTTTCTACTAACCCTTGCCATTGGTCTGGCCGAGCGTCGCTTGAATGCGCACCTGACCCATCGCCGAAACTGAGGCCCCAACCATGAAAACCGAAACTCAGCCCGTCATCGCAACCAAGGCCCTGAACAAACGCTTTGGCACGGTCGACGTGCTGAAGGGCATCGACTTTCAGGCCCGGGACGGCGAGGTAGTGTCGATTCTTGGCGCATCCGGTTCGGGGAAATCTACCTTCCTGCGCTGTCTGAACCTGCTGGAGCTGCCGACATCAGGGCGGCTGCACCTGTTGGGCGAAGAGGTCCAGTTGCGAGAGGGCGGCAAGGGCGCCGCTGACCGCCGACAGGTCGACCGTCTGCGCGCGCAAGTGGCGATGGTGTTCCAGAACTTCTGCCTGTGGAGCCATAAGACGGTTCTGGAAAATCTGATGGAGGCACCAATTCACGTGCAGCGCCGCAAACGCGCTGAGGTGCAGTCCGAGGCGATGGCGCTGCTGGATCGCGTTGGGCTGACCGCCCGCGCCGCCGCCTATCCTGCCCAGCTTTCGGGCGGTCAGCAGCAGCGTGCGGCCATCGCCCGCGCTTTGATGATGAACCCGCGCGTTCTGTTGTTCGATGAGCCAACCTCGGCCTTGGACCCCGAACTGGTGGGCGAGGTGCTGAAGGTCATGCGCGATCTGGCATCCGAAGGCCGCACCATGCTGATTGTCACACACGAGATGGCCTTTGCGCGGGACGTTTCAAGCCGGGTGGTGTTTCTAGATGGGGGCGTTGTTGCGGCCGAAGGTCCGCCAAAGGCGCTGTTCGGTGGTGGCTTCAACCAACGCTTCGACCAGTTCATTTCGCGCTTCAGCCAAGGGTAGTTTCTGATGCGTATGGCCCGGCCTTTCCCCTATGCAGCGACGGTAAAGCGCGACGCATAGGGCAGGCTTGCGGCCCCCACAGCCTTGGGCGAGTGGTGGATACTGCCCACTAAAGCCTTCAGGCCCGCTTCATTCCCGGCCAACTCGTCGCAAATCTGCTGACACAGATGGCGCGGGGCGTAGGACGACAGTACCACGGTTCCCACATCGACAAACTGCCGCGCCTCGCGCACTTTGGCGGCCAAAAGCGCCACACAATCTGCCTTCCACATCTCAACCGCCGTAGCATATTGCGGCGATCCTTCGGACCGGCGCCACAGGTCTTCGGTCGACACACCGTTCGACCCGAGCGCTCGTTCAAAGTGCAAAAGGCCCACGTCATACGCGGTAGTGCTGCCGCTGCGGTGAATTTGGTGGTTCAGGACCAGCCGCGCATGCACCATCGCGCCGATGTAGAAAAACAGATAGTTGTCCAGATCGCGCGCGATGCCGAACAGGCTTTCGCCGTTAGCAGCGGCGGTGACATCGTTCTGGACAAAAACCTCCAATCCGAAGTCAGCTTCGGCCCTGTCCTTGAAGGCAGTCAATTCTTGTGTGTCGCCAAACCCTTCGGGCAAGGCCAGACCGATGCCGGCAATGCGGCGACGTTTGGCTTTGCTGATCTTGGTCAACAGCGCCTCGACCGTGGCATGCAGGTCGGGATGAACATGGTCCGCGCCGGGGGCGGCGTGGCGCAGGGTGGCGCTGTCGATCACGCCACCGACAAAGTCGATCAGCACGATATCGGTGGTGCGAAAGCCGATGCTGATGCCAATGGAATAGGCCCCCTCGGGGTTCAGGCCCATGGGAATCGTCGGCGGGCCCATACGCCCGCGCTGTGCCTCGCCGCGCGTGACCAGCCCCTCTTGCTCCAAGGACCGCACGATGACCGAGATGGTCTGCGCCGAAAGACCAGTCTTTTCGCCAATGTCAAAGCGCGTGGTGCTGCCGTGTTGCAGCAGCATCGAAAGCACCAACCGTTCATTGTAGCTGCGCACAGAGACCGCGTTCAGGCCCGCCGCGCGGTCTGCAATGCGGATCGGGTTCGGGGGGGCAAAGCGCATGTCAGGCATTCAGGGCGCGTCCTGTCTGGGGAAGGGGGTGCTGCATCATTCGGCCCATCCGATGGCAGCCACTTCGGCGGCAAGCGCCAGACCAAGGGCATGGTGTGCTGCGCCCGACAAATGAAACCCGTCCGCCGGATCGCAGGCGCAGACAGAAGCGGCGTCAAAGAAATGCACTTCTTTGCTGTCGGCCTGAATCTCGAATTCCAGCGCCAGCCTGCGCGAGATCGCAGGCGCGCCCTCGAACACGCCCGACCATTCGTGCAGGTCGTCCAGCATCGGCGGCGGGGAAACCACAAGGATTTCGGGCACATGCCCACCCGGCCCCGGCGACAGTTCCTTTATGTCGTAGATCAGGCAGCCGATGCCCATGGCAACCTCGGGCGCAGTCTGGAAAAAACGGCGTTTCAGGTCATTCGTCCCCAGCATCAGGATGATGACGTCAATCGGCGCATGGCTTTGCAGGCAGGGCGTCAGATAGCGGCGGCCGTTCTTGTGCTCGCCCTCGATCGGGTCGTCGCGAACAGTGGTGCGCCCGCTAAGCCCCTCTTCGATGACATACCATCCTGGACCAAGTGCTGCTGCCATGACACCCGGCCAACGCGCATCCGGCCCGAAACGATCCAGTGGGCCACGGCCGGGAATTTGCCCATGGGTATTGGAATCGCCAAAACACAGAACTGTCCGCATGCGCGCATCCCTTAATCGCATCCTAGGCCACAACCGCAAACTAGCCGCAAAGCGGGGCTGAGAGCAAGCGATCTACATACTCATTCACTCTGAATAAGTGTTGACTTTTGAAAGGTTGGCGAACTAGGTTCCTGCGAGGAGGAACGTGAAACGAAAATGGAGGAGAAAAAGTTGGGACATTTGTTTTCAAAAAGACTGGCTGCATCAGCGGCATTGGTGATGTTTGGCGCAGCGGCAAATGCGGATGCGCTGGCTGACTTTCAGGCCAAGGTTGACACCGCCTGGGGCGCGGCGGCACTGGAGGCGGGTGTCGTCGGCATGTCCAACGCGGGATCCGTCCCGCTTTTGCCGGGCAAAAGCATCGGGGCTGCCTGTCTGGGCAGCCAGATCACGGCGTGTGTCCAGTGGTGGGCCGAATTGCAGCAGATCGCCAAGCTGACCGGCTGGACCGTTACTGAATATGACGGCAAGATTGACGTAGCCACTTGGAACGAACAGCTGACACGCGCGGCCGAGGCCGGCCATGACGGCATCCTGACCTTTGGCGCGATCCCCTCGATTTCCGGCCAGGGTCTGGGCGCTATAGCGGCCAAGGGATTGCCTGTCGTCGGCATGACGTCCGACGACCCCGAAGGTGTTCCGACCTTTGCCACCCGTCTCGATGGGGGCATCCGGCAAGACAACTTTGAGGTCGGCTATTTGCAAGGTGTCGCCGCCTACAAGCTTGGCAAAGGCAAACTGAATGCGATCGGTGGCTATGACGGTTCCGAAATCTCTGTCGCCCGTCGTGAAGGTTTCGAATCTTTCATTGCTGAATGTGTGGCGGCAGGCGGTGACTGCAAAGTCAATCTGCGCCAGACCGACACGGCACAGATGTTCCAGCAGATCGGGCAGTATTGCTCCAGCCTTGCGTTGGCGAACCCCGGCTTCAACGTGATGATCACGCAAGTGGATGACCTGACGGCCATCTGTGTGGACGAGATCAAGACGGCGGGCCTTCTGCCCGAAGGAGCCTTTGGCGTAGGTGTCGATTTCAACACGATCGGGGTGGCGCGTATTTCCGAAGGCACCAACTTCCTTGCCTCGGTCGCAGCACCATATCCCAGCGGGGCCTGGCAGGGGATTGATGAGTTGAACCGCATCATGAGCGGTCAGGCGCCGTCCACGGATCGACTGTGGGTCAAGGGCATCTTCCATCCCGGCAACATCGGTTTGATCGACGCGGCCTCGGGTGCAGCTTGGGACGTGCAGTTGTTCAATCCGGCTGCCGTATACGGCGAGATTTGGGGTCTGAAATAGTCGTGAGTTGCCTTCGTAGTGAAAAATAAGTCAGCGCGGCCTAGCTTCCGGCCGCGCTGAAACCCAGAAACCCGCTAAAGGCGATTCATGTCGACGAACACCCCTTCTTTCAACCGCAAAGCTGTTGCGCCATATGGCTTGATGATCGGGCTTCTGGCGCTGATCGTGCTGTTCTCGGTCTTGATCCCTGATCAGTTCGCCACACTTGCAAACCTGCGTACTACGGTTTCCAGCCAATCAGTTCTGGCCATTCTTGCGCTTGGCGTTCTGGTCCCGCTGATCGCTGGTGAGTTTGACGTGTCGCTTGCCATGGTCTTCACCACGACCATGCTGATCGTAGCAAAGCTGGTGGCCGATTTCGGCTGGTCTTTGCCGGGGGCCGCTGCCGTTGGTCTGATTGTCGCCACCCTTTTGGGCTGCACGACTGGCATTCTTGTTATCCTGACGCGGGCCAGTTCGCTGATTGTCAGTTTGGGAATGATGATCCTTTTGCGCGGCGCCAGCGAGGCCCTGACCGAGGGGCGGTCGATCACCGTCGGCGGCGGAAACGGCGTTCTGTTGCGCGGGCTGTCGAATGACCTGGCCTATGGCGCTTTGCCCTTTGTTTACCTGTGCGCCATCGCTCTGATTGTCTGGTACGTGACTGAGATGACGCCATTGGGACGCAAATGGTATGCGGTTGGCGGATCGGCGGAAAGCGCGCGGCTGCTCGGCTTGCCCAGTGATCGGTTGAAGATCGGCGCTTTTGCGGCGGGCGGCCTCCTTGCTGGGCTCGCGGCCCTGTTGCAACTGTCAGCCTCGTCGGCCGCGACTTCCAGCATTGGTGCCGGGTTTCTGTTTCCCGCCGTCGCATCTGTGTTTCTGGGGGCGGTAGCCTTTCGCATTGGCACGTTCAACGTGGCGGGCACCTTGACGGCGATCTTTGCCTTGGCCGTCAGCATCACCGGGATCGGCATGCTGGGCGCGCCGAACTGGATTGACGGGGTGTTTTATGGAACGGCCTTGATCGTTTCTGTCGCCTCGGTGCAGTTCTTTTGGGGGCGGGGTGCCACATGAACCAGAACCCGCTTCTGAATGTTGTGAACCTGCACAAGACCCTGATCGGGAACCACATCCTGCAAGGCATCGATCTGACTGTCGAGCAGGCCGAAATCCATGCATTGATGGGCGGCAATGGCGCAGGGAAATCGACGCTGATCAAGTGCCTTTCCGGCTATTGGTCGGTCGACAAGGGAACAATCACGGTCAACGGTGATCCGTTGCAGCCAGGTGCCAAACAAATTGCGTTTGTGCAGCAAGATCTTGGGTTGATCCAATCGCTGAGTGTGGCGGAAAATATCTCTCTGGGCGTTGGCTATAAGACCGGGGCCTTTGGCAATATCCGTTGGGGCATAATGAATGCAACGGCGGCGGATTTGCTGGCCAGCCTCGGGCATTCGGGGATTGACCCGCGCGCTGAATTACGAAGCCTAAATCTGGTGCAGCGCACCGCTGTTACCATCGCCCGCGCGACGCAAAGTCTGAAGGACGGCGCGAAGCTGTTGGTTCTGGATGAACCCACAGCCGCCTTGCCCAGTACCGAAATCGGCGCCTTGTTTGAAACGCTGGAACGGCTGCGTGCGACGGGGATCGGCATGATCTATGTTTCGCATCACCTGTCAGAGGTGTTTCGCCTGTGTGACCGTATTTCTGTTCTGCGCGAAGGCAAGCTGATTGCCACCGAAAACACGAAGGAAACTTCAGAGGCGGAAATCGTCGAATTGATGTTGGGCCGTAAACTTCAAAAGACGGTCAAGACATCGGCGCAGAAGGGTCAGCAGACCGCCGCGCCGGTTCTGTCGCTGACCGGCGTCTGTGGCCAAAAAATTAAAGACATCACCCTGACGATCCGCAAGGGCGAGGTCGTTGGCCTGACCGGTTTGCAAGGATCGGGCTGCACCGAATTGGCCGAGATCATCTTTGGCGCGCAAGTCTGCCAGGCCGGTCAGATGATGCTGGACGGCCAGCCCGTTGTCTTTGCCCACCCGGCCGACGCGGTTGTGGCCGGAATCGGGCTGGTGACCGAAGACCGTCACGGCAATGGCAGTTTTTCCGAGTTAGGCCTTGGCGAAAACATGACTGCAACTGACCTGCGCCGGTTTTTCCGCAAAGGCTGGCTGCATGGAACGGCAGAGATAGCGGAGGTTGATGGTCTGGTTGCCGATTTCAACGTGCAGCCGCCGAACGGGCGGCGGCGGTTTTCGTCTTTCTCGGGCGGCAACCAGCAAAAGGCCATTCTAGCCAAATGGATGCGCCTGAACCCCAAGCTTTTGATTTGTGACCAACCCGATATCGGGGTGGATATCGGGTCCAAAAATGCGATTTATGCCGCACTTCGGGATGCTGCGGCCAAGGGGGCGGCTGTGATCGTGATCTCGAACCAGCATGACGATCTGGAGGCGATCTGCGACCGGGTTCTGATTATGCGCTCGGGCCGGATCGTGGCTGAACTGTCTGGGGCAGAGGCCATCGAGCACAAGATATCCATTGCCACCATCGGCACTCAGTCGCCGGTGAAGGAGCTAACCCCATGACCGGCCTTTCAGTCCCACAGAAAAGAATCGGCTGGATGGTGCAGTTGGCTCCTTACGGGATGGTTTTTCTGCTGATTGTTGAATTGGCCTTCTTTTCGATCATGGCGCCGGAAACCTTTGCCACGCGCGCCAGTTTCAACGTTGTCGTCAGCAATTCGGCCATTCTGGGGCTGATAGTGCTGGCGCTGCTGGTGCCCTTGATCGCGGGCGAGATTGACGCGTCCTTGCCTGCTGTCCTGACGGTCGCCTCCTTGTCGGCAGCAGCGCTGATGTCGCATATGGGTTGGCCTTTGCTGCCCGCCGTTCTGGCGTCCATTCTGGTGGCAACCTGTATCGGGCTTTGCAACGGCCTCTTGGTGGTCAAGTTCCGCGTACCGTCGCTGATCACTACATTGGGAACGTTCACAATCCTGACGGCGGCAATCACCGGGCTTGCAAGTGGCCGCGTCATCGAGGCTGGGCTTCCCAAGGAAACGCTCAAACTGCTGTCCGAACCCAAACCCCTTGGCCTGCCGCTGGCGCTTTACTATCTGATGATTGTGTCAGTGATCGTTTGGTATGTCACCGAACACACGCCCCTTGGCCGACAGTGGAAAGCCATCGGCTCATCTGCGCCTGCGGCGCGCATGGCTGGGATCAGGTCGGACAGGTTGAAACTGCTTGCCTTTGCCGCAGGTGGCTTTCTGGCGGGCATCGCGGGCACCGTGCAATTGTTCAAGGCGCAACTGGGGTCGCCCAACGTTGGCCCTGATCTTTTGTTCCCCGGCCTGACGGCGGCATTTCTTAGTGCCGCCGCATTCAGGTTGGGCAACTACAATGTCCGTGGCGCAATCCTGTCGATCGCGGTGATCCAGTTTGGCATCACGGGCCTGATCCTGATCGGCGCACCCTACTGGATGGACCAGATTTTCACCGGCAGTGCGCTAATCCTTTCTCTGGCGATTGTTCGGGTCATGCGCCGATCAAGCCAGTAAACGGCCGCCAGCGGGCGGCTGAAACACACCAAATGTTATACGAAAAAAGGAGGACTAGGATGACTGACAAGAAACGCGTGATGTGCTTTGGCGATTCACTAACCTGGGGTTGGGTGCCCACTTTGGCAGGCGCGCCGACCACCCGCTACCCGTTTGCCGAACGCTGGACTGGCGTTATGGCCGCTGCCCTTGGTGACGGGTATGAGGTGCTGGAAGAAGGGCTTTCGGCCCGGACGACCAATCTGGATGACCAGACTGATCCACGCCTGAACGGTGCCAATCATCTTCCCGCCGCCCTTGCCAGCCATTTCCCGCTGGATCTGGTCGTCGTAATGCTGGGTACCAATGACACCAAGGCCGTCTTCCGCCGCACACCGTTTGAAATTGCCAACGGCCTGTCCAAGCTGTTGATCCAGATCCTGACCTCGGCCGGCGGCGTGGGTACGGTTTACGGCGCGCCCAAGGTACTGGTGATCTGTCCGCCCCCTCTGGCCGAGATGCCGCATGAATGGCTCCAGGGCGTTTTCGAAGGTGGGCGCGAAAAGACCTTGGCGATGCCAAAACAATATGGTGCGCTGTGTTCGTTCTTCGGCATCGAGATGCTGGACGCGGGCCAGATCATGTCCACCAACGGCTGCGATGGGATTCACTTTACCGCCGAAGACAACAAGATTCTTGGTGCCGCTGTCGCTCGCAAAGTTAAGGGCTTGCTAGCCTGACAATTTTGGTCGGTTTACACAAAACGACCCTTCAACGATCGTCGGTCAAATGGCGCATCGATATACCGCACCTGTTCCTCCCAGCACGTGCGGCATGGTCCGGGATCAACCTTCGTTGATCTCGGGCCATTCATTTGCTCGCAGTCTCCAAGACCGGATGCGCGTCTCAACGCGTGCTTTGTAATGGTGGCTCGAATATGAGGTGTCGCGTTGCCTTTAAAGGTGAGATGACGAATGAGACCGTTCAACTACCTGGGGTCATGCGGCACGCTGAAAGAGCGGTAAAGGCACGAATGGCGAAATGATAGTCTGCCTTGGTAGAACGGGCGGCCGGTAGGCGAGACGTTCCGCAAGATCGCAATTGGCAAGGGCCACGCGAACTTGAAGGAGCAGGTTTGCCCCGCGTTCCGACCAACGCATCTGCTGCTTTTTGACCATTCGCCTTGCGACCAAATTGTTGACGTTCGCTTCAGCGGCCGTGGAGGCGATCCGCCTCCCTTCGCGATATCTCGCACCATAGTTGGTGATGGAACCGCGGTTTTGCTCAATGTAGATGCGCAGGTTCAACAGACCGCCTCGTAGCGGGGCGATCGCGGAGCTGCCCTGTTCATCTGCCTTCAAGTCTTGAAACAGGCGACCGATCAGGTCAATTGCCCTGTCTGTTTGACCATTCCAAAGACGCCACCTCACCGCTGCTATGTCTTCCAAAAGCTCTTCCCGCTCGTTCGGCGGCAGCCGCCGCGCCAACCACGCGGCAGTCTGCTCGATGGGGCGCAGCTTCATAGCAATGTGAAACCAGTCGAGGATGTGCGTCGCCGGCTGCGGGAGAGCGGATTTCAAGCGCTTCAAACAGTCCTCACCGTCAGAAATCACGGTGATATCGCCCTTGCCTTCGTATCCGAGACGTTTGAGGGCAAGCAGCCCTTCTGCCCTCATTCTCCGTCGCGATGTACCTGAAAAGGCGAACAGAACTCCTCGGTCGGATCCGACCCCGCCACGACTTGCATGGCAGATGACCGCTTCGAAACTTCGCGTCTCACGGCCGCGGATCTGCGGGATGTGTGCAGTATCGATGCTAAGGACAAATTCCCGTTCTGGGTCTTGAGGCAGCGGCAGCTCGCATTGACGACGTTCCTGCGTGTCGACTTTTTCAAAGAACATGCGCTGTTCTTCTTTTTCTTCCAGTCGCTTACCTACTGCCAAGGTGCGATGTCGCAGGGTCGTGTGCCGAGTTGGTGTCTGCCCCGGCAGGAATTCGGCCAGAACTTCCGCCGCTGCCCGGTAGGGCATAAGTGCGCCAAGCTTAGCAGTAAGCGTCATCAGTTCTGCAGTTGCACGGTCAGGGCAGAGCTCGGAGACCGGGGTAATTGTGAAATCAACACCGGGCATGCAGCGGCGGCAGGGGTATAACCGCGGGCTCTCCACGGTGACAGCGCCGTAAACTGTCTGGATCGTTCTGGTCGAATAGTCCTTGATCGGCCGCTTTCCGCCACATCCCTGGCAATGACGTCGGAACAGAACATAGAGGGCACACTGCTGCTCGATGATGTGCCGTTGAAGCGAGGCCATGATGGTCTTGCCATCGTCAATCGACAGGCCGACGCTACCGTCGATCAGATTGTCAAAGTTCTTCTCGATCTCGAACTCGAACCGGCGACCTCGCGTGATTTCGTCCGAACCCTCAATACTGATTTTCCAGCGCATCCTGCCTCTCCTCTGCCAAGAATGGCAGAGAGTAGAGCCCGCTTCGGCAAACAATGCACCCCAGGGAATTGAACGGTCTCCCAGCGCGCGCCGTCTCGGATTTAAGAACAACGCGACAGTGGGTTGTTCATCCTGCGGAGTCCTCGGCTGGAGTTTGGCGATTGCAGCCTAACCCCGCTTCGGGTGAACAACCTCCTGAGAACTCACACCTAGCGGATACGCTGACCCGACTTGTCAAAAACCATGATCTGCGCCGGATCGAACCGCGCCTCGATCCGTTGACCGGGTTGCAGACCGCGCCCGTCCTCGGTGGCCAGTGTCAGCATCTGCCCCCCCGATTGCCGCGCATAGGCGAAACTTTCATTGCCCAGATGTTCGACAATCTCGATGGTCAACTCCAGCCCCGCCGCGCCGCCGCGTTTGAAGGCTTCGGGGCGGATACCCACCGTCACTTCGCTGCCCTGCGCAGGCGGATTGGCCAGATGGCACAGCGGGATCGACTGATTGCCAAACTCTGGCAAGCGCACCCGGTCCTGTTCCACCACTCCGGCCAGAAAGTTCATCTTGGGGCTGCCGATGAACCCCGCGACAAACAGATTGTTCGGATCATCATAGAGCGTCAGCGGCGCGCCGACCTGTTCCACAACGCCCGCCCGCATGACCACGATCTTGTCGGCCAAAGTCATCGCCTCGACCTGATCATGGGTGACGTAGATGATCGTCGTGGCCAGTTCCTTGTGCAGACGCGCCACTTCGATCCGCATATGCACGCGCAATTCGGCGTCCAGATTGGACAGCGGTTCGTCAAACAGGAACACATCGGGCTGGCGCACGATGGCCCGCCCGATGGCCACGCGCTGCCGCTGACCGCCCGACAGATCCTTGGGGCGGCGGTCCAGGAGCGGCCCCAGTTCCAGAATCCGCGCGGCCTCATTCACCGCACGCGCGATTTCATCCTTGGGCTTTTTGGCAAACCGCAGCGCAAAGCCCATGTTTTCGCGCACCGTCATATGGGGGTAAAGCGCATAGCTTTGGAACACCATGGCAATGCCACGCTGCGCCGGGTCGACGTCATTCATCCGATTGTCACCGATGAACAGATCGCCGCCAGAGATTTCCTCCAGCCCCGCAATCATCCGCAGCAAGGTGGATTTGCCGCAACCCGAAGGCCCGACAAAGACCACGAATTCGCCGGGCGAGATGTCCAGGTCGACGCCCTTGATCACCTCGGCAGCGCCATAGGATTTCCGCACATTGCGCAGTTTCAACCCGGTCATGCGATCCCCCTATTCGGCTGTCAGATGGATGGTCGTGGCATCCAGACGGTCACAGTGAACGCGCAGCTCTATCGGCCCCGCGCCCGTCGCCTGCACCCATAACCCGGTCGATCCTGCGCGCAGCGGCACCAGGGATGGCCCCAGCAGACGCGCGTTGCCCGACACGGTGATGGTCACGGGTTCAGGATAGAATGGCAGCTTGTGTCCAGCTTGATCCAGCATCCGCACCATCACCCGCACCGCATCATTGGCCCCGATCCGGTCCGCATCGGGCACCACTTGCAGCGTGGTGGGCACCGCATCGCAAACAAACTGCGTTTGCGCCACCTGCTTGCCGTCAACGAAGCCCTTGATCGTCGCAGGCTCCCAGGTCATGCCCCAGTGGCCCAGTTCTTCCTTGGTGAAATTGGTCTGATCCACGATCACCGGCGCATAGGGCAGATGCGGGAAACGGGCGCGGGCGGTGGCAATCCGCTTGGGCGCGAATTTGCCATAGGTCAGCTCGATCTCGTCGCAGTTGGTCAGCACGATCAACGGCAGCACACCGCCGATGTTGCGTTCACCACGCGCCCAGAAGGTCACGGGCGTCAGCACAACACCTTCGGCTGGATCGCCTTGGCTGGCATAGACCGAAGCCACGAATTTCGGCTCACGGAACATATCCATCACACCATGGTGGCACAGACGGTCGCCCGAGCCGAAATCCTTGTGGGTGTTGTAATCAAACGCGCACCAGCCGATGGCCCCGGCGATCTGCGGATCGCCATACATGGCGTTCAAAACCTCTAGATGGCGCAGCACATGTTCGGCCTGCCGCTGTTCCTGATCATGGCTTTTGGTCGGGTACATATGGCCGCCAAATTCGGTGATCATATAGGGCACCACGCGGTCCAGCCCGGTGACCTCTTGCTGCGGGCGCAGCGGCGTGCGCGGACGGTTGCCGCCCTGCTCTTCATTGCCAAGGATGAAGTCGTTCATCGTGTAGACGTCTTCCAGCAGCTCACTTTCGCTGATGTAACGCACTCCACCGGTGGGCCGCGTCGCATCCAGCGACCGCGCCACGCGGTTGGTTTCGGCATAGAAGTCATGGTCGTCCTGCGACTCGTTGATCCGCACGCCCCAGATGAAGATCGACGGATGGTTCCAGTCACGCCGGATCATCCGGCGGACGTTTTCCACCGATTCCGCTTTCCACTTGGCGCCGCCAATATGCTGCCAGCCGGGGATTTCCTCAAACACCAGCAGGCCGATTTCATCGCAGCGATCCAGAAAATAGCTGGACTGCGGATAATGCGAGGTGCGCACCGTGTTCAGCCGCAGTTCGTGTTTCAGAATCTCCGCATCGCGTTCCTGCGCCGCCTTGCCCAAAGCATATCCGACATAGGGAAAGGATTGATGCCGATTCAGCCCGCGCAATTTCAACGGCTTGCCGTTCAGCGCAAAGCCTTCGGCGGTGAAGGCCACATGGCGGAAGCCAAACCGGGTTGAGGTGGCATCATCGCCCTGCGGCGTCTGCAGCGACAGTTCCAGATGATAAAGCGCCGGGGTTTTCAGATCCCACAGCGCGATGTCCGAAAGCCCGTCCATCGCCAACCGCAGGCTGTCGCCCGTCACCGTAGCACTTGTGCTGGCCAAGGCCGCACCCGCCGCGTCGCGCAGGGTGGCGGTCAACGTGCCTGACAGTGCCAGCCCCTGCGGATTGTCCAACGCCACATCCACCGTCACCGACTTCTGCGCCGCCAGCACATCCGGGGTTTCGATCTTGTGCAGCCCGATGGACACCGGGGCCTTCACGGTCAGCCATGCCTCGCGGTAGAGGCCGGCATAGGTCAGGTAATCAATCACCCCGCCAAAGGGCGGAATATCGGAGTTCTCGCTGCCGTCGATTTCCACCGTCACCGTGTTGTCACCGGGCTGCAACCGCCCGGTCAGACGCGCCTCGAACGGGGTGTAGCCATCGGCATGGGTGATCAGTTCGACCCCGTTCAGCGACACCATGGCATTGGCCATCGCCCCGTCAAAACGCAACGACACTTCCTTGCCCGCCCAACCCGGATCGGCGGCAAAGGTCTTTTGATAGCTGAAGCGGCGCTGATAGGACTTTTCGTCAAAATACGAAAACGGCAGGTCCACGGCGTTGTGCGGCAGCCGCACGGTGTCGCGGCCTTCAAACAGCCAGTTGTCATTGAAGTCAGTGCGCAGACGCATGTTGGATCAACCTTATTTGACAGAACCTGTCAGCCCTTCGACAAAGCGACGCTGAAGCAGGAAGAAAACGATGATGGTGGGCAGGGTCGCCAGAACAGTGGCCACCATGACAACGCCGTAATCCGGGTAGTAGGACGAGGCGAGCGATGAGACGACCAAAGTAAGCGTCTTGTTTTCATTGGTTTGCAGCACGATCAGCGGCCACAGGTAATTGTTCCAGTTCGCCATGAAGACGATGATGATGGCGGCGGCATAGGTGGACCTCATCACCGGAAGGTAGATGTACAGGAAGATCTGCCATTCCTTCAGCCCGTCGATCTTGGCCGCATCGCGCAACTCATGCGGAAAGGCTTTGGTGGCTTGGCGGAAGTAGAAGATGATGAACACCGACGCGATGCTGGGCAGCAGAATGGCGGTGAAGGTGTTGATCAGCGTCAGCTTGGCCATCATCACGAACAGCGGCACCATGATCGCTGCAAACGGGATCGACAGCGTCAACAACAGCACCGCAAACACCCTCTCGCGGGTTTTCGAGGGAAACATCTCAAAAGCATAACCCGCCAGCGAGGAAATCGCCAAGGTCAGGACGGTGCCGACGATCGCCAGAAACGTCGAGTTCCAGAACACCTGCACCATATCCACCTGCGCAAACAGGTTGGTGATGTTGTCAAACAGGGCGCTGCCAAAGGTGATCTTGCCCTTGATGATGTCAGGGGCGGTGTTGGTGGTGCCGACCAGCATCCAGAAAAAAGGAAAGATCGACACGAAAGCCGCCAGTGACAGCCCTGCGTATACCAGCCCGGACCGGGCCTGTGCAAAAACCCGGCTCATGCCTTGCGATCCTTTGCGACCAGAAATTGCAGGAAGGACAGCACGGCTACAAGAATGACGATCACGTAAGAGACCGTTGCGGCATAGCCAAGGCTGGGCATGAATTTGAAGGTCAGGTTGTAGATGTATAGCGACAGCGTCAGCGTCGAATCCGACGGCCCGCCGGTGGTGATGTTGTTGACCTCGTCAAACAATTGCAGCGTGCCAATCGTTGAGATGACCGTGGTGAACAGGATCACCGGCTTCAGCATCGGCAGCGTGATGTAGCGAAACCGCGCCCAGCCCGGCACGCCATCAATCCGCGCCGCCTCATAGATCGACTTGTCGATGTTCTGCATCGCGGCCAGATAAAAGATCATGTTGTAACCGGTCCAACGCCAGGTGATCGCCAGAATGATCACGGTGCGCGCCCAGAACGGATCGCCCAGCCATGAAATCGGCGCATCCATCAGATGCAGCATAATGGCCAGATCGTTGATGACGCCATCACTTGCGAACATCGACTTGAACAGGATGGAATAGGCCACCAGCGAGGTGACACAGGGCAAAAAGATCGCGGTGCGGAAAAAGCCGCGAAAGCGCAGTTTGGGGTTGTTCAGCGCCGCCGCGAACAGCAGGGCCAGCACGATCATGATGGGCACCTGTACCACCAGAAAGATGCCGGTGTTGGTCAGCGCCCGCAGAAACACCGGGTCTTGCGTCAACCGGATGATGTTGGTGAACCCGCCAAAGCTGTGGTTCATGCCGCGCCCGGTCTGAAAGCTCATCCACAGCGACCAGACGATCGGGTAGACCATGAACAGGCCCAACAGCACCAATGTTGGCGCGATGAACAGCCAGCCGTTGCGTTGCTCGGCGCGACCGATGCGCGATTTTGCCATTGCTCCCCCCAGAGTGCGGCCAAGGATCACAGCGCCGCCCCTGCCCCGGCGGCGCTGTGGTCTTGCGATTGGACAACCGGGGCAGCGCTGCCCCGGTCAGCTTTGCTTACTGGATCTGCGCGCGCACCTGAGCGTCAATCGCGGCGATGGCATCGTCAACCGACCCACCTTCGGCCAGCGCGGGAAGTTGTGCGGCCACGGCAGCATCCACTTCGTTGGTGAAGATGCCGTAGTTCACAGCCGGAACCGCCGCCAGCCAGTCAGAGAAGCTTTGCCACACGGCCTGACCGCCAAAATAGGCATCGCTGGCCTTGTAAGCTTCGCCTTCCCGCGCAGCGAGATACGAGCCAAGTGCGCCCTGATCGACCAGAATTTTCTGGTAGAAATCGGCGTCCTTGCCCCAGACCTCGGCCAGGAAATCAACGGCTTCGTCCTTTTCAGCCGAAGATGACAGCACGTACCAGCTGGACCCGCCCAGGTTCGAGGCATGGGTCGCACCCTCTACCCCCGGCATTTTCGGCAGGGGCGCCACGCCCCATTGGCCGGACATGTTGGCGGCCTTGATGGTAGCGGTCATCCACACACCTGTGAAGACAGAGGCCACTTCGCCGCTGACGAAGCCGCCGGTGTATTCGGTCCAACCGGACACCGGTTTGTAGATTTCCTTGGCCTGCAACAGCTTGGCATAGGTCGACAGCGCCGCCTTGAACTTGGCATCGCCCGCAATCGCCGGTTGGCCATCGGGGGTAAAGTACCACGCACCCATGGATTGCAGCAGGATGCGAACTGCGCCCGCGTCGTTCAGATCAATCCCCAGCATCGGATGGCCGGTCTTTTCCTTCACCACTTTGGCGATTTCAATAAACTGGTCCCAGTCAATGTCTTGCAGATCGGCGGCGGAATAACCCGCTTCGGCCAGAATGTCGGTGCGATAGAACAGGCCGGTCACGCCGGAATCGAAGGGCATCGAATAGGTGTTGCCGTCTACGGTGGCCAGCTCAACCTTGTAGGGGGCAAAGCCGCTGTAGTCGATCTTGCCATTCAGCGGCTCAAACGCGCCGGGGAAGGACAGCAGGTATTTCTGGGCGCCATAATCTTCGATCAGCACGATGTCCGGCAGGCCCTCGGTGGTGCCGGATGCCAATTGCGCCTGCAGCTTCTGTTCAAGGTCTACCTTGGCGAAATCAACCAGATTGATCGTCATATCGGGGTGCGAAGCTGAATAACGGGCCGCCGCCTCTTTCATCGTCGCGCCGTTGAAATTCGGGTCCCAGCTCCAGACTGTGACTTCTCCTGCCAAGGCCGACGTCATCGCCAGCAGGCTGATGCCGGTGGCCAAGAAGACCGACTTTCGCGCGCGGATAAGCATCTGATTCATGTTTTCCTCCCATGACCGAGACTTATTTTCTGGTCTCGCAACTGGAAGGCTAGCGCGTTCCGATACGTCGCGCAAGTAAATTTAGTAAAATTTTACTTCACGCCCGACTTCCCCTTGCCGCGCGTGCTTGCCCGCAGGATCACACGCGACGACAGCAGGATGCATTTGGGCGTGCTGCGGCCCGACAACTGCTCAAACAGCAGATCCACCGCATTCTGCCCAATCTCTTCGGCAGGCAACCGCACGGTGGTCAACGGCGGATTAAGAAACTGCGCCACAGGAATGTCGTTAAAGCTGGCCACGGCAATATCACCCGGAATTTTCAGGCCGGATTCGTGAATGGCGCGATAGGCCCCCACCGCCATATTGTCGTTGCCTGTAATCAGGGCATCAGGCCGCGCGCCGCTTTGCAGCAGGTTCAGCGTCAACTCGTAACCGCTTTGTTCGGTGTTATCGCCAATGCGGCACAGGTCAGGCTCGTACCGACCCTTGGCGCGCATCCAATCCTGATAGGCGGGCAGACGACGATCAGAGATGCTGGTGGTGCTGCGGGAACTGGTAATATCCCAGCCGATGAACGCCATCCGCCGATAGCCCTGATCATCCAGGGCCTGCAACAATTTGCGCATCGCCAGATCCAGATCGCAGCGAACACTGTCATGTTCATCACCAACCGGAGAGAAATCCGCAAACACGACATTGGGGTTATGCGACATGACCCAGTCGATTTCCGCACCGCTGTGCAGGCCGATGACAATCACCCCGGCTGCGGCTTTCAACAGCGCGGGGTCTGGCACGGAATCGGTGTGATAGACCTGCATCGCCTCAAGTTTCAGCTCATTGCAGCGGCTTTCGATGCCCAGCCGGATGCCGACATAATAGGGGTCCACCAACTCTTGGTCCGGGCGCAGAAAATGCACCAGCGCGATCTTTTGTCCAAGCCTTGTCTGGTCGGACTTGCGATTGCGGTTGCGGGGCGTGGCATAGTTCAGCGCCTCGGCCGTCTCGACGATGGACTTGCGGGTCTGGGCACTGACCGACAACGTGCTGTCAAAATTCAGCACGCGCGACACAGTGGCCGAAGACACCCCTACGGCGTCTGCAATTTGTTTGATGGTAACCATGGACAATCCGTTCGGCCGACCGGCGCGGCTGCGTGGGAATGCACGGTGGATGGCATGCAATCGGGGTGCAGGCAATCCCGAAATGCACCCTGCCTGCGCTGATCCGGCCCAAGCCGCCCGGATGACGCCCGATTGACGACCTTCAAGCCGCCGCGACTATCCCCAAGCGCGTGGGCAACCCGCCGCCATGCCAGGACAGGTCACGCCATGCGTCATGGGGAAAGCATTTTGTGCATCGCGGCGGCCCCGTGCATGACACCGCGCAGTTCTGCCATGCCTTTCAGACGGCCAATCAGGGAATAGCCGGGATTGATCCGCGCCTTGCCAATATCATCGGATCCCGCAAGACGGTGATCCTGATCACCCATTCCATCGCCGAGGCCGTCTATCTCGCCGACAAGGTCTACATCATGTCGGCGCGACCGGGGCAGATTTCGCGCGTCGTGGATGTGCCCTTCGCACGGCCCCGATCGCTTGATCTGATGGAAACGCGCGAGTTCTTCGACCTCGTCAACCTCATCAAGCACGACATCCAGCATCAGCCAAAAGCGCCGAACGCGGCGAAGGGGGCAGCATGAGCGCGTCCAGCATCGCAACACCAACAGGGCTGGCCAGCGGGCTGGGCGGTCAGGGTCTGCGCGAGGTCATCGCCATCATCGCGGTGGCAGTGACCGTGATCGGTGGGGGCGAGTTCCTGTTGCGGTTCTTCGAGGTGCCGCAATACGTGCTGCCCACGCCCTCGGCCATAGGTAGCGTCTTTGCCTCGGCCGAAATGCCGACGATCCTGCAGCACTACGGCTATACGCTGGTCGAGCTGTTCGCGGGCTATGCCATCGGTGCGTCAGTGGGGCTAGTCCTGGCAGCTGTCATCACACAGTTCCCCTTCGTGGAAAAGGTGATCACGCCCTACATCCTGCTTCTGGTCGCCACGCCCATGCTGGCGCTGGTTCCGCTGTTGATCCTCAACTTCGGCTTCGGCTACACGCCCCGCATCATTGCAGTGGCCCTGGCATCTGGCCCGATGGTGATGATCAACGCGGCCACGGGTTTCCGCCGCGTGGACACGATGAAAATCTCGCTCGCCCGTTCCTATGGCGCATCGACCCTGCAGATCTTCACCAAGATCCGCATCCCCATGGCGATGCCCATGGTGATCGTGGGCCTGATGATCGGCGCGATTTTCGGGATGATCACTGCGGTGGGGGCCGAGATGTCGGGCGGCGGTTTTGGCCTTGGCAGCCGGTTGACCACCTATTCCTCGACCTTGCGAATGCCGGAATTCTTTGCCTGCATCCTGATCCTCGCCGTTACAGGCATCACGATCTACGCCTTCTTCTTCTGGGTGGGCAAGAAACTGGCCGGCTGGGAAAGCTGACCCGGGCCAATCGGGGGGCGGGCTGCCGCGTCCGTCCCTAAGTCACCAACAGCGGCACAATCAAGAAAAGGGAGGAAGATCCAATGGATCACCATATGATGACGCGCAGACGTCTGCTGCAGGTCAGCGCAAGCGGCCTTGTGACCACGACGATCCTTGGCGGCGCACTGACCGCGCCCACGGCGGCCGAGGCGAAGCCTTATGCCTCACCCTTCACCTGGATCAGCCCGCGCGGCACGATCGAGGTGATGGACGATTACCCCTACTGGGTGGCAAAGGAGATGGGCTATTTCGGCGACCTTGGCGTGGAAACCGCCATGGAGCCGGGGCCATCCGACGGGACGGCCGTGGTGAAGTTCCTGGCCGTCGAACAGGCCGACATCGGTTTCCCTTCGCCCGGCGTGCTGTCGTTCGCCATCAACAACGGCATGGACCTCGTCTCGGTCTTCGGCAGCGGGTTCCTCGACCTCTTCAACATCGCCTTCCGCAAGGGCGAAGGGATGGCCGACCTCAAGGGGCTGGAGGGCAAGACGGTGCTTCTGGGCTCGGCCGCCTGGCAGGCCATCGCCGACCCGATGTTCGCCGCCGTGGGTGTGGACCCCAAGAAGATCACCTATGTCGAGGCTGGCTGGCCCACCTGGACGACGGCGCTGGCGGGCGGGCAGGGCGATGCCTGCCTGGCATGGGAGGGCCTGCGTGCCGATCTGGGGGCCAAGGGGCTGGACTTCGACTACTGGCTCGGGATGCGCGGCTCGCCCCTGCCGTCCAATTCGCTGGTGGTGCGACGGGCGGATCTGGAAGACCCGGAACGGCTGGAGTTCCTGAAGAAATATCTGCGTGGCTGGGCCATGGGCAGCGAATTCGCCGACCGCAACCCGCGCGCAGCCGCCGAGATCGTGTTCAAGGCGCTACCGACCACCCGGGCCAACTATGGCGCGCGGGCGGGCACCGAAAGCCTGATGCAGATCCACCGCACCTTCAGGGGCGACATGGCAAGCCGCGCCGGCTGGGGTGAGCACGACGTTCCGGCATGGGACGCGTTCTTCAAGATCCTCAAGGACATCGGGATGTCGGGAATCGACATCGAGACCACCCGCTATGTGACCAATGACTACATCGCCGGGGCGAATGACTTCGACAAGACAAAGGTCCATGCCGACGCCGACGCCTATGTCTTGCCCGAGGATCTGGCGGCCATCGACATGGCCGATGTTGAAGCGAAGTTCTACGCCAACGTTATCAACTGAACCGGCAGGCACCGATCACGGTGCCTCAGCAAGAAGAACAAGGGGGCGCGGGCGGATGCCACCTGGGCCGGCCTCTGACCGCCGCCTTGTCCCCTCGCCGGATGCGGACTCCCAGCATCCGGCGAGGGTCTTCCACCCCTCACATCAGAGAAAATCCGCATGACCCATTTCATCAATTCGAGAGAGACCATCGTCACCGAGGCGATCGAGGGGCTGGTGGCCTCCTCGGGCGGGTCATTGGCGCGGCTGGACGGCGGTCCGTTCATCCGGGTCGTCGTCCGGGCGGATTGGGACAAATCCCGCGTCGCGGTGATATCGGGCGGCGGGGCCGGACATGAACCGGCCCATGCAGGATTTGTCGGCCCTGGCCTTCTGACCGCCGCCATCTGTGGCGACGTCTTCGCAAGCCCGTCGGTCGATGCTGTTCTAGCAGGAATTCTGGCCGTGACCGGCGAGGCGGGCTGTCTGTTGATCGTCAAGAGTTACACCGGCGACCGGCTGAATTTCGGTCTTGCGGCCGAACGTGCCCGTGCCCGTGGTTTGAAGGTAGAAATGGTTATCGTGCAGGATGATATCGCCCTTCCTGAAATCAGTCGGCCGCGCGGTCTGGCAGGCACGTTGCTTGCGCACAAAATGGCGGGGGCAGTGTCCGAAGGGGGCGGGGATCTGGCGGCTGTGGCCCAAGCCGCGCAGCGGGCTGCCTCAGAGGCCATGACCTTTGGCATGTCACTGGACACCTGCACGGTGCCGGGATCTGCAAAGGAAGGCCGCATCCAGCCCAGAGAGGTGGAGGCAGGGCTTGGCATTCATGGCGAGCCGGGGGCAGGGCGGATTGCATTCCAGGGCGCCCGGCAGGCCATCGCGCAGATCGCCGGAATTCTGGCGCCACGGATGCAACCGGGCCGTCATGTAGCGCTGCTTAACTCGCTTGGCGCGACGACTGATCTGGAGATGCAGATTCTGGCGCGCGAGTTGCTGCACAGTCCTATCGGCATACAGATCACCCACATGATCGGGCCCGCTCCGATGATGACGGCACTGGACATGCATGGGTTTTCGCTGACCGTCTGCCCGCTGACGGAAGCTGACGAGGCCCTGCTCGGCCAGCCAACAAGTGTACGCGCCTGGCCCGGGATGCGGTCGATCAAGGTCGCGGCTGCCCTGCCCTTGCCAGCAGGGCTGGAGGTCTTTGAGCCGGTGGCGTCAGACAGCCCGGCCAACCGGGCTGTGGTGCTATGCGCATGCCGGGCGCTGATCGCCGCGCAGGCCGACCTGAACGCGCTGGATGCCAAGTCGGGCGATGGTGACACCGGATCGACGCTGGCCACGGCCGCGCGCGCGCTGACGGCGCGGATCGATCTCTTGCCGCTGGCCGACCTGACACAACTGTTTCGCGCCATTGGGCAGGAGCTGAGCAAGAGCATGGGCGGATCGTCCGGTGTGCTGCTGGCGATCCTGTTTGCGGCCACGGGCGACGCTCTGTCGCGCGGCCTTGGTCTGGCAGCGGCGCTGAGGGCGGGTCTGCAGCGGATGCAGGAAATCGGGGGTGCTAGGCTGGGCGACCGAACGATGATCGATGCCCTGCAACCGGCACTTGTTGCCCTTCCAGACGGGCTGGCTGTTGCGGCGAGCCGAGCGCGAGAGGGAGCGGACCGGACCGCCGAGATGACGCGGGCCAAGGCTGGTCGCGCGGCATATATTGGGGCGGCGGAGCTTTCTGGCCACATCGATCCCGGTGCCGAAGCTGTTGCGCAGGTGTTAGCGGCGCTCGCCGCTCGACAGGACCGTTCGGAGAGCATCTTGGGGATTGAAGAGCCGAATCCACCGGGCTGTTGAATCAGGTCAGTTCCGCTGAAAGCTCTTTGCAGCGCCCTTCCAAGGCAATCCAGGTCGACTGCATGTCATGGCGTGTGGCTTTCTCAAAATGCAGCCAAAATAGCAGCCGAAGGATCCAACCGGACACCTGCATGGTCTTTTCGCACCTGACACAGTTTCCGGGCAGAGCTTCGTAGCAGCACTCGACCTCAAGCTTTCCGATCGGCATGGGGTTGACCAGCGCCCAAGCGTGCAGTGGGTCAACGCGGGTGAGCGTCCATCGGGCAACCGGCCCCCCGCGCGGCTTGGACATGGCCGTCGTGCCTGCGCGAAACGGGCCGTGAATCTCGCCTGCTTCTTCGTGCGGGTCCCAGTCTGGCCACTTTGCAACATCGGTGGCGATGCGCCAGACATCAGAAATGTCCCCGGCGATTGTTCGTTCCTCGTAAATCTTCATGGTCTTTCCAGTATCAAGAATAGCGCCTGCCGGAGGATGCCCAAGGTCAGGTCTCCCATGGTCCTCACAACAGCCAAAGTATGAGCGGCATAGTAGCTGCGAAAAACTGCTCAAGTTATCACGCCTGCCGTGCAATAACGATCAGATGGACTGGCGCGATTTTCATGTACTGGCGGTTCTGAGCAGCGAGGGCTCGCTCGCGGGGGCTGCCCGCGCCCTGGGCGTCAATCATGCGACCATCTCGCGCCGGATCGCCTCGCTTGGAGCAGACGTGGGTGAGCCTCTGGTTCGTCGTCTTGCCCGCTCCACGCCGTTGACTGAAAAGGGTCGTGAGCTTGCGGCAATTGCGACCGAGATGCTGACATCAGCGCAGAGGATCGAGCGTTTGGTCAAAGCGACGGGCAGTTCCCTTTCCGGCACTGTGCGACTGACGGCGCCACCGGTCTTTGTCAGCGAGACACTGATCCCCACGCTGCCATCCTTTCGCAGGCTGCATCCACACCTGCGCCTGATCCTCTCCTCCGACGCCCAGCTTGCTTCACTGGACGCGGGGCAGGCTGATCTTGCGGTCCGGCTCGTCCAGCCGACTGGCCGTCAGAACATCGTCCGCCGCCTTGGGGAAATCACCTATGGCCTCTTTGCCTCTGTTGACCATGCGGCACTGCCGAGTGAAGACTGGCAGTTCATCGGATTCGACGGTGGTTTGGCAACTAGCCCACAGCAAGCCTGGCTGGAGGACTATGCAGCCGGACGCCCGTTTTCTGTGTTGACCGGCGATCTTTACGGGCAGCGCGCAGCGGCTGTGGCTGGCCTTGGCGTTGCCTTGTTGCCCGAGGGAACCGACGCCTTTGTGTCAAAGCTCGTTTCCGTTTCCAAAGATAGACCTCCGCCACGATCCGCCTGGATGGTCGTTCATGTCGACCTAAGGTCTTCACCGGCGGTAAGGGCCGTTGCAGACCACATCGTCGGCCTGTTTCCGAAAAACCGCGCCTCGGGCTAACTCAATCGTATCGAACTCATCGGAGAGATGCTGGGCACAAAAGCATTACCAGACCCTTGTTCTAAGGTTTGTCTTCGGAATTTTGAGACGATCACGGGCCTAGCCTGTGCCCAAGTAGGCTTCATCTGGACACTTCGCCCGCGAGCACTGCGCGTCCATGGACTGCCAGTATTGCCGCAAACCTTGGGCATCCGAACCGCCGGATAACGTTGACAATTCGGCTCTCATAGGTGTCTTGACCGATCAGCCTACATAAATCCGAAGCGTGAAACTGCCAGTTCTTGCTCGGGGCCGCCGAGATCAGCCGCTGCAGTTCCAAGTCCTCCTGAGTCAATTCGCTCTTCGGCACCGCATGCGTATCTGTTGTCAGACCGGTATCCGGCGAAGTCCGCCACCGGCGCATGAAACCCAGAAGAAACCCCGCAGGTACTGCAGCATTCCCGCGCGCTCTGTTGAACGCAAGGAAGCGCTCCCAGATGACCTGCGTATCGACGTTCCAGCAGGCGAGCGACGCTTTCGCAGCCTTGATAAGGTCGGCCCAGGGCGTTCGGTAGACGTTGGTCCCAGCATCAATTTCGATCCTTCCTGCAAAGATAGTTTTGTTCTTAGAATCTCTAGATAGTGATGTGTCGCCTGAGGCTGGCACGACATCTGGCAGCAAATCGACAGTCTCGTGCGCTCCGAACCGGAACAGCCACGGGGCGAACTTGCCATTTGGCTTCC
Organism: uncultured Tabrizicola sp.; assembly: GCA_964393035.1. Lineage (GTDB taxonomy): Bacteria > Pseudomonadota > Alphaproteobacteria > Rhodobacterales > Rhodobacteraceae > Tabrizicola_A. The sequence goes on from CAYMRX010000008.1 coordinate 51,859, forward strand.
ACCGGACCAGCGCCAATCCTGACGCGGCGAGCTCGACCAGCAGCGCCGTCAGATGCTGCCGCGAAACCCCCATCTTCTCAGCGAGGTGCGCCAGCGTGAACGCCGCCGTCCCGCGCTCGAGCCCGTTGTAGCCGTCCTTCCAGGCAATCCCGTCGAGGATGATCGTCGCAAGCTTGTGGGCCGCCGTGGAGAGCGGCGTTTCGGTGATGCGGCGCAGGATGGCACCGGTCGTGAGTTCCATGATGTGTCGTTCCGTCCTGGGGCGACACCAGACCGCGAGGCGTGCAAAATTTCGTTCCAGCAAAGGCATTTGCCGGTTGAACGGACCCAAAGCTCGCGCTAGATTCCCACTACCACGAGGAAATCAGTGCGGCGTCGGGTCTATGGTCTGGCGTCGTTTCTGTTTCTGGGGATCCGGTCTTTCGATCGTTTCGGGGGAAGGCCGTGGGGCAGGTTCTCAGTAGTGAACCTCTTCGTGTCCGTAGCTGCCTTCATAGTCTCGCCACTCGACGAAGACGGACCGATGCCAATAGGTGTGACAGTCCGCCGGTACAGCGAGATCTGAGGCAGTGGGAACCGCCGACACGCTGCTCCGACGGCGGCTGTATTCGCCTTGAGCGCCATAGGTGCCCATGTAGACCGATCCCCAGCTGTAGCAGTCGCCGTCAGAGTTGCGTCGCTGCTGGTAGGTGATTTCGAACACGCGGATCGAGCGGACGAAGTCAAACGTTGGATCGGAGATGTCGACATCCGCCCGGTCTTGGACGAGCTGAAGCACCCAAGGCGTTGCCGGGATTGAGACGCGCGGCTCACCGCGAACGCCGATGTTGAATAGGCGCTCGATCGGTTTCGCCTCACCACGGAAAGTCGCCCGCATCGGGCAGTTCCAGATCTGCAGCGGTGGCTCGATCGGCCACGGCGTGATGCGGCGGATGAAGACTGCACGGGCATGCGCGCATTCTGCCGAGGCCGGCCAGCCCCCTGCGAGGCAAAGAAGGATCGCGCAGTCGACAGGGTAAGCCATTGCCGGAGTGACGGTTGCGGTTGAGAGACCGACACCCAGGAGGAGGGCAGGGAGGAGAGGTTTCACGGGAGGTCCTTCTGAGCTGGCTGGATGTTGAGGAAGGTTGAATAGGCCTCGGTTGCCCTGTGGGCTTCCGACAGGGCGCGATTGCGCTCTGTGTCGAGGCACGCGATGTGGATGCTGACGGCCGCGAAGTAGGCCTCGAACTCGGCCGCGATTTCAGATCGGTACTCAGCGAGAACCGCCTCGGGGAGGTCGGTGACCGGCACTTCGGGCGGCAAGCAGCGAATCACCTCTGGTTGTGCGAGGGCTGCGGAGCTCACAAACAAGACCACAGTGATCGCGACCAGATGCAGCTCTCGTTTGCGCGTCGGAAGCGCCAATCCGGCCGATGAACTCGCTCCAGGAATCCGCAAAACTGCCAATTTTTCTTGAGCTTTTTTCAACGTCTGCGTCTCACAACTTGGCTCCGTTTTCTCGAGGACCGACCGGTGCGGTTGCCTTCATGACACGCCGACCGGCTCAACCGAAGGTTTGGCCATACGCCCTTCTTTTATCGTGTTTGTCATTTTTGTATTGAATGCGCCATACTTTCTGTTAGGCATCGCATCACAGAGAAATCTGCGATACAACGTTCCCAACAGATGATCCGAGGGGACCCTATGAATACCAAACGGCGCGCATTGCCTGTCTTGCTGGAACGCGATTTCCGCAAGCTGGCCGCTACCGAAGGAGCGACTGTTGAGATCGAGTGTGTCAGTGCGCCTAACCCCGACGAGCGGTTTTCGGGGGAATGGCTGTTCTACGTTGTCAGCCCCACGGGCGAGCGCTTCCTGCTGGTCACGGCCCTTGCGCGGGAGCGCATCGTCAACTCGCCGATCGGCATGTTCGGGCTTGCCTTCGGCAAGCTCAACCTCGACCATCTCGACGTACCTGCTGTCGCTGGCGCTGTCTGCACTGGCATGCGGAGCCGCCCCGGCGGAAGTGATCCGCTGGAATGATCCGGAAGGGCAGGGCGGTGAAGTCCAGCTTGCAGCACTTGATACGTCCGTCCTGCGCTATGACGGTCAGGGACAGCTGATTGTTCTCGTTCGTCCAGAACAGGGTGAAGAAGAGACCCGGGAAGGGGAGGGGGCAGAAGCCGCCGTCGATGTGTCCTACAGCACCAAGGGTGTTGCAGCCCCCAGGGACGTCCTGCCCTCGATCCGGTTAATTGCCACCCGCTACCAAGACCATCCGGCTCTGGCACGGCTCAAGCTTTCGCCCGCCGAATGGGCCGCGTTCTTTCAGGCGATGATCAAGGTCGAGAGCAACTACACCCAAGGGGCTGTAAGCCATGCCGGTGCCCTTGGTCTTGCGCAGCTGATGCCCGGCACGGCTGACTACCTCAACGTCGATCCTGCGGACCCAATTGAAAACCTTGACGGCGGCGCGCGTTATCTTCTCGAACAGATGGCCGCCTTTGGCAGCCTGGAACTGGCCCTTGCCGCATACAATGCAGGCCCCGAAGCCGTGCGCAAATATGAAGGCGTGCCACCCTACGCCGAGACCCAATCGCACATCGTAAAGGTGATGGCGGTCTATGACCGCATCCTCACCGAGCTCTGACCCAAGAAGGACAAATCCCATCATGCGTAACGAACACGTGGCTCTTCTGGGCCTGACCCTTTGTACCCTTTTTCTGGCGCAATCTGAGCCCGCCTTGGCGCAGGTGGTCTTCACCAAGGCCGAGACCGTGGCCACAGGCGTTCTGGCCTCCTTCCGGGGCACCCTCGCGACCGCCCTCTTTGGCATCGCCTTTGTGGTGACCGGGTTCCTTGCGGCCTTCAACCGGATCTCCTGGGCTTGGGTAGCCCTGGTCGTGGTCGGTGCTTTCCTCGTCTTCGCGGGTCCCGCCATCGTCGCCAACCTGCGTTCGTCCTTCAGCTGAGACGGGATCAGACCCATGGAGAAAAGCGCGGTCATACTGGGCCTCTCTAGACAAGCCAAGTTTCTTGGCCTGCCGATGCCCTATGCCATGGCAGTGGGAGCAATGACCGTGCTGCCCTTCATTTTATTCAAGCCAGTCTGGTGGTTTCTGACCGCCCCGGTCTGGTACGGGCTCGCGCGCGTGGCCACCAAGCTGAACCCGAACGGGCATCATGTCTTCGCGGTCATGATGCAGGTGACGCCGATGGCCATCCTACGGAAAGGCCGCCGTCATGTTTCTTGAGCGGGAGGGTTTGCGGGGCAGGGGACGCGCGCTGATCCCAGCGGACCCGAAGATCTATGCGCATCTGCCTTACGTCATCGAACTTGATGACGAGGTTGTGCGCACCCGAGACAACGGGCTGATGATCTCGCTGGAGGTGACCGGCATCGACGGGATCACATCCGGGTCGTCGGCGATCACCGCCCTGCGGGCCGGGTTCGCGCACCTCCTCGACACTCTGGATGAGCGCTTCAGCTTCTATCTGCACCGCATGATGCGCCCGGCCCAAGCCCAGTTGAAGCCGATCCACGGCCAAAGCTTTGCCGCCGATATCGACCGGGCCTGGGGTGGTGAGCTGCAGCGCCGGAATCTGCAGGAATCCGTGCTGATCCTGACGGTCGTCCGGCGGCAGGTTGCGCCCCTCGCTGTGCCCCTCTTTGGCAAGGCGGCCGCAAAAGTTTGGGGCGAGGATACCGACCGGCGGTTGGAAGAATTGCGCGAAGTGGTCTCGATCCTCGAGACCGGTCTTGGGGTGAAATCCCATCGCCTCAATATCAGCGATGGCACCTTGATCGGCTTTTATGCCTCGCTTCTGACCGGCGAGTTGCGCAGCAAACCCCGCAGCGCCTTCGGCATCATCGCCGAGGATGCCAGCGATGCCGCCATCCGTTTTGGCAATGGTCAGTTCGCGGTGGAGGAGGGGGCAGACACGCCGCGCGTCGGCGCTGTCCTCTATGTCAAATCCTATGCCACTTCGACCTGGCCCGGCATGCTTGATGCACTTGGGGCCAGCCGCGACACCATCATCACCCACAGCTACACGCCAATCGAGCGCGGCAGCATCACGGAACGGGTGAAGCGCCGGGTCGCGCAAATGCGGGCCTCCGAAGACATCGCTGCCACGATTGAGGCCCAACTCTTCGAGGCCGCAGACAAATCCGAAAGTGGCGAACTCGGGTTCGGAATTCATCAGATGACCATCACCGTCTTTGCCAATGATCAGGCGGCTCTCGACGCCGAGGTCGCCCGCATCCGCGGTATCGCCCATCAAAACGGCATGCGGTTGGTCCGCGAGGTCACTGCCCTTGAGGCGGCCTTCTTCGCAATGCATCCCGGCAATATGGATTACCGGGCGCGGGATATGACGGTCTCGTCCCTGAACTTCGCCGATATGGCCGCCCTCCATGCAGCAGACACCGGGACCGAAGCAGCGCGCCTGCCATGGCAAACCCCGCTCACGCTGTTCCAGACGCTGCAAGGCTCGCTGCACCGGTTCAGTTTCCACGAACCCGGCGACCCAAGTGCGGAGCCGACCAACGGCCATACATTGGTGTTGGGCAAATCCGGCGGCGGCAAAACCACGACCGTTGCCTTCCTTGCAGCCCAAGCCCAAAGGGCAGGGGGCCGCACGATCATCTTCGACAAGGAAGCGGGCCTGAAGATGGCCGTACGCGCCCTTGGCGGCCGCTACGCCGAAATCCGCGCCGGACGGCCAACCGGCTTGAACCCGCTGGCCACAGAATCCGGGGAACGTGGCGAGGCGTGGTTTCTGGATTGGCTGGTGGCGCTGCTTGAGTCCCGCAGCGGGCCGATGACACCGCTGCAGTCCGAAGCGCTCAAATCGGCGATTTCCCAAAACGGCAAAGCCCGCGAAGGGCTGCGGAATTTCCGCGCGTTTCAGGAGCTCTTCGGCGATGTAGGCGACGGCCTGGATCTCGCGCAGCGGATCAGCGAATGGGGGCCCGAGGGTCGTTATGGCTGGGTTTTCGGTGAGGCCGAGGAGCCGGTGGTGGATTTCACCAGCCATGATGTCACGGCTGTAGATCTGACGGAAATCCTCGATCTCGGCACAGAGCGCACTGCGATCCTTGGCTATCTCTTCCGCCGCATCGAGATGCTGATCGAGGAAAAGCGCCCGACGCTGATCCTGATCGACGAGGCCTGGAAGGTGCTCGATGACGAGTACTTCGCCAAGAAGCTCGCCGAATGGTTGGTCACGGCCCGCAAGAAGAACGTCGTTGTCGTGATGATGACCCAGTTCCCAAGCCAGATCCGAGGATCGAAAGCCCGTTCAATCCTGGAAGCCCTGCCAAACCAGCTCCTGTTCCCGAACGGCGAAGCCGCAAGTGCGGACTATGACGGGTTCCGGCTAACCGATGGCGAGTTGGATTTCGTCCTGAGCCCGATCCCGGGCCAGAGGATGGTGCTATCGCGCACACCGCGCAGCTCCACAGTGCTGAACGTCGATCTCAAAGCCCTGGGTCCGCTGTTGACAGCCCTTGGCGGTGGTCAGGCTGGGCTCAACGCCTTTGGCGCTGACTACGCCAGTCGGCCCAAATTCTGGAAGGAATGATTGTCCAATGAAATCAATATATTACATAACCTTGATTATGCGAGTCCGATTTTGGGCTGTCATGATGAGTGCATCCCTCGGTCTCGCCGCCTGCACCGGCGTGCCGATTGCCAAGACCAATTGCTGGGCCACCGCTGGCTCCACTGTGACCACTTCCACCAAGGGCGCAAGTCCGGATGCGGGGCTTGTCTCTCGCAGCAATACGTCGAGCCTTGATGTCATTCCCTGCCGCTAAACTTCAACGCTCGGCCAGGGTGATTGCACTGGCGACTGCTGCGCTGCCCTTTATGGCGACGGCGCAGGGCGTCCCTATTGTCGACCCGAAGTCGATCATCCAGCACGGGCTCGAGATCGCGCAGATGTCCTATCTGACCGGCGGGCGCGAGCTTGAGGCTGACAAGAAGCGACGCATCGACGAATTGCACCAGGACCAACTCGACGCGCTCGATGCTACTTTGGCGATGATGACGGGCAAGACACCATGGATCGGCGATCTCGAAGTGATCCCCGGTGCTGAGGCCGAAGTGCTCTACTCGGTTGAGGACAACAACCCCTATGCGGCGCGGCTCTTTGGCGATGCCAAGACCAGCATCGAAGAGATGATTGTCGCTACGGCGCAGAAATACGCCGGACACCCAGGACTTGCCCGCGCCGGGCTGAACCCCGTTGAGTTCCGCATCTGGTTCCAGAGCCTCGTGAAGCAAGAATCCGGGTTTTCTATCGGGGCGCGCAGTCCTGTTGGCGCCTTTGGGCTGACGCAGGTCATGCCGGACACAGCAAAGGATCTCGGGATCTACCCCGCCTATTATGATGATCCGATGCTGCAGCTTGACGGCGGCGCGCGGTACTTCCTGACCCAGTTGAACAAGTTTGGCTCGGTGCCACTGGCTTTGGCGGCCTATAATGCAGGCCCCGGCAACGTGACAAAGTATGGTGGCATCCCACCGTTTGAAGAGACGCAGAATTACGTCGTCCGCATCACAGGGTTCTTCAATGCCTATGCCGGCAAGATCACTGGCGTGGATCAGGTTGGCACCTTCGATCCGCGCGACATGGCGATCGCTGAGGCCAGCAACACATCCGACGCGGGTCTGCACTATGGCATGCATGCCAGCGTCGAGATCGAGGCGTCGCTGAAGCGGTTGCGTTCCATCATTGAGCGCATTCCCACGACCAAATCGACCAAAGAGGCGCTGGACCTCAACAGCTACGCCCGCGCGGAGGCCGTCCGCATCGGGCTCATGGTCGAGCGGGTCAAGGCGGCCCGCGTGAAGGTCGATCAGGCGCGCTACGCCCTCTGGCTGCAGGCCTATGCCATCGACGCAACATTCATCAAAGTGAAGGGTGGTTCCGAATGATCCGCAATCTTGTCCGGGGTCTCGGCCCCCTTATGATTTCCGCCGCCTTGTTCTCTGCGGCCCCTGCCCTCGCGCAGGGCGTGCCAACGGTTGACCTCACCAGCATCGCCAAGATCGGCGAGGTGCTGACCGAGGCCAAGCTGCAGGTGAAGGAAATGATCGCTTCCAACCTGAAGCTCGATGAACAGATCCTGAAGCAGATCGAACAGATCGCCACCCTGAAGGCCCAGCTTGACGCCCTGCGCAACGGGCTCACGCTGGAGGCCTTGGGCATTCCAGACCCGGATACCTTCTTTGACGACATCCTGCCCGATGTCGCCGATCTGACCGGCGGCCTGATTTCCGCGAAAGATGGCAAGTATTCTCTGATGACGACCTCGGGCAAGGTCGGCGACAAGCCCGCCACGCAATATGTCTCGGAGTTCTTCGCCTCTGCCGGGCTTGATGTGGCCACCGTCGATACTCTGGCGAACAGCGAAGACGAAGGCGCAGCCCGGATCGGCACGCAGGCGAACACCGCCGCTTTCCTCTCGGCCGCAGCGGAAACCTCCTCGGTCAAGGCCTCGGAAAGCCTCGAGCGGGTCCACGAGCTTGTACAGGAAATTCCCGACACCGAAGGGCTGAAAGAGGCCATCGATCTCAACACTCGCGTGACAGCAGAACTGTCGATCGCGTTGGCCAATATATGGAACATGGAATCCGCCCAGCTGATGGGCATGGGCGAAGCGGGCGTCATGGATGCCGCAACCGCCGCCGAAGAGCAGAAGTTCATCAAGGTCCTTGGGGGAGAATGAGCATGTCCAATGATTTCAAAGTGCAACTGTTGGGCGGTGCCCTTGGGCTGATCGCGGTTTTCTCGGCCGCAGCGTGGGCTGAGACCCCTGTCCCGGCAGACCTTGCCCAAGAGGACGCCTATCTCGACGTTTTGCCGAAGGTCGAGATACCGGAAGACATCCAACCAATCCCAGGAGCAGTGAACGAAGAATTCCGGAACTGTGAGGCCTCCTGGCCCGCAGGCTACGCGTTGGCGCGGTCCGGCCCCGAAGCGCGGGCCCTGCGCGACATCTATGGCCTGGTCCGCGTGCGCAACGTGATTGAAACGCAGGATTGCGGCTGCTCAGGCAAAGTGGCGAACTGGGAAGAGGTCGAGGCCGTCGCGGCTGCATTGCGCGATTATCACGACGTCCAGCGCCTCAGCTGGCAGCAGACGAAGGCGATTGCGGAGGAGGCCGCAACCCTGACGGCTGTCGCAGAAACCATGTGTGGCGGCAGTTTCTGATGGACAGCGTCTCGGCCATCCTGACAACGCTGGATGCGGCAATCACCTCAGCAGGGCGGAAGTACTTCGAGGCGACGGCGGGTGCGGTCGGTCCGATCTACACGACCCTGCTCGCCCTCCTGCTCGTCATGGTCGGGATCAACGCGGCCTTGAATGTTTACCGGATCTCGATGCGCGACGCGGTTCAGCTGTCGTTCCGGATCGTGATGGTCCTGATGTTCGGCCTGACCTGGTCCAACTTCACCCAGATTTACGATGCCGCCAGCAACGGGCTCAGTGCCCTTGCTTTGGAATACTTCCGGCTCGGGGGCGGCGGTGTCGGTGCATCCGCCACAGCAGCCATGGATGACATGGCGAACATGATGGCTGGGAACGTGGATTCTGTATCTTCCGCGATGTCCTCAATCATGCGCGGCTTTGTGGCTGCCGTTCTCTACGTGGTCCTCGGCGTCTTGATGGCGGTCTATGTCTTCATCGTCGGCTTCTCGAAGCTGATGATCGCTTTCCTGCTCGGGGTTGCCCCAATTGCCATCGGCGCCACCATCTTCGAGAAGACCAAGGGCATGTTCGAGGCCTGGCTTTCGGCAATGATCGGCTACCTGATGTATCCCGTCGCCTCGGCTGGGGTCATAGTTGCGGTTGTCACCGTCGCGCACGACGTCTTCCGCGAGACAAAAGATGTTACTGACCTCGGCTCGATCCTTGGTTTCTTCGTCATCGTTTTCGTCGGCATCTTTGCCCTGATGGCGATCCCGAATGCTGTAACGCACATCACAGGCCAGATCAGCCTTGCAAGCATTGCGCCGCAAGCGTTGCGGGTTGCGGGCAAGCCGCTGGAAAAGGCTTCTGACTATTCGGCTCGCCGGATGAACGAAGTGCGCTCGGGCTTCCTGAACGGAAAGACAACACAACATCATTTGCGCGATGAGGCGAGGTCGGATGCTGAACGTGGCCATGCGGCAAGACAGCGCCTGAACCAGTTCATCCGCGATACCTGACGCTCGCTCAGCCCTTCGCATTTCCCCCCATTTCCGGAGCAAGATGATGACAGGTTCTCCCCCTGAATTGAGAAGTTTTCTCGAAGCTGAGATGTTCTACGGCGTCAAGAAGCGCGAGCGCATCGCCTATCTGGTGGCGGGCGGCGGGCTGGCCATCGGCCTTATGGGCATGATCGCAGTCGTCACAATGCTCCCCTTGAAGCAAACCGAGGCCTTCCTCGCTATCGTCGACAAAGACACTGGCGTCGCCGAACGCGTCGTGGCCATCGAAAAGGCCGGGATCGAACAGGCCGAGGCCATCCGGCAAAGCCTGCTCTTTGCCTACGTCACCGACCGCGAAACCTATGACCAGCACGACAATGAGTCCCGCATTTTGCGCGCCTATACCTGGTCCGAAGGCAATGCCCGCCAAGGGTTGGTGAGCCTCTGGACGGAAGGCAACGCCAACTATCCGCCTAAGCTCTATGGCCAGAACTCCAAGGTGGTCATCGATGTCCTGTCGATCACGCCGGTGACCGATACCACCGCGCAAGTGCGCTTTACCAAGACCTGGGTCTCCGATGGCGAGGGTGTGCCTGATCGGGTCGGCAAGTTCACTGCCACTGTCACCTATCGCTTTGAGCCATCCAAACAAACCGCGCTCGATCTCGTTTGGCAGAACCCGACCGGGTTTCTGGTGACGGACTACCGCATCACCGCAGAAACCCTGGCCCCCACGGAGGAATGACATGACCCATCCCCTGACTCTTCCTGTGCTCGGGCTTCTGATCTCGATGACCGCCCTGCCCGCTTTGGCCGAAACCGCACCGAAGCCCGGCAGCCATGATGCCCGTGTGACCTATGCCACCTATCAGGAGGGGCAGGTCTACCGGATCAACACCCGGCTCAGGAATGTGACCCTTGTTGAGCTTGGTGAGGGTGAAAAAATCCAATCCATCGCCATCGGCGATCTCGAAAGCTTCAAGATCGACAAGCTGGAACGGGCCAACCTTTTCATCATCAAACCCGTCGTCGCCGGGGCCACGACCAACCTCACCGTCGAGACGCAGCGCAACATCTATTTCCTGCAAGTTACAGAAGGTGGCCGTGGAGAACCGAACTATTCGGTGAAGTTCACCGTGCCGGGCAGCACGCGTGCAGCAGCAACCGGCACTGACATCCCACCCTCCCTGCCAATGACCTACAAGATCATGAAAAAGGGCCGCGCCCTGCCCGGCTTTGCGCCGGTGTCAATTTCGGATGACGGCCGCAAAATCACCTTCGTCATTCCGCCCGGCGCGCCGATGCCGACGATCTTCCGGGCCGATGCCAAGGGGCAGGAATACTCGGTCAATTCCTCCGTTCGCGGCACGACTATCACCGTCAGCACCCGTTCCGAGCGTTGGGTGCTGCGGTACGGCGAGGAATACGTTTGTGTCACCGCCGAGCTGGGGGTCAGCCAATGAGTGACGAGACCCAAGCCGAAAAACTCACCGCCCGTATGGAGCGTATGAGGCCTTCTGAGGCCCCGAAGCGCCGTCGGGGCATAAATCCCTACGCCCTTTCCGCCGTCACGGCCGTCGCCGGTGTCGGCGTCGGGGCGTGGCTGGTTCTTGCCGCACCCGATACCCCTGCCCCGGCACCCGCGATCGAGACGGCCTCGGTCAGCGATTTTCAAGGCGATGGCACCGGCACTGATGGCTTCAGCGTCTCACGGCCAAAGCCGCAGATCGTCCCGGCAGCGCCAGATACTTCAGAGGCAGAACGGCTGCAGGCCGAGATCGAGGCGCTCAATGCCCAGATCGCCGATCTGAAAGCCAATCCTGTGACCGTCACCGACGAGGCCGCACTGGCAGACCTCAAAGCGCAGGTTGCCGCCCTTGATGCCGATGCAAAGGCCCGCGCGGCAGCCCTCTCCGATCTTGAGCGCGAAAACATCCGCCTTCAGACCGAACTTGAGACCAAGGCGCTGATCGATGGCGACTCTGAGGCCGAGGCAGCGCGCGCCCGGGAAGAAGAGCTCGCCCGACGCAGGCAAGAGGCCGAGATGCTGAATGAGGCGCAGATCCATTCCGACATGGTGGCCCTGCGTTCCAGCATGGATATGGGCGGTGAGGCTGGCGCTGCAGCCCCTGCCCCGGGTGCACCTGGACAGGCGGCCACAGGAGATGATGCGTTTCGCAGGGCCGGGGCCAAGGCGGCCGAAGTCCGGCAGGCGGAAGTCATCGCCGATCCCGCCCATACCGTCATGCAAGGCACCTTGATCGAAGCGGCCCTCGAGACCGCGATCAGCACGGATCTTGCCGGCAATGTGTCGGCGATCGTCAGCCATGACGTCTGGTCGTTTGATATGTCCCGCGTGCTGATCCCGCGCGGCTCGCGGCTGTTCGGGCGGTATGATTCCGAGGTTGATGCCGGACAGCGGCGCGTGCTGATCGCTTGGGACCGGCTGGTCACCACCGACGGTCAATCGGTCACCCTTGCCGCCTATGGCACCGACCGCATCGGGCGCTCGGGTCTGCCTGGCACTGTGCGAAACCACTTCCTTCAGCGTTTTGGCACTGCTGCTTTAATTTCCCTGATTGGTGCTGTGCCAACACTGGCAGCCGACAAATACGCGGCCAATGAGGTGGCCTCGGACACTGCCGAGAATGTCGGCACTGACCTGGGCGAGGCGGTCAATACGGTGATGGCCGATTATCTCAGCATCCCGCCGACGATCAGCGTCAACCAAGGCGCGGTCGTGATGATCCGTGTCGACGCTGATTTGGCGTTTTACTGATGAGCTATCTCGATACCTATCTCGGGCAGCTCGATGCCGCCCTGTCGGACCCGGCCGTCATGGAACTGGCAATCAATGCCGATGGTTCGATCTGGCTCGAACGCGCCGGACAAATCCACATGACTCCAAGCGGTCTTGCCGCCCTTCCCGCCCGCTCCGTGCGCGATTTGGCCTCACAGATCGCCAATTCGACCTCGAACACTTTCACGGAAACTGCGCCTCTTGTCTCGGCGGCGGTGCGGTATCGCGATCTGATGCTGCGCTGCCAGGTGGTGGGCACCCCTGCCGTCTCTGGCGGCACGGTGATCGGCATTCGGGTGTTTCGATCCCGGCAAGGGGATGTGAAGCGTATGGCCAAATCCTTCAGCTTCCTGCGCGGCCAAGAAAACTCCCTGGAAGAGGAGCGCCGCGCAATGGTGGCGGAAATCCGCGCCGGATCGGAAGGGGCGGATGTCGAGGGGTTCTTGGGCAAGCTGGTGTCCGAGCGGCTAAACGTCATCGTCTCGGGCGGCACGTCGACCGGCAAAACCGAGCTGGGCCGCAAGCTTCTGGAAATGGTCGCCTCCGACGAGCGGATTGTCACGATCGAGGATTCCCTCGAACTTCTGCCCGGCCAGCCCAATACCGTCAGTCTGATCGCGCAGCGCGATGAAGGTTCGCCCCGCTCGGCCGACAAGCTCTTGCAGGCCACGCTGCGCTTGCGACCCGACCGGATCATCCTGGGCGAATTGCGCGGGGCCGAGGCCGCGACGTTTCTGGACGCGATCAACACCGGGCATTCGGGTTCCTTCACCACGCTGCACGCGCATTCCGCCCGCAAGGCAATGGACAGGTTGGCGCTTTTGGTGATGTCGCAGGGCACCAAGCTCAGTTTTGGCGAGGTGATCCGGTACCTGCAAACCTCGATCGACGTGATCCTGCAGATGGGCCGTATCGGCGATCAGCGCGGGATCATGGAAATGTATTTCCCCGGCCTCGACGACTGACATCGGCGCAACGTCCGTCCTCCCTTTCTCTTCCCCATTTTCCGGCTCTTTGCCCCGCAGGTACCCCATGGAAAACGACATCAATGAAGGGCTGAAACGCCCGGAACCAGAGCGTGCCGAAGCAGAGCGTCCGGCCACCGAACGACCCAAGGAATACTTCTCAGTTCGCCTGACCATGTCGGGGGCCGCGCAGGAATTCGACGATCCCCGCCAGGCGGGCGAGGCCTTCTTCCGCACGGATCCTGCCGAACGGCCCTCGGTGGCGCATATCAATGGCAACACCGCGCGCACCATGGCCCGGACAGAGATCCATGGCACCCATGAGACGGGCGAGACGCGGTATTTCAAAAGCCTGCCGGACTCGCATGCGCCGGATGCGGAGTTTCGCGCCGGGTTTCTGACTGCGATGGAGGCCTCGCTGACTGAGCGGTTGGGCAAAGTTGAGTGGGGCAAAGATGGTCCTGCTGTAACTGAACGGCTAGATACTGGGCTAAGAGATGATCTCGAGGCCTTCGCACAACGAGAGCCAGAAAAGGCAGCGACGCTTTGGGCCGATCACAGCGACGCCGTCCCGCCCAGGCCGACATTGCGTGCGGCCGTGCAAGCCCGGGATGAAATCGCGAATCGCGAAGTGGCAGCCTACCAAGACGCTCTCGCTGAGAAACCACCCATCATCGCCACCGGCGACTGGGTCACGACTGATGCAAATATCGAGTTGAGGCCCGTGGCGGTAGCAAGTGATCGAGGCATTCACACGGGCTATGAGGCAAATCTGCCGGGAGGGGAGAATGAAGTCACCTATTCGGATCGCACTTTCCCGAACTCCCGCGAGGCTCTGCGCCACGCCTATGATTTCTATGAAGGCGGTGAAGAAGGCCTCGAGCTGGCGGTAAAGCGCACGGTGGAGATGGACCGCGAATTGGTGGAAGAGCCCGATCGCGGCCCGGAAGGGCTTGTCCTTGAGCATCGACCACAGCCCGAGTTCGCCCGCCCCGAGACCGCAGTCTATGCGGGCGATGATGCACAACTGGTGCTGACTCTTGGCCGGGACAATGAAAACACCCGTGATCTGGCGGAGCGCCTCGTCGCCGACCCGGAATTTCGCAAGGTGGTGGCCGAGCATATCCCCGATGCTGAGGCCACGCTTGGTACCGGTCGCCTTGTCGACGGCGAAGGCTCCAGCGGCTTTCTGCCCGATGAGCTTTTGGCCGTCACCTCCTATGGTCGTGATGGCGGTGCCGAGGTTCTCGCGAAGTTTCCCGATGAAGGGCCGCTCAGTGAAGCTTTGGCCAAGCATCTGGCGCAAAGCCCGGTGATCGCGGCCTATGTTGAAGAAGAACAGGAGCGGAGCGATTTTGCATCCGACCCAGCGCGGGCAATCTCGGCCTGGGTGGCGCAATCAACCGCGCAGATCGACAGATTGCCGTCGGACCGACAAGACGACCTGCGAGCCGAAATGCAGGGCATCGCCAAAGAAGCGACGGCGGCCTTTCGACTGGATCGGGGGCAGACAGAGCGCGAAAACGAGCCGCGTTCGACCCTTTACAACACCGCCATCACCGCGACCACGCTGGTGGTTGGTGGCGTAGAGACCGAGTTCCAAACCGGCAGCGCCAAATTGTTTCAGAGCATGCTTAGCTTGACCGCAAGCGCTGCAGGGATCGACGCCGAAAAACTCCAGAAGCGTCTGGAGACCGGGGCCGCAAACGCCCGCGAAGAGGAATCTTGGGTGAAATCTGATCTTGCCGATGTTGCCAGGCGTCACGGCTTTGATCTTGGCAGCGCGCAGGGGCGTAGCTCTGCCGCCGAACGGGTGGACCGTTTCTACGAACGTGCGGCTGAACTGATCCAGTCCGCCCGCAGCATTGAAGTGACCCGTGGCCCTGATCCGCTGGTCGAGGCCTTGGGGTCCCTGGCGCGCGTCCATGCCAGCCAAGGATCTGTCGCCTTCCGCAATGAAAATCAGGCTCGAGATTTCGCGGAAGAGATGAAGGAGCGCTACGGGGCGTCCGTTCTGAAGGATATCGCCGCAGGCCGGACGGAAGCATTGGCGAAGGACGTACCCGACCCGGCTACTCGGGCAGCAATAGCGGTGGCCGTTGTCTCGGCTGCCAAAGAGCATCCCTCACTTGGTCTCAGCGCGCATGAAGCCGAGGCGGCGGAACGCAGAATGGTGGCGCAAGCGGCGTCGCGACCGCCGGAACAGGCGCGGGCCCATGCTCATGATCGCAATCAAGACCGGGAGTTTTGATCATGCAACGCATTGCCTTGCTGCTTCCCCTTGGTCTCACCTCCGGCCTGCTGGTTGGTCTGATCGTCGGGGGACTTGTTCTCAACCTGATCTTGGGGCGCGATCCGAACGCGACCGGCATCTTTGTCCTAATTGCCGAGTTTCCCGGCTTTGCACGGCTGACAACGGTGCCCTGGGTCCTGCCTTGGCAGATCGTGGGCGCATCGACTCTACTCTTCACGATTGCCGCAGTCGCCCTGACCTTCCGCCAACAGTTGACCGAATATGGTCAGGCCAAGTTCCAGGCGCGCGCGGAGATGAAGGCCAATGGCCTCTTGCAGCCCTTGGGCGCGGGGATGGTGTTCGGTAAGCTCGGGGCGCCTTCAAAGGCCGCGCCATATGTCAGCGCCACCTTCCAGAAATTCCCGCATTGCTTGGTCGTGGCGCCCACGCGGGCCGGCAAGGGCGTGGGCTATGTCATACCGAACACGCTCCTCTTCAACGGCAGCATCGTCGTCCTCGACGTGAAGGGCGAGATTTTCGAGGCCACGTCCCGGCACCGGCAAGCCGAAGGGGATGCAGTCTATCGCTTCTCGCCCTTCGATTTTGAACATCCGACCCATCGCTACAACCCGCTGGAGCGCGTGGCCCGCATTGAAAACTATGAGCAGCGCTACACCGAGCTGGCCAAAATATCGGACTATTTCTTGACGGTTTCGGACAAAGGCACTGCTGGCGACTTTTTGACCGAAGGGCGTGAACTCTTCGTCGCCGCAGGGCTTCTTGCGATTGAAAGGTGCAAGCCCACGATCGGCGAGATCAGCCGCATCCTCTTTGGACGGGGGGCGACCCAGGAGGTTTACGGCGAGCATGCCGAGGAGGTGAAACACCCCAACGCCGCCCAGACCTTCCGCAAGTTCGCGGGTTATTCCGACCGGACCTTGTCCTCGCACGCCTCAGTTCTTGGTGGCGCCGGCATGACGCTTTGGAACAACCCGGCTGTGGATCGCGCGACATCCGGCAACGATTTCTCTTTTGCCGATCTCCGCAAGCGGCCGATTTCGATCTATGTCGTCGTCAACGCCGATGACATCCGCACGCTATCGCCTTTGGTGCGGCTATTCTTCGGAGAACTGATAGCCACCATGCGCTCCACTCTCCCCGACCCGAAATCCGAGCCCTGGCCGGTGATGGTCATGCTCGACGAATTCGACCAACTGGGGCCCATGCCCATCGTTGAGCAGGCGCTAAAGCAGCTTGCTGGCCATGGCGCCCGGGTCTCGATCATCACCCAGTCGATCCCCGGTCTCGACAACATCTATGGTGAAAACGTCCGCCTATCGCTCGAGTCCGCCGCCGGCATGAAGCTTTACCTTGCCGCCAACGACAAGAAGACAGCGGGGGAGATTTCAGACGCTCTGGGCAAGACAACGAAGCTTTCCGTGTCGGATAGTGTTTCAAGGGACAGGGATTTCATGCAGAGGCGGTCGGTCAGTCGGCGCATGGAGGAGCGTCCCCTCCTGACGCCCGACGAGGTGCGGCGGCTGAATCCGGATCAAGCCATCCTAATCCCGGAACGACAGAACCCGCTGCTGGTCCATCGGATTGTGTATTTCCAGGATCCGACATTCAAGAAGCTGTTCGACTCCCAGAAAGGCACCCTGCCCTATCCGCCCAAGGAGGCTGCGGACGTGCAGGTCCTGACCCAACGGATGGAGGCGTTGGAGCGGCGGCTGGCCGAAAGGATGCTGGTGGATTTCGTGCGGCCGGAGAAGGCGAAGGCCGACGCGCCTGTGGAGCCAGAGCCGAAACTGGCGGCTGAGATCGTGGCGCGGGAAGTGATCGTGCCAAAGGTCGAATTGGCAGCAGTCAAAGCTGATTTGACAACCACAATGGAACAGGCCGAAGCCATCGCAGACCTCGAGGTTGATCTTGCAGCCTTGAAGCCACCGACCACGATAGCGGTTTCTAAGATAAGTAAGTTTTCGCAGAAGCTTACAGGTTTGGAACTCTGACGAAGTCGCGAGGGAATACGGCACATTACTGCCGCTCTACGCTGGGTGATGCTGCGCTGCTGCGCTCTCCAAGGCAGTCATTCAGCAGGCGCCATAGCAAGTTGTTCGTCAGTGGGTAGACGTAGGGAACGCTAAGGCCCTTCGGTGGAATGATCGCGGATCGCCCGGTCTTAGAGTCGCGCTGGTCAACGTAACTCGCGGTGGAATTGCCTACGATTACGAGAACTTGTCGCGTGGTACGCGGGAGCAGCTAGCTTTATTCAACAGGAGCGAGTTTGCAGACATGATGCTCGAACAGAGCCGGCCGGTGTTTCTCATACTTGATCACCCGCTGGTCTATTCCTATGATAGGCGGCTCGACGCGATGAAAGAGACCCTCACCCAGACTGCACCGCGCATGTAGGTGATACTGCTCACCTGTAGCGACCGAGTGTTTAGGCATATTCCCGGCATTCGAATCTCGCTAGGTTCGCAATATAACCAATCTTCAATACTGGATCACGGGCTTAGAATCATGAACCACGCAGCGATTTTCGAAGGGGGATGCAGGTGATCGGGCTGTGTTCCGGCAACGGGTTGAAGATGCAGTGTCGTGGTTTCGCGACCCATAGCGGTTCGGCATATAATGGCTGACCGCAACGCCGTTTCGACAATACTTGGTTATTTCTATCAATTTGATCGCTCGATACTCACCCTTCTTAGTCTCACGAGTTACGATGACTGCGTTGCGATAGAATGTATCGAAGATGTTGACGTCTACACTGCGACCGAGGTCACTGCGGTGCAGTGCAAGTACTACGAAAAGTCGGAATATAATCACTCCATCATCAAGCCGGCGATAATGTTCATGCTGGCGCACTTTAAGGAAGGCTGGGATGCTGGTCGCCCGCCGATAAACTATCATTTGGCCGGTCACTTCGGGTCAGGCCAAGATAAGCTTGCACTCCCGATCGACACTCAGTTCCTGAAGGACAACTTCCTCACGGTGGTCGCGAAAAAGGCAACCATCAAGAAACATGAGGAGTTGGGCGTCTCAGATGCCCAACTGGCAGAGTTCCTTACGCGCCTGACCATCGACGTTCGAGCCGAGCCATTCGACAGCCAGTTTCGGGCCATCGTCGCATCAGCGATAACGCACTTCGAGTGCTCACCATTCGCAGCGGAGTTCTTCTTCTACAACAATGCGCTTCGGGTTATCAAAGAGCTCGCAATCAATCCGGTCGATAGCCAGCGGGTGATTACCAAGCGGGAGTTCCTGCGCAGAATCGATACCTCATCGCTGCTCTTCGACGAATGGTTCGTCGCGAAGCGGGGGAAGGCACATCACTACGCTCGGCTGAGGAGCCAATATTTCAGCACGATGAATCTCGCTCCGGCCGAACGACTTTTCATCGTTCATGTCGATCCCGCGACTTATGACCGAGGTAGCATGAAGGCGCTAATGCGGGTGATCACCCGCAAATACTCCAAGCTGTCCAGGCGTGACCGCTGGCCGTTTTCACCCTACGTGCTGGTGGTAGGGTTGTCGGACGCAGAGATCGTCAATGTGAAGCAGGAACTATACAACGAGCGCCTTTCGTTCGTTGATGGGCACAATTTCAAGGGTGCAGCATTCGACCCCGAGTCGATCTCGAGACCGGCGGCGTCCAACACCGGGCCCGATCTTCGTATCTTCGGCTCCGTCGAAGAGGCCCGACAGACCTTCGCGTCGCTTAGGCGGGTTCGAGAAATCTATGAGTTTTACCGCGACACTCATGTCCCGCCTTTCGGCGACACCGCAATCGGCCATGTCAGGATTCAAGTTCCGGACTATCCGGATATAACAAGTATTATTTGAGGAGATCGAAGATGAGTGCCGTTAAAGCAGAGGTCGTTGCTGTATTTCCTAACAAGGTCAAGATCGTTGTCGACGACCTAGAGAATTTTCGCATCGCCGAAGAATCGCTCCGAGTGGGATCATATCTCAAGATATCCGACAACGAAAATGCGGTACTCATCGCGATTATCGAGAATTTCCAGATCGCTGCGAAGGAGGATGGCACTCAAGACTATGTGATCGAGGCCTTTCCACTCGGCGTCCTGCGAGATGGGCGCTTTGAGCGGGGGGGCGATGCGCTCGCTATTCCGCCGAAGCGCGTCGAACCCGCGTCAATCGAGGACATCCGCTTAATCTACGGAAGCTCTCTTCCTGCAAAAGATCGTTTCTGCTTCTCGAAACTCGCTACCAACCAAGAAGTCGAGGTTCCTGTCGACGGGAATAAATTCTTCAACAAGCATATCGCGGTGGTCGGCTCCACGGGGTCCGGAAAGTCCCACACGGTCGCCAAAATCATCCAGAACGCGGTGGCCTCGAAAGGGGACTTCGCGCTAAACAATTCGCACGTCATTGTGTTTGATATCCATTCAGAGTACCGAACCGCGTTCCCAGATGCCAACTTCATCGACAGCAATCGCTTAGTGCTTCCATATTGGATGCTGAACGGCGAAGAGCTTGAGGAGTTCTTTCTCGATACCGAAGCGAACGATCACAACCAACGGAACGTCTTCAAGGACGCCGTTATCCGCGACCGCAAAACGCAGTACGCCGGATCCGACCAAGATCGTGGCCGGATCCACCTAGACACCCCGCTGCCATTCGACATCAGGAACGTCCTGCAGCACGCGATTGATCGCAACACCGAGATGGTCGATACGGGGGAGGTCTATGCGTCGAGCAATAAGGAGAAGGCAGGGCAACCCAAGCTAACGCAAGGTAGCCTCCACGGTCGTCTCACCAATTTCGTCAATCGGCTTGAGAGCAAGATCAACGATCGTCGGCTCGACTTTTTTCTGGGGGAGAAGTCGAAAGCGATTACGTTCGAGGAAACCTTACGATCGATCCTCGGGTACACGGCCGAAAAACGTTCGAACGTCACCGTCATAGATCTTAGCGGCGTGCCTTTCGAGGTACTCAGCATAACGGTCTCATTGATCTCCCGCCTAATCTTCGAGCACGGTTACTTCTATAAGCGGCTACGTTGCCAGGAAAACCCAGACGAAAAGATCAACAATGATGCTCCCATCCTGCTGGTCTATGAGGAAGCACATAAATATGTGCCCAATAGCGAGCTGTCGAAATTCAGGGCGTCGAAAATTTCAATCGAACGTATTGCCAAGGAAGGTCGAAAATACGGTGTATCGCTCCTGCTCGCGAGCCAACGGCCCTCAGAGATCTCTGAGACGATCTTCTCTCAGTGCAACAACTTCATCGCGATGCGACTAACCAATCCCGTCGATCAGGGATATGTCCGCAAACTTCTGCCAGACTCGCTGGGAACGCTCATCGACAAGATGCCCGCCTTCAAGCAAGGCGAGGCGCTGTTGGTCGGGGAGGCAATTGCTCTGCCCTCTGTCGTCCAGATCGATGTCTGTGCGCAAGCACCGACGTCCAATGACATCCCCTATTGGGATCTCTGGAAGCAGCAATGGAAGGATCTCGCGATCGGCAAAATACGTGATGAGTGGCTTAGGCGATGAAATTGCGATAAGCTGTGAGGCCCTTTACGGAGGTATCTCTTGTGCGCAACGAAGGAACTTAGGTAGCCCGCCTCAGGCATCCACTTCTTCGATCGCTTCCAACTGAAGCCGAGCTTTATCGTCATTGAGGCGCCATCGCCTGATAACATAGAACAGTAGCGCCTTTCGAGTTTCGACCGTGATGTGTGTCTTATCCCGAAACCCGTACTCCAGCCGGACAACCCGCGACTGTGCGTCCGAGAGGTTTGAACGCGGACAAATCCGCAGGCGCACAAAGTGGTGCCAGTCCGTGTCAAACGGTGGCGGAGAAGACCTGTCCCGTGTTGCGATATTGTTTTGCTTCGATATTCGGATCGGGAGGTAGTCGCGGTAGGCCTTATGCTTGTAGCTCCAAGCCCGAAGGTGAATGGCCTCTCCGTCGAAATGAAACCGCACCGGGCTGATCCACTGCGGCTCGGAGAGGCCACTGCTCATCGACGTGTATGTGACTTGTATATCGTGCTCGCCTCTCATCGCGCGGTAGAGCTGCGCAATTACGGCGGAATCCATCACGCGATTGGGCAGCGGGATGCTCGCGCTAAGGGATGCTGTCGCGTCGCCGAGCAGGTCGAAGACCTGATCGGGCCCGACATCAGACAGTGCCCTGTGGCAGCCGCTCGAGAAATAGGTCTTCTCCGTGGCATCATAGACCGGCGGTGTCTGCGTCAGCGATAGATAGGTTCGAAAGTCGACAGCCGCCTGTGCTGTCGAGATATCGAAGCGCTGCATTAAGTCCCGGCGGTTCGCCTGACCTCTCCAAGTAAGGCATTGATCCAAGAACAGGATCCGTTCGCGTTGTGCGTGTTTAAGGTCTGCAAGGCTCATGAGATGAAGACTACTTGACTCAGCGCGTAAAGTCCATACAGTAACAATACGTATAGAAAATGGATATATCTTATGCGAATCCTTTACACCGCAGATCTTCATCTGGGACGGCAGTTCATGGGGCTGAGTCTTGAAGAGGACCACGAGGTCGTCTTAGGCCAGATCGTTGAGGCGCTGGTGGCCGAGCAAGTTGAAGTCCTCGTGATCGCGGGCGATGTGTTCGATCGGGCATCACCCCCCAATTCGGCGATCCGGCAATTCAACCGCTTTCTCAAGCGCGTGGCAGACGAGACCGAAGCTGCTGTCGTGATGATCTCAGGCAACCATGATTCCGGCGACCGGATCGAAGCGATGTCCGTCTTTTCAACCGCGTCGCGGGTGCTGGTGCGCGGGATTGCCGATGCGATGGAAGTTCCACTGGTGCTGCGTGATGCGCATGGAGAGATTGCCTTTTCCGCGCTGGCCTTTTCCTATGAATACGCCGCGCGCGAGGTGTTCGGTGACGAAAGCATCAGCACACCTTCAGACGTCATCACGGCGCAGATTGCCGCAGCAAAGGCACATGTGCCCAAAGGGGCCCGGTGGGTTGTGGTGGCCCATGCCTTCGTCGCGGGGGGAGCAGTCGGGGAGACCGAGCGCGCCCTGACACGGGTCGGCGGCATCGAAACCGTTCCAGCCGAGGTCTTCGATGGGGCGGACTACGTGTCATTGGGGCATCTGCACAAGCCGCAGGAAGTGGGCGCGCCACATATCCGTTATTCCGGCGCACTGCTCGCTTTTGGTTTCGACGAGGCGGGAGAAGAAAAATCAATGACCATCGTCGATCTGGATGCGGAGAGTGTTGAAATTCGCACCGTGCCATTCCGTCCGCTCCGGCAAGTCCGCTCGCTTACCGGAGCATTCGCGGATCTTCTTGCGGGAACTCCCTCGGGAGATTTCGTCCAGGCCATCCTGACGGATGAGATCCCTCTGATCGATCCGATGAAGCGATTGCGTGCGACGTATCCCAACGCATGCCATCTGGCTTATTCCCGGCAGGCTCGGTCACTAGAAAGTATGGCGATCGGAGCGGGGCGGGCTGCTATCACGCCCATTGAAATGTTCAGCGATTTCCTGAAAGTGGTGCGCGGCCGAGAGCCGGATGGCGCTGAAGTGGCGATAATCGCCGACAAGTTGCACGCTGCGGAAGTTGCGGGGGACCAGACATGAAGCCCATTCGGCTCTCGCTTCAGGCATTCGGTCCCTTCGCAACGACCGAAGTTGTGGATTTTCGATCAGCGATCGAAACTGGGTTGTTCGGAATCTACGGCCAGACCGGGGCGGGAAAATCGACGCTGTTCTCTGCAATGTCTTTTGCGCTCTTCGGGGCGCCAACCAGGACCGACCAAGAGCCACGTTCGCTGCGCTCGGATCATGCGGCGGCGGATCTGCCCACCGAAATCGAGTTTGTCTTCGAACTGGGCGCCAAGACCTATTTGATCCGCCGGCGCCCGGCGCAGGAGCGTCCGAAGGCGCGCGGTGAAGGGATAACCGAAGACGCAGCGGAAGCCTCGCTTTTCGATGTCACCGGGATCCCGATCGATGCGCTCGCGCCGGGTCAGTCGGGCCGTGTCATCGCCGAGAAGAAGGTCTCTGTGGTTGGGCAACAGGTAGAGGAACTGCTGGGTTACGGCGCAGATCAGTTTCGACAGATCGTTCTCTTGCCGCAAGGCAAGTTCGAGACGTTCCTCGCCGCAAAGACAGATGATCGGGTCAAGATATTGCGCGATCTCTTCGACGTGACGATCTATCGCAATCTCGCCACCCGGTTGAAGGAAGAAGCCTCGGAGGCAGAACGGGCGTTGCGCGAGCAGCGTTCGCTGTACCTGGCACGGCTCCTGGAACGTGGCTTTGAAAGCGTCGACGCCCTGGAACTGGGGATTGCCGCTGCCGAATCTGAAGTCGACGCGAAACGGGGCCGTCAGCGTGTCGCGGAAGCGGCGAACGAAACCGCACGCAAAGTTCTGAACGAGGCCGAGCAGATTGAAAAAGCCTTTGCGGCTGTCGATAAGGCACGGCAGGCGCTTGACGATCTCGAAGCGAAAACGGGTGAAATCGACGCTTTGACGAGGCGGGTCGAGGCTGTCACGAATGCCTCGCAGGCGCGGGATCTCGAGTCGGCTTGGCACGATGCGACGCGGGACAGCCGCGGCGCGGCGAAAGCTGTAACTGAGGCGGCAGCGGATCTCGACAGGATGACCAAAGCCCGGCAGGACGCGGCACAGACACTCAGCACGGCCAAGGCCGACGCGGTGCGGCTTCAGAGGGTTCAGGCCGATCTGACGCGGTTGGAGGCGACAGAGACGCAGGTCGGGCAAGCTGCGCATTTGCAGGCGGCGTTTGACGACGCCGCGAGGACCGATGTCACCTCGAAAAAACTGTTCGCCGGGGCCGAGGGTGCGTGCAAAACGCTTCGCTCCCGGCGAGATGCGACCGATCTGGAGCTCGAAGCTGCGCGCAAAGCCCAGGTGGTACGCGCTACGCTGACGGGCGAACTGGCCGAGGTTAACCGAGAACTGTCCAAAGCTAGGTCACATGCCAAGGCACAGGGGGAGGTCGCGAAGGCAGAAGGAGAGGTCGAAGCCGCAGAGAAGGACTTGGCGACGAGGACCGCAGCGGAAGAAGCCGCAGAGGCGGCCCTGACCGAAGCCGAGGCGCGGCTTTCACGCACGCAGGCGATCATCTTGGCGGAAAAGCTGGCCGAGGGCGTACCCTGTCCAGTTTGCGGCGCGCTCGATCATCCCGTCCCGGCTCACGGCGTGCCCGAACAATCCGGTCTTACCGAGGCGTTCCGGAATGCTCAGGCCGAGGCGAAAAAAGCGTCCGAGGAGCGGGTTCGGGCTGAAAGTGAACTGGGCAATTGCCGGACGAGGCTGGAAGAAAAGAAGCAGGTGCTAGACGAACAGGAACGGCCCGGGCGCGGGCCTATGGAACTCGAGGCCGAAAAGGTGCGGCTAGATGGTGAGCTTGTCGCACTTGGCGAGGCGGTCGATCCTGACACGATGGCGGAGCGGCTGGCAGGTCTCAAGCGCGAGTTGAAGGAAGCTGAGGTGGCCGAGGCCGAGGCGCGGGTCTCTGCAAGCAAGGCCGAGGCCGACCTCGCTGCGGCGCGGGCAACGCGCGATGCAGTGGTCAATGCCCTGCCGGAAGAGCTGCGCACGCCTAAGGCAGTTGCAGAACGGCGCGCGTCTTTGTTGGGCGAACAAGAGCAACTCTCCGAGGCGCTTGAGCGAGCCACCGAGGTGGATCGCTCCGCAGGCGAAGCCCTCACCAGGGCGCAGGAGAAGCAGGAGGCAGCGAGGCAGGCGCTCGAAACACAGGAGCGGCGCGAGAAAGCGGCACGCCAGGCCTTCCTTGCACGGCTGGCCGAAGCCGGATTGGATGAACCTCAATATGGTGCCTGCAAGGCACATTTTCTGACGCTCAAAGCAGATCGCGAGACGGTGAGCGGACACCAAGAGGGCCTGATCGCCGCACGCACGACATTGCTGAACGCCAAGGGCGCCTGCGCTGATCGAGAGCGGCCGGACCTTACTCCGATAAAGGTGGCGCAGTCGGACGCCACGCAGTCCCTGAATTCCGCCAACGCGGCGCTGGCAGAAGCGAATGCCGCCATCGAGAGTTTGGTGAAGTTCAAGGCCTCGCTGGCTGACGCGCTCACCAGAACAGACGAACTGGAGGCCGGCACTGGGCCGCTCCGAGGGCTGGCCGATCTTGCCAATGGCAAGAACGATCTCAACATGACGCTCGAAACCTTCGCCATTGCTGCCATGTTCGACCAAGTGCTCGAGGCGGCGAACATGCGGCTCGAGCCGATGACGCGCGGACGCTACCGGCTGGAGCGCGGCGTCGAGGCGTCGAGCGGACGCGGCAAGCGTGGGCTGGAGATCGAGGTCTTCGACGTCAACACCGGCAAGGCGCGCCCGACTGCGACCCTTTCCGGCGGAGAGACCTTCATCTCCGCACTTGCCTTGGCGCTTGGGCTCGCCGACGTGGTCGAGAGCCTGTCAGGCAAAATACGGATGGACACGATCTTCATCGACGAAGGCTTTGGCAGCCTAGACTCCGAGAACGGAGCGGGCACGCTGGACCAAGTGCTTCAGGTTCTATCGGCCCTAACGAAGGGCAACCGGGCCGTGGGTCTGATATCGCATGTCGGGCTTGTGCAGGAGGCCATTCCACAAGGGTTCTATGTGCGCTCCACCCCTAGCGGAAGCCGTGTCGAGGAAAGAAGGGGGCTGTGATGAGAGATAGGTGGCACTTCCGGAGGGCTCATGCCCGCCGACTACGGACGGGACGGACCATCTCTGTCTGTGGCGGCTGGGTGTTCCAAGGTGAATGCGTAAGCGGCAATGGCACCTCCTTCAAGCGAGCTTGTCCCGTATGCGGTGCCCTGATCGTGAGCGTTGGCATGCCGAAAGGCGGGTGGGTGCATTTCGAGGGAGGTGAAGGTCTAAATCGAATAAAACACCCCTGCCTGCACCTCGGCGAAGGACTAAGCAGGCGGCGAGATGGAATTACCCCAGATCTGTTCGAGATAGGGCTGTAGTTTTGAATTTGTCATCGTGGAGCTTGCGGATAGTTCGCCCAAACCCCACATCTAGAATCTAAATGCAATACACATACTACATGGAGATAAATATGCCTACCAATCGTAAAGGCACTTCAAGCAAGGTCGCATCGCTGGCGGCAGACACCCTGTTCAAGCCAGGCTCATCGCAGATCGCCCGGAGGCTCGCCGGTTCGGCGTTGTCCCAGTCGAATACTAATCGGCAAACGGGCGCCGAAATGGAAGACCTCGCTTCAAAAGTGCTTCGGAGCGATCGATACTCAGAAAAGACGAAGGCGCTTGCCGGTTCGGTCCTATCCCAGTCGAATAAGAAGCGCTGATTTCGACCAGTAAAGCATTGGGCTTGGGGACCGGCGCTGCGGCGCAGTTCGTCGTTGTTTTGCTGTGTAACGCCCCTGAACTGGCAGAGGCATGAATCGAACAAACGTAGAGCATATTGAGTTGAGCAAATGCGAGCATTCATCTCTTATTCCCATCACGACAAGGCAGTACTTGACCGGCTGCACGTCCATCTGAAGAACCTGACGAGGGGTGGGCATATTGAAACATGGTATGATCGCGACATCCTTGCAGGCAGTGACCTGAATGCCGAGATTGAACGGGAGTTGGAGGCGGCCGACCTTTTCCTGCTCTTGGTGAGCCCCGACTTCATTGCGTCTGACTATTGTGTCGAGCGCGAAATGAAGCGGGCCCTCGAACGCCACGCCGCGGGGGCAGCCCGTGTGGTGCCCATCATCGTGGAAGAATGCGATTGGAAGGCGATGAGTGAGTTGCGCCAGCTCAAAGCTGTGCCGACAGATGGCAAAGCTATTAGCGAATGGGCAAGCTCGAACACTGCCTACCTAAACGTAGTGCAGGAACTGCGCCGCATCATTGAAGCTGATGGACCTGCAGCCGTGGCGATGGTAGCCCCTGAACAAGTTGCCGTGCGCCCCGCCACTACCCGCTATCGTGCAAAACGGCAGTTCGACCAGATCGACAAAGGTGACTTCCGCGATACTGCCTTTGTCACCATCAGAGATTACTTCCGGCGCGCAGCCCTTGAAATCGACTCAATTGAGGGACTGCGGGGTCGTTTCGTGGATAGGGGCGCGACTTCCTTCGGGGCCACAATCGTAAATGGCGGCGATCGAAACGGTACTGCTCACATCACAGTACACTGTCGGAACTCGCACGTCGCTATGGGTGACATCTACTACTCGTTCAGCGAAAACGCTGGCGACAACACGGCAAACGGCGGTTTCAACGTTTCCGCAGATGACTATGAGCAGTTCTTGGTCCAGACCATGAATATCTTCGGCAAATCCGACGAGCGGCTGGCGCCAGAGCGAGCAGCTGAGGTGCTCTGGAACGAGTTCATAGGCAACGCGGGCATCGCATATGACTGAGCGCGTTCACTTCCGGTGCAACAACTGTGGGCATCGCTTCGAAACCGAAGTGCTTGACGAGGACGAGCGTCGCGAGGCCCATCGCGAAAAACGTCTAACCAACGCAGTACATTGCCCTCAATGTCACCGTACAGATATTCGGCGGGGCTGGGAATGACAGCCCTTAGGCGAAAGCACATACTCGCTATCACCGCTCCCAGTCATCCTCACCTCGAGTAGGAGACGAAGCAAGCAGCAGCTCAGCGTGCCGTGCCTCTTTCAACGTCAGCCTGAACGCCACATGCGACTTCGCGGCCGAAACAACCGCCCGCGCGATCCACGTCCGCTGGTCCGCATCCTCGAAATCCCCTGCCAGCACATCCGTCCGCCCGCTGGCGAGATCTGCCACAACCCCTTTGCCATACCGCTGGCGCAGCTCCTCGGCGAACCTCTCTGCATGAGCATCGCCCCGGAACTCAACCTTGCCATCCGTCTGCATGATACGGCCCATCGACCCGAGGGCGCGCATCAATCGGTCATTCTCAGGGACCACAGCATGCGTTCGGGCATGATCAATCAGTTTGGCCGCCGTTTCATAGAAAACTTCAAGATCATCGACGACCTTCCGACTCTGCTCCGGATTGCGAAGATCGGCACGCCGCCGCCCAGACAGGACCAACAGATCACTGCGCACCCAATCGCGTTCTTCCCAAGCATTGGCGGCCCCCGTTTCCAGCCGCTCGGCCATCCGGTCACCACTGAGACCAAATGAAATTGCTTTGTTGATGATGTCCGTTTTCAGCCGATCCACGGCGCCTCGCAGCAGATCAACGGCGTCCCTGCCCCGCGTCAGCCGATCATCCTCGAGAGCCGTGGCGTAAAGCTTGGTCTGTGGCAGCATCTGCAAGAGTTGCGCACCTCTCGCATCGCCCAAGCCCTTGGCGATGTGGATGGCATAGCCATAAAGCTCGTCACGCATTTCCTTGCGCTCGACGACGGGCATCTTCCGGATCTTGCCCTCGGCCTCTGCCATCCAGCCGCTGAAATGCCCGTCCAGATCGGCCCGCTCCGCCGTCATGAGATCGCCCGGAAATGGCTGCATCACCCCGCCCCGCCGCAAAGCTTCTTCCGCCTTGGCGATTTTCTCGCCAATTTCTGGCAGACCCGTCAGCGCGGCGACATGGCTCAGGCTGCGCATGGCATCCGCCGTCCGTGCCATCGTCGCCAACGCATCCTCCAGCGCCTTACCCTCGCGCGGCCGTTCTTCCGGCGCCCGGCCCTCGGCGCGCGCCCGCTCGATCTCTGCCCGCGACGGTCCATAGGTCAGCAAGCCGCGCTCGGCCCGCGAGGTCGCATCCAGAAACACGCCCTCCTCGGCAGCGATCGCCACCATTCGCTCCTTCATGACCTCCAGATTGAAGGCATGCTCCTTGGCCATAAAAAACCAGCTGTCGTTCACCGTGCCCCGATTGTTGATGACCATGTGAACGTGCGGGTGCGCCTTGTCAGTGTGCAGCGCCGCGACATAGGACCAGACATCGTCCTGATACTCGCCGGACTGGAACATCTCGAAAGCCCAGGCTTCGGCAATCAGCTTTGCCTTCTCCGGCCGGACATGGGACGGGAAGCTCATCAGGAGGTGGGTAGTGTGACCGTTCTTCGGAGATCCGCGCCAATCCTCGACCCAGTCGCCGACGATGTCATTCCGCTCATCTTTAGTCAGTCCCTTGGCATCCGCATCCAGCACGACCCCGTTTCCGAAGATCGAGGCCGACTTAGAAAAGAGATAGTCCATCTGGGCGGCCAGCTCCTTGGCATTGGCCGTCCCACCCTTGCCGATCTTCTTCAGCACCGCCGCATTCGATCCCAGCGAAAACCGCCACAGCTGGCTGGCGCGAGTTGAGAAACTGAACCCGCGCTTGGGCGAAGACGAACTGCCCGCCTTCACCCTGCCCTGCTGCGGCCGCAGGAAGTTGATCTCCCCGAGAACGGCCTCTGCAAGCCCGATGGGACGAGACCCAAGCTTAACCATGGCGCGCGCCTTCCTGAGCTTCGACAAATTTCCGGAACAGCGCCATGCCTTGCCGCCGGCGTTCGGCGATGATCTGGCTCAGCGCCTTGGCCACCATCGGCAGCGACCGGCGCAAATCATCGACTGACGCCCACTGCGCCTTGACCATCGGCGCCCTACCCCGGTTCGCAGCTAGGGCGATCTGGTTCACGTTGGTGCCGATCTTGCCCAACTCGTAGCGGATTTCTTCCAGCTTGGCGCTGTCCTCCCGGCTGAACTCGAGGAAACCTGACGCCATCCGCACCACCGACCGAACCCCGTCAGAGCGGGATTTCGCGCCAAGCTGGGTGCAGAGCGCATCGAAGGCATGAAGTTCTTCGGCGGGCAAACGACAGCTTACGACCTGGCCCTTGTCCTCCAACCGTGGGCGTCCGCGCCCAGCCCCTTGCTGCACTGCAGAATCAGCAGTTCCATTGCCAACCTTCACCAAAACCTTGGACTGCGACTTAAGCCTTGTTTCGCGAGGTTCAGATTTTACTGCCAACTTCTGCCACCGATTATTTGTAGACACATCGCATTTCCTGCCACTCTTCCTAACCCTTCCTTCACCTCCCTTTCAAGTGCAATCTAAGCGCGATTTATGCTCTTGCAGATTGTGCGGACCTTGGGTAACTCCCCCGCCACCGAATGCGTTTCGCTGATCGCGCAACACACAAGGTGAGACAGGGACTGCGCACCCCCAGCCACGTGGCTAGAGGCGCATTTTCCTCGTGAATAAGGGCCTAAAGCCTTGTTTTGTTTACCGTGCGGAGCCTGTCGTTCAGTGTTCAGGTTCCGGAGAAAGGATGTGTGGGATGCGTCTTGTGGCATCAGGGATGTGTGTTCGGGGTTCCGTCTTGTGATACACGCATTGCGCGATCAGATAAAAGACATACGCATCCAGTAATCAGACAAATGATTAAAGAGGCGCGCTTCACGCAATAAGAATTGCGTGAGCCGGTTTCTGATATCCGCAGTCGAAGTTCAGATTTAAGCGATGTGAGTTAAGATAAAAGATTTACGCGATCCGCATTGTGAGAAACGCAATCGGTAAAGTGAGGAAGGTGGTATGGGTTACGGGATACGTGTTGTGTTGGTGATGAACCGCAAGGGGGGATCGGGCAAGAGCACCCTCTGTCGCGCCTTGGCTTCTGCTGCGGCTGCAAAAGGCGAGACGGTGACGATCTTCGACACCGATGCCTCAAAGTCCTGCCTCAAGTGGATGCAGGCGGGAAAGGAGGCAGGCAGCTGGTCGCCTTCGGTTGAAGTGATCCATACGCTGGACGCCCACCGGGTGGCAGAAGCCATCGGGCAGATCTATGAGCAGCCCGATCAGGAGCATCTCATCCTGATCGACACCTTCGGCGGCGGGTCAGAGGCACAGGATGTTCTGGCCGTCGCAGCGCACCGGATCATTTGCCCGATGATGCTGTCGCGGGGCGATCTAAGCGAGACGCTGGAAACCGCCAACTGGTACCTGAAGCTTCGTAGCCGAGTGGAAAAGCCGGATGAGCTTGCGGGATTCTCTGTGTTGCTCAATCGGGTGCCTGTGCGGGTGTCAGAGACCGAGCGGGCGGTGGCTGAAGAGCTGTTCCAGTCCTTGCCTGCCCTTGAGACCTATCTTGGTAGCCGCGCCGCTTATGTTCGGATGGACAGAGAAGGCCTTCTCGGGGTGATCGCGGACAAGACGCCGAACCGGGCGCTTGCTGCCCATGTCCAAAGTGCCGTGAAGGAGGCAGGGGACCTTCTGGAGGAAATCGACCAACTGATCGTAAATCCGGCGGAGGTCGCATGATGGCGCAACGCAAGGACATGATGCGGATCATCCGCCAGGACGCGGGGTTTTCGGCAAAGCTGGGGTTTGACGGGAGCGTGGGCGCGCGTGATGCGGACGATCAGGCAATCCCGGTGCCGCCGACGTCGATTGATGCAGCGAGCAAGGCACGACCTTCGTCACCCGTGATTGCGGCGGCGGCGATGCCAGGTGGCGACGCTGGCGAGGTCAGCGTCAGACCCCAGGGGGCCAAAGATGAGTCCCGGGACGAGAAGAAGGTTTTCATTGCCCAGAGGGCTTCGGATGCGAGGGCGGCTGGTCTTGCAACTGGGTCAGCTGCGCGCGGCCATGTGGTCCATGTCTCATTGTCGCTGACCACCCGTCAGGCGCGGCTGGCGGAAGAGTGGTCCACGGCTGCACGTTGCACCGTCCAGTTTTTGATCCGCCGCGTGGCCCAAGGTCTGCGCGATCAGGTTTTCGACGATTGGGAACGTGATGGGATGCCGGAGGTCGCGGAATCCCGTGGAGCACGCGGCAAGCATCCGACCAGCGTGACCTTGACCTTGCGGCCGCAGTTCGCAGCTGACCTCGCGAAAATCCATGACCCGCTTGGCGTCATGGGATTGGCCCGCGCCATGGGTCCCGCCTACGGCGCCCGGTTCCAGGAAGCCTTCGACGAAGCCTTGGCCAAGGCGAAAATTCAGACAACAAACGAGGGAGACAAACAATGACCAGTACAGAAGCCCCTGCCCTCGCGCGCACCATCCCGCCTTCTGAATTCGACATTGGCACGCCCGTTGAATGGATGGTCAATCCGGATAAACGCGAGACGATCCTTGGGGTGACCTATGAGTTCAGCCAAACGGGCGAGCGCAAGACCGTCTGGTACACGCCCAACAAGCGGCGGGCAAAGAAGGCGTTGGTCGTGTCTGAATTGACCCAGGCCTGAATTGGGTTGGCGCGGCGCAGCTTATCCGCCGTCTTTCGCCGGGCTGGCTTCCGCACCGGCCCGCTGGTGAAACGAAGAGACCCGGCGGCTTGCGCCACCGGGTCTGATCTGCGGGGTGTCAGCTTGCGAACTGTTCCTCGCGGTCGACCAGTTCGGGGTCTTCGCCTTCACCAGCCTTCGGGCGGCTCAGGAAGTCGACCTTTTCCGCGATGATCTCGCAGCCGTAGCGGTCGACACCGGCGGCATCGGTCCACTTGGTGTAATGGATGCGGCCGTGGACCATCACCTTCATGCCCTTTTCGCAGTTGTCGGCGACCGTCTTGCCGAGACCGTTGAAGCAGGTGATGCGGTGCCATTCGGTGTCCATCACGCGGTAGCCGTTATCATCGCGCTGGACCCGACCTTCGGACAGGCGCGGGCGCGAGGTGGCAAGGGTGAAGTTGGTGATCTTGGTCCCGCCTTGCGTGGTGCGGACTTCCGGGGACTGACCGATGTTGCCGGCGAGGATGACGATGTTCTGCATGTGAAGCTCCTGTATCTGGCTGAAGGGACCATCCCTTCGACAAGACCCGAATGAAGCCTGTCGGCTGAGGCTTGCACGGTGGCCTTTCAGCCACCGGAAACCCCCGAGGGGCCGGGGTGGTGCGGGCAGGTGCGGCGATCCACTTCGGATCGCAAACCAACACGGCCCGGACCTGAGCGGGGTTGCGAGCCAGAGGCCGAACAGGCTTAGGGGATTGTCAGTCGAAGGGAGGTGCCGGAGCCGGGATCACGGGAAGCGGCAAGGCAGAACCGCTCAAACCCGCAAACGGCAGTGTCAGGCCTAGGAAGAAAAAACCCGGAAAGAGGGAGGGGCCATGTCAACAACTGCGTGCCAGATTGCCGCAACCGTTTCGTCGAAAGGGAGTTTGCACGATCAGAAAAGCGACGCGGGGACAGACCGAATGTGACGCCGCCCTGCGGATGTCGCAAGCCTGTGTCGCCATCTGCGATCTGGAGGTCATGATAGTGATGCCGGTCACGGATCGCCCTGCTAACAAGTGCCGACGCCCCGGCTGTGCCCGCAAGGGTTGAAAGGAATGTTCGGGCGAAAGAATGATACAGCTGCCCAGCCGGAAGGGCGGTGATGCGTTCTGACACACCCATTCGGCCGCTGGAACAAATCGAAATGCTAGGCACCGGCAGAGCAAAGCCGTGACGCGAGGAGTCAGGGTCGTGGAGTTGTTGACCGATAGGGCTCGGCAATGATGATCTCGATCGATCCAGCCAAAAACCTTCGATGAGCTATAGAAACCAGTTCTATCGCTCATGGCAAGGAACGCGAAAAGCATCGCCTACCTGTGTTGAATGACAATTTGTCAGCGCTCGAAGCGATTTCAGATCGCCTTGGGTCGCGTTGGACCTCTCTGGTCCGCCCGTCAGCGAACGTAACCTTTCCGCTCCTTGGCTCGCGCAAGTTTCATTAGGGCGTTGACGGCCTGCCCTTCGTCAGAGTGGGTTTCGACTAGCATCTGCCCACGTGATCCGATCCGCCCCCATTCTCGCACCAGACTGGACTTACCGAAGAGATCGCTCTCAATTGCCATCCGATAGTAGCGCCGCATGTTGCGCGCAAGGTCAAGCCGCCGCAAATGCAGCAAGCGAGGAAACACTTCGAGTTGATGGGCCGGTTCGGGCATCTTCACCAAACGTTGCTTTGAACTGAGTCTAACAGTCAGATTTCCCGTCTGACAGATGGCAATGTTTGCACGTCTTGCGAAAAATGACGCGCACGGAGCAAACATGCTGAAAGACATTGATTGTGCCGAACTGGTCGTCCTAAAGTTTGAGAAGTGCTTTTTTAGGGGATAATCCATGTCGCTTTCAGATCGTGCACAGCCCCGAGTCATGGCGCAAGACGTTGATGTGGATCAGCTTCAGAAAGGTGCAAATGACCGCAAACGCGAAGTCTATTGGATTGGGTTCTTGCAAGGCGCTCTTTCTTCCAATCGGATCGAGAGCGGCGAAGAAGATGCAATTCTGGCAGAAGCGGACAAGTTTGTAGAATTCTTCGAAGACCCGGATGCAGCTGACCTGGCAGAAGACATCCGCGCGCGCTGCTTTTCTGGTCAGAATGATTTCATGACTGCGCTGGAAAACGTCATCAAAGAAAAGCGCAGCGAAATCCAGTCGGCGGCACCTTACTCTGAGCGCGACGAAGTGAACGAGTTTCTTGGTTTCTGCGCGGGGATCGTCTGCGACGGCGTGATCCTGAAGGCCGAAGCTGAGGCAATGCTATCGCGTTTCCACGATAGCATGGTGCTGTCTTCGTCCGTGGTGTTTCGCGATTTGTGGCGTGCGCTCGAGGCAGCCTTGGCAGACAAAATCCTCACAGAAGAGGAATCGGAAGAGGTTCGCGCCTGGATCGCCCTCTTGGTTGGCGACGGCTACGTAGACACCGGGATTCCGAACATTGGAAACAAAGCTGAGCTCGATGAACCTATCCGAGATGCAGCCCAGATCACGCTTAAAGGCGCGTGCGTTGTCCTCACCGGCCCCATGCGAATGGGCACCCGCGACTTCATAATCACGGAAATTGAACGCTGCGGCGGAGAGGTCGCCAAGACCACGACCCGGAAAACCGACTTTGTCGTCGTCTCGTCTACCGCATCCAAGAATTGGCGCACGACGCATTTTGGTACGAAGATCGAGCGCGCCAAAGAACTTATCGTTGAAGGCTACAAACTTCGGTTCGTCACTGAGCCTGCCCTGGAAGCGGCCATCAAGTTGCAAGCAACGTCAGCTTAACCACTTCCCGCAATCTTTTATGCTCGCTGTTGGTCACCGGGAAGCGTGACGGGTTTGAACACGTGCCGGCCGCCTCATAGCGTCGCAGTGAGCACTTTGCATCATTTGGTGCCACCAAAGGTGCAGTCCGTTCACACCACGGGCTTCCTTGAGGTTCGAACTGCGAGGATTTCGTCAAAGCTCATCGCCAACCGTTCTTCCGCGAGCAAGACAACCGTCGCAGCGGCTTTGGCATCTTCGCCAGCATCGTGATGTTCGAAAGTGAGACCTAGTTGCCTTTTCAAATGCCCAAGTCCGTGCCCACCATTGCCAACAAACTCCGGCCATGCCCGACGCGCAATTTTTACACTGTCACGCCATGTCCAGTCCGTCGCGTCTTGAGCCGTGGACACGCAAGCAGCATGGATCGCACGTTTGTCAAAACTGCTGTGCTGAATGAGATGGTGCCGCGAAAGGAGTGGTGAGAGACGAGAAAAAGCCGTGCGAAAGTCTGGTGCTTCGGCAACGTGCTGCGGCCCGATGCCATGAAGTTGGATATTGAAGCTGCTGAACCGCATGCGTGGGTTCACAAGGGTTGCGAAAGTTTCAATCCGATTGTCCGGTCGGACGCACGCTATGCCTATCTGGCAAATGCTGGCAGCATCACTGCAGGCCGTCTCGACATCAAGAGCGATAAACCTGAAGTCTCCTCTCGGTAGTTCAGCATCCAAATGATCGCGCCGTGATACCCACCCGGAGAGGGTCATGTTGCGTCAACTCCTTGATGGAAAAACAACTTTGGGGCCATGGAACTGTTCAAATTAAATTCTCATACTCACGCAAGAAATCAGCTGTTTGCAGTAAACCTTGCCCTTCGAGCTTCAGCACCAATGCCGAAACCGTGTACTTCGGGTCTTTCAATCGTACCCGCATGTCGCGCAGCGCACCGATTGCGACCGCATGATCGAGATCCATGGCGTTCGAGATAAAGTCATCAGGCGACATGACTTCGATCCCCCACCGATCAAGGATGCCTTGAGGGAAATCCTTGAGATTGTCGGTGACCAGCGTATCGCAGCGAGCGGCGATGGCAGCTGCCAAAACATGCTCATCGCCAGGATCGGGCAACAAGCCGATCAGGTCCGGGCCAGGGTTCGGAAACACCATCGCTTCTGGAAATGCCCGCTCGATAGCACGGCGTTGACGGCCGGGATCAGCGGTACCTTTTGAGATGGCCAAGATCGCCTTTTCAGTCTCGTCCAGAATGCGCGCGGACCAGTAAGGTCGAAACAAGCCAGCCTCTGCCAAGCTCAGAATGATGTTCCTCTTGAGGCCGCCCCCAAGGACGCATGCATCAATGATGGCTGCGTATCGGTTCATCGGGCCGCTCAAATCAGGTCGCCCTCCGCGTCCAGCCCCGCAAGTTCGGCTAGGGCATCGGATCGAGCCCGGTCGCGTTCGGCCATGTAGGCAAAGAGATCCTCTGCCCGGACGCGACGATGGCGACCAACCGTTGTGAACGGGATGTCGCCCTTTTCGAGCAACTTGATCAGGAAGGGCCGGGAGACATTCAGCATGTCTGCCGCTTCTTGCGTCGTAAGCTCAGCTTCGACCGGGATCATGCGAAACCCGCGGCCAGTTGAAATCAGGCGTAGAATATCGAGCAAGGTATCGGTGAGCGCCGGCATAAGCGTGATGTTGCGCGTCTCGCCGCCATCTACGGCGAGCGAGAGGTCGACCGGTTGGCCCTCGGTCACCTGCGAGGCGATGATGTGACGAAGTTGATCTGCGTTATTGATCTCGACCTTTGTGGGTAGCCGGTTCGAAAACCGCTCCTTGTGCAATGCCGCCATTTTGCCCTCCTGCGTCGCCGTTCGGCGTCCATCTAAAGATGGGTGTGCCATGCAATCGAAGCAAGCGCAACATTCGAATTATTCGAAACAGCTGACATCTTGCGCTCATCGGTGCATGAACGCTCGCAACCCTGCTCGTCGATCCCTCCGTACTCGTGGTGCCGGTGCCTTCCAGCTTCATAGAACCACGCTTCAACCTTGAGTGGCGGACGGGGTTGCGGCAAGCTCCAAGCAACGCATTATGTAAGCAGGAGAATTTATGGATCCCA
The DNA here is from genome assembly GCA_964393035.1 of uncultured Tabrizicola sp. Lineage (GTDB taxonomy): Bacteria > Pseudomonadota > Alphaproteobacteria > Rhodobacterales > Rhodobacteraceae > Tabrizicola_A. The sequence continues at coordinate 89,071 of CAYMRX010000008.1, forward strand.
TAGTAATTGCCGCCCTGATTTGGATGATAGCCGCGCCGGTCTTTTTGGTGCTCTGGCTCCTCGCCCGCCGAAAACTCAACAAACTGATCGCGGATACCCAGAGGGACGCTGATCTGAACCGTGCCGCGCTTACAAAGGGTGAAGCCGAGCACAATGCCACCAAGGCCAAGTATTCTTCCATCATCTCGCAAGAAGCGGAGGTTGCGCGGCTGCAGGCGATCGCGGCCACGCTGTCGACCGATATCGAGAAGCTGCGCGCCTCTTATGCCGAGAAGCGGGCGTTGTTTGATCGACTGGAGCAACAGGTCGCCGTCTATGATGAACGTTTGGCCTTTGCCGAACTTGGGGTCTATGAACCCCATTTCGATTACACCGACAGCGAAGCCTTCAAGGCGAGCATTGTCGCAGTGCGCGACCGCCAAAAGGCGATGATCTCAGCCAAACGGGCGACGATCTGTCCGACGGAGTGGGCCGTTGAGGGCAGCAAGGCCAAAGGTCAGACCATGATCAACCGCCAGACCCGGCTGACCATGCGTGCCTTCAACAACGAGTGTGAAGCTGCGATTGCAAATGTCCGCTGGAACAATGTGGTTGCCATGGAAAAGCGCATTCATGCGGCTGCGAGTTCAATCGACAAGGAAAACACCTCGCTCAATCTGACCTTGAACGATGGCTATGTCGCGCTGAAGATCGAGGAATTGCGGCTGACCCACGAATACCGTGAGCGCCTAAAGGCTGAAAAGGAAGAGCGCACCGACATGGCGCGTGCTGAACGCGAGGAGAAAAAGTTGATCGCAGAGGCTGAGGCCGCAGAACGCGAAGAGGCCAAGTATCAAGCCCTGCTCGAGAAGGCGCGCAAAGAAGCCAACGGTGATGGCAACCTGAAACGCATTGAAGAATTGGAAGCGGCCCTTGCTGAGGCACATGCTGCCAGCGAGCGCGCGCGGGCCATGGCCGAAATGACGCGCTCTGGCTATGTCTACATCATTTCCAATGTCGGATCCTTCGGTGAGGACGTCGTGAAAATCGGACTGACCCGCAGGCTCGATCCCGATGACCGGGTGCGCGAACTTGGCGATGCCAGCGTTCCGTTCAGTTTTGACACCCATGCCATGATCTACAGTGATGCGGCGCCCGCTTTGGAGTTTGCCCTTCACAAAGAATTTGCTGATCGTCGGATCAACATGTCGAACTTCCGAAAGGAATTTTTCCGAGTGTCTCTCGACGAAGTAGAGGAGGCCGTCGCCCGTCTTGCACCCGACGCCAGCTTCTTCAAGGATCGGGAAGCGCAGGAGTGGCACGAAACAATGGCACGGCGCAACGTCGAGCTCTTGGATCTTCAATCTGCCGCCGCGAAAAGTCTGCCAGCATCGATCTGATGTCTGGCGACTATCCGCAGCAAAGCGGCAGACGATGGAAGAGACAGGGGGCTCACGCCCCCTTTTCGAACTTCAGAACCGGGATGCCCAGCTTTTTGGCCTTGTCGGCGAGGTTTTCCTGGATGCCATTGCCCGGGAAGACGAGAACGCCCACGGGCAGCACGTCCAGCATGGCGTCATTACGCTTGAAGGGTGCGGCCTTGGCGTGCTTGGTCCAATCGGGCTTGAAGGCTACTTGCGTGACCTTGCGGGCTTCGGCCCATTTAGCGGCGATGAGTTCAGCACCCTTGGGGCTGCCACCGTGCAGGAGAACCATGTCGGGATATTTAGTCTGGACCTGGTCGAGTTTGCCCCAGATCAGTCGGTGATCGTTGAAATCGGTCCCACCGGTGAAGGCAATCTTGGTGCCTTGGGGCAGCATCACTTCGGTTTCCGAGCGGCGCTTGGCGGCCAGGAAATCGCGGCTATCGATCAGGGCTGCCGTCAGGTGCTTGTGGTTCACCATCGAACCAGAGCGCGGCCGCCAGATCGAACCGGTATGAAGCTCAAACGCCTCGGCGCTGCGGTCGCGGAAGGCTTCGAGACAATGCCGCCGTTCGACAAGGCTGGTGCCTTCGGCCGTCAGGCGCTCAAGCTCGGTGGATTTCACCTCGGAGCCGTCCTGTTCGCGCTGCAGGCGGTGTTGGGCCACTTCGTTGTCATCGAGCAAGCGTTCCGTGCGGGCGGCGGCTCGGTGGAAGAGGTTGACTTGACCCCAGAGCAATTCTTCGAGGTCGGGTTCCATGCGGGTGTTGCCAAGGGTTGCGACGAGGGCATCGAAGATATCGCTGACCGCGTCGATGAGGCGCTCGGGCTCGGGCATCGGGCGCAGATCGACCTCGTCCTGGAAGGCACGGGTGCCGTAGAGCTGAAGCTCCTGAAGCGCCCAGGCGGTCTGGGAAAGGGCGGGGCTGCGGTCGAAATCCTCGCTCTGGAATTGGGTCGTCATGGTCTTTTGCCTCCGGCTGCTCAGGCCCGCGCGACATCCCGCGCGGCCTTCATGGGCGTAGAGCGCTGTCACTGGGGACGCCCCTTCACCCCCTCTTTGGGGCCGGAACGCATGTGGAGGAGGACGGGGGGCGGCTGATTTGATGATGTGGACACCCCCACCCCAACCGTCGAATCTGGTTTCAACGGTTCCCTGGAAGAAGGAGTGGTTGGATATGTCCGGAATGATCATTGGCCTCGATCTCGCGAAGAGCGTTTTCCAAGTTCACGCTGTCGACGCAGAAGGAAAAGTTGTCATCACCCGCAAGGTGCGGCGCTCCCAGATGCTCGAGTTTTTTGCGAGGCTGGAACCGTGCCTGGTTGGCATGGAGGCGTGCCCCTCCGCGCACCATTGGGCGCGGGAGCTTTCTGCCTTGGGCCACGAAGTCCGGTTGATGGTCGCGTCCTACGTGAAACCCTATGTCAAGCGCCAGAAGAACGACATGGTCGACGCCGAAGCCATCTGCGAGGCGGTGACCAGGCCGACCATGCGGTTCGTCCCAATCAAATCTGAATCGCAGCAGGCCATTCTCATGGTCCACAAGACCCGCGCTCTGTTGGTCCGCCAAAGAACAATGCTTGTTAACGCCATGCGCGGCCATCTCACCGAGATGGGCGTCGTAGCGCCAAAGGGGATCAGACGGCATGCCGATCTCGTCGAGCGGGTGCTTGCACACGGCGCAGACGAGATCGACCTGCCGCCGCTCGTGCGTGACATTGTGTTTTCCTCTGCCCGGCAGATCGGCTCCTTGAATGCCGAGATAAAGGAGCTTGAGAGGAAAATCCTGGAATGGCACCGCACGAGCGAAGCCAGCCAACGGCTGGCGACGATCCCTGGCGTCGGCGTGATCACCGCATCCGCAATGGCGGCCACTGTCGTGGACCCTGCTGCCTTCAGATCGGGACGAGACCTAGCCGCATGGCTCGGCCTGACGCCACGATCTAACTCATCCGGTGGCAAGGAACGGTTGGGACGGATCACGAAAGCAGGAAACCGATATTTGAGAACCTTGCTTGTCATCGGGGCGACAGCTGTCGTCGGTTTCTCGAGACGAACAACCGAGGGGCCATTGATGAGCTGGGTCAGAAAGCTCCTCCAGGCCAAATCTGCACGCCTGACAACGGTGGCCTTAGCCAACAAGATGGCACGGATCTGCTGGGCGGTAATGGCACACAAGACCGTCTACGGAGAAGCAGCCGCATAAGTCACGACGCACTAGCGTCACAACAGTTCGGAGGGTCTGCCCAAGAAGCGTGATGACTACCGGTTTTGCCGGGGATCAGGAAAACCCGTTCGCGAGGCAGCGCTGAAAAGCGCGATGTTTTGATAGGGACCATGATCCGCGGATATCATCAGGGCCCGCGGCCATCCGGCCGCACTACGAGGCCGGACATATGCAAGCACCCAACCGGATTCGACACGCATTGAGGAAAGACTTGACGAAGGGGGTGTCCACATATGTCTCGCGATGCAAAGGCGGGGCTCGTCCCCGCCGGCGGAAATCAGTTGCCCTCCGTCCTTGAAGGGGCGGCCCCTTTGACGGCCGCCTGCCCATCTCTTGAAGGACGTGCGGGTGTCGGGTGGGTTCGAAAGCCGGGATGCGGGGAAAAGACGCGACCCGGTTACTCTAGCGATCCTTGACCCCTGCCCCGCTCCCTGACTGGCTTTGCGCTTTGAGAGCTCAGATCGTCAGCCGATGCTGATCCTTGGGGTCGATCTGCTCTGCCAGATGCTGGCGCAGCGCCTCAACGCCGTGGGCACGGAGATCATCGTTGAAATCCCCGAGCTGCGGCTCAAGCACCCGTACGGCAATCCCGGCCTCGATTGCTCTGGCGGTCAATCTTTCCGCCGCGCGCTGCCCCGCCGGATCGCGGTCGATGGCGATGTAGAGGCGCTGCAATCCATCCGGCAATTGGACGGCTCCGAGATGCCCCGACGAGAGCGCCGCCCAGACGGGCAAAGAAGGCGCCGCCTCGCGTACGGAGAGCATTGTCTCGATGCCTTCGCCTACCACGAGGGTTTGATCTGCATGAACGATCCTGACGGCATTGCCAAGAAGGTGACCCATAGCCCGACGCGGTGTGTCGACAGCCGCCTTATCCTGTCCGTCAGGCGCCAACCAAGTACGATGTACGCCCTGCAAGGCCCCTGCCCCATCGGTGACCGCTGCGATCATCGCAGGTCTGGGAACAGGCTTGGTCTGGCCCTCATCCCGATGCCAGCACTTCGGGTGGAAGCGCAGGGCCGCGCTCGGCACCGCTTTGGTGATGCCCCGGGTGCGCAGGTAGACCTCGGCCAGTGAACCCGCCAAAGGCAGCGAGGCCGCAAACAAACGCGATGCCGCTGCGGGTGTACCCGAGGGGGATTTTCGGCTGCGTGGGGAATTGGCATCCGGGAGAACCGGCTGCGGACGGCCAAGATGCACCCGGGCCTCGGCCAGAAGATCGGGAAAGCGTGTGATCCCCGTGCGTTCGCGAATGATGTCGAGGAGATCGCCATGTTCACCGGTCGCGCTGTCGGTGAATTTCCCGGCGGCACCCGGCCCCGAGGTGGGACCGGTCAGCCTGACGAACAGCGAGCGGCCCGGATTGTTTTGCAGATCACCGACCATCCAGTAAGAACCTTCCCGCCTACCGGCGGGAAGATAATGGCGGCAAACGCTTTCGGCATTTTGCGAGAGATCCCGCAGCAGATCTTCTGTTTCCAATGACATGGCACACACGATTAACAACCTTTGCGTGCATGTAGGCCCTGGATGGGGAAACGTGCAAGCAGGTGATCGAGCACTTTCACACCGCTTGAATCCGTCGGGCAGAAGAGGCGCAGTTTCCAGGCGATTATTTCCGAGAAAAAGCCATCGGCCTTGAGCCGGTCCTTCTGCGCTTCCGTGAAACCGGAAAGCTCGATCCGGTTGATCCCCATGACGCGGGAGCGTTGCAACTCGATTCCTTCAGTCAGCCGCACCACGGTCTTGCCCTCCAGAATGAGGGCATGCACCTGCGCCGCGGAAAGCTTCGGCGCCTCATCCGCGAGCGTGGTCGCGACCCAGGCGGGCGAGACACGGCGACCAATGATGCGTTGGCCGTCATCGGTTTGGAGCCGGTAGACACGGGTTTCGTCTTGGGGGAGTTGCTTCCAGATTGGCAACAGAAGCCCCGCGACGATGTGCAGCGAGGATTCCGAGAACTCCGGCACTTCAGCCAGTTCCGCAGTCCAGGCGGCGGCGAAGGCCGTGCGATCAGCCTCTAGCCAGTGTGTGTCCTCCATCATCTTGACCGGAAACGTGTGGGTTTCCGTTGGCCGGATCAGGCGCAGGCGCGGCTCAATGGTGCCGTCGTCCAGCATCAGGCTGGTGGCAGGCACCTGCACGGCGGCCCGGCCCGAGCGGCTGTTGACCAGGAGCCGTGCCTTCGGGTCATCAAGCCAGTCCAGCGCATCGGCCAGCGAGGTCGGCGTGTTGCGCCGCTTTTCCGCGATGGTCAGGAGCTGGGTTTCGGCACCGGAGCCAGGATGGGTGTAGATCACCCGCGCATCCGTGACGCGGAAGCTCTCGGCGCGGAGCGTTTCGAGCCCGAGGTCGTAGACCCCGGCAGCGATGGCCCCTTCGATCCGCTGATCGAGCAGTTCCTCGAAGGCGGAGAACAACACCGCCTGCATATGAATCGTCAGCGCCAGCAGGCGATTGAGGAAGGTTGTGATTGGGGGCAGGTCATCCTTCAGCCCGTTGTCATCAGTCAGGCTGAGGCCGGTGGCGTCTTCGAAGGCCCCGAGTGAACAACCCGCTACATCGCCGCGATAGAGGCGGCGATAAAGCTGACGCAGTGCGTCGCGGGCATAGAGGCTCTCGAGGTTGTCCTCGGGGCGGAACAGCCCCTGCCCGCCGGTCTGGCGTTGGCCCCGTGTGATCGCCCCGAGCGTGTCAAGGCGACGTGCGATGGTCGACAGGAACCGCTTTTCCGCTTTCACATCGGTGGCGACGGGCCGGAAGAGCGGTGGCTGCGCCTGGTTGGTGCGGTTGGTGCGACCAAGGCCCTGGATCGCCGCGTCTGCCTTCCAACCGGGTTCCAGCAGATAGTGCACCCGCAGGCGCTGGTTTTTCGCACTGAGATCGGCGTGATAGCTGCGCCCCGTGCCACCGGCATCAGAGAAGATCAGAATGCGCTTCTGGTCGTCCATGAAAGCGGCGGTTTCCGCGAGGTTGGCAGAGACCGCGCGACTTTCCACGACAAGCCGCGCGGCATGCCCTTCGCCCTTGCGCACGATGCGGCGCGAGCGGCCTGTGACCTCGGCCACGAGGTCGGTGCCGAAGCGCTGGACGATCTGATCCAGCGCCCCGGGCACGGGCGGGAGTGATGCCAGCTTCTCGATCAGCGCGTCGCGCCTGCGGGTGGCCTCGCGGCATTCCATTGGTTGGCCGTCACGGACCACGGGTCGCGACGACAGTTTGCCCTCGCTGTCGGTGAAGGGCTCATAGAGCTGCACCGGAAAGGAATGGGCAAGGTAGTCGAGGACGTATTCCCGCGGGGTGATGTCGACGCGGATATCATTCCACTCGTCGGTCGGGATGTCCGAGAGGCGACGTTCCATCAGCGCCTCGCCGGTCGAGACGATCTGGATGACGGCAGAATGCCCTGCAACCAGATCGGCGTCGATCGAAGCGATCAGGGTGGGGGTTTTCATCGAGGTCAGCAGATGGCCGAAGAAGCGCTGCTTGGCGGACTCGAAGGCCGAACGCGCGGCGGACTTGGCCTGCCGGTTGAGGGTGCCGCCGCTGTCGCCTGTGATATTGGCAGCCTCCATCGCTGCCGCAAGGTTGTTGTGGATGATGGCGAAAGCCCCGGCATAGGCATCATAGATGGCACGCTGCTCCGGATTGAGGGGATGTTCGACCAGTTCATATTCGACGCCGTCGTAGGACAGCGACCGCGCGGTGTAGAGGCCGAGGGCGCGGAGATCTCGGGCCAGCACTTCCATGGCCGCGACTCCGCCCGCCTCGATGGCCTCGACGAACTCGGCGCGGGTCGCGAAGGGGAAATCTTCGCCGCCCCAGAGGCCGAGCCGCTGCGCATAGGCGAGGTTGTGAACTGAGGTCGCCCCGGTGGCTGAGACATAGACCACGCGCGCATTCGGTAGCTTGTGCTGCAGGCGCAGGCCTGCCCTGCCCTGCTGCGAGGCCTCAGTGTCGCCACGCTCGCCCTTCGAGCCGGCGGCATTGGCCATCGCGTGGCTTTCATCGAAGATGATGACACCATCGAAGTCGACCCCGAGCCAGTCCGCGATCTGGTCGACGCGGGATTTCTTGGCGCCCCGTTCCTCGGAACGTAGCGTGGCGTAGGTGGTGAAGAGGATGCCTTCGGCGAGCGGGATGTCGCGGCCTTGCGCGAAGCGCGACAGGGGCGTCACCAGCAATCGCTCCTGGCCAAGCGCTGACCAGTCGCGCTGCGCGTCTTCCAAGAGCTTGTCGCTTTTTGACACCCAAAGGGCTTTGCGTCGGCCTTTGCTCCAATTGTCGAGCAGCACGCCAGCCGACTGGCGGCCCTTGCCCGCCCCGGTGCCATCGCCAAGGAAGAATCCACGACGGAAACGGATGGCGTCAGGGGCACCATCGGGCGCGGCCGAAACCATGTCGCCGGTCTCATCGACGGTCCAGGATCCCGCGAGATACGCGCCGTGCGCTTCACCAGCGTAGATCACGGTCTCCAGCTGCGCGTCGGAGAGCAGGCCGTCGCGCAGGACGGCGGCCGGCAGTTTCGGACGGTAGGAAGGTTTTGGGGGCGCGACCGAGGCCATGGCCGCCGATTGCACCAGCTTGGTCGGGTGCGGTTCCGCCCCAGGGATTGCGATCGCCTGCAGGCGGAAGGTCTCATAAATGGCATCCGACAGGCGCGCAGTATCATCGTTGTCGCGCCCCTCGCGCAGGGTGTAGGCGAGGTCTTCGGCCTCGATCTTAGCGATGGCTTGCGCGGGTTGGGCCGCGGAAGTCGCGCGAGATATGCCAATGGCCTTGCGCGTAGATGGGGCAGAGTTTCCCGCGAAGAGGGAAGAACGGCGCTGACTTGCCGTTGCGGCCTGATCCGACTCAAAGCGTGGCGGAACGTCAGCGGTGATCCGGGAGAGGAGATGCGCTACATCCGGAGAGGCCAGCTGGCGCAAGTCAGCCGTGACACCACCCATTTCGCCACCACGGCATTTGTCGAAGACCGAAATCCGGGTCTCGAAAGTGGTACCATGCTTGGCGAAAGCCGCCCCCGACACTGCGCCGGTGAAAACCAGATGCGCGGACTCGGTTAGGCGGGCAAAGGTTTCCACCCAGGTGGGCGCATCGGGCGCGAAACCAGCCCCTGTGATGGCGACGAGCCGTCCGCCGGGGGCCAGACGCGCGAGGGCCGAGCGCAAATGTCGGGCCGTCGCTTCGGTGGTGCGGGTATCAACATGGGCCACCGCCGAAAATGGCGGGTTCATCAGGATGACGCTCGGGCGCAGTCCTGCCTCGAGATGATCGTCGATCTGGGCGGCGTCGAAGGTGGTGACCGGACGGCCCGGGAACAGGCGGCGCAGAAGATCGGCACGCGTGTCAGCCAACTCGTTCAGCGTGAGGCTGCCACCCGCGATCTCGGCGAGGATCGCCAGAAGCCCGGTCCCGGCCGAAGGCTCGAGGACCAAGTCCGCGTGGGTGATCTTTGCGGCGGCCAAAGCCGTAAGCCCCATGGGCAGCGGCGTCGAGAATTGCTGGAATCGCTCCATTTCTTCAGACCGTCGCGTATGGGTTGGCAGAAGCCCCGAAACTTTGGCGAAGATCGGCATCAGTGCGGCAAGTGATCCAGCCCGCGCCAGCAGGGCGCGGCCGAATTTCCGCAGGAAGAGGACAAGTGCCACCTCGCCCGCCTCATAGGCCAGTTTCCAATCCCAGGCGCCCATCGCATCGGAGCCGCCGAAGGCACGCTCCATCTCGAGGCGCAGGCGCAGCGCGTCGATCTGGAAGCCCTGCGCCAGATCGGGCTGCAGGGCCTCGGCCACGGCAAGGATCGCGGCGGCAGGATCAGGCAGGACAGGAACAACGACCGGCGTCAGCACGGTCGGGATCAGCGGTTGAAACGTCATTGGAACACCTCAGGTAGGGGAAAACGGTGAGCCGAAGGCGCTCTCGCGCAGCCTTCCAGCTCCTCCTGCCCCAACCTGCCTCTGCCTCTCGGATCTCGATCCTTGGCAGAGCGGTGGTTGATTTTGTTCCTGCTATGTTCTATATATAAAGACCAAGCAGCAAAGGAGTTTCTCCGATGGAAGACACCAGTTTTGCAGTACCCGTCACGCCCAAGCAGATCGCCTACGCGCGGTCACTGGCGCTCAAGAACCAGACGCTGTTGCCTTGGGAGGTGCAGCAGGATCGGCGGGCCTTGAGTTCCTGGATCGATGCGCAGGCCAGGCTGAAGCCAGTTTCAGCGCTCGACCAGCTGCCGTCGTCGAAGCAGGTCGCCTTTGCCGAGCGCCTCGCCCGGATCAAGCGCCGCGCTGTTCCGGACGAGTGCTTCCGAGACAAGGGCCTGATGTCGAAATGGATCGACGGCAACCGGTGAAAACCAGCGCTGACGGGGCTTTATTGCTTTGTTGAGGGACATCGACTACATTGACGGAATAGAAATCTGTACAGAGTTGATGCCATGGCCTCGGTTGCCGCAAAGGTGATGTCGACAGTCAGCGCGCCCTACGGCGTGCTGGTGACGGCTGCGCAGCTTGCCGAGAAACTCGCCGATATCAAAAGTGCCGATTCCTACGATTGCAGCGTCTTCGCCTTCCTGTCCGAAGTGTCGCCCAAACTGCAGCAATCGTTCATCGACGAGATGGGTGTGAGCAAGGATGCGGTCACCCAAGTGGCCAAGAAATTCTCCGTCCTCGCCGGATTTCAGCTGCCGCTTGCGGTCTGAATGAATACGCCTCTGCCGAGCCGCTGGCCTGAGCTTTTCGACATGGCAATGGCAATCATCGATCAGGCCAATGCCCAGGGCATCGGGATGAACAGCTGGAGCTTTGGCGGCGGCACAGCACTTATGCTGCAAATCAACCATCGCGAAAGTCACGACATCGACCTCTTCATCGAGGATGCCCAGTATCTCCCCTACCTGAACCCCGAAACGCAAGACTACGATCTGGCGCTTGGGCCAAGCGACTACGAAACCGATGGCACCCGCGCTTTGAAGATCGTGTTCGAGGGCGTCGGTGAGATCGATTTTATTTGCTGCGACCCGGTCACTGAAACGCCCTTCACCAAAGCTGAAATTCGCGGGCGAAATGTCAGGCTCGAGACACCCGCTGAAATTCTGGCGAAAAAAGTGGTCTTTCGGGGTTCGCAACTTCAGCCCCGGGACATGTTCGACATCGCCGCCGTCGCCCAAGCCATAGGCGCCGACTATGTTGTTGAGGCATGTTCCAGGTTTCCTGATGCCTGTCGGGAGGCGCTGCGGGTCACCGAAAACATGAACCCGAAGCTTGTTGAAGCGGTAAACGAGAAATTGCTGGTATCCGAAGGATTTCTTGGCCTTCAGGGCCGCGCGCAGATGATTGCGAAAGAAATCTTGGCCGCAGCCATCACCCGAAGCGCCGCCCTCCTTCAGTGAAGGTGTACTCGTTGACGATGATCCCCTCCTCGATTGCCTCGTCCGACGTGACGTGGTCGTATTCGGCCTGAAGTTGGCGATAAAGCCAACGGGCGAGATCACGCAGCGCTTCGGTCACGGTCTCTTCGGCATCTTCGGTGGGCGGTTGCCAGGTTGGGCTGTCGCGCGTGACGTCCACCGACATGGTGTATTCGTGATAGTAGCGGCCACGATGACTGGCCTCGGCGGCGAGCTGGTAGAAGTTTCGCCGCTGGATGGCTTGCAGCCGGTCGGCGATGTCATGCAGCGTCGCATCCGTCGGGGCATAGTCCCGGATGCTGGCGGCGGCACCTCTACTGTGAGACCAATAGCACTCGTACGCCGCCCCATCGCCCTGGCTCCAGAAGCCCGAAAACCAGATGCAGGGTTTCTGTCTTGTCCCGCTGCCCATCAGGCGGACCGGCGTGGTCTTCAAACGAATGCCGAGAATTTCACAGACCCGCTCGAAATCCTCGTAGACCGCGTCCCACCAATCGTCATGGGGTCCGAGCTCGCGATACCAACTGCGGGCCTTCTCCTTAGCTGCGTCTGACAGTTCCGGGAACTGATAAACCGTGGTGCAGATGATCTCAGGCATCGAAGTCCTCCCCGCGGAGCGCGGCCTCAAGCCATTCATGCGTGCTGGTCCAGCCGATGGATTTCCGGTTTCCGAGGTCAATGACATGCGCGCCACCGCCGAAGGCGTCCAATCGGGGCCGGGAACACGTGTAAGCGACTTCGAACCCCCAAAGACCGGTGAGCTCGATCTCTTCCGCTAGGAACAGCACGAAGCGTATGACGCCTTCGATATCGCCTTCCCCCTCATCGTCATGGAACCAGAGGATGGAACTTTCGGGACCGTCCTGCTGCGACATAGCAAAGCCCGAATATTCCGGATCGTCCGATCCTTCCTCGTCGAGATGCAGGCGGGTCAAAAGATCGAGCGCCGCGTTAGCTTTTTCGGGCGAGCCCACGTCGAGGACGCAGGAAAAGTGGGTGAAATAGTCGGCCATGGTGCCTCCAGAAATGAGAAGGCCCGGCCAGAGGGCCGGGCGGATTGGAAAATGCGGGTCGAGGAACGCCAATCACTTACAGGCGACTTGCGCCCGAACCTGAGCCTCTGCATGGGCCTGCAAGAGCTCGCAGTAGTAGCGTTTGCGCGCCGGACGCCAGCTGCAGACGGCCAGCGTGTCGGGATGCAGGCGACCAATGGCGATACGCAGCATCGCGAGTGACGTGATCCCGGGCGAGACGCCGAGATTGAGGTATGCCCGGCTCATTTCAGCGGACCTCCACGACGGGTGGCGTCAGTTGCGGATCGACGAGCGCCTCAATCTTCTCCGTGCGGCCCATCCAAGGTTCTGGCCGGATCGCCTTGACCCAGTCGGTGAAGCTCGGAATGAACCCCAGATCCTCGCGGACGTGCTGCTCGCCCACCCAGCGGGTCGGAATGATCCTGCCGGTCGACAGCGTGATCGTCGGCCCGAAGACTGTCTCGGAAAGCCAGATTCCCGCCGCATGATGAAACATCGCGCGATGGCGGAAATCCGCAGAGTGGGCCTTCGAGCTATCGTACCAGGCATGGATGGGCTGGTAATCGTCGACCGTGCCGCCCCATTTTTTCACCGAAGACAGGGCGTGATGATATGGATGTGCCATCGCCGCCCCCTCAAAATTCATGGGTGAAGAGTTCGGACGACGTGAACCGTTCGTTGAACTCGAGATGGATGCAGCGGGCGCTGGCGTCGAAGCAGAACTCGCCATAAGCGCCGTCGTTGTTTTCCCAACCGCCGTGGGTGTCGCTGAGGAAATCATAAGCGAGCTGTTCGACAACATCTTCGAGCGAAAGCCGCCGCATCTCGACCTCCGGGCTGTCCCAGGTGATCGCGGCATAGGGAATTTCCACGGCAGGGAAAGCGACAGCTGTCTCCCCCGCCCATGCCGCGACGCTTTCAATCTGGCCGCTGTCACCCTCGCCATCGAAGGTGACAGTGACATGGGAAATGCCGGCGGCCGTCAGGGCATCAAACAGCCGATCCTTGTTGGCCGGACGCAGTTCGGCCTCGCGGGCGGCTTGTTTGGCCTGCGCCGCGAACACAGCGGCGAAGTCGATCGTGGACGGCGGCATCGGCGCCGGGAGGGTGGGTTCAACGTGGGTCATGGGGGTCTCCGAAGAAGGTGAAAGGGTCGGAGCCGCCGGGCACTCTCTTGCCCCGGCGAAGCTCACAAAAGCCCCCTGCCCTCCTCTGCCTCTCTGGGGTCATGCCGCGATCTGCAGGGTGCGGGCAGCAAATGCACGCCAGAGTGGATCCACGAGGCGGGCCTCCAAGAGATCGGCATGCTGCCGCAGGCGGGTTGCGAGATCGCTCTCCAGCCAGTCCGCCGCACGGCTTGCCTGCGCCCGAAGCTGGCTCGCTTCCATGACCACGACCCGGGCCTCAGTCGCGGTCATGACCGGAGCGCACCAAGCGACAGCGCCATTCGCTGCAGCACCGGCAAGGACAAGACGCTCATCGCGGTCAAGGATCGCAACCATGCGCGGTGCGTCCTCAAGCTCCAGTTGTTCGGCCATGACGATTGCACCCCGCATGGCTTCGGCCAGCGTCGCGAAATGGCCGATGATCCGGGGATGGGCCTCTCCCGACATCGCAGCCGCAGGGTTGCGAACAAGCAGCGTCAGGGAAAAGGGCAGCGAGGGGTCAGAAGTGCTATGCGCGATGTCTGGCACGAAGCCAGCCGGAAACGGCGCAGACAGGGCCGGAAAGGGAAGGTCGAACATGGGGAATATCTCCGACGGTGCGGGAAGCCTCTCTCCCCGCATCAAGCGTCAAAGACCAAACCACCGCCCTCTTCCTCGAAGGGGCGGCGGAAAGTGTTGATCCGAAGGGCGAGTCACATCTTGCCCAAGCCCCGCAGCGAAAGCTCTTGGCCCCCACCCACGATGATGTGGTCATGCAAAGTCAGGCCGAGATACTTGCAGCCCTTCTGGATTTCTTTCGTCATGGTGATATCCGCCTCGGATGGCGTTGGATCACCGGAGGGGTGGTTGTGGACCACGATCAGGGCGCTCGCGTTCAACATCAGCGCCCGCTTGATGATCTCGCGCGGATAGACTGGAACATGGTCCACGGTTCCGATCGAAAGCTGCTCGTCCGAGATGACGCGATTGCGCCGGTCGAGGTAGAGGACGTGGAAACGCTCCACCTCGCCGCGCACGGTCAGCGCACAATAATCGCGAACAGCCTGCCAGCTGCCAAGGACCGGGTTCTGGTTCAGATAGCGCCCAAGGATTTCGCGGGCCTCGAGGATGACGGTTTCTTCATGCGGGGTCACGGGGGGTCTCCGGAAAATGAAAACACCGACGCCCCTGCCCTGTCGAAGGGCGGGCCGTCGGCGCAATTATGAAAAGCTGACCGCCCAACGGGCTTGGGCAGTCAAGCGGATGACGCGCGGCCTCAGCCGACCCGGTCGAGAAGCTTCTTGGCGCGCCCTTCCATGTCGAGGCGGGCGTCCTGCTGGGTCTTGTCGCGCGCAAGCCGCGTAATGCCCTGCACGAAGTCGAAGATGCTCTCGGGCGGGCGGCCCTCTTCCATCAGAACCTTCTCGATGATCTTGCCGGACTCTGCCTTCGAGAAGCCGCGCTTTCGAAGGAAGTCATCCCGGTCCTCGTCCGTCCGCGCCACGATCTGCTGACGCGCCGCTTTGATGCCATTCACGAAGCCCTGCGGCGAGGAATTGGCAAACCGCGTCAGCGCAGGTGCTGCTTCATGGGCAAAGCGCGAGGCGGCGTATTTCGAGTGACGGATGGTGATCTCCTGAAAATCCTCGACGCCCCAGAGGTTGCGGTTCTGGCACACCGCCCGCAGGTAGAAACTCGCCATGCCGAGGGTCTTGGCCCCCACCTCGGAATTCCAGCAGTAAAAGCCCCGGAAGTAGAGATCGGGGGAGCCATCAGGCAACCGGCCCGCCTCGATCGGGTTGTGATCGTCGACGAGGAACAGGAAGACATCGCGGTCGGATGCGTAGAGCGTGGTCGTATCGCGGCTGATTTCGACATCGGGGTTGTAGACCCCGGTCGACCAGTCGAGCACGCCCGGCACCTTCCAGCGCGTGTCACCGGTGCCGTTACCCGCGATACGTTGCACCGCTTCAACCAGTTCGTGGTCATGGATGCGGCCATAGTCGGGGCCGGTCACCGCGCGCAGTTCGGTGCGGCCATCCTCGGTCTCGAAGGTCTTCACCTGCTCGGCGCGGTGGTTGGTCAGGCCGTACTGCAGGTTGATGCCCGCCAGTGGTGCGGGCAACTGGCGCAGGTAAGAGGCAGGCGCGCCGACGATGCTGGCAAGCTGGCCAAAGGCCCAATGCGTGGGCGCCACCGGTTCATGCGCCTTCGGCAGGATCAGGTGCAACCGCTCAGCGCTGTCGCGCGCAGCCTCGACTCGGATATCCGCCGTCTGCACCACCCGGCTGCGGCTGCGCTCGGACCGGCCCTTCACATTCGCCCAGAGATCATCGAGCGACAGATACCGCTCATCATCGGGCCGGTTGAACCATTCGGACGACACCCGCCCATTCCGTTCACCCCGGCTGACATCCACCTTCCAGCCACCAGCCCGCGCCGGTGCGACCGGATCCAGAACTTCCACAACGCCCATCGGCTATCTCCCGCGACGGGCGCCGGGAGCCACTCTCCCAACCTTCAACCCATCACCGGGAAACCGGCACTCCTCTCACTCTTTGGGGCGAAAACGGTCGGAGAGCGGTCCTTCGCACCTAGAATACGTAGGCGTTCAAAAGTACCTTCGCCCAGCGTCGGTGGGTCCAACTCGCTGTGGGCCCGAACCGCCGAACGGCTGTAGGGCGGCATAGCAGTGTCAACGACTTCGGCCGCGGGCTATGGATTGTCTGCGAGGGGATAGCCCCATGCGCCTTCCCATCCACAGGCTTTCGCTGCGCAGAATGCAGCATATTGGAGAACCTGTTCTGGAGTATCTCCGCGAAATCTCGCCACAAGGTAGCCAGCGATGAAGGCATCGCCTGCGCCCATAGTGTCGACCACCGTGGCGGGCACAATTGGCTGTTCGATGCGGGTCTGACCATCGGCCCAGATTGCCCCCTTGTCTCCGCGCGTCACGCAAACGGTGTCCGGTCCAAGGTCGAGGACCCGCGCGATCAGCTCTGACACTGCCACGTCGGCCAGCCCTGCTCCTGACAGAAAAGCCGTCGAGACATGCGGGCAAACCTGCGCCAGATAGGCCGGGTCGTGCAGAGTGGAGAAGTCGAACGACACCCCGCGCGCGGCGGCACGGATGCGGGGCAGTTCCGGTTCCAGATAGCTGAAGCAGCTGGAATGGACATGGCCCGTGGCGGCGATCAGCGCGAGGTCATCCTCGTCCATCCTGAGCATCAGCTTGCGCCGGATGCCGCCCCGGTTTGACGCGACGAAGACCCGGTCTCCGTCGGCAGCATGGGTGACCTGCGCCTTGCCATTAGGCCCTTCTACCCGGCGCAGATGGGCGATCGATAGGCCTTCGGCAGCCATGCAGGTGCGGACGTGATCGCCTTCACGGTCATTCCCGACGATGCCCATATAGACCACATCGGCAAGCCCGAAACGGCGGGCCAGAACGGCCACGTTCAACGCGTTGCCGCCGGGGAAGAACACTCCCCGGTCAAGGTAAAGGTCAACGACATTGTCGCCGATGCAGAGAAGTCCGTTTGTCATGCTGGCCTCGCCGGAATGGGGGGCAGGACTGGCCCGCCCCCGACCTTGGGTCAATACTCCATCTTCCACATGTAGCGCCGCACCGTCAGCGGGTGGCCGCGACTATCGGCCAGCTTGTCGCAATAGACCCGCAGCAGGGTGCCGAAAGCCATGTGTTCGACATGTTCCACCACTTCGGCGTCAAGAACCCCAAGGCCCAGTTCCTCGGCGCACAGGGTGGTGACGCGCTGGCTGTATTTCGTTACGAAGGCAAGGCCCCGGTCATCGATCTTGCGGCTTGCACCAAGGCCGCGCAGCACGATGAAGGGCACGTCGAAATCGGTGATCTCGAAGGGTCCGTGGAAGTATTCGCCCGCATGGATACCGGCGGAGTGTATCCACTGCATCTCTTGGAAGATGCAGATCGCGTAGGAATAGGCCGTGGCATAGTTGGCACCGGCACCCATCGTGTAGATGACCGGCTCGCGTTTCATGGCTTCGGCGAAGGTGGCGATGCGGTCAGTATGGGCGGCGATGGCGGTGTCGATTAGAGCCGGAAGGGCGGTCAACGCCTTCTCTACCTTCTGCGCGAGAGGGTTGCCTTCGCGCACGCCCATGATGCCGAAGGTCAGCCGGGCCATGACGGCGGCGGAATGGTCGAGCGCGAAAGTCTTGGGCGCGTGGGTGTAGTAGACCGGGAACTCCACCGCCTGATCCAGCGGACTGCCGGGCAGGTTGGTCAGCGCGATGGTCAGTGCGCCCTTCGAGCGGGCAAAGCGGGCGGCCTCGACCGTTTCCGGCGTGGTGCCGGAGTGCGAACACAGGATCACAGCCGAGCTGGGCCCCAACCGTGCCGGGTTGCGGGCCAGGAATTCGGCTGCGTTTAGCGCGTGGCCGGCGATGGTTTTCGCATGGCGGTCTACGGCATACTGGTTCGGCAGCATCAGCGCATAGGATCCGCCACAGGCGACGAAGTAGATTTCGGTCAGCTCAGGCCGCGCCTTCGCGGCGGCAAGCGCGGCGGCGATCTGCGCCTCGGTCGGGAATGGTTTATCGGTCATCTGGTCCTCTCGTCTGGCAAGGTTGGGCCGGTCCCGGAAACGGCGTTCCGGGAGGCGGCAGGTTGGCAATGGGTCAGGCACTACTGGGGAAAGCCCCCCGGATGGCCGCAGCAGGCGGCAGCGCAGGTGTGGCCCGCTGCCATGGCCATGGGCACATCGGCCCCCTTCAGCCGCGCGGCCAGAAAGCCCGCGATGTAGGCGTCGCCCGCGCCGGTGGTGTCGACTGGGGTAATCGCCGGGGCCATGGCGCGGAAGGTCTGACTGCCGATCAGGGCTAGACTGCCCTTCGCGCCCAGCGTGATGACGGCCCCCTTCGCGCCTTGTGCCACCAGATCTGCCGCGCGCGCTTCGGCCCGGTCGGCCTGCACTTCAGGCAGCGAGGCGAAGGCGATGGCCAGGCCTTCGACGCCCAGATCTTCGGGGGCCGCGTTCACGGACACATCCTGCGACAGGCTGACCCCGTCGCGCGCCAGAACACGGCGCGCATGGCCGCCATCCTGCAACCAGCCGATATGGACATGCCGGGCCGCAGACAGCGCGCTGAGGCGAGAGCCGTCCGGCCCCCAGCTCGCACAGGCGCCGAAATCCTCGGTCAAGATGGTGCGATTGCCGTCAGGGGCCACGTTCAGATGCGTGACCGAGGTTGCGGGTCCCAGTCTTTCGATCAGCGAGACATCGACACCCTTTTCTGCCAGTGCCGCCAGAACCCGGTCGCCATCTGCCTCCCCGGCTGGCCCAACGGCCCCGCAATAGGCCGCGCTCAGGCCCAGCATCGCCACCTGCACCGCCACGTTGACCGCATTGCCGCCGACAAGGTCAGCCGTGACCGCGCCGGTCAGCCGGTCGATGCAGTTGTCGCCAAGGGCTATCAGGTCGAAAGCAATCATCCGATGGTTGCTCCGCGCGATGCCATGTTGTCCTTCAGATCATGCAAGGCAAGGACAGGACGGCGATACCATGTCTGGCCGTGGAAGAAGGGGCGCGTCTCCAGCTCCAGCCCGTCCAGTGCGGTCTCGCCGCCCCTACCCAGCATCTTTTGCGCCAGCTTCATCCCGAGGTAGGACGACATGGCGACGCCGGTGCCGTTGTAACCGATGGCATAGCCCATGCGCCCATGCAGGCCCACATGCGGCAGATGGCTGAAGGTGGCCCCGACAAACCCGGTCCAGACATGGGCGATCTTCACGCCCTCCAGCTGTGGGAAGAGCCGCAGGATGTTGCGGCGCACGCGCGGCAGGCAGGCGGCAACGTTGGTCACGTTCACCGGAACCACGGTGCCGATCACCACCCGGTCGCCATCGGGCGAGGGCCGGTGATAGGTCACATTCATCCGCGTGTCATAGACCATCGAAGCGCGCGGATACATCGCCCGCACCGCGGCCGGGTCCATCGCTTCGGTCGCTGTCACCACCGAGGCCAGTGACACCACCCGCCGCCGCATCCACTTTGACGCGCCGTCGGTATAGCCGTCGGTCGCCATTACCAGATGTGCAGCGCGCACGGTGCGGTCGGCCGCAAGGCAGGTGATGTGATCGACCCTATCCTCGATCCGCGACACGCGGGTCAATGGCGCAAAGCGCACGCCCGCGGCAAGGCACAGCCGCACCAGCTCGGCCACCAGCCGCCCGGGGTGCAGGCTGGCCCAGTCGGCCAGATGCACTCCGCCGTGAAATTGCGGCGAGGCGACGAAGTCGGACACCCGGCCTTTCTGGACTTCCTCACCCTCGACCCCCAGCCTTGCATTCTGGCGCAGGAAGTGGCGCAGGCCCTCCATCCGGTCGGGCCGGTGCGCGCCGATGAAATGGCCGCAGACGCTGTAGTTGCAGGCGATGCCCTCTTCGGCGATGAAGGACCGCAAGTGGCGATGCGCTTCGATCCCAGTCGACAGGATGGCCCGCGCGCGATCCTCACCGTCTTTCGCGATGAAATCATCCAGGTCGAGCTTCATCTCGGACGACACCTGCCCGCCGTTGCGCGTGGAGCAGCCCCAGCCGATCTCGCCCGCGTCGCAGACTACGACCTGCCGCCCGCCCCGCGCCAGATGCAGCGCGGTGTAGAGGCCGGTGAACCCTGACCCCACCACCAGCACATCCTCGCGCGGCTCGACCGTCGCGGCGGGGACCTGTGGCAAGGCCATCTCGGCCCGCCACAAGGGGGTGTCGCTGAACCCGGCGAACATCTCAGTAGGCCACGCGCTTGTAGTAGCGCCGCGTCACAAGCGGGTGATTGCGCATCACCTCAAGATGCGCCGAAAGCCGCTCCAGCACGGTTGCCAGAAGCGCCGGGGCCAACATCGCCCGCAGATCGGACGACAGGCCGGTGGTCGCAAGGTCGCGGGTATCCAGCACCGTCAACTTGTCGGTATAGCCCTTGGCAAAGGCGATCAATCGGTCGGTCAGCGGGCGGGTTTCATCTTCACCCGCGAAGACCACGACCGAGACGCCCTTCTCCACCAGCTCCAGCGTGCCGTGGAAGAAGTCCGAAGCATGGACCGGTCGGGTGCGGATCCACTGCATTTCTTCGAGGATGCACATGCCGTAGTAATAGGCCTCGGGCCAGGCGGCACCGGACCCGGTCAGAATGTGCCAGCCATCACCGGCAATCGCCTGCGCCAACGCATCGGCGCGTGGCTCGAACGCCTGTTTCACCGCAAGAAGCTGCTGCGGCAGGCCTGCCAGCTCACCACTGATCCGGTCATAATCCGACCGCTCGCCCCGCGCCTGCATCGCCGAAAGCGCAGCCACAAGCGAGGTGACATAGAACATCTCGCACGAGGTATCGTCCTCGGCAAAGTTGACGAAGGCGTGGTCGGCACCCTTGGCGAGCGGCGTGTCGGCGTGGCCGGTGATCGAGATCACGGTGGCCCCGCGTGCCTTCACATAGTCCATCGCCGCGATGCTTTCCTTCGTTGTGCCCGACAGTGACGGCATGATGACCACCGATTTCGGTCCCAGCGCCACATGCCCGGTCAGCACGATCTCGGCGCACAGGACGTTGTGGCAGGGCAGGTTCGAGGCCCGGCGCATCAGATCGGTCGCGGGCTGCATCAGGATGCCCGCGCCACCCGACCCCATGAAGAAGAGGCTGTCGGCTCCCTCGGCCACCAACCGCCCGACCAGCGTGCCAAGGTCACGGGCGATGCTCACGGTTCCGGTCTGGATGCGCAGGAAGCGGGCGGGATCGAAGTTCAGCATGGTCATTCCTTTCGTAAACCAATGAGGCGGATCAGAGCCGAAGGCCGCTGTCGCCGGAGAAGAGATGCGCGCGGCCCGGCTGGGGCTGCACGGTCAGGCCGCCGTCCGCGGCAAAGTCATGTTCGCCATCAAGCTGCACGGTTACGGGCTGGCCATCGGCAAGGCGGCCATAGGCGTAGGTCATGCCGCCCAGCCGCTCACTGGCCTGCACCTCCACCGACGCACCGGGTCCGGCGACAAGGTGCTCGGGCCGGATGCCCAGCGTGACCTCGGCGCCGACGGCGGGCAAATGATCCACGGCCACGTCGCAGACTAGTCCGGCGGCATCGACGCGGGCCGTCCCGGACTCGGTCGCCGTGACCCGCGCCTTCAGGAGGTTCATTTTCGGGCTGCCGATAAAGCCCGCAACGAAGGTGTTGGCCGGGTGGCGGTAGATCTCCAGCGGCGCGCCGATCTGCTCCACCAGCCCGTCGCGCAGCACGACGATCTTGTCGGCCAACGTCATCGCTTCGATCTGGTCATGGGTGACGTAGACCATGGTCGCCTGCAACTCGCGGTGGAGCTGCGCCAGTTCGATCCGCATTTGCAGGCGAAGCGAGGCATCGAGGTTCGACAATGGCTCGTCGAACAGAAAGACCTTTGGGTTGCGCACGATGGCCCGGCCAATGGCAACACGCTGGCGCTGGCCGCCGGACAGTTCCTTGGGCAGCCGCTTCATCAGGGGCCCCAGTTGCAGGATCTCCGCCGCCCGGGCGATCTTGCGCGCAGCCTCGTCTTTCGGCGTTTTGGCCACCTTCAACGCGAAACCCATGTTCTGTTCCACGGTCTTGTGCGGGTAAAGCGCATAGGACTGGAACACCATCGCGATGCCCCGGTCGGCCGGGCGCACGTCGTTCATGCGCTGCCCGTCGATCAGCAGTTCGCCCCGGCTGATGCTTTCCAGCCCCGCGATCATCCGCAGCAAGGTGGACTTGCCGCAGCCCGACGGGCCGACGATCACGACGAATTCGCGCTCGGCAATGTCGATGTCGATGCCGCGCACGGCCTCATAGGTTCCGTATTGCTTGGCGATCGCCTTGATCTGCATATAGGCCATGGGGGCACTCATTTGACGGCGCCGCTGGTCAGGCCGCCAACGAACTGGCGCTGCATGATCAGGAAGGTCGCAAGGATGGGAAGGATCGACAGGGCCAGCCCGGCCATCAGCACGCCCCAGTCGGCGCGCAGGGCGACGGCAAAGCTCATCACGCCGATGGTCACGGTTTTGACGGTTTCGCTTTCCACGAAGGTCAGGGCAAAGATGAACTCGTTCCAGACCCGCATCGCCGAGATCAGGCCGGCCGATGCCAGGATCGGGCGGCAGAGCGGCAGGTAGACCTCGCGGAAGATACGCGCCTCGCCCGCGCCGTCCATCAGGGCGGCCTCGCGCAGCTCGCCCGGAATGCCGGTCATGTAGGCGCGGATCAGGAAGGTGGTGAAGGGCAGCCCGAAAGCCACGTTCGGCAGTATCAGCGCGAAGTAAGTGTTGTAGAGACCGGTCTCGGCCATGACGCGGAACAGCGGGATCAGGCTGACCTCGGGTGGCAGGATCGCGCCGCCAAGGATCAGGGTATAGATCGCCGCCTTAGCGCGGAAGTTCAGCACCACTAGGGCATAGGCGGCCATGGTCGCCAGGGTAAGTTCGATCAGGACAGTGGCGGTCGTCACGATCAGCGAGTTCAGCAGGTAACGCGAGATGCCATAGTTCCAGGCGGTCGAGAAGTTTTCCCAATGCCAGACCTTTGGCAGGCCCCAGGTGGCGGCGAACATGTCGTTCGTGGTCTTGAAGGCGTTCAGGAACAGCCAGATCATCGGGTAGACGCAGATCACCGCCAGCGTCAGGAACACGGCCCACAACAGGATGCGGTTTGCAACTGCAAGGGCGGGAAGGGAACGCGCGGTCATCCTAGCGATCCTTCTGCAGCTTGATCTGCATCAGACCGATGGTCAGCGCGATGAAGAAGATTACCGTGGCGATCGTGGACGAATATCCGATCATGTCGTCGCGGAACGCGGCGCGATACATCAGGGTGCCCAGCACCTCGGACGAATGGTTCGGTCCGCCCGCCGTCATCACCCAGACGATGTCGAACACCTTGAGCGAGCCGAGGATGGTGATGATGGTGACGATCAGGATCGTCTCGCGCACGCCGGGCACGGTGATATGCCAGAACTGCTGGATGCCCGAGGCGCCGTCGATTTCCATCGCCTCATACAGGTCGCGCGGCACGGCGCGGATGGCGACCATGAACAGCGCCATGATGTATCCCGTCCACTGCCACTGGCTGACGAAGATCACCGCGAAAATGGCGGTATCCGGCTCTCCCAGCCAGGCTTTCGACCAGGACGACAGGCCGGTTTCCCACAGGAGCTGGTCGATCAGGCCGGTGGTCGGCGTCATGAGCAGTTGCCAGACCAGCCCCACAACAACCACCGGCAGGATCGACGGCAGGAACAGCGCGGTGCGGAAAAGGTTGGCCGAGAGGTCGGGAAAAACCCTCGCCTCTAGCACGGCCGCCAGCGTCAGCGCGACACCCACCTGACAGGCAACCGAAATGACCGCATAGATGGCGTTATTGGTCAGTGCTGTGGTGAACTTCGGATCGTTCCACAGCCGCAGATAGTTGTCGAAGCCGACGAAATCCCAGTCCAGTGACATGGCCGAGAACGAGAACAGGCTGAAGCGGATGTTCGTCAGCGCCGGCCCGTAGACGAAGACCACCAGGAACAGCAGCGCCGGGGCGACCCAGAGCCAGCCCTGCAAGCTTTGTCGCCACGTCGCGCGGGTATGATCGGACCTGTCGGTCATCGGTCTGTCAGTCCTGTCCGGAGGAGGAAATGGCCGGGCGACCTTCAGGCCGCCCGGCGTTGGTCCAGCGGGGGAGCTTACCGCTGGGCCAGTGTTTCCTTGGCGGCGGCACGGACCTTTTCCATGACCGCCTCGGGCGTCTCATCGCCCGACAACAGGCCTTGCCCGGCGGCCAGGATCACGTTGGCCGAAGCCGTGTCCATGTCAGTATCCAGCCACAGCGCCATGCCTGCAGCATCTTCCAGCGCCTTCAGCCCGGCCAGCGTTTCGGGCGTGGTGGTCTCTTCGGTAACCGAACCGATCACCGCCGAGGTCATGCCGGTTGTCGAGACATACTTGGCCGCTTGTTCGGGTGACGTGATGAAGTTCAGGAACGCCAGCGCCTCTTGCGGGTGTTCCGTCTTGGCCGAGATCAGGAACCCGTCCGGCGCGCCCGTCAGCAGGTCGTTGCGGCCAGCGGCGCCTTCCATCGGCGGCAGCGGGAAGAAGCCCCAGCCCTGTTCGGCCACCGGCGTGTCGGCCAGCATGTAGAACTCGACCAGTTCCAGGTAGACCATCGCCGACCGGCCGGCGATGAACGCGCCCCGCGCTTGCTGATGCGAGATCGCGTTGGCTCCGTTGTTGAAGTAACCCTTGTCGCCGAAGGATTTGTACAGCGCCAAAGCCTCGACATAGCCCGGGTGGGTATATAGCTGGTCGGCCGGAGCGAGCAGTTGATAGTCGGCCTGACGCACGTCATCAGGGACCATCTTGGCGAAAAGGTCGCCGATGTAGTGCGTCGCGGCCCAGGGTGACTGGTTGCCATAGGCGATCGGAACCTCACCCGCAGCCAAGAGTGCGTCGTTCAGCGCGATGAAATCGGCGAAGGTCGTCGGCACAGCCAGCCCGTGCCTTTCGAAGATCGCCTTGTTGTAGATCATGTATTTGCTGTCGACGTTCACCGGAATGCCGAACTGCTTGCCCTCGAACTGGAACGGTTCCAGCGAGGCGGCAGCGAACCGGCCTTGCCATTCCGGCCCGGCCAGTGCCTCGGTCAGGTCCAGCGTGCGGCCTTCGCGGGCGAACTTGCGGCCAAACTCGCCCGACCACGAGAAATAGATGTCCGGCACCTGGTCCGAGGCCATCAGGACGCGGATCTTGTCCTTGTAGGGCTCATCCGCAACCGACTCCATCACGATGTCGATGGCGGGGTTGGCGGCCTCGAACTCGGCCACGGCGGCGTCGAAGTAGGCCATGTTCTCGGGCTCGGGGAACTTGTGCAGGAAACTGACCACGGTTTTGTCCTGCGCCAGCCCCGGCAGCGATGCCAGGATACCAGTCGCCAGAGCGGTCATGGCAAGAAGATGCTTCATCGAACTCTCCCTTGTTGGTTGGCCGAACTATACCAATTTGCCCGGCTTGGTTAGCATTGGTATATTGGTATTCATACCAAGCGGACCAAAGCAACGGTTTTCTTTCTTGAATCTGCAATTTTTGATGCTGCACAGCGGCATAGCAGCGCTGCAATCGGCTTTTCAGTTGCTTCTTTCGTGTTGTTGGTATAACCATTGGGACTGATGGCCCCTGCTACTTCTGGAAAATCGGGGCGATTTCAACGCATGTCCTGCTGTCGGTGTATACCAAATGCCCATCCCATCTTTCATCAGTCAGGATCATCGCCCCGGGTCGGCCCTGGCCCGGGTGCATCTGCTCTTGCGCAATCTCATGCTGGAAACCGGCATGTCGCATGGCGACCGCATTCCGTCAGAACGTGAACTGGCAGAGCGATTCGGGATTTCGCGCATGACCGTGCGCAAGGCTCTGAACCAGCTCGTTGACGCGGGACATCTGGAACGACGGGGCACAGCGGGCACGTTCCTGCCCGAACCCGCCGTCGTGAGGCCCTTGTCCAAGCGGGTATCGACCGCGATTTCGGAAGTGGTGGGACAGGCCGGTCACAAACCCGGCGCGCGCCTTCTGTTCTTTGAACAGGCGCAGGCCGATGCCAATATCGCGCGGCGGCTGCAGCTGGACGAAGGCGCCCCGGTCATCGTGATCAAACGTCTTCGCTTGTCGGACGCGGTGCCCTTCTGCGTCGAAACCAGCTACCTGCCGCACCACCGAGTTCCCGGACTGGTCGCCGCCGATGTATTCGCCGCGCCATCGCTTTACGCCCTTTTGCGCGAACGCTTCGGCATGACCTTCGCAACATCGGACTTCCATGTCAGCGTGGACATTGCCCCGGACACTGAAGCCGACCTGCTTGGCCTTGCCCCGGGGGCAGGTGCGCTGGCTATGCGCTCAACGGTCTATGATCGTGACGGAAGACCGGCCGAGTTCCTGATTTCGTGGAACCATCCTGACCGCGTCGCTTTCGAATCCCTGCGCGACGACACGGGCCCAGTGAAAAGCGTGTTCACCGACTGGGCAAGTCCAAGGCCATGAAGGCGCAATCGGGGATGTCCGCTTCGGGCCGACATCGACGGAACCCGGCGGGTTTCCCCGCCGAGCCCTTTCGGAGAGACCCAGTTCCTTTCAGAACGGGATCTCATCGTCGCGGTCGACCAACTCGGGGTTTTCGTTCTCGGTCGCCTTCGGGCGGCTGAGGAAATCAACCTTCTCAGCGATGATCTCGCAGCCGTAGCGATCGGTGCCGGTTGCGTCGGTCCATTTCGTGTAGTGGATGCGGCCGTGGACGAGGACCTTCATGCCCTTTTCGCAGTGCTCTGCGACCGTCTTGCCGAGACCGTTGAAG
Organism: uncultured Tabrizicola sp.; assembly: GCA_964393035.1. Classification (GTDB taxonomy): domain Bacteria; phylum Pseudomonadota; class Alphaproteobacteria; order Rhodobacterales; family Rhodobacteraceae; genus Tabrizicola_A. Next base: position 115,648 of record CAYMRX010000008.1, read on the forward strand.
CAGGTGATGCGGTGCCATTCGGTGTCCATGACCCGGTAGCCGTTTTCGTCGCGGATCGCGCGGCCTTCCGAAAGGCGGGGACGCGAGGTGGCGAGGGTGAAGTTGGTGATCTTGGTCCCGCCCTGCGTGGCGCGGACTTCGGGGTTCTGACCGATGTTTCCGGCGAGGATGACGATGTTCTGCATGGTAAGCTCCTGTGTTTCCTGTCCCTGGGACCGTCCCTTCGACAAGACCCGAAAGAAGCCAGTCGGGTGAGGCGTGCACGGCTGGGCCATCAGACCAGACGGAAACCCCCAAAGGTCCGGGGTGGAGCGGGCAGGTGCCGCGTTTCCTAAGAAACGCTAGCCAACACGGCCCGGACTGACGCGGAGTTGCACGATTGAACCCGAACAGGCTTAGGGGATTGTCAGTCGAAGGGATGGCACCGGGGACAGGAGTGATCGGGGGCTCTTTCAGAACATGTTTTTCCTCGCCCTGTTAAGACGGTAAGCCCGAAGTCTTTACCCCCATAGCGGCTGATCACCTTAGAGCCCGCTTTGCTTGCCATTCGCGCCCAAGCCCGATTGGAGTTGCGAGCCCGCGCCGTGACGGCTATCCCAAGGGCATCATTTTGGACACGAGGCACGCATGGCTGAATTCGACGTTGAGACACTGTCGCTCAAAGAGCTCAAGAGCCTGCAGAAGGATCTGGCCCGGGCTATTTCCACATTTGAGGACCGGCAGAAAAGCGATGCCCGCAGCAAGCTCGAGATCATTGCCAAAGAGATGGGCTATTCTCTCGCCGACCTGATCGGCACCGAGGTGAAACCCAGCCGTGCGCCCGCCGCCGCGAAATACCGCCATCCAGAGAACGCGGTCGTCACCTGGTCAGGTCGGGGGCGCAAACCGCTGTGGTTTGTCGCAGCCCTTGACGCAGGCAAATCGCCCGAGGACATGGCAGTCAACTGACCGCCAATACGTGGGATCCAGCATAGCACAGCGCTAAGGAGTTAAGGCGCAGGCATGCGCATTTTCATTTCTTGGATTTCGGGATGCCGACACGCCGTCGGCGCCGTGTGCCTGTCAGGCTCTTGAGGAGAGACAGGCGAAAGGCCCGGAGGCGCGTTCGCGCCGTGCCCGGGCCTTCTTGAAGACCGTGGGCATTACGCCCACGGGTCGATCTCAACAAGCACCTGAACCTCGTCGCCGTCGATTTCATCGGCGGGGACGGCACCATAGGTTCCATCCCCTGCCTGGAAGACGACGATCGAAACCATGAGGGTGGCGGCAAGGCTGGCGGCGAAGGCGTGTGCATCTTTGCGGGACATCTGTTTTGGCTCCTGCTGGGAGGCGAGGGACCATCCCCCGCGCTGACAGGAACCCGCAGGACCAAAGACGGGCTGACATCACCGGGTGCGTTCGGGCTTGCCCCGAATCCGGCCGGCGGCACGGGCTTGCCCCGTAGTCCGAGCCCTTGTGGCTTGATCTCGAAGACTGAATTTGGGCCAAGGAAGGGACTGGCAAGCGGGGGATGGTACTTTGACACAAGGAGCCGAATTGTCCCGCCGATGCTCACCCCGCCAGGCTTGCAGACATGCTTTTGGTTGACCAAGGCCTTACTGGGGATGGAGCCTTTGGTGCCCCGCGCAGATGCGCGGGACAGGTTGGTGCTGGATGAGAGGCCCGTGTGCGGCGGGGCCCCTTTGTCTATGAGAAGGCTCAGGCGGCAATACCCGCCTCCCCTGCCCTATCGCCATCCTCGGAACCGACGGTCTCGATCCTCGCATTGCGATAGCCCTCCCTCGCGATCCAGAGCTCGGCCGCGGTAATGGATTCCGCCAGATGCAGCAGCTCGGTGTTGCCACCGAAGTCCAGAAGAACACGCACTTGTCCAGCTTTGGGTTCCTCAGCCACCTCGAAGACCAGCCGACTGTCAGCCGAATGGCTGCGCATGATGGTGACAAGGATGACCCCCTCTGAGGAGAAGTTCCCCTCATGCAGCGTGAAGGACGCCGGAGCCGTCCAGGTCGGATAAAGCCGCGGCGGTTCCTTCTTCACCAAGCGGCCAACACCGTTGGACCTTTCCCAGGCTGCCAGCTTCTTGGTGAAACGCGCGGGCGGTTTCGGACTGCCATCAGTGTAACGAATGAGCGCGCCCAGGGGCGCTTGGTCGATTATCTTGGTTGCGGACATGGTTCCTCATTCTGAATGCGAACATTCGCACTCATCATATTGATATTGTTGATATTTGTGGTGAATGAGGGCGGGTTTCCCCGCCCTCGGGGGCTCAGATCACTCCGCAGCCATCATTGCCGTACTTTCCACGGGCAAATCGGCCATAAGGAAGGCGGGCAAGTCGATTTCCTCGACGTTGTCCTGATCGCCCAAGGGTTCTTCGCTCAAAGCCCCCTGCCCTTCTGCAGCGACATCACCGTCCAGAGCAGCAAGATCACTGCGCCGCAGAACCTCCGGCAACCAACCGCTACCTTTGAGCAATCGCTCGGCTTCCGTCGCCATCTCGCCCTTCTTCAGATGGTCGAGCAACTGCGCGGTGCTTTCCCCTTTCGCCTCACGCACAGCTTCAAGGATACGCGCTTTGGGAACTCTGTTCAGGTAGGTGTCCGCAGTCGGCTCCCAACCCGCCGCGACCATGTCGAGATCGACGGCTTGAGCCACGATCTCCGACTGTGCCATGCGCCGGGTCAACCCGCTGGCCGAGATGCCTGCGCCATATGGGTTCACCTTCTCATGCAGCGCGTTGATCCCGACGCTCGGGCAATGCGCCAGAAGAGCCAATCGGCTGGCCTGATCGAGGGCCGAGAGATAGTCCCAAAGTACGGCATCGTCGCCAAGTGGCAGATCGGCCTCCCACGCAGAATGACGATCGTCCACGACCTTGGCCACCGGACTGTCCTTCAGATCAGGCGCCTGAGCCGACATGTAGACGGTGCGCACAGAAGCCTCCAAGCAACTGCCCGAAGCCCCGGAACTGCGGAAGGTGTCATTGACCAACTTCATCAGCAGAAGCGTCAAAGCGACGTCGGGCGAACGCCCAATCGCCTCGCGCAAGGCGAGGGTGCGATGCGCGGTCAGCTCCATGACCAGACGCTCCGGCAAAGGCTTCAATGCGCCATCATCTTCGTCGTCTGGAAGACCGGCACTGAACGGCTGGCCCCCGGAAATGATGACGGTGGTCGCAGATGTGCCAGCGGGAGGCTGATAGGCGGAAACACTGCCATCAGCCCCCTGCCCTTCCGCGCCCAGATCATCGTCGAAGTTGGCCACGGTCTCTTCGCGAGGCTCATCCTCCTGCCGGACATAGCCGCGATAGACAGCAAGATTGCCATCCCGATCCAGCGTCACGAAGACGCCAGCGCGACCCATCTCTGCCGCATCGAAAATTAGCGGACGCTGCTCAAGGGATTCCATCGCCGCTTCCAGCTCACCAAGCTGGGTGTCGATCTCCTCGGGGTATTCGTCCTGACCCGAGTACTCCTCTTCAAGCGCGCGATACTCCGCAAGCAGCTTGGCATGCTCTGCAGCTTCATCCGCGCTCAGCGGTGAGGGATCGCCAACCAGACGCCGCAGACCGTGGCTGTAGCCGTAGGGCAGGTCGGTGGATACCTCGATCCACTTCCAACCCTCACCAGCAATTGCCTGCGCCTCGGCTTGCAGCTCATCCATGACCAAACGGTCAAGCAGGGCAGGGTCCTCCAACCAGCCACCATCATCGCCTTGGAAGAGATCGCGCATGACAAGGCCACCCGCTGCCTCATAGGCATCAACACCGACAAACACGGCCCGCCTGTCCGAGGCCCGCACAGAGGTTTCCGTCAGCATGCGGCGGATCGAGTAGGGCTCTTTGTTCCAGGAGTTCTTCACCGCGTTCCAGATCTGCACCTGGCGCACGTGATCGGGGTTCACCGTGAAGGCCATCAGCTGTTCCAGCGTCATGCCATCCTCAGCATAGACATCGAGCAGGGCAGGGGCCACGGACGCGAGTTTCAACCGCTGCTTCACGATCTGCGGCGTGACAAAGAAGGCCGCCGCGATAGCCTCCTCACCCTGACCCTTCTGCTTCAAAGCAACAAAGGCGCGGAACTGATCGAGCGGGTGCAAGGCAACGCGCTGCATGTTCTCAGCCAAGGAGTCGTCCTCGGCCAGAATATCTGATGTCACATCACGCAACACACAAGGCACAGGCGCGGTCTTTGCCAAACGCTTCTGCTTCACCAGCAACGAGAGCGCCTGAAAGCGTCGACCGCCAGCCGGGATCTCGAACTTGCCGGTCTCGACGCCATCGGCATCCAACACAGGCCGCACGCTCAGGCCTTGCAATAGACCACGGCGGGCGATGTCCTCGGCCAACTCGTCAACCGACACACCGGCCTTGATGCGCCGGACGTTGGACTGGCTCAGCACCAGCTTGTCAAAGGGGATGTCCCTTGAGGACGACAGGGTGATCTTCTGGGCAGCTTGGGCCATCAGGTCTTCTCCACGACGGG
>CAYMRX010000009.1:0-69996 GCA_964393035.1 uncultured Tabrizicola sp.
AGTTTTTCGCCTCTGCCGGGCTTGATGTGGCCACCGTCAACACCCTTGCGAACAGTGAAGACGAAGGCGCCGCGCGGATCGGCACGCAGGCCAACACGGCAGCCTTTCTTTCAGCCGCAGCAGAAACCTCCTCGGTCAAGGCCTCGGAAAGCCTCGAGCGGGTCCACGAACTTGTGCAGGAAATCCCAGATACTGAGGGGCTGAAAGAGGCCATCGACCTCAACACTCGCGTGACGGCGGAACTGTCGATCGCACTCGCCAATATTTGGAACATGGAATCTGCCCAGCTGATGGGCATGGGCGAAGCGGGCGTCATGGATGCCGCCACCGCAGCCGAAGAGCAGAAGTTCATCAAAGTCCTTGGAGGAGAATGAGCATGGTCAACGCTTTCAAAGTGCGAATGATGGGCGGTGCCCTTGGGCTGATCGCGGTTTTCTCGGCTACAGCTTGGGCCGAAACCTCTGCCCCGGCAGACCTTGCTCAAGAGGACGCCTATCTCGACGTTTTGCCCAAGGTCGAGATACCGGAAGACATCCAGCCGATCCCGGGAGCATTGAACGAAGAATTCCGGAATTGTGAGGCCTCCTGGCCCGCAGGCTACGCGTTGGCGCGGTCCGGCCCAGAAGCGCGGGCCCTGCGTGACATCTATGGCCTGGTCCGCGTGCGCAACGTGATTGAAGCCCAGGATTGCGGCTGCTCAGGCAAAGTGGCGAACTGGGAAAAGGTCGAGGCCGTCGCGGCTGCATTGCGCGATCATCACGACGTCCAGCGCCTCAGCTGGCAGCATACGAAGGCGATTGCGGAGGAGGCCGCAACCCTGACGGCTGTCGCAGAAACCATGTGTGGCGGCAGCTTCTGATGGACAGCGTCTCGACCATCCTGACGACGCTGGATGCGGCAATCACTTCAGCCGGGCGGCAGTATTTCGAGGCGACAGCCGGTGCTGTCGGGCCGATCTACACGACCCTGCTTGCCCTCCTGCTCGTCATGGTCGGGATCAACGCGGCCTTGAATGTCTATCGCATTTCCATGCGCGACGCGGTGCAACTGTCGTTCCGCATCGTCATGGTCCTGATGTTCGGTCTGACCTGGTCCAACTTCACCCAGATCTATGACGCCGCCAGCAACGGGCTGAGTGCTCTTGCGCTGGAATACTTCCGGCTCGGCGGTGGCGGTGTCGGTGCATCCGCCACTGCAGCGATGGATGACATGGCGAACATGATGGCAGGAAACGTGGATTCCGTGTCTTCAGCCATGTCCTCGATCATGCGCGGCTTTGTGGCCGCCGTCCTTTACGTCGTCCTCGGCGTGTTGATGGCAGTTTACGTGTTCATCGTCGGCTTCTCGAAGTTGATGATCGCTTTCCTGCTTGGGGTTGCCCCGATCGCCATCGGCGCCACGATCTTCGAGAAGACCAAGGGCATGTTCGAGGCCTGGCTCTCGGCAATGATCGGCTACCTGATGTATCCGGTCGCCTCGGCCGGGGTCATCGTCGCTGTTGTCACCGTGGCGCATGATGTGTTCCGTGAGACCGAGGACGTCACCGACCTCGGCTCGATCCTCGGCTTCTTCGTCATCGTCTTTGTCGGCATCTTTGCCCTGATGGCGATCCCGAATGCCGTGACGCACATCACTGGCCAGATCAGCCTCGCGAGCATTGCACCGCAAGCTCTGCGGGTTGCAGGCAAGCCCTTGGAAAAGGCCTCCGACTATTCGGCAAGGCGCATGAACGAAGTCCGCTCGGGGTTCATGCACGGCAAGACCGAACACCATCATTTGCGCGATCAGGCGCGGTCCGATGCCGAGCGCGGCCAAGCGGCGCGGGCGCGGCTTGGCCAGTTCATCCGCGACAGCTGACACCTGCCAACAGCACCTCGCGCAAATCCCCATTTTCGGAGCAAGACAATGACAGGCTCAAACCCTGAATTGAGAAGTTTTCTCGAAGCCGAGATGTTCTACGGCGTCAAAAAGCGCGAGCGGATTGCCTATGTCGTGGCCGGCGGCAGTCTCGCAATAGGCCTGATGGGCATGATCGCTGTCGTCACAATGCTCCCCTTGAAGCAAACCGAGGCCTTCCTTGCCATCGTCGACAAGGACACTGGGGTCGCCGAACGCGTGGTCGCGGTGGAAAAGGCCGGAATCGAACAGGCTGAGGCCATCCGCCAAAGCCTGCTCTTTGCCTATGTGACCGACCGAGAAACCTATGACCAGCACGACAACGAATCCCGCATTCTGCGCGCCTACACCTGGTCTGAAGGCAATGCGCGCCAAGGCCTCGTGAGCCTCTGGACGGAAGGCAACGCCAACTATCCGCCCAAGCTCTACGGCCAGAATTCCAAGGTGGTCATCGATGTTCTGTCAATCACCCCGGTGACCGATACCACCGCGCAAGTGCGCTTCACCAAGACCTGGGTGTCCGATGGCGAGGGCGTGCCCGACCGGATCGGCAAGTTCACCGCGACTGTCACCTATCGCTTCGAGCCATCCAAACAAACCGCACTCGATCTCGTCTGGCAGAACCCCACCGGGTTTCTGGTGACGGATTACCGCATCACCGCAGAAACCCTGGCCCCCACGGAGGAATGATATGAGCCATCCACTGACCCTTCCTGCGCTCGGGCTTCTGATCTCGATAACCGCCCTACCCGTCTTGGCCGAAACCGCGCCCAAGCCCGGCAGCCATGATGCCCGTGTGACCTATGCCACTTACCAGGAGGGGCAGGTCTACCGGATCAACACGCGGCTCAGAAACGTGACCCTCGTCGAACTTGGTGAGGGCGAGAAGATCCAGTCCATCGCCATCGGCGATCTCGAAAGCTTCAAGATCGACAAGCTGGAGCGCGCCAACCTGTTCATCATCAAGCCCGTCGTCGCCGAGGCCACGACCAACCTGACGGTCGAGACGCAGCGCAACATCTACTTTCTGCAGGTCACCGAAGGTGGTCGTGGTGAGCCGAACTATTCGGTGAAGTTCACCGTGCCTGGCAGCACGCGTGCTGCCACCACCGGCAGCGAGATCCCCGCCTCCTTGCCCATGACCTACAAGATCATGAAAAAGGGGCGCGCCCTGCCCGGCTTTGCTCCCGTGTCGATCTCGGATGACGGCCGCAATACCACCTTCGTCATCCCGCCCGGCGCACCGATGCCAACGATCTTCCGCGCAGACGCCAAGGGTCAGGAATACTCGGTCAATTCTTCCGTGCGCGGCACCACCATCACTGTCAGCACCCGCTCTGAGCGTTGGGTGCTGCGCTATGGCGAAGAGTATGTCTGCGTCACGGCCGAGTCGGGGGTGAGCCAATGAGTGACGAGACCCAGGCCGAAAAACTCACCGCCCGCATGGAACGGATGAAGCCCTCCGAGGCCCCGAAGCGCCGACGGGGCGTAAACCCCTACGCGCTTTCCGCTGTCACGGCCGTCGCCGGTGTCGGCGTCGGGGCTTGGCTGGTTCTGGCCGCACCTGATGCCCCTGCCCCGGCACCCGCCATCGAGACCGCTTCGGTCAGCGATTTCCAAGGTGATGGGACGGGAACCGACGGATTCAGCGTTTCACGGCCAAAGCCGCAGATCGTCCCAGCTGCTCCGGATACCTCGGAGGCGGAACGGCTACAGGCCGAGATCGAGGCGTTGAACGCTCAGATTGCCGATCTGAAGGCCAATCCGGTGACGGTCACGGATGAGGCGGCACTCGCTGACCTCAAAGCGCAGGTTGCCGCCCTTGATGCCGATGCAAAGGCCCGCGCGGTAGCCCTCTCCGAACTTGAGCGCGAAAACATCCGCCTTCAGACCGAACTCGAGACCAAGGCGCTGATAGACGGCGACTCCGAGGCTGAGGCGGCCCGCGCCCGGGAAGAAGAACTGGCCCGGCGCAGGCAGGAAGCTGAAATGCTGAACGAGGCCCAGATCCATTCGGATATGGTGGCCTTGCGCTCCAGCATGGACATGGGCGGAGCGGCCCCTGCCCCAGGTGCGCCGGGACAGGCGGCCACGGGAGATGATGCGTTTCGCAGGGCCGGGGCTAAGGCAGCCGAAGTCCGGCAATCGGAGGTCATCGCCGATCCTGCCCATACGGTGATGCAAGGTACCTTGATCGAGGCGGCGCTTGAGACCGCGATCAGCACGGATCTCGCGGGCAATGTGTCGGCCATTGTAAGTCATGATGTCTGGTCGTTTGATATGTCCCGCGTGCTGATCCCGCGCGGCTCGCGTCTCTTCGGGCGCTACGATTCCGAAGTTGATGCCGGTCAGCGGCGTGTGCTCATCGCCTGGGATCGGCTGGTCACCACCGATGGGCAATCGGTCACCCTTGCCGCCTATGGCACCGACCGCATTGGGCGCTCGGGCCTGCCCGGCACGGTCCGAAACCACTTCCTCCAGCGTTTTGGCACCGCCGCTCTGATTTCCCTTATCGGTGCCGTGCCAACGCTGGCAGCCGACAAATACGCGGCCAATGAGGTGGCCTCTGACACCGCCGAGAATGTCGGCACCGATCTCGGCGAGGCGGTTAATACGGTGATGGCCGACTATCTCAGCATCCCACCGACGATCAGCGTCAGCCAAGGCGCGGTCGTGATGATCCGTGTCGATGCGGATCTGGCGTTTTACTGATGAGCTATCTCGATACCTATCTCGGGCAGCTCGATGCCGCCCTGTCGGACCCGGCCGTCATGGAATTGGCGATCAATGCTGATGGGTCGATCTGGCTGGAGCGCGCGGGGCAAATCCATATGACCTCAAGCGGTCTTGCCGCCCTGCCCGCGCGGTCCGTGCGGGATTTGGCCTCCCAGATTGCCAACTCGACCTCGAACACCTTCACGGAAACGGCTCCGCTGGTTTCGGCGGCCGTGCGCTATCGCGATCTGATGTTGCGCTGTCAGGTGGTGGGCAACCCAGCTGTCTCGGGCGGCACGGTGATCGGCATCCGGGTGTTTCGATCCCGGCACGGAGATGTTCGGCGTGTGGCCAAATCCTTCAGCTTTCTGCGCGGTCAAGAAAACTCCCTGGAAGACGAGCGCCGCGCGATGGTGGCCGAGATCCGCGCCGGATCGGAAGGGGCAGATGTTGAGGCTTTCTTGGGCAAGCTGGTCTCCGAGCGGCTGAACGTCATCGTCTCGGGTGGGACATCCACCGGCAAGACCGAGCTTGGTCGCAAGCTTCTGGAAATGGTCGCCTCTGATGAGCGGATTGTCACGATTGAGGATTCCCTCGAGCTTCTGCCCGGCCAGCCCAATACTGTGAGTCTCATCGCGCAGCGTGACGAGGGCTCACCTCGGTCCGCCGACAAGCTCTTGCAGGCCACGCTGCGTTTGCGACCCGACCGGATCATCCTGGGCGAATTACGCGGGGCTGAGGCCGCGACGTTTCTGGACGCGATCAACACCGGGCATTCGGGGTCTTTCACGACGCTGCACGCCCATTCGGCACGCAAGGCGATGGACCGGCTGGCACTTTTGGTGATGGCGCAGGGTACCAAGCTCAGTTTTGGCGAAGTGATCCGATACCTGCAGACCTCGATCGACGTGATCCTGCAGATGGGCCGCATCGGCGACCAGCGCGGGATCATGGAGATGTATTTCCCCGGCCTCGACGAATGACGCCAGCGCAGCGCCAAAGTCCTCCGTCCCCTCCCCTTCCCCGGCTTTTTGCTCCGCAGGTACCTCATGGAAAACGATATAAATGCAAGCGCGGCGCGCCCGGAAACAGAGCGCAGCGATGCGGAACGTCCGACCACAGACCGACCCAAGGAATATTTCTCAGTTCGTCTGACCCTGTCGGGCGCTGCGCAGGAATTCGAAGACCCGCGCCAAGCTGGCGAGGCCTTCTTTCGCGCCGATCCAGCCGAGCGGCCATCAGTGGCGCATATTGATGGCAACACGGCCCGCACCATGGCCCGGACAGAGATTCACGGGGTCCATGAGACGGGCGAGACGCGGTATTTCAAAAGCCTGCCAGACTCGCATGCACCGGATGCCGAATTCCGCGCCGGGTTCCTCAATGCGATGGAAACCTCGCTGTCGGAGCGTTTGGGCAAGGTTGAGTGGGGCAAAGATGGTCCGGCCGTGACCGAGCGGATCGATACGGGGTTGAGGGATGATCTCGAGGCCTTCGCGCGCCGCGCGCCGGAAAAAGCAGCGGCGCTTTGGGCAGATCACAGTGACGCAGCCCCGCCGGGGCCAGAATTGCGCGCAGCAGTGCAAGCCCGGGAGGAAGTGGCGGATCGCGAAGTGGCAGCCTACCAGGACACCCTTGCCGAAAAGCCAGCCATCATCGCAACGGGCGACTGGGTCACGACCGACGCAAATGTCGAGCTAAGGCCCGTGGCGGTATCAAGTGATCGGGGCATTCACGCAGGCTACGAGGCGAACCTGCCGAAAGGGGAGAATGAACTCACCTATTCAGAGCGCACTTTCCCGAATTCCCGCGAGGCTCTGCGCCATGCTTATGATTTCTACGAGGGTGGCGAAGAAGGGCTCGAGCTGGCGATAAAGCGCGCGGCCGAGGTGGACCGCGAGATGGTGGAAGAACCCGACCGCGGGCCGGAAGGGTTTGTCCTTGAGCATCGTCCACAGCCCGAGTTTGCCCGTCCCGAGACCGCAATCTACGCAGGCGACGAGGCGCAGCTCGTCCTGACTCTAGGCCGGGACACTGAAAACACGCGCGATCTGGCCGAGCGGCTCGTCGCAGATCCGGAATTTCGCAAGGTGGTGGCCGAGCATATCCCTGATGCGGACGGCACGCTTGGCAGCGGTCGCTTTGTCGACGGCGAAGGCTCTGCCGGGTTTCTGCCCGATGAGCTTTTGGCTGTCACCTCCTATGCCCGGGATGGCGGTGCTGAGGTTCTGGCGAAGTTTCCCGATGAGGAGCCGCTCAGTGAAGCCTTGGCAAAGCATCTGGCGCAAAGTTCGGTGATGGCGGCATATATAGAAGAGGAGCGGCAGCGCAGCGATTTTGCTTCCGACCCGGCGCGGGCAATCTCGGCCTGGGTGGCGAAATCAACCGCGCAGATCGACAGATTGCCGTCGGACCGACAGGACGACCTGCGATCTGAAATGCAGGGCACCGCCAAGGAAGCAGCGGCGGCCTTTGGGCTGGATCGACAGCAGTCGGAAATCGAAGCCCCGCCCCGTTCGACACTGTATAGCACCTCCATCGGCGCAAACACGTTGGCGATTGCCGGGGCCGAGAAAGACCTCGACGAAAGCAGTGCCAAGATGTTGAGCGCTACTTTGAGTTTATATGCGAACATCGCTGGGATCGATTTCAAGAAGCTTGAGACGCGACTCGAAACTGGGGCGGCCAACGCCCGCGAAGAAGAGTCGTGGGTGAAATCCGATATTGCCGATGTCGCCAAGCGGCATGGCTTTGATCTCAGCAGCGCCCAAGGTCGCAGTTCTGCGGCCGAGCGGGTGGACCGGTTTTATGAACGGGCTGCTGAACTCATCCATTCCGCGCACAATCGCGCATTGGAGCGCAGTCCTGATCTACTTGTTGAGGCTTTGGGAAAAATGGCAGCAGTCCACGCCAGCCAGGGCTCCATCGCCTTCCGCAACGAAAATCAGGCGCGGGATTTCGCGGAAGAAATGAAGGAGCGTTATGGGGCGACAGTATTGAAGGATATGGCTGCTGGCCGGACGGAGGCACTGGCCAAGGACGTGCCGGATCCGGCCGCTCGGGCGGCGATGGCCATTGCCGTCGTCTCGGCTGCCAAAGAACATCCCTCGCTTGGTCTCAGCGCACATGAAGCCGAGGCAGCGGAACGCCGAATGGTGGCGCAGGCGGCGTCGCGGCCACCTGAACACACGCGGGCACATGCTCATGATCGCAATCAGGACCGGGAGTTTTGATCATGCAACGCATTGCACTGCTGCTTCCTCTTGGCCTTACGTCCGGCTTGCTGGTCGGCCTCATCGCCGGGGGCCTTGTTCTGAACCTCATCCTTGGCCGCGATCCGAACGCAACCGGCATCTTTGTCCTGATCGCCGAGTTCCCCGGTTTTGCCCGGCTGACCTCCGTGCCTTGGGTCCTGCCCTGGCAGATCGTCGGCGCATCAACGGTGCTCTTCACGATTGCGGCGGTCGCCCTGACCTTCCGCCAGCAGCTCACCGAATACGGTCAAGCCAAGTTCCAGGCGCGCGCGGAGATGAAGACAAATGGCCTCCTGCAGCCCTTGGGCGCAGGTATGGTCTTCGGCAAGCTCGGGGCACCGACAAAGACGGCACCCTACGTCAGCGCCACCTTCCAGAAATTCCCGCATTGCCTTGTCGTGGCGCCCACCCGCGCCGGTAAGGGCGTGGGCTATGTCATCCCGAACACCCTTCTCTTCAACGGCAGCATCGTCGTTCTCGACGTGAAGGGTGAGATTTTCGAGGCAACCTCCCGGCATCGACAGGGCGAGGGTGACGCGGTCTATCGCTTCTCACCATTCGATTTTGAACATCCGACCCATCGCTACAACCCGCTTGAGCGTGTTGCCCGGATTGAAAACTATGAGCAACGCTACACCGAACTGGCCAAGATCTCGGACTACTTCTTGACGGTTTCCGACAAAGGGACGGCTGGCGACTTCCTGACCGAGGGGCGCGAACTCTTCGTGGCCGCTGGCCTGCTAGCGATTGAGCGCGGCAAGCCGACCATCGGCGAGATCAGCCGCATCCTCTTTGGCCGGGGTGCTACCCAGGAGGTTTACGGCGAGCATGCCGAGGAGGTGAAACATCCCAATGCTGCCCAAACCTTCCGCAAGTTCGCGGGCTATTCCGACCGGACCTTGTCCTCCCACGCGTCTGTTCTGGGCGGCGCGGGCATGACCCTTTGGAACAACCCGGCCGTGGATCGCGCCACCTCCGGCAATGACTTTTCTTTCGCCGACCTGCGCAAGCGGCCGATGTCGATCTATGTCGTCGTCAACGCCGATGACATTCGCACCCTGTCGCCACTGGTGCGCCTCTTCTTTGGCGAGCTGATCGCCACCATGCGCTCCACCCTCCCCGACCCGAAGTCCGAGCCCTGGCCTGTCATGGTCATGCTCGATGAATTCGACCAGTTGGGGCCGATGCCTATCGTCGAGCAGGCGCTAAAGCAGCTCGCTGGTCATGGTGCGCGGGTGTCCATCATCACCCAGTCGATCCCAGGCCTCGACAATATCTATGGTGAAAACGTCCGCCTATCGCTCGAGTCCGCCGCCGGCATGAAGCTTTACCTCGCCGCCAACGACAAGAAGACGGCGGGGGAGATTTCTGACGCTCTGGGCAAGACGACCAAGCTTTCCGTGTCGGACAGTGTGTCAAGGGATCGGGATTTCATGCAGCGGCGGTCGGTCAGTCGGCGGATGGAAGAGCGGCCACTCCTGACGCCGGACGAGGTGCGGCGGTTGAACCCGGATCAAGCCATCCTCATCCCGGAACGGCAGAACCCGCTGTTGGTCCACCGGATCGTCTACTTCCAGGACCCGACCTTCAAGAAGCTGTTCGAGGCGCAAAAGGGGGCCCTGCCCTATCCGCCCAAAGAAGCCGCGGACGTGCAGGTGCTGACACAACGGATGGAGGCGTTGGAGCGGCGAATGGCCGAACGCATGGTGGTGGATTTTGTGCGGCCTGAGAAGGCAAAGGCTGAGGCCCCGGTGGAGCCTGAGCCGAAGCTGGCGGCCGAGATTGTGGCGCGGGCAGACATTATGCCAGAGGTCGAACTGGCAGCAGTCGATCCTGAGGTGTTCGTCACGGTGAAACAGGCCGAAGCCATCGCAGAGCGCGAGGTTGATCTCGCAGCCTTAAAGCCACCGATCACGATCTCGGTCTCACGGATGAGCAAGTTTACCGAAAGGCTCACGTGCTCTGAGCTTTAGCGTCATCTGGGGATCAACTCCGGCCTAATTCGCGTTCTTGAGTTGGCTGTTGGACTTACGAATGCAGGCATTTTCCAGCTTCGCAGGCGATGGTTTTCGATGAAACACTAGACCAAAAGGCGGCAACAATCCCGGACAGGAACACGACCATCGCCACGCTTGAAATGTGCGTCCTAATACCCCTGATAATCCACAACAAACCACCGCTCTAGCGTTGTCAGACGAAGATCCTACCCATAAGATGCAACCAACACGGTAATTGCCCGCATCTGCCCGGCTTTATCAGGCATTGAACCACGGGGCCGCCATGACCAAGCAAATCGAGAAAACCCTCTTCGCCGCCGCAGACAAGATGCGCGGCAAGATGGATCCGGGAGAATACAAATACGTCGCCCTTGGCCTTCTGTTCCTGCGCTATGTCTCGGCCGCCTATGAAGCCAAGCGCGCCGAGTTCCTTGCCGATGACATGGCCGATGCCGACGACCCCGAGGAATACGCCGCCGAGAACGTCTTCTGGGTGCCCGACACGGCCCGCTGGGATCACCTCGCCGCCAATGCCAAGGCCGCCGATATCGGCGTGCAAGTCGATGATGCCATGCGCGAGATTGAGCGGGTCAATGACAGCCTGAAGGACGCGCTGCCCAAGGTCTACGGCCGTGCCGAACTCAGCCGCGATATCGTCGCGGGCCTGATCGAGCTGTTTACCAACGACCTGACCCTATCCGGCAGCGCGCAGGATTTTGATCTGATCGGCCGCGTCTACGAATATTTCATCGGCGAATTCGCCTCCAACGAAGGCAAGCGCGGCGGCGAATTCTACACCCCGAAATCCATTGTCTCCGTCCTTGTCGAAATGCTGGAACCCACCTCGGGCCGCGTCTATGACCCCTGCTGCGGAACGGGGGGCTTTTTCGTCCAATCGGAAAAGTTCATCCACGCCCACCGGGGCCGCGTCGATGACATCGCGGTCTACGGTCAGGAATCCAACCCCACCACCTACAAACTCGCCCGCATCAACCTTGCCATGCGCCGCATCTTCGGCAACATCGCGTGGAACCACGAAGGCACGCTCGTGCGCGATGCCTTCCCCGATGAACGCTTTGAATTCATCCTTGCCAATCCCCCCTTCAACGTCTCGGAGTGGGAGGGCGAGCGCCTGCGCGAGGATAACCGCTGGCGCTTTGGCGCGCCCCCGGTGGGCAACGCCAACTTCGCTTGGCTCTCGCACATCCACCACCACCTGTCCGCCAACGGCATTGCGGGCGTGGTGCTGGCCAACGGGTCGATGTCATCCATGCAATCGGGCGAAGGCGACATTCGCCGCGCGATGATCCAGAATGGCGCAGTGGATGCCATGGTCGCCCTGCCGACGCAGCTGTTCTTTGGCACCCAGATTCCGGCCTGCCTGTGGATCTTGGCCAAGGATAAATCCAACGGCCACGCGGCAGGCCGCACCCTGCGCGACCGTCGGGGTGAGGTGCTGTTTATCGACGCCCGCAAGATGGGCGCGCTGGTGTCCGGGTCGCGCAAGCAAAAGGAACTGTCGGCGGACGAGATCGCCCGTATCGCCGGCACCTATCACGCCTGGCGCGGCGAGACACCGGAGGCCCCCTATACCGATCAGGCCGGTTTCTGCGCCGCCGTGCCGGTGGCCGAGATCGAGCGGCACAATTTCGTCCTCACCCCCGGCCGCTATGTTGGCGCGGGCGCGGTCGAGGATGACGGCGAGGTGTTCGAGGAAAAGTTCACCCGTCTGATGGCCGATCTGCGCGGGCATTTCGCCGACGGGCGGCGACTGGAGGCGGAGATCGAGGCGCGGCTGGGGGCTTTGGAATGAGCCGGAAAGTCGGCGGACGCGAGGCTACGAACGGGATCATTCCCGGCGACATCTGCATCAGTGTCGGCAACCCTGCCACGCCCACACCTGATGGCTGGGCATGGAAGCCACTTTCAGAACTCGCACGTTTGGAGTCCGGACATACACCCAGCCGCCGAAAACCCGAATACTGGGGCGGATCGGTGAGTTGGATCGGCATCAAGGACGCAACCGGAAATCATGGCCGCGTGCTTCATGAAACTATTCAACATACGAATGATCTGGGGATCGCAAACTCCGCCGCTCGTATTCTTCCTACAAACACAGTGTGTCTGTCCCGAACCGCATCTGTCGGATATGTGGTCGTCATGGGACGTCCTATGGCGACCAGTCAGGATTTTGCAAACTGGGTCTGCGGTGAAAAGCTCGACCACAACTATCTAAAATACGCGCTGCTTGCCGACAATGACGCCCTGAACCGGTTCTCGTATGGATCGACGCATCAGACAATCTACTACCCTGAGTTAAAGGCGTTTCATATCTGCGCGCCTGACCTCCCCGAACAACGCGAGATCGCGGCGATCCTTGGGGCTTTGGATGACAAGATCGAGGTGAACCGCAAGGCGAGTGCCACACTCGAGGCGATGGCGCGGGCGCTGTATCGGTCTTGGTTCGTGGATTTTGACCCGGTCTGGGCCAAACTCGAAAACCGCCCCCCCGCCCACATGCCCCCCCAAACCGCCGCCCTCTTCCCCGACAGCTTCGATGATGAGGGCCTGCCGCTGGGGTGGGAACTGACCACTATTGGGGAAGTCGCCGACATCGTGGGCGGCGGAACGCCATCGACCAAGCAAGCCGAGTTCTGGGACGATGGGCATCACTTATGGGCCACGCCGAAGGACTTGTCGAACATCCAAGGCCCGGTTCTTCTGAACACTGAGCGCCGCATCACCGATCTGGGCCTCGCCAAGATTTCATCTGGTTTGCTTCCGGCAGGTTCGCTTCTTTTGTCATCGCGAGCGCCAATCGGTTATCTTGTGATTGCGCAACGCCCCGTCGCAATCAATCAAGGCTTCATCGGTATTCGAGAAACCAGCACAGTTTCAGGCATAGAGGCCTATCATTGGTGCGTTGAAAACATGGAGTTGATCCATGCCAACGCCAACGGCTCGACCTTTCAGGAGATCGCGAAGAAAAACTTCCGGCCGTTGCCCTATGTCTTGGCCCCTGAACCTGTCCGGCAAGCGTTCAACGACCAAGCGGGCAGCTACTTCGCCCGCATAGCCACCTTTAGCGAAGAAAACCAAACCCTCGCCACCCTGCGCGACAGCCTTTTGCCCCGCCTGATGTCGGGCGAGCTGCGCGTGGGTGACGCGCGGGCGCAGGTGGAGGAGGTTGCCTAATGGTGCGGCCTTACACAGTGTATGAACCTTTTTTCAACAGCGAAGCCTCGGCCGAAGTTGATTACTTTGACCCGATCCAGGCCTTTGCAAAGAAGCGCTATGTCCGGCTTGCTGGGCGCGTCATATCCCAGCTGCAACGCCTGCCACGTTCGGGGATATTCGCAAGCGAAACCCGAGGCATGAAGTCGATCTGGGATGAGTGGTGCTGGTATCAGGCGCAATTCGACAATGACTGCGGCATGCTATCAAGTGCCATGGAAGACACCTTATTGTCGCTGATCCTTGCTGTCGTGCAAGAAGTGGAACCGGATGAGGCCGTTTTGCTGACCTGTGCCGCAGCCGAAGAACAAGACGGCATGCCGTATCGGTCCGACGACGTGATGGCTGCCGTTCTGCGTGACATGGTGACAGAGGCCGCTGGCATGCGCAGTGTTTCCCGATTTGAGGTATATTGATGTTCCGAGTTGATCGCACCCAGAACCGCCTTTCCCGTCTTGTGCAAAAGCGGTTTTCCGATCTTGCCCCGCGCGACGGCGGCTTGCCCCGCCTGATGTCGGGCGAGTTGCGCGTGGATAACGCCCGGGCGCAGGTGGAGGAGGTCGCTTGATCATCAGATCACACCATCGCATCAAGCACTACCTACGAGATGTTGCCGCTTGGGTCTGGCAGGAACAGGGCGATGCCCGGCACCACGGCCTGAAGTTGCAGGAAGAAACCATCACCGAAATACTTCTTCTTCGGTTGGCGCGCGAATGCGGACACATGGGCCTGAACATCAAGATGTTCAACCGGAGCGAGGAAGGCGGAAGCACGGCCACCGGGGCGGTCGGAAATGGCGCCGACTGGGAATGGTTTGTAGACACGCCCCAGTGCCATGTCGGCTTTCGGGTGCAGGCCAAGGTTCTTTCGTCGGGATTGACCCCAGTGCGGCGGGCTTTGTCGAATGGGAAATACGAAGGCCTTCATGACGACCGGCTGCAGACCGATGATCTGATCATCGCTGCGGCTACGGCCAAACTCAATCCCATCTACCTCTTTTACAATCACGCATGGGTCTCAGATCTGGCGCTGTTTTCATCGACACATCACCCCTATCCGGTAAGGCCTGGGGACTGGGGCTGTTCCGTCGCGACAGCAAATTTCGTCAAACACACGCCGGGGAACAAGCTTTCGACTTTGATCCCCGGGATGCTTCCGTGGCACCGGTTTTTTGGTTGGGGTCGTGGATGTGTCAGCCAGCTTGCAATGGACGCTATGCCCGGGGATCAGGAATTCATACCGGAAAGCCCGCGGCCAGAGTGGTTAGGGTTGATGCAGGAAGGCGAAGAAGGCCTTAACGCTTACTTGGTTGAAAACCGACTGCAAGGCGTTGCCCATCTCGATTTCACCGATTTTGAAGGTTGAATTATGTTCCGCGTTGACCGCACCCAGAACCGCCTATCTCGTCTTGTGCAAAGGCGGTTTTCCGATCTTGCCCTGCGCGAGCGGGACCATTTGCAGGAATGGCTGGCGAACCAGCCCGACGCCTTGGGGGAAGAGCTGCTTATCATCCAGAAGGAGTTCGACGGCTTCGATGAAACCCGCGAACGGTTGGACCTGCTGGCGCTGGACAAGGACGGCAACCTTGTCGTCATTGAAAACAAGCTGGACGATTCCGGGCGGGATGTGACGTGGCAGGCGCTGAAATACACCGCCTATGTCTCTAGTCTGACCAAGACCCAGATTGTTGATATCTATCAGCAATACCTTGACCGGTTCTGCGGGGGCGGCAATGCGGTGGCGCGTCTGTGCGAATTCATGGGGGTGGAGGATCTGGGCGAGATCATCCTGAACCCCGGCAACGACCAGCGCATCGTGTTCATCGCGGCCAATTTTCGGCGCGAAGTGACCGCGACCGTGCTGTGGCTGCTAAGCCGTGGCATCCGGACGCAATGCTTCAAGGTCACGCCCTTCATGCTGGGGGATGAGCTGATCATCGACATTCAGCAGATCATCCCCACGCCCGAGGCCGCCGATTTCATGATCAGCATGTCCAACAAGGACGGCGAGGAAAAGGTCACACAAGACACCCAGAAGCACCGCCACAAGCTGCGCCAAGCCTTCTGGGAGCAAGCCCTGACCCAGCTGCGCGCCGATGGCGTGACGCTTTTTCAAAACATCAGCCCGACCAAGGATCACTGGTTAAGCGCGGGTTCGGGGGTGTCATCCTGTCCGTTCCAGATGATTTTCTCGCGCGATGAGGCGCGAGTTGAAATATCGTTGCAACGCTCTGATGCGGCAGAAAACAAGTGGCTTTTCGACCGGCTCCATGCAGAGAGTTCCGCGATAGAGGTCAAATTCGGTTTCCCGCTGGACTGGCGGCGAATGGACGACAAGAAGGCCAGCAGGATCATCTACTCGCAGCCGTTCGATGGATATGATCGTGAGACATGGCCGCAGATGATTGGTTGGTTGTCGGCCCATATCCGGAAGTTGGAAGAGGCCTTCCGTGAACCCCTTGCACGGCTAAACCGCCAGATCCGGACGCAGGAAGAGGAAGGTATCTGATGGCCTACGCGTCCGAAGCTGATCTTGAAAACTGGGCGCTTGGCGAGCTCGCCGCCCTTGGCTTTTCCCATCTGTCAGGGGTCGCCACCGACCCCGAAGCGGCAAACCCCCTGCGGCCAAGTTACCGCGACACGATCTTATTGCCAAAGCTGCAGGCCGCAATTCAACGCCTGAACCCGCATCTGCCGCTGCAGGCAATCCAGACGGCGGGCAATGCTCTGCGCGATACGGTGTTTACCGGCGATTTGATTTCAGAAAACCGTCGAATCCACGAGGCGCTGGTGGGCGGCATCACGGTAAACTGGGTCGAAGCTGGCGAAGACCGCGCCGGCCTGGCCCGGGTAATTGACTGGGACAACCGGCACAACGAATGGCTGGCCGTTAGCCAGTTCGAGGTGGCCGGAAAATCCCTGCGCCGCCCGGATATTGTTTTGTTTCTCAATGGACTTCCAGTTGTGGTGATCGAATTGAAGGGGACCCAGACCGGCACCCTGAAAGGCGCATGCAACCAGATTGACACCTACAAATCGCAGATCCCGGACCTGTTCCGCACCAACGCGTTTTCGGTGATATCCGAGGGCGTGACAGCACGCTATGGCTCGATGTCGGCTGATTTCGATCGTTTCATGCGCTGGCGCACCATTGATGGCGAGGCAGTGATCGAAGACACCTCGGCACTGGCGTTGCAGGTGTTGTTGCGCGGGTTGCTGACCCCGGAAAACCTGCTCCAGATGATCCGCTGGTTCACGGTTTTTGAGGATGAGGGCAAAGGCCCGATCAAGAAGATCGCGGGCTACCACCAGTTTCATGCAGTGCGCAAAGGTGTAGCGGCGGTGTTTGCCGCGCGCGGTCGCGACGGGCGTGGTGGCGTGATGTGGCACACGCAAGGCTCGGGCAAGTCGTTGTTGATGGCCTTTATGGGCGGACGGCTGATGCGCGACCCCGAACTGGCAAACCCGACCTTAGTGATCATCACCGACCGCAACGATCTGGACAATCAGCTTTTCGCGACCTTTTCCCGTTGCTCTGCCCTGTTTGGTGAGAAGCCGGAACAGGCCGAGGATGTGGACAGCCTGCGGCGACTGTTGAACCGTAAGGTTGGTGGCGTGATCTTCGCCACGATCCAGAAGTTCCGCCTCAGCAAGGGGGATGCGGGCTTTGGTTTGCTGACGGACCGAAACAATGTGGTGGTCTTTGCAGACGAGGCGCACCGCACGCAATATGGGTTTGAGGCGAAGATTGACGCGGCGACAGGCGAGACGCGTTACGGCTTCGCCCACCACCTGCGTGCCGCCTTGCCTAACGCGGTCCATGTTGGCTTCACCGGAACGCCCGTGTCTCTGGTAGGTGCAGACACACAAGGCGTGTTCGGCGACTACATCGACATCTACGACGTCACCCGCGCAGTCGAAGATGGCGCGACAGTCCCAATCTATTACGAGGGCCGCGTGGCGCGGATTTCCACCGATGCTACCGTGATGGACGAAATCGACGCGTCATTTGACGAGATCGTCGACGATGCCGAAGACGACGGCGCCGAGATGGACGAAGTTTCCGTCGCCGCCTTGAAATCCCGCTGGAGCCGGGTCGAGGCATTGGTCGGTGCCGACAACCGCCTGAACACAGTGGTCGCCGACATCCTGCACCACTTCGACGCGCGGCTGGAGGCGATGGACGGCGGCAAGGCGATGATCGTCTGCATGTCCCGCCGGATTTGTGCCGAGGTTTACGCCCGCATCATCGCCGCCCGGCCAGACTGGCACTCTGATGACGATACGGAGGGTGCGGTAAAGGTCATAATGACCGGATCAGCGCAAGACCCGGCTAAGTTCCAGCCCCATATCCGGTCAAAAGCCCGGCAAGAGGCGCTGCGCAACCGTTACCGCAACCCTGCCGACGAGCTAAAGCTGGTGATCGTGCGGGACATGTGGCTGACGGGTTTTGACGCGCCCTGCATGCACACGCTGTATGTGGACAAGCCGATGAAGGGCCACGGGTTGATGCAGGCCATCGCCCGGGTGAACCGTGTGTTCCGGGACAAGCCGTCTGGACTGGTGGTAGATTACATCGGACTTGCGGCGGACCTTAAGAAGGCCCTGGCCCACTACTCGGCCTCCGACCAGAAGCGCACCGGCGTTGACCAGCGCGAGGCGGTCGATGCCCTTCTGACCGCGCTGGACGTGATGCGCGCGATGTTCCACGACGTGCCCTACATGGCGGCGGTCAATGGCAAGCCCGAAGACCGGCTCCATATACTGCCCGTGGCTATCGAGCATGCCCTGACCCTTCCGGTCTTTGACAAGGACGGCAAAGCGGTCGACGGAGGGGACCGCAAACTCAGCAAGAAACGCTTCATGACCGGGGTGATGCGCCTGATCACGGCCTTCCGGATCGCCTCGGGCAGTGCTGAGGCCGAGGATGTGAAAGATGAGGTCGGCTTTTTCGCCGCCGTGCAAGCCGCGATCCGGAAGCTGGACGCAGTGTCATCGGCAGGCCGCGCGGTGGAAGACACCGAATTCGCGATCTCCCAGCTGATCAACCGCGCGGTGGGGTCCACCGAGGTGATTGACATCCTGAAGGAATGCGGCGTCGCTCGCCCTGACATTGGCATGTTGGACGAGGCTTTCTTGCTGGGTATCCAAGGCATCGAACAGAAGAACCTGGCCATTGAAGCCCTGCGCCGGCTGCTTAACGACGAGATTGCAACCCGAACCCGGACGAACCTTGCAAAGAAGGACGCGTTTTCTCTCCAGCTGACCGAAGCCATCGCCCGCTACCACAACCGGAGTGTCGATGCGTTGCAGGTCATCCAGGAATTGCTGAAACTGGCCCGCGATCTGCGCGAGGAGCCGGAAGATGGCTTGTCCCAGGAAGAGGCGGCCTTCTACGATGCCCTTGCCCGCAGCGAAAGTGCGGTTGCCCTGATGGGCAACGAAGACCTCCGGATCATCGCGGCCGAACTGGTCAATGTGGTCCGGGCCAGCGCATCAGTGGATTGGTGGCGCAAGGACAACGTCCGCACGAAGATGCGGGTGGCGGTGAAGCGGATCCTAAAAAAACACGGTTTTCCGCCAGACATGCAAGACGATGCGATCAAGCATGTCGTGCAACAGGCGGAAGCAATGGCAAGAGAGATGAATTAGACGGCGTTTTAGTCCCATTTCCGGCGGTCAGGATGACCGCTGCGCCGCGGTGGAGCCTCCCGGAACCAGTCACTCAGGAATGTCGCAGCAATTTTTGGGATTTCGTGTCAGCGATTCTGGACGAAGCGAACGCCGGCTGCGCCCGCGTCATGGTATATTCTGAGTGGCGGTGGTTGACAGATTGCGAGCTTTGCAAAAGTCATAGCTTTTCCTGACAGCGGCCTTTCGTTTAGGTCGGGTTGACCGAGCGCTTGCTCCGCAGCTACAATACCCTCGCTCTGCCGGGCATTTGTTGCGCAAATGCGATGAAGGATTCACACTGCAAAACAACCTGCTAGTCAGGCTACATGTTTAAGCCCAATTCCCCAACCTACCGCACCACGAACTGGCATGACTATAAAGCGGTACGCAGGGCAGCGGCGGCCATCCCACCCCGTAGGAGCGGCAAGCCGTTGAAGGAACACACGGCAGGAGCGATGGCGCACAATAAAGCCCTGCGCAGTTGCCGCCCCGCTTTGGCAGGGCGCTCCGGAAACGCTAGACCGGCTATCACCGACGAAGCCTGGTCGAGGCAAAGTTGCGCTGCTTCAAGGGGCTGAGCGAGCACGTCAAGTCACGCGACTTCAACAGGCAGGTCGCCGAGCCTCAGATCAGGGCGGCGACACTGAACCGATTCACAGCCCTCGGAACCCCCCTCACGCAACGCGAAGGTTAGGTCTGTCCCGGGGACAGGGAACCCCCAGCCTTTAGAGAATTTGCGCAACGAAGCCCGAGAAACGTGAACTGTACGGCTATGAAACCATGCTCGGAAAAAAACAGGACTTGCGGAATCCGAGCGGCAGCGGCAGCTTACCAACAGTTCGGAGGGCATGACATGGCGCGTTCTTTGTGGAATTTGTTGCTTGGGATTGGGGTAGTAATGTTAACCGGCGCGTTAATCTATTTTTCCCAGAGCCCCGCCTTGCAGGTTACAGTACTTGCCTTGGGCATGGTGATTGTGGTCACAACTGTTATCGCGCTGGCGACAAAACTAACCAACACACTCAATACTCTACAAATCGAGGTCATGGCGACAGAGACACGGTTAGAGAACAGCGTGCATTCCCTAGGCCGAAAAATCAACGAAATCAAAAAGCTTGGGGTGCATCGGTTTTCACAACGCGGTGACTTCGACAATGACTATTGGTTGGACGCGATCACAGAAGTTAAACAACGAGGCGCAAGCTCAACTAAGTTGGTTCTTGTCGGGAGAACCTTAGAGAAGTGGGTGGAGCAACCTTTCACAGAAGTTTTCAGAGACGCCCTTGTTAAGATACTCAGTTCTGGCGGAACAGTTAGAATGGTAACGCTTGATCCCGCTGGTGAAGCGGGGAAAATGTATACAAATCACTCAATGAAAGATCTTACGAGGGGTGCCCAAAAAGTCGAAGAATTTCTTGAAAAGGAGGTTAAACCGAAAGTGTCTCCATCCGATTGGATGAGATTAGAAACAAAGACAATGCGTCAAGTCCCGCTGACTTTTACAATGTTTAGATCCGATGGTTTAACTTGGTTTTCCCCATACCTCTCATTGACTGATACTCAGTCGAACATCGCTCTTGCCTGCCAGTCGAACTCCCCGATAGCTGTTGCGTTGGTGCAAGACGTTGACGATATGTGGCGCCTTCAACCAGAGCCAAGGAGGCATTAAAATGGATATCTCTCCGGCAAAGTCGGAAACTCCAGCTGACTGGAAATTATTAAAGAGGCACGATAGCTCTCAGGCCTATATTTCTCGCAGTTGGGACTATGAAGATGGCCAACGGCTGGTCATTGGAATTGGGAAGAAAGTAGTGGAAGCAAGTATCTTTCGACACTCATTGAGAGGAATGCATATCAAAACCGTAGTTGAGATGCCGACATCTTTTGGATGCCAAGTTCAATGCCCCCATTGTGCTTCTGGTGGCATTGAAATGGTTCGACTGCTTTCTGCATCAGACCTTGGAACGATCTATTCTTTGGTTGCAAAAGATGTTGTTGGGCCTAGATTGATAAGCTTTGCTGGCATTGGTGAGTGCTCATTGAACGCGAGGGCTATTTTCTCCTTCGCTCGTGATGCTGTTCTTGATGCCCCATCGACCTTTACCCTTACTACCGTCGGGATTCGTCCTGATTTCATCGATCAGGTTGACAGCCTATCCATTGATATACCGATCAAAATGCTGCAAATTTCATTTTTTGGGAGCAGACCTAGGCAGGTGCGCGAATTCATGGGGCCAGCGTTCGCACGCTATGAAATTGACCGATTGATAGAGCGCATCAAGGCGGCATCAAGGGTTCATATTAGGATAAACATTGTTCTTATGCAGGGCTTGAACACTGAGGAAAGTGATTGGGAGGGAATATTCAAGTGCTTTGATGGCCTTCAATCGATCATCTCAATTCGCGTGTCGTTGCTCAACGAAACTAGCGTTAGCCGAAATAATGGAATAAAGCCGAGTTCTCGCGCACTTGTGGTTGCATGTGCAAGGTGGTTCGGTCTAAAGGGATTTGATGCCTATCCATTCATGAGCAGCTTTAATGATAACATGAACTGTGGACAGTTACTTTGGAAATATGGGCGCGAAAAGAAGGCCACTCATGTGCGGCATGATTACCTTGAAGTGTGATGTATGAACGGAGATGTAGTTGTTTTGGTTCATGGCATTCGGGACCATGCTGTTTGGGCATCTGAAATTCAGTCGACACTCGAGCAGTCTGGGTTTACAGTGAGGCTTACCAGTTACGGACGATTTGGCTTGTTCGATTTTCTTTCGCGCTCCAAAGCGCCAGAGGAAAGAGCCTTAAAGCGGCTGGCTGACCAACTTGTCTTGGTCAGAAATGAGTTCGTTGACCATCCGATACATTTGATTGCACACAGTTTTGGCACCTACTTGGTTACCCGATTGCTTGGAGAGCGTACCAGTGCTCCAACGTTGACACCCATACACATCCTTAAGGGTCGGCTCATATTTTGCGGCAGTGTTGCAAGGGAAGACTTTCGGTTTGATTTGCATCGAGACCAAGTTAAGTTGCCAGTCGTCAATGAAATCGGCACGCGTGACCACTGGCCGGCGATTGCACGTTTCATTGTTTCGCGTCTTGGTGGCGCTGGCACGTATGGTTTTAAAGCTCCCGGGACATTTGATCGTCGGCACAAAGACTTAGGGCATGGTGATTTTCTCAACAGAATTTTCTGTGAGAAATTTTGGATCCCGATCTTGAAAGGGGGCGAACCGGCTCATGTCGATCAGGGCGGTTCTCTTCCTAAAATAATTGATGTAATGGGATCCTACAGGTTGGCCGAGATTTGGCGATGGCTGCTCCTTATCATAGCCGGAATTTTGGTTGCCGGAGCCCTAGCGGTGTGGATTGTTTGGGCTGCCATCACGAAACTTTTTTAATCAATTTTTATAGCAGTTTGTTGGGACCCGAAGACCAGTTTGATCATCGGTTCGCTGTTTGCATCTGGCGCACAAAACGAAGTGACTGCGCTTGGAGAGGTGACGTTGCAGTCAACTCACGCTCCCCCAACGTTAGCATTCTCATCCATGCTTAGAGCTACCAAAACAACACCCCACGCTTGATCTCGCCCGTCCATCGAGATCGGCAAAAACCGTTAATTTTCAGCTGGCTGCCTCCGTACCAGCTGTGCTTCCGTTAGTCAGAAAACGCTGTTCACTTATCTGTCTAATAGCGGACCCCGAATTTTTACAAACAGCAACATCACTGGGTCCTGACCTTTCTTCAGTTCTGGGATGTTTCTTTAGCCTTCTACCTCCTCGATCTTTTGCAACTCGAGCCGTGCCTTGGCTTCATTGAGGCGCCATCGCCTGATGACATAGAACGCTAGTGCCTTTCGAGTTTCGACGGTAATGTTCTCTCTCTCCTGAAAGCCGTATTCCAGTCGGACAACCCGCACCTGTTCGTCCGAGAGGTTAGACCGAGGACGTATCCACAAGCGCACGAAACTGTGCCAGTCTAGGTCGAAAGGCAGGGGAGAAAATCTATCCCGCGTTGCAACATCGTTTTGTTTCAACATTCGGATTGGGAGGTAGTCGCGATAGGCCTTATGCTTGTAGCTCCAGGCCCGAAGGTGAATGGCCTCTCCGTCGAAATGAAACTGCACCGGACTGATCCACTGCGGCTCGGAGAGGCCACTGCTCATCGAAGTGTAGGTGATCTTTATGTCTTGCTCGCCTTTCATTGCGCGGTGGAGCTGCGCGATCACGGCGGAATCCATCATGCGATTGGGCAGCGGGATGCTCGCGCCAAGGGATGTTGTCTCGTCGCTAAGTAGGTCGAAGACCTGGTCGGGTCCGACAGCAGACAGTGCCCTGTGGCAACCGCTCGAGAAATAGGTCTTCTCCGCAGCATCATAGACCGGCGGTGTCTGCGTCAGCGATAGATAGGTTCGAAAGTCGACAGCCGCCTGTGCTGTCGAGATATCGAAGCGCTGCATTAAGTCCCGGCGGTTCGCCTGACCTCTCCAAGTAAGGCATTGATCCAAGAACAGGATCCGTTCGCGTTGTGCGTGTTTAAGGTCTGCAAGGCTCATAAGATGAAGACTACTTGACTCAGCGCGTGAAGTCCATACAGTAACAATACGTATAGAAAGTGGATATATCTTATGCGAATCCTTCACACCGCAGATCTTCATCTGGGACGGCAGTTCATGGGGCTCAGTCTTGAAGAGGACCACGAGGTCGTCTTAGGCCAGATCGTTGAGACGCTGGTGGCCGAGCAAGTTGAAGTCCTAGTGATCGCGGGCGATGTGTTTGATCGGGCATCGCCCCCCAATTCAGCGATCCGGCAATTCAACCGCTTTCTCAAGCGCGTGGCAGACGAGACCAAAGCCGCTGTCGTGATGATCTCAGGCAACCATGATTCCGGCGACCGGATCGAGGCGATGTCGGTCTTTTCAATCGCGTCGCGGGTGCTGGTGCGCGGGATTGCCGATGCGGTGGAAGTTCCACTGGTGCTGCGTGATGCACATGGAGAGATTGCCTTTTCCGCGCTGGCCTTTTCCTATGAATACGCCGCGCGCGAGGTGTTCGGTGACGAAAGCATCAGCACACCTTCAGACGTCATCACGGCGCAGATTGCCGCAGCAAAGGCACATGTGCCCAAAGGGGCCCGGTGGGTTGTGGTGGCCCATGCCTTCGTCGCGGGGGGAGCAGTCGGGGAGACCGAGCGCGCCCTGACACGGGTCGGCGGCATCGAAACCGTTCCAGCCGAGGTCTTCGATGGGGCGGACTACGTGTCATTGGGGCATCTGCACAAGCCGCAGGAAGTGGGCGCGCCACATATCCGTTATTCCGGCGCACTGCTCGCTTTTGGTTTCGACGAGGCGGGAGAAGAAAAATCAATGACCATCGTCGATCTGGATGCGGAGAGTGTTGAAATTCGCACCGTGCCATTCCGTCCGCTCCGGCAAGTCCGCTCGCTTACCGGAGCATTCGCGGATCTTCTTGCGGGAACTCCCTCGGGAGATTTCGTCCAGGCCATCCTGACGGATGAGATCCCTCTGATCGATCCGATGAAGCGATTGCGTGCGACGTATCCCAACGCATGCCATCTGGCTTATTCCCGGCAGGCTCGGTCACTAGAAAGTATGGCGATCGGAGCGGGGCGGGCTGCTATCACGCCCATTGAAATGTTCAGCGATTTCCTGAAAGTGGTGCGCGGCCGAGAGCCGGATGGCGCTGAAGTGGCGATAATCGCCGACAAGTTGCACGCTGCGGAAGTTGCGGGGGACCAGACATGAAGCCCATTCGGCTCTCGCTTCAGGCATTCGGTCCCTTCGCAACGACCGAAGTTGTGGATTTTCGATCAGCGATCGAAACTGGGTTGTTCGGAATCTACGGCCAGACCGGGGCGGGAAAATCGACGCTGTTCTCTGCAATGTCTTTTGCGCTCTTCGGGGCGCCAACCAGGACCGACCAAGAGCCACGTTCGCTGCGCTCGGATCATGCGGCGGCGGATCTGCCCACCGAAATCGAGTTTGTCTTCGAACTGGGCGCCAAGACCTATTTGATCCGCCGGCGCCCGGCGCAGGAGCGTCCGAAGGCGCGCGGTGAAGGGATAACCGAAGACGCAGCGGAAGCCTCGCTTTTCGATGTCACCGGGATCCCGATCGATGCGCTCGCGCCGGGTCAGTCGGGCCGTGTCATCGCCGAGAAGAAGGTCTCTGTGGTTGGGCAACAGGTAGAGGAACTGCTGGGTTACGGCGCAGATCAGTTTCGACAGATCGTTCTCTTGCCGCAAGGCAAGTTCGAGACGTTCCTCGCCGCAAAGACAGATGATCGGGTCAAGATATTGCGCGATCTCTTCGACGTGACGATCTATCGCAATCTCGCCACCCGGTTGAAGGAAGAAGCCTCGGAGGCAGAACGGGCGTTGCGCGAGCAGCGTTCGCTGTACCTGGCACGGCTCCTGGAACGTGGCTTTGAAAGCGTCGACGCCCTGGAACTGGGGATTGCCGCTGCCGAATCTGAAGTCGACGCGAAACGGGGCCGTCAGCGTGTCGCGGAAGCGGCGAACGAAACCGCACGCAAAGTTCTGAACGAGGCCGAGCAGATTGAAAAAGCCTTTGCGGCTGTCGATAAGGCACGGCAGGCGCTTGACGATCTCGAAGCGAAAACGGGTGAAATCGACGCTTTGACGAGGCGGGTCGAGGCTGTCACGAATGCCTCGCAGGCGCGGGATCTCGAGTCGGCTTGGCACGATGCGACGCGGGACAGCCGCGGCGCGGCGAAAGCTGTAACTGAGGCGGCAGCGGATCTCGACAGGATGACCAAAGCCCGGCAGGACGCGGCACAGACACTCAGCACGGCCAAGGCCGACGCGGTGCGGCTTCAGAGGGTTCAGGCCGATCTGACGCGGTTGGAGGCGACAGAGACGCAGGTCGGGCAAGCTGCGCATTTGCAGGCGGCGTTTGACGACGCCGCGAGGACCGATGTCACCTCGAAAAAACTGTTCGCCGGGGCCGAGGGTGCGTGCAAAACGCTTCGCTCCCGGCGAGATGCGACCGATCTGGAGCTCGAAGCTGCGCGCAAAGCCCAGGTGGTACGCGCTACGCTGACGGGCGAACTGGCCGAGGTTAACCGAGAACTGTCCAAAGCTAGGTCACATGCCAAGGCACAGGGGGAGGTCGCGAAGGCAGAAGGAGAGGTCGAAGCCGCAGAGAAGGACTTGGCGACGAGGACCGCAGCGGAAGAAGCCGCAGAGGCGGCCCTGACCGAAGCCGAGGCGCGGCTTTCACGCACGCAGGCGATCATCTTGGCGGAAAAGCTGGCCGAGGGCGTACCCTGTCCAGTTTGCGGCGCGCTCGATCATCCCGTCCCGGCTCACGGCGTGCCCGAACAATCCGGTCTTACCGAGGCGTTCCGGAATGCTCAGGCCGAGGCGAAAAAAGCGTCCGAGGAGCGGGTTCGGGCTGAAAGTGAACTGGGCAATTGCCGGACGAGGCTGGAAGAAAAGAAGCGGGTGCTGGACGAACAGGAACAGCCCGGGCGCGGGCCTACGGAACTCGAGGCCGAAAAGGTGCGGCTTGATGGTGAACTCCTCGCACTTGGCGAGGCGGTCGATCTTGACACGATGGCGGAGCGGCTGGCAGGTCTCAAGCGCGAGCTGAAGAAAGCTGAGGTGGCCGAGGCCGAGGCGCGGGTTTCTGCAAGCAAGGCCGAGGCCGACCTCGCTGCGGCGCGGGCAACGCGCGATGCGGTGGTTAATGTCCTGCCGGAAGAGCTGCGCACACCTAAGGCAGTTGCAGAACGGCGCGCGTCTTTGTTGGGCGAACAAAAGCAACTCTACGAGGAGCTTGAGCTAGCCACCGAGGTGGATCGCTCCGCAGGCGAAGCCCTCACCAGGGCGCAGGAGAAACAGGAGGCGGCGAGGCAGGCGCTCGAAGCACAGGAGCGGCGCGAGAAAGCGGCACGCCAGGCCTTCCTTGCCCGGCTGGCGGAAGCCAGATTGGATGAACCTCAATATGATGCCTGCAAGGCACATTTTCTGACGCTCAAAGCAGATCGCGAGACGGTGAGCGGACACCAAGAGGGCCTGATCGCCGCACGCACGACATTGCTGAACGCCAAGGGCGCCTGCGCTGATCGAGAGCGGCCGGACCTTACTCCGATAAAGGTGGCGCAGTCGGACGCCACGCAGTCCCTGAATTCCGCCAACGCGGCGCTGGCAGAAGCGAATGCCGCCATCGAGAGTTTGGTGAAGTTCAAGGCCTCGCTGGCTGACGCGCTCACCAGAACAGACGAACTGGAGGCCGGCACTGGGCCGCTCCGAGGGCTGGCCGATCTTGCCAATGGCAAGAACGATCTCAACATGACGCTCGAAACCTTCGCCATTGCTGCCATGTTCGACCAAGTGCTCGAGGCGGCGAACATGCGGCTCGAGCCGATGACGCGCGGACGCTACCGGCTGGAGCGCGGCGTCGAGGCGTCGAGCGGACGCGGCAAGCGTGGGCTGGAGATCGAGGTCTTCGACGTCAACACCGGCAAGGCGCGCCCGACTGCGACCCTTTCCGGCGGAGAGACCTTCATCTCCGCACTTGCCTTGGCGCTTGGGCTCGCCGACGTGGTCGAGAGCCTGTCAGGCAAAATACGGATGGACACGATCTTCATCGACGAAGGCTTTGGCAGCCTAGACTCCGAGAACGGAGCGGGCACGCTGGACCAAGTGCTTCAGGTTCTATCGGCCCTAACGAAGGGCAACCGGGCCGTGGGTCTGATATCGCATGTCGGGCTTGTGCAGGAGGCCATTCCACAAGGGTTCTATGTGCGCTCCACCCCTAGCGGAAGCCGTGTCGAGGAAAGAAGGGGGCTGTGATGAGAGATAGGTGGCACTTCCGGAGGGCTCATGCCCGCCGACTACGGACGGGACGGACCATCTCTGTCTGTGGCGGCTGGGTGTTCCAAGGTGAATGCGTAAGCGGCAATGGCACCTCCTTCAAGCGAGCTTGTCCCGTATGCGGTGCCCTGATCGTGAGCGTTGGCATGCCGAAAGGCGGGTGGGTGCATTTCGAGGGAGGTGAAGGTCTAAATCGAATAAAACACCCCTGCCTGCACCTCGGCGAAGGACTAAGCAGGCGGCGAGATGGAATTACCCCAGATCTGTTCGAGATAGGGCTGTAGTTTTGAATTTGTCATCGTGGAGCTTGCGGATAGTTCGCCCAAACCCCACATCTAGAATCTAAATGCAATACACATACTACATGGAGATAAATATGCCTACCAATCGTAAAGGCACTTCAAGCAAGGTCGCATCGCTGGCGGCAGACACCCTGTTCAAGCCAGGCTCATCGCAGATCGCCCGGAGGCTCGCCGGTTCGGCGTTGTCGCAGTCGAATACGAAGCGGCAAACGGGCGCCGAAATGGAAGACCTCGCGTCAAAAGTGCTTCGCAGCGATCGCTACTCTGAAAAGACGAAGACGCTTGCCGGTTCGGTCCTGTCCCAGTCGAATAAGAAGCGCTGATTTCGGCCAGTAAAGCATTGGGCCTGGGGACCGGCGCTGCGGCGCGGTTCGTCGTTTTTTGTTGTGTGACGCCTCTGAACTGGCAGTGGCATGAATCGAACAAACGTAGAGCATATTGAGTTGAGCAAATGCGAGCATTCATCTCCTATTCCCATCACGACAAGGCAACACTTGACCGGCTGCACGTACACCTCAAGAACCTGACTCGGGGTGGGCATATTGAAACGTGGTATGACCGGGACATCCTTGCAGGCAGCGATCTGAATGCCGAAATTGCACGGGAACTGGAGGCGGCTGACCTTTTCCTGCTCTTGGTAAGTCCCGACTTCATTGCGTCTGACTACTGTGTCGAGCGCGAAATGAAGCGGGCCCTCGAACGCCATGCCGCGGGGGCGGCCCGTGTGGTCCCCATCATCGTGGAAGAATGCGACTGGAAGGCGATGGGTGAGTTGCGTCAACTCAAAGCGGTGCCGACAGATGGCCAAGCCATTAGCGAATGGGCCAACGCGAACACTGCCTACCTAAACGTAGTGCAGGAACTGCGCCGCATCATTGAAGCTGATGGCTTACCTGCAACCGTGGCAACGGCAACCCCTGAGCCAGTTGCCGTGCGCCCCGCCACTACCCGATATCGTGCAAAACGGCAGTTCGACCAGATCGACAAAAGTGACTTCCGCGATGCTGCCTTTGTCATCATCAAAGATTACTTCCGGCGCGCAACCATGGAAATCGACTCGATTGAGGGGCTGCGGGGTCGTTTCGTGGATAGGGGCGCGACCTCGTTCGGGGCCACAATCGTGAATGGCGGCCATCGAAACGGTACTGCCCACATCACAGTACACTGTCGGAATTCGTACGTCGCTATGGGTGACATCTACTACTCGTTCAGCGAAAACGCAGGCGATAACACGGCAAACGGCGGTTTCAACGTTTCGGCAGATGACTATGAGCAGTTCCTGGTCCGGACCATTAATATCTTCGGCAAATCCGACGAGCGGCTGGCGCCAGAGCGAGCAGCTGAGGTGCTCTGGAACGAGTTCATAGGCAACGCGGGCATCGCATATGACTGAGCGCGTTCACTTCCGGTGCAACAACTGTGGGCATCGCTTCGAAACCGAAGTGCTTGACGAGGACGAGCGTCGCGAGGCCCATCGCGAAAAACGTCCAACCAACGCAGTACATTGCCCTCAATGTCACCGTAAAGATATTCGGCGAGGCTTGGAATAACCGCCTTTAGGCGAAAGCACATACTCGCTATCACCGTTCCCAGTCATTCTCACCTCGAGTAGGAGGCGAAGCAAGCAGCCGCTCAGCGTGCCGTGCCTCTTTCAATGCCAGCCCAAACGCCACATGCGACTTCGCCGCGGAAACAACCGCCCGCGCGATCCACTGCCGCTGGCCAGCATCCTCGAAATCCCGTTCCAACGCTTCTGTCCGCCCGCTGGCGAGTTCCGCCACAACCCCTTTCCCATACCGCTGACGCAGCTCTTCAGCGAAGCGCTCCGCATGAGCATCTCCCCGGAACTCGACCTTGCCATCTGCCTGCATGATGCGGCCCATCGACCCGAGGGCGCGCAGCAACCGGTCGTTCTCATAGACTGCCTCACGCGTTCGAGCGTGATCGATCAGCTTGGCTGCCGCTTCGTAGAAACCTTCAAGATCATCAACGACTTTCCGACTCTTCTTCGGAACCCGAAGATCGGCACGCGTCCACCCAGACAAGGCCAACAAGTCACTGCGCACCCAGTCGCGCTCTTCCCAGGCATTGGCGGCCCCTGTTTCCAGCCGCTCGGCCATGCGATCACCGCTGAGACCCAAGGAAACTGCTTTGCCGACGATGTCCGTTTTCAGCCGGTCGGCGACACCTGGCTGCAGATCAACAGCCTCCCTACCCTGTATCAGGCGGTCACCTTCAAGTCCCGTTCCATAGAGTTTGGTCTGCGGCAGCATCTGCAAAAGTTGCGCACCTCTCGCATCGCCCAAGCCTTTGGCGATATCGATAGCATAGCCATAAAGCTCGTCCCGCATAACCTTGCGCTCGGCGACGGGCATCTTTCGGATCTTGCCCTCCGCCTCAGCCATCCATCCGCTGAAATGCCGTTCCAGATCGGCTCGCTCCGTTGTGGCCACTTCACCCGGAAACGGCTGCAACACCCCGCCGCGCCGCAGGGCTTCTTCTGCCTTGGCAATCTTCTGGCCAATCTCCGGCAAACCCGTCAGCGCCGCCACATGGCTCAGACTGCGCATGGCATCCGCCGTGCGCGCCATCGTCGCCATGGCATCCTCGAGCGCTTTGCCTTCACGCTGCCGTTCTTCCGGGGCCCGGCCCTCGGCACGCGCCCGCTCAATCTCTGCCCGTGATGGCCCATAGGTCAGCAAGCCGCGCTCGGCGCGCGAAGTGGCATCCAGGAACACGCCTCCTTCGGCCGCGATTGCCACCATGCGCTGCTTCATGACCTCTAGATTGAAGGCATGCTCTTTGGCCATGAAGAACCAGCTGTCGTTCACCGTGCCCCGGTTGTTGATGACCATGTGGACATGCGGGTGGGCCTTGTCGGTGTGCAGGGCAGCGACATAGGACCAGACATCATCCTGATGCTCGCCCGACTGGAACATCTCGAAGGCCCAAGCCTCGGCGATCAGCTTTGCCTTCTCTGCCCGGACATGGGACGGGAAGCTCATCAGCAAATGGGTGGTGTGGCCGTTCTTCGGCGAACCGCGCCAATCCTCAACCCAGTCGCCTACGATCTCGTTGCGCTCGTCCTTGGTCAGACCCTTGGCGTCGGCATCCAGCACGACCCCGTTGCCGAAGATTGAGGCCGACTTCGAGAACAGGTAGTCCATCTGGGCGGCCAACTCCTTGGCGTTCGCCGTCCCGCCCTTGCCGATTTTCTTTAGAACTGCCGCGTTCGATCCCAGCGAGAACCGCCACAGCTGGCTGGCCCGGGTCGAGAAACTAAATCCGCGCTTGGGCGAGGACGAGCCGCCCGCCTTCACCTTGCCCTGCTGCGGCCGCAGGAAGTTGATCTCCCCGAGAACAGCCTCTGCCAGCCCGATGGGACGCGACCCAAGCTTAATCATGGCGCGCACCCTCCTGAGCCTCGACAAACTTGCGGAACAGCGCCACGCCCTGCCGTCGGCGTTCGGCAACGACTTGGCTTAGCGCCTTCGCCACCATCGGCAGCGACCGCCGCAACTCATCCACCGATGCCCACTGTGCCTTGACCATCGGCGCCCTGCCCCGGTTCGCAGCCAGAGCAATCTGGTTCACGTTGGTGCCGATCTTGCCCAACTCGTAGCGGATTTCCTCCAGCTTGGCGCTGTCCTCCCGGCTGAACTCGAGAAAACCTGACGCCATCCGCACCACTGATCGCACCCCGTCCGACCGGGATTTCGCGCCAAGCTGGGTGCAGAGCGCATCGAAGGCGTGGAGCTCTTCGGCAGGCAAACGGCAGCTCACGACCTGGCCCTTGTCCGCCGACCGAGGCCGTCCGCGTCCACCGACTTGCTGCACCGCAGAATCAGAAACTTCATTGTCGACACCCGTCAAAACCTTGGACCGAGATTTAAGTCTTGTTTCGCGAGGATCTGATTTTACCGCCAACTTCTGCCACCGATTATTTGTAGACACATCGCATTTCCTGCCACTCTTCCTACCCCTTCCTTCACCTCCCTTTCAAGCACAATCTAAGCGCGATTTATGCTCTTGCAGATTGTGCTGACCTTGGGTAACTCCCCCGCCACCGAATGCGTTTCGCTGATCACGCAACACACAAGGTGAGATAGGGATGGTGCAACATCAGCGATGTGGCCAGAGGTGGATTTCCCTTGTGAATATGGGCCTAAAGCCTTGTTTTGTTTACTATGCGGAGCCTGTGGTTCAGTGTTCGGGTTCCGGAGAAAGGAAGTGTGGGATGCGTCTTGTGGCATCAGGGATGTGTGTTCGGGGTTCCGCCCTGTGATACACGCATTGCGCGATCAGATAAAAGACATACGCATCCAGTAATCAGACAAATGATTAAAGAGGCGCGCTTCACGCAATAAGAATTGCGTGAGCCGGTTTCTGATATCCGCAGTCGAAGTTCAGATTTAAGCGATGTGAGTTAAGATAAAAGATTTACGCGATCCGCATTGTGAGAAACGCAATCGGTAAAGTGAGGAAGGTGGTATGGGTTACGGGATACGTGTTGTGTTGGTGATGAACCGCAAGGGGGGATCGGGCAAGAGCACCCTCTGTCGCGCCTTGGCTTCTGCTGCGGCTTCAAATGGCGAGACGGTGACGATCTTCGATACCGATGCCTCAAAGTCCTGCCTCAAGTGGATGCAGGCGGGAAAGGAAGCAGGCAACTGGTCTCCCTTGGTTGAAGTGATCCACACCCTGGATGCCCACCGGGTGGCAGAAGCCATCGGGCAGATCTACGAGCAACCCGATCAAGAGCACCTCATCCTGATCGACACCTTCGGCGGTGGATCAGAAGCGCAGGATGTTCTGGCGGTCGCGGCGCACCGGATCATCTGCCCGATGATGCTGTCGCGGGGCGATCTGAGTGAGACGCTGGAAACCGCCAACTGGTACCTGAAGCTGCGTGGTCGGGTGGAAAAGCCGGGCGAACTTGCCGGGTTTTCTGTGTTGCTCAACCGGGTGCCTGTGCGGGTGTCAGAGACCGAGCGGGCGGTGGCTGAAGAGCTGTTTCAGTCCTTGCCTGCCCTTGAGACCTATCTTGGCAGCCGTGCCGCTTATGTTCGGATGGACAGAGAAGGGCTTCTCGGGGTGATCGCGGACAAGACGCCGAACCGAGCGCTTGCGGCACATGTCCAGAGTGCCATGAAGGAGGCAGGGGAGCTTCTGGAGGAGATCGACCAGCTGATCCTCAACCCGGTGGAGGTCGCATGATGGCGCAGCGCAAGGACATGATGCGGATCATCCGCCAAGACGCGGGGTTTTCGGCCAAGCTGGGTTTTGGTGGGAACGTTGGCGCGAGCGATCAGGTAGGTAAGGTAATCCCAGTGCAGTCGACGTCGGTTGATGCAGTGACCGAGCCGGACCCATTGTCGCCCACGATTGCCGCGGCGGCGATGCCAGGTGGCGACGCAGGCGAGGTCAGCATCAGACCCTTTGGGTCCAAAGACGAGTCCCGGGAAGAGGAGAACGTCTTCGTCGTTCCAAAGGCTTGGGATGCGAAAGGGAATGGGGTCGCCAACGGGTCAGCCGCGCGCGGCCATGTGGTCCATGTCTCATTGTCGCTGACCACCCGTCAGGCGCGGCTGGCAGAAGAGTGGGCCACGGCTGCACGTTGCACCGTCCAGTTTTTGATCCGTCGCGTTGCCCAGGGTCTGCGCGATCAGGTCTTCGACGATTGGGAACGTGATGGGATGCCCGATGTGGATGAGGCCCGTGGCGCGCGCGGCAAGCATCCGACCAGCGTGACCCTGACTTTGCGCCCGCAGTTCGCAGCTGACCTCGCGAAAATCCATGATCCGCTTGGCATCCTCGGATTGGCGCGTGCCATGGGTCCCGCCTACCGCGCGCGGTTCCAGGAGGCGTTCGACGTGGCCCTGGCCAAGGCGAAAATTCAGACAACAAACGAGGGAGACAAACAATGACCAGCACAGAAGCCCCTGCCCTCGAGCGCACCATCCCGCCGTCCGAACTCGACGTCGGCACGCCTGTCGAATGGATGGTCGATCCGGATCGGCGTGAGACGATCCTCGGGGTGACCTATGAGTTTAGCCAAACAGGCGAACGCAAGACTGTCTGGTACACGCCCAATAAGCGGCGGGCGAAGAAGGCATTGGTCTTGTCTGAGTTGACCCAGGCCTGATCAAGTTTGGCGCAGCGCGGCTTGACCGCCGTCTTTCTCCGGGCTGGCTTCCGCGCCAGCTCGCTTGGGCAACGAAGAGACCCGGCGGCTTGCGCCACCGGGTCTGATCTGCGGGGTCTCAGCCCGCGAACTGATCCTCGCGGTCGACCAGTTCGGGGTCTTCGCCTTCACCAGCCTTCGGACGGCTCAGGAAATCGACCTTTTCTGCGATGATCTCACAGCCGTAGCGGTCGACCCCGGCGGCATCGGTCCACTTGGTGTAGTGGATGCGACCGTGGACCATCACCTTCATGCCCTTTTCGCAGTGCTCAGCGACCGTCTTGCCGAGACCATTGAAGCAGGTGATCGGTGCCATTCGGTGTCCATCACGCGGTAGCCGTTCTCGTCGCGCTGGACCCGGCCTTCGGACAGGCGTGGGCGCGAGGTGGCGAGGGTGAAGTTGGTGATCCTAGTCCCGCCCTGCGTGGTGCGGACTTCCGGGGACTGACCGATGTTGCCGGCGAGGATGACGATGTTCTGCATTTGAAGCTCCTGTATCTGGCTGAAGGGACCATCCCTTCGACAAGACCCGAAAGAAGCCTGTCGGCTGAGGCTTGCACGGTGGCCCTTTCGCCACCGGAAACCCCCGAGGGGCCGGGGTGGTGCGGGCAGGGAGCGGAACGCGACCAACACGGCCCGGCCCTGAGCGGGGTTGCGAGCCAGAGGCCGAACAGGCTTAGGGGATTGTCAGTCGAAGGGGAGGTGCCTGAGCCGGGATCACGGGAAGCGGCAGGGCAGAACCGCTCAAACGAGCAAACGGCAGTGTCAGGCCCAGGGAGAAAGAACCCGGAAAAAGGGCGGGGCCATGTCAACAACTGGGTGCCAAACGCAAGCAACCGTTCTGTCGATGAGGATCAACGTGATGAGACAGGCGCGCCGCGCGGACACACCGAATGCAGAGCTTCCCAACTTAGGTCGAGGGGCGGTGTAGCCCACTGCGATCTTAAGGGCATGATCGTGATGGTTTGGGCGATCCGCTATGCCGACTCCCGATGGTCCGACAGGGGTGCCGGAGGGGGGGTGAGGTTTTTCGCAGTAAGGTTGATGCCCTATTCGGCATGACGGCCAGCGCAACACGAAGACCGACAGGGTGAAGCGCGTGGATTGTTCGAAGGTTTGAGCCGTCTCTAAGGGGCCCTTGCGCAAGGTGACGTGCGGCTGTCG
This sequence comes from uncultured Tabrizicola sp., assembly GCA_964393035.1. Lineage (GTDB taxonomy): Bacteria > Pseudomonadota > Alphaproteobacteria > Rhodobacterales > Rhodobacteraceae > Tabrizicola_A. The sequence goes on from CAYMRX010000009.1 coordinate 35,278, forward strand.
CACTCATCGTCGACCTAGCTCACAGGGCATACCCTTTACGCTGTTTGGCTCGGGCAAGTTTCATCAGGGCGTTTATAGCCCGGCCTTCGTCAGGATGTGTCTCGACCATCATCTGACCACGCGATCCGATCCGACCCCATTCCCGCACAAGGCTCGCTCGGCCGAAAAGATCACTGTGAACGGCAATCCGGTAGTAGCGGCGCATATTGCGGGCCGGGTCAATCCGCCGCAAATGCAAATGGGTTGGAAAGACTTCGAGTTGAGAACCCATATCGAACATGTGGTGATCCTACCTGACCTCGATACTATATCAGGTAGAACCATATGCTTCCATCTTGATCTAACGCTTACGAGCGTGTGTCAACTCATAGACAAAGTCACCACCGGGATGTGGTCGAAACTGGACAGAGGTGGTCATCAGCAATAATGCCGATTAGTCGATGGCCGCAAAGGCAACTTCGACGGGCTGCCCGTTGAACAACCATAGTGGGTCAATTGCCGAGGCGGAAAGAGCTTTCGTGGCAAAGCAGGGCTGCAAACGGTAGTCGCTTTGGGCGGAAAGCTGTCCTTCGCTGCGGATTGGACAAATTGCTGGTTACGAGTTTGGAAGAAATTGGGCGACCCGGGTTTAATGTCCACTCTCCAAACTGGGAGTCTCATCCAGAATCCCGATCCAAGAGGCGGACCCGAACTGGCGTTTATTAAGCGCGCAAGACATACCCCTTGGCAAGGTGGTTGCGGACCAGAACGATCAACACAAGCGCCGGGAGAAACGACAGGCAGGTCATCGCCATGACAGCGCCGATGTCGGTCTGAAAGCTGAACATCGCCGAAATGGCCACGGTGATCGGCTTACCAGAGGTCACGGTCAAGATGCGGGCAAAGACGACCTCGATCCAGGAAAAGACAAAGCAGAAAAAGGCAGCAACGGCGATGCCGGGTGCAAGGGCTGGGATCAGGTGGCGAAAGAAGAACCCCGTGCCGGAATGGCCATCAAGAAAAGCGGTTTCGTCCAATTCGCGCGGCACGGCGCGGATGAAGCTTTCCAGAATCCAGATCGCTACGGGCAGGTTGAACAGCGCATGCACAAGGGCAATCCCGACCGGGGAATTCACCAGCCCAAGACGGGCAAAGATGATGAAGATCGGCAAGGACAGCACCACCGGCGGCGTGACGCGAAACACAAGGATCAACAGCAGAAAGTGGCGGTCGCCTACAAAGCGAAATCGCGCCAGCGCATAGGCCGCAGGCAACCCGCAGATCAGGCACAGCGCGACGTTCATCGTCACATAAGCAAGCGAGTTCAGGATGGCCGACTGCAATTCGGGCGTTGTCAGCACATGGGTGTAGTTCATCAGACTAAAGCTTCCCACGGCGCGGCCCTCGACCGGAAGCGTCACCGTGAAGCTAAGGATGACAGCCTGCGTCAGCGGCAGCAGGATAAAGGCGGCAAGAGCCAGAATGGCGAAACCGCGTCTCATGCTGTCGGTTCCTCGCGGCGGGTAGCGATGACAAAGGCCCAGACGATGGTCAGCACGATCAGGAAATACAGGCTGGCCCGCGCGGCGGCCTGCCCATAGGAAAAGCCCTTGATCTCTTCGCCAAGCTCCAGCGTGAGAAACCGGGTGGCATCATTCGGGCCGCCTGCGTTGATCGTGAACGCCTCGGTATAGATCATCAGGCTGTCAACACAGCGCAGTAACAGCACGATCGCCAAAGCGCCGGTGATGCGGGGCAGTTCGATATGACGGAACACCGCCCAACCCGTGGCCCCATCAATGGACGCGGCTTGCCGGTAGGCTTGGGGAACCGACGCAAAGCCAGCATAGGCAAGGATCGCAACCAGCCCCAGCCAGTGCCATGTATCCACCATCAGGATGAGTATCCATGTGTGCACCGGGTTGAATTTGTAGTCAAACCCCCAAGCCGCGACAAAGCCGAACAGCCCGGTCTGCGGCTGGATCATGCCCAGCCACAGCATCGGGATCATGTTCCACGGCACCACCAGCGGCAGCGCGCAGAGCACCAGCCCCCAAACCGCGCGGCGGCCAAGTGACAACAGGAGTTTGGCTACCAGAATGCCCAAAGGGATCTGCACGCCCAAGGCCAGCGCCGAAAACAACAGGCTGCGCCCAAGCGAGGCCCAGAAGCGGTCACTGTGCAGGATATCCTCAAACCATTGCAAGCCGACCCAATGCAGTTGGTCCAGCGTAAAAATGTCGTGCAGCCCATAGTTGACGACCGCCAGCAACGGCAATCCCCCGACCAGCGCAAGCAGGCAAAGGGCGGGCAACAGCAGGAACCACGCGCGGTTATCGGGCCAACGATCCATCGTCCCCCCGTTTGGTCATGGGGCGGCCTGCGACAGGATCCACATCAGGTCTGCATGTGTCAAAGGCACCGGATTTGATTTCATCGATGAAGATTGCAGCGCTGCTTCGGCCACGTCCGCATGATCGGAAGGCGCAAGCCCTTGCACGCTCAGACCCTCAAGCCCGGCGCGGCGGACCCAATCTGCGGTGGTCTGGGGCGCAGTTTCAGCGATGCCGCCAAGCACCTGTGCAATCAGGGTACAAACCTCGGCCAAGCGTTGGGCGGCCTGGGCGTTTTGATCCGCACGGTTGCGGTTCATCTGCAGAACCGGCCCGAGCAGCACGGCGCAGACGGCACCATGCGGCGCGGGACACATGCCGCCAATCGGTCCGGCCAACCCATGCACCGCCCCAAGCCCGGCATTGGCCAGCGCAAGGCCGCCGCACAGGCTGACCCATGCTAGTTCATCGCGGGCGGTGGCGTCTTCGCCCTGCGACAGGCGGTGCAAGGCGGTCAGGCCGCGCGCGATGGCGGGGCGGGCAAGCGCGTCGGTAAAGTCATTGGCGCGGGCGGACAGGTAAGGCTCGATCACCTGCACCACGGCATCCAGCCCCGAGGCAAGCGTGACCTTCCACGGGCAGTGATCCGTCAAAGCCGGGTCGACGATGGCCAGCCGCGCCAGCATACGGTCATCGCGCAGGCTGACCTTGCGGCGATGGTCGGGCAGGCCGATCACGGCGTTCTTGGTCACCTCGGCCCCGGTTCCGGCGGTGGTGGGCAAGGCGATGAGCGGCAGGGGTGCGGTGGACAGCGGCAAGCCGCGCCCGACGACCTCCAGATGGTCCATTAGGGGCGTGGCCGACGGGATCAGCGCCGCCAGCGCCTTGCCCATGTCCAGCACCGCGCCGCCGCCCAAGGCCACAACCCAATCCGGGGCAAACGGGCGGGCGGTCGCCAGCGCCGCTTCCAGCATCGGCAGGGTGGGTTCCTCGGCGCAAGGCAGGGTCATCAAAGTGCAGCCCTTGGCGCGCAAAGCCTGCAACAGCCATTCGGCGCGGGCGGGATTTGCGCCGTGCACCAACACCCCGCGCGGGCCAAATGCGGCAATGGCCTCCGCCGCCCGGTCCTTCATGCCCCGGCCGAACAGGATCTGCGTTGGCGTCTGAATGGAAAATCCCATCACACGGCCATGGTTGCGGCAACGGCGCGGCCCCAGCGGGCGTATTTTGCATCGCGTGTGGCGGGGTCCATTGCGGGCGTAAAACGCCGCTCCAGCGCCCAGCTTTTCTGAAACTCGTCAGGCTGCGGGTAGATGCCCGCTTGCAGCCCCGCAAGATAGGCCGCGCCTAGGGCGGTGGTTTCGGTCACGACGGGCCGGTCCACCGGCGCGCCCAAGATATCGGACAGAAACTGCATCGCCCAATCCGACGCCGTCATCCCGCCATCGACGCGCAGGATGCCATCGGCGGCGGCCCCCCAATCTGACCGCATCGCCTCTAGCAGGTCGCGGGTCTGGTAGCCCACGCTTTCCAGTGCGGCGCGGGCCAGTTCAGCCGGGCCGGAATTGCGGGTCAGCCCATAGACCGCGCCGCGGCAATCGGGCCGCCAATAGGGCGCACCAAGACCAGTAAAGGCCGGAACCAGCACGACATCCTGCGTGGTGTCGGCGGCATCGGCAAGCGGTTGGGTTTCGCGCGCCTCACGGATGATCTTTAACCCGTCGCGTAACCATTGCACCACGGCCCCGGCGATAAAGATCGACCCTTCCAGCGCATAGGTGGTTTGGCCGTTCAAACGGTAGGCGATGGTGGTCAGCAGACGGTTGGTCGAGGGCACCATGTCGGCCCCGGTGTTCAACAGCGCAAAGCAGCCGGTGCCGTAGGTCGATTTCACCATGCCGGGCTGAAAACAGGCCTGACCTATGGTCGCCGCCTGCTGGTCACCGGCGGCGCCAAGAATCGGGATTTCGCGACCGAAAAGGTCGGCGCGGGTGGTGCCAAAATCGGCGGCGCAGTCCTTGACCTCGGGCAGCATGGACATCGGGATGTCCAGAAGGCCGCAAATCTCGGCGTCCCATTCGCCTTTGGCAATGTTGTAAATCAGGGTGCGGGCGGCGTTGGTGGCGTCGGTCGCGTGAACACGCCCGCCGGTCAGCTTCCAGATCAGGAAGGTGTCAACCGTTCCGAAAGCCAGTTCGCCGGCCTCGGCCCGCTGCCTTGCGCCGGGGACATGGTCGAGCAGCCATTTGATCTTGGTGCCCGAGAAATAGGGGTCCAGCAGCAGCCCGGTGCGGGCGGTGATCATCGGCTCGTGCCCGGCAGCCTTCAAGGCGGCACAGGTGTCGGCGGTGCGGCGGTCTTGCCAAACGATGGCGTTGTGAATTGGCTCGCCCGTTTTGCGGTCCCAGATCAGCGTGGTTTCGCGCTGGTTGGTAATGCCGATGGCGGTGATATTGGTGGCGTTGATCCCGGCTTTTTCGATCACAGCGCGGGCGGTTCCGGCGGCGGTGGACCACAGGTCAGACGGGTCATGTTCAACCCAGCCCGAGGCGGGGTAGTGCTGGGGAAATTCCTCTTGCGCCGTGGCCACGACCCGCAGGTTGCCATCAAACAGAATGGAGCGGGATGAGGTGGTGCCCTGATCAATGGCCAGAATATGGGTCATGGAAGCGTTGGTCCGTCTTTGCGATGTCCCACGTTGGGAAATTTTTAGAGTTGTTGTTTTTCAATGGCTTAATGTTTCCATTTTAACCACTTGTTTACACTTCGCGCCGTGAACACGCCACGTTCCCTACCCTTCTGGCACGCAAGGCGCGCCACGGAAGGGGCAAGGAAAAGGGGCGGCACCCATTGGATGCCGCCCCCATTGTTGCTTAGTTCTGCCAGGACTTGATCAGCTCGTCATAGGAAACCGTTTCGCCCATGGGCTTTTCGTTTTCCAGTTTCGCCACCGGTGCGCCGGGGGCATCAAGCCAGACCTGCGCGTCCTGCTCTTCGTTCATGACCGGGCCAAGTTCGCCCTGTGCGCCGGATTTCTCCAGACGGATCAGGACCTTTTCCTGCTCCGCGCAAAGCGCATCCAGCGCCTCTTGCGGGGTCTTGGCGCCCGACATGGCGTCGCCAATGTTCTGCCACCACAGCTGTGCCAGCTTGGGGTAGTCAGGAACGTTGGTGCCGGTAGGCGACCACTGAACGCGGGCGGGCGAGCGATAGAATTCGATCAGGCCGCCAAGCTTTGGTGCGCGTTCGGTGAACGATTCGTGCTGGATCGTGCTTTCGCGGATGAAGGTCAGGCCGACGTGGGCCTTCTTCACGTCCACGGTCTTCGAGGTGACGAACTGGGCATAAAGCCAAGCCGCCTGAGCGCGGTCGACCGGGGTCGACTTCATCAGGGTCCAGGAACCGGCGTCCTGGTAGCCGATCTTCTGGCCTTCGGTCCAGTAAGCGCCGTGCGGCGAGGGGGCCATGCGCCACTTGGGCGTGCCGTCCTCATTCATCACGGGCGTGCCCGGCTCGACCGAGGCTGCGGTAAAGGCGGTGTACCAGAACATCTGCTGGGCAATCGCGCCCTGAGCAGGAACCGGGCCAGCTTCACCAAAGGTCATACCGGCCGCTTCAGGCGGCGAGTACTTTTGCAGCCATTCGATAGCCTTGGTCACAGCGTAAACGGCTGCTGCGTCGTTGGTCGAACCACCGCGCGCCACGCAAGACCCGACGGGCTGCGACTTTTCGTTGACGCGGATGCCCCATTCGTCAACCGGCAGGCCGTTCGGTTCGCCCACGTCGCCCATACCGGCCATCGACATCCACGCGTCGGTGTAACGCCAGCCAAGCGAGGGGTCCTTCTTGCCGTAGTCCATGTTGCCATAGACGCCGGTTGCCGGCCCGCCCATGTAAGACATATCGCGACCCGTGAAGAATTCAGCGATGTCTTCGTAGGCCGACCAGTTCACCGGAACGCCAAGGTCATAGCCATACTTGGCCTTGAAATCGTCCTTGGTTTTCTGATCGTTGAACCAGTCATAACGGAACCAGTAAAGGTTGGCGAACTGCTGGTCGGGCAGCTGATAGAGCTTGCCATCCGGACCGGTCGTGAAGGACGTGCCGATGAAGTCGGCAATGTCCAAGCCTGGGTTCGTCACCGCAGCACCTTCGCCAGCCATCCAGTCGGTCAGGTTGCGGGCCAGTTGATAGCGCCAGTGGGTGCCGATCAGGTCGCTGTCGTTGATGTAGGCGTCATAGATGTTTTCGCCCGACTGCATTTGCGTTTGCAGCTTTTCGACAACGTCGCCTTCGCCGATCAGGTCATGGGTGACCTTGATGCCAGTGATGGCCTCGAACGCCGGAGCGAGGACTTTGGATTCGTATTCATGGGTGCCGATGGTTTCCGACACCACTTTGATTTCCATGCCGGCATAGGGTTTGGCGGCATCGATGAACCATTGCAGTTCGGCTTCTTGGCCTGCGCGATCTAGCGTGGACAAATCACCGATTTCCGAATCAAGGAAGGCTTTCGCCGCCTCGATATCTGCCCAGGCGGGCAGACCGCTGGCCATCAGCACAAGCGCCATGGCGGTTGCGGTTTTCCTTAGTCTCATTATGTATCCTCCCAGATTGTGAGACGTCCGTTCTTTGCAGTTCAGCCGGAGGACGGGGGTGCAATCCCTGCCCTTCGGCGTCTTTTCCCCCTTACACCCAGCGAAACACCGCTGCCGCATAAAGCAGGCATAGGATCAGCGGCCAAGTCAGTGGCGCACCGAAGAAAAAGAGCCAGCCCAAATTGATGAAGGCCGAGCCCAAGAGTGTGATGAACAACCGGTCGCCGCGCGTGGTTTCAATGCGCAGCACGCCACGACGGGGTGTTTCGGGAAAGCGGATCGCCAGCAGGGTGAAGAGGATCAGCAGGCAGGCGATGATGAAGAAGAACAGCGCGACAGGAAAGGTCCACGCCATCCAGCCCCCGGGGATCATCGGGTCAAACCACGCCATCCCCTCTTCGTTACGCGGCACTGACCAGACTAGAAAACCAAGGATGGTGGCCATCAGGGCAAGGGTGCCCACGTAAATGCCGTTCCAGCGCGATGTAGTCATCACACCCTCCCTAGGGCAAAGCCCTTGGCTATGTAGTTGCGGACAAAGTAGATTACCAAGGCGCCGGGGATGATGGTCAGGACACCTGCGGCGGCCAGAACCCCCCAGTCCATCCCGCTGGCAGACACCGTGCGGGTCATGGTCGAGGCGATGGATTTCGCGTAGACGCTTGTCAGCGTGCGCGACAGCAGCAGTTCAACCCATGAGAACATGAAGCAGAAAAACGCAGCCACACCGATGCCCGATGCGATCAGCGGCATGAAGATGCGGGTGAAGAAGCGGCCAAAGGAATAGCCATCGATATAGGCTGTCTCGTCTATTTCCTTGGGCACGCCGCGCATGAAGCCCTCCAAGATCCAGACCGCCAGCGGCACGTTGAACAGGCAATGCGCCAAGGCTACTGCGATATGCGTGTCAAACAACCCAACTGACGAATAAAGCTGAAAGAACGGCAAGGCAAAGACCGCGGGCGGCGACATCCGGTTGGTCAGAAGCCAGAAGAAAAGATGCTTGTCGCCCATGAAGCTGTAGCGCGAAAAGGCATAGGCGGCAGGCAATGCAACGGTGATCGAAATCACCGTATTCATCACCACATAGATCAGAGAATTGACATAGCCCATATACCATGACGGGTCAGTCAGGATGGTGACATAGTTGGCAAAGGTCAGGTTGTCGGGAAACAGGGTAAAGGTCGAGGTGATTTCTGAGTTGGTCTTCAGGCTCATGTTGACCAGCCAATAGATCGGGATCATCAGGAACAAGAGGTACAGCGTCATGACGATGGCAGAGGACCGGATACGCATCATTTCGTCTCCACTTTTTCAAGGGCGGTCATGACGGTGTAAAAGGCCCATGACACTAGAAGGATCACTAGGAAGTACATGATCGAAAAGGCGGCGGCAGGGCCAAGGTCGAACTGGCCGACGGCCATTTTCACAAGATCGATGGAGAGGAACGTGGTCGAGTTTCCAGGGCCTCCGCCGGTGACGACGAAAGGCTCGGTATAGATCATGAAACTGTCCATGAACCGCAACAACACAGCAATCAGCAGCACGCCAGCCATCTTGGGAAGTTCGATAAAGCGGAACACGCTCCACCGGCTGGCTTGGTCAATGCGGGCGGCTTGGTAATAGGCCTGCGGGATGGACTGCAGGCCAGCATAGCACAAAAGAGCGACAAGTGACGTCCAGTGCCAGACATCCATGACAATGATGGTAATCCAAGCATCCAAAGGATCGTTGGTGTAGTTGTAATCAATCCCGATGGCCGCCAAAGCGTGGCCTAAAAGACCAATGTCCACCCGGCCAAAGATCTGCCAGATCGTGCCAACCACATTGAATGGGATCAGCAATGGCAGCGCCATCAGCACAAGACCAAAGCTGGCCCAGAAGCCTTTTTTCGGCATGTTGAGCGCAATGAAGATACCCAAGGGTACCTCGATCGCCAGAATGATGGCGGAAAACAGCACCTGACGGCCAAGCGCGTCATGCATGCGGTCCGAGGTGATCATTTCTTCAAACCAGCCAAGGCCGTTCCAGAAGAATTCATTCTCGCCGAAGGTGTCGTTTACCGAATAGTTCACGACGGTCATCAGCGGGATCACAGCGGAAAAGGCCACGATCACGAGGACCGGCAGTACAAGAAACCATGCCCTGTTGTTCTGGGTCTTTTCCATCAGACGGCACCTCCTGCGACGCGCCAGTCATCGGCGTAGACGTTGATCTTGCCCGGCGCAAAGGCGACGCGGGTCATGTCGGGGCTGATCGCCATGCCCTCGGGGGCGATGATGTTGAAGGCCTGGCCAAAGAGGTCGGCCCGGATGATGCGGTGGCGGCCCACATCCTCGACCCGGCGGATGGTTACCGGCAGGCCCGCGCCATCGGTCAGGCTGCAATATTCGGGGCGGATGCCGATCTGGGTGCGGCCCTGCAGGGGCCCGTAACCTGCGCCAAGCGCAACCTCGGCGCCCTGCAGATGCGCGACGGTGCCCGAAACGCGGGCGTCAAGCAGGTTCATCCCCGGCGAGCCGATGAAATAGCCGACAAAGGTATGGGCCGGGGTTTCGAACAATTCATCCGGCGTGCCCATCTGCACGACGCGGCCGTCATACATGACGACAACCTTGTCGGCAAAGGTCAGCGCCTCGGTCTGGTCATGGGTGACGTAGATCATCGTATGGCCAAACTGGCGGTGCAACTGTTTCAGCTGGGTGCGCAATTCCCATTTCATGTGGGGGTCGATCACGGTCAGGGGTTCGTCAAACAGGATCGCGTTGACATCCTCGCGCACCATGCCGCGGCCAAGGCTGATCTTTTGCTTGGCGTCGGCGGTCAACCCGCGCGCTTTGCGGTTCAGAATGTCTTCCATCCCGATCATCTGGGCGATCTGGTTGACCCGCCCCGCGATATAGGCCGCATCCATGCCGCGGTTCCGCAACGGGAAGGACAGGTTTTCGCGCACCGTCATCGTGTCATAGACCACCGGAAACTGAAACACCTGCGCGATGTTGCGCGCTGCGGTTTCCTGATCGGTCACGTCCAGATCGCCAAACAGCACCCGCCCATGGCTTGGCCGCACAAGGCCAGAGATGATGTTCAAAAGCGTGGTCTTGCCACAGCCCGACGACCCCAGCAGAGCATAGGCCCCACCGTCTTGCCAGACGTGATCCATTTCCTTCAGCGCATAATCCGACTCGGCATTCGGGTTGGCGGCGTAGGAATGGGCGAGTTTTGAAAGCGTGATCTGTGCCATGGGTCAGGCCGCCAATGCATAGGACGCAGGTGCGACAAGCGCGCCATCAGCGTCGAAAAGATAGATACGGGTCGGGTTCAGATAGACATTGACCGCCGTGCCGGGGGCGAGATCCTGCACCCCATGCACAAGGCCCACCCATTTCTCGGCCCCGTGCCGCAGATGCAGGAAAGACTCTGACCCGGTGATTTCGGTCACGGCCACAGTGCAGGGCAGTTCGACGGCATCGCCCGAATGCTTGTCAAGCGTCACATGATTGGCGCGGAAGCCTGCTAGATAGCGGCCATCTGGCAAGGCAGCATGGGCCCCTTCTGCGGGGGCCTTGGCCAACCCGCCAAAATCCAGCCGAGGACCGGTCTTGACGACCGGGACAAAATTCATCGGCGGATCCGAAAACACCCGCGCCGTGGTGGCATCAGTGGGCAGGCGGTAAACCTTTGGCGTCGGGCCAAACTGGGTGACGCGGCCTTCCCACAGGGTGGCGGTGTTGCCGCCCAGAAGCAGGGCCTCTTCGGGTTCGGTGGTGGCATAGACAAAAATCGCCCCCGAAGCCTCAAAAATCCGGGGAATTTCGACGCGCAATTCCTCGCGCAGCTTGTAGTCAAGGTTGGCCAAAGGTTCGTCGAGCAAAACCAGCCCCGCGCCCTTGACCAAAGCCCGTGCAAGCGCACAGCGCTGCTGCTGGCCGCCCGAAAGCTCCAGCGGTTTGCGGGTCAGCATCGGCGTCAGTTTCAGCATATCGGCGGTTTCGCGCACGGCGCGGTCAATTTCGGTCGTAGTCTTGCCCATTAGACGCAAGGGCGAGGCGATGTTGTCATAAACGCTCATCGCGGGGTAGTTGATGAACTGCTGATAGACCATGGCGACCTTGCGGTCCTGCACGCGTTGACCGGTCACATCCGTGCCGTTCCAAAGAATCTGGCCTGTGGTGGGAACGTCCAGCCCGGCCATCAGGCGCATCAGCGAGGTCTTGCCAGACAGTGTTGGCCCCAACAGCACGTTCATCGTGCCGCGCTCCAGCATCAGGTCGGTCGGGCGAATATGCGCGCGCCCCTGAACTGACCGTGAGACTGATTTAAGTTCAAGCGCCATCCGGTTCTCCTATTCGGCAGTGGGGCTAAGCACCCCGTCTTGTGCGGCTGCGATCATGTACACGTCCAGCGCGGCGATCTGGTCCGCCGTTAACCGCAGCCCAAGCTTGGTGCGCCGCCAGACCACATCTGCCGCGCGGCGGGCAAACTCGCGCCTCATCAGCCAACGCACTTCGGTCTCGGTCATGGTCGCGCCAAAGTCGCGGCCCAAATCGGCTGCAGCCTGCGCATCGCCCAGCAGGGTTGCCGCCTCTGATCCATAGGCGCGCACCAGACGCCCGGCCCAGTAATCCGACAGGAACGGGAACCGCGCCTTCAGATCATCGGTCAATCTGGCCACGCCATCATGCGGAAAATCCCCGCCAGGCAAGGGCACACGCGCTGTCCAGCGACCCGAGGCTTGCGGAAAGAACGGCGCCAGCTTTGCAAGCGCGCTTTCGGCCAAACGCCGATAGGTGGTGATCTTGCCGCCAAAGACGTTCAACAAAGGCGCGCCGTTGGTGTCCAGCGACAGCACATAGTCCCGCGTCGCCGCCGTGGCCGACTTGGCCCCATCGTTATACAGCGGCCTAACGCCGGAATAGGTCCAGACCACATCTTCGGCAGTGACCGACTTGGCAAAATAGCGGCTGGCAAAATCCAAGAGATAGTCACGCTCGCCATCGGTGCAGGCCACCTCGCCGGGCGCGCCCTGATGGTCTTGGTCGGTGGTGCCGATCAAGGTGAAGTCTTGCTCATAAGGAATGGCAAAGATGATGCGGCCGTCGGTGCCCTGAAAAAAATAGCAGCGGTCGTGGTCGTAAAGCTTGCGGGTGACGATGTGCGAGCCGCGCACCAGCCGCACGCCTTCGGCTGTATTGATCCGAACGACGTTGCGGATCACATCTTCGACCCAAGGCCCGCCCGCATTGACCAGCGCGCGCGCCGTATGGGTGTGCGTGCCGTTAGGCCCTTCAGTCACAACTTCCCACAGATCCCCCATTCGGGTGGCAGAGGTGACGCGGGTCCGTGTCAAAACCACCGCGCCACGTTGCGCGGCATCGCGAGCGTTCAGCGACACTAGCCGCGAATCTTCGACCCAACAGTCCGAGTATTCATAGGCATGGCGGAATTTCGGCTGCAGAGCCGCGCCCGCAGGATCGCGCGTCAGATCCAGCGTGCGCGCGCCGGGCAGGATCTTGCGGCCCCCCAGCGTGTCATAAAGAAACAAGCCAAGCCGGATCAGCCAAGCCGGTCGCCGCCCCTTCATCCAAGGCATCACCCGCGACAAAAGCCGCCCTGTCGGCGTATCGCCTTCAAACCGCATGTCGGGAGAATAGGGCAAGACAAACCGCATGGGCCAAGAGATATGCGGCATGGCGACCAGCAGCGTCTCACGCTCTTCCAGCGCTTCGCGGACTAGCCGGAACTCGAAATATTCAAGATAGCGCAGCCCGCCATGAAACAGCTTGGTCGATGCCGAGGATGTGGCTTGGGCCAGATCGCCTTGCTCTGCCAGAACAACAGAAAGACCACGACCCACCGCATCTCGCGCGACGCCACATCCATTGATGCCGCCGCCGATTATGAACAGGTCGGTCGGGTTGGTCCCGCTTGTCAATGGCACGCCAATCTCCCCCAAATGCCGAGATACAAGTCTAAAGAACGTCTTGAGTCAATCAGTTATTTTCGCTTTTGCGCGATACCTCCAAACGCGAACATCAAGCGGGCATATATGCGGATATTTCCATCTTGTCCGTGCCCTAAGTCCCGATATTTTTCTGCAATCGCACAATTTCGCGCTGCGTCGCGGCATCGGCTGGAGGCGATTGCGCCGCCGGTTTTTCCCTCTTGTGCAGCAAAGGAACTTGAACGAAAATCAATGATATCTTTCGCAAACCAAGGAATAAGACGTGGCGCTCAGCTTTCGTCAAAGCGAGATCCTCGACATAGCCCGACTTGAAGGCCGGGTAGTGGTCGACGATCTGGCGCAAAAGTTTGACGTCACGCTGCAAACCATTCGCCGCGACCTGTCGGAACTTGCCGACATGGGGCATCTGGACCGGGTGCATGGCGGGGCGGTGCCACGGACCGGGGCCGCCAACCTTGGCTATGAACAGCGGCGGCGGATGAATCAAGATGGCAAGGTAGCCATCGCGCGGGCCTGCGCGGCAGCGATCCCCGAGAACTGCTCGCTTATCATGAACCTTGGTACGACCACCGAGGCTGTTGCGCAGGAATTACTGAACCACAGCAATATCACCGTCGTGACCAACAACATGAATGTCGCCAATACGCTGGCCGCCAATCCGGGCTGCGAGATCATGGTCGCAGGTGGCGCTTTGCGCCGTTCCGACGGTGGTTTGGTCGGAGAACTGACGACCCAGTTCTTCGAGCAGTTCAAGGTTGATTATGCGGTGATCGGCGCTTCGGCGCTGGATCACGATGGCGACATTCTTGACTTTGATCTGGCAGAAGTCCGGGTCTCAAAGACTATCATTCGGCAATCGCGCAAGGTGTTCTTGGTTTGCGATGCCTCCAAACTCGACCGATCGGCACCAGCCCGACTGGCCTCTCTGGCAGAAATTGATACTCTGTTTACCGATCGAGCCCTTCCACCGGATCTCGCCCGCAGATGCGCCGACTGGGGAACCAAGGTTACCATAGTGCGCGAATAGTTGTTTCCGCCGCGGCCATTCCCGGGCTCCGGGCACTCGCTTGAAACAATGCTTGGGCGTGTAGTTGCGCCATAAATCGTCGCCAACCTCTGCCGAACTCCCTGTGAAAATATTCAATTAACCGGGGCAACGCTTAGGTCGGACTGGGCACGAAAAGGTGCCGCACGAGCAAAAGCCCCGAACGTCCGCTTTGGGCCGAAAGCGAAGTCTGAGGGGGCTCACGCCCCCTTCTCGAACTTCAGGACCGGGATGCCGAGCTTCTTGGCCTTGTCGGCGAGGTTTTCCTGGATGCCATTGCCCGGGAAGACGAGAACTCCCACCGGCAGCACATCCAGCATGGCATCGTTGCGCTTGAAGGGTGCGGCCTTGGCGTATTTGGTCCAGTCGGGTTTGAAGGCGACCTGCGTGACCTTGCGGGCTTCGGCCCATTTGGCGGCGATAAGTTCGGCACCCTTGGGGCTGCCACCGTGGAGAAGGACCATGTCGGGATATTTGGTCTGGACCTGATCGAGCTTGCCCCAGATCAGGCGGTGATCGTTGAAGTCGGTCCCGCCGGTGAGGGCAATCTTGGTGCCTTGGGGAAGCATCACTTCGGTTTCCGAGCGGCGCTTGGCGGCCAGGAAATCGCGGCTGTCGATCAGTGCCGCGGTCAGGTGCTTGTGGTTCACCATCGAGCCTGAGCGGGGCCGCCAGGTTGAGCCCGTGTGCAGCTCAAACGCCTCGGCGCTGCGGTCGCGGAAGGCTTCCAGACAATGCCGCCGTTCGACAAGGCTAGTGCCTTCGGCCGTCAAGCGCTCAAGCTCGGTCGATTTCACCTCAGAGCCGTCCTGTTCGCGCTGCAGGCGGTGTTGCGCCACTTCGTTGTCATCGAGCAAGCGTTCCGTGCGGGCGGCGGCGCGGTGGAAGAGGTTGACCTGGCCCCAGAGCAATTCTTCGAGGTCGGGTTCCATGCGGGTGTCGCCAAGGGTTGCGACGAGGGCATCGAAGATATCGCTGACGGCGTCGATGAGGCGCCCGGGATCCGGCATCGGGCGCAGATCGACCTCGTCCTGGAAGGCACGGGTGCCGTAGAGCTGGAGCTCCTGAAGCGCCCAGGCGGTCTGGGAAAGGGCGGCGCTGCGGTCGAAATCCTCGTTTTGGAATTGGGTCGTCATGGTCTTTGCCTCCGGCTGCTCGGGCCCGCGCGACAACCCGCGCGGCCTTCATGGGCTGCGAAAGCCGTGGGAGGGGACGCCCCTTCACCCCCTCTTTGGGGCCGGAACGCATGTGGAGGAGGACGGTGGGCGGCTGATTTGTCTCGCGATGCAAAGGCGGGGCTCGTCCCCGCCGGCGGAAATCAGTTGCCCTCCGTCCTTGAAGGGGCGGCCCCTTTGACGGCCGCCTGCCCATCTCTTGAAGGACGTGCGGGTGTCGGGTGGGTTCGAAAGCCGGGATGCGGGGAAAAGACGCGACCCGGTTACTCTAGCGATCCTTGACCCCTGCCCCGCTCCCTGACTGGCTTTGCGCTTTGAGAGCTCAGATCGTCAGCCGATGCTGATCCTTGAGGTCGATCTGCTGCGCCAGATGCTGGCGTAGCGCCTTAGCGCCATGGGCTCGAAGATCGTCGTTGAAATCCCCGAGACGCGGCTCGAGCACCCGTACGGCAATCCCGGCCTCGGTTGCTCTGGCGGTCAACCTTTCCGCCGCACGCTGCCCCGCCGGATCGCGGTCGATGGCGATGTAGAGGCGCTGCAATCCGACCGGCAACAGGACGGCTCCGAGGTGACCCGACGAAAGCGCCGCCCAGACGGGCAAAGAAGGGGCCGCCTCGCGAACGGACAGCATGGTCTCGATGCCTTCGCCCAGCACGAGGCTTTGATCTGCAGGAGCGATCCTGACGGCATTGCGGAGGAGGTGACCCATGGCACGGCGAGGTGTGTCGACAGCCGCCTTGTCCTGCCCGTCAAATGCCAACCAAGTGCGATGCACGCCTTGCATGGCCCCTGCCCCATCGGTGACTGCCGCGATCAACGCTGGTCTGGGGACGGGCTTGGTCTGACCTTCATCCCTATGCCAGCACTTCGGGTGGAAGCGCAGAGTTGAACTCGGCACCGTCTGGGTGATGCCTCTGGAGCGCAGGTAGGCTTCTGCCAGAGAACCCGCCAAAGACACCGAGGCCGCGAACAAGCGCGATGCCGCCTCGACCGTGCCGCTTCGGGATTTTGTCGCCCGTTGCACTGGCACCTCCGGGAGAACCGGTTGCGGACGGCCAAGATGCGCGCGGGCCTCGGCCAGAAGATCCGGAAAGCGGGTGATGCCCGTCCGTTCGCGAATGATGTCGAGGAGATCACCGTGTTCCGAAGTGGCTGAATCGGTCCATTTGCCCCGAGCGCCCGGCCCCGAGGTGGGGCCGGTCAGCCGGACAAACAGCGATCTCCCTGGATTGTTCTGCAAATCGCCAACCATCCAGTAGGAGCCTTCCCGCCTCCCGGCGGGAAGATAATGGCGGCAAACGCTTTCGGCATTTTGCGAAAGGTCTCGCAGTATCTCTTCTGTTTCCAATGACATGGCACACACGATCAACAACCTTTGCGTGCATGTAGACCCTGGATGGGGAAACGTGCAAGCAGGTGATCGAGCACGTTCACACCGCCGGAATCCGTCGGACAGAAGAGGCGCAGCTTCCAGGCGATGATTTCCGAGAAAAAGCCATCGGCCTTGAGCCGGTCCTTCTGCGCTTCCGTGAACCCCGAGAGCTCGATCCGGTTCACCCCCATGACGCGGGAGCGGTGCAACTCCATTCCTTCAGCCAGTCGCACCACGGTGTTGCCCTCCAGAACGAGGGCATGGACCTGCGCTGCACTGAGCTTCGGCGCGTCATCCGCGAGAGTGGTCGCGACCCAAGCGGGCGAGACACGGCGGCCGATGATGCGTTGGCCGTCATCGGTCTGGAGGCGGTAAACACGGGTTTCGTCCTGCGGCAGCTGCTTCCAGATTGGCAACAGAAGCCCCGCGACGATGTGCAGCGAGGATTCCGAGAACTCGGGAACTTCCGCGAGTTCATCTGTCCAGGCGGCGACAAAGGCCGCGCGATCAGCCTCCAGCCAGTTTGTGTCCTCCATCAGCTTTGCAGGCACGGTGCTTGCCTCGGTGGGGCGGATCAGCCGCAAGCGGGGCTCGATCGTGCCGTCATCCAGCATCAGGCTGGTGGCGGGCACATGCACCGCCGCACGCCCAGAGCGGCTGTTGACCAGCAGGCGCGCTTTGGGGTCATCAAGCCAGTCCAGCGCATCGGCCAGCGAGGTCGGCGTGTTGCGGCGCTTTTCTGCGATGGTCAGGAGCTGGGTTGCAGCACCGGAGCCGGGATGGGTGTAGATCACCCGAGCATCTGTGATGCGGAAGCTCTCAGCGCGCAGCGTTTCGAGCCCGAGGTCGTAGACGCCGGCGGCGATGGCACCCTCGATCCGCTGGTCGAGAAGTTCCTCGAAGGCCGAGAAGAGCACGGCCTGCATGTCGATCGTCAGTGCAAGCAGGCGATTGAGGAAAGTCGTGATCGGGGGCAGGTCGTCTTTCAGCCCATTGTCATCGGTCAGGCTGAGACCGGTCGCTTCCTCGAAAGCCCCGAGCGAGCAGCCCGCCACATCGCCGCGATAGATGCGGCGGTAGAGTTGGCGCAGTGCGTCGCGGGCATAGGGGCTTTCGAGGTTGTCTTCAGGCCGGAACAATCCCTGCCCGCCGGTCTGACGCTGGCCGCGCGTGATCGCCCCGAGCGTGTCGAGGCGACGCGCGATTGTGCTGAGGAACCGCTTTTCTGCTTTCACATCGGTGGCCACCGGTCGGAAGAGTGGCGGCTGCGCCTGATTGGTCCGATTGGTGCGGCCCAGACCCTGAATGGCCGCATCGGCCTTCCAGCCGGGTTCCAGAAGGTAATGGACCCGCAGGCGCTGGTTCTTGGCGCCGAGGTCGGCGTGATAGCTGCGCCCCGTGCCACCGGCGTCCGAGAAGATCAGGATGCGCTTCTGGTCATCCATGAAGGCGGCGGTTTCCACGAGGTTGGCTGAGCCTGCCCGGCTCTCCACGATGAGCCGGGCAGTGGCACCCTCGCCCTTGCGCACGATGCGGCGCGAACGGCCTGTGACCTCGGCCACGAGGTCGGTGCCGAAGCGCTGCACGATCTGGTCGAGCGCCCCCGGCACGGGTGGCAGCGAGGCGAGCTTTTCGATCAGGGCGTCGCGACGGCGGGCAGCATCCCGACACTCGACGGGCTGGCCATCGCGGAACACGGGCCGCGACGACAGTTTGCCCTCGCTGTCGGTGAAGGGCTCATAGAGCTGCACCGGGAAGGAATGGGCGAGGTAGTCCAGGACATATTCCCGCGGCGTGATGTCGACGCGGATATCATTCCACTCGTCGGTCGGGATATCCGAGAGGCGACGCTCCATCAGCGCCTCGCCGGTCGAGACGATCTGGATGACGGCGGCATGGCCCGCCGCAAGATCGGCATCGATGCTCGTGATCAGCGTGGGGGTCTTCATCGACGTCAGAAGGTGACCGAAGAAACGTTGCTTGGCGGACTCGAAAGCGGAGCGCGCGGCAGACTTGGCCTGGCGATTGAGCGTGCCGTTCTCACCCGTGATGTTGGCCGCCTCCATTGCGGCGGCCAGATTGTTGTGGATGATGGCGAAGGCCCCGGCATAGGCATCATAGATGGCACGCTGCTCAGGCGTCAGCGCATGCTCGAGCATTTCGTATTCGACGCCGTCATAGGAAAGCGACCGGGCAGTGTAGAGACCGAGCGAGCGCAGGTCGCGGGCGAGGACTTCCATCGCGGCAACGCCGCCCGCCTCGATGGCCTCAACGAACTCGGCGCGGGTCGTGAAGGGGAAATCTTCGCCGCCCCACAGGCCGAGCCGCTGCGCATAGGCGAGGTTGTTAACCGATGTCGCCCCGGTGGCCGAGACATAGACCACGCGGGCATTGGGAAGTTTGTGCTGCAAGCGCAGGCCCGCCCTGCCCTGCTGCGAGGCCTCAGTGTCGCCACGCTCGCCTTTCGAGCCGGCGGCATTGGCCATCGCGTGGCTTTCATCGAAGATGATGACACCATCGAAGTCGACCCCGAGCCAGTCCGCGATCTGGTCGACGCGGGATTTCTTGGCGCCCCGTTCCTCGGAACGTAGCGTGGCGTAGGTGGTGAAGAGGATGCCTTCGGCGAGCGGGATGTCGCGGCCTTGCGCGAAGCGCGACAGGGGCGTCACCAGCAATCGCTCCTGGCCAAGCGCTGACCAGTCGCGCTGCGCGTCTTCCAAGAGCTTGTCGCTTTTTGACACCCAAAGGGCTTTGCGTCGGCCTTTGCTCCAATTGTCGAGCAGCACGCCAGCCGACTGGCGGCCCTTGCCCGCCCCGGTGCCATCGCCAAGGAAGAATCCACGACGGAAACGGATGGCGTCAGGGGCACCATCGGGCGCGGCCGAAACCATGTCGCCGGTCTCATCGACGGTCCAGGATCCCGCGAGATACGCGCCGTGCGCTTCACCAGCGTAGATCACGGTCTCGAGCTGCGCGTCGGAGAGCAGGCCGTCGCGCAGAACGGCAGCAGGGAGTTTCGGACGGTAGGAAGGTTTTGGGGGTATGACCGACGCCATCGCCGCCGATTGAACGAGCTTGGTCGGGTGTGGGACCGCGCCGGGGATATCGATCGCCTGCAGACGGAAGGACTCGTAGATCGCATCCGAAAGGCGCGCGGTATCATCGTTGTCGCGCCCCTCGCGCAGGATGTAGGAGAGATCTTCAGCCCCGATCAGCGGGATGGTTTGCTCGGGTTGGACAACAGGAGTCGCGCGAAAAATTCCGATGGCCTTGCGCGTGGACGGGGCAGAGTTTCCCGGGAAGAGGGGAAAACGGCTCTGACTTGCCGTTGCGGCCTGATCCGACTCAAAGCGCGGCGGAACTTCAGCGGTGATCCGGGACAGGAGGTGCGCTACATCCGGAGAGGCCCGCTGGCGCAGTTCAGCCGTGACACCCCCCATTTCGCCACCACGGCATTTGTCGAAGACCGAAATCCGGGTCTCGAAAGTGGTACCATGCTTGGCAAAGGCAGTTCCCGACACCGCGCCTGTGAAGACGAGATGTGCAGTTTCAGTCAAGCGGGCGAAGGTCTCGGCCCAGGCCGGGGCACCGGGCGCGAAGCCGGCACCGGTGATGGCGACAAGTCGGCCGCCGGGCGCAAGGCGCGCAAGCGCCGAACGGAGGTGACGCGCCGTCGCTTCAGTCGTCCGACCATCGACGTTAGCCATTGCCGAGAATGGCGGATTCATCAGGATGACGCTCGGGCGCATGCCCGCGTCGAGATGATCGTCAATCTGCGCGGCGTCAAAGCGAGTGACCGGGCAGCCTGGGAACAGCAGGTGCAGAAGGTCGGCGCGGGTGTCTGCCAACTCGTTCAGCGCGAGGCTGCCGCCCGCGATCTCGGCGAGGATCGCCAAAAGCCCGGTCCCGGCCGAAGGCTCGAGGACCAGGTCACGGGGAGTGATCTGCGCAGCCGCAAGGGCCACGAGCCCCATGGGCAGTGGCGTCGAGAATTGCTGGAAGCGCTCCATCTCCTCCGAGCGCCGGGTATGCGTGGGCAAGAGGCCCGCCACCTTGGCGAGGATGGGCAGCAGCGCTGCAGGCGAGCCAGCCCGGGCCAACAGCGCGCGGCCGAATTTGCGCAAGAAGAGGATCAGCGCCACCTCGCCCGCCTCATATGCCAGCTTCCAATCCCAGGCGCCTGTCGCATCGGAGCCACCGAAGGCGCGCTCCATCTCGGTGCGCAGGCGCAGGGCGTCGATCTGAAAACCTTGTGCCAGATCCGGTTGCAGGGATTGCGCCACGACCACAATAGGGGCGGCGGTGTCGGGGCATTGCAGCGGGGCAACCAGCGGCAGCGCGGTTGCAACAGAAGTCTGAAACGTCATCGGGGATCTCCGGATTGGGACAAGGACAAACCGGCGGGGCACTCTCTCTGTCCCCCTTCGGCTTAGCCCTTTCCCGCTCCCCTCTGCCTCTCAAACCCCGGAACTAGGGATGCGCGGCTTGATTTTGTTCCTCTTATGTTCTATATATGGAAGCCAAGCAGCAAAGGAGTTTCCCCGATGGAGGACACCAGTTTTGCAATTCCCGTCACGCTCAAGCAGATTGCCTACGCGCGGTCACTGGCGCTCAAGAACCAGACGCTGCTACCTTGGGAGGTGCAGCAGGATCGGCGAGCTTTGAGTTCCTGGATCGATGCGCAGGCCAGGCTGAAACCGGTCTCCGCCCTCGACCAGCTGCCGTCGTCGAAACAGGTGGCTTTTGCCGAGCGTCTCGCCCGAATCAAGCGCCGCGCTGTCCCGGACGAGTGCTTCCGCGACAAGGGGCTGATGTCGAAATGGATCGACGGCAACCGGTGACGAGTATCAGTCAGCGGATGGCGCGTTGGCGTCCGGATCACCGAGGGATTTCTTCTGCCTGAGAAATGCGATCCGCAGCGCTTCCGTCGGTGACGACGGAGAGTCCAAAGCCTCGAAGAACGCCTGATGGTCACATGGCTTCAAGTTTGTGATGTCAGGGCTGTTGCCATTTGCTGATTTCATTTCTTCGAACCTCCGAGGAGCATGCGCTGTAACTTGTCAGCCAACAGCCGTAATCGAGTAATGCGGTGTCCCATCCCAAACAAGATCCCAAGACGCGCCCGGACGGACGCTCTGGATGGCGTGTGGCTCAAAGCAGACCAAGCAATTCCCGCCGGGAGCCGGAGCCCGAACAGAGGAATAGATCAAGCCCCGGGATCCGGCCCGGCGCAGATGCTGGGCCAAGCTTTGACCTTCGGGATATCCGACTACCGGATCCGGATGCAGGGCAGGATGATCCGGCTCATCGGTCATGTCGTCGAACACCCCGATAAAATCGGCCAACATTTCCACGTATCGCGCGCTGTCATCGTAGCTGCCCGTAAAGCCAAGCTCCCGCGTCCGGTGCCAGGCCACCTCACTGACGGAAACCATTACATCCCATGCACAGTACCAAGCCCCGCGCTCCTCAGTGTTGAAGCGGTTTCCGCCAGCGCGGGTGTAGGTGAAGGCTGCGTTGACATGACTGTCACCATAGATGCGCAAGTCGCGGCTGCGGCGCTGCCAGGCAAGCTCGCGGGGGTCCAGATGCGGGTTGCGCCCGCGTTCGGCCAGAAGACGGCCACTGGTCAGGCCCTCAATCTCTGCCAAGATCGCCATCTCGTCGTCGGTATCGACGAGACCGCGCAGAGCTGGCGGCTTGTGGTAGGTGGCGGGCAAGAGGCGAACGAGACCGCGATCGGAAATCTCGGTCTGCTTCATGCCCCACCACGCAACGCGTCAAGATAGGTCCGCACCGCAAGGATCTGCGGCAAACCGCCGTCGATAGCAGTGTCGACCGGACGGTTACCACCAAACAGCGGGCCGGTGTTCGGCCGGGCGAACCAGCTTCGAGCCAGTGGCTCGGAGAAATAGAGTTCAAGCGATTTGTAGATGCCGATCACCGCACTGAGCCGCAATAGTTGGTCCTTGGTGAGTTCCCCCGCGAAGTCCGGCTTCTTGGCGCGCTTCCACGTGCTCTCTGACATGTCGGCAAGGCCCGCCGCTTCCTTCAGGCTGAGACCCCAAGCATCGGCCACGCGGGCATAAGCCTTCAGCGCAACGGCGTTGATCTGTGCAGGTTCTCGGATCTTCTCTGCGACTTGCATGGTGTCCTCCATTGTCTCCAACATAGTCCATATGGACCACATGTAAAGATCAAATGAACCCTGAGCTCTTATCTCTGTTTACCCGAAACGCCGCCCGCCTTCGGTGAAGGTGTACTCGCTGACGATGAACAGCGCTTCCTTCGCGACTTGGGTCACAATTCCCGAGCTTGCCTGCGAAGACAGCGTCAGCCGTTGCGACAGCCACGTCTTCACCTTTTTGTCCGAAGTGCTCGCGAATCTGCAGCAAGCATTCATCGAAGAGATGGGTGTCAGCAAGGATGCCGTCTTAAGTGTGGCTAAGGGATTTTCGGAGTTCGCTGGCTTCAAGATGGCGCTCCTTGGCTGACATAACCTTGGGCCGCACTTCGGCGCTCCAAACGTTGACTGCTCAATCTGATTGATTTCCGGTATGAAATACCGTACTGAATTTGGCATCAAACAGCACATCAGAGTTGCTGTCGCAGGAGAACATGAAATGCAGCGTGTGGAAGCACAAATCGCGGTCAGTGTCTCTGACCTGAAGAAAAGCCCGACCGCCATCATGGCAAAAGCGGATGGCGAAGCCGTGGCTGTGCTCAACCACAACCGGGTTCTGGCCTACATGGTACCGGCAGATGCCTATGAGGCAATGGTCGAGCAGCTTGATGATCTTGCGCTGGCAAAAATCGCCCTAGCGCGCGCCAACGAAGTTCCGGTGCGTGTAAGCCTTGATGACCTATGATCTTCAGTTTCTGCCCTCTGCACTGAAGGAATGGCAGAAACTTGGCAGCACCGTTCGAGAGCAGTTCAAGAAGAAGCTCGTTGAGCGACTTGAGACGCCGCGCGTTTCCGGAGATGCGCTGCACGGGCTTGAACATCACTATAAGATCAAACTGCGGTCTTCTGGTTACCGTCTGGTCTATCGCGTGGAAGATCAGTCCGTCACGGTCACCGTCGTAGCTGTCGGTAAGCGCGAACGCAGTGAGGTCTACAAAACTGCAGCGGCGCGGACAGGCAAGCAATAGATCGATGTTCATGTCCTGCGGTGATCGACCAATTCTGGTGTGGCAGGCGGCAAGTCGATGCCCGCCATTCGGAAGAAAGACGGTCAAGACTGCAGCCTTCGCAAACCCAGAGCATGGCGAGTAATCGACATTTGCAATTCTAAAGAATTGCTGCTTTGGACGTCTAGCAAACCTATAGCATTGCGAATCGAACTATTTTGCCATATCTTAGCATGGCGATACCTCCGCGAAGGCAATCTCATAGGTTGGCAAATGTCCGTCTCCCGCGCAAAGCAGCGTCAGGCCCAAGACAGGGTCAACCAAGCCGCAACCCTGGTTAGGTCCATTGCAAAGCCCGTCGGGGGCTGGATCGCTACGTTCCAGGAGGCGATCGGGATGAATGCGCCAGCCCTCGCTGAACGCCTCGGCATCTCACGCAACAACATCTACGCCGCAATTCAGACCGAACAGGCTGGAACAATCTCTGTGAACCAGTTGGAAAAGATTGCCGAGGCCATGGGGGGCCGCCTCGTCTATGCGATCATCCCGCGCGAGGGCTCGGTGGAAGAGATCGTTCTGGCTCAAGCCCGTGCGAAGGCGCGGCGCATCATTCAGCGCACGCGAGCGCATATGGCTCTGGAAGAGCAGACCGAGGGGCTGCGCAGCGAAGCCGAGATGGTTGAGGAACTGGCAGCGGACATCATCCGCGAAGGGCGGCGGGATTTCTGGCAATGACCTTTGAGCTTCACGAACCTGCCGGAGCGACCCGTCTGACACCGGACGAATTGCTTGGACTCAAGGCCAAGCACATCGCGACGCGCGGCGAGCTGAACGAACTCGAAGGCGAGAACATCATCGCGGGTCTAACCTGGCTCGACCGTCGCCCGAAAAGCTTCGACCTTCTGACCGATGCCGCCGTCCGGGAAATTCACAAACGCCTCTTTGGCGAAATCTGGGATTGGGCTGGCATCTATCGGCTCACCGACAAAAACATCGGAGTGCCCGTCTGGCACATCTCGACCGAGTTGCGGACCTGTCTCGACGATGCCCGGTAATGGCGCGACGATGCCCGGTATTGGCGCGACCACAAGAGCTTTGATCCGCTGGAAGCCACGGCCCGCCTGCATCACCGGCTGGTCTGGATCCACCCCTTCGCAAACGGCAACGGACGTTGGGCCCGGATCATGGCTGACGCCTATCTGGCGAGGATCGATCCGAAGGTCTTCCTCGACTGGTCTGGCGCAGGGACGCTCAACGCCGAAAGTCAGCACCGCACGGCCTACATCGCGGCCCTCAGGGCGGCCGATCAGCATGATTTTGACCCCTTGGTGGCGCTCGTTAGATCAATCGCCCGATAGTCCTCACCCGAACCGCCGCCCGGATTCGGTGAAGGTGTACTCGTTCACAATGATCCCCTCCTCGATGGTCTCGTCCGAGGTGAGGTGGTCGTATTCGGCCTCAAGCTGGCGGTAGAGCCAGCGGGCCAGATCGCGCAGCGCTTCGGTCACGGTCTCTTCGGCGTCCTCGGTCGGCGGCTGCCAGGTCGGGCTGTCGCGCGTAACGTCAACGGCCATAGTGTATTCGTGGTAGTAGCGGCCGCGGTGGCTGACCTCGGCAGCGAGCTGGTAGAAGTTCCGACGCTGGATGGCCTGCAGGCGGTAGGCGATGCCATGCAGCGTCGCATCCGTCGGGGCGTAGTCCCGGATGTGCGCCGGTGCGCCCTTCGCGTAACTGAGGTACCCTTCGAACGATGCCCCATCGCCCTGGCTCGAGAAGCCGGAGAACCAGATGCAGGGTTTGGCCCGCGTCCCGCCACCCATCAGGCGAACGGGCGTGGTCTTCAGACGGATGCCGAGGATTTCACAAACCCGCTCGAAATCCTCGTAGACCGCGTCCCACCAATCATCATGGGCCCCGAGTTCGCGATACCAGCTACGCGCCCTGTCTTTGGCCGCATCGGAGAGCTCGGGGAACTGATAGACCGTCGTGCAAATGAGCTCAGGCATCGACGTTCTCCCCGTACAGCCCACGAGCCAGCCATTCTTGCGTACTGGGCCAGCAGATGGATTTGCGCGCGCCCAGGCCGATGACAGGTGCACCGTCGAGCAGGCAGGAGAAGTGGGTAAAATGGTCGGCCATTGATGACTCCTGAATGAGAACCGCCCGACTGAAAAGCCGGGGAGGTGTGGTTGAAGGGGGTAGCTCTAGGGGGCGGTGTCTGCGCCAGTCAGGTCGGCGCAGACCTTGCCTTGTCCTGCGCGGCCTCATGCGTATTCAGCATGTCGCGGTAGAACCGCCGCCGCGACAGCCGCAGTCCGGGCTGGCGACGGATCCACGGATGCAGCGCTTTGGCCGCAGCCTTGATGACATCACGCGGTTTTGCCGTCAGGGGAAGTTTCAGATGCGGATAGAACGGGTCCAAGTTACCTGCCCTCCAGCAAGGACGACGTGAACCGTTCGTTGAACTCGAGGTGGATGCAGCGGGCGCTGGCGTCGAAGCAGAACCCGCCATAGGCGCCGTCGTTGTTTTCCCAACCGCCGTGGGTGTCGCTGAGGAAATCATAGGCGAGCTGTTCGACGACATCTTCGAACGAACGAAGCCGCATCTCGACCTCGGGGCTGTCCCGGGTGATGGCGGCATAGGGAATTTCCACGGCAGGGAAAGCGACAGCTGTCTCCCCCGCCCATGCCGCGATGCTTTCTGTCTGGCCGCTATCGCCCTTGCCATCGAAGGTGACCGTGACATGAGAAATGCCGGCGGCCGTCAGGGCATCGAACAGGCGATCCTTGTTGGCTGGGCGCAGCTCGGCCTCGCGGGCAGCTTGTTCGACCTGCGCCGCGAACACTGCGGCAAAGTCGATGGAAGACGGCGGCATCGGCGCCGGAAGCGTGGGTTCAACGTGGGTCATGGGGTTCTCCGAAGAAGGGGAAAGGGTCGGAGCCCGCCGGGCACTCTCTTGCCCCGGCGAAGTTCAAAAACCCCCTGCCCTCCTCTGCCTCTTTGGGGTCATGCCGCGATTTGCAGGGCGCGCGCAGCAAAGGCGCGCCAGAGTGGATCCACGAGGCGAGCCTCCAAGAGATCGGCACGCTGCCGCAGGCGGGTCGCGAGATCGCTTTCCAACCAGTCCGCAGCACGGCTTGCCTGCGCCCGAAGCTGGCTTGCTTCCATGACCACAACCCGGGCCTCAGTCGCGGTCATGACCGGAGCGCACCAAGCGACAGCGCCATTCGCGGCAGCACCGGCAAGGACAAGGCGCTCATCGCGATCCAAGATCGCCACCATGCGCAGCGCAGCTTCAGGCTCCAGTTCTTCCGCCATTTTGATCGCGCCCCGCATGGCTTCGGCCAGCATCGTGAAATGGCCGACAATCCGAGGACGCGCCTCTCCCGACATCGCAGCCGCAGGGTAGCGATCAGGCAGCGTCAGGGAAAAGGGCAGCGAGGGGTCAGAAGTGCTGTGCGCGATGTCTGGCACGAAGCCAGCCGGAAAAGGGGCCGAAAGGGCCAGAAAGGGAAGATCGAGCATGGGGAATATCTCCGACGGTGCAGGAAGCCTCTCTCCCCGCCTCAAGCGTCAAAGACCAAACCGTCGCCCTCTTCCTCGAAGAGGCGACGGAAGGTGTTGATCCGAAGGGCGAGTCACATCTTGCCCAGGCCCCGCAGCGAAAGTTCGTGGCCCCCACCCACGATGATGTGGTCATGCAACGTCAGGCCGAGATACTTGCAGCCCTTCTGGATTGCTTTGGTCATAGTAATATCCGCCTCGGATGGCGTCGGATCACCGGAGGGGTGGTTATGGACCACGATGAGGGCGCTTGCGTTCAACATCAGCGCCCGCTTGATGATCTCGCGCGGATAGACCGGGACATGGTCCACGGTTCCGACCGAAAGCTGCTCGTCCGAGATCACGCGATTGCGCCGGTCGAGGTAGAGGACGTGGAAGCGCTCCACCTCGCCGCGCACGGTCAGCGCACAATAATCGCGAACAGCCTGCCAGCTGCCAAGGACCGGATTCTGGTTCAGATAGCGCCCGAGGATTTCGCGGGCCTCGAGGATGACGGTTTCTTCATGCGGGGTCACAGGGGATCTCCGAAAAATGAAAATGCCGACACCCCTGCCCTGTCGAAGGGCGGGCCGTCGGCGCAATTGTGAAAAGCTGACCGCCCAACGGGCTTGGGCGGTCAAGCGGATGACGCGCGGCCTCAGCCGACCCGATCGAGGAGCTTCTTGGCGCGCCCTTCCATGTCGAGGCGGGCATCTTGCTGGGTCTTGTCGCGCGCAAGCCGCGTGATACCCTGCACGAAGTCGAAGATGCTTTCGGGCGGGCGGCCCTCCTCCATCAGCACCTTCTCGATGATCTTGCCGGATTCAGCCTTGGAGAAGCCGCGTTTCCGCAGGAAATCATCGCGGTCTTCATCCGTGCGCGCGACGATCTGCTGCCGTGCCGCCTTGATGCCGTTCACAAATCCCTGCGGCGAGGAATTGGCGAACCGCTTCAGCGCCGGTGCCGCCTCGTGGGCAAAGCGCGAGGCGGCATACTTCGAATGCCGGATGGTGATTTCCTGGAAATCCTCGACGCCCCAGAGGTTGCGGTTCTGGCACACCGCCCGCAGGTAGAAGCTCGCCATGCCGAGCGTCTTGGCCCCCACCTCGGAATTCCAGCAGTAGAAGCCCCGGAAATAGAGATCTGGGGAGCCATCCGGCAGCCTGCCCGCCTCGATCGGGTTGTGATCATCGACGAGGAACAGAAAGACATCGCGGTCGGAGGCATAAAGCGTCGTCGTGTCGCGGCTGATCTCGACATCGGGGTTGTAGACCCCGGTCGACCAGTCGAGCACCCCCGGGACCTTCCAGCGCGTGTCACCCGTGCCATTGCCCGCGATGCGTTGCACCGCCTCGACCAACTCATGGTCATGGATCCGGCCATAGTCGGGGCCGGTCACCGCGCGCAGTTCCGTGCGGCCGTCCTCAGTCTCGAAGGTCTTCACCTGCTCGGCGCGGTGGTTGGTCAGACCGTATTGCAGGTTGATTCCCGCCAGCGGCGCGGGCAGCTGCCGCAGGTAGGAGGCCGGAGCGCCAACGATGCTGGCAAGCTGGCCAAAGGCCCAATGCGTGGGCGCTACCGATTCATGTGCCTTCGGCAGAACCAGGTGCAACCGCTCAGCGCTGTCGCGCGCGGCTTCCACCCTGATGTCTGCCGTCTGCACCACCCGGCTGCGGCTGCGCTCGGAGCGGCCCTTCACACTCGCCCAGAGATCGTCGAGCGAAAGATACCGCTCGTCATCGGGCCGATTGAACCACTCAGACGACACCCGCCCGTTCCGCTCACCTCGGCTCACATCCACTTTCCAGCCACCAGCCCGCGCCGGTGCGACCGGATCCAGAACTTCAACAACGCCCATCGGCAATCTCCCGTGACGGGCGCCAGGAGCCACTCTCCCAGCCCTCAACCCGTCAACGGAAAACCGGCACGCCTCTCACTCCCAAAGGCACAAAGGGCGGAAAGCGGCCTGACGGCAGCGCGGCGTGGCGCCTGGAGCAAACCAGGGAAAGCAGTCATCCGTGAGCTGCGCTTTAGTCAAGCTCCCCGGCTCCCGAGTTCGGCGGGAAGTCGACTTTCGCTGCGTAAGCGAAAGGCATGTTTTCTGCCACGAAGACAACATTTATTTTGTATACCAACTACTTGGTGGATCTTCTCATTGTGATTAGCCCAGCCGCGTTCAAGCCAAGGTTCCAAGACCGGTTTTGCCAGTATTGTCCCTTTAGTTCGGTCGCACCCTCGCAAACGTTAAGCACAGCAGATCCATAGAATTTCGGTTGATCCGTTACCGCAAGAGGCCGAGAATTGTCTTGCTTGTTGGTCTGCTCGTAAACCCATGCAACCGATTTATTCCCATTATCTGATTTGAAAAAATCCACAGAGATCGTTTCAGAACTCAGCAATGGCGTTTTTTTGTTTGGTAGAAAGGCCACGTCGGTCCGAAACCACGTCTGTTTTATCTTCACATCAAAATTCGCTTCCAGAAGTCCGGGGCGCTCATCATTTACAGGATCAAACGTGATTTCGTTACTGGCAGCGGCGGATTTCAGGCGTTCTACAATCGGCCAATTGGACTGGATCGTTACAACCCACTCGCCGTTCAGGTCAGGAAAGTAGCGATTTGCGAGCCATTGCCCCGCAAAAGGTAGCTTCCAAAGTAGACGCCAGCCTGGCGCGACGATGAACAGCGCAATGCTACCCCAGATGACCCCCGCGACAACTCTTGAAGTAAGAAGGCTGGCAACTGGCGATCCCAGAACAGGCAGGTTGGCGGCAAGCCATGTCTCAATCCAGCCAAGGGCAAGCGGTGAGGCTAAAGTCAGATAGACCGCCAAGGTGATCCAGAACGAAAGGGAAACAAACTTTGCCACGATGCTCAACCTCTGGTATTGAAGACTCGATCCAATGCCCCCAAGTATATGGGCAAGCGGCGTCACCACCACAAGAGAAGAACAGAAGAGGGACAGTTTAATGCCTGTTAACGCACATAAAGCCTTCGTGTCCCGGCCCTCGGGTTACAAGTTCGCATTGGACCTTTCGGAGAAGCAAGAACAGACACTGCGGAGCGCTCGGGATGACATCCGCAACGAAATCTCCTCGCACTTTGGGTCGTTTGCAAAGGCGCTGGGTGATCAGATTCTATTCGAAGATCAGGCGCCAGTATCTGTGCGGAGTTACCAGACGCCGAAGTTCAGGATGCAGGGCAGCTTTTCGTATCACACATGCAACCAACCCGCGCATGTGCCGCCTCAGGAGATTGATCTGGACGATGGGCTATTCATGCCCGTTTCATATTTTCAAAAGGGCAGAGACAGATCCCCTGTGTTTCAAAGCGCAGCCTACTTTTCCATTGTCGAACGCATCCTCGCGCCACTTTGCGAGAAGAAGGGTTGGCAACTCGTAACGGACAAGCCTTCGTGCATCCGAGTCAAGATTGACAACACTATGCACACCGACCTCGCACTTTACTCAGTGCCGGATACGGACTTTCAGCGCATCGTAAAAGATGCCCAAAGTCGTGGTGTAGACTTCACAGCCGAACTGATGATGGAAGATACCGCGTATAGAATGTTGTCTCATGACGAGATGATGCTCGCGCACCGCAACCAGGGTTGGATGAAATCCGACCCGCGAAAACTCGAAGACTGGTTTGTCGATGCCGTGAAACAATACGGCGAACAGGTCCGAACCGTCAGCCGCTATCTTAAAGGCTGGAAAGACTTCCAATGGCCCGAAGGAAGGTTGGCATCGATTGCACTCATGGCCGCAGTCGTGTCGGTCTTTGAGAAGGCGTCGGCAGCAATTGCCAGCGATAGGGACGATCTGGCGTTATTGCGAGTCGCGGAAGACTTGCCGAACTTTCTCGCCAATGACATTCCAAACCCTGTCGTAGAAGGCGCGCGGTTGGATCAGGGTTGGTCGCCTAAGGAACGCAGCGATTTCGTTGCGAAGGCCAGAATGCTTGCTGAGCGTCTGAAAGACGCGCTGACACAGACGTCAGACCGCACGGCAGCTTTCAAAGCCCTACAAGACCAATTTGGCGGGCGTATTCCAGACGATCTCACCCTCTATGTGCCCGACGCTGGCCTCGAAACGAAGGCTAGCGAGTTGGCTGCACCTGCTGCCCTTACTTTGGGCATGGTGGACAAGGTTGACGCAGAGCAAAACAATGACCTCGCCGCTGTGAACAAGCAGGGCGGAGGCCGCTACGGGTAATCGGCATTGACTGGGCCATCTAAACCTACCGACCTCATGATAGCCGAGTTGTCCCGCTGGGTGTTCGCTCAATGTCCGAATGCGCGAGACCTCACGCGGGATGAATTGTCTAGATATGAAGCCAAGGACCCAATCCACGGATGGGTTGTCCCGTTCGAGCACCAAGCTGACCACTTTGATCTGCACGTGGTGCTCTTGCAGGATTTCCCGTGGGCAAAGCCGCGCGTATACTGCACTGAAAAGTTTCAATTTTTGCAGTTTCCGCACGTCGAAAAAGATGGTGCATTTTGCCTTTATCCACCGGGGACAGAACACGATCCTTTGAACCCCAAAGGGTTAATATGGGACGCTATCAGAGAAGCTACTCGATTGATCGTCGCTTCATACGACGAAGCGTTCATTAGTGATTTCGCGGACGAGTTCGATTCTTATTGGAGCAAAACTGATGGGGGCAAAAGCATCGTCAGCCTCCTGTCACCCGGCGGCCCCTCTCGTCGGGTGACACTGTGGTGCAGTACAAGTGACTACTATCTGGCGGATGACCACACGGCCTTGGAGAGTTGGCTTCGCAACCGTTTTCCGGGGAACAAGAAGGACTACGAGTTCAACTCCGCGACACATATCGTCCTCAATAGGCCCATTCTGCCTTCGGATTACCCGAAGTCGGGTGCGGCGATTCTACGCTTTTTGCGGGAGCTGGCACCGGAATCCATACAACTGCTGGAAGATGCGGCTGTAACCGCTGATGACAAGTTCACCGTTTCTTTCGAGGGGCGCACGGATGATGGACCGGTTTTTTTCGCCGTCGAAGTTATGCCTCCCATCAAGCAGGGTATGAAAGCCGGGCGACGCCCAGACATGGTGCAGAAGGGCTTTCGGCCTGGAAAAGTACCGCCCCATATCCGAATGCAACGGCTGTTCGGGGGGAACAAGGTTGAGCGCCACGAAACTATGCGCGCGGACCCATCGTGGATACATGGGCGTGACACCCCTACAGTCGCCCCTTTATTTAACAAGCGTGTTATGATGATCGGCGCGGGGTCATTGGGAAGCGAGGTTGCTCTGCTTCTTGCCAAGACGGGTGTTGGCTCGATCACATTGGTCGACCCGGAACTTCTCGACTATCCCAATGTTGGGCGTCATATGCTCGGGGTTAGGCAAGTCAGGACGTTAAAAGCCCAGTCACTGGCAGAAAAATTGGCTGCTGACTTCCCGCATATGCGCTCAATCAAGTACTTTGCCGAGAACTGGCAATCGCTCTACGGCAAACGTCCTGAGGTTTTCCATAACACCGATTTGATCGTGTCCACGGTTGGCAGTTGGGTAGCTGAAGGCAGGCTCAACCAAGTGGCTAGGAACGAAGCGGATTTCCCCCCTGTGATCTATGGGTGGGCAGAACCTTTTTCTGTGGCAGGGCACGCCGTGTTGATCGGCTCCAACGGGCCATGTCTTGCCTGCGGAATGGACAAATTCGGGGCAGCACTGCAATCAGTTTGTGAGTGGGACACCGAAACAACGCGCAAACAGCCCCATTGTGGGGCCAGTTTTCAACCATATGGGCCAGTATCGTTGGCAGGCGTTGCGGCCTTAGTAGCTAAGGCCTCTACGAAGGCACTGCTTGGCGAGGTGCCCCCCGGGACCGAGGCCGTTTACTGGGCTTCGAAAGAAGAAATTGCCGAGCAACGGGGGCGCTTCAGCCCGGACTTCCTAAATTACTTTACTGATGTTCCGAACTTCGGCGGAACCAGGAAATTTGAGTGGAGGCAAAAGGAAGATTGTGTTTTTTGCGGAAGATCATGAGCATTCGCTACCCCATTGGAGAAAGCGGGCAAGTTCTGGTGCTAGAACAAAATGTTGTCGATCACTTTGCTAATTGGCGACAGTCGGATCCGAGAATGCCTGAAGCTGGCGGTCAGCTATTTGGGGTAGTTGAAGGTCAGTATGTAAAGCTTGTGCGTGCGACCGGTCCAAGAGTTTCCGATCGACGTGGAAGGTTCTTTTTTATCGCTGATCGTTTTGCGGAACGCATTGAAATCAGTACGCTACATAAGTCCGGGTTGCACTACCTCGGAGATTGGCACACGCACCCTCAAGCAGTTCCAGCCCCGTCTGGCACCGACATATCATCAATGGCCGACCTTTTCGTTCGCTCAAAGCATGATTTGAATGCATTCTTAATGGTGATCGTCGGCACGGCAGAGTTTCCCAAGGGATTGCATGTGTCACTTCATGAGGCCAACGCATGGTCTGCCTTGAATGTAGAGCGCGAAACCTAGCACTCCACCCGACTTTTTCGGTGCAGCGAAGGTCCGGTCTGGCAGGTGACCTGTTGAGGCCAGGTTGAGTGACCGCAATGGGCCGACCTAGCCTGCCGTGGGCGCCGGGACGGTTGAAGGCTCCGAACGAGCACGTTGTTGAGTTGCAGCGTATTGCTCGGAGCCCATTGCAGATAGACGATGCATTCACCAGATAAGAAGAACTGCACTTTTGAGAAAGCCAAAATGACAGCTGACCAATATTCTAGCTTCAAACAGCTTTTTGAACAGGAAAAGCCCGGAATTGATTACCATATTGCGGTCGAAGACAGAGGAACGGACGTCTTGATCATGGCACCTCACGGAGGAAGAATTGAGCCAGGGACATCCGAGATTGCATGTGATATCGCCGGAGGAGACTTGTCACTTTACTGTTTCGAGGGTCTTCGGAGGAGGCCGCACGGCGACTTGCACGTCACATCTCACAAGTATGACGAGTCGCAGGCTGTTGATGCTGCGGGTAAGTGCGAAGTCGTTGTTGCAATCCACGGCCGCAGCGACCGAGATGATCCCGAAACTGTTTGGTTGGGCGGACTAGACGCTCCGTCTCTGGAAAAGATGGAAAAGCAACTTAAACTTGCCGGTTTCTCCGCCGAGGTTGCGCTAGGGGATCTGGCTGGTGCTCACCCAAACAACATTTGTAACCGAGGACGCACAGGGAGTGGCGTTCAGCTTGAAATTCCGAAGTCGTTGCGAGATGAACTCAAGGCGAATCCCGCGCGTCGCAGGGTTTTCTCCGAGGCAATTAGAAAAGTGTTTTTGCTTGAACTGGATTGACCGTTTCGTCCGGCAGATTTGCCATTAAGGCGGTGACATTGCTGCGCTGTAAGTCGAATGTCGGCTTTCAGGGATGCCGTCACGCAGCATAAGTCGGGACCATCCGTCTGCTTTGGGCCGAAAGCAACCGAGCCCGGCGGGTTTCCCCGCCGGGCCCGAGGTAGAGACTCCGTTCTTTTCAGAACGGGATCTCATCGTCGCGGTCGACCAACTCGGGATTTTCGTTCTCGGTCGCCTTCGGGCGGCTGAGGAAATCAACCTTCTCAGCGATGA
>CAYMRX010000010.1:0-64936 GCA_964393035.1 uncultured Tabrizicola sp.
GACGACAGGGTGATCTTCTGGGCAGCTTGGGCCATCAGGTCTTCTCCACGACGGGTGCCGGGAGCCACTCTCCCGATCTCACTTCCCGCCACCCTCAAACCAACCATTCTCAAACTCTTCACCGCGCAACGCGACGGCTTCATGTTTACCCCGGTATACATCGCGCACTTTGAGTCGAGCCAAGCACGCCCCACCAGTGTTTACCGGGGTAAACATCTTTGTTCTAAGCGAAAGCAGCTGTTGCCTTACCTGGCCGAACGAGGGAACGAAACATTCGGACGAGATCGAGGCCTTGCTTGAGGCGACGTTGAACAAGAGCGGTTAGATAGGCTTCTGGGTTGCGAACTCTGCCAAATGCCTCGACAAGACCAAGAACGGCCAAAGCGCAGCCGTGTCTGCCCAAGTGTTTCTCGGCTTCATGGATCACCGCGCCTTGAAGGCCTATTGCAGGGGCAAGGGTTATTGAAAGATCAATCAGATCTTCCCAGCATCGTGGCTGTTTAGGGGCCATTTCTCTGGCAGTTCGGGCAAGGTCCATGCATTCATCGACTGTGATGTCGGCATGATCTACGTTGGCCGATTTTTTTTCACAGGCAGGATTGCTCAAAGTTTCGCTCTCAGCCCTTTCAGATTCTAAATTTTCTTTACACGAACTCTGAATATGCCGGTCATTTTGACCGTCGCTGACGGACATGTATGCTGTCGGCAGAGTTACGTCGTTCGTGAGTTGAGGGATCATAACGGGCGCAGCTTCTTCAAGCTGAGACAGGATTTGCTGCAACTGATTGCTATCGAGCACTCTTCTAAGTGCGCGTTGCGCTTCCTTTTGAACGTCAGTGATTTGATGTGGTGGCATTTTGAACAGAGCATCTCTGATCAGGGAGCGGAGCACTTTGGTTCTTACGGTTTCGTGGCGGCAGTCTTCTGCGAGTGCCTCTAGATGGCTCTGGATGTGAAACAAAGGAGCGAGATCGATGCCATAGGTTAGTAGCGCGTCGTGGTGTTCGTTGCGGACTTGATATCGTTTGCCGTTGGGGCTCGTCCGGCGTTCAAGCATCCCGCAGTCTTGCAAGTGAGCAAGCCGACGACGAAGAGTTCGCTCGTCGATACCATCGCAGCGATCCATCAGAACCCGGTTGGATGCAAAGACCACCATTTGGTCAGGTCGCGCTTGCGAGGGCAGGAGGGACAGCAACCCCCGCAAGACCGCAATGTCGCGATCACGAAGCTTTAGGCGCTGGCGGCAGACCTTTGCCAGATCTAGGATGTGCCAACGCTTGTCCTTGTCGGCTGCAAGGGTCGGCGCGTGAGGTTTTCGAGATGACAAATTGGGGCGCCGGGCATGCCGAAGCATGGGCGTGGATGTGATCTGTTCCATGATTTGTTCACGCGGAACGTTCAGGGCTGTCCGAATGAGGACCGCATTTCGCAGATTTACGTAGGAGTTCTGGGTCTTTTTTTCAGATAAATGATAAAAGATATCAGATCACCGCGATGCGATGTTGCTTGCGATTCGGGCCTGCGCTAACTTGCTCTGGCTAGTGATGAGCATTCTCAGGGTTGGCGCCCTGTGTTTTGCGCGGGCCTTCCGGGTGGGTTCCATTCGGGAGGCCTATTCTTTTCCGACACTGCTCCTCTGTTGTTTTTGTTGCATTGCTTGCTCACTCCGGCTTGGCGGAAAGGGCGAGGAATTCTTCATGCAGCCGCGAGAACACAGTCTCGGCACTCCCATGCAGCCATGCCGTGAACGGGTCACCTTTAGAGGCGGCCTGAAAGCTCAGAGTGTCTTTCTGCAGAGCTACGGTGCCAATGGTCGAACCATCCCGCGACTTGACCAACATGGAATTTCCCTGTTGGACTTTTCTACTTGTGCTGATCTTTCCGGTTTTCATCGCCATCTTCGACCAGGCATCGAATCTCTGGTCAGACGTCAAGCCCGCCGGAAACGGGGCAGGGTGCACGGCGATCGCATCGGTCTTTTCATCGAGAAGGCGGGAAGCAAGTTCGTACCAGCGCTTCCACCCTATCGAGGGTGCCGCTCCGATGCGTTCGATTACTTCGCGTGGAATGGCCTCACGCACCTTGCGCATGTGAGACGTATGGCTTCGATTGACGTTCAGCGCGTCTTGCACAACCTTTGCATCATAGCCCGCTTCTTCTAGGTCTCCCGCAAAAAGAGCCTTTTCGATGAAGGAAGGATCCTTGCGAAGGTTGTTTTCCTGACCTTGAGCAAGGACAGCTTCCTCATCAGACAAGGTTCGGATGAGTGCTTTGACTGGTGTTCTTAACGCGCGAATGGCAGCAAGCCGCCGGCGTCCGTAAACCACCTGATAGCGGCCGCTGAGCGTCGGATGGGGACGCAAGAGAATGGGAACCTGCTGCCCGTGCTTTGCAATGCTATCCCGCAACTCTGCTACATCGTCGTCGAGGTCGCCCAAACGATCCTTGAGGCCAGTGTCCTCGATCATTTCAGGGTCAATTTCTTGAACAGAGCGACTGCTTATGCTGCGCAGATCGTTGCGAATTGCAGCAATCGGGCCCGCACTTTGAAATACCTCGGGCATTTTCGCCGTGGTACGGGGCAGGGCAGGCATCTCCGCGTCTTCGGGCCGTTGAGCCGGGGTAATACCTTCAAACATGTTCTTTCGGGCCATATCAGTGCCTTCCCCAAGCTTTGTGGATCTCTTGTTCCAGCTCGCGCGCGACCGCGTTCACCGATTCCATCGAGCGGTCATAGGTGTTCCGGTTCATGCTGCCACGCCCGACCTCAAACAGGGTTTGATGAGTCAGACCAGCATCCGAAATGGCGGTCGATTTCAGGAAGGTTTCGGTCATCACGCGTTTGCCGAAGTTTGCACGCAAGAGGCCGGCAACCTGTGCTTGGGGGCCATCGGAGGGCTCAAAGCGTGAGACCAAGTAACGGAGGAAATCATAGTCCAGCGTCATCCCAGCATCCCGGATGGTGTCGAGCAAGGATGATGTCATGGTCAGGAATTGTGCCAACGAGGCCACGTCGATGAAGTTGGGCACGACCGGGATGATGATCGAAGTAGACGCGACTAAAGAAGACAAAGTCAGAAAGCCAAGTTGTGGCGGACAATCAATGAAAACAAGGTCATAGTTCGCCTCGACCGACTGGATCGCCTCGCGCAGACGCAAGTAGAAGGGCGGCTCAGCACCGCGGCGCAGCGCGTAGGGCGTTTCAGTTTCGTACTCTGACAGGATTAGGCCGCCTGCAGCGATATCGAGGCCATGAAAGTAGGTTTTCCGGATGACCTCGCTCATCGGCAGCGGGTCGTCATAGCGGATTGCGTCGTAGATGGTCCCTTTGTGCGTGAAATCGATCTCTGGACGGAGGCCTGTCATCGAGGACAGCGATGCCTGCGGGTCCATATCAACCACTAGGACACGGTAGCCATGAAGGGCATACCATTGGCTGAGATATGCCGCCGTTGTGGTCTTTGCCGACCCGCCCTTAAATGAGACGCAGGAGATAATTTGAAGCGGTTCTTGCCCGACCCGCCCGCGCAGGTAAAGCGACGGGTCCCTCGTGTTGCGTGCGAGAGCCAGCCGGATCTGCCCCAAGTCTTCGGCGGAATAGAACTTGCGGCCTCTCTCGTCCAAAGGAACATCCGGGATCTTGTTCTCGGCATGCAGTTTGCGCAGGTGCCCGGGCGCGAGCCCCAAGAAGTCAGCGGCCTCGGTGGACGAAAATGTCCTCAGATACTTCCTTGCGTCAGGCGCAAAATTGCGCTCCAGATGCAAGCGAATGGACGCGTGCAGTGTTGATGCGTCGGTTTGAAGCTCGGCAAATACTCGCTCTGCTGACATACTGCCCTCACGTTTTGTGCTGTCGCAACCGAGGTTTACGCAGCGCGCTCTTTCCGAGCTTTTCTTTTGTAGCGCAGAAACCTGAAATTCTCACCTTTCCGCGCTACGGGTAGAAATGCGCCAACTTTTTCGTTCGCGCAAGAAAATTCTACCGATAGACGCAGGCCAGTCGCAGGGCGGGCAGCGTAGTCTGAAGGATTGCGGACTTAAGATACTGAAATAAAGCAACTAAACTTGAGTCTTCTAATTTGTGGGCCATCAACATCTTGTAGCTAGGTCTTCAGCTTCAAGGGTTAGGTGAGGGGATTGGCGAAAGTCTGTTCTTGGCGTGCACTTCGATTCGAAGTGCTTCGACTGCAAGGGCCGCCAACTTTGATTGGGCCTCCGCTCCATCGGGTGGGCTTAAGTTTGGTGGCGCAGTTGCTGCACTGCTACATCGAGTGGCATGGCCCGCAAACCCTCTCCGAGAGGAACCTCACGCCCTCCCGCATAGACCAAGATGCGCCGATCAGCTTTGATGTCTGCAATAGCGAGGTGAAAGCCGCGCGAGACTTTGGGGGCAGTGGTACGCTTGATCTCGATTGCCCAGGTTTCCCCGCCGGGAAGGCGAAGTACAAGGTCGAGTTCTGCCCCAGCCGATGTCCTGTAGAAGAAGGTCTCCGTACCAGCGGGCGCGGCGGCGATCAGGGTTTCTAGGCAAAACCCCTCCCAGCTGCCGCCAACCACCGGATGGCCCAGCAAGTTTTCCAGTGAACCGAGGCCGAGCAAAGCATGGAGCAGGCCAGAGTCGCGGACATAGATCTTGGGTGATTTGACAAGGCGTTTGCCGACATTTTCATGCCAGGGCATCAGGCGCCTCACCAGCATAAGATCGACAAGCAGATCGAGGTATCGCCCAATCGTCTGACCTGACACGCCCAACCCCTCGGCCAAAGCGGCAGCGTTCAGCAAGCCGCCTTGGGCATGGGCCAGCATCGTCCAGAAACGACGCAAAGTGGTAGAGGGAATACGTGGGCCAAGAGCAGGGATGTCCCGCTCAAGGTAGGTGCGCAGGAAGTCTTCGCGCCAAGTCAGGCTGGCCGGATCGTCAGCCGCCTGAAAGCTGTCAGGAAAACCGCCGCGCAGCCAAAGGTCGTTCAGACGGTCGTTGCCCACTTCTTCCAGAAGCAAGGGTGGCATCTCGACGTAGCGGACACGACCGGCAAGGGACTCTGCTGACTGTTGCAGAAGCACGTTTGACGCGGATCCCAGCAACAGGAACTGTCCTGTGCGCAGGCCCTTGCGCCGCCGCATGTCAATCTGTCCGCGCAGGCTTGAAAATAGGCCCGGCATCTGTTGGACCTCATCGAGAATAACCAACGTTCCTGCCTGCTCGTCCAGATATAGGTCTGGCTCGGCCAAGATTTGTCGATCTGCCGCCCGTTCGAGGTCAATGTAGACTGACGGGCGGTGTTCTGCAATTTCGAGTGCAAGAGTGGTCTTGCCAACTTGCCGAGGGCCCAAAAGGACGACCGCCGCCTGGGCTTCAAGAGCGGACAACACAATCTGATTGGTTCTGCGTTCGTACATACCTTGCAAATACTCCACGATATGGATGATTTGCAAGGTTAAATTGGCTGTTCAGAGCAAACCAAGCCTTTCGGCGCGTTCCAAGAGCATCTTGACCGAAGAGGGACCCCACTTGCTTCGTCCCCTTGGCGTCCGTTCGCGCATAGTCTCCAGCCGGTCGCAGATGGCTTGAAGAGTCATCTTGGGATCTGCGCCTTTGATGCCCGCGAGGATGGCGGGTAGGCGATCATCCTTGTCGGATGAGGTGGCGCGGGAAAGGATGGTTTCCGGCAACAGGCCTTCGCGGACGAAAGTTTTGGCAGCACGGATCAGGCGGGGCAGGGACCAAGGCTGCACCTCGCGCGGCAGGCCTGAATTGACGATGCGCAGCACGTCTTCCCAAGGCAGGCCCGGTCTCAGACGACGCACCTCCGGCACCCATTGGTCGGCATTGGTGTTCAGCTTCTGGAAATGGCTTTCCACTCGCGCGGCCCTTGCCTTGCGGATGGCCACGGGATCACCCGCCTTCAGCCCCGGATTGCCACCAATCCGCCCTTCTGCCTTCGCAGATCGCAACCCGGCCTTAGTGCGCTTGTCGCGTTTGGTTCCCGATTTCAATTGAAGCGGTTAGCTGAAACCTGAGCGGTCAGGTTGGAGCTTGGCATTTCAGCAAAGGCCCGTCGGAAGGGCAGGGGGCTTATAGTCCTGCGGCTTTGGTTAGGTTGACGCGGAACCTGTCGCGGCGGCGCTGGTAGCGGCGGGTCATCTCGGCCGAGGCATGGCCGAGCTGCTTCTGGACGTAACGCTCATCAACCTCTGCACTGCTAGCGAGGCCTGCACGCAGGGAATGGCCCGAGAAGCGGGCAAGACGCTCCTTCTCCGGCAGCTCAGGGCGCAGACCAGCTTCGCGGGCGCAGGACTTGATCAGCCGGGCGATGTGCTTGTCCGACAACCGCTCGCCCGTAGCTTTCAGGCCGTTGCGCGACGTGGCGACGAAAATCGGGCCGAAGTCGATCCTGGCGTAATGCAGCCACTGCGTCAGGGCATGGACCGGGCAGGTCTGATCGGATGAGCCGCGGGCGATTTCAACCTCGCGCCAACCGGTTTTGCCGCGCAGGGTGATTAGGACCCCGTCCTCCAGCACCTCGACCCAGCCACCGCTGTTCGGCGTGTCGTCTTTCCCGTGGTCAAGGCTGACGATCTCCGACCGCCGCAGGCCACCAGCAAAGCCGATCAGCAGGATCGCCCGGTCGCGCAGGCCGCGCAGATCGTGGGGCAGGGTGGCCAGCATGTCGCGCAGGTCATCGGGCAGGATGGCCTCTTTCTGTGCCGGTGGCCGTCCGTGCTTGCGGCGGATGCCAGCCAGGACGCTGGCAATGTGGCGGTCCTTGCGGTCCAGCCGTTCTCCGCGCTGCGCATAGCCCCAGGTCAGGCCGGACAGCCGCCGCTCTATCGAGGAGACCGAGAGGGGTCGGGACGCCGACTGCGAAGTGGCCTTGCCGCCCGGCGCTGCCAGATCGGCGATGTAGAGCCCGATCAGCTGGGGCGACGAGGGGAGAGGGTCAGCCCCCCGCATCCGGCACCAACGCGCGAAATGGGCCCAGTCCTTGGCATAGGCCTTCAGCGTGTTCTCCGACGCCGCCTGACGCGCATAGTCTCGCGCGGTTTCGACCAGGCGGTCGAGCGTGCCAGAGCCAGCGATGTGGGAGGGCAGTGCGAGGGCGCCGTCCTCAGGCGCAACGCTCTCGTTCCGTTCGTTGGGATCGGAGTGCTCTGGCGGGTCTGAGGGCGATTTCTGGTGCGTTTCGGCCATGCCTCTGAGCCTATCTTCTTTGCGTCCGATAATGCAATCTTATTGGACATTGCAACGATGACAACGATGCGGCGGTTGTTTGCATAATTTCTGGCATTAAGCGCCGCACAGAGGTAGGCTCTCGCCATGAGAACACCGCGCATCCAGACCACCGCGGCCCTGCCGATGCTTCCTCCCCTCCCGGGCTGGATCATGTCCGGGCCTTCGGAAACCTTCGATGCCGCTGCGTTCCGGTCCGGGGCTGC
Organism: uncultured Tabrizicola sp.; assembly: GCA_964393035.1. Classification (GTDB taxonomy): domain Bacteria; phylum Pseudomonadota; class Alphaproteobacteria; order Rhodobacterales; family Rhodobacteraceae; genus Tabrizicola_A. Next base: position 7,438 of record CAYMRX010000010.1, read on the forward strand.
ACTGGCGCATCTGACCTTTGTGACAACCGCCGAAGATCTGCCCCAAACCTTATGGCGTGACCGGCTGGCGCTGGTGGCGGCGGAGGTCTGTGCGGGGATCGCGGGGCGCCGCGAGGCAGCAATCACGATGCGAGATGCTCTGCATCTGACAAAGGCAGGCGATGATCCCGGTCCGGCGGGAATGATCCTGCTGCAATGGTCGCGGGCAGTGTCGCGGCCGATCTCGGTCTCAAATCTGGGCCGCGCGCTGGAGGGTGTCGCGCCAGAGCGGATTGCCCTAAGCCTCGATGCCACAGGGCCAACCCCGGTGGACCGCGCGGCGCAGGTCATCGAGGCCGTGCTGACCGACAGTCCGCGGGGCGAGATCGCGGCCCTTATCCTTGCCGATGCGGTACTCGCGAGGTCACTGGGGTGGACATATGTTCTGCCTCTTTTGTCGCTGGCCCTGAAACCTCGTGATTTGCGCCTGCGGAGCGATGACCTGCGCATGGCCTGCCACCGAGCTGTATCGGCGGGGGTGGGACAGGCGCTGTCCATGGCGGGCGAACTAGCACGCGGCGGGGTGCGCCTGCGGTCGGTAGTGCCGAAGCTGCGGGCCAAGGGGGCCGCACAGGCGGTTGATCTATTCTTGTCGCGCGATGCGCTGGCGCCGACGGCGCTGAACTTCATGACGGACCGGGCCGCGCGACGGCTGTGCGACCGGCTAGTCAGCCTGGGTGCTGTCCGCGAGCTGACCGGGCGGGACACGTTTCGCCTCTATGGGATCTGACTATGGCGCGGCGCGGGGAGCCAGACGTTGACCGGGAACTGGCAGTTCTGCCACCCGATCTGCGCTGGCGGGAATGGATGCGGCGGATCGAGGCCGTGCTCTTTGCCTCTGCCACGCCCGTCGCTCGGGACGATCTGGCGCGGATCGTGGGGCAGGGGGCCGCGGTCGATCTTCTGATCGAAGATCTGGTGATTGATCTGGAGGGCCGCCCTTACGAGGTAGCGCAGGTGGGCAGCGGCTGGATGCTGCGGACCCGTGCCGCCTATGCCCCAGCGATCCGCGCTGCGGCGGATGTGGGGGATCAGGCGTTGAACCTGACGGAGTTCGACCTGGCCGTGCTGGCGGCGATTGCGTTTCACCAACCGATCAGCCGCGACGGGTTGAAGGACATCTTCGGCAAAGAGATCAGCCGTGACCTGATCGGGCGGCTGGCGGACCGAGACCTGATCGGCACCGGCCCGCGGGAGCCTCGCCGCGGCGCGCCCTATACATTCGTCACTACGGATACCTTTCTGGCCGTCTTCGGGATGGAGTCCTTGCGCGACCTTCCCGATCCCGAGCAACTCGCAGATGCCGGCCTGGCGGGTCCGTCGGAGGCACCGGACATTTAAGAGGCAGATAGGGCTTCGACAGGAGGTCGACGGTCTTCATGAAGCCGGGTCGCGGCCCGCAGCAAAGTGGCCAGATCGTGCACTCTGGTGCAAGCGGCCCGCTGAAACCCGGCAGTTTCGGCAAGCTGATCCGAGAGCGCCCCGACCAGCCCGTTGTGGTTTCCAGCGGCATTGGCAAGCCGGACCCAGAGGTTCAGCGGGCCACCACTTTTGTGGCTCTCTATCCCGTCCTGCCCTTCCGACAGCCGTCGGAAAAAATCGTGGCGAACCCGCTGCGACAGATGCGGGATCGTTGATGTCGTCGGACCAACAGGCATCGGGCATCTCGCAAGCCTCTCGGCGAGGGACTTCCGGTCGTCCTGCGCGCGCCCAGCTGAGTCAAGGCGAAGCAGATCGTCGATCAGCCGCTCGAGACGCCGGGCGCCTGGGTTCGCCGGGTCCGTCGGTTTGGCGAGAGGAGCGTCGCAGAAGGCGCAGTATTGCTGTGAAACAAGGCGATCCTGTCTGAACGGCGCAAGGCCCTGACCACAAGACGGGCAGCGGTCGCGCAATCGGCAGCCATGGCGAAAGCAGGACACGCGGGTTGCCAGAGTCCAACTCTGCCGGAAATAGGGCACCTCGTCTTCCCGCAGGCAGGTGGGACAGAACTGCAGCCAACAGGACTGCGCAGTCGAAGTCCCTGCATGTTGCGGCCGGCTCCGCAGCCGCAAGCGCACGCTCGAGAAGGGACTGTTGGCCAGACAAAGACCGTCGATCTCTTCGGGGCAGATCGACGTATGGTCGAGCAGCAAGCGACGAACAGCATCCGGCAGATGCCGGTCAAGTTGCGCCGACCATGTCTCGCCGGCCACTCCGAGCACCGCTCCAAAATAGCGCGGCGGCACACCATTGGCATGTGCAAGCCGGTGCAGCCAGCTTGACAAAAGCTCGCCAGGAGCTGGCCTGACGTCCGCCGGCCAGCGATGTCCCGCCGCCACTCTATAGCGGCGGGCCGGGGAGACGGTGATTCTCGGCGCACTGCTGGTCATGTCATTGAATGGCGCAAGGCCGAGTTCCGCCGCCGTGACAGCGGCACATAGCCGAGGGCCATGACGTTGCTGGACGTGATCCTTTCCTCACCGCTTTCAACAGCTGCCACCGCCGCCCGGGTGACGATGTCGACCACCTCGCCAATCAGCCCTTCTGACAGATCATGGATCATTTTGGCCAGGGGAGGTCGTGAGAGGTTTGAGGCATGCGCAAGCGGCATGCTGGCCTCGAGACTGTCGAGAAGTGTAGCGAAGTCTTCGTCGAATCCCCACCGTGGCACTGCGACCGTATCGAACCGCGAGCCCATTTCTTCGGTGTCGTGCAGCGCATCGTAGACGGCGATTTCGCCGACAAGCACGGGCGAGATGTCATGCACCCGGGCGATCCGCCGCAGGAACGAGAAGATTGCCTTCACATCCTGTCGGCGTCCGCGCAGCGCACTGTGGAATTCGTCGAAGATGAGCAGGCGCGGCCTCAGGCTGTCGAGAAGATGATCGACCTGCTCGCTGGCGCGGGACAGGCTGCGCCAGCCGGCAGCCTGCGGGGCGCGCAGTCCGGACAGAATGCTGGCGTAGAAATGCGACAGGCCAGCCCCCTCCCGAGTCTGGATCACCCAGACCCTTTGCCGGTCGGTACGGCGCAGATGTTCGACGGCGAAGCGTTCGGCGATCATGGTCTTGCCGTTGTGATAGGGGCCGGCGAGCAGCAATCCGCGAGGGCGGAGTGATGGCGGGCGTTCCAGCAGCTGCCGCATCGCATCATGTGCCCTAGAGGCACCGGGATGGCCGATCCAGCGTGGCGCCCGAATATGCGCCATGCGGGCGGCAGCATCCGCATCCAGCAACGCTGAGCTTGATGGTAGGAGATGGTTGGTCACGTCACCAGGTCTCGATGGGAAAGACGCGGCGGGGTCGGTCTGGTCCTGGTCCAGGGTTCGCCACCTCTGAAACTGTCCTTGCATCCTGGTACGGTTTTGTCGCGCTTGCGGCGTGTCGGGCGCGCGTCATCTCCCGCAGGTGAGCCTTCTTGGGTTTGGCCCCTGCGACCGTTGCCGCGATTTCCCGGCGCAGGATGGTCTTGTCCTGCACGGGGAGCTGCTGGCTCTCGCGCTGGCGCGCTCTGTAGGCTTCATGCTGCCAGAGGGTGAGTGACATGGTCACCCCGTCCCGTCGCCTTACCGGGCGCCAGACACGCGTGTCGGGATCGGCAACGTAGATCCGGCTGATGTCCCGGGGGTCGTAGCATAGATCCAGAGGTGGCAACCGGTCACGGCGGGCAACGAGAGGCCCAAGCCATTGCTCGAAGTAGTCGATCGCGAACAGGCTGACGCCCTGGGGAGAGATGCGGCGTGTTGTGCGAGGGAGAAAGTTGAGCAGGACTTGCTCAGGATCGTCGATCGGCCGGTCCATCGGTGGAAGTCGCCGCTCCCATTCGAGGCGAGGCACGGTCAGCTTGCGCGCGTTCTGGGTCTGGTTGTGATCGATGATTGCCAGGGCAATGCAGCGCTCGAGGGCCGCGAAGGTCAGACTTGCCCTCTCATCGGACGAATAGTCACCGCGGTCCGCGATCGACCGTCCGGTCTTGCCGGGAAGAGAGCGAAGCACCGTGTTCACTTTTCCAAGCAGGCGCTCGACAACCCCACCTCGGTGAACTGTGCCCTTGTTCCGGGTTCGGACGGTGATGCCGAAGTCGGCGCATCCTTTCGTAAAGGTACTGCTCTGAAATTCCTTGGCGGAGTCCACGACGATCTGCTTGGGACGGCCATGCATCGCCCATGGGTGCGCGATCCCGCATTCGGCCAGCCAGTCATCCTTGCTGCATATCGCGTGGGCAAGGCACAAGGCAACCGAGAGCCGGGACGGACGCTCAAGGGTCAGACAGAAGCCGATGATGGCACTCGTCGCCACATCGGCGGCGATGGTCAGATAGGGTCTGCCGACGAAGATGCCGTGATCGTCGATCACCTCGACGAACTGGATATCGGCCGGTGTGTGATCGATCTGGACGACGTCAAGGGCATGGGTCGCGCGGATGTACCCCGGACGCGGCTTCAGGCGGTGCAAGTGTTTGCCACCGGAAAGCCGCCGCCGCGCGATCTCCTCGGGGGTGAACAGCTGCGGGATCCGCTTTGCCACGGTGACATAGGCTGGGGGCTTGAACCCTTCGCTGGCACAGCGCGCACGGATTTCGTCGACGATCGGCGCGAGATCGGGTTGTTCCGGCCGGAGCCACATCTCCCGCAGTGTTGCAACAATGATGGTTTCGACCTCGGAGGCGATCCGCGTGCGCCGCGATCCGTTCGTCCTGGGCAATAGCGATGAGACACGACGATCCCCGCGATACCGGGCAAGATGATTGTAGACCTGACGGGTGGAAAGGCGCAGCTCTGTTGCCGCACGTGTGACGGCCTCCCGCATCGGCACGACCCCATCGAGGGCCTGATCCAGTTCTCGCGCGATCCGGACGGCCTTGTTCCAAGCCTCATCGGACGCCGCCTGGCTGTTGCTGTTCAGCGGTCGATCGTCGAAGGAAGCTGTCATCCCTCTGTGCCCTCGCCTCGCTATTGAAATCAGTGATGAAATTGAAATCGCAAAGCACAAGTTGGCCCCTGTTTTCCCCCTACCATGCGGAAATAATGTGAAAAGGACGCAGTGAAATCGTGAAGCAAATGCGACAGTGGTTCCTGCCCGGTCCGATCGAAGACGAGCCCGACGATCTGCCGCCCGGCCCCAGAGCCGAACCCCGCGCGACGGCGGTTCTTGATGACTGGCGGAAGGCCGAGGCGGGTCATGCCGCGCGGCTCGCCCGCGTCGCGGGGCGGATTGGCGCTCTGGACGAACGATTGAAGCGTGGGCCTGAGGGCTGGCGCCACAGGCTCGCCCTGATCGAAGCAGCCGACCTAAGCTGGTTCGCAGGCGACCGCATCGGGCCGGATCGACTGGCGCTCTGGATCGCCCTGCGCCTGTCTGGAGTTCAAGACGACACGGCCGCCTTGGCACGCGTCGGATGGGCGGTGCGACGCCTGACGGGAGGGCCAAGGCCGGAGGTGGACCTGGCCGCTTTTGTGGATCGCCGTGACCCTGAAAACTTGGCGAATGAGGCGGAGTCCTTCGCGGATCGTGCGGGGGGTTGGCTGGACGTGATGGCGCAAGCTGCTGATCTCCACCCGATCAGCCGCGCCTGCATGGGGTTCCACCTTTGGAGTTTGGCGGGTCTCGGGCAGCACGGAGACCGTGTGGAAGCGGCTGTAACGGCCGCGCGGATTGCGACCAGCGAGGGCAGGGGAGCGATATTTGTCCCTCTCGCCATGGGCGGGGCAGGGGGGCTGCGCGCCGGTGGTACAGCCGCTGACCGACTGGTGCGATGGTTCGACGGGATGGAGTCGGCAAGCCGGACCGCGATGCGGCACCTCGACGACATCGAGGCTTGGTCAGCGCGGTCCGAAACCGAGATGGCCACGCTCTCGGGCAGGACACCCCCAGCCTTGCGCGCGGTGCTGACCGAATGGCCTCTTGTATCCGCCCCAATGGCTGAGGTGCTGACCGGCGCCAGCCGCGCCGCCGTCCAGCGCAACCTCGCCTGGATGGAGACGCGGGGTCTAATCCGCGAGGTGACGGGGCAGGGGCGGTATCGGATGTGGCGCGCTGCGAATTGACAGCCCTTCACAGGCGTGGGGTGTCAGCCGTCCGGAAAAAAGTTGTCCTCAACATGCATCGTGCGGTTCAGGATGTGAAGGACGATGATCGGATCACCGCAAGACTGGAGCGCATGCGTCGTTCCGACTGCTCTGTCAACGGGTATCAACAGCTTCTGCGACAGCAGTAGGTTGCTCCCGCCCGTCTTCCGGCATCAATCTGAAGAGAAGGGATGCGAGAGCAAGCCAACCGATCAGGCTCAGGCCGAGTACCCGGGCACTGTAGAGCGCGGCCAAATCCGGAGGAATGACCGGGACGGAAGCAGGTGGCTGCGGTGCCCCGAGAAGGTGGGGGGCCACCATCAAGGCAAGCCCTGCGAGACGCCCAGGCCAGGACTTGACCCCACTGGCGAGGAAAAGCCCCGCCACCGTCGCCGCCGCCGACATGACCCACCACATTTGCCTGTCCGACAGATCAGCGGCCAGCATGCCTGGCAACTCCGGTGGCAGTCCCAAGCTGGGTGACAGGGCGAAAGCAGCGAAGCCGGAAAGGGCGAGCGCGGGTGCAGAAATGCTGTGTGGACCCCACAGGGCACGGTGTGTTGCAAGAGCAGCTCCCGCGACCAGGCCAAAGCCTGACCAGGTCAAGACCAAAGTCAGGACCGTCAGGCCGTTTCGCACGACGATACCAACCTCTTCGTCAGCGTCGTCGGCATCGTGCGCAGGCAGGACAGGATCGCCACTCGATCCCGAGGGGTCATCTTGCGCCACCCCCATCAGGACAAGTTCGCCGGTCTCGTATCGCTCGGCTTCGATGATGAGTGGCTGGATCAGAAAAAACTGCAGAAAGGCAACCGCGAGACCTGTAATAGCACCCGCAATCACCCCGCCGGACAACAGGGATCTCGTCATGTCAGCGAACTCGATCTGTCAGTGGCAGGGAAAGCCAGTGGCGTGGCGGGTATCATGTGTTGCGGCATGCAGCGCATCTGAAGAGGCAAAACCTGCCGCAAAGATGAGAAACGTACCAAGGACAGCACTGGTCAGGATGGGCCGAACCAGACCTGCGTGCTGTACGGACGCGGTGGAAAGAGTGGTGGCAGACATGATGTTTCTCCGCCCGTCACACCCGACGGGATTGGGGTTAAGCCTCCTGTCTGGCCGGTCTCCTGGCTCACGGTCACTGCAACCCTTCGCCTTCCCGGGCAGTTGCCCAGTGGCATATCGAAGGGCCACTACCGCATACAGTCGCGGGGGCGGCTGAGGCGTCGGGTGCCGCTATTGGGTCCACCCTTCCTCATTCCCGATTGAGTTCGGGGACTCTGCATCCCATGAACACCAAACAAGATCACGATCATGCGCAGGCCGTAGAATGTCAATGCGCTTGAAGCCCGGCAGCCTTTTCGGAGCGGGACGCGGGAGTTCGTTCATCCTGGCCACCATTACTGCCTTGATCGGGGCCATTCACGAGGTCTGCTAGGATCGGACAGTCCGGGCGGTGATCGCCGCAGCACGCATCCGCCAGATGGCGAAGCGTGTCCATCATTGCCTGCATTTCACGAATTCGAACTTCAAGACCGGCGATCTGCTCAAGCGCAATCTGTTTCACATCGGCGCTCTGCCGTGAACGATCCTGCCAGAGCGCCAGCAACTCCTCGATCTTCTCGACGGAGAAGCCCAGATCCCGCGCCCTTCGGATGAAGCGCAGAAGCTGAACATCGGTCATCGTATAGACGCGATATCCTGCAACCGTCCTTCCTGCTGCCGGAATGAGTCCGATCGACTCATAGTAGCGGATCATTTTGGCAGAAACGCCCGAAGATTTTGAAGCTTCACCGATGTTCATCTCAGGTCCTCCTTACACGGCGATTGAAGGTGCAAAGCGCCGCAGTCGCAGAGCGTTGCCAAGGACGAAGACCGACGATAGCGCCATCGCGGCGGCGGCGAAGATCGGCGACAGCAGGATTCCGAAGGCGGGCCAGAGCGCGCCTGCCGCAACCGGGATCAGCAGGGCGTTGTAGATGAAGGCCCAGAACAGGTTCTGGCGGATGTTGCGCATGGTGGCCTTGGACAGCGCGATGGCATCCGAAACCGCAGTCAGCCTGCCCGACATCAGTACGACGTCCGCCGCCTCGATGGCAATGTCGGTGCCGGTGCCGACGGCAAGGCCCACATCCGCTTCGGCCAGGGCGGGAGCATCGTTGATCCCGTCGCCGACATAGGCCAGCGGCCCCAACGCCTTCAGACGTTTCACAGCAGCGACCTTGCCGTCGGGCAGCACCTCGGCCGCAACTTCGTCGATGCCAAGCTGGCGGGCGATGGCGTTCGCCGTGCGGCCATTGTCGCCGGTGATCATGGCAACCTTCAGCCCCAGCAGGTGCAATGCCCGGATCGCCTGCGGCGTGGTTTCCTTGATCGGGTCCGCAACGGCGATGATCGCGGCAAGCTTGCCGTCGATGGCGGCATAGAGCGGTGACTTGCCCTCGTCGCCGAGCCGGGTCGCGGTATCGCCGAAGCCCGAGACATCGAGGCCGAGCTTGACCATGTAGCGGTCGGCGCCGACGTCGACCCGCTGTCCGCCCGCCGCCGCCGTCACACCGAAACCGGTGACGGAATCGAAGGCAGTGACCTCGGGAAGGATCAGGCCCTCGGCTTCGGCCGCGGCGACGATGGCGCGGGCGATCGGATGCTCGGACTTCGCTTCGACAGCCGCCACCACTGCCAGCACTGCGGCCCGGTCGAAGCCCGGCGCCAGCGCCATGTCGGTCAGGCGCGGCTTGCCCTCGGTCAGGGTACCGGTCTTGTCGAACGCGACCACCTTGACGCTCTGCAAGGCTTGGAGGGCCTCACCCTTGCGGAAGAGCACGCCCATTTCGGCACCACGCCCGGTGCCGACCATGATCGACGTTGGTGTGGCCAAACCCATGGCGCAGGGGCAGGCAATGATGAGGACGGCGACGGCGTTGACCAGGCCAAAGGTCAGGGCCGGATCAGGCCCGAAGATCAGCCAGACGGCGAAAGTCAGGACGGCAAGCGCCATGACGACGGGAACGAACCACATCGTCACGCGGTCGACCAACGCCTGGATCGGCAGCTTGCCGCCTTGCGCGGCTTCGACCATGCGGATGATCTGAGCCAACATCGTAGCCTCGCCCACCGCCGTCGCCCGGAAACTGAAGGCGCCGGTCTGGTTTACTGTGCCGCCGGTCACGGTGCTGCCCGGTGCCTTCTCGACCGGCACGGGCTCGCCAGAGATCATGCTTTCGTCGATCCAGCTTGCGCCCGTCGTCACCTCGCCGTCGACCGGCACCCGCTCGCCCGGGCGGACCTCGACGACATCGCCCGGGCGGACTTCGGCGACCGGCACTTCGACCAGGCCGCCATTGCGAAGGACACGGGCGGTCTTGGCCTGAAGTCCGACCAGCCGCTTGATTGCCTCTGAGGTCCGGCCTTTTGCGCGAGCTTCAAGCAGACGACCAAGGAGGATCAATGTGACGATGACTGCCGCCGCCTCGAAATAGACATTCTGGGTGCCTGGGGGAAGGATTCCGGGGGCAAAGGTTGCCACGAGGGAATAGCCGAAGGCAGCCAACGTTCCGACCGCGACTAGGCTGTTCATATCAGGCGCCAGACGCGCCAAGGCCGGAAACCCCTTGCGGTAAAACCTGAGGCCAGGGCCAAGGAGGACCACGGTCGTCAAGGCGAACTGAATGTACCAGCTGTTCTGCATGCCAATGCTGTTCATCACCGCCATGTGGACCCACATGAACAGATGCGATCCCATCTCGAGGACAAAAACCGGCAGAGTCAGAGCCGCAGCAAAAAGCACATCGCGCCTCAATGCGGCTTCCTCGGCCGTTTTCTTCGCGGCGGACTCTTCTGACATGATGGCGGTTTCGGTCGCTGCCCGTGCCACGTAACCCGCATCCGCGATTGCGCCGATCAGGGAGGCAAGATCCGCCGTTCCGGTGGCCGTGGCGCGTTCCGTGGCCAGATTGACATTGGCTGCGGTCACACCGGGTACCGTTTTCAAGGCCCGCTCCACCCGTGCGACGCAGGAGGCGCAGGTCATCCCCTCGATGATGAGATCGATCGGGCGCGTTGGCACATCATAGCCCGCGTCCTCGATTGCCTTGACCAGAGCCGACCGGTCGAGGTCTGGCCCGATGATTTCTGCCCGTTCCGTCGCGAGGTTGACGGCTGCGGTTTTTACCCCGGAGACCGCCTGCAGTGCGCGCTCAACGCGCCCGACACATGATGCGCAGGTCATGCCCTCGACGTCGATCACGATCCGGCCGAGGTCTGCCGTGGCGTTCTGAGGGGCTTGTATGTTCATCGCGGCACTCCAGTGGCGAGTTACTCCGCTGACTGAGATAAGGCTTCCCATGATGGTAAGGTCAAGCCCTGATTTCAATTTGTCTGTTCACGGATTTGTTCCCTTGACCTTACAACGGTGGGAAGGCCCATATCGAGTTGCATGAGGCGATTGTCCAAAAGGAGACACTCATGCAGTTCCATATCGAGAACATGACCTGCGGCGGCTGCGCACGCAGTGTGACCAAGGCGATCCAGGCGGTGGACCCCACCGCTAAGGTGAGCGCAGATCCGGCCTCGCACAAGGTCGAAGTGAAATCAGCGGCTTCTCGCGACCGATTGGTCGCTGCGCTGACTGAGGTCGGCTACGCGCCTGCCTGACAAAACATAACCATCGAAGGAAAATCTGAATGAACAAACGTACTCTAGCGCTGTCTATTGCGGCTGTTGCTGTTGTCGGCGGGATCGCATTTGCCCAGCAAACCATGGAGGGCATGGACCACTCCAACATGGGCGGCATGGGCATGGGGGATATGGGCATGATGAGCCATGCGACCCTGATACCCCCGGAACTCGCCAATGACCCGGCTACCGTCGCCAGCGCTGCCGCGATGGACAAGATGATGGCCGACATGATGGTCCCCTATACCGGCGACCCGGATATCGATTTCGCCAGGGGCATGATCCCGCACCACCAGGCCGCTATCGACATGGCGAAGATTCAGCTTGAATTCGGCAAGGACCCCGAAATGCGCAAGCTGGCCGAAGCGATCATTGCGGCGCAAGAATCCGAGATCGCCACGCTCAAGGCCTTTCTCGCCACCAAGGGCATGTAAGCCCGGCATGACCTTGGGCGGCGCGGTCGAGATCGGCCGCGCCGCGTGCAATCCGGGACGCAAAGGAGTTCGGTTTGATGGCCAGCAACGCGCAGAAACCGGACACCCACCCGCCGATGGCCGGAATGGACCATTCCGGGATGGGCCATGGTGCTAAGCCCGCCGTTGATCACACCGCGATGGGGCATGCGCCACAGGGGGGTAGTGCCCACGCAGGACACGGCGACATGGTGGCCGATTTCCGCCGCCGGTTCTGGGTATGCGTCGTCTTGACCGTCCCAGTCTTGGTGCTGTCGCCGATGGTGCGGGTCTTTACGGGGCAAGGGATGGCACCCCTGTTTGCTGGCGAAGAGTGGGTCGCGCTGGCCCTGTCTTCGATCATCTATTTCTGGGGCGGCTGGCCCTTCCTGAAAGGGGCACTTCCGGAAATCCGCAGTGGTCGTCCGGGCATGATGACGCTGGTCGCGCTTGCCATCTCTACAGCCTATTTCTACTCGGCTGCCGTCACGCTGGGACTGCCCGGCGGAGAGCCGTTCTATTGGGAACTGGCCACGCTCGTCACGATCATGCTTTTGGGCCATTGGCTTGAAATGCGGTCCGTCCTCGGCGCTTCTCGCGCTTTGGAGGAACTGGTCCGCCTGCTGCCCGATACCGCACTGCGCGTTACTGCGGACGGTGGAACGGAGGACGTGCCCGTCGCGGCCTTGATTGCCGGCGACCGGGTCGTGATCCGCCCCGGCGCCAAGGTGCCGGTCGATGGAACGATCATCGAAGGCACATCATCCTTCAACGAGGCCATGCTGACCGGGGAATCGAAACCTGTCACGCGGTCTGCGGGCGAGGTTGTCATCGGCGGTGCGGTAAATGGCGAAGGTGCTGTTACCATCGAGGTGAAGGCGACGGGCGAGGCGACCTACCTGTCACAGGTCATCGCCATGGTGAAAGTGGCGCAGGACAGCCGCTCGCGCACACAGGATCTGGCTTCGCGCGCAGCGACTGTCCTGACTTGGATTGCCATCACCGTCGGCCTCGGATCGTTCGGTTACTGGTATGCGGTCGGGGCGGGGGCCACTTTTGCGCTTGAGCGGATGGTGACCGTCATGGTCATCGCCTGCCCGCATGCGCTTGGCCTTGCCGTGCCGCTCGTCGTGGCCGTCTCGACATCGCTGGCAGCGCGCAACGGACTGCTGATTCGCGACCGTGCGGCCTTCGAGCGTGCGCGGGATCTGAATGCCGTGGTCTTTGACAAGACAGGCACACTGACCGAGGGCAGGTTCGGCGTCAGCGATCTGGTTTTGCTGCAAGATGGCGACGAGACAACCGCCTTGCGCCTTGCGGCATCGGTTGAAAGCCAGTCGCAGCATCCGATCGCCATGGGAGTCGTCGCCGCCGCGAAAACCCGTGGCATCGGATTTCCGGCACCGGAAGGATTGCAGAGCATCACTGGTGCTGGCGTAACGGCGCGCGTTGAAGGGCAGGAAATCGCGATTGTCAGCCCCAGTCATCTCCTGCGGCAGGACAGACCTGTAACCGACCCCCGACTCGCCCTGCTGGAGGCGGCCGGCAAGACCGTCGTGGTGCTGGAGGTCGGCGGCCAGCCCTATGCGTTGCTTGCTTTGGCAGACATCGTGCGCACGGAATCGCGTGATGTCGTAGCGCGTCTCAAGGCAAAGGGCGTCAGGTCAATCATGATGACAGGAGACGCAGAGGGTGTCGCGAAGTCGGTCGCCGCAGAACTCGGCCTCGATGAATATTTCGCACAGGTGCTCCCGGATCAGAAAGCGGCCCGCGTGAAAGAACTTCGCGCCCGGGGTTTGAAAGTCGCCATGGTCGGAGACGGGGTGAACGACGCGCCAGCGCTCGTCGAAGCCGATCTTGGGATTGCAATTGGTGCGGGAACGGATGTCGCCGTGGAATCCGCTGACGTGGTCTTGGTGCGTTCTGACCCAAGGGACGTCGAGGCCATTCTTGGTTTGTCACGAGCGACCTATTCGAAGATGGTTCAGAACCTGATCTGGGCGACAGGATACAACGCCTTTGCCATTCCAATGGCGGCTGGCATCACTTTCGGCACCGGCTTCCTGATGACGCCTGCAGTCGGTGCCGTATTCATGTCGGCCTCCACGATCATTGTTGCCATCAACGCGCAACTGTTGCGGCGATACAGATCGAGCTAAGGAAACATTGAGCGCTTAGGACGACCAAGCGGGCTTTTCGGTAAGCTGCGAGGGGCGGCGCGATCAATCCAGAATGGCCATTCAAGCCATGCCGAGCGGGAACCTGGAGCAGGTTGCGTTGCGCTCTTTCAGCCCATGCCGTGAAGTCCGTGGAAGCCACCTGTGACAATCACGGGTACGACGAACACAGCAGCCAAAATGACGATCACGACGCGCTGCCAGAGTTTTTGGTGCCGCCAGCAGAGAAAGACAGTGGCGAACAGAACCAGCCCAAGTTCCACCACGCCGATGATACCGCCGTAATAGTTCGGGTCCCAGTAGCTGACCGGACTGCGGAATACCCAGTCCGACACGGGCCAGAATTGGCGGCGGGCATCGTCATGATGGGTGACGAAGTCGGTGGCCGCATGCAAAAGGCCGGCTCCTGCAAAGGCGGTAAGAATGAGGTGACGTCGCCAGTGTCCAAGAGCAAGAAGCAGGCCCCAGACGAAAAAACTGTGATCAACGGCAAAGATGGCCTGCCATGAGTCCGAGTAGAAGAGGTCTCCGAAGACTTCATGCTGCGGAATTCCGACCAGGCGTGTCGAAAATAGGACCAATGCAAACATCGGGACATCAGGGGCGAGGCCGCCCAGCATGGCCGCTACCAGAGTGGCCGGCACGATGGGACGCGCAAAGACGGCAGCCCCGATCAGCATATGGGTTGGTGTGTTCATCGTATCAACAGGCCGGAAATGGTTCGGCCTTCTCCTCTTGCGCAATCTCTCGGAGGAGGGAGAGGGGAACCGCACCGGTGAGCACGGTCCGGCCGATCACCAGACCTGGGGTGCCGATGAACCCGAAGAGATCGGCAAGTGCGCGTGTTCGTTCGAGCTCGACCTGAACCGCAGCGGAGGACATGTCAATCAAGAGCCGCTCGACATCCAGATCAAGGGTTTCCGCCACACGCCGCACCGAGGCCTCTTCGGCAACCATCGGTGTCCGCATGAAGCGGCGGCGAAGCTCCTGTTGCTTGCCCTGACGTGCGGCGGCAACAGATGCCCGGGCGGCCAGTTCAGACGGCGGCCCGAAGATTGGAAGTTCGTGTTGCACGAGCCGGTACGCAGCCGGATCTTCGGCCAGCAGGGTCTCAAGATCCCGCTCGAGTGCACGGCAGAAGGGGCAACGAAACTCACTGAAGTAGGCGATCGGAACCACAGCATCCGGGGAGTTATTTCCGAACAGGGCTGGGCATGGGTCAGTGCGCAGGGTCTCCATGCGCGCCCTGCGTGCTCCCGCATCAGGTAGTGGCCCATCGAGACCGACAAGGGCGATGTTTGCCGTGGAGGTCTGACCGGCCAGCTCCAGTCGACGAAATGGCGGCACATCCTCGATGTCGACATAGGAGAGCTCGCGTCCGCCAAGCCGGTCCCAAGGCAAGGCCCGCAGTCCATAGATCACGGCTATGATTCCCCCCACTACAAAGAGATCGCGACGGCGGATCGTCACAGGACTGTCACCGGCGTTCCGACGGGTACCTGCTCGTAGAGTTGGATCACATGGTCGTTCAGCATCCTGATGCAGCCGTTCGACACAGATTGTCCAATCGACCAGGGCTCTGTCGTGCCGTGAATCCGGTAGTAGGTGTCGCGCCCATCGCGGTAGAGGTAGAGGGCTCGGGCGCCCAGTGGGTTGCCCGGACCGCCCGGCACCCCTTCGGCGAATTGGGCATAGCGATCGGGATTCCGGCGGATCATGTCGTTTGTCGGGCGCCATGACGGCCATTCGGCCTTGCGTTCGATGATTGCCGAACCCTTGAATGCCAGACCGGCCTTGCCGACGCCGACACCGTACCTGACGGCCCGCTCGGAATCGAAAACATAATAGAGAAAGAAGCTTCGCGGGAAGACGAGGATCTGACCGGGGGCATGTTGCTCTCGGACTCGGACCTCGCGAGGTTGAAATTCGTCGGCCAGGACAAAGGTTTCTTCGGTATGGGCACGAAGGACGGTTGGCATCGACAGGGCTGCGGCGGCTGCGCCGGTGAGAAAGGATCGACGGAAAATCATGCGAACTCCTGAGGGGAACGTGAAGGACGAGGGTTTGCTCAGAAGAAGGTTCGCGGAGGAGGACGTTGGGGGGCAAAGGCTCGGCTCGAAGCTGAGACCGGCGTGATCACGAACTGCGCTGGCTTGGCAGACGGTGCCACCTCGAAAAATGACAAGGTGGCAGTTGCAACAAGCTGGCAGGAGGCATGGCCTGAGCCGTCGCTGCAAAGGGCCTCCTGGTCCACAGCTGCGGTTTGAGCATGATCGACATGCGCGCCGTGGGATGAGTGATCAGGAAGCGCCGCCCAGAGAAGGGCGACGAGCAAGCACAGACCACACAGAATGTTCGCGAGCTTACGCATGGGAGCAGAATAGCGCTCTTGGTGTATGGGAGAGGTGTTCACATCGAAGTGAGCAGAGAATTTCCAAACAAAATCGGCGAAAGCGTCACGGCTTCACCTCTTTGTTACCCCTGTGAGACGGGAAGCGATTTGACCTTCCCACGTTGGAACCCGGCAGAGGTTAAAAAAAGGAGGAGCAGACCATGCGATTCAGTCGACGACTTTTCGTTGCCGGAGCCCTTGCCGCGCCTTTCTTGACGGGCCGGGCAGCCTTCGCAACCGAGGATAACCAAGGGCCCGTCCGAAACAACATCTCGGCGTTCCGTACCCATGAGTGGCAGGACCACTTCGACTCGCTTGGGGTGGGGGTTATCATCTCTGACACCACAGCCAAGGTTCTCCAGCACTGGACGAGCGATGGTCAGATGTTTCTCTACCCCACTTCGGTTCCGCTGTCGGATGAATTGACCCGGCGGGGATATACCGAGGTCGTCGAGAAGCGGGAAAACCCGAGCTGGGCTCCGACGCCCTCGATGCGGGAGCGCAACCCGGAATGGCCAGCCTTTGTGCCAGGAGGCGATCCGACCAATCCGCTCGGCACCCGCGCCCTGTATCTCTCGTGGCAGTACTATCGGATTCATGGTACCCACGACACGCGCAAGATCGGTCGCCGCTCCTCGAACGGCTGTATCGGGCTTTACAATGCGCACATCGAAGAAGTGTTCGATCGCACGGCGGTCGGAACGAAAGTCAAGTTGATCTAAACAGATGAGAGCGAAAGCATACCCCTTGGCCCTCCCGCAAAACCTGCTTGTACGCAGGTTGTTGCGTTTCGCGTCGATGTGGCTTTTGACTGTCGCTCTGGTCATGGGCTTGGTGTTGGGACAATCTGCAGAAGAAGCGTCTGGCAACGAGCATCATTCCGGCCTCACCGTCGAGGCTGCCGATACCCCCGAACAGCAATCTTCGGTAACGCCTGCCTGCCATCCCGGCGTCATTTGCACAGCGTTCGTTTTGCCAGATGCTCTGGCATCGATACAGCCCACGGCCGTTCCGGCTGTGCTTCAGCCCGACGCTGAGCAGTCGCAACGCCGTTTTGGCGGTCCGGCCATCACACTTCCTCCCCCGCGAACCCTGACCTGACAGTCGGGCCGAACGATTGTTCGATGACCAGACGAGCCGGTTTGAAAGACTGGCTCAGGTTCGACCCTTTCTCAGCCTGACTCCAGAATTCGTCCCAAGCTGTGACCTGCCTGACCGGCAGGGTGCAGCCAATGATCAACAACAAGAAACCAAGGGCAGTCAGGCAGATGAAATCTCAATGGACGGGCGCGATCGCGCTTGCCACTTCCGCCGTCGCGGCAGTGGCACTGGCACATACGGGGGCGACGGGCGTCGTCCTGGACCGAATGAACGGAATGACGGCAATGCGCGACACCATCGCGGAATTGGCACCGATGATGCAGGGCACCGTGCCCTACGACACCTTCATTGTGTCTGAAGGCGCCAGCGTCATTGCAAGTCATGCGGGCGGGACGATGCTGTCGCTCTTCCCTGAAAACAGCCTTGAAGGCACCACCTATGCCAAGCCGGAAATCTGGGCCGATTGGCAGGAGTTCGCGGCCCTCTCCGAAGAGCTGAAGGCCTATGCTGATGCCTTGGCTGAAGCTGCCCCGAACGGCCTCGAGCCCGCGAGTTCGCCTGCAGGCGAGATGGCTGGCATGGATCACTCGGGCATGGACATGACCGGAGCATCGCAACCAGCGCAGGGCTTCACGGTCGCGGAATTGATGGGATACGGAGCGGCTTCGGAAAAGATCGCTGTGACACGAGGGACATCGGACCCGACAGTTTTGGAGCTCGATCTGACGACACTGGCGGCCGACGACCTCTTCAACCGGATCAGCGCGACCTGCTCTTCCTGTCATGCGCAGTTTCGTGCGGGCCGGAACTGACCATGCGAGGTTTGATCCGGCTTTCCTTTGTCTTCCCAGCCATCGTGGCAGGTATAGGTGCCGGAGTGTTGGCACTGTGGCCGATCGGGGAGGTCGAGCCCGCGAGCTTCCCTTCCGGCGATGCCGAACGTGGGGCCTATCTCGCGCGCGCAAGTGGCTGCGTGTCCTGTCATACCAATTCGGCCGCCAAAGGATTGGCGCTCGCGGGAGGTACGCCTCTTGACACTCCCTTCGGCACCTTCGTGCCACCGAACATCACCCCGCATAGGGAGGCCGGGATCGGGCGCTGGACCGTCCAGGATTTCGCCAAGGCGGTGCGCCAAGGGGTGTCGCCCGACGGCGACCCCTACTACCCGGTTTTCACCTACTCTTTCTACGCCGGTTTTACCGATCAGGACATTGCCGACCTCTGGGAGGCGTTCCGCACCGTCCCGGCTGTTGGCGATGCAGCCCCACCCCACGACGTCGGCTTTCCCTTCAGTTTCAGATCGGGACTGAAGCTCTGGCGCGCGGCCTACCTTGATACGCCTGATACGGACGCACTTATGGGCACGTCTTCCCCGTGGAACCGCGGACGGCAACTGGTCGAGGGGGCTGCACATTGCGCTGCCTGTCACACGGGCCGGACCTTGGCAGGGGGACTCGATGATGGCGCCCGCTTTGCCGGGAACGACAGCCTTCCAGGGGGCAGCAAAGCACCGCCAATTCTGAGCGACGTTCTCCTCGCAAAAGGTTGGGGCGTTGCGAACCTGGCTTACGCGCTTCAGTCCGGAATTCTGCCCAACGGGGATGCTTTCGGCGGAAGCATGGCCGAGGTCGTGGCTGAGGGCACGTCCTTTTTGAGCGATGCTGACCGCGAGGCCATTGCCACCTATCTCCTCGACCCCGAAGGCACGGGCGACATTCCTGCGCCCGCACCGACGCCGACCGAGACCCCGATGGCTGGAATGGATCATTCACAGATGGATATGGGAAATGGGAACTAGAGCGCTTGCCGTCATTCTGGCTTTGGGCGTTGCCGTCTTCGTCGGCGTCTTCATCTGGACAACCGCCTGGACCCTCGATCCGCGCGACACGACCTCCGCTGATCCATCGGTGACAGCCAAAGTGTCCGAAGCGCTTGCGGACGGACGGATGGACGTCCAGGTCTATGCGCTCGGTGGTCGTGACGTTCGCCTCGAAATCCAGTTCATGCCCGATACCGACGCCGGCGCAGCTGCCGGCATGCGGCCAGATGTGAACTTTGCGATGGTCGACATGCACATGGACGGCATAGCGCCGCCGCTTCAGCTGGTCGAGGCAGGCGTCTGGCGCGCCGACGTGAAGCTGCCGATGGCCGGTCGTTGGGTCGTCAGCGTGGGCTTTGGTGAAGAGTTTGCAGAGGTCGAGTTTGATGCGCGATAACCCAAGTCCGGCAACTTTTCTGAATGATGACAGCCTTCGCCGCAACCTGCGCGGCCTGGCTGTTGGCACCACCCTGTTTGTGGTCCTCGGCACGGTCACTGCCGTATGGGCGAACCCGCTTTTTGTCCGGATGACTCCAGTCGGGCCTTGGGAGTTCGTAGCGACCGTTCTGACGGCCTTCCTCGGAGGTGTGACAGCGGCGATGTGGGTCCCTCAGTGCAACTTGCGCGCTTCCGGGACGGGTGGGCTTGCCAGCTTTCTCGGAATCGCCTGCCCAACCTGCAACAAGGTGCTCATGCTGGTCTTCGGTGGACCCGCGCTTCTTGCCTGGTTTGATCCGCTCCGGCCGTGGCTTGCGACTGCCGGGCTCTTCATCATGGGCACCGCCGCGTTGACAACGTGGCGCCGGTTTCGCGCTGTCCGCACTGGCAACAGGGAGGTGCTGGGACTGCGGGGCCTTGATCGGGATGACGTGAAATGAAGACAGTCACGGTCCATGACCCAATGTTCCGACGGCTGAGCCGGAATGTACTTTTGCGGCACGGGCTGATGGCCCTCCTCTCTGCTGGCCTCGTTCTGATTTTTGCGGCTATCCATGGCGAGTGGAGTCCGATGCACCGCTGGAACCGGGCACTTGCCGACGCCTCGCTGGTGCTGGTTGCGCTTTCGATGGGTCTGGGGCCTCTGGCCCGGCTCCTCAGACCCGCGGTGTTGGTGCTGCCCTACCGCCGCGAGTCGGGCATCTACGGCTGCCTTCTGGCGCTTGCGCATGCTGGAATCATTCTTGTCGGTTGGGTCGAATGGGACCTGATGCGGCTCTTCGGCTTCGAATGGAATCCCGAACTCCTCAGCTATGTCATGTTTCAACATGGCTTTGGTCTGGCCAATGCGATCGGGATCGCCGCCTTGCTCCTCGCGGTCCTCCTGGCCACAACCTCAAGCGATGTCGCGATGCGCCGCCTGGGCGTTTCCGGCTGGAAGTTCCTGCAGATGGGTGTCCTGCCGCTCTGGTGGCTGTCTGTAGCGCATGTCGCCTACTTTCTGTTCATGCACTTCCTCAGCTTTCACCGGGCGACGCCCGAGCCGAACCCCCTGCAGTATTGGTTCGTCGGGCTGGTGGTCTTGGTCCTGGGACTGCGACTTGCCGCTTACCTGAAAACCATCGGCGGCAGACGCATGCCGGAGTCTCAGGACGAGGGGGCCAAGCATGCGCCGATCTGAACGAGATCTCGCTCGGGCCGCACGGGTAACGACGCGTCGGTCGCTGTTGCTTGGCGGTGTGATGACCTCGGTGGTCGGCGTGCTTGGTTTCCGGATGTGGCAACTGGGTGTACGCGATGCTGAGGAGTATTACCTCCTGGCCGAGGAAAACCGAATCAATTTGCGGCTGGTGCGCCCCGACCGGGGCCGCATCTTCGACCGCGCGGGCAAGATCGTCGCGGACAACGAACACACCTACCGGATCACGCTCGTGAAGGAGGAGGCCAGGGACGTCGATGACGTCCTTGCGAAACTGCAGCGGCTTCTTGGTCTGACGGGTGAGGACATCGACCGGATTCGGGAGCAACTTGACCGCGTTCGGGGCTTTGTCCCGGTGACCGTGAAGGACAGGGTCACTTGGGAAGAGTTGTCAATCATCGCCTTGAACACCCCGGCTCTTCCGGGTGTCCACCCAGAGATGGTCCTGTCTCGGGTCTACCCCTTCGGGCCGGACTTTGCCCATCAGGTCGGCTATGTGGGACCCGTCAGCGACAGCGATCTCACAGCCAAGGACGGGGAACCAGATCCGCTTTTGCGCTCGCCGGACTACCAGATCGGCAAGACCGCGATCGAGCGGATTCACGAGCGCGCGCTGCGCGGTGAGCCGGGAGCCCAGCGGGTGGAGGTCAACGCCGGCGGCAGGACCATGCGCGAGCTGGCACTTGATCCGCCGACCCCCGGCTCGGACATGCAGATCACACTGGATCATCATTTGCAGAACTTCATGCGTGTGCGCCTCGAAGAACAAAGCGCGGCGGCTATCGTAATGGATGTCACGAACGGTGATCTCCTTGGCTGCACGTCTGCCCCTGCATTTGACCCGAACCTCTTCGTGCGGGGGATCTCGAGCAAGGACTACAGCGGACTGCGCGACAGCGAGTTTCGCCCGCTTGCCGACAAGACCGTTCAAGGGGCCTATCCGCCGGGGTCCACGATCAAGATGGCGAATGCGCTCGCGGCTCTGGAAAGCGGGGTCATGGATCCAGCAGAAACCGTGACCTGCAACGGGTACGTGGAAATCTCTGGTCGCAGGTTCCATTGCTGGAAAAGCGGCGGCCATGGGCGGGTCGACATGGTCGGTGCGTTGCGGCAGTCCTGCGACGTCTACTTCTACGAAGTTGCGCAACGGATCGGGATCGATGGCATCTTTGCGATGAATGACCGTCTCGGATTGGGCCAGAAATACGACCTTCCACTGTCGGGAATGGTTCACGGCAACAATCCCTCGCGCGCTTGGAAGCAAGAGCGGTACGGTCAGGATTGGTTGATTGGCGACACGATCAACGCGTCCATTGGCCAGGGCTTCACGTTGACCTCGCCAATTCAGCTTGCCACGATGACCGCGCGCCTGGCCTCAGGAACGGCAGTCCTCCCGCGTCTCGTGCGCCCGCTCGGTGGGGCCAGCCCGGGTGAACCTGCGCCTGTCTCACTTGGACTTTCGGCAGAAGCGCTTGCGATCGTGCGACAAGGGATGTTCGAGGTGTCGAACCACGAGCGCGGCACCGCATACGGGTCACGGATCGCGGATGTGACCAAAGCCATGGCCGGGAAGACCGGAACGAGCCAAGTCTTTTCGATCACAGCGGCCGAGCGCGCAGCCGGTGTCCGATCGCAGGACGAACTCCCATGGAACAGGCGAGACCATGGGCTGTTCGTGGCCTTCGCACCCTTTGATGCGCCTCGATATGCCGTGACTGTTGTCGTGGAGCATGGCGGTGGCGGCTCAACGGCGGCGGCACCGATCGCGCGCGACATCATGCTCTTTGCCCAACACGGCGGCCTGCCGCCCGAAGATGCCTATCCTACTGCGCAGCGGGCCCGAATTCGGGAGGATCTGGCTCAACTGTCCGAACGGATTCTCCCGCCAGATGGGGTGACACCGAACACCGTGAGCCGGACATGAAGGCCACCAAGCCAAGAAATGGCAAGTTGCGAGGCGCTGCGGTTGTTGCGCGCGCGGCAATCTTTCTGCTGTTTGCGCCGCAAGCAAACGCATTCTTCCACAATAGCCCCGATCTCGAACAAGGTCGCGCCATCTATGAGGCGGAATGCGCGTCGTGCCACGGCGCCGATCTGGAAGGACATCCCGACTGGCGGTCGGCGAATGAGGACGGGACCTATCCCGCCCCGCCGCATGACGCGAGCGGCCACACCTGGCATCACGGCGACATCATGCTGCGCGACTACATCAAACGCGGCGGGCAGGCGGTCCTTGACGAAATGGGCGTTGCCTTCACCTCCGGCATGCCGGCTTTCGGCGACCGTCTGACGGACGAGGATATCGAAGCTGTTCTAGATTACATCAAATCGACTTGGCCCGACGGCATCCGCGCCACGCAAGTAGAGCGCAGCGCCACCGAGGCCCTCGCGCCATGATGCCTGGCCCGAACAATAGGCTATTGGTCCAAGTTTGGACTTGCCCCTCTAGTCACTTGAGGAAGCATCAACTCTCAAAGAATGTACGAAATGAAAGGTCCGCCCGATGCGAATGAAATCCCTGCTGCTAGCCAGTGTCTTCAGTTTCCAAGTTGCTTTACCGTCCTTCGCGCAGGAGGTCTCGGATGAACGCATCAAGGCTCTCGTGGCCCAGGCCCTGCGCGAAAACCCCGAACTGATCCTCGAGGCGCTCCAGGCCCTCGAAGAACGGCAAGCGGAAGCACAGGCAGCCACCGCAACCGCAGTATTGGCCAACGAGCGGGACACATTGGAACGTGACCCCAACGCACCGGTTCTAGGCAATCTGGAGGGCGATATCACGGTGGTCGAGTTCTTTGACTACAACTGCCCCTACTGCAAGCGCGCCATGCCGGAAGTCGACGCTCTTCTGGCCGAAGACGGCAACATCCGATTGGTGATGCGCGAATGGCCAATCCTCAGCGAGGGATCTGCCTTTGCCGCACGCGCCGCACTCGCATCCCGAAAGCAGGGCAAGTATGCTGAGCTCCACAACGCTCTGATGGGCATGCGTGGCAAGGTAGAAGCCGACACGGTGCTGCGTGTCGCCGGCGAAATCGGCCTGGACTTGGACAGGCTCAAAACAGACATGCAGGCGCCTGAGATCGACGAGCACATTGCAACCTCGATGCGTCTGGCTGAGGCGCTCGGATTCAACGGGACGCCATCCTTTGTCGTAGGCGATCAGCTGGTCCCGGGTTTTGTTGAAAAGGCGCAGCTTTCCGAAATCGTGACTTCTGTTCGGGCATCAGAATGAGTGGTTCGAAACGACTCCCTTCAGAATGCTCCCGTTGCACCGCCTTCTCTGCTCGCAGGACGATCCCGGCCGTCCCGGCCCTCGCGGCGGTACTCTGGATCGCTCTGTCTGGAATTGCGGCAGCGCATTCGTTCACCGCAGGAATTCTCGTCGTCGGTGAGAATGTTGAGCAAGACCTTGCGGAGGCTGTCCGAGGATTCCTACTGGCTTCCGACGAGCGGGACGGGCACCCAAACGAAACCTCTGACGGGCATCTGGGCGGCGTTGACGTGCATGTTCTTCCGCTTCCGGCCGAAGCCACCAGACTGGTCCAGGAGTTGACTGGCTCACCAGACGAGCCGGCTGATGTCGTCGTAGTCCTTGGACTGAAGCCGGCCGCCGACGACGCGGCGAGCAAGTACAGCCGTGCAAGCACCGTTCTGGTGCAAGCACTCCTTGCGGAGGGCTGGAATGGTGATGACCGCATGGAAGGTTTCATTGCACGCTACCGGCTCGCCTACGGCAAAGAGCCCGGTCTTTTGGCCGCCTCAGCCTATCACGCGGCGCGCAGGTTGGACATCGCGATCAGACCGCTTGACGGGGCGGGGCCGCGGGATGAGCTTCTGGAAGCCTGGCAAGCATCCGAGGTCGGCTTGCCAAGATGATCCTGTGGTGTCTGGCGCGGCGTGTACCGGGTGGGGATCTCACGCCGCCGGATAGCTGGTGAAGACCGTACTGCTTCCGTCCTGACCGACCAGGACCACGTCATAAGCCTGACGCTCTGTCTCTGGTCCCATTCCCGGTGAGCCGAATGGCATGCCCGGAACGGAAAGTCCTACCGCCAAGGGGCGTTCGGCCATCAGCCTGCGGATATCCGCTGCTGGAACGTGCCCTTCGATGGTGTAGTCGCCGATGGTCGCCGTGTGGCAGGACGACAGGTTCTCCGGGATGCCGCGCTCCCGCTTGTAGGCCGCGAGGTCTTCGACACTGCGCTCTTCAAAGCTGACGTTGAAGCCGTTTTCGCGCAGGTGGCCGATCCAAGCGTTGCAGCAGGGGCAGCCAGGGTCCTTCACCACATGGATCCGTTCGTCCCCTTCGGCCAGCAAAGGCACAGTGCTCATGGCAAGGATGGCCGGTCCGACAAGAAGGAGAGTTCGGCGCGCAAGGATCATCATATGCCCCATTTTATGTGTCTTTGCAAAATACTGCCAAAGGCCGGGCGTGGCGAGCGTAGTATGGCTCCCAATAGGCTTGATCACTAAGAAACTACTGAAGACGCGCGTCCCCGGCCTGCACCAGAAGGACGCCGTGATTCTCATCTGCGTCATCGTCCGTAACCCGGCGGGTCTGAACGCCCTGCAAATCTGCGAAACCTTCCATCATCCGTTTCGGAAACCAGGTCATTGGCAGGCTTTCGAAGCCGGGAACGCCGTCAAGTACGCGCGATATTGCAATTGTGCAGTTCGCCTTGGGCACCGCGCCGTACGCTTTGGCACGCGCCATGATCAGGTCCGCAACTTCTGGCGAAACCATGATCGTCTGCTCAACAACGTCGTAAGTTTCGCGGGCATGGTAGTCGATGTAGAAGTCGACCATCTTCGGCGTGATCCCGAAATGGACATCGTCGCGCTCCGGAAGCTTCGGATGTCGCCAGGTTCCCGCCGGATCGAAGAGGACACGCTCTGAGCCATTGATCAAAAGCCCGGCATGCGCACCGGTGCCGCTGCGGGTCGACAGGACGGTATAGAGCGTGACCGAGGTCGGGCCGACATGTTCATAGCGCGCCTCGGCCACGGCCTCATCAGGGGCCCAAATCGGTTCGGCGCCGCAGGCGGACAGAAACAGAGGTGCGAAAAGGGCGAAGAACAATCGTTTCATGGCGTGTCCC
This sequence comes from uncultured Tabrizicola sp., assembly GCA_964393035.1. Taxonomy (GTDB): domain Bacteria; phylum Pseudomonadota; class Alphaproteobacteria; order Rhodobacterales; family Rhodobacteraceae; genus Tabrizicola_A. Next base: position 32,873 of record CAYMRX010000010.1, read on the forward strand.
GTCAGATCATTGATAGTTTTCGCGACCTTCGTTCGGCTGCCAGTAAACTCTGCGCTATCAAGTCAACACGAAGGAAAACGCGGCAATTCTGCTGCAGTCGATGCTATGGCCATGTGGTCCAGACACCAAACTGTCAGATGACGGGACCAGACCACGCTGATACAAGCGAGAGCATGACCCATTCGACGTTTCCTATGCGTGCATTGATCCTCGCCGCCTATCTTCTGGCGGCGATCCTGCCGATGCTTGCCTTCGCGGATGGCCGGCAACAGACTCAGGCAGACCATGAGCAGATGATGGCGATGGCTGGCCATGTCGCGCATATGTCATCCAGCGGCAGCCCGATTGACGATGCACAACGTCTGCTTTGCCAGCAACATTGTCTTTTTGCAGCCGCGGCTCTTCCCGCACCAAGCCCGGGCGTCGTCGTCATCGCGCGTTCGGTTGAAATCAGACTGAACAATGACCTGCTGGCCGCATCGCTGGCGCTCCCGCCACCCGGCCCACCTCCGAAACGCACGTTGATCTGACACTATGGTTCCGCTTTGTCGGGACCTTCAGTCTTTTCACGTTGCGATACAGGAGAATTCGCATGATCACGCTCTCTCGCCGCGGCTTTCTGGCCGCTTCTGCGGCTACTGCCGCCTCACTTATCCTGCCTGCCCGCGCTCGAGCCCAATCAGCCCGTATGTCGCTGACGGCGACGACCCGGACGCTCGATGTCCGGGGCAGGGCCGCCACCGTCTGGGGGCTGGTGGACGGCAACGGCCGGTCTGGATTGGTCCTCGACCCGGGTCAGGCATTTGCCGTCGATCTGACGAATACCCTGACCGAGCCGACCATCATCCACTGGCACGGACAGATCCCGCCGAACGCGCAAGACGGCGTGCCGGACATGCCCATGGCCACGCTGCAACCCGGCGAAAGCCGCGCCTATGACTTTGCCGCGCGCCCGGGCACGCACTGGATGCATGCCCATATCCCCGCGCACGAGATGCTGCTGCTCGCCGCCCCCCTGGTCGTGCGGCGACCCGAGGATGTTGCGGCCGATCGGCAGGACGTGACGCTGTTCCTGCACGACTTTTCGTTCAAGCCGCCTGCGGAGGTGCTGGCACAGATTACGGGTGGCGCGTCAATGGCCGGCATGGACCATGGCCAGATGGCGCAAGGAGGAATGGACCACTCTGGCATGGACATGGGCGCAATGGGTCAGGGGGACATGATGGCCATGCCGGGCATGGACGGCATGGCGATGGACCTGAACGACTACAACTTTGATGCCTACCTTGCCAATGACCGGACACTGGACGACCCCGAAGTCGTCCAGGTGGACAAGGGCAGCAAAGTCCTTGTTCGGGTGATCAACGCGGCCGCCGCGACGGTGTTCTGGATCGACACCGGCGCCTTGACCGGGCGGCTGGTCGCCGTGGACGGCGAGCCGGTGCAGCCTCTTCCTGGCAGCCGTTTCGGAATCGCGATGGGCCAGCGGCTGGACATCGAGCTTGATGTTCCTGCCGAAGGCGGGGCCTTCCCGGTCCTCGCCTTGCGCGAGGGTGCAAGAGAACGGACGGGTCTCGTCCTTGCGACGCCAGGGGCCACGGTGACGAAGATCGCCGACATGTCCGATGCCGACCATCCTGCCTTCAGCTCCGATCTGACGCAGGAAGCGGCCCTGCGCGCCGTCACCCCACTGCCGGAGCGCGCGGCATCGTCCCAGCCGATGTTGATGCTGGGCGGCTCGATGATGCCCTACGTATGGACCATCAACGGGCAGACCTGGGGCAAACATTCCCCGGTGACCGCGAAAACCGGCGAGCGTGTCGAGATCATGTTCCACAACATGTCAATGATGGCGCATCCCATGCATCTGCATGGCCACGCTTTCCAGGTGGTCGGCGTGGGCCAGAACCGGATTGCAGGCGCAGTGCGCGATACCGTTCATGTGCCTTCGATGGGGATGGTGACGGTCGCGGTGGATGCGGGTGAAGCAGCGCGGTGGATGCTGCATTGCCATCACATGCCGCATCTCTCGACAGGCATGATGACTGAGTTCGCGGTTTCGGCCTGACGACGATCCGGGCCCGCAGATTGCCTGCGGGTCCGACCTTCCGCGAAGGGAAAAGCCAAATGCCTGTTCAGATGGGTCGTCGACCTCTCCTTGTCGGTCTTGTAGCGGGCTTCATTGCGGGGCCCGCCCAGGCGCGGCCGCCTTTCCGGCTGCGAAAGGACCCGCAGCCTCTGCTTTCCCCGCCTATCCAGGATGAAGCAGGAACCACCAGGGTTCTTGGGGACTTTGCCGGGCGTGTGATCCTTCTGAACATCTGGGCGACTTGGTGCCCGCCATGCCGGGAAGAGATGCCAGCACTCGACCGTTTGGAAGGGCTGCTTGGAGGCCCGGATTTTGCCGTACTACCCCTTTGCATCGACGAAGGCGGGATCGAAAGGGGCCGACGTTTCTATGATGAAGTCGGACTTGTAAACCTGCCGCTTTACTGGGCGGAACCGTTGCGGGTTCAACTGGCACTCGCCTTCATCGGACTGCCAACGACGCTTCTGATCGACCGCGAAACGCGTGAAATCGGGCGGCTTCAGGGCCCCTTCGACTGGGGAAGCGACGAGGCTGTCCGTCAGATATCGGATCTGCTTTGATCGGTCGCCATTCCCTTGATTAAATCCCTGCCTAGCCCGTTGAGTTCGGAAATGGACAGATCAGGCTGCCTGATAGCTGGTGAAGATTTCGAGACTTCCATCCCGGCCAACCAGCAGGACGTCATAGGCGTCCCGACTGTCTTCTGATCCCATGCCGGGGGAGCCGTAAGGCATGCCGGGCACGGCAAGACCAACTGCATCAGGACGCTCGTCGAGCAGCCTGCGGATATCGGCAGCCGGGACATGGCCTTCGAGAGCATAGCCGTCAACGGTCCCCGTGTGGCAGGAAAATGCCTTTGCTGGAATGCCCTGGTCCATCTTGAAGCGGATCAGCAACGTTCCCATCGACACCTCATCCGTAACCGTGAAGCCTTGCTCCCGCAGATAGTCGATCCATGCTTCACAGCACTCGCAGCCACGCCCCTTGACGACATGGATTGGCGGTTCTTCCTCTGCCTGAGCTTTGGCGGCAGGGGTTACGGCAAAGGCTGTTGCTGCAAGGATGACCTCGCGGCGGCCGATACGAAATTCAGTCATCCGCGTTCTCCGTCAGTTCCTGAAATGAAGCCAGTTTCGCTGCGCCAAGTGGCGAGCGCATTAAGATCATCTGCCGAAGCAATCTCCTGTTCCGGCAAGGCGTCCTGGTCTTTAGGATCGACCGGTCTGCCGTCGACACGAACTTCGTAGTGAAGGTTGGGGCCGCTCACGAGCCCTGTCGCGCCGACCGCGCCAATCTTGTCTCCCGCCTTGACCCGCGACCCCACGCGAACTTCTTCGGCAATTTCGGACAGATGTGCATATCGCGTGACCACCCCACCGCCGTGATCGATGTCGATCGTGGTGCCGTAGCCACGGATCGTACCCGCAAAGGTCACCCGCCCGGCGCCGGTCGCCGAGACTTCGGTTCCCACGGGTGCCGCGTAATCAATCCCGGTATGCATGCGAACCCCACCCAACACGGGATGGTCCCGGCGCCCAAAGACGGACGACAGTCGTGCACCAAGGATGGGTGCCGCTGAACGCTGCACGGCTTCGCCATCTTCAAAGACGATGACCGGGCCGGCGGCTTCGGTCGCAACGAGTTCGAGGACGCGATCAGTAAGCTCCAGCCGAGCGTAACTCAGGCGCGGCTCTCCCGCGATGGTGCCATCGGGAAGCTGATCTTCCTGCCAGACCAGCGCGAAGGTCTCTCCACCTTTGAGGTCGCGCCTGAAATCGACCTGGCCCGCAAGAAGTGCAGTAAGGTCAACTGCGAAGCGTTCCGGTGCATTTCGCGCCATCAAGGCGTCGTAAAGGGTTCCGTCGAGGGTCAAGGTCTCCCGCCGGTCCGTCTCACGAACCGGTGGGTCAAGCCGTCGTGCCGCGATCGGCCCGTCGAAGGTGAGAGCGATCTCTACACCATCTTCCACGAAGAGCGACAGGCGTGTCAGCGATGATGGATCTCCGGACGCCGCAGTCCATTCGACCCGGTGACCAGGTCGCAGGTCGGTCAGGTCATAGACTCCCGAAAGTGCCAATGCGGCTTCTGCCCGGATCGTCAAGGGGACTCCTGAGTGACCAAGGACACTGTCCAAGGTGTCACCGGGTTCGATTGTGGCTTCGAACGCCATGGGCAAATGCGCCGTCGGAGGATCGGCCACTGCCTGGAGCGGGGCGAATGACGCGAGAGCAAGGATCAGAAATGCGGGGCGGATCATCTGGCAGAATGACCTTTCAACTGAGGGTTCGGCGGATTTTGGGAACGGCGAAGCGCCGGTCCTCGTGAAAGTCGATGATGCTGGTGAAGCGCCCATCGGAATGGAACAGGAACACACCGGCGGTATGGTCCATCGTGTAGTCACCGGCATCCTTGGCGACGCGGCGATAGGTTGCGCGAAAATCTGCGGCGGCCTGCGCGACCTCGTCAGCAGATCCCGTAAGCCCCAGGATGCGTGGATCGAAATTGCCGACGTAGTCGGCAAGGACGTCTGGCGTATCCCGCTCCGGATCGACCGAAATCAACGCGACAATCATGCGATCGGCGTCGGCACCCAGTTCTTCGAGCCAGAGCGATATGTCGCTCAATGTGGTCGGGCAGACGTCCGGGCACCAGGTGAAGCCGAAAAACACCATGGCCGGGCGGCCAGCCCAGTCTTTCGGTCGGACGGATCGGCCACGGTGATCGGTCAATGTCCAGGACATCTCGCCAATTGGCAAGGGCAGGCGCTCGCTGCGGGTTGGCTGCTTGCGCGTGCGATAGGCGCCGACGCCCAGCATGAAGGCGACGGCTCCGACTGCCCCTCCAGCACCGAGGATTATTGCCCTGCGTCGGCGCAATCCGGACCCTCCGCACGCAAGGACAGGACGTCGACGTTCACGGTAACCTCACCGGCCTTTTCGAAGGACAGGGTAACCGGGAAGCTGTCGCCCTCCTTGAGGGCGGTGGTCAGCCCCATCAGCATGCCATGGTATCCACCAGGCGAAAGCTGCACGCTCTGGCCGGCCGGCACAGGGACGGACATCGCATGCGGCATCGATGCGATGCCATCCTGAACAACAGTCTCGTGCAGCATCGGCATAGCGGCTGCAGGCGTCGCGATGGCCAACAGCGCGTCGTCGGTCGATCCGGCGTTCGTGATCTCCACATAGAAGACGCCGGGACGCCCCGCGCCGATTGTCGCCTTGGACCAGGCGTGCTCAACCGTCAGATCGCCGATGGTCACGGTCTCGCAGGCCATCGCTGCAGATGCAGAGATTGTCAGCGCTGCAGCAAGAAGAAAGTGCTTCATGGGTCAAAGTCTCGATTGAAGGTCGGAAAGGATTTCGGCCGCCGGTGTGCCGTAGGTGAATTGACGCAGCCACGCGCCATCCGGGCCGATGAGATAGAGGCCGGGACTGTGCGCCATCGTGTACCCGTCTTGCGAAGCGGTATCGGCCTCCCGCTCATAGAAGATCTTGAAGCTTGCGGCCGCAGCCTGCGTTTCGGCCTCGCTGCCGGCCAAGCCGAGGATCGCTGGATGGAAGGCTTTGGTGTAATCAGCCAGCCCAAGCCGTCTGTCCCGTTCTGGATCGATCGAGATGAAAACTGGCTGCACCGATCCTGCGTCAGATCCAAGGTCATCCATGACTTGCGCGACTTCGGATAGCGTAGTCGGACAGACATCCGGGCAGCTTGTGAAGCCGAAGAACACCAATAGGAATTTTCCACGGAATTCGTCCGTCGTGCGGATGCGACCTTCGCTGTCAGCAAGCGCGAAGGCGGGCGTGAAGACAGAAGCTGCTGCTTGGGTGTCGTCCGTTGCCGGCCACCACCGCACCGCCGCGAAAGCAAGGACCGCCGCCGTCGCGGCGACCCAAAGTATGATCTGAAGAGAACGAAGACGCATGAACAGTCCAGATGATGAGAACAGCGTGCGGTCTAAAACCTCGAGCAACTAGAGGTTCAACCGACAAAAAGGTGAAGAGTGCAGCACCGGCGAGGTTTCGCCGATCAGGCCGCCCCAAGAAATCTGGCGAGGGCAATGCCGAGGAGGGTGCCGAACAGCCCGAAAGCGATGCCGAAGCCTGCGCCATACTGCAGGCGGTCAAGCGTCTTGCCGCCGCGTTTTTGGGCGAGATAGTAGCCACACAGGAATCCGACGATCCCGAAAACTGGTCCGATCATTTCTGGCTTCCTTTCACCACAGTCATTTCGCGCCAAACCCAGAAAGCGAAAACCCCCCAAGAGCCGAGTGCAAGAAGAAGCACGGACCAGTCGCCAAGACGGGCGTAAGGGGTCGGTGGTAGAGGCCTCGGCAAACGCATGTCGATTACGCCAGAAGTCTCGATGTCCAGGATCGCCTGTGTTTTGCCGTAGGCATCGACCACTGCCGAAATTCCAGTATTTGCGGCCCGCACGAGAGGTAGCCCCTCTTCGATGGCCCGCATCCGAGCTGACGCCAGATGTTGCTTTGGACCAATGGAGGTGCCGAACCAGGCGTCGTTGGTCGCATTGAAGATCCAGTCCGGTCGGATGGCATCATCGACAACGTGGCCGGGAAAGATGATCTCGTAGCAGATCGCGATGCCCGCATAGGGATGTGGGCCAAATGCAAGGGTGCGGGGACCCGGACCGGGGAGGAAATCACCTAGAGATTCGACCAATCGCTGAAATGGCAGGACACTCCGCCACGGCACATATTCGCCAAAGGGAACAAGGTGATGCTTTGCGTAGCGCGTCAGGACGGAACCGTCCGGCGCAATGGCGAGCACAGCGTTTCGGTACACCGTCCCGTCAGCGGTGACCTCCCGCTCAGGACTGCCAGCCAATAGGACGGCAGTATTCGGCAAGAGCCACCCAAGCATGACGCGGGCCCCAGTGTCCTCGGCGAGAAACCCTGGCCATGCAGTTTCTGGCCAAAGCAGGATATCGTAGTCGCCGGGGCGTGCAGAAAGCGAGAGAAGTCGGAGGATGTTGGCCTTCCGGGATCCTTCGTCCCATTTGGCGCTTTGCGCGATGTTCGGTTGCACGACGCGGATATGTGCGCCGCGCTCTGACGAGGGAACTGATAAAGCAAGGCGCGCAACGCCGAAACCGGCCACGGTGACCGCAATTGCGGTGGCGCTGGCGAAACGGATGACCTGCAACCTGCGAGCAGGCGCGCGGAAAGCCAGCCCGACCAGTGCCGAAGAAAGCACCAAGAGGAACCCCAGCCCATAGCTGCCGACCAGGGAGGACACTTGTGCGAAAGGCAACCAGTCGGCCAGCGTGTAGGCGGCAAGGTTCCAAGGAAACCCCGTCAGAACGTGCCCCCGGAGCCATTCAAGGCCGGTCCAGCTTGTCGCGAGCGAAAGAGCCAGCGGCAATCCGGCGCGCGCCATTCGGGCGGCAAGGGCACAGGCGGCTGCTGGAAACACTGCCAGCAGCGCCGCAAGACCGAGGACGGCAGGCAAGGCCAACCATCCGAACCGGTCCGCCTCGACCTGAAAACTCTCCGTGATCCAGAAGAGCCCGGGTATGAACTGGCCCAAGCCAAACAGATATCCCAGTCGAAACGCGACAGGCCACGGCGTGCCATGCAACATAATTGCCAGCACAGCGAAGGCGATCAGCGCAAACGGCAGGATCGAATATGGCGGCAAGGCCAGGACAAGTATGGCGCCAGCGGCCAGGGCCATGCCCAAACTGGGCAGACCTTGGAGCAGTTTTCTGCCGGAAAAGGGATGAGCGTCTGAAGTGATCAATCCTGCGAAAGCCCCCGTCTTGAGTGGCGAGGGCTAATTGCTCTAGCTACTTGAGATGCAAGGCATGCGTTGCCGGATCACGGCAATGTCAGAGTGTCGAGACCTGTTGGTCGACTTCCATGGGCCCATCAGAAACCTCGCAAGAAGAACGGCGCAGTGATTGTAGCGCTTTCGGCCCAAACCGTGCTCTGTTGACGGCTCTTTGATTTGTCCCGGAGGCAAGAGGACGATACTGCCCATTCCGAAACGTAGGTGAAGGAGTGATCCATGGCCGAGGAACGGATCGGGCGACGGGCTTTGATGGGCGGAGCAGTCGGGATGGCGGGTCTTGCGGCCCTACCAGCCTTGGCGCAGGACGGCACGACCGAGTTTCAGGCTCCTGTATCCGGCAGCGTACGGAACAACGTGTCCAGCTTCCGGATGCCTCAGTGGCGGGACTATTTTGAGAATACCAAGGGCGGTGCGATTCTCGCGGACACCAAGTCACGCGCACTGCATTACTGGTCAGAGGATCAGTCGATCTACCGGCTCTATCCCTCGTCCGTCCCCCTGTCCGAGGAACTGACGCGGCTCGGGCGGACCGAGATTGTCCGCAAGGCTGTGAACCCGCCGTGGCGTCCGACGGCATCCATGCTCGAGCGCAACCCGGACTGGCCGAAGATGGTCGAAGGCGGATCCAAGGACAACCCGCTTGGTGTCCGCGGATTGTATCTGTCCTGGCCTGCCTATTTGATCCACGGCACCCATGATACCCGGAAGATCGGTCGCAGATCATCGAACGGGTGCATCGGCCTCTACAACGAGCATGTCATTGAACTTTACGAGCTTGCACAAGTCGGCACTCAGGTGCTGCTGATCTGACGATCAAGGGGCAAGCTGTCGGACCGCTTGGCAAAAGACCTTTTGCATCCGGCTCAGAGCTTACCGCCTTAGCCCACCGTTCTGCGTGAGAAAGTGAGAGCGTTTCGGCCGCATGAGATGCAAATGTATCGAGAAAAGCACAGGGCGGTGTTACATCGAAAGGCGCATTAGAGCTGGTGGTCTGTTCTGGGAAAAATTTGTGTCCGGCAGTAAGCGCGACAGTCTTCGTCTTGCTGTATTGCGGAGGTAACAGTGACTTGACTGGACTTGAGACCAGAAAGCGGTGCCGTTAACGACTAACCCTTCTGGTGTATTCGGGAGGCACTCATATTGTGAAAGCGAAGCGGATGGTCGATCGACGCGGATTTTTGGTAGGCGCCGCCGCGCTAGTTTCCTCTCCAGTGGTGGCGGGCTCGCATCTTCAAGACCAGTGGGACGCGTGGGACGCAGAGGTGACACCACTTGGCTATGAACCTACCACAACGAACCCTTGGGGACTTCATCCGCGCCTGTTGCCGACGCGCGTCCAAGCGCGCACTGGTCTGGTTCCCGGTGACATCCATGTTGATGCGATCGCCCGGTACTTATACCATATTCAACCAGATGGATCAGCTATGCGCTACGGTGTCGCCATCGGCCGCGACGGACTTTACGAACCTGGAACCTACACGATCAGGCGCAAGGCGAAGTGGCCCAACTGGACACCAACCGCGTCGATGATTGCGCGGGAACCAGAGATCTACGCCAAGTTCGCTGACGGGATGGCACCGGGTCCAGGCAATGCCTTGGGATCACGCGCACTTTATCTCTACCTGGGCGAAAGGGATACGTATTTGCGCATTCATGGAACCCCACTCCCGCGGTCTATCGGCAGCCGGGCAAGCTCAGGTTGCGTCCGCATGGTAATGCCACACATCAATGATCTTTACGATCAGGTCCAAACTGGTGTGACAGCCCACCTTTATCCAGCTGAAGAAGGCGATAGGGTCACCACCGCATGACCCTTCCGCTTGGCCGCGCGTTCCATGGTCAACACTACAACATGGACACGCTCGACCGAAAGTGGACGTTTGTTCGTATCGCGACTATTGGCTCAGCCCGTTACTTCGGATTGAACAGCAGCCTGTGTGCAGATTGGGCGCCCCGCGACGGTTCGCAGTGGCAGCATTGTCGTCTCGACCGGCCCGACGTAGCGGTACCAGTAGCAACCGTCCTCTGGCCTCAAAAGCACTTCCTGAAGATTCTGGTAAGGTGCGGCAATCGCCCCAACCCCTTCCGGCAATTCTTTGAGAAACCCTGTTTCCTTGTCGATTGACTGACTGGCCGGAACTGAGCAGGCACCCACAATTAAGCAGCACCCAAGTCGCACAAGAATTAGCGTCGATCTGCCTAACATAAAAATTCCCCTTGCTCGGGCTGAACGCCACCTCAGACCGTGCGGAAGTAAACAAGCCAGCGATGGAGCGCTAAAGTCGTCCCATGCTTGCCCCAGAGAGCAGTTCGGACGACAATCTCCGACGGCACGGATACACCCACTTATGGATCGAGGTTCAAGTCTTGTCGGCGAACTGCGCGCGCGGTTCACTCAAATGTGTACCATGATCGTCTTGATTCCTGCCCTGCATGGAAGCGGGAGGCAAGAACCTGCTTGCTGCTCAGGTTGCTTGAGGTGTTAGCGAACTCTCAGGCTTATCGCGTCGAATGTCGGGCGATGGTGTCAATTTCATTTGTCGAAAAGAGAGCAGGACCCGTGTTTGAAATTTCTGGCGTTGGAGTCCTCGCGGCCTTTTTGGGAGGGGCTCTGTCATTCCTGTCCCCGTGCGTGCTGCCGCTGGCGCCCGGTTATGTGTCCTACATAGCAGGGCAACCGGGCCAGAGTGCGCACGGTGTCGTGCAGATGAAAACTCGCCTGAATCGCCTGCTCTTGAGCCTTTATTTCGTTATGGGTTTCTCGACAGTATTTATTTCCTTGGGCGCTGGTGCCAGCCTTCTCGGTGGCTTGCTTTTGCAATGGAAATACGAGCTCGGCATTGTCGGCGGTGCGCTTATCATCGTGTTTGGATTGGTCATGACCGGGCTTATACGGCCGGGCATCCTGCTCCGTGACACGCGATTCACATTTGATGCAAAAGGCGGAAACCCTCTTGGCGCCTATTTGCTTGGGCTCGCGTTTGCTTTTGGCTGGACGCCTTGCATTGGGCCAGTTTTAGGGTCGATCTTGACGGTGAGTGCGGCTTCGGGGGCAGATGGCGTGGCCCTTTTGACAGTGTACTCGGTCGGCCTTGGTGTTCCGTTCCTGTTGCTCGCCGCATTTACGAATGAACTGGCCGCACGCATCAGGCGACTTGGTCGTGCAAGCCTCTGGCTTCATCGGGTAGCGGGCGTTGTCATGATCGCTATGGGTATCGCTGTAATGACCGGGCAGATCACGGATATTGCTTTCTGGTTGCTAGAGACATTTCCTGTTTTGGGAACGATCGGCTGAGGGTCAGCCCAAAAGCACGGTCGACAGCAGGTTCACGTTCAGCACGATAATCACGGCCGCAATCAACCAACAGAGGCCGGTCAGCCAGCGGGGTGCGACCAGTTCGCCCATCTTGGCGCGGCTGGCTGTGAACATCACCAAGGGCACTATGGCGAAGGGAAGCTGGAATGACAGCACCACCTGACTCAGGATCAAAAGCTCACCCACACCACCGCTGCCGTAGAGCAGGATCACGAAGATCGCTGGGATGATGGCAAGGCCCCGGGTAATCAGCCGCCGCGCCCAAGGGGCGATGCGCAGGTTGATGAAACCTTCCATCACGATCTGTCCGGCCATGGTGGCGGTGACAGTAGAGTTCAGCCCCGCGCAGAGGAGTGCCACACCGAACAGGACCGGCGCGAGCGACGAGCCGAGCAAGGGCTCCAGCAACAGATGCGCCTTGTCAATTTCGGCTACGTCGTTTTGCCCCACGGTGTAGAAAGCAGCAGCGGCCAGGATCAGGATCGATGCATTGATCGTCAGCGCGAACATCAGTGCGATGGTGCTGTCCCAAGTCGCCAACCTCAGCGCCTCGCGCTTCGAGGGCAGATCAAGCCCGAAGGCGCGAGTCTGCACGATCCCCGAATGCAGGTATAGGTTATGCGGCATTACCGTCGCCCCGATAATGCCAAGAGCGAGGTAGAGCATCGTCGGGTTGTTGAAAATCTCGCGGCTTGGGGCAAAGCCTGCGATGACCTCGCCCCAGACTGGGTCGGCCTGAGCAATCAACACGACAAAACAGGCCGCGATCAGCGCCATCAGCGAGATGATCAGCGCCTCGATCCAGCGGAACCCCTTGTTCTGCAGCCACAGGATCAGGAACACGTCGGCGGCTGTGATGAAGATGCCGATCTCGAGCGGGATGCCGAAGAGCAGGTTGAGGCCGATGGCCGTGCCGATCACCTCGGCCAGGTCTGTGGCGATGATGGCCAGTTCGGCAAAGATCCAGAGCGGGACGGACATCCATTTCGGGAAAGCATCGCGGCAGGCCTGCGCCAGATCGCGGCCCGAGGCGACAGCCAGCCGCGCGCAGAGAGACTGCAGGAGGATCGCCATGATGTTCGACAGAAGCGCGACGAACAAGAGCGTGTAACCGAACGCCGCGCCACCGGCGAGCGAGGTCGCCCAGTTGCCGGGGTCCATATAGCCCACTGCCACCAGATAACCGGGACCGATGAAGGCGAGGAACCGGCGGAACCGGCTGGTGCCACCGTTCCCGACCGCGATGGTGCGGAAGACTTCGGAAAGGGAGGGAGTCTCGCTTTCCTGCCGCCAGGCATTGGTCGTCATGGCTCTTGGCACTCCTGGCTTGATCGCGCCCGACAAGACGCGGCGCATAAAGTTAGACAATGCTAACATTCTGCCCTGCGCCTTTACTTGTCAATCCATCCCGTGCGAGACTATTCACATGACAGAGTTCGAACCTGCACCCCAAGCCACAACGGATGACCGGCCCGCGGACCTGCGCGCCGGGGCGTTTCAGGGTGTTCGCGAAGCCCGGCGCAATGAACTGGCCGAGGACTATGTCGAACTGATCGCCGAACTGATCCACCAACACGGCGAAGCGCGCCCCGTAGACATCGCCGCCCGGCTTGGTGTGAAGGTGCCGACAGTGAGCAAGACGCTCGACCGTCTGGCGCGGGAGGGACTGATCACCCGCGCGAAGTATCGCTCGGTGTTTTTGACGGACACAGGCCGTGCGCTCGCGAAGGAATGTCGGCGGCGGCACGAGATCGTGCTACGCTTTCTCATCAGTCTGGGCCTTGATCCCGAGACAGCGGAACGCGATGCCGAAGGCATCGAGCACCATGTCAGCGAGCAAACGCTGGCCCTGTTTTCAGCCTTCGCCAACCGGTCCTGAAGGCCTTCAGCTATTCTCGACCGCAAACCGCACATCGGCGATGAGGCTGTCGGCGCTGAAATTCTCCAGCCGTTTGCCATTAAGGAAGAAGGTTGGCGTTTGGCGGATAGCCAAGGCTTCCACGTCGGCCGCATCCTGATTCAGGATACCAGTGATGCCCGGGAAGAACTGGTCCGTCTCGGCCTTTTCAAGATCGAGGCCTGCAGCCCCGGCAATCTCCCAGGCGACATCCATCTCGGGCGAGCCATGGACAGCCCAGCCTGGTTGCTGTTCCAGCAGCGCATCCAGCACCGGCTCGAACTTGTCTTGCATCCGCGCAGCCTCGAGGATGCGCACAGCCTCGTCCGAGCCTTCGTGGAAAACGGTGTAGCGCAGCACGACCCGGACCTGCGTCGGGAACTGCCGCCGGATTTCCTGCACCACGGGGTGGTATGCACGGCAGGCCTCGCAGGAGGGATCGAAGAATTCAACCAGTGTGACGGGGGCATCGGCGGGGCCGAAGCTAGGGGAGTAATCACGGACCAAGAGGGCCTGATCCTCGGTTGGCGTGGCGGCGGCCGCCGCTTCTGCCTCGGCGTCGCGGCGCTGCTTCAGCACGAAGGCGCCACCCGCGAAGGCAGCAACACCAAGTGCGGAGGCTCCAAGGATAAGGGTGCGGCGGTTCATGTGCGGTGTCCTTTCGGCAGGATGAGACAGGCAAGGATCGCCGCAAAGGCGACCGCTGAGAGATAGGGGATCGGCAGGCCAAGGATCATCTGCGCCTCACCGGTGCAGGAGGGGCCATTTTCAGTGCATGGCACGATCGGTGCGGGCAGGATCCCTGCGTACAGGCCCGAATGCCATGCCGCAAGTGCGAGCCCGGCGAAAGCCAACGGCAAGCCATAGGTGCGCGCCATCCCGTCTCCCCGCCAGAGCGACAGGCCAAGGATCGGCACCAAGGGGAACATGGCGATACGCTGATACCAGCAGAGCGTGCAGGGCATCTGACCCAGCACCTCTCCGATGAAGAGCGCACCAAGCGTGGCCGCCAGAGCGATCAAGAAGGCCGCAGTCAAGGTAAGGTCGTCGCGCGACATGGATTGCGGATCAGCTTTGGTCAAGAACCGGCTCCTTGCGGCGGCGAAGGGGAAGCGAGGCGACAAGGATCAGGACCGCGCCCAAGGTGATGCAGATATCCGCAACGTTGAACGTGGGCCAGTGCCAGTCACGCCAATAGAAATCAAGGAAATCAGTCACGGAACCCTGCCGAAGCCGGTCGATGATGTTGCCAAGCGCCCCGCCCACCACCAGTGCAAAGCCTGCCCTTTCCAAAGCAGGTTGCGCCCGGAATGCCATGACGGCGAAGGCGATGGTCAGCGCGCCCGTCAGCGCCGCCATCAGGAGGGGCTTCCCTGCCATGAACCCGCCCATCATGCCAAAGCTCGCGCCCGAATTGAACCCGAGGGAAAGGTTGAAGCCGGGCAGGACCGGGACCGCAGTCCCCTGCGACAGCAGCGACAGCGCTGCGGTCTTGGTCAACTGGTCTGCCACCACTGCGGCAGCAATCAGCGAAATCAGCATCACCCTTGTCATTCTGCTGCCTTGCTCTTGATGCCGATCCAGCGTGGGACCGACGCGGCGTAACGATCATAGTCCGGCCCGATTGCCATGCGCAGGGCGGCCTCTTCAGACCGCACCTGCGTGCTGGCCGACCAGAGAAACAGGAGCGGCGCGAGGAGTGTCGGGACTGCCGGAACCGCCATGGCAACACCCGCCAACAGCGCCGCTTGCCCCACAAAGGTCGGGTTGCGGCTGAAGCGGTAAAGCCCGCCCGAGACCAGTTCGCCGGTTTCGCCGCCCACCACGCCGACGCGCCAGGATGATCCCATCGACATCTGCGCGGCAAAGGCCACCATCGCGCCGAGCCCTGCGACAAAGACCCCGATCAAGCCAAGAAGGATGGCGCGCCCTTCGGTCCAGAGCGGGTCGACCTTGTGGAGCGTGGGCACGGCGAGCAAGAGGAGCGGCCCGAAGAAAGCGAGTGCAAAGGCCGCGCGGAAACCGATTGCCGCCAGCCGGTCGCGCCCGGTGGCACGGGCGAACAGCCAGACCGGACGCCCCGCAGCTTGTGCGGCCAGAGCGCTGCCCCAGAAGAACAGCGCCAGATAGCCGAAAAGAAGGGCCAGCGCGGCCCAACCAAAACCGGAGATCATCTGTTCAGCTCTCACGTTCTGGGTTGAACCGCAGCAAGCGCAGGGCGTTCAGCGTCACGAGGACTGTCGCCCCGGTGTCGGCCAGGATTGCGATCCAAAGGCCGGTCAGACCAAAGACCGATGTCACAAGGAACACGGCCTTCAGGCCAAGCGCGATGGTCACGTTCTGGCGGATATTGGCCATTGCCGCGCGCGACAGGCGGATCGTGGCGGGAATGTCGGTCACCCGGTCGCGCAAGATCGCCGCATCGGCGGTTTCCAGCGCCACATCGGTGCCAGATCCCATTGCCACGCCAACGCTTGCCTGCTTCAGCGCCGGTGCGTCGTTGATGCCGTCGCCGATCATCATCACGCCGCCTTTGGTGCCGATCTCGCGGATGTAGGCGAGCTTGTCCTCGGGCATCATGTCGGCCTCGAACTTCAGCCCCAGGCTTCCGGCGATGGCGGCGGCCGTGCGCGGATTGTCCCCGGTCAGGATGACCGCAGTCACCCCCATCGCCGACAACTGGCGCACCGCGTCCTTCGCATCCGCCCGCGGCTCGTCCCGCATGGCGATCAAGCCAAGCGGGGTTTTCTCGCGGAACACGGCGACCGCGGTCTTGCCATCCTCTTCGAAGATCGTAGCCTGCCGCAGGCCAAGGCCATCGAGCCCACCATGCTCCATCGCGTAACGCGGAGAGGCGACCCATGCAGGCACGCCGCCCACGGTTGCGACAACCCCCTTGCCCATCAGCGCCTTGGCATCCTGTGATGGCAGCGCGGTCACGCCTGCATCTTTGGCCTTGTTCAGGATGGCGATGGCCAGCGGGTGGCTCGACCCCGTCTCGACGCCAGCGGCAACGGCCAGAAGGTCGGCTTCGGTGGTGGCCCCGAACGGCACCAAGTCCGTCACCTGCGGGCGGCCATGCGTCAGTGTCCCGGTCTTGTCGAAGGTCACGACATCGACCTTCGCTGCCGCTTCGATCACGGCACCACCCTTCATCAAGAGCCCGCGCCGCGCGCCGGTGGACATGGCAGAGGCGATGGAGGCGGGGACTGAGATGACCAGCGCGCAAGGGCAGCCGATCAATAGGAGCGCGAGGCCGCGGTAAACCCAGGTGTCCCAAGGCTGACCAAAGGCCAGCGGCGGCACCAGCACCACCAGCGCCGCCACGGCAACGATGGCGGGCATATACCAGCGGCTGAAGCGGTCGATGAAGCGTTCGGTCGGCGCGCGCGCTTCTTCGGCCTCTTCGACAAGGCGGATGATGCGGGCGATCGTGTTGTCTTCGGGGCCCTTGGTCACCTTGACCCGCAGGGCCGCCTCGGTGTTGATCGAGCCTGCAAACACGGAGTCCCCCGGCCCGCGCGTCTTGGGCACGCTTTCGCCGGTGACCGGGCTTTCGTCCACGCCCGAAGTGCCGTCCACGATCTCGCCATCGGCCGGAATGCGGTCGCCGGGGCGGACAAGGACAGTCTGGCTTACGGACAGGCTTGCGGCGGGTACTTCGCGCGTAGTGTCGCCGGTGACGAGTTGCGCTGTCTTGGGCACCAGATTGGCCAGCGCCCGGATGCCGTCGCGCGCTTTGCCGGCGGCCACGCCTTCCAGCACCTCTCCCACAGCGAAGAGGAAGACAACCAGCGCGGCCTCTTCAGCCGCGTTGATGAACAGTGCACCGATGGCGGCAATCGTCATCAGGCTTTCGATTGTGAAAGGCTGTCCCATCCGCAGCGCCGCGAAGGCACGCTGCGCCACCGGGGCCACGCCGATCAAGCAAGCGGCAACGAAGGCCCACTTACCGATCTCGGGCGCAAGATATTCGATGACCCAGGCGGCACCCAGCAGCAGGGCGGTAAAGATCACCAACCTGCCCTTGGCGGTCTGATACCAGCGCTTGCCCCGGTCGGCAGGATCGTCATGGACATGACCGGGACTGCCGTGATCGCTATCGTCGCGCTTGGTGCTGGCCGCCTCAGGGCCGTGGTCGTGACCAGAATGATCGTGGCCAGCGGCAGTGTGGGCGGAGTGATCCTGATCTTGATGCATGTCGCTCTGCTCAGGTGCGGATTGAGCCCCTGGCAAAACGAAGTCCTTCTTCGCACCGGCGGCGCGCGGTGCAATCTCATAGCCAAGCGCACGGACGGTCTTCTCGACCTTGTCCCGCCCAGTTTGTGCCTCATCCAGCGTCAGGCGCAGGCGTTCCGACATGATGCCAACCTCGACGCCGCTCACCCCGGGCAGGCGCGCCACCGCATCCTTGATTTTGGTCGCGCAGGACCCGCAGTCCATGCCCGTTACCGTCCAGTCACAGGATGTTTCGCGTACAGCTTCCGACATCGTCATTCCTCCTGCCGCTGAGCGGGCAGTTGCTTTCATCGAATCAGCAACCTAATGTCTCTAGCAACTATAGCTTCAAGGGGAATCTGATGCTGACCATCGGAAAACTGGGCGAGGCCGCTGGGGTGAAGGTTCCGACGATCCGCTACTACGAGCAGATCGGCCTCCTGCCCGAAGCTGAACGCAGTTCGGGCAACCAGAGACTCTATGGCCGCAAGGCGATGGAGCGTCTGGCGTTCATCCGGCATGCGCGCGATCTGGGCTTCACGCTAGAAGCGATCCGAGATCTTTTGAGCCTGTCGGATAAGCCGGATCAGTCCTGCGCCGCCGCAGATGCCATCGCCAGGTCGCAACTGGTCGAAGTCGAAAGCCGCCTTGCGCGCCTGACCGCGCTGAAAGCCGAACTCGAGCGCATGGTCCTGCAATGTGCAGGCGGCAAGATTGCCGATTGCCGCGTGATCGAAGTGCTGGGTGACCATTCGCTTTGCGCGACCGATCATCGGCACCCTGAGGCAGAGGCGACGCAATGACCGCACCCGCGACACTCGCCATTTACGCCGGCGCCGCTCTTGCCGAGATCGCCGGTTGCTTCGCGGTCTGGACTTGGATGCGGCAAGGAGCCAGCGCGCTCTGGCTGGTCCCCGGAATCCTCAGCCTTGCAGTCTTTGCCTGGCTCCTTACCCTCGCGCCATCGGATTTCGCAGGGCGTGCTTATGCGGCATACGGCGGTGTCTACATCGCCGCTTCCCTTGGCTGGCTCTGGATTGTCGAGAAGCAACGCCCGGATGCATGGGACATGACCGGTGCCACGATTTGTCTGCTTGGCGCGGCAATCATCCTCTTCGCGCCCCGGGCAGCCTGAGCATCAACTGCATTCTGTTCAACCGGATGTGCGTTGCCGAACTTGGATCCTCATGTCATGCATTCTTAATGTCCTGGATTGTCCGATCATTTCTTGCGGTGCTTTTGGCTGTGTCCCTGTTCGGGGCCGCAGTCAGTGAGGTATCGGCCGGACTTGCAGCGGAGATTGCGGCAGCTGCCGACCCGTGCTGCGAAGGCGATTGCCCTGAGGACACGGCATGCGGCGTCGCCTGCGAAATGATGGCGCGTGGCGGAATGACAATGCTCGCTCTGGTACAAGTCCCAGGGCTGTCCGTTACCGAGGAGGCATCTGCTGCTGTCCTGATGCTTCCTGACCGGCATCCTCCATCCGGGCTTCCGCCGGATGGCTTGAGGCGACCTCCCCGCATTTGACCCTGCCGCGTGCGTCAGCGCGCGGATGATGCCGTTTGCACCTGCGCCAGTTGGCTTCGCGGGTGCGCGATCGTTGCAATCAAAGGGTCTTCCTCATGACAAGCATGTTCCGCCGCATTTGCGGCTCCGTTCTGGCACTTCTCATCGGCGCATCTGCCCTCTGGGCAGGTGCCGACGACTACCGTTTCGAAGTCGTCTCGACCGACCATCGAGTCGGATCTGGGGTGACGATTGAACTTCGTCTGACCGATCTTCGCACCGGCCAGCCGGTCGAGGGCGCGGTTATCTATGCCACGCGCATGGACATGGCCCCCGACGGGATGGAGATGATGACCTCACCCGTCACCGCATTGCCGGCCGAAGGTCCGGGCACTTACTTGTTCAGCACGGATCTCACCATGGCGGGCGGATGGCGGTTTTCGGTGGCGGCCAAGGTGCAGGGTGAACCTGAAACCGTGAAGGCAGAACTGGAATTGCGAGCCGAGCCATGAGCGCGGTTGGCAAGCTGACTGCCGCAGTCCTTGTTGCAGGCAGTGCCGGATGGATCGGGCTGACCGCTGGCGAAAAGGGAATCACCGTGGCCAGCCTGATAGGCATGGCCGAGATGCAGCTTGCCGCGTTGATGGGCAATGACGCAGTCGCCATGCCAGGTGGTGACGCCTCTGAAGCAGAGCCAACCGGCCCGGTGATCTACTGGAGGCATCCAGATGGGTTGCCCGAATGGTCGGTATCCGAGCGGCAGACGGCGGATGGGCGGGACTTCCTGCCTGTCCTGGCAAGCGAGGATCTGTCACTGGGCCTTGCTCCCGAGCCCGCCGCAGAAACGGCCATGGCGGAAACAGGTGAGCGGACCATCCTCTACTACCGCAACCCGATGGGCCTGCCCGACACCTCGCCAGTGCCGAAGCAGGATTCAATGGGGATGGATTACATCCCCGTCTATGACGGTGAAGACAGTGATGACGGCTCGGTCACTGTCAGACCTGGCAAGTTGCAGCGCACCGGGGTTCGAACGGCCGAAGCGGTGTTGGCACCCCTGGCGGCCAAATTGCGCGCGCCGGGAATCGTGGAACTGGACGAACGCCGGATCAGTGTCATCTCGCTGCGCGCAGACGCCTTCATAGAAACGGTTGCCGATGTGACCACTGGCAGCACGATCGTCGAAGGTGCACCGCTTGTGACGCTCTATTCACCCGAGATCGCTGCCGCTCTTGCACAGTTCCTGACCGACGTGCGGTCGGAAGGGCGGTTAAGGGAGGGCGCGCGGCAGCGATTGGAAAACCTCGGCGTGCCGGGAGAGGTGATCGACCGCATCGCGACCGAGGGCCAGACGACGGTCAGCATCCCAATCATGGCCCCGCGCAGCGGCGTGGTGCTGGAGAGAATGGCGGTTGAGGGCATGATGTCGGAGGCGGGCGATACCTTGTTCCGCATCGCTGACACCTCGACCGTCTGGGTCATCGCCGAAGTGCCTGAAGCGGCACTGATGGAGATTGCGGTAGGAGCAGAGGTTCGCGTGAGTTTTCGGGGCCTCACAGATGGCCCGATTTCGGGCCGTATCGACACCATTTACCCCGAAGTCGATATGATGACCCGCACGGGAAAGCTGCGGATTGAATTGCCGAACCCGGACGGGCGTCTGCGCGCCAACATGTTTGCCGAGGTCGAAATCATGCTCGGCGGCGCACCCGTGGTGCAGGTGCCCGAGGGTGCTGTGATCGACACCGGCGACCGGCAGGTGGTGATCCTTGATCTGGGCGAAGGGCGGTTCCGGCCCGAACCTGTGATCGTGGGGCGCAAAGGCGGCGGCATGATCGAGATCGTCAGCGGCATCGAGGCGGGTGACACGGTTGTCAGCGCCGCCACCTTTCTGATCGACGCCGAAAGCAACCTCAATGCGGCTTTGGCTGCCCTGGCAGCGCCTGAAGCCACCCCGAAGGCCAACCCATGATCGCCCGTATTATCGAATGGTCGGCCCGCAATGTGCTGCTGGTTCTGTTTGCCACCGTCTTTACCGTCGCGGCAGGCCTGTGGTCGCTACGCACGCTGCCGATCGACGCCATTCCGGACCTTTCAGATGTGCAGGTGATCGTGCTGACCGAATACCCGGGGCAAGCACCGCAGGTCGTCGAGGATCAGGTCACCTATCCCCTGACCTCGGCCATGCTGACTGTGCCGCAATCAAGGGTCGTGCGGGGGTTTTCTTTCTTCGGAATCTCCTTCGTCTACATCATTTTTGAAGACGGCGTGGATCCCTATTGGGCGCGTTCACGGGTGCTGGAGTATCTGAACGCGGCCGCAGCGCGCTTGCCCGACGGGGTGACGCCCGCGCTTGGGCCGGATGCGACGGGCGTGGGCTGGGTCTATCAATACGCGCTGAAGGGCGAGAACCTGAGCCTGGCCGAGCTGCGATCCTTGCAAGATTGGGTGATGCGTTTTGCCATCAGCGGTGCCGACGGCGTGTCGGAAGTCGCCAGCGTCGGCGGGTTTGTGAAACAATACTCGATCACCGTGGATCCGGTGCGGATGCGTGCGCTTGGCATCACCCTGTCCGAGATCGGAGGGGCCGTTGCGGCCAGCAACATGGACACCGGCGGGCGCACGGTCGAGCTGTCGGAGTTCGAGTTCATGGTGCGGGGGCGCGGCTATCTGGACGGCATTGGTGATCTTGAGATGGTCCCGATCCGTGCCGAAGGCGGCGTCCCGGTCCTTTTGCGCGATGTTGCGCGGGTCGAGATCGTGCCCGATGAGCGTCGGGGCATCGCAGAGCTTGACGGCGAGGGCGAAGTGGCCAGCGGCATCGTGCTTCAGCGCGTGGGTGCCAATGCACTCGATGTGATCGACAACGCCAAGGCCGAGATCGAGACCATCGCGCAAAGCCTGCCCGAGGGGGTGGAGATCGTCACGGTCTATGACCGGTCCGACCTGATCCTGTCGGCCATCGAGACCCTGCGGACGACCCTGCTTGAAGAAAGTATCCTCGTAGCCCTGGTCACCTTCGTGTTCCTGCTACACGTTCGGTCATCGTTGGTGGCGATTATCATGCTGCCCGTGGGTCTTCTGATGGCCTTCACAGCCATGCGCGCGCTTGGAATCGGGGCCAACATCATGAGCCTTGGCGGTATCGCCATCGCCATCGGTGCCATGATCGACGCCGCCATCGTGATGATCGAGAACGCCCACAAGCATCTGGAGAGGTCAGAACCCGGCAAGCCACGGGTTGAGGTGCTGATTGAAGCCGCATCCGAGGTCGGCCCCGCTCTGTTCTTCAGCCTACTGATCATCACCGTCTCCTTCCTGCCGATCTTCGCGCTGGCAGGGCAAGAGGGCCGCCTGTTCGGCCCCTTGGCTGCAACCAAAACTTTCGCCATGGCGGCAGCAGCACTCTTGTCGGTGACGCTGGTGCCCGCGCTGATGGTGATCTTCGTGCGCGGGCGGATTGTGCCCGAACACAGGAACCCGGTGAACCGGGTCCTGATCGCACTCTATCGCCCCGTCATCCAATGGGTGCTGCGGGCGCGGGTGTTCACCATACTCTTGGCGCTGGTCGCACTGGTCGCCACGATCTGGCCCGCGCGCCAATTGGGGTCCGAGTTCATGCCTGCGCTGGACGAGGGCACGATGATGTACATGCCCACCACCCTGCCGGGCCTCTCGGTCACCAAGGCCGCGGAACTGATGCAGATGCAGGACCGCATCATCCGCAGCTTCCCGGAAGTCGAGACTGTCTTCGGCAAGGCGGGACGTGCGCTAACGGCAACCGACCCGGCCCCGACCGAAATGTTCGAGACGATCATTCAGCTGAAGCCGAAGGATGAGTGGCGCGAGGGCGTCACGATGGAAAGCCTCCGGTTGGAAATGGACGCCGCGCTGCAATTCCCCGGCGTCTCGAACGCCTGGACCCAGCCGATCCGGGCGCGCATTGACATGCTGGCGACCGGCATCCGCACGCCGGTGGGGGTAAAGGTGTTCGGCACCGACCTAACAGAAATGGAGGCCGTCGCGCGACAGGTCGAGGCGGTGTTGCGCAATGTTCCCGGCACCACCAGCGCCTATGCCGAGCGGGTGATCGGCGGCTACTACCTCGACATTGTCCCAGACCGCGAACGGCTGGCGCGTTACGGCCTGTCGATTCAGGACGTGCAGGAAGTAATCGCCATGGCGCTTGGGGCCGAGGCGATCACCCAGACCGTCGAGGGGCGCGAACGCTACAACGTAGCACTGCGCTATCCCGCAGCGCTGCGACAGGATCCCGATGCCATCGCGCAAGAGGTTCAGGTCGCGCTTCCGGGTGGTGGCACTGTCCCCTTGGGCGAGGTCGCCGCTGTCGAGCGTACACGGGGTGCGACGTCGATCCGCACTGAGAACGGTCAGCTTGCCGTCTACATCTTCGTGGACATCGCGGGCCGCGATCTGGGCGGCTATGTCGCCGAGGCACAAGCGGCAGTGGCTGGCGAAGTGATCCTGCCGCCCGGCTATTCGCTGGGCTGGAGCGGTCAGTTCGAATACCTCGAACGTGCCAAGGCCCGGCTGGCGATCGTCGTGCCGATCACGCTGGCGGTGATCTTCCTGCTTCTTTTTCTGAACTTCCGCCGCCTGACCGAAACCCTGATCGTCATGCTGTCGCTGCCCTTCGCGCTGGTCGGCGGGGTCT
The DNA here is from genome assembly GCA_964393035.1 of uncultured Tabrizicola sp. Classification (GTDB taxonomy): domain Bacteria; phylum Pseudomonadota; class Alphaproteobacteria; order Rhodobacterales; family Rhodobacteraceae; genus Tabrizicola_A. Next base: position 56,387 of record CAYMRX010000010.1, read on the forward strand.
GGCTGATGTGGTGGATGGGGTTCAACACCTCCGTGGCAGTCGCCGTCGGGTTCATTGCGCTGGCAGGCGTAGCGGCAGAAACTGGGGTGATCATGCTGATCTACCTCGACCACGCACTGGCCGAACGCCGGGCCGAGGTTGCCCGCGCAGGCCGCCCATTCACCCGCGCCGATCTCGATGCCGCCATCATGGTCGGCGCTGTCGAACGGGTCCGGCCCAAGATGATGACTGTCGTCGCAATCATGGCGGGTCTAATGCCGATCCTCTGGGCGCATGGCACTGGATCCGAGGTCATGAGCCGCATCGCCGTGCCGATGATTGGCGGCATGGTGTCGTCCACCATCCTGACATTGGTCGTGATTCCGGCTGTCTACGCACTGATCAAGGGGCGCGGGCTGGCGAAGGCAGAAGACATTGCCAAGGGTGGTGCAGTCGTAAAGCCAATGGGTCAATCCCTGGCCTGAAAGTAGTCGGAAAAACTCCAGCAAAACTGATTGGAGCAAGCAATTCCGAGGTCTCTCTTCCGCGTCAAGCCATCTCATCGGGAGATTTCTCCTGCCAAAACGGCGCGTCCGTGCACGGCGAGGATTGCAGCGAACCTTGGACAGCCAAACTGTCGCACGACATCTAGGACACGAGCATCGTAGGCGGTTTGGCCAATCAGGCTGCACAAATCCGATTCGTGAAACTGTCGGTTGGCGCTCGGAGCAGCCCGAATCTGCTGATGGAGCTCAAGCGTTTTGGGATCTTGGTTGGCCAGCAGCTTCGGCTCAGAAAAAACCGTTGGAGCCCGGCTTGACGAACTGGTCCGCCAGCGCCGCATGAAGCCGAGCAAGTAGCCAGCCGGGACATGGGCATTGCCGCGCGACCGGTTGAAGGTCAGGAAACGTTCCCAGATGACCTGCGTGTCGACGTTCCAGCAGGCCAGCGATGTCTTCGCAGCCTTGATCAAGGCTGCCCAGGGTGTTCGATAGACGTTCGTTCCTACGCCGATCTCGATCTTTCCTGCAAAGATAGTTTTGTTCTTAGACTCTCTAGATTGTGATGTGTCGCCTGGGGCTGACACGACATCTGGCAACGCATCGACATCGCTGCTCCCCGCGAACCGGAAAAGCCAAGGCGCGAACTTGCCGTTCGTCTTCCACCGGACCAGCGCCAGGCCAGAGGCTGCGAGCTCGACCAAAAGCACCGTCAGATGTTGCCGCGACACCCTCATTTTTTCCGCAAGATGAGCCAGCGTGAAAGCGGCAGTCCCGCGCTCGAGCCCGTTGTACCCATCTTTCCAGGCAATCCCGTCGAGGATGATCGTCGCGAGCTTATGGGCCGCCGTGGATAATGGGGTTTCCGTGATGCGGCGCAAGATAGCGCCCGTGGTGAGTTCCATGATGTGTCGTTCCGTCTTGGGGCGACATCAGACCGTGAGGCGTGCAAAATTTCGTTCCGGCAAAGGCATTTGCCGGTTGAACGGACCCAAAGCTCGCGCTAAGTTCCAACTACCACGAGGAAATCAGTGCGGCGTCGGGCCTATGGTCTGGCGTCGTTTCTGTTTCTAGGGGTCGCGTCTTTCGGTCGTTTCGGGGGAGGGCGGTCGTTCAGGTTCTCAGTAATGAACTTCTTCGTGTCCGTAGCTGCCTTCATAGTCGCGCCACTCGACGAAGACGGACCGATGCCAATAGCTTCGACAGTCTGCCGGTACAGCGAGATCTGAGGCGGTAGGAACCGCAGACACGCCGCTCCGACGACGGCTGTATTCGCCTTGATCGCCGTAGCTGCCCAAGTAGACACTGCCCCAACTGTTGCAGTCGCCATCAGAGCTGCGCCGCTGCTGATAGGTGATCTCGAACACGCGGATCGAGCGGACGAAGTCAAACGCCGGGTCCGATATGTCGACATCTGCCCGATCCTGGACAAGCTGAAGCGCCAACGGCATTTCCCGGACCGAGACGAGCGGCACCGGCGCACCGCGGAGCGCGATGTCGAACAGGCGCTCTATCGGCCTCAGTTCGCCCCGGAAACTCACCCGCATCGGGCAGTTCCAGATCTGCAGCGGCGGCTCAATCGGCCACGGCGTGATGCGGCGGATGAAGACTGCACGGGCATGCGCGCATTCTGCCGAGGCCGGCCAGCCCCCTGCGAGGCAAAGAAGGATCGCGCAGTCGACAGGGTAAGCCATTGCCGGAGTGACGGTTGCGGTTGAGAGACCGACACCCAGGAGGAGGGCAGGGAGGAGAGGTTTCACGGGAGGTCCTTCTGAGCTGGCTGGATGTTGAGGAAGGTTGAATAGGCCTCGGTTGCCCTGTGGGCTTCCGACAGGGCGCGATTGCGCTCTGTGTCGAGGCAGGCGATGTGGGTGCTGACGGCCGCAAAATAGGCTTCGAACTCGGCCGCGATCTCTGCGCGGTACTCGGCGAGAACCGCCTCGGGGAGGTCGGTGACCGGCACTTCGGGCGGCAGGCAACGAATCACCTCTGGTTGTGCAATGGCTGCGGAGTTCATAAACATGAACACAATGATCGCGGCCAAATTCAGCTCTCGTCTGCGCATCTGAAGTGCTAATCCGGCCGATTGAACCGATCCGTGAACCCGCAAAAATGCCAATATTTCTTGGTCTTTTCTCAACGTCTGCGTCTCATTACGTGGCTCCATTTTCTCGAGGACCGACCGGTGCAGCTGCCTTCATGACACGCCGTCCGGTTCAACCGCAGGTTCGGGCATAGGCCCTTCTTCTATTGTGTTTGTCATTTTTGTGTTGAATGCGCCATACTTTCTGTTAGGCATCGCCTCACAAAGAAATCTGCGATACAACGTTCCCAACAGATGATCCGAGGGGACCCCATGAATACCAAACGGCGCGCATTGCCTGTCTTGCTGGAGCGTGACTTCCGCAAGCTGGCCGCATCCGAAGGAGCGACTGTTGAGATCGAGTGTGTCAGTGCGCCCAACCCCGACGAACGGTTCTCGGGGGAATGGCTGTTCTACGTTGTCAGCCCCGCGGGCGAACGCTTCCTTCTGGTCACGGCGCTTGCGCGGGAACGTATCGTCAATTCCCCGATCGGTATGTTCGGGCTCGCCTTCGGCAAGCTCAACCTCGACCATCTCGACGTGCCTGCTGTCGCTGGCGCTGTCTGCACTGGCATGCGGAGCCGCCCAGGCGGAAGTGATCCGCTGGAATGATCCGGAAGGGCAGGGCGGAGAAGTCCACCTTGCAGCACTTGATTCATCCGTCCTGCGCTATGACGGTCAGGGGCAGCTCATCGTTCCTATTCACCCTGAACCAGTTGAAGAAGAGACGCGGGAAGGGGAGGGGGCAGAAGTCGCCGCTGATGTCTCCTTCAGCACCAAAGGGGTTGCAGCCCCAAGGGATGTCTTGCCACAGGTCCGGCTGATTGCGACCCGCTATCAAGACCATCCGGCCTTGGCGCAACTGGAGCTTTCGCCCGCTGAATGGGCCGCATTCTTTCAGGCAATGATCAAGGTCGAGAGCAATTACACACAAGAGGCTGTCAGCCATGCCGGTGCGCTTGGCCTCGCGCAACTGATGCCCGGCACGGCTGATTATCTCAACGTTGACCCCTCGGACCCCATCGAAAACCTCGACGGCGGCGCACGCTATCTTCTGGAACAAATGGCCGCCTTCGGCAGCCTAGAGCTTGCCCTTGCCGCCTACAACGCCGGCCCCGAGGCCGTGCGCAAATACGACGGCGTGCCACCCTACGCCGAGACACAATCCCACATCGTCAAGGTGATGGCGGTCTATGACCGCATCCTCACCGAGCTCTGACCCAAGAAGGACAAATCCCATCATGCGTAACGAACACGTGGCTCTTCTGGGCCTGACCCTTTGTACCCTTTTTCTGGCGCAGTCTGAGCCCGCACTTGCCCAAGTGGTCTTCACCAAGGCCGAAACCGTGGCCACCGGCGTTCTGGCCTCCTTCCGGGGCACCCTCGCGACAGCCTTCTTCGGCATCGCCTTCGTGGTGACCGGCTTCCTCGCGGCCTTCAACCGGATTTCCTGGGCCTGGGTGGCATTAGTTGTGGTAGGTGCCTTCCTTGTTTTTGCCGGCCCCGCCATTGTCGCCAACCTGCGCTCGTCCTTCAGCTGAGGCGAGACCAGACCCATGGAGAAAAGCGCGGTCATCCTCGGGCTCTCGCGGCAAGCCAAGTTTCTTGGCCTGCCGATGCCCTATGCCATGGCAGTGGGAGCAATGACCGTGCTGCCCTTCATCTTGTTCAAGCCGGTTTGGTGGTTCTTGACCGCACCGATCTGGTACGGGCTTGCCCGCTTTGCGACGAAGCTGAACCCGAATGGGCATCACGTCTTTGCCGTTATGATGCAGGTGACGCCGATGGCCATCCTGCGGAAAGGGCGGCGTCATGTTTCTTGAGAGAGAAGGCCTGCGGGGCAGGGCGCGGGCGCTGATCCCGGCGGATCCGAAGATCTATGCGCATCTGCCTTATGTCATTGAGCTTGATGACGAGGTGGTGCGCACCCGCGACAACGGGCTGATGATCTCGCTCGAAGTGACCGGCATTGACGGGATCACATCCGGGTCTTCGGCGGTCACCGCCCTTCGGGCGGGGTTCGCGCATCTGCTCGACACGTTGGATGAACGTTTCAGCTTCTATCTGCACCGGATGATGCGCCCGGCCCAAGCTCAGCTGAAACCGATCCACGGCCAAAGCTTTGCAGCCGATATCGACCGGGCATGGAACACGGAACTGCAGCGCCGCAACCTGCAGGAATCCGTGCTGATCCTCACGGTCGTCCGGCGGCAAGTTGCTCCGCTGGCTGTCCCGCTCTTTGGCAAAGCGGCGGCAAAGGTCTGGGGCGAGGATACCGACCGGCGCTTGGAAGAGTTGCGCGAGGTGGTTTCGATCCTCGAGACCGGACTTGGCGTCAAATCCCATCGGCTCAAGATCAGCGATGGCAGCCTGATCGGCTTTTACGCATCGCTCCTGACCGGCGAGTTGCGCAGCAAACCACGCAGTCCCTTTGGCATCATCGCCGAAGATGCCAGCGATGCCGCCATTCGCTTCGGCAAAGGTCAGTTCGCGGTGGAGGAGGGGGCAGATACGCCGCGCGTCGGTGCTGTTCTCTATGTCAAATCCTATGCGACCTCGACCTGGCCCGGCATGCTGGATGCACTCGGGGCCTCCCGCAATACCATTATCACCCACAGCTACACGCCGATTGAGCGAGGCAGCATCACCGAACGCGTGAAACGCCGCGTGGCGCAAATGCGGGCTTCCGAAGACATCGCTGCGACGATCGAGGCCCAACTTTTTGAGGCTGCTGACAAATCCGAAAGCGGCGAGCTCGGCTTTGGTATCCATCAGATGACCATCACGGTCTTTGCCAGTGATCAGGCGGCACTGGATACCGAAGTCGCCCGCATCCGCGGAATCGCGCATCAAAACGGCATGCGGTTGGTTCGCGAAGTCACAGCGCTCGAGGCCGCCTTCTTCGCCATGCACCCCGGCAACATGGACTACCGGGCGCGGGACATGACGGTCTCGTCCTTGAACTTCGCCGATATGGCAGCACTACATGCCGCAGATACCGGGACGGAAGCCGCGCGCCTGCCATGGCAAACGCCGCTGACGTTGTTTCAAACTTTGCAGGGCAGTCTGCATCGGTTCAGTTTCCATGAACCCGGCGACCCGAAAGCTGAGCCGACCAACGGCCATACGCTCGTCTTGGGCAAGTCCGGCGGTGGTAAGACCACCACTGTCGCCTTCCTCGCGGCCCAGGCTCAAAGGGTAGGGGGCCGTACGATCATCTTTGACAAGGAAGCGGGGCTCAAAATGGCGGTCCGTGCCCTTGGTGGCCGCTATGCAGAAATCCGTGCCGGACGGCCGACCGGGCTGAATCCGCTTGCCACAGAATCCGGCGAACGCGGAGAGGCGTGGTTTCTGGATTGGCTCGTGGCGTTGTTGGAACAGCGCAGCGGGCCGATGACACCGCTGCAATCCGAGGCGCTCAAATCCGCCATTTCCCAGAACGGCAAGGCCCGGGAAGGGTTGAGGAACTTCCGGGCGTTTCAGGAACTCTTTGGAGATGTGGGCGACGGGCTCGATCTGGCACAGCGGATCAGTGAATGGGGCCCTGAGGGCCGCTATGGCTGGGTCTTCGGCGAAGCTGAGGAACCGGTGGTGGATTTCACCAGCCATGATGTGACGGCCGTCGATCTGACGGAAATACTCGACCTCGGCACCGAGCGGACTGCAATCCTTGGCTATCTCTTCCGCCGCATCGAGATGCTGATCGAGGAAAAGCGCCCGACGCTGATCCTGATCGACGAGGCCTGGAAGGTTCTCGACGACGAGTACTTCGCGAAGAAACTTGCCGAATGGCTGGTGACCGCCCGCAAAAAAAACGTCGTCGTTGTGATGATGACCCAGTTTCCGAGCCAGATCCGAGGATCTAAAGCCCGCTCGATCCTGGAAGCCCTGCCGAACCAGCTCTTGTTCCCAAACGGTGAAGCAGCAAGTGCCGACTATGACGGGTTCCGGCTGTCCGATGGCGAGTTGGATTTTGTCCTGAGCCCGATCCCGGGCCAACGCATGGTGCTGTCACGCACACCGCGCAGCTCGACTGTGCTGAATGTCGATCTTAAAGCCCTGGGGCCGCTCTTGACCGCGCTCGGCGGTGGTCAGGCTGGGCTGAATGCCTTCGGGGCTGACTATGCCAACCGGCCCGAATTCTGGAAGGAATGATTGTCCAATGAAATCAATATATTACATAACCTTGATTATGCGAGTCCGATTTTGGGCTGTCATGATGAGTGCATCCCTCGGTCTCGCCGCCTGCACCGGCGTGCCGATTGCCAAGACCAATTGCTGGGCCACCGCTGGCTCCACTGTGACCACTTCCACCATGGGTGCAAGTCCAGATGCGGGCCTTGTCTCACGCGGTAACACTTCGAGCCTCGATGTCATTCCCTGCCGCTAAACTTCAACGCTCGGCCAGGGTTTTCGCTCTGGCGACTGTGGCGCTGCCCCTGATGGCGGCGGCGCAAGGCGTGCCTGTGGCCGACGGTAAGTCGATCATTCAGCACGTTCTGGAAATCGCGCAGATGTCCTATCTGACCGGTGGGCGCGAACTTGAGGCCGACAAGAAGCGCCGCATCGATGAATTGCACCAAGATCAACTCGACGCGCTGGATGCCACGCTGGCAATGATGACTGGCCAGACACCGTGGATCGGTGATCTCGAAGTGATCCCCGGCGCTGAGGCCGAAGTCCTCTATGCGGTTGAGGACAACAACCCTTATGCCGCCCGGCTTTTCGGCGATGCCAAGACCAGCATCGAAGAGATGATCGTCGCCACCGCGCAGAAATACGCAGGGCACCCCGGCCTTGCCCGTGCAGGGTTGAACCCGGTCGAGTTTCGCATCTGGTTCCAAAGCCTCGTGAAGCAGGAGTCCGGGTTTTCCATCGGGGCACGCAGCCCAGTTGGGGCTTTTGGTCTGACGCAGGTGATGCCGGACACGGCAAAAGACCTCGGCATTTATCCCGCCTACTATGATGACCCGATGCTGCAGCTTGACGGTGGCGCGCGGTACTTTCTGACCCAGCTCAATAAGTTTGGCTCGGTGCCGCTGGCCTTGGCGGCCTACAACGCCGGCCCCGGCAATGTCACCAAATACGGTGGCATCCCGCCCTTTGAGGAGACGCAGAATTACGTCGTCCGCATCACGGGGTTCTTCAATGCCTATGCTGGCAAGATCACTGGCGTGGATCAGGTCGGTACTTTCGATCCACGCGACATGGCGATCGCCGAGGCCAGCAACACCGCTGACGCGGGACTGCATTACGGCATGCATGCCAGCATCGAGATAGAGGCATCATTAAAACGGCTGCGGGCCATCATCGAGCGCATCCCCACGACCAAATCGACCAAAGAGGCTTTGGACCTCAACAGCTACGCCCGGGCGGAAGCCGTCCGCATCGGGCTCATGGTCGAGCGGGTCAAGGCGGCCCGCGTGAAGGTTGATCAGGCGCGCTACGCCCTCTGGCTTCAAGCCTATGCCTTCGACGCAACATTCATCAAAGTGAAGGGTAGTTCTGAATGATCCGCAATCTTGTCCGGGGTCTTGGCCCTCTTCTGATTTCTGCTGCCTTGCTCTCCCCTGCCCCTGCCCTCGCGCAGGGCGTACCGACAGTTGATCTGACCAGTATCGCCAAGATCGGCGAGGTGCTGACCGAGGCCAAGCTGCAGGTGAAGGAGATGATCGCCTCCAACCTGAAACTGGATGAGCAGATCCTCAAGCAGATCGAACAGATCGCGACGCTGAAAGCGCAGCTCGATGCCTTGCGGAACGGGCTCACGCTGGAGGCCTTGGGCATTCCAGACCCGGACACCTTCTTTGACGATATCCTCCCGGATGTTGCAGATCTGACTGGCGGGCTGATCTCCGCGAAAGATGGCAAGTACTCTCTGATGACCACCTCCGGCAAGGTCGGCGACAAACCCGCCGCGCAATATGTGTCAGAGTTTTTCGCCTCTGCCGGGCTTGATGTGGCCACCGTCAACACCCTTGCGAACAG
>CAYMRX010000011.1:0-63428 GCA_964393035.1 uncultured Tabrizicola sp.
CGCAGAGGCTGAATCACGCCGCGAGCGGATAATCAATGGGTCCTGACCCTAGGGAACTTCGTATGTCAGCCAATTCCTATGACACCGGGCGGCTCAATCTGCCATTTGTGGGTATCTGCACCTTTGGCAAGGCCCCCTATCAGCCCGACTGGGACGCGATTGAGGCCGATGTCGCGGTCCTGGGCGCGCCGTTTGATTTCGGCACGCAATACCGGTCAGGCGCGAGGTTTGGCCCGCGCGGGGTGCGCGAGGCCTCGACCTTGTTCAGCTTTGGCCATGGCGGCGCCTATGACCACGAAGATGACGTCACCTATCTGCCCGCAGACAAGGTGCGCATCGTCGATCTGGGCGATGCGGATATCATCCATACCGATACCGACAGAAGCCATGCCAACATCGAATATGGCGTGCGCAAGATCCTGAAGGCGGGGGCCTTGCCCGTGGTGATCGGCGGCGATCATTCGGTCAATATCCCCTGCATCGCGGCCTTTGACGAAGATTGCGCGGCCCATGGGCCGATCCATGTCGTGCAGATCGACGCCCATCTTGATTTCGTCGATGTGCGCCATGGCGTGCGCAATGGCCATGGCAGCCCGATGCGCCGGGCCGCCGAAAAGCCCTATGTCTCGGGGCTGACGCAGCTTGGTATCCGCAACGTGTCCTCCACCGCGCGCGACGGCTATGAGGATGCGCGCAAGATGGGGTCTGACATCCTGTCGGTGCGCCAGATCCGCGCCTTGGGGGTCGAGGCGGTGCTGGCGCGGGTTCCGGCCGGGGCGCGCTATTACGTCACCATCGACATCGACGGCTTTGATCCGTCCATCGCGCCCGGCACCGGCACGCCGTCGCATGGTGGGTTCATCTATTACGAGGTGTTGGAGTTGTTGGCCGGTCTGTGCCAGCGCGGCACGGTGGTTGGCGTCGATCTGGTCGAGGTGGCGCCGGATTACGACCACACCGACACCACCTCGATCTTGGCCGCGCAGGTACTGATGAACCTGATCGGGCGGATCATGCACGCGCGGGGTCTGTGACCCATGGGGGCGGTGCGCTACAGCTTTGCGGGCGAAAGCGTTCTGGTCACCGGGGCCAGCCGGGGCATCGGTTTCGCTGTGGCCAAGGCCTTTGCCATGGCCGGGGCGGATGTGACGATCCTGTCCTCGGGCGCTGGCATCCATGCGGCGGCCAAGGCAATTACCACCGAAAGCGGGCGGCCTTGTGCGGCGCTGGAATGTGACATCACCGACAGCGCGGCGGTCAAGGCGGCGCTGGCGGGGATGGGGCGCATTGATGTGCTGGTGAACAATGCCGGGTTGGAGCGGATTACCCCGCTCGATGGCCCGGACGAGGTGGAAGATACCTTCCGTCGCATCACCGACATCAACACCAACGGCACCTTCTACGTGACCCGCCACGCCGTGCCGAAGATGACCTCGGGCGGGCGGATCATCGTGACCGCCTCGATCTGGAGCCGCGTCGCGGTGCCGGAGTTTGCGGCCTATGTCACCTCGAAACACGCCAATCTGGGCTTCATGCGGGTGATGGCCAAAGAGCTTGGCCCGCGTGGCATCCGCGTCAACGCGGTCTGCCCCGGTTGGGTGCGGACCGAAGCGGCGATGCTGTCGCTGGCGACCATGTCGCAACGCACGGGCCGCAGCGAGGACGACCTTCTGGCCGAGATCGTGGCCGCACAGGTCTTGCCGGGGCTTTTGGAGCCGGACGATCTGGCCGCGCCCTATCTGTGGCTGGCCTCGGACGGGGCGCGCGACATGACGGGGCAAGCCCTCATGCTGGACCGCGGCGAGGTGATGGCATGAGCGCCCGTGTGATGGTCACAGGCGCCCATCGCGGCATTGGCGCGGCCTGCGCCTTGGCCTTTGCCCGCCAAGGCGCGCGGGTTGCGCTGGCCGATATTCGCTTGCCGCAAGACACCGCTGCGGCGGCTGAGGCGGCGGGCGCTACCGAGGTGGTCAGCCTGCCGTGCGATGTGTCTGACGCCCAATCGGTCGCGGCCCTTGGGCAGGCCATCGACGCTACTTTTGGCGGCTTGGATGTGCTGGTGCATTGCGCCGGGATCATTCATGAATCCCCCCTTCTGGAAACCCCGGTTGCCGATTTTGACCGTGTGATCGCGGTCAACCTGCGCGGTTCTTTCCTGATCGGCCAGATGGCGATTGGCCGGATGACCGGCACCGCCGAAGCCCCGGCCCGCGCGATCCTGATCGCTTCGGACATGGCCTATTACGGGCGCGAGACGTTTTCGCCCTATGTCGCCTCGAAACACGGGGTTCTGGGCCTTGTGCGCAGCTGGGCCAAAGAATTTGCGCCCCGTATCCTTGTCAACGCCATCTGCCCCGGCCCGATCGATACCGAAATGCTGGGGGCCGCGAACATGAGCGCCGAATGGCGCGCCCGCGAACTGGCCATTCCGCTCGCCCGCTTTGGTCAACCCGAGGAGATTGCCGCGCTGGCGGTGTTTCTTGCCGGTGACGGCGGGCGCTATTTCACCGGCCAAGGCATTGGCCCCAACGGCGGGAGCATCATGCCATGATCCGCAATCCGATCCCGTGGCCGAATGGTGCGACATGCGCGGCCTGTGTCACCTTCGACATGGACGCCGATAGTCTGGTCCATATCGCCCATCCGACCGATGGGCACAGCCGGGTTTCGGCGATTTCCATGCTGCAATACGGGCCGAACGTGGCGATTCCGCGCATTGTGGAAAGCTATCGCCAGCTTGGCATCCGGCAGACGTTTTTCATCCCGGCATGGTGCATTGAGCAATATCCGCAGGCGGTGGAAGCCATCCTGAAGGGCGGCCATGAAATCGCCCACCACGGGTTCTTGCACGAACATCCGCGCGAGCTTTCAGACGACGAGGAAGCCCATTGGCTGGATCGGGGCATCGAGGTGATCCTGCGCGCCACCGGGCAACGCCCGCGCGGCTGGCGCGCGCCGCTCTACAATTTCTCGCATCGGTCTGCCGATCTCTTGGCGGAACGCGGCTTTGCCTATGACGCCTCGCTGATGGGCGATGACCAGCCCTACCTGTTGGACTGCGCGAAGGGGCGGCTCGTCGAACTGCCTTCGCACTGGGGCATGGATGACTGGCCGCAATATGTGCAGTCGATGGATCTTGACTACATGATGCCGATCCGCGCGCCGGAACAGGGGCTGTTGCCCTTCGTTCAGGAATTTGAGGCGGCCCGCGCCCATGGCGGGCTGTGGGTGCCCGTCGTGCATCCCTTTGCCACCGGGCGGCTGGCGCGTTGGCATCACTGGCACCAATTCCTGCAAACCGCCGTGGCGCGCGGTGACGTCTGGTTCGCGCCGATGGAGGAGATCGCAGCCCATGTGCAGCATCTGGTCGCCACCGGCGGCTGGACGCCCCGCATCGACCGGCTGCCCTATTACGCCGCCCCGGTGCGGGTGGGGTAACAAAAGGTCGGAACAGCCGACATCACCATAAAAAGGGAGGAAGACAATGAGCGAGAGGGACAAGGACTGGAGCCGCGAAGTGCAGCGGCGCATCGCGGTTTATGACGAGATTGACGCAAGAAATGACTGGCGCGGCCAGATGGGCGCCGGGGATTACGTCGGGCTTTTGGCTCTGACGGTGGCGCTGGTGGCCGGGTTCTGGGCTTGGGGGGTCTGAGATGGCACATACGGACACAACTGATCAGCAGGGCTACAGGGACGCCGCAGAACGCGGTGACCTGCCGCTGTTGCCCGCCGAACGGCTTTGGGGGTTTTGGGAATTCACCTATGCCAACTCGGCCCTTGCGATTGCCACCTGGGCCTTTCTGATCGGCGGTGCGGTCGGCCTTTTCGTTGGCCCACGCGAAGGGATTGCAGCCATCGTGATCGGCAATATCATCGGCGTGATCCTGACCGCCCTGCCCACCTGCGTTCCGGCGGGCAAATACGGGGTGGAACAGTTCACCATGCTGCGCAGCCAGTTCGGGCCGAATGGCAGCCGTCTGGTCTATTTCCTTGCCGTGGTCTTCCTGACCATGGGCTGGCTTGCGGTTCTCAGCATGATGTTCGGCCGCTCCATCGACGGGCTGACCGCGCTGGTATCGGGGGGCGAGGCGACGCCCCTTGGCCCCAAGGTCATGATAGCCGCCATCGGGGCCATCCTGCTGACATGGTTCGTCGTCGCCAAGGGGCCGACCTCGATCAAGTTCTTCAACATGGTGATTTCGCCCGCGCTGGTTCTGCTGATGGTCTGGATGATGTATCTGATCCTCAGCCAGCATTCCTTTGGCGATCTGATGGCGATGCAGGCGCTGGCCCCGCCGTTTGAGGACAAGACCCTGAACTTCATCATCGCGGTCGAGGTCAACCTTGCTGCCGGGTTTTCGTGGTGGCCCTATATCGGCAACCTTGGCCGTCTGACGCGCAATGAGCGCACCGCCTTCTGGCCCAATATCATCGGCATCTTCGGCGCCGCCGCCCTGGGCGAGGTCGTGGGGCTTCTCGGCTCGGTCGCACTGGGCAACAGCGACCCGACGATATGGATGGCGCAGGTCGGCGGTGTTGCGGTGGGGGTGATTGCGCTGGGCTTTGTGGCCTTCGCCAATGTCACCTCGATGGCGAACATTCTCTATACCTCGGTCGTGGGTCTGCGCCAGATCGGCACCAATGCCATTCGCCGGATCCGCTGGGATGTGCTGCTGTTTCTGTTCTGCGCCGTGCCGCTGATCCTCGTGGTGTTTTACCCGACGATGTATGATGGCTTCTTCATCTTCCTCGTCTGGACCTCGGCGCTGAACTCGGCCCTCGCCGGGATCGGCATTGCGGATTACTTCTTCCTGCGGCGCCAGAAGCTGGACCTGAAGGGGCTGCATGGCGATCCCGCCACCTCGCCCTATCGCTTTCAGGGCGGGTTCAACCCCATCGGCATCGCGGCATTGATCGTGGGCTTTGTTGTCTATGTCGCCGTGTTCAACCCGCAAACGCTGGAAAGTGTGCCGGCGTTCAAATACCTGACCGCGTCCTTGCCATCATGTTTTGCGGCCGGGCTGACCCACTATGTCCTGACCCGGATCTTCGCAAAGGGCGACGGCTGGGGCAACTATCCGCGCGGCTGACCCTTCCAGCCGCTTACCTTGGCGGGGGTCATGTATCCCCGCCGCTTTTTTCCAAACAACAAACCCGGGCCGCAGCGCCACCCTCAGCGAGGTTCCCCCATGTCTTTGGTTTTCGACTATATCATCATCGGCGCCGGTTCAGCGGGCTGCGTGCTGGCCAACCGGCTGAGCGAAGACCCCGCGTGCCGCGTGCTGGTTCTGGAATATGGCGGCAGCGACAAGTCGATCTTCATCCAGATGCCGACGGCGCTGTCGATCCCGATGAACGGCACCAAATACAACTGGAAATACATGACCCAGCCCGAACCGGGGCTGGACGGGCGGCGCGTACATTGCCCGCGCGGCAAGGTTTTGGGCGGGTCTTCCTCGATCAACGGTCTGGTCTATATGCGCGGCCATGCGCAGGATTTCGACGAATGGGAGAGCTTGGGGGCGCGGGGCTGGGGCTATGCCAACTGCCTGCCCTATTTCCAGCGGGCCGAGGCTTGGAAGGGTGGCCCTGACGCCTATCGTGGCGCTGAAGGACCATTGGCGACCAATGCCGGAAACGAGATGGAAAACCCGCTCTACCGCGCCTTTGTCGAGGCTGGGCACGAAGCAGGCTACATCACCACCGAAGACCCCAACGGCCATATGCAGGAAGGCTTTGGCCCAATGCACATGACGGTCAAGGACGGCGTGCGCTGGTCGACCGCCAATGCCTATCTGAAACCCGCGATGTCGCGGCCCAATCTGACGGTCCTTACCCATGCCATGACCCGCCGCGTGCTCTTGGATGGCAAGCGCGCCGTCGGCGTCGAATATGACCATCAGGGCCAGACCCACACCGCCCGCGCTGCCCGCGAGGTGCTGATCTCGGCGGGCCCCATCGCCGCGCCGCATCTGTTGCAGCGCTCTGGCATCGGCCCTGCGGCGGTGTTGCAGGCAGCGGGCGTGCCGGTGCTGCACGACCTGCCGGGCGTGGGCGAGAACCTGCAAGACCATTCCGAGGTCTATATCCAGTATGCCTGCAAACAGCCCATCACCCTGAACGGCAAGATGGGGTTGTGGAGCCGCTTTCTGATCGGGGCCGAATGGGTGCTGTTCAAACGCGGGCTGTCGGTATCGAACCACTTTGAAAGCGGCGGCTTCATCCGGTCGGATGCCTCACTTGCCGCGCCCGACATCCAGTTCCACTTCCTGCCTGCGGCGATGCGCTATGACGGCAAAAAGCCGCTGGATGGCCATGGGTTCATGGTGCTGACCGGACCGAACAAACCGAAAAGCCGGGGCCATGTGCGGCTGCGCTCTGCCGATCCTTATGAGCAGCCCGATATCCTGTTCAACTACCTGGACCGCGAGGAGGACCGCGAAGGCTTCCGCCGCTGCCTGCGCCTGACGCGCGAGATCATCGCCCAACCTGCCTTTGATCCCTTCCGGGGCGAGGAGATCGCGCCCGGCAAGGATGTACAAAAGGACGATGAGATCGACGCCTGGGTGCGCGAAACGCTGGAAAGCACCTACCACCCCTGCGGATCCTGCCGGATGGGCGAAGACGCGATGGCGGTGGTCGACAGCCAGTTGAAGGTGCATGGGCTGGAAGGCCTGCGGGTCATTGACAGCTCGGTCTTCCCAAGCGAGCCGAACGCCAACCTGAACGCCCCCACGATCATGCTGGCCGAGCGCGGGGCCGACATGGTGCGCGGACGGCCATTGTTGCCGCCCTCGAACGCCGCCGTCGGCAGGGCCCCCGGTGTCGGGCAGACCCAACGCAGCGGCAAGCCGGTGCGGGAGGTTCGCGGTTAAGATCGCTGGCGCGCACCCTCCCCGGCGCGCGCCAAAATCTTCGCCAATGCCTCCAGCCCCGGACCAAGCTGTTGCGGCGCAACCCCGGTGAAGCCCAGAAGCAGGCCGGGGCGCGGCAGCGGTCCTACGCCATACTCTGCCAGCGGATAGGCATGCACCCCGGCCTGAACCGCCCGCTGCGCCAAGGTGCGATCCTCCTGCCCCGCTTGCAGCCACGCGATGGCGTTCATGCCGCTGTCGGGCATGTCAACCTCGTAAAGCCCGGCCCCGGTTGCCTGAGCCACACGCAGGAAATCTTGCCGCCGCCCGGCGTAAAGCTCGCGCATCCGGCGCAGGTGGCTGGCGAAATGGCCATCGGCGATGAAATTGGCCAAAGCCATCTGCGTCGCCTCTGGCACAGAGCGCATCATCAAGGCGATGGTATTGCGGAACATGCCCACCAAAGCGGGCGGCAAAACCAGATAGCCAAGCCGCAGGGCCGGAAACAGCGCCTTCGAGAAGGTGCCGACATAGATCACCCGCCCGTTGCGGTCGATGCTGCGGATCGAGGGCAAGGGGCGGCCGGTATAGCGAAACTCGCTGTCGTAATCGTCCTCCAGAATCCACGCCTCATTGGCATTCGCCCAGTCGAGCAGCCGCAGCCGCCGGGCCAGTGACATGGTGCGGCCCAAGGGATGCTGGCGCGAGGGCATGACGAAGGCCATCCGCGCGCCAGCGCCTTGCGCCACGGCGGCTTCAAAATCCATCCCCTCACCGTCAACCGGCACATGGACCAGCCTGCGGCCCAGCGACTGAAACAGGTTGCGGGCAATCAGGGGGCCGGGGTCTTCGAACAGCACCCCATCGCCCGGATCGGTCAGCAGAAGCGCCGCAGCCATGAAGGCGGCATGCCCGCCCGGCGTGATGACAATCTGTTCGGGGTCGCAGGCATCGCTGCGATGCAGGGCAAGGTAATCGGCAATCGCCTGACGCAGCGGGGCATGGCCCGCCGGATCGCCATAACCCATATTGCCGCGATAGGCCTGTCGGGTCTGCCGGTTCACATATTTCTGCCAGAGCGCAAAGGGAAACTGGTCATAGGCGGGCGAGTTCGGCAGGAAGGGCCGGTTTTCACGCGGAATGGCGTCAACCTCGGCCGCACCAAAGCGCGCGCCAAGCCCGGACACCCGCGGCATGGCCGGACTGGCCAGATCGGTCTCGGGCTGACTTTGGAACCGTTGCGGCAGATGTTGCGGGAAGGTTTCGGCAACAAAGGTGCCAGAGCCGTGACGCATGTCCAGAAACCCCTCGGCCGCAAGGCTTTCCAGCACTTGCATCACGGTTTGCCGTGAAACGCCCAGATCGGCGGCCAGCGCCCGGCTGGCGGGCAAGCGTGTGCCGCCCCACAGGGAACCGGCCAAGATCATGCCGCGCAACTGGTCCTCGATCTGGCGAAACAAGGGCGTGCGGCTGTCGCGGTCGATGGCGATCCGGGTCAGCAGGGCGCCGGACTTTCGTTTGGCCATGGGCTATCCCTCTTGCATCATGCGCCCTTTGTAGCGCAGGACCGCGCAGGCTCAACCGGTGTGCAGCACCTCCAGCGCCGCCGCATGCAGCGTTGCATTTGCCGCCATCACCACAGTGTCAAAGCGCGCCGCATCGGCCAAGGGGCGCCCGTCCCAATCGCTCACAATGCCGCCCGCGCCAAGGATGATCGGCATTTGCGGCAGGATGTCATAGTCATGGACATTGCCTTCGAGCAGCAGATCGACGGTGCCAAGGGCGAGAAGCCCGGCGGCATAGCAATCATGCGAGGCGCGGGCAAACCGGGCCTGCCCGACCAGCCGGTCATAGCGCGCGCGTTGCGCCGCGTTGAAATGGTCGGGGGCGGAGGTATAGACGACCGCCTCGGCCAGTGTAGCGGTGGGGCTGGTCAGGGCCGATTGGTCATTGAACAGCGTTGGCGCGCCGCTTTGGCCAAACCAGCGTTCGCCGGTGATCGGCTGGTCGATCAGGCCCAGCACCGGCTGGCCCTGATGCAAAAGCGCGATCTGGGTGCCGAAGGCCAACGAGCCTGAGACAAAGGATTTGGTGCCGTCGATCGGGTCCAGCACCCAGACCCATTCGGCATCGGCCTGATGCAGGCCGAATTCCTCGCCGCGTATTCCATGGGCCGGGAAACGGGCCATGATCGCGGCGCGCATCACCTGTTCCGCCTCACGGTCGGCAATGGTGACGGGGCTGGCATCGTCTTTGGCATCCACCGCAATGCGGGTGCGGAAATGGCGGCGGATCACCGGGCGCACCGCATCGGCCATGGCATGTGCCAGCGCCGCCATCTCCGGCGGGCAATGGGGGGTGTGGGATGCGGTCATGGCATTGTCCTGAACGTTTCGGCGGTGGTGGCGATCTCGTCCAGCATGGCGCGCACCACCTGCATCTGGCGCAGGGCGGTCGCGCGTTCACGCAAGAGGCGGGCCGCAAGATCGCCCGCGCCGGGATCGGTAAAACTTGCGCTGCGGGCCGGGATATGGGGGTCAGCGTCTTCGTCGGGGAAACGCAGGGCGGGGGCGAAGTAGTCTTCCTCCTCCTCCAGCCCGAAGGCCGCAATCTGCGGTTCCACCTCGCCCAGAAGCAGCAATTCGACCAAAAGCGCCTGCATCGGCAAATGGCCTTCGCCGCTGCGGCAGGCCTGATGCGCCCAGCCGCCCCGGTCGGGCAGCACAAGGCAATCCTTGACATGGACCTCGCGCAGCCAAGGCGCTTGCTGCCGCAAGGCGGCGAGCGGCAATTCGCCCGCGTTCACCATATTGCCGAAGTCGAACAAGAGGCCAAGGCGCGGGTTGCCGACGGCCTTGAGAATCTGGATCAGTTCGGCCGATGTCAGGTCCTCGTGCTGTTCCAAGGTGAAGCGCAGCCGCTGGTCGGGGTCGAGCGCGGCCAGACCTTTAAGATCCGCAACCGCGCGGGCAATCACCGTTGAAACGCGGCCTTCGTAGCGCGGATAGCAGCGCATCGCGGCGGCCCCGACCGCATGGGCGATGGCCACCGTCCGCGCCAGATCGGCAGCTTCGGTCGAGGAGGTTTCGACATGCACCGCTAGACCAAGACGGCGCGCTTCAGCCCCGAAGGCACGCAAATCGGGGTCGGACATCGCCGAAAGACTGGCTGCCTCGCCATCCTCGACATGAATCTGCACCCCCATCAGCCCATGGGCGGCGGCATGGGTCAGAAGATCAGCCGGAACCATACCCCCAAAACGGAAGTTCAGGTGGAACGCATAGGCATGGGCAAAAAGCGGCGCGGTGCGGGCGCGATGGGCCAGCCGGGCGGCCTGAACGGGGGCAAGGGCCGCAACCCGGCGCCGCCAATCCTCTCCCTCGTCAAACGCAGGCGACAGGGTCATGCCGCAGCCTCTTGCTGCCGTTCGCGCTGGCGCAGAAGCGACCACAGGACAGCACAGATCACGGTGACAAGGATGAACAGAATGCCGATGGCGTTGATCATCGGGCTGATGCCAAAGCGCATCCGCGCGCCGATTTCTGTCACCAGCGTGTGGTTGCCCCCGATGGAAAAGATCGTGGTGTTGTAGTTTTCAAAGCTTTGCAGAAAGGCGATCACGGCGGCGGTCACGATGGTGGGCCGCAGGAAGGGCAGCGTGATGCGCCGAAAGGCCCGCGCCCGCGTTGCACCGAGATCAAGGGCCGCCTCCTCCAGCGTGTGGTCCTGACGTTGCAGGCGCGCCATGAACATCAGCATCGCATAAGAGGCGATGAAGGCCGACTGTGCCAGAATGGCAGTGAACAGGCCCGCCGTGGTGCCAAGATTGCGCCACAGGATCACCGTCGAGATGCCGATGATAAGGCCCGGCGTCAGAAGCGGCGAGACCATGACGGTATAGACGATCCCCGCCGAACGTCGCCCAAGCTGCGACAGCAACAAGGCGCCGGAAAGCCCCATCGGCAAGGCCAGCGCCATGGCGGCCGCCGCGATGAGCAAAGAGTTCACCAACCCCGACCACATCCGCGCATCGGCCCAGAATTCCGCAAACCAGCGCAAGCTGAAGCCCTGCCAGATCGTGATCGACGGCGGCGAGTAGGCGTTGACGCCCGCCGCCACCATGACGCCCAAAGGCAGGAACATGTAGGCAAAAAACAGGCCCATATAAAGCCGCAACACAAAGGTGCTGCCCGTGCCGGTTCTGGTCATTTGGCGATGTCCTTCAGATTGACTTTCAGAATACGCATCATCCCGAAAATGAAAACCGTGCAAACGGCCAGCAAGCTGAGCGCATAGGCGGCGCCAACATTCCAGTTGGTTGCCTCGAAGAAGCGGTTGTAGATCAACTGGGTGAACCATGGCGATGCGGTGCCGCGCGTCATGATATAGGGCACGGCATAAGAGCCTGCCGACAGCATGAAGGTCATGATGCAGCCCACAGCGATGCCGGGCCTTGCATGCGGGATCACCACCCGGCGGTGGATGTTCCATGTCGAGGCGCCAAGGTCGCGCGCGGCCTCTACCTGATTGCTGTCCAGCGTTTCCAGCACATTATATAGCGGGAACACCATGAACAGGATATAGGCATAGACCATGGCGACAAAAACGCCGGTGCCGCTTTCAAGGAAAGGGACGGGATCGAACCCCAAAAGCCCGAGGAGCAGGTTGGCCGGCCCGTTCTGGTTGAGGATCATCTGCCACGCAAATATCCGCAAAAGCTCGTTGATGGCATAGGGGATCACCAGCCCCAACATGATCACCGATGCCGCACGCGGGGTTTCCAGCTTGGCCACGGCATAGGCGATGGGATAGCAGACCACCAGCGCGATGGCCGACACCGCAAGCGAGGCCGCGATGGTCTTGGCAAAAATCGCCAGATGCGCCGCCCCCATCTGGCCGAAATTCGCCAGCGTATAAACCTTGACCGGCGTGCTTTCGCTTTCCTCAAGCACCGCGATTTCCGCTTTCAGCCCCGCTTCTTTCGCGTCAAGCGCTGCCAGATCGGTGGCGCGTTTTGTGGCGTCCGGTTCGGCGATGGCGGCGCTGCGGTCCAGCGCCATGACGTCAAGCTGGTTATATAGCCCGTCGATCTGCACCGAGATTTCGGCAGAACCGGCGGGCCGCTCCATCCGCCAGAAGGATTGTTCGATCATGATGAGTTGCGGCGCGGCGATCAGGCCAAAGATCCAGATGCCCGAGAACAGCAGGATCAGGGCCGACAATGGTGTGCCGAAGGCGCGAAAAAGCCTAGTCATCCGACATTTCCCCCTTGGGCAGAATCACGGCCTCGGCTGCGGCAAACCCCAAAGCCACCTCGCCCGAAGCAAGGGCCTCGCGCCCGTCATGCGGCAAGTGCAGCTTCAACTCACGCCCGCCGGTTTCAACCACCAAGGTTGACCACGCACCTTCCATGTCGCGGCGCAGAATTCTTGCCGCAATGTGGTTTTCGGCGACTTCGCCCGCGGCCAGCAAGCGCAGTTTTTCGGGGCGCAGGAAGAGGATCGCCTCGCTCCCGGCCCGCAGCCCCTTGGGGTTTGTGACGCGGAACCCGCCCAGCGGGGTTTCCGCCAAAGCCAAGCCATCGGCGCAAGAGACAACTCTGGCGTCCAGCGCGTTCGTCTCACCGACGAAGGTGGCGACAAAGGCATTGTCGGGCCGGTCATAGATGTCGTCCGGCGTGCCGATCTGCATGATGCGGCCGCGGTTCATCACCGCCACCCGGTCGCTCATCGTCAAGGCCTCGCCCTGATCGTGGGTGATATAGACAAAGGTGATACCGGTCTTGGCCTGAATTTGCTTCAACTCGGCCCGCATGTGCTGGCGCAGCTTCAGGTCCAGCGCCGACAGCGGTTCGTCCAGAAGCAGCACCGCAGGCTCAACCGCCAGCGCGCGGGCAATGGCGACGCGCTGCTTTTGCCCGCCCGAAAGCTGGGCCGGCAATTTTTCGGCATGATCGCTGAGCGCCACTGTGGCCAGAAGCTCATAAGCCCGGTCCCGCCGCTTTACGCGGGGCCAGCCGCGCATTTCCAGCCCGAAGGCCACGTTTTCCCAGATCGGCATCAGCGGAAACAGCGCAAGGTTCTGGAAGATCAACGCCGTGGGTCGAACCGACGGATCAATCCCCACCATCGAGGCCCCGCCGATCCTGACATCGCCTTCGGTCGGGTCCAGAAAGCCCGACAACAGACGCAGCAGCGTGGTCTTGCCACACCCCGACGGGCCGAGGATCGAGAAGAACTCGCCCGGCTCGATCCTGAGATCGGTCGGCTGCACCGCCTGAAACTGGCCAAACCGGACCGATGCCCGATCAAATTCGATTGCCTTGCCCGTGGTTTGACCTGTCATCTCGGGGTCCATTCCTTGGTTGGTGGTGTGTGGTGGCGCGAGGGGGGAGATTGCCCCCGCGCCGCCCATTCGCCTTGAATCAGGCGTTGGTCAGTTTTTCGACGTATTCTTCGCGGACCTGGCTGAACCACGGCGTGAACATCGGCCACCACCACAGATTGGCGATGGCATCCCCCGGGTAGGCGAACTCGAAAGCGGCGCGGCCTGCGTCCGACATATGGGCCGCGCTGCCCAAGGCGGCTGAATTGTAGCCGGTGTTGTTCGAGAACATGCCGCCGACTTCGGGGGAAAGCAGGAAGTTCAAAAGCGCATAGGCCTGATCAATATTCTCGGCTCCCGTCGGCACGGCGGCGGTGTCCATCCACGCGAGCGCGCCCTCTTTCGGGGCGGCGTAACGCCATTTCGCGTCAACGTCGCTGTTCAGTTTGATGCCCGTGGTGTCCCAAGTCTGGCCAATGGTGCAGCCCGCATCGGTGAAAGCGGTGGTCGCCTCGGTCGCGTTGTTCCAGTAGGAACCGATGTTCTTCTTGTGCTTGGCAGCGAAGGCCACGCAGCCGTCGAAAATACGGCGGGTGTCTTCCTCGGTCTTGTAAAGATCCATCGCACGGTTCGACGGCAACTCGCCCGTTGCATCCAGATAGATTGCCAGACTGACCAGCACCGACTTTTGCCGCAGCGCGACCTTGCCCTCCAGCCCGTCGGCCCAGAGATGTGCATAAGACAATTCACCCGGCGCCACATTCAGCGCGCTGCTGTCATAGGTGATGCCCTCGGTTCCCCATGTGAAGGGCACCAGATAGCGCTTGCCGCGACGGGCCGCGCCGAGGTCCAGCGAGGATCGCCACAGCGACGGCTCGATCAGGCCGACATTCAGCTTCGTCTCGTCGATTTCAGCCAGAAGGTCGCCCTCGTCATAGTTGGGGCGGGTGTCGACCGACGGGAAGATCAGGTCGAACCCCTGCCCACCCGACGCGCGCAGCTTGCTGGCGGCTTCCTCGTTCGATCCGTAGGTCGAGACGTTGATCTTGATCCCGGTCGCCTTTTCAAAGGCTTCCACAATGTTTGGCTGGAAATAGTCGCCCCAGGCGAAAACGTTCACCACCCCCGAGGAGGCAAGCGAACGGCGGGCGAAAAGCGGTGCGGCCAGAGCAGCGGTGCCAGTGGCAAGCAGACTGCGGCGTGTCAGGGTCGTCATCGGTTGGTATCCTCTTGTTGGAGTGGTGGTTTGGAGTGGTGGTCTGCGGGGGTAAAAGGGTCAGGCGGTGCCAATATCCGGCAATCGCAAGCGGGAACTGGCCAGAAGCCCTTGTTCTTCCAGAACCGGGTAAGCCAGCGTCGCCAGAAGCGAGTTGATTTGCTTGAGGTCGCGGATCGTGTCGAGATGCAGCGAACTCGTCTCGATGCTGCGGATGCCGCTCTCCTGCAGGCGCCCGAAATGCAGCGCCGTGGCGCGGCGTTCGGCCTCGCGGAAGCGTTCCTTGGCGCGCACCAATGCCAGCGCGGTGTTCTGGTCGCGCGATACGATGATGTTGAAGGCCAGACGCGCATCGGCCAGCAGAAGGCGGTGCAGGTCGACCAGTTCCTGCCAGCCTTCAGGGCTGAACGACAGGCCACGGTCATGCTTGCGTTTCACATGGGCCAAAAGATTGCTGCTGGCGACATCACCCGCCTGTTCCAGCGCGATGCAGGCGGCCAGCAACTCCTGCATCCGCTGCGCCGCATCTGCGTCCATACCGCTGTTGGCCAGCCGCGCCAGATAGAGCTTGATGCCGCTATGCGCCCGGTCGATCCGGTCATCCAGTCTGGCGACCGCTTCGATCCGCGCGGTGTCGGGCACCTCGTAAAGCTGGATCACGGTGTCCAGCATGGTTTCAACATCCCCGCAAATGCCGACAACCTCACGGGTGACATTCGCCAGCGCCTGAGACGGGGCGCCAAGAACGCTGTCATCCAAGGTCGTGGCCGGCGTCAGATCGGCCAAGCGGTGCGCCTGTTTCGACAGAAGTGACAGCACAAGGTCATGCGCACGCCGCACCAGCGGCAGGGACAGCAAGACGACAGCAAAGTTGAATACGATATGGCCGTTCAGGATTTGCGCCGCAGCGGTTGCCCCCAGCCAGTCCGAAGCCACCGGAGCGGCCCGCAACGCGGTCAGCGCCAGAACAGAAGCCCCGCCGCGCAGCACAAGATTGGCCACCGGCACCGCCCGCGTCTGCGGCACAGCGCCACGCGACAGCACCACGGCAATCAGCGCCCCGCCCAGATTGCCGCCCAGCATCAGCACCAAACCAAGATCGGCCGGGATCAATCCGCGCGTCGCCAACGCCACGACCAGAAGGATGAAGGCGACCGAGGAATGGAACAGCCATGCGCAGATCGCCGCGACAAGAAAGGCCGTTGCCGGATCATCGCTCAGATAGCCGATCACCAATGGCAGGAAATGGCTGTCGCGCAGCGGCTCGGACGCCTGACCGATCAGTTGCAACGCCATCAAAATCAGACCTGCGCCGATCAGGATACGCCCGGCCTGATGCCAGGCGCGTTGCTGGGTTGACAAGAAGATGACCGTCCCGCCGATCATCGCCATCGGCATGACCAGGGATAGATCCAGCGTAAGAAGGCGCACGACAACGGCAGACCCAAAATCCGCCCCCAACGCGCCCACCAAGGCAGACACGCCGGCAACCAGACCACTGCCCGCCAGCGAGGCAAGCAAAAGATTGACAGCGGTTGCACTTTGAAAGGCCAAGGCAAGGGCGGCACCGATGACCGCAGCCATCACCGGATTGGACAAGATCTGCTGCAAATGCCGCCGCAACATCGGCCCGCCAGCCCGCTCGACGCCGGTGCGCACCATACGGGTCGCATAGAGCAAAAGCGCAACTGCCCCAGCCAAATGCAACAGCGTGGCCATGCCACTCATTGGCCGAACCAGCGCGAAGTGCCGTCTTTGGCGCTGGCCTCAGCTTTTGGACGAGGAATTTCTTGCATGCCGAGATCGCTCCATCACTCCGTGGACGGAAGACAGGCTTGCATATAACTGGCCTGACAAATATGGCCGCTTTGAAGATTTGTGGCAGACCACTTTGGCTCGGTGGATGCAGTAGCTTGGTCTTGAAGCACAAAGTCGCCCGAAGACCCGGCCGGGCGGCGAAGGAATCGTCAGTCATGCAGGCCTTGTCATGCCCTTGACGCAGTTCCTTATTTTCCGGGAGATTTCTCGCAGAGATCTGATCCGCACGCGGGCGATCCCATTGCTATGGCCCTGTTTCTGTGGTCAATTCGCTCGGCAGTCCGCGAATGGAGCGCCCGATGCCATCCGACCATCACAAGCTGTCGAACGAAGATCCTTGGACCCTGGACCACGATCATGCTGTCCATCCTTGGGTGAATTTTGGCGCCTTCGAACAGCACGGATCCCTGGTTATTCAACGTGGCGAAGGATGCCAGCTCTGGGATGCTGCGGGGCGCAGCTATTTCGATGCGATCGGGGGTATGTGGTGTACCAACGTTGGCCTGGGGCGGCGCGAAATGGCGGATGCGATTGCCGATCAGGCATTGCGCTTGGCCTATACCAATTACTTCTGTGATGTCACATCGGACACCGCGGCCAGGCTTGCAGGCAAGCTGACCAGTCTTGCACCTGGTGACTTGAAGCGTGTCTTTTTCACGACAGGCGGCTCAACTGCGGTCGAAACGGCTGTGCGCACAGTGGCTTATTACCATCACTGCCGAGGCAACCCGCAAAAATCGGGCATCGTCGCAAGAGAGAACTCTTATCACGGCTCGACCTATCTTACCCAATCCGTTGGGAAACGTCTGGGCGACCGTGTTGACGAATTCCGCTATCAGCATGAAGGGATATGGCACCTTTCCGCGCCCTACCTTTATCGTCGCCCGGCGGGCATGAGCGAAGCAGAGTTCTGCGATCATCTGATTGCTGAGTTCGAAGACCTTATCGCCAAAGTGGGCGCGGAGCGCATCGGCGGCTTTATCGCAGAGCCGATCCAGGCCTCTGGCGGCATTTTGGTTCCGCCGGATGGGTATCTGCGCCGCATGTGGCAAGTATGCCAGCAGCATGACATCCTATTCATTGCAGACGAGGTTGTGACCTCGTTTGGCAGGCTGGGCCATTGGTTCGCCTCGTTTGACGAGTTTGGCGTCGTGCCGGACATGATTGCCACCGCCAAGGGCCTGACTTCCGGCTATCTTCCGTTGGGCGCACTCCTGATGTCCAACAGGATATGGCAGACGATGGCAGAGGGCGGGCAGCGCTGGTTCACCACGGGCTTTACATATTCCGGTCATCCTGTCGCATGTGCCGCCGCGCTCAAGTCGATTGAAATCATCGAGCGCGAAGACCTCTTGGGAAATGCGAAAAGGGTTGGGCAGTATTTTGAAACCCGGCTTGCGGAACTCTCCAACCTGCCGCTTGTTGGCAACGTGCGCGGTCGCAAGCTTATGCTTTGCGTGGAATCGGTCGCGGACAAGGTAACGAAAGAGGTCTGGCCCGATGAGGTTGGGGAAAGCAAGCGGATCTCGAATTACGCTGAGGAAATGGGCTTGATGGTCAGGCCACTCGGCCATTTGAATGTGATGAGCCCTGCCCTTACAATCACGGAAACGCAGGTCGACTTTGTCGTTGAAACGCTGGGAAAGGCCATCCGCCGTGTCACAGACGACTTGGTTCGCGAGGGCTATCGCATAAAAGATTGACAAGGCTGGGCCGGATGTTGAGACTTTAGCGCAAGTTTCAGGTGTCAGATCACATCGCTGTCTGCATTTGGCTGTTTGCATAGCTGCGACGGGGGCACCAATGACCGTTCAGTTGCCGTTTCCGACCCTGCCGATCCCGAATGACTGGGACAGGCTTGGATTGCCAGCCTGGACATACCATGCGCCCGAGCTATTCCAGCTAGAGCGTGATTTTGTGTTCCTCAACCATTGGCAAGTGGCTGGCCATGTCAGCGATCTTCCAAAATCTGGCGATTGGTTGACCTTCGACATCCTGGGCGAGAGGGCCTTGGTGATGCGTGGGGCTGATGGAACCATTCGGGCGTTTCACAATCTTTGCCGCCACCGTGGCGCACGGGTTGTCGATGGCCAGCATGGTCATTGCAGTGGGGCGATCGTCTGCCCATTCCATGGTTGGGTTTACAATCTGGATGGCAGTCTGCGCGGCGCAGCGCGGCCTGATAGCTTTGGTGAGATTGACCGTGACAAATTTCATCTCAAACCAATCGAGATGGAAATCTTTCATGGTTTTATTTTTCTGCGCTTTCACCCCGGTCCCCAACCTTCAGTCGCTACGCTATTCGCCCCGTTTGCGGATGATTTTGCCGCCTATGGAAGCGCCGAACTTGTTTCAGACCCCCAGTTGAATTGGGCAAGCGAATTGCCCGTAAACTGGAAATCCGTGCGGGATGTTGACAATGAGGGATATCATGTCGCCTTGGCCCACCCATCGCTGCAAGAGCTTTATGGGCGGGCATATTCGGACCATCAACTCCCGGATGGTGTAAGCTTTTCAAGGGGTGGGTTTGGCGACAAGCCAGGGCGGCGATGGTCTGTGAAGGAATACGTCAAGCTTTCCGAAGATCCGCCGGGTTTGCCGCCGCACCTGAGAAAATCCTGGACGTACTACGGGCTTTTCCCGGCAATGGTGATTGCCTTCACCCCGGAGTATGCCCAATTCTATCGCGAGATGCCGATAGCTGTGAACAAAACCGCGCTGATGGGCCGGGCTTATCGGCGCCCTGACGAAACGCGGCAGCAACGGTTAGCACGCTATCTCGCGATGCGGATCGACCGCGACACCTCCGCAGAAGATCAGCAACTGACGATTTGGTCAAATGAGGCGATGAAAAGTGATGCGTTTGATGGGTTTCACCTGTCAAACCTCGAATATGGGCTGCGTTTGCACCATGACATGCTGCGCACGCAAATCCCGGTCATGAAGCTGAAAGAGGCGCCAGCAGGGCCGGAAATCGCAAGACGAAATTCGGAAATGCTTGGCAGAGTTTGAGTTGCCCGAAACCAAATGCCTGAATCCCGTCAAGGGAAGGCCACCGGAGAATAACCATGACGCTTACCCGCCGTTCTGTTCTTCTTAGCATAGGTGCAACAGGTCTTTCTGCCCCGTTTGTCAAACCTTCGTGGGCGCAGTCGGGAAGTGTAAATGTTTATAATTGGGCCGATTATATCGGCGAAAGCACCATTGCTGACTTCAGCGCCGAAACCGGGATCGAGGTCGTTTACGATCTTTACGCCTCCAGCGAGGAAGCGCAGGCCAAGATCCTTGCGGGCGCCACCGGCTATGATGTGGTGCTACAGTCGGGCTTAACTTTGCCGACACTGGTTACCGCGGGGGTATTCCAGCCCTTGGACAAAAGCCGCCTCACCGGCTGGGGCAATCTTGACCCGGAGATCCTGAAGATTGTGCAAGGCTTTGATCCGGGCAATACGCACGGTGCGCCTTACACTTGGGGTTCGGTGGGGTTCACCTTCAATCGGGGTTTGATCTCTCCCCTGTTGCCCGAGGCGGATCTCAGCTCCCTTGCTACGTTGCTTGATCCGGTGAATGCAGAGAAATTTGCAAGCTGCGGCGTCTCATGGTTGGACAGTCCAACAGACGCTATCCCTATGATCCTGAAATACTTGGGTATCGACCCGGACTCAGCCGGAGAGGCTGAATACCGCAAGGCCGCAGACGCACTCGCCCCTGTGCGCCCCTACATCGCGACCTTTGACAACACCAATTATCTGACTGCCTTGCCAAACGGGGAACTCTGCATCGCCGGCAGTTGGTCAGGCGATTACGGTGTCGCAAAAGCCCGCGCCGCAGAAGCGGGCATCGAAATAGATCTGGCCTATTTTGTGCCCAAAACTGGGGCGCCCGCCTGGTTTGATCTTTGGTGCATGCCCACAGACGCGCCGAATGTCGACAACGGCCACCGTTTTATCGACTACCTGCTGCGCCCTGATGTGATTGCCAAATGCACGAACTATACTGGCTATGCCAACGCCAACAAGGCGGCCACCGCGCTTGTCGATCCTGCGATCTCGTCTGATCCCGCTGTCTACCCGGATGCAGAGACACTTGCCCGACTGTACACGCCCAAGCCGCAAACGGCGGCGCAAGAGGAGGCGCTCACACGCATCTGGACCGAGATCAAGACAGGTGGCTGAAATCACGGAACCCTTCCTTCGCATCGAAGGCGTATGCAAGAATTTTGGCGCCTTCCAAGCGGTTCGCAATATCAATTTGACGATTTCGAGAGGAGAGATTTTTTCTCTCCTGGGAGGCTCCGGCTGCGGCAAGACCACGCTGCTGCGCATGCTCGCAGGCTTTGAAACGCCAACCTCCGGGCGCATATTCTTGGATGGCCGAGACATGGCTGGGGTGCCGCCATGGGATAGACCGGTCCATATGATGTTTCAGTCTTACGCCCTGTTTCCCCACATGACCGTGGAGGACAATATCAGCTACGGGCTGAAGCATGAACCAATCACCGCACGCGCACGTTCGGAACGAACACAAGAGATGCTTGATTTGGTTCAATTATCCAACCTCGCCAAGCGCAAACCCCATCAAATCTCAGGCGGACAGCGCCAACGCGTGGCCCTTGCAAGAGCCTTGGCCAGGCAGCCGAAGCTTTTGTTGCTGGATGAACCCTTGGCGGCTTTGGACAAGAAACTTCGTGAGCATACACAATTTGAACTCATGTCGATCCAAGAGCGCACAGGGGTCACCTTCATCGTCGTCACACATGATCAAGAGGAGGCGATGACGCTGTCAGACCGCATTGCGGTCATGGAACGGGGTGAGGTTCGGCAAGTTGGCACGCCGACAGAAATCTATGAGTTTCCCAATTGCCGCTTTGTCGCCTCGTTCATCGGCTCCATCACTTCGTTTGAAGCCACGGTTCGCGAGGGCTTACTGGAAGTGCCTGAGCTTGGAATTCCAGTCGTGGCCGAGAAAATACCGTTTCCATCCGGGCAGAAGGTCAGCTTGGCGATCCGACCAGAAAAGCTGCGCATTACGCGCAATCGCCCTGAAGGCCCCAACGCAGTTGAAGGTGTGGTAAAAGACCTGGCCTATTTCGGAAAAGACAGCCTTTACCGCATCTGCCTGCCTTCAGGGGTCTTGGTGCAGGCGCATGCGGTAAATCATATGCGCGCGGACGAAGCGGCGCGGGTTGCCGACTGGGCCGACAAGGTCTGGCTTTCCTTCGATCCGTCCGCAGCAATCGTCTTGGAGGCTTAGGATGATCCGTGCCTGGTTCGACCGCCGAGGCTGGTCAGATCTGGTCGTGGCTTTGCCATATCTTTGGCTCACAATATTCTTTCTGCTACCGTTTCTCATCGTCCTGGCAATGTCCGTTGCCACAAAGACGCCGACCGCCCCCCCTTTTTCCTTTGGTGGAGAGTATCCGCTCATCAACCCCGAGGCTTATGCCCGCCTGTTGAGCGACCCACTGTATCTACGGGCCTTCCTCACATCGCTCACGAATGCAGGCATAGCCACGCTGCTTTGCCTTCTGCTGGGCTACCCGATGGCGTTAGCCCTGACGCGGGTGTCGCGCGCAAGGCGCAACCTGCTGCTCATGCTCATCATATTGCCATTTTGGACATCATTCTTGCTCCGTGTGTATGCATGGATGGGCCTTATGGGGAAATCGAGTTGGTTTAATTCGGCTCTTACCGAGATTTGGAACTGGCTGGTGCCTGCGCATTGGATGATTGGCTCCATACCGATGATGCATTCGAATTTCGCTGTCGTGCTGGTCATGGTTTATACGTACCTGCCCTTTATGATCCTGCCACTTTACGCCAATCTCGAACGCCTTGATCCAACTCTCAACGAAGCGGCCTTGGACCTTGGTTCGCGTCCTTGGCAAGTTTTTTGGGATATTACCCTACCGCAATCCATTCCCGGCATCATAGCGGGGGGATTGCTTGTATTCATTCCCGCTGCCGGAGAACTTGTCATCCCTTCGCTTGTCGGTGATGCGGGCCAGCCAATGATCGGCAGGTTGATCCTTGATCAGTTTTCCTCCGCCCGAGACTGGCCAATGGCCTCTGCAATTGCAGTTGCTCTGTTGGTTCTCATGGTGGTTCCCACAATGCTATACAGCCATTATCAGGCACGGGCGGAGGGAACGAAATGACCCGCAAGCCATTGTTTCTGATAACGGTTATGGCCTTTGGCTTTGCCTTCCTGTACATTCCCATACTTTCAATGATCGTATACTCATTCAACGGCTCCCGTCTGGCAACTGTTTGGGGCGGTTTTTCCACAAAGTGGTATGAAGCTTTGTTTTCAAACAAACAGATAATTGACGCACTCATATTAAGCCTGAAAATAGCTTTTGTCTCCTCAACCATTGCGACAATCTTGGGAACATTGGCCGGCATAGCACTGGCCCGTTTTCGCGTATTTCGCGGCCGCACGCTCTTTTCCGGCCTCGTAACAGCACCCCTGATCATGCCAGAGGTCATCACCGGGGTCTCATCACTCATATTCTTCATTCTGCTCGCGCAGTGGATCGGCTGGCCCGGTCAACGGGGTTTTACAACCATCACACTGGCCCATATTACCTTTTCAATGGTTTTCGTCACAACTGTCGTGCAAGCGCGACTAGTGCAATCTGACCATGCGATCGAGGAGGCCGCAATGGATCTGGGCAGCCGGCCCTGGCAGGTGCTTCGCGACATTACCATTCCTGTCATATCACCGGCCATTTTTTCGGGCTGGCTTCTGGCATTCACCATCTCTCTTGATGATGTGGTGATTACGTCCTTTACGACCGGCCCAGGCGCAACAACGCTGCCCCTCATGATTTGGTCAAAAGTCAAATTGGGCGTCACCCCGGACATCAATGCCCTTGCCAGTCTTATGGTCGTCGTCGTCGGTCTCGGCGTCGCGCTTGCAGGTTGGATCATGAACCGGAGGGAGGCACGGCGGTTGAAGGATGAGCGCTTGGCCTACCAAGAAAACTCATGAGTTCGCGCTTGGGAATACCCCCCGGAACGGGGGCAGGACGCGCGCGGTATGCAAGAGCTATGGCGTTATACTCACAGGGTTTTCTAAGCACCGCGCAACTGGAAGCTTATCGCATCGCGGCTGCAGATGATTACGCGTCACCCGATCTGGTGTTTGAAGACAACGGCCTGCCGCTTCCTCAATTCGGAAACCCGGAACGTGATGCGGTGGCGTATATCGAGAACCACAATCCCAACTCCAAAATTCAGCAAAAATCTCGAAAGGGTGAATGATGAGCTTCTCCGCAGATGAGCGCAGAATTAAAAACGTCAACAGCGCCAATTTTGAACCATTCGTTTATCCCGATGGGGTGGCGCTTGGGGATTCCATACTCCAGCTTGATCGAGACAGGCCACTTGGAGAAGGGTTTCACGTCTATCGCATGCCAGCCGGAATGACGTCACGGCGTCACATCCACAATGGTCACGAACAGTTCCTCATTCTGGAGGGTGAACTGATCGAGGATGACGGGACCGTGCTCAGGCCGGGAGATCTGGTCTTCTATCGCAACGGAACCGAGCACCACTCCTACACGGCGACAGGCTGCCTGCTTGCAGTGCATATCGTAGGGCCAGAGATATCGACTTAGAGAAAAGGACGTCCCGGTCGCTGATGATCTCTGCAAGTTGCGAATGATGCCGCCGCCGCTGCCCATGGAGGGTTAGATGCCCGCTTCCGCCAACCGTTCAGTGTGTTTGACCGACAGATACTGGCTGCCCCGATCACGATGATGGGCCAGCCCCCATGCCCTTGATCGGGCGCCATACGTGGGCAGCCTGTTCGAGGGCATCCAGAACGAACCCCTTCCACAGCACCGCTTGCCCGCGCAATCCATGTTAGCCTTGGTTGTCCAAAACCAAACGCACGGCGCGTTCGCGCACTTCGGGGGGAAACTTGCTCGCTCTCTTGCCCATGATGCTCCATCCTATTCAGGGGGTGGAACCTCCGGCAAACCCGACGCGGTTCAGGATCAAGGAGCAGAGGGCTGGTTGCTCACCTCTGAGCTGCTCCGTTGCAAGGCAGTGATCGCAGCCTGCGCCACTTCCATATCCTGCGTCGGCGTGCCCGATGAGATGCCAATCGCGCCAACAACCGCGCCATCCAGCAGAACAGGGACACCACCGCCGACGATCATCAGACGACCTCCGAGGGCTGAGTTGATTCCAAAGGCCAATCCGCCCGGCTGGGCTGCGGCGCCATATTCATGGGTCGCTTTGCGTGCCGCCGCCGCCGTATACGCCTTGTCGATTGCAATGGTGATCGAGGTGATCTTGCCACCATCCATCCGCTCAAAAGCAATCAGGTTGCCGCTTTCATCGGTCACCGCAATGCACATCGGTACGCCGATCTCAGTTGCCCGCTGACGGGCTCCTGCAATCAAGCGCTGTGCATCCCCAATATCGAGCCGCTCAATGGTCATCATGTTGGAGCCCTTTCAGTTTTCGATGCCCTGTGCCGGGCGTGCAGAACCAACTCGGTATCACTGGAAGTGAATATCAAAACCTTGCAAACAGCCGTGCAGCGCGTCGGGGGTCGCATGGTCGCCGAAGCGTCAGGCAACATGTCCCTGCCCCGCAGCGCTTAGCTTGCGGCAACCGGCGTCGATTTATCGCGGTCGATGCCCTGACGCACTCAGCCCCCAATCTGGACCTTGGGCTGGACATCTGGCGTGGGCGCTGCGGGCGGCACGGCGCTTGTCGCAGATTGACACCTTCGGGGCGATCAGAGGGCCGGTTTCACCGTCAATAAGCCACCTCGATCCCAACCCCGGCCTGCCGGGCAAGGCGGACGACCTGATCGGCCACGGCCATGTCTTGCAGGCCAACGCCGGTTCCGTCGAACAGGGTGATTTCGGTTGCCGAACGGCGGCCCGGATGCGCGCCGATCAGAACCTCTCCGATCGGCGTGATCGCTGTCTCGGCCAAGGACCCTGCGGCGACGGCCCATTGTGCTTCGCCGATGCTGACCGATTGCGCCACCTCGTCGGTAAAGACACTGGCCGCAGCCACCACAGCCGGTTCAACCTCTTGTTTGCCGCGGGTATCGGTGCCCATGCAGGCCAGATGGGTGCCGGGCGCGACATGGGCGGCCATCAGGCTTGCCGCCGGAGAGGATGTGATCGTGATGATCACATCCGCCTCACGCAGACGCGGCAGATCCACCGCCTCAAAGGGCAAGCCCAGCTCATCCGCCACCGCCGCCAGACGCGGCAGCATGTCGGGGTGCAGGTTCCAGGCGATCACCCGGTCAAATCGCCGCACCCGCGCGGCGGCCCGCAGTTGAAACGCCGCCTGATGCCCGGCACCGACAATGCCCAGAACCCGCGCATCCGGCCGCGCCAAGCGGTCAATGGAAATCGCACTGGCCGCCGCCGTGCGCAACGCGGTCAAGAGATTGCCGCCGACCAGTGCGGTCGGCACCCCGGTTTCAGGATCGAAAAGCAAGATCGAGGACTGGTGATTGATCATCCCCCGCGCCTGATTGCCGGGGAAATACCCCCCCGCCTTGACGCCCAGCACCGCCCCTGCCCGATCAAGCCCGGATTTGAACCCATATTGCCGCCCCTCGCCCAAGGCTTCGCGCACCACGGGGAAATTGCGGGCCTCGCCGCGTGCCATGGCGGCAAAACAGGCCTCGACCGCGGCAAAGGCGGCCTCGGGCGTCATCAGACTGGCAATCAAGGCTTCGGGAATGATCAGCATGGTGTTTCTTTCAGACCAGAGGACGTTCAATAGGCCTTGCCACGCGCCGAAACCGGCCAGAGGCTTTCCACCTTGCCGCCCCGCACCCCAACGTACCAATCATGGACATTGCAGGTCGGGTCACAATGGCCGGGCACCAGCCGCAGCTTGTCATTGACGCGCAAAGCCCCCTGAGGATCTTCGACCACGCCATGTTCATCACTGCATTTGACGTATTTCACATCCGACCGGCCAAAGACCACCGGCAGGCCGCTATCAACCGACTGCGCCTTTAACCCGGCATCGACAATCGCCTTGTCGGATTTGGCATGGCTCATCACCGAGGTCAGGATGAACAGCGCGTTTTCCCATTCGCCTTGGTCGATGCGCCGACCGTCCTTGTCGAGGATCCGGCCATAGTCGGCATCCATGAAAGCATAGGAACCGCATTGCAGTTCGTTATAAACCCCTGATGCAGCTTCGAAATAATAGCTGCCGGTGCCGCCGCCCGAAACCAGTTCGGGCTTCAGCCCCACCGCCTCCAACCCGGCGACGGCGCTTTTCACCATGGCGATAGCGCCGTCCAGCTTGGTCTTGCGATCCTCATAGCGATCCATGTGCTGCATGGCGCCCTGATAGGCCTGAATGCCGGTGAATTTCAGCCCCGGTGCCGCGGCGATGGCCTGCGCAATCGCCACCACCGCTTCGGTCGTGGTCACACCGCAGCGCCCCGCGCCGCAGTCAATCTCGACAAAACATTCCAGTTGCGTGCCGTGCCGTTGCGCCGCGGCCGACAGGTCGGCGACATTGGCAAGCTCATCGACGCAGACGATGATCCGTGACCCGTGTTTTGGCAGACGCGCCAGCCGGTCGATCTTGGCCGGATCACGCACCTGATTGGACACCAGCACATCCTTGATGCCACCGCGCACAAAGACTTCGGCCTCGGAAACCTTCTGGCAGCAGACACCGACCGCACCGCCCAGCCGTTCCTGCAATTTCTGCACATCGACCGATTTGTGCATCTTGCCGTGGCTGCGGTGGCGCATGCCATGCGCCTTGGCATAGTCGCCCATCTTGCGGATGTTGCGTTCCAGCACATCGAGGTCAAGGATCAGACAGGGCGTCTGGATATCCTTTTCCTCCATGCCGGGGGCGGCGGGAATGTCATAGCCCACTTCAAGGCCGTTGAAGATGATCGGATTGGTCATGAAAGCCTCCTTCAGCCCTGCATCCAAGGCAATTTGTCCAGATCGACATTGCCGCCGGTGACGATCACGCCCACGCGCTGACCGGCGAAAACCTGCGGGTTCTTCAGGATGGTCGCCAGCGGCACCGCGCTCGAGGGTTCCATCACGATCTTCATCCGCTTCCAGATCAGCTTCATCGCCTCGACAATCTCGGCTTCGCTGGCGGTCAGAATATCGGTGACGCCGGATTTGACGAAATGCCAGGTCAGATCCTTGAGCGGCACTTTCAACCCATCGGCGACGGTTTCGGGTGCATCATCGGCGATGATATGGCCGGCGCGGAAGCTGCGGGCGGCATCGTCGGCCTGTTCGGGTTCAGCGGCATAGATCTTGATCCCCGGCGCCAGATTCGACAGCGTCAGGCAGGTGCCCGACACCATGCCACCGCCACCAATCGGTGCGACCACCGCCTGCAAATCACCAATCTGTTCGATCAACTCTTTCGAACAGGTGCCTTGCCCGGCAATCACCCGCGCATCGTTATAGGGATGGACGAATTCGGCCCCGGTTTCGGCGACAACCTCGGCAAAGACCGCCTCGCGCGAGGAGGTCGAGGGCTCACATTCCACCACCCGCCCACCATAGCCGCGCACGGCATCCTTCTTGGCCTGCGGCGCGGTGCGCGGCATGACCACGGTGCAGGGAATTCCGCGCCGCCCGGCCGCATAGGCCAGACAGGTGCCGTGATTACCCGAGGAATGGGTCGCCACCCCGCGCGCTGCCTGTGCCTCTGTCAGCCCGAACACCGCATTGGACGCCCCCCGCGCCTTGAAGGCCCCGGCCTTTTGCAGGTTTTCGCATTTGAAGAACAGTTCGGCCCCGGTCAGATCATTCAGATAGCTGGAGGTCAGAACCGGTGTGCGGTGGATATGCGGTTTGATGCGCTCGTGTGCCACAAGCATATCGGCAAGGGTCGGAATATACATGGCGGTCCTCCGGTTCAGGGCGTGGTTGCGGCAAGTGTGGAACGATAGATCTCCTGTGCCGCCGCGACACCCGAGCCAAGTTTGATCGGCAATCCCAGATCGGCCATCACCATTTCTGCCGTCGCCAGCCCCGACAGCATCATCACATCGGTCAGGCTGCCAAGATGGCCGATGCGGAACACTTTGCCCGCGACCTCGCCCAGTCCGGTGCCGAAGGCCACACCGTAACACGACGCGGCGCGTTCGACGATTTTTGTCGCGTTGAACCCCTCGGGCGTCCGGATGGCGCTGACACTGTCGGACCACCACTCCGGCGCCGTGGCGCAAAGCTGCAAGCCCCAAGCCTGAACTGCGGCGCGCACCCCGCTGGCGATCCGGTGATGCCGGGCAATCACATTGTCCAGACCTTCGGCCAGCAACATCTCGCAAGACAGTTTCAAGCCGTTCAACAACCCCACCGCCGGGGTATAGGGATAGGCGCTGTTGGCATAGCCTTTGGCCATGTCGCGCACATCAAAGAAGGTGCGCGGCAACCGCGCGGTTTCAATCGCCGCCATCGCCTTGGGCGAAAAGCCGACGATGGCCAGACCCACCGGCAGCATGAAGCCCTTTTGACTGCCCGTCACTGCGGCATCAACGCCCCAGTCATCCATGCGAAACTCCATCGAACCGATGGAGGACACGCCATCGACAAACAGCAATGCCGGATGTCGGGCCGCATCCATCGCCCGCCGCACCGCCGCGATGTCGCTTTTCACCCCGGTTGCGGTTTCGTTATGGGTCGCCAGCACCGCCTTGATCTCATGCGCGCGGTCGGCGGTCAGGATTTCTTCAAAGCGCCCGGCTGGAATCCCCTCGCCCCATGGCGTTTCCACCACCTGCACCTGCAAGCCATGGCGCTGGCACATGTCGATCCAGCGATGGCTGAACATGCCGTTGCGCGCGGCCAGCACCTTGTCGCCGGGCGACAGCGTATTGCTGATCGTGGTTTCCCAGCCGCCGGTGCCGGTCGAAGGGAAGACAAAGACCTGCGCCTTGTCTGATCGCAGCACCTGTTTCACCCCGGCCAGTGCAGGATGCAGTATGGTTCCAAACAGCGGCGAGCGGTGGTCGATGCTGGGCATGTCCACCGCCTTGCGCAGAACTTCCGGCATATTGGTCGGGCCGGGGATAAAGACGGGGTTTTGCAGGGACATGGGTTCCTCATGGATTATGCCCAGAAAAGCTAGCAGCGTGTTGCCTTGGTCACAATTTTTTTGAAATATTTTTTCATTGCTGAAATTGTCGAATTTTCATATGAATTTCAGGCATCTGCATTTTTCACCTGCCACAGGCCCAGAACGGTCAAAGCAAAGGAGTTTCCGCCATGCCCTCCGACATGCCCGCTGAACGGCGTCCGCGCGGGCGGCCGAAAGGCTTTGATTCCGATCCCTCGCAAGTGGTCAACCAGTCACTTGATCGTGCCATTGATCTCTTGGACAGTCTGGCCGCGGGGGGGGCAATGACCCTGTCCCAGCTTTCGGTCGCCATGGGGCAATCCAGCGCCACGCTTTACCGGCTTTTGACCACCTTCCAACTGCGCGACATGGTCGAGGTTGATCCCCTGACACAGGCCTGGTCCATCGGCCCGGCCACCTTCCGGTTGGGAACGGCCTTTCTGCGGCGGGCCGATGTCGTCGAACGCGCCCGCCCCGCGATGCGCCGTTTGATGGAGGCGACGGGCGAAACCTCGAACCTTGGCATGGAGCGCGGCCATCAGGTCTTGTTCATCAGTCAGGTCGAAACCCATGAATCGATCCGGGCTTTCTTTCCTCCCGGCACCCTGTCGCCGCTGCATGCCTCGGGGATCGGCAAGGCGCTTTTGGCCCATCTGCCGAAAGACCGGCTGACCCGGCTTCTCGGTCAGGGTCCGCTGGAACGTTTTACCGGACGCACCTTGGCCGACCCCGAAAAGCTGATGGCTGAATTGCAGCTTATCCGGCAGCAGGGCTATGCCTTTGATGACGAGGAGAAGGCAGAAGGCATGCGCTGCATCGCGGCCCCCATCCTGAACATCCACGGCGAAGCGGTGGCAGGCATTTCGATTTCCGGCCCGTCGAACCGCATCACCCTTGAAAAGGTGGCCCGGATCGGCGTTCTGGTCCGCGATGCCGCACGCGAAGTCTCCCACAGTCTGGGCGCACCTCTGGATCGGAAATAGGCGGCAGAAGGTGGCCTGCCACCCCTGCCCCTTCCTCAGGCAACTTTCTTGTCGCCCGCACCAAGCTTGTCGCGGGGTGGCGCATACCCTCCCGTCCGCGCGGTTCGCAAACCCAGCCGCGCCATGGCTTCACACAGGCCCACGGCACAGACGACCCCATCCAGCACCGGCACACCATGCTGACGCGCAAGCTGGTCGGCCAGATCCGTCATGCCTGCACAGCCCAACACGATGGCTTCGGCGCGGTCCTCATTGATGGCGCGGCCGATTTCGGCACTGATGCGGTCGCAGGCCTCGCTGCCCGGTTTTTCCAGATCCAGCACCGGCACCTCGCTGGAGCGGACTCGCGCACAGCGCGCGGCAAGACCATATTTATGCAGGTTATGCTCCAGCGCCGGAACCGAGCGCGCCAGCGTGGTGACCACGGAAAACTTGTTCGAAAGCATCGAGGCCATGTGATAGGCGGCCTCGCCGATGCCAACAACCGGCCGGTCGGTGACGCAGCGCGCCGCATCAAGGCCGGTGTCGTCGAAACAGGCGATAATCACGGCGTCAAAGTCCCGCTGCTGGCCGATCACCTCCAGCAGGCCGGGAACGCTGATCGCCTCGTCATAATAGCCCTCGATCGACACCGGGCCGCTGGCCGGATTGACCGCAACGATCTCTGTCCCGGCCGAGGCGACACGCCGGGCCGCCGCCCCGATCTTTTCCGTCATGGCGACCGTGGTGTTGGGGTTGATGACCAAAATGCGCATTGATGTCTCCTAGAGATCGCCACCCAGATAGGCGGCCTTGATCCGGTCATCGCCCATCAGGTCCTTGGAATTGCCCGACAACACCACCGAGCCGGTCGACATGGCATAGGCCCGGTTCGAAATCGACAGCGCCATGCGGCTGTTCTGCTCGACCAAAAGCACCGTCACCTTCTCGTCGCGGCTGATCGCCACAATCGCCCGCGCGATGTCCTGCACCAGTTTCGGCGCAATGCCGAGACTGGGCTCGTCCAGCAGCAAAAGCTTCGGCTTGGCCATCAGCGCCCTGCCGATGACCATCATCTGCTGTTCGCCCCCCGACAGGGTGCTGGCCTGCTGGGTGAAGCGCTCTTTCAACCGCGGAAAGCGCGTCAACACACTTTCCAGCGTTTGCTCGATCCCGGCCTTGTCGCTGCGGGTAAAGGCCCCCATCAAAAGGTTGTCCTTCACGCTCATCAACGGAAAGACCCGACGGCCTTCGGGCACCATGGCGATGCCCTTGCGGACGATGTCCGCAGCCCCCGTTCCGTCCAGCCTTTCGCCCATATAGCTGATCTGGCCCGACTTGATCTTCCGCAGCCCGGTGATGGCGCGCAGGATCGAAGACTTTCCCGCGCCATTGGCCCCGATCAGGGCCACCGTCTCGCCTTCATAAAGGTCGATCGAGACGCCTTTCAGCGCATAAACGTGGTCATAATAAAGTTCGACATTGTCGAAGCTCAGCAT
Source organism: uncultured Tabrizicola sp. (assembly GCA_964393035.1). Lineage (GTDB taxonomy): Bacteria > Pseudomonadota > Alphaproteobacteria > Rhodobacterales > Rhodobacteraceae > Tabrizicola_A. The sequence continues at coordinate 31,783 of CAYMRX010000011.1, forward strand.
TTTTTGTGCGGTTTGGCTCATGGCTTACATCCCGATCGCGGCGTCTTCAGAGCCTAGATAGGCCTCGATGACGCGGGGGTTGGCCTGAATTTCGGCAGGCGTGCCTTCGGCGATCTTTTCGCCGAAGTTGATGCAGACGATGCGGTCCGAGATTTTCATCACCGCAGGCATGTCATGTTCGACCAAAAGCACAGTCAGCCCGCGCTCGTCGCGCAAACGGCGCACCAGTGCGACCATGCGCATCGTCTCGTCATGGTTCATCCCGGCAAAGGGTTCATCCAGCAAGATCACCTGCGGATGGGTGGCCAAACCGATGGCCATGCCCAATGCCCGCAAATGGCCCTGCGGCAGGTTCGAGGCCAATTCGTTGCGGATGGCTTGCAGACCAAGAAAGTCGATGATGTCATCGGCCGATTTGGCGAAATCCTCCTCGTCGCCGCGCGCCCGCGCCGTGCCGAAAAAGAAACCAAGCAATGAGGCTTTCGAGCGCAGATGGTGCGAAACGATGATGTTTTCGCGCACGGTCATCGACTTGAAGATCGTGGTTTCCTGAAAGGTGCGCACCACGCCCAACCGGGCCACCTTATGCGGTGCCATGCCCGAAATGCGGCTGCCCTTGAACAGCACCTCGCCTTCGGACGGGGTCACGAAACCGGCAATCTGTTTGAAAAGGGTCGACTTGCCGGCGCCATTCGGCCCGATGACAGAAAGGATCTCGCCAGCTTGAACATCAAAACTGATCCCCTTGTTCGCGGTCAAACCACCGTAAACCTTGGTCACAGAACGGATTTGCAGGATCGGCGCGCTCATTTGCCACCCCCTTTCTTGTCCAGAAGGCTCAAGACCCCATTGGGCAGCACCAGCATCATGGCGATCATCGCGCCCGAATAGATGAGAAGCTGGTATTCCTTGGCGACCGACAGAAGATCCCAACCGAAATAGAGCAGCAAGGTGCCAAGCATCGGGCCGAACACATAGCCCAAGCCACCAAGGAAGCAGTAAAGCATGAAGTTCACACTGTCCGTCACCACGAAGGACGACGGGTAGATCGATTGCGAAATCGCCACGAACATCGCCCCGGCAAGCCCGCCGAAGAAGGACGAGATGGCATAGGCCAGAACACGTAGCATGGCCGTGTTGACCCCGATCGAAGCGGCAAGTTCCTCGTTCTGTTGCAGCGAGCGGCACAGATGCCCAAGGCGGGAATTCACGATCCGCCACAGCACCAGATAGGTCAGCACCATCAGCACCGAGGCCATGAGATAGAAGGCCAGCTTGGGGTTTGCCAGCGTGGCAAAGTCGGGAATGATCGTCAGCCCAAAGATCGACAACTCACCCGGCAGCGGGATCGAGGTGATCCCCTTGGCGCCATTGGTGACCGGAAGCGCCAGCGCGGTCAGCCGGCCAACCTCGGTCAACACCAGCGTCACCATGGCAAAATAGACCCCGCGCAGCCGCAGGATCGGCAGGCCGATGCCAACCGCAACCAAGGCGCAGAACAGACCCGAAAGCGGCAGGGTTGCCCAAAAGTTGAAGCCTGCCTGCGTCACCAGAATGGCCGAGACATAGCCCCCCACCAGGGCATAGGCCCCCTGTCCGATGTTGATCCGGCCGATGTAGAAGGTCAGCCAGACCCCCGCCGCGCCGATCGACAACAGCGCCACCGAGGTCAGCGTGTAATAGAAGTCCCACCGCCCGGTCAGCGCGATGAACACAGGGACCAGAACGAAGACCCCCAGAAGAAAGGCGGCGATGCCAGAAAGGCGGGCCAAAAGGCGGGAATGGGTCATTGTGGCATTCCGTTGCGTGGTTTCGGTTGCGGTATTCGGCAGATGCGCCATCTTTCACCCCCAGGGCTTGCCCATCAGCCCCTGCGGGCGGATGGCAAGGAACACCATGAGGCTGGCAAAGATCACCAGATAGGTGATGTCACCATAGGCGGCCAAAACCGTGAGCCCGATGGATTCCATCATGCCAAGGATAAAGCCCCCGGCGATGGCCCCCGAGATCACGCCCGCGCCACCGATCATAATCATCATGAAGGCCTTGACCGATGTCGGTCCGCCCATGCCAAGGTTGACCCCGGTGATGGTGACCAGCAGCCCGCCCACCAGACCCGCAAGCATGGCGCCAAGGGCAAAGCCGATCATCGAATAGCGGTCCACATCCACGCCCATCAGTTGCGCGGCCATACGGTCCTGCGCCAGCGCCCGCATGGCACGGCCCGCCTTGGTATATTGCATGAAGGCGATGAAGCCGACGACCAGCGCGATGGCGAGAACCCCGATGAGGATGCGGTCATAAGGCATGATAAGCCGCATGTCCCAGTTGAACACGCCGTTCACGATCTTGGGCACGCCGCGCTGCTTTTCGCCGAACAGAAGCAGGATCACCGCATCCAGAAAGAACGCGATGCCCGCCGCCAGCAGCATCGTCGATTCATCGCGTTTCGACTTGCGGATGACGGGCCGGAACAGGAACACCTCGATCAGCGCCCCCATCACCGCCAACACCACCGCCGAAGCGACCAGCCCGACAATGAAGGGCAGGCCAAGCTGGGCCACCACCGTATAGGTGACGAAACCGCCAAAGACATACATCTGCCCATGGGCAAAGTTCAGGACGTTCATCAGCGAGAAGATGAGCGTAAGACCAAGTGCGATCAGCGCATACTGCGCACCAAGGTAAAGGCCATTGGCCAATATCTGTTCCATGGGATCCTCGATTTGAAAAGACGGAGCCCGCTTCAGGACAGCTCGGAGGGGAGGTGAAGCGGGCTCCGTTTGGCGAAAATTGCCCGACCTCAGTCGACCTGCGCCACAAAGAGCGTTTCGAAGGCACCGTCTTTGTATTCATTCACCACCAAGGGCACCGAGACTTGCCGCTTTTGGCCGAAGGACGAGGTTCCGACATAGGTCAGCTTCGCATCGCCCACCATGAACGGGTTCGGCGCCGAGAAGCTGTCCATGGTCGTCTTGAACGCCTCCACATCTTCGATGGCCGCCGGGTTCGCCTTCAGCGTCTCGATGATGTATTCCAGCGCATAGACCTTGGTGTTGGACTCGTCGTTATATTCACCGAACATCTCGGTATAGCGCTGGACGAATTCCTTCATCGTGTCGCTGGCAAGTTCCGGCGTTGACGCGCCACCAACCGAGATGAAGCCATTGGCCAGTTCGCCCGCCCCTTCGGCCAGAACGGTGGCATCCTGTGCCGTTTCGGTCGAGATCAGGCCGGTATAGCCCAATTCCCGCGCCGAGCGGATAAGTTGCGGCGCATTGGCGGGCGAGACGCCAGACAGAACCAAAAGATCCGGAGCGGTTTGGATCACCGGCAGCAACACCGGCGTAAAGTCGGTGGTGTCGACCTGATAGGTCACGCTGTCCGAAACCACCTCCAGGCCCAGCGCCTTGGCGGCTTCAACCCCGCCATCGCGCTGCGACAGCGGATCGGATTCGTTGGCAGCCACAAAGGCCACCTTCTTTACGCCCTTGCTATCCATCAGATATTTGTAAATCGCCGGGCCAGACTGGTAATTGGCGACCATGCCAAGCACCGCGTTCGAGGCTGGCGCGGTGTAAAGTTCTTTGGGGAAGGCATAGGGGAAATAGATGATCCCGTTCTGCTCGGCCACCGGCCGCACCGCCGCCGCGCCATCGTCCACATTCGGGCCGACAACATAGTGAATGCCGTCCTGGGCCATCTTTTCCATGCCGGCAATCGCCCGCTTGGGGTCTTTTTGATCGTCAAACGGCACGATTTCGATGTCATAGGTCGTGCCGCCGATGGCCACACCACCCAGCTCGTTCAGCCAAGCGGCCCGCGCTTCCATCGAGCGTTGATTCGAAATGCCCCAAGCCGCAGCCGGGCCGGATGTCACGCCGACAAAGCCGATCTTCAGCTTCGCATTTTCAGCCATGGCGGGGGACAACATTGCAAGGCTTGCCGCAAAGGCAAGGGACGTAGTCTGGAGGAAAGTACGACGCTTCATGATTGTGATCTCCCTGTAGATCGTTGGTCGTCTCATTTTTCTCGAAGAGCGGCAGACTCGCCCCTTCGGTCTGTCGATGGAACAAATTGTTTACAATCTTGTCAACGATTTTGTTTTACTATGTCGACAAAGGTGCCGCTTGTTGTCAGCACCAGAGCCAATTATGCCTAAAGCAAAGAAGATCCGGATCGGCGTTCACGATGACCCTGACAGGCACAGACCTTAGCGACCATGACGCGCTCGACGAAGAAGATATCGTTGAGCGGATTTTTGAAGCTGTCGTAGAGCAGCGCCTTCCGCCGGGCACGAAACTGTCCGAGGCCGCACTTTGTGAGGCTTTCGGTGTCGGGCGGATGCGGGTCCGCCGCAGCCTCTTGCTTTTGGCAAGCCGCGAAGTCGTGGTCCTGCAGGCAAACCGCGGGGCCTTCGTGGCCTCCCCAACCGCAGATCAGGCCCGCGAAGTCTTTGAAGCGCGCCTCATGGTCGAGCCGGATCTGGCGCGACTGGCCGCCCTGCGCGCGACGGCCGAAGATATTGATATGCTGCGCAAACACCTCAATCTGGAAGAAGAAGCCCTTGCCCGCAACCAGCGCCGTGAGGCAATCCGGCTTTCCGGTCAGTTCCACATCCTGGTCGCACAAGTCGCCAAGAACAGTGTCGCCCTAAGGATGGTCAAGGAAATGGTCGCCCGGTCCTCGCTCATCATCGGCATCTATGGCAGCCCCGGCGCCACAAATTGCCGCGATCAGGAGCATGACGATATCCTCGCCGCCATTCGTGGCCGCGACTGCAACGCGGCCGCCAACCTGATGGAACAACATCTGGAACATATCCAAGGCCATCTGCGGCTGGACTACGCCAGCCAAGCCGCCATCGACATCACCTCAATCCTCGGAAAGCGATAGGGCTGGAGGAACCCGGTGGCGGACCCCAGGAAATGAGTGCGGGTAGCAACAGTGTGCTCCAAAACTCCTGCATAACCCTTTAAAACAAGGGAAAAACCGACCACAGCCGGAACGGGAGAACGCTTTCGTGGGGGAAAGTGACGGCGCGCAGAAGACTGAGATCTAACCTTCTCAGGGTCGCAGCACCGTTACTTGGTTTCTTGTTCAAAGAATGCGAAGGGCTTTGCATCATTCCCCAAGAGGCAACGCACCTTGATCGGTGGTGGCATGCCAATCTCCGACGGTGCGTAAACCGTGTCGTCGGCCAAGGCTACCTCGGTCAAGGCCCTCGTTCCCCCGTCATCATTCTGCGCCCCGCCCCGGCCTTCCGCATGCCCGCCACAGGCGCCTCCATGCATGCCGGGGGCTGCAAAAAATCCACGACACGAATTGATGCAAATCAAAGAGTGATACCCGATGTTCCTTTAGCGCTGGCGGCAAGGAAGCGGGCAGGTTTGGCATGACCGCTTCACGATCCGCAGTTTTATCGCAAGGCGCACCACACCATGGTCGAGGCTCCACAACCGCCCAGCAAATCAGAAGAACGCAAGGCTTTCCTGATTCTTGCCGTCGTCCTTGCCCCTGTCGTCGCCATCGCCGGGGTGGGCATGTTGGGCCTGACGATCTGGTTGAGCCAGATGTATTTCGGCCCGCCGACCGGCTGAAGGAGGGCGAGATGAGCGCGACACGTCGCCAGCTTCTGACCGGGCGGATCGCAAGACCCGTACCGGAATTTCGGCCGCCTTGGACCGTCGAGGCGCGGCTTGCCGCGCTTTGCACCCGTTGCGGCGATTGCGCGCGGGCCTGTGGGCAAGACATCATCGACATGTCCAAGGGGCTTCCCCGTGTGCGGTTTGGCGGGCGGGAATGCACCTTCTGCGGCGATTGCGCGACGGCCTGCACCGCGGGCGTCTTTGGCGACACCGCCGAACAGCCTTGGCCCGTCACGGTGGAACTGGGCGCGGATTGTCTGCTTGCGGCAGGGATCGCCTGCCGGGTCTGCACCGATGCCTGCGACACCGCAGCACTGCGCTTTGATCTGCGGGTGCGTCCGGTGGGAGCGATCACCATCAATTCAGACACTTGCACCGGCTGCGCGGCCTGCCTGCCCGCCTGTCCGACGGGAAGCCTGACCCTGCGCGATGAACGGATGACGGAGGTCGCCGCATGACCGGGAAGGTTCAGACCGAAACCCATATCGCCAGCCTTGTCCTGCGCTGCGCCCCGGCGCAGATGGCCGATGTGCTGTCGGCCCTGCGGAAGGTCCCGCAGGCGGAAATCGCGCTTCAGGATGCGGGCGGAAAAGTGGTCCTTGTCATGGAAACGGACCGTGAAGCCGCCATCGCCGAGACGCTGACGCACCTGCAACTCATGGATGGGGTGGCCAGCGCCGCCCTCGTCTACCACCACAATTTCCACGATGAAGAAGAAGGAGCCGCCCGATGACCGACATGACCCGGCGCGACGTTATCAAGGCGCAGGCCGTCATTGCCGCAGCGGCGGCAGCGGGCCTGCCCATCCCGGCAGCCGCGCAAAACCTTGTGGCCGAGCGCGATCTGGCGGAGCTTACATGGTCCAAGGCCGCCTGCCGTTTCTGCGGCACCGGCTGTTCCATCATGGTCGCCACCAAGGCCGGCCGTGTGGTCGCCACCCACGGCGACAGCAAGGCCGAGGTGAACCGCGGCCTGAACTGCGTGAAGGGATATTTCCTTTCCAAGATCATGTATGGCGAAGACCGCCTGACCACGCCCTTGCTGCGCAAACGGGACGGGGTGTTCCACAAAGAGGGCGAGTTTGAGCCGGTCTCGTGGGACGAGGCCTTTGATATCATGGCCGAGAAGTGGAAAAAGACCCTTGCCGAAAAAGGCCCCAAGGGCATCGGCATGTTCGGGTCCGGCCAATGGACGATCTGGGAAGGCTATGCCGCTGCCAAGCTGATGAAGGCGGGCTTCTTGTCCAACAACATCGACCCCAATGCGCGGCACTGCATGGCCAGCGCCGTCGCGGGCTTCATGCGGACCTTCGGCATTGATGAACCGATGGGCTGCTATGACGACTTTGAGAACGCCGATGCCTTCGTGCTGTGGGGTTCCAACATGGCCGAGATGCACCCGATCCTGTGGACGCGCATCACCGACCGCCGCTTCAGCCATCCGCATGTGCAGGTGGCCGTGCTGTCGACCTTTACCCATCGCAGCTTTGACCTTGCCGATATTCCGGTGATCTTCAAACCGCAAAGCGATCTGGCGATCCTGAACTACATCGCCAACCACATCATCCAATCGGGGGCCGTGCATCAGGACTTTGTCGCCAAGCACGTGAATTTCAAGCGTGGCGTCACCGACATCGGCTATGGGTTGCGCCCGGAACACCCGATGGAACAGGCGGCGGCCAATGCCAAGGACCCCAATGTCTCCGAACCGATGAGCTTTGAGGAATTCGCCGCCTTCGTCTCTGACTACACGCTGGAAAAGACGGTGGAACTGACCGGCGTCCCGGCCGAACAGCTTGAAAAGCTGGCAGCGCTTTACGCCGATCCGAATGTGAAGGTGATGTCGCTCTGGACCATGGGGTTCAACCAGCACACGCGCGGCGTCTGGGCCAACAACCTGATCTACAACATTCACCTGTTGACCGGAAAAATCGCGACCCCCGGCAACTCGCCCTTCTCGCTGACAGGCCAACCGTCGGCCTGTGGCACGGCGCGCGAGGTTGGCACCTTCTCGCACCGTCTGCCTGCCGACATGCAGGTGACCAACCCCGAACATCGCGCCCATGCCGAGGAGCTGTGGAAACTGCCCGCAGGGGCGATCCCCGACTGGCTGGGCTCGCACGCCGTCAAGCAAAACCGCGATCTGAAGGACGGCAAGATCAACTGCTATTGGGTGCAGGTCACCAACAACATGCAGGCCGCGCCGAACATGATGCAGGAGACCTTCCCCGGCTACCGCAACCCCGGCAACTTCATCGTCGTCTCGGATGCCTATCCCACCGTGACCTGTCAGGCCGCCGACCTGATCCTGCCCTCGGCCATGTGGGTGGAAAAGGAAGGCGCCTTTGGCAATGCCGAACGCCGTACGCAATTCTGGCACCAGCTCGTCGATGCGCCCGGCGAGGCAAAGTCGGACCTGTGGCAATTGGTCGAATTCTCCAAGCGCTTCACCACCGATGAGGTATGGCCGGCTGAATTGCTGGAGGCGAACCCCGCCTACAAGGGCAAGACGCTTTACGACGTGCTTTACGCCAATGGACAGGTGGACCGTTTCCCGGCCTCCGAGATCAGCCCCGATTATCGCAATGCCGAGGCCGAGGCTTTTGGCATCTATCTGCAAAAGGGCCTGTTCGAGGAATACGCCAGCTTTGGCCGCGGCCATGGCCACGACCTTGCCCCGTTTGAAACCTATCACGAGGTGCGCGGTCTACGTTGGCCCGTGGTGGATGGCAAGGAAACCCGCTGGCGCTTCAACGGCGAACACGACCCCTATGTGAAGGACGGCGCCGATTTCCAGTTCTATGGCAACAAGGATGGCCGCGCGAACATCTTCGCCCTGCCCTATGAGCCACCTGCAGAAAGCCCGGACGCCGAATTCCCGTTCTGGCTTTCCACGGGCCGCGTGCTGGAACATTGGCATTCCGGGTCGATGACCCAGCGGGTGCCCGAGCTGCATCAGGCGGTTCCCGAGGCGCTGTGCTATATGCACCCCGATGATGCGACCGAGATGAACCTGCGCCGGGGGTCCGAGGTGAAGATCGTCTCGCGCCGCGGCGAGATGCATGTGCGGGTCGAAACCCGCGGGCGCAACAAACCACCGCGCGGCTTGGTCTTTGTGCCGTGGTTCGACGCCCGCCGCCTGATCAACAAGGTCACGCTGGACGCGACCGATCCCATCTCGAAACAGACGGACTTCAAGAAATGTGCCGTCCGCATCGAAGCCGTGTGAGGCCCACCATGATTCTGAAACGCCTTTCTCTCGCCCTGTGTCTGGTTCTTGCCGGTGGGTTTTCGCTGGCCGATGAGCTGAACAAGACCCGCCTCACCGCGCCGATCAACGAAGAAGCGGCCGCCGAACCCATCGCGGATGTGGTCAATTCGGATATCCGGCAGGTGCGGAACTATCCTGATCAACCGCCGATCATCCCGCACAAGACCGACAATTATCAGCTCGACCTTGATGCCAACAAATGCCTGACCTGCCACAGCCGGACGGCAGTGGAGGTCAGCCAGGCCCCGATGATCTCGGTCACCCATTTCATGGACCGCGAAGGCCAAACGCTGGCGACCGTCAGCCCGCGCCGCTATTTCTGCACCCAGTGCCACATTACCCAGACCGACGCAAAACCGTTGGTGGTCAATAACTTCGTCGATGTTGATGCCGTGCTGGATTATGTCCGCGGGCAGCAAGCCGGAGAGGAATGATGTTCAGATTCCTCAAACGCCTGCTCTGGATCATCCGCCAACCCGCCACGCATCTCAGCCTTGGCTTTCTGACCATGGGCGGCTTTGTCATGGGCGTCGTCTTCTGGGGCGGGTTCAACACCGCGCTGGAGGTGACCAACACCGAAGCCTTCTGCATCAGTTGCCACGAGATGCGCAACAACGTCTATGAGGAGCTGAAGCCGACGATCCACTATACCAATCGCTCGGGCGTCCGAGCCACCTGCCCGGATTGCCATGTGCCGCATACCTGGACCCATAAGATCGCCCGCAAGATGCAGGCGAGCAAGGAGGTCTGGGGCAAGATTTTCGGCACCATCAACACGCGCGAGAAGTTTCTGGAGAAGCGGTTCGAACTGGCGCAGCACGAATGGGCGCGGCTGAAGGCCAATGACTCGCTTGAATGTCGAAACTGCCATTCGGCGGAATCCATGGACATCACGCGCCAAAGCCCGCGCGCGGCTGAGGCGCATGAACAGTTCCTGTTTACCGGCGAAAAGACCTGTATCGACTGCCACAAGGGCATCGCCCACCATCTGCCCGACCTGTCACAGGCCGAGATGGAGCCACAGCAAACGCTCCTGCCAGAACCGGCTGAAGACACCGAGGCAAGGGCCGAGATTTCCGGCTATCTGGAAACGGTGCAGCAAGATTGATTTGCCCCCCAGTTCACGGCATGGGCGCCAGGTTGTGGCGATGGCACTTGGCCATAACGCGCAACACGGGGGCCCGTGACCTGTTGCCCATGGGGGCTGTCATCAGGGGCCGCGCGCCGAAAAAGGCGCGGTGGATCATACGCTGAAACCTAATGGCGCGGGCTTAGGCTCGCGCCATTGTCGCAAATGCAGCGGGTTTGGCACAGGTGGGCGCCTAGCCCACGGAGGGCTTCCGCAGGTCCGAAAAAGCCGCAGGAAGGGCGAAGTGCGCTGAGGCAAAACTGTGCATGGCTAAGAATACAGGCAGATGCGCGAGGTTCGCTCCGGGAAGTTCCAGGAACTGCGAGAACGGAAGCGTTATATGAAGGTATTGTCCGCGCCAACTGATGCCAGTTCGGAAAGCGGTAAAATGCGCGCTGTTCGTCTGGGATAGAATACCTAAGCCAGCACGGTACCTTAGGCGTTAACGGGGAGGTGCCCAACGGGTGGGGTCGCGAAGTGAGACTTTTTGATGATGGGACTATCTGGGCGGATTCGGCATGTGGTGGCGTTTGGAGGCTGCGCACCATGCTTCGCACGTGGTCAGATCAACGGAAATCTCAATGTGGCCCACCTAACGTCGCGCCCGCATTGCATTTAATAGATTTCCATGAAGATATGGCGGACGGAATGGGTCTGGAAGCGAACTCTCTCTCACATCAGAGGCAGAAATTACGCTATCAAGCCGCGCCGCTCTTGGGCCGGCCTGGGGCTCGGTGACGCACGGCTTGACCCCTGCTGGCGCGGGTACATATCTAAACCTGAAATGAATGGTATCGGCAGGCCCGATGCGGACAAAACACAGGGGCATCATGGCGGGCAAGGTTTTGATCTGGGGCGGGTCTGGCGGCATTGGCGCGCAAACGGCGCGGGCTTTGTCCGGGCAGGGTTATGCGCTGCACCTGGTGGGGCGCGATACGGCAAAGCTGGCCGATTTAGCGGCCGAACTCGGCGCTGGTATCAGCGAGGCCGATGTGACCGACGACACCGCCTTTGCGCGGGTCGCGGCCGAGGCGGGGGGGATGCTGTCAGGGCTGGTCTATGCGGTGGGCAGCATCAACCTGCGCCCGCTTGCGCGGTTGAGCGCCGATGATTTTACCCGTGATTTTCGGCTGAATGCACAAGGCGCGGCTCTGGCGATTCAGGCGGCGCTGCCCGCGCTGAAGGCGGCACCGGGGGTCACATCGGTGGTGTTGTTTTCCTCTGTAGCGGTGGCACAGGGGTTTTCGGCCCATGCCTCGGTTTCGATGGCCAAAGGCGCCGTCGAGGGATTGACCCGCGCCTTGGCCGCCGAGCTTGCCCCGAAAATCCGCGTAAATGCGATTGCCCCTTCGCTGACTGAAACCCCCTTGGCGGCGGGGTTGACGGGAAATCCGCAGATGGCAGCCTCACTCGCGCAGATGCATCCGCTGGGGCGGCTGGGCAAACCACAAGATAGTGCCGCGTTGGCGGCCTTCTTGATTTCCGAGCAAGCGGATTGGATTTCTGGTCAGGTGATCGGCGTCGATGGCGGGCGGGCGCGGCTGCGTTCAAAGGGCTGAGAGAGCAAGAGGATGACCGATCTTCCGCTGACCCGTGCAGAGGCTTTGGAGCGTCTTGCGGCTTTTGTCCCTTTTGCCGGGGAAGATTACGCGCGCTTGCGCAACAAGGATCTGGGGGCTGGGCGACACAACCATGTGTCGCGCCTGTCGGCAGCCTTGCGGCGACGTTTGGTCAGCGAAGAAGAGACGATCGCCGCCGTTCTTGCCCGGCACCCCTATCGTGCAGCGGAAAAGTTCATCAGCGAGGTTTTTTGGCGCAGCTATTGGAAGGGCTGGCTTGAATCCCGCCCCACCCTTTGGCCTGCCTACCTGCATGCCGTCGCGCAGGCTAACGCACGGCTGGCGACGGACCAAAGCCTGCGCCAACGTCACACCGTGGCCTGCGCGGGGCAAACCGGGATCGACTGTTTCGACGCTTGGGTGCGCGAGTTGGAAGCGACCGGCTATCTGCACAACTGGGCACGGATGCAGTTTGCATCGATCTGGGTGTTCACGCTGGACCTTCCGTGGGAACTCGGGGCGAGCTTTACGATGAAGCGGTTTGTCGATTCCGATCCAGCCAGCAACACGCTGTCCTGGCGCTGGGTCGCGGGGCTGCACACCGCGGGCAAGGCGTATCTGAGCGACGCGGCGTTGATTGCGGCCATGACACAAGGTCGCTTTGCGCCCCAAGGTCTGTCGACGCAGGCTGTGATTGGGCTCGATACGCTGTTGGTGCCCCGGCCCCTGCCACCACGCCAACCCGCCAAACCGGACCCCTCAATGCCCAGCTTACTGGTGCTGAGCATCGAGGACCTGTCACCCGAGACAGTACCTCAACTGCATGACCTGCCGGTCCATTCGATTGCCTTTCTGCCGGGCGCAAGTGCAGCAGATCAGGTCGCGCTGAAAGATGCGTTGGCGCGGGCGCAAGACCGCTGGCCAAAGGCAAAATGCCACGGCGCGCTGTCCCCCGCCAATCTAGCCGAAGCAGCGAAAGACTGTGCCCAGATCGTGACAGCCTTCGTCCCGGTTGGTCTGGTGGCCGACGGGTTCGGCCCGCTGCGGCAAGCGGCATTGGCACTAGGTTTGCCGCTCAAGGAATATTTGCGTGATTGGGACGCGCAGGTCTGGCCGCACTGCCAAAAGGGCTTTTTCGCTCTGAAGGAAAACATTCCAGCCCTTGTCGCGCAGCGAGGTTTGGCATGAGAGCCTCTTTGACAGTCTGGTTCGACAGCGCCTGCCCCCTTTGCCAGCGCGAAATCGCCCTAATGCGGCGGCTGGACCGGCGCGGGGCGATCCATTTCGTCGATGTCTGCGCCCCGGATGCCGACTGCCCGATTGACCGAGCCGACCTGCTGACCCGGTTTCACGCGCAAGAAAATGGCAGGCTGCTTTCGGGCGCAGCCGCCTTTGCCGCAATGTGGCGGGCCATCCCGCTGTTGCGCCCGCTGGGCCTGGTGGCCGATTGGCCACCCATTTCCCCCGCCTTCGAGGCGGCATACCGCGGCTTTCTACGCCTGCGCCCAACCCTGCAAAGGCTGTTCAAGTAGCAATTTCCAGTGGTGTATTCCCATCGACGAAAGCGTGGTCTTGCTTTCCTGGTTGACGAACAAAAAGTGAACACTACATTAAACCCCATGGCAATCATGACCTTGCAAACCAAGCTTGCGATCCTGTCGGATGCAGCAAAATACGATGCGTCCTGTGCATCATCGGGTGGAGAAAAGCGCGACTCCCGCAAGGGGGGCCTTGGATCATCCGGCGGCAGCGGCATCTGTCATGCCTATACGCCGGATGGGCGCTGCATCTCGCTTTTGAAAATTCTGATGACCAATTTCTGCGTCTTCGACTGCGCCTATTGCATCAACAGGGTATCCTCAAATGTCGAGCGGGCGCGGTTTTCGGTCGAAGAAGTCGTCACGCTGACGCTGGAGTTTTACCGACGCAACTATATCGAGGGGCTGTTTTTGTCGTCAGGCATCATCCGCTCACCCGATCAGACCATGGCCGACATGGTACGCATCGCACAGACTTTGCGACAGGATCACGCCTTTCGCGGCTATATCCATCTGAAAACCATCCCCGATGCTTCGCCAGACCTGATCCGACAGGCGGGGCTTTATGCCGACCGGCTGTCGATCAATGTCGAGTTGCCGCAGGATGCCTCCTTGCGCAAATTCGCGCCCGAAAAGCGACCGGAGACAATCCGCGCCACGATGGCGCAGGTGCGGCTGGAGGGAGAGGCCGCCAAAGAGCTGTCGCATACTGGGAAAAGGCCGCCGCGCTTTGTGCCTGCGGGACAAAGCACGCAGATGATTATTGGCGCGGATGGCACGGATGATGTGACAATTCTGACCTCTGCAACGCGGCTGTACAGCGGCTACAAACTGCGGCGGGTTTATTACTCGGCGTTCTCGCCCATCCCGGATGCGTCAGCGCTGCTGCCGCTGGTCCAGCCGCCCTTGCTGCGCGAACATCGACTGTATCAGGCCGACTGGCTGTTGCGGTTTTATGGGTTTAGCGCCGACGAGATTGCCACCGGAGCCACCGCTGGTCATCTGGACCTTGAGCTTGACCCCAAGCTTGCATGGGCCTTGCAGCATCGCGGCCAGTTCCCTTTGGATGTGAACACCGCGAGCAAAGAAATGCTGCTGCGGGTGCCCGGCTTTGGCACCAAAACGGTGGCGCGTATCATCGCCGCCCGCCGGAGCCGTGCGCTGCGTTACGAAGATTTGGTGCGGATCGGAGCGCTGATGACAAAGGCCAAGGCCTTTGTCAGCCTGCCCGGTTGGACCCCCGGAGCCATGACCGACAGCGCCAACCTGCGGGCCCGTTTCGCGCCCGCCCCTGTACAACTGACCCTGCTGTGACCTTCGGCGTCACCTTGCCAGAGCGGGGCACGTTTGACGCATGGCGTATGGCGGCACGGTTGGCCATCTCGCACCGCATTGCGCCCGCGGACATGGATTGGACGGGCGCGAACAGTCTGTTTGCTGCCGCCCCGTTACCTGCGCACCCCGGCACCCATCAGATTTTGGTCCCGCAAAGCTTTGTGCATCTGGCAAGTTCGGTCATCTGGCACTCGGACCCCGAGCGTTTTGCCCTGCTTTATCAAGCCCTGTGGCGGCTGGACCGGGGCGAGGGCACCCCCCTGTCGCAGGCCGATCCCCTTGGCCGCCGTCTGCATCTGCTAGCCAAGAATGTTGGCCGCGACATTCACAAGATGCACGCCTTTGTACGCTTTCGCGAGTGCCCCGCCGATGGCCCGCGCCGCCGCTTTGCCGCGTGGTTTGAACCCGAGCACAATACGCTGGAACCCGGCAGCGCGTTCTTTGCGAAGCGTTTTGGCGATATGGACTGGATGATCGCCACCCCCCGCCTGACCGCACGGTTTCAGGATGGCCGGCTGACCTTCGGCCCAGCAGCGCCGCGTCCCGCCCTACCGGATGATGCCGCAGAGGGTCTTTGGGCCACCTATTTTGCCAACATCTTCAACCCGGCACGCATCAAGCTGGATGCGATGCAGTCGGAAATGCCCAAGAAATACTGGAAGAACCTGCCCGAAACCCGCCTGATCCCGGACATGCTGAAAGATGCCGAAGCGCGGGTCCAGCGCATGCACGCGGCGGGCGCATCACAGGTGCGGCCCGGGGCTGCTGCAATCTCGACCCGCTACCGCGCCGCGATGCCGCAGGTGCCCGAGCCAAACGATGCTTTGCCAGACACGCTTGACCAAGCCCGCGCGGCGGCCATGACGTGTCGCAGGTGCGCGCTGTGCGAGGGGGCGACCCAGACGGTCTGGGGCTCTGGCTCTAGGGATGCGGTCTTGATGATCGTGGGCGAACAGCCCGGCGATCAAGAGGATCTGACCGGCCGCCCCTTTGTCGGCCCCGCAGGTCAGATCTTGCAGCAGGCGATGACGGCGGCGGGTATTGACCCGGACAGGGTCTGGCTGACCAATGCTGTCAAGCATTTCAAGTTCACCGCGCACGGCAAGCAGCGCCTCCACCTCACCCCTGAGCGCACCGAAGTGGAGCGGTGTCGCTGGTGGCTGGGGCTGGAACTGGCTTTCATTCGGCCAAAGGTGACGCTGGCCTTAGGGGCCAGCGCAGCCTTTGCTTTGACAGGTCGTGACACGCCCTCATCTAGGCGGCGCGTAACAGTTGAGCAGGGCTTGCATGAAGGGCCGGTTGTGGTGTCGTGGCATCCGGCGAATAGTCTGCGCCGGAGCGATCAGGACCAGCAAAACCGCGCCCGTAATGATTTGGCTCGGGATCTGGAGGCCGCCTTTGCCCTTGCGCAAGACCAGATGCAGACCGACAAAACTCTGCCCAGACCCCGCTGAACAATAGCCTGCCGTAGCGTCCGGTGATGACCATTGTGTGACCTGCCGCGAACGCGCTCTGACCGACAGGACTGGCACGGAACTGCCGTCCGCAGCCATCCCGCCGCTCATCCGCGACATAAACTGTCGCTGCGCCACTTGCCGCTGCCGCTGCCCCTTGCCACACTCGCCACACCCCGGAGGATTATATGCTCATCAAGCGCGACTTCTACATCGACGGCCGCTGGACCGCCCCCGCCGCCCCCCGCGACTGCGCGGTGATCGACCCCTCGACAGAGGAGGCCTGCGCCATCATCTCGCTCGGCTCCGAGGCGGATACCGATCTCGCCGTCGCCGCAGCGAAGCGCGCTTTCCCCGCATGGGCCGCCACCCCACCCGCCGAACGCAAGCGCTATGTCGAGGCCATCCTCGCCCAATACGAGGCCCGCGCCGAAGAAATGGCCCGCGCCATCAGCCTTGAAATGGGCGCCCCCATCGACATGTCGCGCAGCGATCAGGCCCCCTGCCTGCCCTGGCACCTCAAGAACTTCCTCACCGCCTTCGACCATATCGAGTGGGTCCGCCCCTTGGGCCCGCATACACCCAATGACCGTATCGCACTGGAACCCATCGGTGTGGTGGGCCTGATCACGCCATGGAACTGGCCGATGAACCAGGTCACGCTCAAGGTGATCCCCGCGCTTCTGGCAGGCTGCACCTGCGTGCTGAAACCGTCCGAGGAATCGCCCCTTTCCTCGCTCCTCTTCGCTGAGTTCGTGCATGACGCGGGCGTGCCTGCAGGCGTGTTCAACCTCGTCAACGGCGATGGGCTTGGCGTCGGCGCGCGTCTCTCGACGCATCCCGATGTCGAGATGATCTCCTTCACCGGCTCCACGCGCGCCGGCAAGGCCATCTCGAAAGCCGCCGCCGAAACGTTGAAGCGGGTCACGCTGGAACTCGGTGGAAAGGGCGCGAACTTGATCTTCGCCGATGCCGATGACCGCGCTGTGGAGCGCGGCGTGCGCCATTGCTTCAACAACTCCGGACAAAGCTGCAATGCCCCCACCCGCATGCTGGTGGAACGCCCCGTCTATGACCGTGCGGTGGAAATCGCCAAACAGGTGGCCGCAGCCACCAGGGTCGCCTCTGCCCACGAACCCGGCCGCCATATTGGCCCCGTGGTGAACAAGCGGCAATGGGATCAGATCCAGGGCTACATCCAGAAAGGCATCGAGGAAGGTGCGCGTCTCGTCGCAGGCGGCCTCGGCCTGCCCGAAGGGATGAACAAAGGCTACTTCGTCCGCCCCACCGTCTTTGCCGATGTCAAACCCGGCATGACGATTGAGAAAGAAGAAATCTTCGGCCCCGTCCTTTCCATCATACCCTTCGACACCGAGGCTGAGGCGGTGCAGATCGCCAATGACACACCTTACGGCCTGAGTAATTACGTCCAGTCGCAAGACGGCGCCCGCCGCAACCGTCTCGCTCGCCAACTCCGCGCGGGCATGGTGGAAATGAACGGCAAATCCCGCAGCGCAGGCTCGCCCTTTGGCGGAGTAAAGGCGTCGGGTCGTGCGCGGGAAGGTGGCATCTGGGGGATCGAAGAATTTCTCGAAGCCAAAGCCATCTCCGGCTGGGACCCCGACGCCGAAGGGGTTGCCGCCGAGTGATGCAAATCTGACCTCTGGCCTTCATCTCGGCCGAAATATGCATTCTACGCATCTTCTTGGCACCTGCGTCCCGAGACAGCGCGTATTTTAGGTACTTCAGCCGAGATGAAAGGGTGGCCATAACCGCTCCCACACGGCGGTGCACGTCAGACATGCTTCACGGCTTGTGAACCCTGCCACGGTCGGCGTCGCATCGAGCAGCCACCACTCTAAGAACAGGCCACTGTCCGGACCGCGTACCGGCAAGAAGCGTCTGGTCAGCCGGAGATTGCGCCACCTCCGTGACAACGCGTCAGCTGGTCCCTGTCAGGACAACAATTCCCGGGCAATGATGGTGCGTTGAATCTCGGAGCTGCCTTCGTAGATCCGGAAAATCCGCAGATCCCGCAAATGGCGTTCCAGTGGGAAATCTCGGCAATAGCCATAGCCGCCATGCATCTGCAATGCGCGGTCCGCGATGCGCCATGCAGCCTCTGAGGCGAAAAGCTTGGCGTGGGCGCTTTCCGAGGCATAGCGCGCACCGGTGCCGCGCAGGCGGGCGGCGGCATAGCCCAAGGCGCGGGCGGCGGCGAGGTCATTGGCGCTGTCGGCAAGCATCCATTGCAGGCCCTGGAAATCGGCAATCGGTTTGCCGCTGATCTGCCGATCCTTGGCATAGGCCACCGCTGCCTCGAGTGCGACGGCGGCAATGCCCGTGGCTTGGGCGGCAACCTCAATACGGCCATTGTCCAACACCTTCATCGCGGTGCGAAACCCGCTGCCCTCTGGCCCGATCCGGTTTTGCTCTGGCACAAGGCAGTCGAAGGTTACGCCGAAGACATGACCGCCACGCAGGCCCATGGTGCGCTCGGGTGGTGCGATGGTGATGCCCGGCGTCACGGCAGGTTCGATCACAAAGGCGGAAACCCCGCGTGCGCCAGCCTCGGGGTCGGTCTTGGCGTAGACCACGATGAACTCGGCCGCGCCTGCGTTCGAGATGAAGCATTTCGACCCGCGCAACCGATAGCCGGTCCCCTCGCGCCGCGCGGTGGTGCGCATGTCGGCCGGGTTAGAGCCGGCCCCGGGTTCAGTCAGCGCAAAGGCCCCCAAGGCACCCTGTGCGGCGCGCGGCAGGATGCGAGCCTTGAGCGCAGCATCGCCGCCAAGATGCAGGCTGTCAGTTGCCAGAAAATGCGCGGTCAACATCGACGCGGTCGAGGCGCAGGCCCCCGCGATGATCTCGACGGCGCGGTACAGCATCGGGCCGCTGAGACCCAGCCCCCCTTCGGCTTCCGGCAGGTTCAGCCCCATCAGCCCCAAGGCAGCCATGGCGGGCAGGTGGCAGGTCGCAAAGCGGGCCGTTTCGTCCAGTTCTGCGGCTTTCGGTGCCAAAACCTCGGTTGCGAAACGGGTGATCTCGGTCAGGATGGCCTGTTCGTCGTCGTTCCACATCATTGCTTAGCCCTCCAGCTCGGCGCGAATTTCGGCGCCATGTTCGTCAAGACCGGGGGCCGGACGGCGCTGCCCACGCGGGCTGCCGACAAACTGAACTGGCTGTTCGGGCAGGTGGAGCGGGCCAAGCGTCGGATGAGTCACCGACGACACAAGGCCGCGGGCGATGGCATGATCCGAGGTCCAGGCCTGTCGCACCGTTGCCAGTGGCGCGGCGGGGATGCCCGCTTCGGCCAGAGCGGCCGCAGCGCCTGCTGCGGTTTGCCCCGCGGCCCATGTCTCGATTGCCTGCGCCAGAATGGGCTCGTTCGCCCGGCGATCGCTGTCGCTGGCAAGGCGCGGATCGCTCGCCAAGTCTGGCCGTCCGATGGCCGCACAGAAACCGGCAAACAGTTTGTCATTCAGAACTGCCACCGCAAAATGGCCCTCTCCCGCCGCATAGACGCCGAACGGCGCGGAAAGCGCATGCTTGTTCCCCGTCCGCACCGGCGTCTGGTCGGCCACCAGCACGCGCGCGGCGGCCGTGGGCATCATCGAGGCCAGCGCATCGGCCAGCGCCACATCAATCACCCGTCCGCGGCCTGTCCTCTGCCGTTCATGCAGTGCGGCCATGATGCCCCAACCGGCAAAAAGTCCCGCCGCCACATCGGCAATCGCCTCGCCCACCATCGTAGGCGCGCCGTCGGGGCGGCCCGTCAATTCCATCAGGCCGCTCATCGCTTGCACGATGATGTCATAGGCGGGCCGAGAGGCCAGCGGCCCGGTCTGCCCAAACCCCGACACCGAGGCATAGATCAGCCGCGGATTGCGGGCGCAAAGTGCTTCTGCGCCAAGGCCCAGCCGGTCCATGACGCCTGGGCGGAAATTCTCGATCAGCACATCGGTACGGTCGGCCAAAGCAATGGCCGTGTCGCGGTCTTTGGGGCGTTTTAGGTCCAGCACGATGGACCGTTTGCCGCGGTTGACCGACTGGAACAGGGCGCTTTCGCCTTGATGAAACGGTCCGACATGACGGTATTCGTCGCCTTCCGGGCCTTCAACCTTGATGATATCCGCCCCCAGATCAGCCATCAGCGCTGTGGCATAGGGCCCGGCAAGCACGCGGGTGAAATCAAGGACGCGCAGGTCAGACAGCGGTTTGGCGTTGTGGGTCATGGGGGCCTCGCAGTGGATTGCCCTACATTAGGCGAAACCAATCTATAGGCAGAAATAATAGTTCCATATATACTTGATGAATGAATCCTATTCCCTTCAGCTTTCGCCAGATCGACTATGTGCTTGCCGTGGCCGAAACCGGATCGACGGCTTCGGCGGCGCGGGCGCTTAACGTCTCACAGCCCTCTGTCTCGGTCGCGATCACGCAGATCGAGGCGCATTTCGGGGCACCCCTGTTCCGTCGCCTGCCAGGACTTGGTATGTCGCCCACCCCCTTTGGCCATGACCGACTGGCCGGCCTTCGTCTGCTTCGGGCCGAGGCGGGGCGGGTTTTTGGCGAACTGTCGGACAGCGTGCAAGAATTGCGTCTGGGGGTCTACTCGACGCTCGGGCCGCGCTATGCCCCGATGCTGATCCGTCAGTTTACCGCCGCCCATCCCGGGGCCAGAGTTCACTTGACCGAAGGTGACATCGCAGAACTTTGCCAGTCGATCTTGGCGGGAACGCTTGATCTGGCGCTGCTTTATGATGTGGGGTTGCCCACGGGGCTTGATGCCACCCTGTTGGCCGAGGCCCCGCCCCGGGCTGTGCTGCCGGTGGATCATCCGTTGGCACAGCACGAGACGGTCGACTTGCGGGATCTGGCCCGCGATCCGTTGATCTTGGTCAATCTGCCGCATAGCCGGAGCTACATGCTCTCCTTGTTTCAAATCGCAGGCGCCGTGCCCGAAATCGCCTATGAAACCGGTTCGATTGAAATGCTGCGCGCACTGGTGGCAAACGGGCAGGGGGTGGGGATTTTGGCCACAGACCTGCCGTATGGCCAGACCTATGACAACCGCAGCGTCGTCACCCGCCCGCTTGCCGGCAACATGCCCCCGAGCCGCGTGGTTCTGATCCGTGCGGGCAGGTTCGAGCCGACGGAGACAATGCGGGCTTTCAAAGACCTTTCTCTGAAAGAAGTTGGCACAGCATCGGCCACGGCAAATGGAAATTCCTATGCTGGCGTATGATGCGTGGCCACACCGTCTGGCTGTCTATTCAGCTTGATATTGAGCAGGCCAAGACTTTTAGGGTCAGGACTCGTTCTGGTTTCATAGCCAGAACATGACGGTTGCTGCGAGAGCGACGGCAGAGAGGAAGACCTTCGGGCATCGGTCGTAGCGGGTCGCGACCCTGCGCCAGTCCTTCAGACGTCCGAACATGATCTCGATCCGGTTGCGGCGTTTGTAGCGACGCTTGTCGTGCTTGATGGGCTTGCCGCGAGACTTCCTTCCGGGGATGCAGGGCTTTATCCCCTTGTCTTTCAATGATTCTCTGAACCAGTCGGCGTCATATCCCCGGTCAGCGGGCAGCCAATCTGCCTTTGGCAAGCTGCTCAGCAGCGCCGCCGCGCCGGTGTAATCACTGACTTGGCCTGCCGTCATGAAGAACTGGATCGGGCGACCATCGGCGTCGGTGACGGCGTGCAACTTGGTGTTCATGCCGCCCTTGGTTCGACCGATCAGACGGCCCCTCTGGTCGGCGGCTTTCCCTTTTTCGACCGCAGGCTGGTCGCCGTGAGATGCGCCTTGAGGTAGGTCGCGTCGATCATCACCGCCTTCGGCACAGCGGCTTCGGCAGCCAGACCGTCCATCATCCGCGCGAAAATTCCCTTGTCGCTTCATCGTTTCCAACGGTTGTAGAGGGTCTTGGGCGGGCCATGTTCCCTCGGCGCATCGCGCCACCGCAACAATTGCGATTGATGAAGATTATGCCACTCAGCACCCGCCTGTCATCGACACGGGGCTTGCCATGGCTCTTGGGAAAGAAGGGCTGCAGCCGTGCCATCTGCGCGGCCGTCAGCTAAAAAAGATTGGTCATCGCTCAGTCTCCTTGCGGAGCCTGAAACACGCCGCAGAAGCACGATCAATGGGTCCTGGCCCTACAATCGCCGCAACCGGATCGAGATCATGTTCGGACGTCTAAAGGACTGGCGCAGGGTCGCCAACCGATACGATAGGCGCCCCAAGGTCTTCCTCTCGGCCGTCGCACTCGCCGCAACTGTCATCTTCTGGCTATGACTATCAATGAGTCTGTACCCTAGGCCTGTTACGGTGCAATCAACCGACGAGGCTGCAGTTTAGGGCTTTTGAGCGGGTGGGCTTACGAGGTCATCAAGGGTTTGGCTTGGGTAAGACATCAGCTTGCAAAGAAAAGACTGGCACGAAACTAGCCGGGGCAAGCGAACCTTCAATTACGTCGTTTCCAGCCGAAGCGGGGGTTACGGTCCAGACCGGCGGGCCGGCGTGGCGGTTGGTGAGGCTGTCTTCAAGCGCGCGGACGGCCATCTCGATCGAGAGCCTGCCCTGTAATACGGGGGAATCTGTCGGGGCAGCCAAAATCCTGCCCCGAACAACACCCCGATAGACGGCATGGCTGAGATAAGTCGAAACCACCTTTACCTTTCCCTCAAGGCCCCTTGCACGCAGGATCGGGACAGCAGCCTCGGCCATTGGGCCGCTTCCCACCAGATAATCAATGTCTGGCATCGCCTCAAGCGCCTCCTCTACCAAAAGAACTTGCTCCTCTGTCCCGGTGTCCCCAAAGCGGGTCATCACTATCTCGGCTGAACTTTTGGCAAGCGCTGTGCGAAAACCCTCTTCGACAAAGGTCACCCAACCTGCACCTTGCGGCCCCGGGAACCATGCGACGCGAATGGGCTGGCTTCCTGCCGGATGGCGTTTGGCGAGGAAGCGGCCGGCAGCGGCCCCCATTTCGGTCCAAGGCACGCTGGCCTTGGCTGTGATACCGCTGTCGTCGATGTCATTGACGGCTGCAATGACGGGTTTCAGTCTGGCAATCCTTTCGACCTCGGCAGTAAGCCCGGCATAGGAGACGGCACCAAGGATTACCGCATCGAACTCTTTGCTGGCGCAGCCTTTCAACTGCTCTATCTGACGAGAAAGGTTGGGGTATCCCCCGGCTTCGAATACGTCGAAACCGACGCCCAAAAGGCGTGCTTGCTCGACCATACCAAAATTCACAGACAGCCAGTATGCGTCCTTCAAGTGTGGATACAAAACGCAGAACCGCCATGATTTGGCTGCGCGCTGCAGCGGGACATAGGACAACGGCACCGAGGAGCTTGAATCATCGAACGGCACTGCCCGGGCTTCCAGAGACCAGACCTCTGCCTGCGCAGGGCAAGCTAGCCCCGAAACAAGAATTGTAGCCCAGAGCGCCTTTCGCATCTTGTCTCCTTTTTCGCGAAATAAATGATAGCGTGACCGCATCGGTAACACCCCGGGGAAAAGTCTTGCGGAAATTGGGCTTCAAGTCGAGCCTTGGTGGAAGGCTGCTACTGGCGATCGCACTGATCGCCGGGTTTCCTGCGGCAACGGGGGTCTTGGGCTGGTTTGAGCTCCAGGATGTTGCGGCGAACCAGGCGCGGGTGGTGACTGAGGCAATCCCGGCGATTTCTGAGGTGCGGGGCGTTGCCGAAGAAACAAGCCGCGTAGTGGCGGTCGCGCCCGAATTAGCCGCAGTTACCGAAGCCACGCAGCGGGCCGAGCGTGCGGCTTTCCTCTTTGAACAGGCCAATGCTCTGCGGGCGCGACTCTTCAGGCAAAAGGGCCTGCAGGATGATGCGCTCGCTAATGCGCTAGACGCAGAAGCAGGCCTTCGCAAGGCCCTGACGGCGATTGATCGGCTGGTGCGCCAGCGCATTCGACTGATCGCCCGCCGTGAGGCCCAACTGACCGCGGGCCTCGCGGCTGCAGCAGAGCTGACCGAAATAGCCGACACGCTGGTTGCGAATTCCGAGATGGGCACGTCAGCCGTGATCTCCAGCCTTTATGACATGGACGGGTCTGATGCAGACGCCTCCTAGATGCGGCTTGATACGCTGGACAAGCTGATTGAGGTCGACTTGTTTCAGATGGGGTTGATGTTTGAACTGCGGTCGCATGCTTCGGAACTTGGTCTTTTGCTGAACCGCGTCGCTGGGGTGCGAACCAAGAACGAGCTTGAGGTTCTGCGAGACGAGATGGCGGCGCGGGTAAAGGTGGTTTCGCGGCGTCTGGATTCTGTGCAGGATCCGCGGCAGGCTGACCGGGTGCGGGTTTTGCTAAAGGTGCTTGATGCGGCTCCGGCCTCTCCTCCCGAAGTCGCGGCAATTTTTGAGAATGCGGCCCAGGTTCTTGCCGTGACAGAAGAGATCACCTTGGCCGAAACCGAGTTGCGGCGCGCGGCGCTGGAGTTGGAAACGGCGGCATCGGTACTGGCGGACCGGATCGAGGCGAATGCCGTCGCTGCCGGCCAATCGGCGCAACAATCGATCCTCGCAACGCAGCGGCTCTATGCCTTTTCCGCGATGCTTGCGATGGTCTTGTCGCTGGCCGTGCTGTGGTTCTACGTCCGTGGCAATCTGATCCGGCGACTGGATGTCTTGTCAGCACGGATGACCGATCTTGCTCAGGGCCAACTGGGCGAGGCAATCCAGCCTGATGGGCATGATGAGATTGGGCGGATGGAGGGGGCGGTCGAGGTGTTCCGGCAGCAAGCAATTGCAAACCGCGATTTTGCGGCAGAGCGCGAGCGGCATCTGGAAGAATTGCGTCGCCACCGCAGCGCGCTTCAAGAACTAGTAAATGAGCAAACCGAGGCGTTACGCGGAGAGGTTGCTGCACACGACGCCGCCCGCGACCGTGCCGAGGCCGCCGATCGGGCAAAGTCAGAATTTCTCGCGATGATGAGCCACGAAATCCGCACGCCGATGAACGGTGTTCTTGGCATGTTGCGAAACCTGCGACGCGACGGACTGACGCGCGAACAGATCGCCCAGCTCGACTCGGCTTTGGCGTCGGGTAAGGGGCTCATGGGGCTTTTGAACAGCATCCTTGACTATTCCAAGCTGGATCATGGGCAGGACACGGGCGAGACGGTGGCCTTCGATCTGGGCGAAGCGCTGGGGGACATTGCACTTTTGATGGCCCCAATGGCCGAAGAAAAAGGGCTGCGTCTGGAGATCGACCTGCCGACGGCACCTCTGACCCGATTGCAAGGTGACATGGGCAAATTGCGGCAGATCTTGTTCAATTTGGTCTCAAACGCGGTCAAGTTCACCGACAGAGGCGAGGTACGGATTGCGGTGACGGTGATCGGCCCACAAAACGCCGATCCGCTACAGCTATGTTTTAGCGTCAGTGATACCGGCCGGGGCATCTCCCAAGCGGCGCGAGAGCGGATCTTTGAGGCTTTCCAGCAAGAAGACCCGCAGACAGCGCGCATCCACGGCGGTACCGGACTTGGCCTGACAATCAGCCGCCGGCTGGCGGCGCTTTTGGGTGGCACATTAACGATTGCAAGCTCATCGGGTAAGGGCGCAACTTTCACGCTTCAACTGCCCTTCGCGCGGGCGGCGGCCCTTTTAGAATTCCCGGTGGAACCTGCGCCAGATCTTCCTCCGTTGAGCATTCTGGTTGTCGAAGACCACCCGGTAAACCAGCAAGTCGCGGCCGGTTTTTTGTCTGCTATGGGGCATAGGGCGATCATCACCGAAACAGGTGAAGCAGCGCTAAATCTTGTCGGTACAGGCCGCTTTGACGCGGTTCTGATGGATGTGAATCTGCCCGGCATTTCAGGCATTGAGACAACGCGGTGCCTGCGAAATCTTCCGGGGCTGGGCCCGCTTCCAGTCATTGGTGTCTCGGCCCATGCCCAGCCCGCCGACATGCAAGCCTGCTACGCGGCCGGGATGGACGAGATCGTCGTCAAACCGCTGACACCTGAGGCACTTTCAGCGGCCTTGCAGCGTTTGTGTGGCTTGAAGAACTTTCCCTCAGTGCGCGAAACGCTGGTTGACCTTGGGCCTCAGATGACCCGAGAGCTTCTGCGGCTGATGCTGGATCGGCTTGGTCCGGAGATCGAGGCAATTGCTTCGGCGCAAGAGCGTGGCACCATTGAGGAAGTGGAGCGCCGTGCGCATCAGTTGAAAGGGGCGGCTGGGAACTTTACCTTACCTGAACTGGTGTCCATCTTGAACGAAATGTTGCGCACTGGCCGGCTGCCAGAAAAAAGCGCAATTGCCGCCCTTCGCGCGGTGTCCGCTGCGGCGGAACGGGAACTTGCGTTTGCTCTAAGGGCGCTGGAATGGCAGGCCGATGTCAGGTCAGCGGCGCAGTAAAGACGTAACCTTCGCCATGCGACGTGCCAAAGATACGCGGCTGTTTCGGGTCGTCGTCGAACTTTGCCCGCAACCGCTTGACCAGCACATCCACCGTTCGGGTGCCAGTCAGGCTTTGTCGGTGGGTGATGCTCGCCAAAAGTCGGTCGCGCGACAGCACAATCCCGGGGTTGAGTACAAAAGTGCGTAAAAGCTCATACTCGGCCCGCGTCAACTGCACGCCAGCACCGTTCTCATCCATGACATGCCGGGCCGCAGTGTCAAAGGTGAAGCCAGCAAAATGGATCACACGCCGCGCCACATGTCGCATCGCCGCCGTTCGGCGCAAGAGGTTCTTCACCCTTGCCAATAGCTCGCGCCGGTTGAAGGGCTTACAAACATAATCATCGGCGCCCAGTTCAAGCCCAACGATGCGGTCAACATCGTCGGTACGCCCAGACAACAGGATAATCCCGATTTCGGACCGCGCCCGCTGTTCTCGGGTAATTTCAAGCCCGTCCTTGCCCGACAGATTGATGTCGACAATTAGAAGATCGGGCGTATCGCGCGCCAGCACCTTTTCGGCGGCCTCCGCGCCGGCGCAGGCCGTGACCCTGTAGCCGAAGCTTTCAAGATAGCCCGTGAGCGCGGTACGGGTGATCGGGTCGTCCTCGATCACGATAATATGGGCGGCAGAGGACATGCTACTCCCCGTTTGCGACACAAGGCTGTTAACATTTTGTCACAAAATAATCCAGCCTGTTCATCGCTTGGGCCTTACACGTTCACATTCGCGAAATAACCTTCCCCCTCAGGAAAGCGATCGACTTTCCGAAAAAAACGTCGCGGCCGCTTTTGGCGCGAACTAACAGGGATCGAAACACATGCAGACAATGACAAGACTGCTGATCGGCGCGGCCGCCATTGCCCTGGCCGCACCCGTGCTTGCTGAAGATTCGACCGACCCGATCATCATCCCGACGCATAATTGGTCGAGCCAGATCGTGATGTCGAACGTGGTCGGCCAGATGTTCGAAGGCATGGGAAATTCCGTCGAATTTGTCTCTACCGATAGCCAAGCCGTCTATGAGGCTGTGCGCCTTGGCGATGCAACGCTTGAGCTTGAGGTCTGGGAAGGTGCCTTTGGCGCCTCGTTCCGGGCCGCCGTAGAAAAGGGTGGCCTGCATGACGTGGCCACCCACGCCGCCGTGAGCCGTGAAGACTGGTGGTATCCGATGTGGACCAAGGAGGCGTGCCCAGGTCTGCCGGACTGGAATGCCTTGAACGACTGCGCGGCCAAATTCGCCACGCCCGAGACCGGCGACAAGGGTCGATTTCTCGGCGGCCCGGTCGATTGGCTAAAGCATGATCAGGAAAAGATCGATGCCTTGGGCATGAACTTCGTCGTGGTCAATGCCGGTTCGGCGGCAGCCCTTTGGGCAGAAATCGCGGCAGCAGAAAAGGACAAGACCCCTATCGTGCTTTTCAACTGGACCCCGAACTTTGCCGAAGCAGTCTGGCCCGGCGAGTTTGTCAACTTCCCGGAATGGGTTGATGGTTGCGACAAAGATCCGGCCGTAGGGCCGATCCCCGACAAGGTCTATGATTGCGGCAACCCGGCCAACGGCTATCTGAAGATCGCTGCATGGGACGGGATGAAGGACAAGTGGCCTGCCGCATATGCAACCTTGCAGAAGGTGACCTTTACCAACGCCCAGATTGCCGAGATGGCCAAACTGGTCGACGTTGATGGGATGGAACCCGAGGACGCAGCCACTGAATGGCTGAAAGCAAACGAAGCAGTCTGGAAGCCTTGGACCGAATGATCTCCGGCACCCAAATTGGGTGATCTTCCTGCCACCCGGGACTTTCCCCCCGGGTGGCCCTTTTCATCGGAGGCAATACATGACCGCAAGTGACGCTGTAATTTCCTGTCGAAATGTTTGGAAGGTCTTTGGCGACCGTCCGGAACGACTGCCACTGACGTCAGCAACAACGATGGAGGAATTGCGGGCGACAAATCACGTTGCCGCCGTTCGCGATGTGTCCTTAGATATCAGGCGCGGCGAGATGCTGGTCATCATGGGGTTGTCAGGGTCCGGCAAATCGACACTGGTCCGTTGCCTTGCACGGCTTCTGGACATCACCGCTGGCGTAGTCGAGGTCGAAGGCCGCAATATCGGCGCACTTTCCGCGGCTGGGTTGATTGAGTTGCGCCGCGAGAAGATGGGCATGGTATTCCAGAGTTTTGGTCTGCTTCCCCACCGCACGGCATTGGAAAACGTCGCCTTCCCACTGGAAATGCGCGGTCAGGACCGGACCTCGCGGTTGAATAGGGCGCGCGAGATGCTGGCACTCGTCGGCCTAAAAGGCAGGGAAGGCTACTTCCCACGCGAATTGTCAGGGGGCCAACAGCAGCGTGTGGGTATCGCACGCAGTCTGGCCGTCGAGCCGGACATCTGGTTTCTGGACGAACCTTTCAGCGCATTGGACCCCCTGATACGGCGCGAAATGCAGGATGAATTTCTGCGGCTCAAGGGGATGCTGGCAAAGACCATTGTGTTCATTACTCATGATTTTGATGAGGCTCTGCGGCTGGCTGACCGGATCGCAATCATGAAGGACGGCGCAGTCGAGCAAATTGACACGCCAGACCGTATACTCATGGCTCCTGCAACGCCCTATGTTGCGAAATTCACCGAGAGCATCGACCGGGCGCGTGTCATCCATGCCGGAGCTTTGGCTTTGGCTTTGCCTTTGGGCGGCCGAACCGTCGAGGGGCCGTCGCTACCCGCAGGCGAAACACTGCATGGCTTGGCGCGTCGCATCATCGGCGACAGCCGCGACATGATCCCGCTAAGCGAGCAAGGTAAGATCTCCGGACTTCTGGACCGCAAGGCTGCACTCGATCTGCTGTTGGGTTCAGAGCCATGATGGACACCACGCTTTCGAAACCACTTTTCAAGCTTGACCAGAAACGTATCGCGCAAGCGATCTTTCTGGTGGCGCTGGTGCTTGTGGCCTTTCGGGGTCTGCTCCCCGCTGGCCTGATCCGTCTGCCCGAAGCGCTGGTCTTGCCTTTCGCACACTGGATCAATGAGATCTTCAATTTCGCCCGAGATGAACTAGGCTTGATGGCCATCACCCGCGCCTTTTCCGATGTGGTGGAGTTCTGTCTCAATGTCACGGCAAACCTACTTTACGGCAAGTCCCGCTGGCCCCAGATTGGCCCAATTCCGTGGGTGGTGATCGCGACCACAGCCGGTATGGCAGGTTATCGGCTGGGTGGCTGGCGGCTGGGTGTTCTGGCGGGCGGAACCTTTATCTGGATCGCGGTGATGGGCCAGTGGAAATGGGCAATGGAGACACTGTCCGTCATCGTCGTTGCGGTGCCTTTTTCCGTGGGGTTTGGACTTTTCATGGGTATTCTTGCCTGGCGGTCGTCCGGAGTCGAACGGATGCTGAACCCACTTCTGAACATCGCTCAATCCCTGCCGCACTTTGCCTACATGATCCCCGTAGTGGTCTTCATCGGTGTTGGACCGAAAGCGGGTGCCATCGTCACGATCATCTTCTCGGTTCCACCGATGATCCGCATGACTCTGCTCGGCCTGCGCGCAGTCCCATCTGAAATCATCGAAAGCGGTCAGATGAGTGGGACAACGCGCTGGCAGTTGTTGACTCACGTGCGCCTACCTGCAGCGCGGACCGAGATCCTGATCGGTGTCAATCAAGTCATCATGCAAAGTCTGGCAATGGTGGTGCTTGCCAGCTTTATCGGTATGCCCGGCCTCGGGCAGAAACTGCTGCAGCTCTTGCAGGCGCTGAAGATCGGCCTGTCTGTGGAACTTGGCATCACCATCGTCCTTCTGGCCATCGTTCTGGACCGGATGTCTAAAGCCTGGGCGACCCAACAGCCTGAGCATGTCGACGGGCCATGGCTACATCGGCACCGGATCCTGGTTGTCTGGCTCGGCCTTGTCGCACTGGGGTTTGCGCTGGCTTGGGTGCATCCGTTCTTTGCAGAGGTCGAACGCAAACAGGCGTTCAGTATGGCAGATCTAGTTGATGCGGTGGTCGTCAGGGTCATCCAACTGATCGACCCCATCACCGAATGGCTGCGCTGGTTTCTTATCACTTGGGTGCTGATCCCACTACGCAGCGCCTTTCTCTGGTTGCCGACCTCTGCGGTTCTGTTGGCGATTGCCGGCATCGGCTGGTGGATCGGAGGGGTACGGTCGGCCCTAGTTTGCTTGAGCTTTGTCTTACCGATTGCGCTGTCAGGCTGGTGGGACCGGGCGATGATTACTGCCTATACGGTCTTTGTGTCGGTGACGCTCGCACTGCTTATCGGTGTACCGCTTGGCCTGATAGGTGCTGCAACTGAAACTCGGGCGCGGCGCTTGCTTTTGGCCTGTGATACGGCCCAGACCTTCCCCAGTTTCATCTACTTGATCCCGGTTGTCATGCTTTTCGGCGTTAACGACGTTGCAGTGGTTGCGGCCGTCATGGTCTTTGCTACCGTTCCGATCATCCGCTACACGATCGAAGGCCTGCGCATGATCCCACCAGAGATCGTGGAAGCGGCGCAAATGTCTGGAGCTAGCGAGTGGCAACTGCTTCGACATGTCAAGCTGCCGCTGGCTGTGCCGACGCTAGTTGTGGGAGCGAACCAGTCGATCATGTTCGCTCTCTTCATGGTAATTATCGCCGCCTTCATCGG
Organism: uncultured Tabrizicola sp.; assembly: GCA_964393035.1. Lineage (GTDB taxonomy): Bacteria > Pseudomonadota > Alphaproteobacteria > Rhodobacterales > Rhodobacteraceae > Tabrizicola_A. Next base: position 62,819 of record CAYMRX010000011.1, read on the forward strand.
CACGCAGGACCTAGGTCAGGAGATGCAGCGCGCGCTCTCATCAACCGATGTCGGCAAAGGGTTTGTGCTTGGGTTTGCGGTAGCCTTCATGGGACTTATGGTGGATCATCTGCTTCTCAAATGGGCTGAGACTCGAGATGCGTTTGTTGGCTCGAGGAAGCATTGAAATACCAATCCGACGGCGTGATATGAGCGTTATTGCGCCATCTTTTGAAATCCGAAAGTGATGTCATCGTCTATTGTAGGCTGATCACGTCGTCCGCCGGCATGGTTCGTCCCCGTCCCTATTAGTATACGGGGAGGGCGTTGCCAGGCATTTCGCTAGGTGGCCAGTACGTAAATTGATCAATAAGGCATTAATGTTATTTATAAAATGCCAGATCTCATCGCCATCATGTAAAACGGGCGCATTGTGCAAATCGGCACGGGCGAAGATCTGGTGACGCGCCCGGCAACCGATTATGTGCGCAGCTTTGTTGCCAAAGTGCCGCCCGCACGCGTGATCCGCGGGGCCACCATAATAAAGGTGCAAGTCGCGACTGTGACGGATCTGACGTAACCGGCCGGTTGCTACCGCGGTGACTGTGCCTTGATGCGGGCGACGAGATCT
>CAYMRX010000012.1:0-56034 GCA_964393035.1 uncultured Tabrizicola sp.
CGATGTCGAGCGATTCGACGCCTGATGCCAGGTGGAGTTTGCGGAAGTAGTCGGCCGTTGCCGCAGACGCCACCCTCTGAAGAATACGCGGCGCGGCCTCAATGAGCGTAACCTCAAGGCCAAGGCTGGTGGCGACTGCGGAGGCTTCGAGCCCGACGTAGCCGCCTCCCACGATCAAAAGCCTCCGGCCTTCCACGAATTCCGGTGCCATTGCATCAATGTCGGCCAAGCCGCGCATGACGTACACACCGCCTAGGCTTCCCCCGATCCGTGCCGGCAGGCGTCGTGGAATGGAACCGGTTGTAAGAGCCAGCTGGCTATAGGCGAGCACGTCTCCGCCAACCTTTAGGGTCTTGGCAGCGGGGTCGATGTCGCTCACCCACTGGCCAAGTCGAAGATCAATGCCGTTATCGGCGTAGAAGTTCTTCGGCCTCACAAAAAGGCGCTCGGGGTCCATATCGCCCTTCAGGTACGCCTTGGACAATGGAGGTCTCTGATAGGGTGGAACCGGTTCCGCTCCGATCAGGGTCAGTTGGCCCCCATATCCTGTCCGCCATCAGCGCCCACGGAACAGTTTAGCGTGATTGCGTAGCTGGGGGTTTGCGGCTCATCTTTACCCCATATGGAGTTGAAGATGATGAAGAAACCCGTGACGACGAAGGCGCCTGCCGAGCAAGTTGTGAAAGATATCCGGCGCGCGACGCGCAAACTGCATTCGTCCGAGGAGAAGATCCGGATCGTGCTGTCCGGCCTTCGTGGCGAGGATGGAGCGTGGTCGCGCCATCGGTTCGAGTGGCCACGCGACGATTGCCGAACTGTGCCGCAAGGAAGGGATCGCCCAAAGCCTGTATTACAGCTGGTCGAAGGAATTTCTCGAGGCCGGCAAGAAGCGGCTGGCCGGTGATACGGCCCGCCAGGCGAATACAGGCGAGGTGAAGGACCTGCGCGCCGAGGCTTTGGCACTGAAAGAACTGGTGGCCGATCTCAGCCTTGAAAACCGGCTGCTCAAAAAAACATGACCGGGGCTGGGGGCGACCAAGAATGAGGTATCCGGCCGCTGAGAAGCTTGAGATCATCCGGCTGGTCGAGCAGTCGCATCTGCCGGTGCGGCGCACCTTGACCAAGATCGGCATCCCGCCCAGCACCTTTTACCGCTGGTATGACCGCTTCGTCGAACATGGCCCTGAGGGGCTTGAAGATCGCCCTTCTTGCCCTTCCCGGGTTTGGAACCGCATCCCCGAGGCGGTGCGGGATCAGATCGTGTCCCTCGCGCTGGAAGAGCCGGAACTGTCGCCGCGCGAATTGGCGGTGAAGTTCACTGATACGGAAAAGTATTTTGTATCAGAGGCTTCAGTCTACCGCCTGCTCAAAGCGCACGACCTCATCACCAGCCCCGCCTACGTCGTCATCAAGGCTGCGGATGAGTTCAAGGACAAGACGACTGCGCCAAACCAGATGTGGCAGACTGATTTTACCTACCTGAAAGTCATCGGCTGGGGCTGGTTTTATCTGTCCACGATCCTAGACGACTACTCGCGCTACGTCGTCGGCTGGAAGCTCTGCGACAACATGCGAGCCGAAGATGTGACCGATACGTTGGATATCGCCTTGGCAGCGTCAAGCTGCGACAGCGCCAAGGTTCTGCATAAACCTAGGCTGCTCAGCGATAATGGTTCGTCCTACATCGCGGCGGATCTGGCCGAATATCTCGAAGACAAGGGTATGAAACACGTTCATGGTGCCCCGATGCATCCGCAGACCCAAGGCAAGATCGAGCGCTGGCACCAGACCCTGAAAAACCGCATCCTCTTGGAAAACTACTTCTTCGAAGGGGAACTCGAGGCTGCCGTCGCCGCCTTCATCGATCACTACAACCATTGTCGCTACCACGAGAGCATCGGCAATCTGACACCGGCCGACGTCTACTTTGGTCGCGGCGAAACCATCCTTGCCGAAAGGAGGCGCATCAAACACCAAACCATCCAAAACCGCCGCTTGAACCATCAGCGCCAAGCAGCATAACGTGAATCCGATGAGCCCGAGCTCTCCGCTACAAAATCAACGAGGCTGTTCCAAATCATTCGACGACGGACAATGGGAAAGGTTGATGCTAACCGCGCAGAATGCGCCGCACTTCTGCTGGAGGCTGCCCTGCGACACCTTGAAGCTTCCGCAAAAGTAGACCGCTTTTACGCACTTTCAGATACGGGCTTACTTGCCGCAGGCGCCGTCTTAAGAATTGCGTCTGGTATCTGGGGTGATCGATACCGGTGACTGAAGCACACGCAGCCCAGGCGGATTATGCTGCGCTCGATCGTTTCAGGCCTACGCCGAACTCTCGAAGTGCACAATTGTGCCCATTTCCGTCCGCGACTTTCTGCCCAGCTTGTGCCAATGTCCCACCGTGGCGTCGATTCCGCCCCGCCCGTTCATTGACATTGTTAAATGTGGATCACGGGCCGGGCACATGGGCTGTACCGTCGAGGCGTTCTCCGCTTCCGGCCTGCCCCACCCGACCCGTGGCTTCCACCTCAACCATCACCATCCCCGTCAAATGCCAGACGGCCGCCATCAACACTCCCATATTGAACGCAAACTCGTTCATGCAGCTCTGCTTGAAGAATTCCCCTTCAAGGAACATGCAGGCCCCCTTGCAGAGTTGAACGACGGGGCAGGACATACATTCGGACCGGAAGGCAAAATGCGTGGCCGTATCGAGCGCAATCTCGTCAAACGCCGCCACATGACCAATCCTGTGCGCCCCCTTGGCCCCGGTGTTCTGACAGGTCATGACATTGCCCTGAAGATCGACAGCGAGGTGCTCGGGCCGGTCCATGGCACATTTCTGGCTCAGGGCTGAGATCGGGCGGCGGGTTTGCAGGGCGGTGATAAAGTCACGAAGACGGGTGTCGAGCCCGAAGCCCTGGGGATCGGTGACGAGACTTTCAAACACCACGCGACGCAAAGCATGGAGATCTGCCTCTTCAAACCGCCCCGCCCCTAAAAGCGTTGCGGCATCATAAACATCAACGACGCCTTCAAGCGAAAGCGGCACATCTGGCCCCAACCGTTCCTGGAACCATGCCCTGATCGCGCCAAGGTCATAGTTCTGAACGGTCAGCACGGTGTTGATGCCAACGTGACCTTTTCGTTCAGAAAGAAGCACTTCAATCCAGCGCCGCTGCTCGGGGTTCTCGAGCGGGTCTGGCCCGCGCAGATGCTGCCCCGGCCCATCATGGCTGAGACCGATGTCGATGCCATAGCGGTGAATGAGATCGAGCTTCTCACGATCAAGAAGCGAGCCATTGGTGATGATCAGGAACCGTGCCGACGGGAACCGGTCTGCCAGCGCCGGGATCAGGCGCTTCAACTTGGCCCAATAGACAAAGGGCTCGCCTCCCCAAATCTCGATCCGCTCCGGCGCGCCCTGAAGCCAACTGTCAAGCTTTGCCAGAAACTCGTCGACGTCACTGAGCCTAGAGAGCGTCGCATCCCCAATCTGGCTGGCCTGGCTGCAATAGGAACAGCTGTAATTGCAGGAGAGGCCCAACTGGATTTTGAGAACCTTTGGGGCGCGGGATTTGCCCAAGGGCGCGGCCTTCGAGACGCGGGGAGCATCCTGCCAATCACGCTCCGTAATGGGGCCAATGTCGATCCCCTCGATCTCAGAGGTGTGGGGGTCGTAACGGATCTCGCGACGACTGCCGTCACGGGCTTCAAGTGTAAGGCTAAACCACATCAGTCAAACCAGTCCTCTTGCAAATGCTCCGGGATGGTGACCCGGAAGTTCATGACGATCTGGATATGCGTCTCAGCCCCCCGATAGGGGTGCTGGTTATGCGGAATCCAGGCGGGGAAGATCACCAGAAGGCCTGGGCGCGGATTGACGCTATAGGCAGACCGGCTCTCAAACGGCAGCCGCGGCTGATCGGCATAACGGCTTGGGTCTTCCAGGCAAAAGCGCGGATTGCCGACAGAATTGATTGGCTGACCCGCCCCGCCGCCTGAGAGGAACAACACCGCCGTCACATCGCCTTCGCGACTGTCGGCATGGGTGTTGATGAAGGCGCGATCCTCAATGAGAAGCGCACGGTTTTCGCAAGAGACAGGATCAAGGTATTCTGCCCCCGGCCCAAGATAATCCGCCACGCAATCACGCACGGTCGCCAAAAGCTCCAGCGCCTCAGCCATAATGCCGCGAACCCTGCGCTCGGCCGCCGTGCGTCCGTCCTGCGGGGGCCGCCAGGCGCGGTCATAAAGAGCGGCAATCCGCGCCGCAGCCTCCTCACCCTCAAGCTGGTAAAACCCGACCCGCGTCGGCCAAAGCTCGGCAATCTGTCGTCTGACCTGCATGGGCGCGCTCAGCAATAACAGGCGCAGTTGCAATTGGTGGCAGGCTGGTAAGTCCGGAGATAAATCTCGTGATAGGTCAGGTCACTTTGGAACTCGAGACCGACGAAGGTGGTCGAGATGAGGGCCCCCGAGCCGCTGACCTTATACTCGGCGGCCGTCTTGGTATATTCACCGGGAGGCAAACCGGCCGTCGGAGCGCCTGAGATCCGCGCCCAAGGCACAAAGCCCGTGTCATCAATTACAATGGTGGTGCCAACCTTATAGGCCATGAACAGATCCTCCGATTTCAACTGGGGTTTGGGCATTGGGCAGGCGCAAGGTGATCTGCAGAGGAAGACAAACCCGACGCAGCCCCTCAAAGGGCGCGGAATCATGGGGGATATGCCCCTCGAAGATGACCATCGTCCCGGTGCGGGGCCGCACATCGAACCAGCTGCCGGTGAAGATACTCGTATTGCGGTTCGGCCAAAGCCGATGTCCGCGCCCGGACGGGTCGTAAAACCGCAAGGCCCCCTCGCGATAGGGCCGCGGCCCGGCCGCGTCAAAACTGACCTCCGGGTAATAGGTCACGACAAAATCCGCGCGGGGATGGCTATGGGTGAAGATGCCGATGGTCTCCCCACCGCCGTCGCCCTGCACGAAGGGTTCGGCGATAGCGTCGATCCTTTCCGGCAGATCCGCGCCATAGGCCCGGTGCAGATACTCGGCCAAACCGGCCCGCGCGGCCGCGAGCCAAGCCTCAACCGCAGGCTCGCCGCGATATTCGGCCAGAAGATTATGCCGGATATGAGCAAAGGGACTGTCGGCCGTTCCCAGATTGCGTGGATCGCTGTCATCGACGACGCGGTGGCGTGCGCCATCCGTAACGGCGATCTCGGCCAAACGCTGGTTCAGATCTGCGCTGAGAAGGCCATGCTTCACCAGCACGAAGGTGGGATAAAGGGCGGTGAACATCCGGGGCGCCTTCCTCAGATCACAGCCACATCAACGCGCCCGACGGCGGTGTAATGGTCGGTGTTGATCTTGATGGAAAGAGTATCGCCCGCGCGAAGGCCTAAAGCGCAAGCCCGGATCACCGCCCGCCCTTCGGCGTCGGTCACCACCCGGGTCTGCGGCAGATAGCCGGACAGGGCTTCAAGTTTCAGTCGGGTGCTGTGGGTGAGTGGCGTGCCATCGGCGTTTTCGACGAGCTGGACAGGAATCTCGATCCAAGCCTCTGGGGTGACTGTGAGATATTCTGGCACCTGCGCCGACCAATAGAACCTGAGATACCCGCGCGCATCGCTCGGGGCTTCGGCTTCAGGAATCAGCACAGGATCTGCGGTGCCACCAAAGCCAAAAGTCCCGGCAAGGGGCAGGATGAGGCGGCAATCATGGAAGCTGCCCGTCGCAAGGGGCATCCAAACATAGCAGGCGATGCCGGAACCTCGCTTAGCCCGATTGCGCCGGCCATATTCATTCTTGTCCCAGCGTGAGGTGATCAGCCGATTGTCCCATGTGGACAGCATCCCCGCCGCATCAACCGGGATCTCGAAACGGCTGTAATCCACCACCTCATCAGCCCCCTGCAAATCGCCGAGGTCGAAGATCACATGGCTCGTGTAGGCCAAAAGCGCGCCGGGATTGTGCGGGTCCTCGACCGCGTGCCCTGCAAAAAGAGCTTGGGGCGCACCCGCCTCCGAAGGAGCACCAAGAATGCCAGCGGCGAGGGTGGCAATGTCCATCACCAAAAGCTTCTCGGCACGCCCCACCGATTTAAACGCCACCACGGTCAACCGGGTCGCCGTCAGATGGACCCCGATCCTGAGCGGGCTCGGGTGGCCCAAGCTATAAAGCCCCTTATCTGCCGTAAGCATCGGCACCCTCCCGCTTCTGGTGAACTTCCCGCAATTGTTTGACCTCTTCGGCCAAATCCTTGATGGCCTCGACGAGAAGGCCGATGAGATTGCCATAGGCGAGACGCAGCACACCGTCGGTCTCGACCACCACTTCCGGGGCAACGGCCTGCACGTCTTGGGCAATGAGACCCATCTGGCGGAGATCGGACCCGGCCATGCGATAGGTGACGCCGGTCAGCGACCGCAGTTTCTGAAGCGCATCCGGGATCACGGTGATGTCGGATTTGAGCCGCGCGTCGGACGAGGAGACGAAGTTCGGCGCCGTGACCGTGCCGGTGAAGGTTGCACCGGCGAGCTGCGCGAAGCTGCTTGCCTGCAGCCCATCAAGTAGATCGGCATCAAGGCCGGAGCCCGGCCCATCCTGCGCGGTGATCTTGGCAAAGATCTGCGCGTCAGTGAATGCGGCCGAGGTGACATCGACAATGCTTTCGACGCCGCTCACGCTTTTTTTAAGGTAGAGCTTGCCATCGGTGACATTGACCGCGAGCTCGCCCGCCGCAAGCTGCGCGGTTGTCGGCACCCGGCCGGCGACGGTTGTGCGTTTGACAAGAAGCGTATTGACCATGGCTCAGAACGTGCCCCCATCAAGGGCAATGCCATCAATCGTGCCCCCGGTGATCGCGACGCTGTTCGCGGCTTGCGTGGCGATCGAGCCAAGCCCGAGATTTGTGCGCGCGGTCGCCTTGTTCGGCAGATCGGCAAGGTTTGAGGCGGCGACAAGCTTGCCTGCCAGTGCATTGGTGACGGTGGTCGCAAAACTCGGGTCATCGCCAAGGGCGGCCGCCAATTCGTTCAGCGTGTCGAGCGCACCCGGCGCCGCATCGATCAGCGCCCCGATCGCGGCCGCCACAAACCCCGTGGTTGCCACTTGCGTGGTGTTGGTGCCCGCAACTGCCGTGGGGGCCGTCGGTGTGCCGGTCAGCGCCGGCGAAGCAAGCGGCGCCTTGGCATCGAGTGCAGCTTGCAGCCCCGTCACATCACTCACGGTATGCGCGTGCACCGAGGGTGGAAAGCTCGTAGGTTTGCCGGTGATCCCCGCCCAAGGTGCCGCATCTGCCACCTCTGCCGCATCGACCTTGCCGTCATTGTCGGCATCATAGCTGGACTTGAGCATGTCGCCGGGGCCAAAAGCCACGATCGCGGCTTGCACAAAGGCAGTCGTCGCCACTTGGGTCGTGTTCGTGCCCGCGATTGCCGTCGGGGCAGAAGGGGTTCCGGTCATGGCCGGCGAGGCCAGCGGCGCCTTGGCATCAAGCGCTGCCTGCAACCCGTCCACATTGGCGATGACATGGGCATGGCTGTCATCCACCACGGCCGCCGTGATCGTCACATTTGCGGAGCCATCAAAGCTGACCGAGCCTGAGAGGTCCCCTGCCAGCGTGATGCTGCGCGCGGTGGCCAGTTTGCTGGCGGACACCGCATTGGCCGCCGTGCCGAGTTTGGCGTCAAGGGCGGTTTGAAGGCCAGTGACATCCCCAATCGCATGGGTATGGGCAAGTGCAGCTTTGGTGGCGAATCCCGCATCCATCTGCGATTTGCGCACGAGATCGTTGGCAGCACTCGCGTCCTGCGAAGATTTTGGGACAAGCGTGAATGTCTTGGCCCCAGCAATGCTCTGCGCCGCCGTCAGATCGACAAAGGCACCTTTGCCCGCAAGTGCGACGAGCGAGGTGGCATTGCCGGACCCGTCATCGCCTTTGCCAACGTAAAGCGTGTCATCGACCTCGTTATGGGCAAGCTCGCCCGACTTGAGGGCCGCGGGCGCCCCAGCGAGGCCAGAGCTGCGGCGTTTGAGTTGGATGGTGTTTGCCATCAGAAAAATCCCCCGTTGATGGGTGCGTCTATTGGAAGAATGGTCACGCCGGGTGCGCCCTGATCACCCTTGTCCCCCTGCAGTCCCGTCCGGCCTTGGGGCCCAGGTTGGCCGAGAAGCCGCAAACCGATGGGCCCGGTCGCCAGGCGCAACACGATCGGCGCGTCAGACATCACGGCAATCCGGATCGGGCCAGTAAGAGGCCGCAGATCGAGCGAGGCCGTCATAGATCACAAGCCCCGCGTTACGGGCATCATCACCGGGATTTCGAGCATGAAGCCGAGATGGCGGTCGGGGGTCAGATCGGTGCGCACCAGATCGAGGACGACCTCGCCGGGCGCGAGGCTGGCCGTCACATCAGGGGCCAGAACGATTTCCAGCGTGCGCCCGTCGAGGCGCAGCACGCTGCCCGCCGCAGTGGAGAGGTCCGCCACCATCGAAGCGGCGGCGATCGTGCTGCGCACTTGGCCCACAAAACTGGCGCCATCCGGGAAGAGATCGGACTCGGCCTGCAATTGCAGCCGGTATTCATAACCGATCAGAATGACCGGGCCTTCCTGAAGTGATGTTGTCATTTATGCCCCCAAGGGAGATCGGCTGGACGGAGCCTTGCCCCTCGGCCGATACGGCTCAAATTGTGCCTGCCGCCAATCGCAGTTAAGGATCGCGAGAGATGACAGAAGGATCGGGGCATGGATCAGGACGACGAACGGCTGCAGCGCCTCGATGATCTCCTGTCGGCGCTGCCCATCGACGACGAGCCGATGACCTTGAGCGAGCTTGATGGCTACATCACCGGAATTCTCGCTTGCCCTGAGATGATCCCGCCCTCGGACTGGCTCGCTGATGTCTGGGGCGAGCGCAAAGATGCCGGGTTCCCCGATCTCAAGACCGCGCAGGAGACCATCGGTGCCGTGATGGCGCATTACAACGCAGTCGCTGAGGCAATGACCCGGTCGCTCTGGCTCGAACCGATCTACGAGATCGATTCCATCAGTGAGGAAGTCCTCTGGGAAGCCTGGATCGCCGGGTTCACCCATGCCATGGCTTTGCGGCCTGAAGCGTGGGCGGCGCTCCTTGATCGCGCCGATGAAGAGACCCGTGAGACCATGATCTTCCTGTTGGCCTTGCAGGATATCAATAACGGGATCAGCAAGTTCTCCGACGCGGAGATCGATGAGATTGATCTCGAAGCGCCGGACCTGATCCCGAACTGCGTGGCGACGATCCTGCACCAATCGCGGCCGGAACTCAGCCAAACACAGGCAGCCAATCTGCCGGGTCGCCCCCATCAGAGCGCGCCGCGCCCGGGCCGCAATGATCCCTGTTCCTGCGGCTCAGGGCGCAAATACAAACAGTGCTGCGGCAAGAACTGAGATCCGCCCCTGTTTAGGGAGCCCACCCGCAAAGCCGGGCACCGACCTCATTATGGGCAACGATCTGGGCCAGCGTGCCGTTTGAGAGAACATCCGCGCGCGAGGGGCGGATCGGCTCTGCCCAATCACAGGCGTCCCGCACCCCTCTTGGATCAATCGCGCATCCAGCGGTCAGCCCGGCGCTCAAGATCAGCACGGTCAGCGTTTTGAATGTCATGACGGGTTTCCTGTGAGGTTTGCAGCGCCCGGATCCGGGCCTCGGCAGATTGGATGGCAAACTCCGCCTCGGCCGCATGGCGGCCCTGACGGCTGGCCACGCGCAGGGCGGCGAAGAAGATCAGGACCAGCCCACCCCCAAAGAGGGCACGGCGACCGATGGCGGCGAAGATCCGCGTGACAAACACGGTCATGGCGTTTTCCCCGACCTGTGATCCTCGATCCGGGCCGCGCGGGCGCGCAGGGCACAGAAGATCACGCCGACGAACACGGCTGCCCCGATCCAGGGCAATGCGGCCACAAGCCAGGTCTCGAGCCCCAACAAGGCGAACAGGCGCCCGGCGGTTTCACGGGCATGTTCGGCTTCAATCAGGGCCGGCGCAATCTGACTGCCGATCGAACCTGCCGCCCCAATCGCGCCAAGCCCAATTTGGGCATTGGCTGCCGTGATGATGCGGCTCTTGGCAGGAATGCCAGCTGCACGCGCGGGCGCGATTTCGCGGGGCGACGCGGTTTCCAGCGCCTCGGTCAGCGCGACATCGATGATGGGCACTAGGCTAAGATCGTTATCATGCCGGAAGGCCAGAATGGCGGCCCGCGTGCGGGCCCCGATCTTGCCATCGATCTGACCCACCTCGTGATAGCCGAGCGCGTTCAGGCGTCTTTGCACCGCCTCGACTGATGCCGTCACAGCCAGCGCGACGTTCCCTGCACGCCGCACGCCCAAAAGCTTGGAGACCGGATATCGCTTCACAGTGACGGCGTCGTCCTGATTGCCGCCAAGGCCCCAGACCCAGGCCCCCTCGACACGGTCGATGAAGAAGACATGGCCCTGCCAGCTGGACGAACCGCGGGGGATGACGCCAATGTCGCCGCGCCGGGTTTCGGCAACCTCCACCGGCACGCCCCAGTCGAGATAGGAGCGTGCGTTAAGTCGGCGCGTTGACCGAATGCCCGCCGTCTCAAGGCAATGCCCGACAAAGGCCGCGCACCAGGCCACCTCATCATGCTCGACATGAGAATGACCGACGGAGGCATACATCTCCATGATCTTGGGATTGTCGGCGGGGCCCGCGCCCTCAGTCGTACCGATGTAACTCTTGGCAATGTCAAATGGCGTCATGGGGTTCTCCCGTGGAATGCAAAACGCCGCCCCAGTGATGGGACGGCGTGTGATGTGACCTGAAGTCTGGCTGACCTATTCGGTCAGATCACCGGACGAGCCTGCGGTCATCGCCCAGCTGCCCGCAGGTGGGCTTTGGCTTGCAGGACCCAATCGTCTACCGCCGTGCGCAGGCTGGAACCAAGGCCGATGAGCCCTGCAAGCTGGATTTCAAAGACGCCGGATTGGGTTTCCGCATCAGGCCAGGAGCCGCCTTGTGCCAAAACGCATGACCGAATGACGCCCACCGGATCGGTTGCCCGGGCAATCTGAAGCAGAATATTGGCGATTTCGCTCATGCGCTGGAGCCTTCTCGTCGATTGTTCCGCCCCAAATGGTTAATCGACAACACCCTAGCAAGGTTTTCGGAAGAAAGAGCCTGTTATTTCTTTCGCCCGAGCCAGGCCGAAAGCAGGGTCTCAGCCCCGCGCGGCCCAAGATAGGCAAGCGTGGCAACAAAGCCGGTCGAGACCGGCTGCGCGAGCCCAAAGTAGCGCGCGGCCGCCTCGCCGATCAGCGCCATGCCGACAGCCACAGGGATTTCCCAAAGGAGTTCCTTGCCAAAAAAGCGCCGCCGACCAAGCTTTACCTCGCCCGAATGCCACATGAGCCGCCCGGTAACGGCCCCGATCAGCGTCGTCACCGCCCCGCCAAACACCGCGTTGATCGTCTCGATAAAGCCATTGCTCTCATTCATCAGCAGCCCTCCTCCAGCGCCGCCACCCGGGCGGCCAATTCCTTGATGGCCTCAATGAGAAGACCCACGATATTGCCGTAGGCCACCGAGAGCTGGCCAGATTGCGCATCTGCCCGCACAACTTCGGGCAAGACCGCCTCGACCTCCTGCGCGATCACCCCGATCTGGCGGCTTCCATCCATGGTGAAGCGCACCCCACGCAAGGATCCGACGAGGGCCAGTGCCCCCACAATGGTCTCGACCCCGGTCTTGAGCCGGGCATCGGACGAAGATACGAAGTTTGGCGCCGTTACCACGCCGGTGAAGGTGGCCCCAGAGAGTGAGGCCTTTTCGGCGACGGCCGCGTCATAGTCGGCGGCAGATTTCTGGGCCATCGTGCCAAGCCCAAGGTTTGCCCGCGCCACCGCCGTATTCGCCAAACCCGCCAAATTGCCCGCCGCATCCAAAAGCGCATCCCAACCGGTGTTGGTGGCATTCCGCCGCCGTAAGACCGGCGGCGACACCGCGGTATCGACCCAAAGCATACCCGCCACGGTGGCCGATGGTGCCAAGGTCCCAGCACTTGTTGATTGCAGCGCCGCAACGATCTCGTTGATCCGGGCGCGAACGGCCGCGCCCGCGTCATTCGCGATCACGAAGCTGGATGTCTGGGGCATATCAGCGTTTTCCGTTCTCAATCAAAAAGACATGCGGGCGTTCGCGTTTGAGGCGGAACTGAGCGGCAGCGAAGGCGCGCGCCATAGGAACGGAAAGCGCGTTCAAGCGACCTCGTCGGCGTAAAGCCGCAATTGGCTGACGATGGGCGTGTAAGACGCGTCCTTCGTCGTCAGAAACGCCCGCGCCTCCACCGCGCGGGCCTCGATTTCATGGGCGTCGAGACGGCCCCAAGGGCCCCAGGTGGGCGATACGGCCGGATCGTCATCGGTCTCGCGGATCTCGAAGAGCACATCGATTTCCGCCCCCGCCGCGCCGTCAAAATCGGCCCATGTGTCCATCAAGGCCGTGCGCGCATCGATCCGGTCATTCAACGCCAAGGCCGCAAGCCCGATCTCGGAGCGCAGGCGCACGCGTTTCACCGCGCCAAGGTCCAGCCCTGCAGCGAAGCTGTACTGCCCCTGCATTGTGCTGACCTGCGTGACGCCATTTGCCGTTGCCGTGGCGAGTGTCAGGCTGGTGCCGCTGACCGCCAGGCCGGATTTCGCGCCGACAAAGCCGGGATCAGCCTGCAGAAAGCCCAAAGGCGAGAAGGCCAGCACCTGCGCGCCCTTTGTCGAGATCCGGACCTCCGGCCCCGCGCGGCCACAGCTGTCCTCGGCCCTAAGGAGATAGGTGCCGGGTTTGAGGGGCACGACGGCAATCGCCTCGCCCCCACTCACCCGGTCCATCGAATAGCTGTCGGCCCAGGTGGCGGTCGCCTCCTTGGAATGCCGGATCACGATATTGCCGCCCACCCGCACATCGGGGTCGGCCGAGCGGGACCATTTCAAGATGGCGAGGCCGCCCGCTGTTTGCAGTGTCACATTCTCCAGCCCCTGTGGTGGTGCCGTCAGGCCGAGGATTTCCACCGCCGCCTCCTGCCACGGCGAGGACACACCCAGAACAGAGATCGCCTTGACGCGGAAGTCCCAGAGCCCCGGCGCAATATCGCGGATCTCGAGCGCCAACCCATCTGTTCGCCCATAATCGATCCAGTCGCCGACCCCGCCCTGGCGCGCCTGCAGCTGATACTGCGCCACGAAGCCCGAGGGTGACGCCGCCCAGGCAACCGTGGCCAAAACCTTCAGCCCACCGCCGTCGCGGGTGACATAGATCTCTTCCGTGACCTGCGGCGCGCCGGGGGCCGGGATGTCATGGGCACTTGGCAGCACCGTCCTCGGGGCCGCCGCATAGATCTGCTCTTCCGAGGCCGTCCAGTCATAGACCAAGGGCGAGGTCTCACGCAGGACCAACTCGGGCAACAACAAGGCCCCATCACCAGAAGCCGTCAGATCAAGGCTCACCCCCTGCACTTCGAAAGGCTTCGCGGCAAAGCCCCAGCGCGCATAGGACAGCGTCACCACATCGCCGACGGTCGCCGCCCAAGCCGAGAGCTTGCCAGAAAGCCGCACCGTCATTTGCCGCCGCGCGCGCTCAAGCTCAATCTTCGCCAACCGCTGCGCCATGGCGGCCGAGATGGTGAAAGGCAGCGAGATGTCACGCCATTTCTGCTCACCGCCGTCCTCAACGAGATAAACATCTGAGGCATAGGCCGGGAAGTCATCCGGCTGCCAGTCATTCTCCGGGCTGACAAACTGACCCCGCACCGCATTGAAGTTCGATGACATCGTCACCCGCGTCGCCAAGGTCAGCCCGCCCTCGCGAACGTTGTCCGAAGTCAGTGCCACCGACGGCGGCGCCCAAGCCCCGGCATGGAGGCGCCAAGACCCGCCCGAGAAGGCGCAGCGCCCGGCAAAAGCGGAGAGCATCCCCTCGATGATGGTTTTCGGGGGCTCGGACAGCGTGATCACCCCGTTGCAGGTGTAGCGGGGTTCCGTCCCGCCACCGGCAAGAGAGACCATCTCGTCGCAAATGTTCGCGGCCTCGATGAGCGAGACCGCGTCGAGGCCGTCAGGCTCCCCTATACGCGCGCCGATGCCCCAGGTCGGATTGGCCATGTAATCGGCGAGGCAAAGTGCTGGGTTTTCCGAATAGCCCGCGCTTTGCGTCCGCGGATCCCAAATGTCATCCTTGCCCTCGATGTCGACCGTGATGTTCGGGATGCCGCCCGGGAAGGCGTCTTGGTCATAGGTGAGCCGCAACCGAATGGCTGCACAGCTCCTGAGGCGGTGGTTCTCGGACCATTTGTCCGGCAGCGCTGCCTTCAGACCCGCGAAGGCTGTCTGATCGGCCGCGCCGAGTTTCTTCTCAACAAGAACTTTCCCGGCCCAACGGCCCTGCGCGACGCCGGCCGCATTGAGAGCCATCTCGCCTTCAAAATAGATCGCGCCAATGGATTTGACGCGGGTGCAAGCAAGCACGACGACGAGATCAAGATATTGGTCGGCAGGTCCCGAGGCATGCAGGAAGACAATGACCCCGCCCTTGCGGGTGCGGCCATAGACGAGATCGCGCGGCACTACTGGCTCGCGGATCGTCACCGTCCGCGCCTGCAGCGTCGCCTGCGGTTTTGGCATCAGGGCTTGCGCCGCATAGGAGAGAAGCAGCGTGCCACCGATCCTCAGAAGTGCCGCCCCGATCCCTCCCGCAGCCAATACGCCGCTGATCGCCCCCGCAATCGCGGTGACGGCTGTCACGATGAAAGGCATGAGACGGGTCCCGTGTCAGCAGGGGCAAGAACGAAGAAGGGCTCAGACAGCCCAAGCGAGGCGACAGGAGGTCAGGGCCGCAAAGCGCAAGCCATCCGGCGCCAGACCAACCGCCGTGGCGCCAATCACCACGCCGAAGCCCAGCCCGGTATCAGTGAGCACGATGTCACCGCGCTGTGCCAAGAGCGGCGTATCGCGTGGCGCCCCCAAAAGCGCATGTCCCATGGTCTCAAGCGAGGACCAGCCCAAACGCCGCATGACGCGAAGCCCGCCAAGATGGGTGGAATACTTTCCGCGCCAGAGCGAGGCGATATCCTCACCGCCCGTCAGGAGGGTGCGCGTCTCAAAGGCGAAGGTTGGGCAGTCATGCAGGCCCCAGACAAAGGGCTTCGAGCGGGCCGTGTCGATCGCCTCGGTGAGGAGGCGTTCCCAGTGTTCAAGGCGTTTCATGTCCTATCCTCGCCCCCAGGTGATCTCACGATCCTGGATCGCTGTCACATATTCAAACCCCAAGTCCCCGGGATAGAGCACCTGCTGGCTTTCGTGCGTGTAACGCCAGGTCCGCGCCACCGTCAGATCGATGAGGCGGCTTTCATAGCTGATGGTGATCGTGCAGGTCTCGGCATCATCCTTGATCTCCGGCACATCGAGGCGACCCGAGAAAGCCTGAACCGGATTGGCGATGATGCTGCCATCCTCGGCCAAAAGCCCAAGCCAGATCCGGCCCGGCAAGCCTTGGCGCGCCTCCTCGATCGCCATTTGAACGAGGTCCAGCGGCACGCCGGACAGCGACACCGCCGTGCCACCAGCAACAACCTCCCCAGTTTCGTCGAGGGAGCCGAGGCCCAGGAGCGATCCAGCGCCAGACCATGTCTGGCCATTCCAATCGACATCCCCGAGACCAGACCAGATCCGCACCCAGCCAGAAGCGAACTGGCCCTCGAAGAAGATGACAGGCCGCAGGGTCTGGTCCGCCAACGCGGTGGTGAAGGCGGCGGTAAGATCGCGCGACATCGGGGAGCTTTCGAGATCGTTGCCAGCAGAGGACGAAGTGTCAAAGTGCTTCGCGCGCCGAGAAGGTGAAGCGATGCTGGTCGGCCCGACCAATCACCGTCGGCACTGGGGCCGTCAGCCGCAACAGGACCGACGGGGCATCGAGACCAAGCAGCGTGCCGACGGGGACCGAGGCCCTGAGCGGTGGCACGAAGGCGAGCGTCGCTTCGCTGCCCACGGGCGTCACATCCTCCGTCACCTGGTAGAGCCGCGTGGTGGCATCCGTTCCGAGTTGAAAGAAGTCTCCGGCGCGAAGACCAAGCCCCCAACCGGCGGTTTGCAAGGTCGATGCGCCAGCACTTTGGGCTGCGGTCACGTAAGGAGTACCCACTGCCAGCGGCACTTCGATCGAGGGATCGGCGAACAAGAACCGCCCCCTGAGCCCGCCAAGGGCCGTGAAGAAGGCCGAGAGCCGCCGGGCATTGGCCCCTTGGCTCACCGCCATCTCGATCTGATACTCCCACCACGACGCACCCCAGTCTTGGATTTGCGACGTGCCGGTAAAGGGGGACCGCGCCTCGGCCACCGATGTGACCAGCCGCCGCTCGAGCGAGGTCACCAGCGTCAAAGGCAAGATCGGAAACGCCATGCTCAGATCCCCTGACCTCTGCGCCGGCCATCGGCCACGCTTTCCTTCGCAATGCGGGCGATTTCCGGGATGGCCGCGCGCAGTTTCGCATTGATCTGCTCTGCCACACCCATCTGCGCCCCACGCGCGTCGATGTTCACCGTGATACCAGGAACCGCCCCGCCAGCACGCCCTTGGCTTGCAACCTCTCGGCGCGAGAGCACACGCTCGCCGCGCTGCAAGATGGCCGGCACCTCATCGGGCTTGAGACCCGCCCAGCCACCCTCATGCAGCCGTGGCGCGCCGGCGAAGGCAAGGGCCGGAACCTGACGATGCATTCCGCCCGCGCCAACCACAGCGCCAGTATGAGCCACGAGGCCATCCAGAAAGCTGCCGCCGCCGAAGGCAAAGGACAGCGCATCCGCGATCGGCCCAAGAACCGCGCGCTTGAACGACAGCACCGCAAGATCGGCCAGGATCGAGGAGATGAGCGATCTGAAGTCGAACTTGCCGGTGGTGACAAATTGCCGGAACGCGTTTTCCGCCGAGGAGAAGGCCCCCGTCAGCGTCTCGCCAAGCCCCTTGCCCCAGTCCATCGCGCCCTTGGCATAGTCGGAGAGCGACTTCGTGACCGCAGCCCAGCCGGTGGCCGCCTCGTCCGCCGCCGTCTTCACAGCCCGTCCAGCCCCAGCGGCGGATTTGCCGGCAGTGTCCAATCCGTCCGACAGCGCATCGGCAGCATCTGAGGCGTGGTTCAAAGTCGCCTCTCCCTCGGCACCCGCGCCGAAGATTGCCGCTTTCAGCGCAGCCCAAGCTGTCATCGGCTGTGATGCCGCCTCCGACAGCATGCCCGCCGCCTCAGCATAGCCGTCCGCCCGTGTTCTTGCGGCCTCCGCCATGCCACCGAAGAGGTCGGGCGTGTCGACGTAAGTTTTTTCCATCGCCGCCCGGAAGGCATCAGCCGCCGCTGTGCCGGCAGCCGTTGCGGCCCCCGCGAAGGGATTGGCAATGCCGCCAAGATCGACGGCATCAAGCGTGCCGATCTTGATGCCGCCCTCACCGGTGGCCCAATCCGGCAGCAGGTCCAAGGCGGCATTCAGCCCCTCGATGAAGCGGTTGATCCGGGTGACGACAGCATTCAACATCGCCTCGACGCCGTCGATCAGACCATTGGCGGCCTGATAAGCAAAATCACCAATCGCTTGCGGCAGTGCGCCCCAGATTGCCTTCACCGCCTCAAAGGCCCCTTGGAAGCTGCCCACGGCAGAATTGCCCCAGCCCACCACGGCGGCGAGCGCCGCTTGCAGCCCGTCATAGATCCCGGCCTGTGCCCCGGCCCAGCCTGCCTCGACGCGGGACCAAGAAGCTGTCGCGGCCTGCGCCAGACGATCCCAAGCTTCCGCCGCCACATCGCGCAAGAGGCCAAAAGCCGCGCCAACCCCGCCGACTTTGCCGACGAGTTGCGTGAACTGGTAGACGAGTTCCCCCGCACCAACGATCAGCGCACCAATGCCAGTACGGATAAGTGCGCCGCGTAGGGCAACCAGCGCCGTAGCGAGGCCTCGCACCGAAAGCGCGGCCGCGGCCAACCCCAAGACCCAGCGTCCCGCCATCAGCGCGGCGAATGTGCTGGCATAAGTCGCAAGCCGTCCAAGGTTGTCGAAGACCAGGTTGATCGCCTGTCCCAGCGGCCCCGTGCCGCGCGCCATGTCGGCAAGTGTATTGGCCACCGCTTCCAAGGCAGGCGCAACCGCCGCCGTCAGACGGTTCGTGAGGCCGAGCCAGATCAGGCTCAACTTCGCAATCGCATCCCCCGTCCGTTCGATCTGCGCCGCGTCACTGGCACTGACCGCCACCCCAAAGTCGCGCACATCTTTCGCCGCTTCGCGCAAGGTCGCGGGATCGACCCGCAAAAATGCCAGGGCTGCCTTATCGCCAAAGAGGTCCGAGGCCACCGCCGCGCGCTCGGCCTCCGGGACAAACCTGTTCAGCGCCTCTTGAATGGCGACGATCCGCTGATCCAAAGGCAAGGCCTGCAGATCCGTCGCTGTCAGGTTCAAACGCGCCAGAGCCTTCACCGCGGTGCCTGACCCCGTCGCCGCCTCAGAAAGCCGCGCCGTCAGCTTCTTTGTCGCCTGTTCGATTTCTCCGAGCGAGACCCCGGCCAACTCCCCCGCCCAGGTCAGCACCTGCAGGCTTTCTACCGTCGTGCCAAGCGAGGCTGCCATATCCGCCTGTGCCCCGATCACCTCGAGGCCCGAGCGGATCATTGCCACACCGGCCGCCGTGGCTGCAGCGGTCAGGGCGGCCAGCGCAATCCCCGCCTTGCTGGCAAAACCCGCGAGCCGCGCATTGGCCGCCGTCATCTCAGCCGAGAGCCGGCCAAAGCCGCGCGCGCCCGCCTCGCCGATCCCTTCGAGCTCGGCCCGCACCTGCCGGCCGCCGACAGCGACAAGCCGGACGGAGACCTTCTTTTCTGACATGGCGTCATATCCTCGGAGTTCATCACCGCGTTTCCGTCTGGAACGCGATCAGTTGAGGCCGCCAGCGTCAGCCTGCATCGCTTCATTGATCTTGCGCACCATCACCGCCTCGATGGGAGGCAAGAGCTCCGCAACAGCCAGCGCCGGAATGCCGAGCGCCGCCCCGAGCGCCAGTGCGGCCGCCATATCCCAGCCGATCACCGCGCCGGGAATGAGACGCAGCTGCCCGCCAAGACGCTGGACGAGATCCCAGACTTGCGCGCTCTCCCAGGTCTGCGGCGCATTCAGCCGTGCGGGGCACTCGGGACAGACCGGTCCGCAGGCGGCGCAATAGCCGCCGCCCCCGCCGAACTCCCAATCGGCAAGGGCGATGAGACGTTTTTTTCGGCATCCAGGAGCAGGCCCTTGGCGACATAGCGGGTCTGGAAGGCCTCAAAGACCGGCCAGAGCTCAAGCAGCGCGTCGATAGCCTCGGGGCTGACCGGCAAGACCTCTCCCGTGGCATCGCCAACGCCCTCCCAGTCGAGGATCGCGCGCCGCGCCAGCGCCTTGGCCATGGCAAGCGCCGCCTCTTCAGGCGCCGTCCCATCGGCCAGCGCCGCAATCGCGGGATCCGCGCGGCTGGCGACCATCAGCGCCGTGGTCAGCGGCCGGAGTTTGACCCGCAGGCCGGGGAGGAGCTCGCACCAAGACGGCGCGCTGGAAAGATCAAGGGTCAGCATGGCGGAAGAGAGCCTCTCAGTAGGAGGTGACAGTGTTGACGAGGGTGGCGGTACACAGGCGGGCGGGGCTTGCCGCCTTGGCTGCCTGCCAATCAAAGGTGGCCTGGATCCCCTGCGGACCCGGGATCTCGATCCGGGGCCGCGGCAGATAGACCGCATGCGCCGTGAAGCTGAAGCTGGCATTGGCCCCAAGGCTCCAGCCAAAGACGAGCTCGCAGGGCGTGCCGTCCAAAGCCTGGCTGATCAGCATGGTGTCGGCAAAGCGTGCTTCGATCTTGCCGGTGAGTGCCGCCATGCCGGGATCAACCCCCTCGATCTTGCCATCCGCGCGGATGGTCTCGATCCGGTCGAGGCCGTTGGAATAAGTCACCTCAGCCGAGATGACATTGCCAAGCGCCACTCCGTTGCGGGTGATCGACCCGTTGAAGTGGCCGAAGCGCTGCAGCGAAAGGGAGGTTGGCGTGCCCGCGGCCGTGGCGGCAGCGACAGTTTCACCCTGGGCCACCAAGCGGGCGGTTGCGGTCAGAAGCCCCGAGCGGGCCATCTGCCAACTGAGCTGATCGCAAACGCAGCCTGTGTACATCGCATAACGCGGCACCTCCGGCATACCCGTCTCAATAGCCATGCTTGGCAGCGCCCAAGCTCCCGACTGGAACGTATGGGTCTTCGGCGTGGTGCCGGTGGTCGTGGGGGCCCCGAAGGCCGCCTTCAGCCAAAGGCCGAAGTTTTCAACATCAAGCGGCACAACGACATCGCCATCCGCCGTCAACGCGTCTTTGATCGGGGCCAGCGGGTCACGCCCCTGGCCCAAAAGTTCCGAGGCAATCAGCGGCTGCTCGGAGCCGAGCGTCGTTCTGGCGAAAGGCACCACCCGGAACCCCGTTGTGGGGGCGGTGCCATAGGTGGTCTCGAACGCAAGCGCCATCTGCGCCCGCGCCCCATGGGCTCGTGCCATCCTCTTCCTCCCTCTTAAGATAGATTGTGTTCACCGCACGGCCTGCCAGCTTCCTGAGCGGGGGTGCAGAATGAACAGATTGTCCAGATATATGGCTGACTTGGCTGATAGAGCGGTGTCACGCGGCCTTGCTTGCGCGGCGGTAGGAGCGATGTGCCTCGCCGCGGTCCTTGTGCCAACCTCGGCAACCGCTGAGGAGTTTTCAGGGACTGTGACGCGCGTCACAGACGGCGATACCTTCCATTTGAGCGGGGTCGACCCCGCAATCCGCGTGTGGGGCCTTGATGCTCCAGAACGTGATGAGCGTGGAGGTTCTGCCGCCACCCGGGCCATGCGCAGCTTGATCGGCGGCCAACCTCTGACCTGCGTCCTCATCGACATCGATCGTTACCAGCGCCTCGTCGGCCAGTGTTTCTTGCCAAATGGCCAAGATATCGCCCAAGCCATGATCTCCATGGGCGTTGCCACAGAATATTGCCGCTACTCTGGCGGCTTTTACGGCACCTGCTGACCCGGGAAGGTACACCCTCTCGTGCCGTCGCCCCTCGTGCATTTGAGGTGCCGGTATCGTTTTTGGTATCTAATGCCCAAATCTAGATATGTTGCGCCGAGGCCGAAGGCTCTTCATGCTCAGGGGGACAGAATGCGCCGACACCAGCGGGGTCGGCAAATGACAGAGCAGGACTTCGATGAACAGCACAGCACGGCATTCGGCAAAACCTTCGTTTCTGGCGGCAGATCTCGAGGTGACCGGTGATATCCGCCACGCAGGCACTTTGGTGGTGCAGGCCAAGGTTCACGGCAATATCAGGGCCGCCGCTTTGACCTTGCAGCAAGGCGCTGAGGTGATCGGGGACGTTGAAGCCCTTGAGGCCAAGATCTATGGGTCTGTTCAAGGCTCTGCCTTTATCGAGGATGTGACGGTCGGAACGACAGGACAACTCACCGGATCGCTGCAATATAAGACGCTCGCAGTTGAAGCCGGGGCGATCCTTGATGCGGAGATCCGCAAGATGGCGCCGGTTGAGGTGGTCCCGACAGAAGTGAGCCCCGCCGAATTGGCCGTCGCAGAACCGGACGCTCAGCCCAGCGGATTAGCCACCGAATAATGGAGCACCATGGTGAGGACCGCCGCCTTTGCTGAAGCGGCGCCCTCCATCGGCAGATCTACGGGTTGCGGCGCTTCCGCTTCAACCCAGTCGCAGAGACTGCCCAATGT
Organism: uncultured Tabrizicola sp.; assembly: GCA_964393035.1. Lineage (GTDB taxonomy): Bacteria > Pseudomonadota > Alphaproteobacteria > Rhodobacterales > Rhodobacteraceae > Tabrizicola_A. Next base: position 21,821 of record CAYMRX010000012.1, read on the forward strand.
GCGGTCGGCGGCGAGCGCGGCACCCACCTGCGCCACAAGCCTGTCAAAGCAGTCGTCCCGGTCACGTGCAGATTGCACAATCACCTCCAGTTCCGCCCTATGCCGGTAGTGATAACGCAGCGGCGACAGCGTGACCTCCGGCTCGCCTGGTTCGCCGTCGCGCAGGATCAGCAAACCTGCAGCGGGGATGCGCTCGGGCAGAACCTCCCCGCGCAAGGTTGTGGCAGGCAGCGCTGACAGACGCGCGAGGAGCGCGGTGAGGATGGTTTCGCGTGTTGAAGGCATAGTTCTGATCAGCCGTTCTTGCAGGGATAGTGCTTTAAGGCTATATAGCCTCCAAGACATGGAGGCATCATGCCGTGGACTGTTGCGTTTTCAGCGGAGTTCGAACCAGAGTTCGACGAGCTCCCGCAAGATGTGCAGGATGCAATCCTTGCGCGCGCACTGCTTCTGGAACGCGAGGGGCCGACGCTTGGCCGACCACATGCTGACACCCTGACCGGCTCGAAGCATGCAAACATGAAGGAGTTGCGATGCAATGCCGCTGACGGCGTGTGGCGCATCGCTTTTGCATTCGATCCTGATCGGCAGGCAATTTTGCTCGTCGGCGGAGATAAGTCGGGTGGCAGTGAGAAGCGCTTTTACAAGCAACTGATCGCCCGGGCGGATGAGCGGTTTGACCGCCATCTGATACAACGGAAAGGATAACAATCATGGCACGTACCCTGAAGGACAAGTTGGCCGCGCTCGATCCAGCCCGTCGCGCAGGCATCGAGGCAGAAGCAGACCGGCTCCAGACCGAATATCTGACCTTACGTGAGTTGCGGAAAGCCAAAGATCTGACGCAAGTACAACTGGCAGAAACGCTTCACATTCAGCAAGCGACCGTCGCCAAGTATGAGCGCCAGAGCGATTTGCTGCTCTCGACGCTGTCAAGCTATGTGCGTGCCATGGGCGGTAATCTCAAATTGGTGGTCGAGTTTCCTGGTAAGGCACCTGTGGCTCTCGAGGGGCTTGGAGATACCGAAGAACCACGTCGTCGACGTCAGGCTGCACGCGGTGTTCGCCCGGCAGAGGCGCGCGCCTAATCATCACGCGCGTCCCTCCACCCAATTCGCCACAATCGCCCCCGGAATCCGCCCCACCGCCACCTCCGCAGCCTTCGTCAGATCCAGCCGTTTCGCCAGCTTCACCTGCCGCACCAAGAGGAAGATCGGCACAGTGGTCCGCCCCCTGCCAGATTTCGACATTGATGCAACGGCGCGCCCCTTCGAATTCAACCGCCCCTCTGCCACGAGAAGGCTGGGCCCCCGGGCTCGGTAGATAAACCGCAGTGACAATCCGCGCCGCCGCTCCCATTCGCCCGGCGTTATCCGTCCGCCCCGCGCGGATTTGCCCGCGGCCGCCGTCGGGATGGCCAGCCAGAGGCCGCTCTTCGAACGGATCAAGGGCCCGCGGTCATGCGCCCCAACGATGACGGGCGCGTTGGACCAGACAAGCGCCGCCGCATTCAGGCTGGGCTGACCCTTGGGATAGGCCTCTGACCGAATGGTCCGGCCAAGCCGTTGCCCAAGACCCGCTTGCGCGATCTGGCCACGCCAGGCGGTCTTCACGCTGGACCCCGCCTCGCGCAGTGCAGCACTGACGGCCTTTTCACCCGCAACAATCTCCGCCTGCATCATCGCAATGATGTCGGGATCAATGTTGAGCTTCAGTTTCATCCTGGGTCACGCGGGACTGAGATCAAGTGTCCAGATCAGCCGCTCGCGGTCACGCCGCGGTTCCCCCTGGATCAAGAACGTCTCTTCCCCGATCAGGATCTGCTCCAGCGGCCGAGGATCCGGAATATCTGCCACCCGAACATCAATCCGGGTGGTGTCCGAGAGCAACCGCGCCGCGCCGAACTCGGTGATCTCATCCGGACGGCGCAGGATACCCCTCCCCCTTGTGAACTGCCCCTCGCCATCGCGATGCCAAATCTCAACCGCAAGGTTGGGGTCCCCGAAGAGGACCCCAAGCGCCTCGGCAAAGGCCGTCATCACGTCCGCCTTGCACTGCGCAGCACCTGTGGCCGGGTGCAAATCGGCAGCGGGTTCGACTCGATTTCAAGCCGCACCCATTCGTCCCGCTCACGGTCCGGGATCATCCGCGCATAAAGCGGCAGGCCCAGTGTGTTCACCGTCTCAAACGTGTCAGCCGGCGCAAAGTAGATTTCAAAGAGCCCTTCGATGCCTTGCGGATAGAAGAAGGCCTTATCTGTCGGCACGCCAATCGTCGCGCTGCCGCCATAACGGCGAAAGGTGATGCCACCGAAGGTGAACTCATCGACCACCCTGCCCCGCAACTCGTTCGCAGCCGCCGTGTTGAGATAGGTCTCGCGGATTTCCTTATGGGCCACGAGATCGGCAAAGAAAGCCGAGCCACATTCCGCGCGCAGTTGCACGGGACCAACGGCAAGCCCACCAAGGCTTTCTTCCACGCTTTCGATCAAGGCCTGACACCGCTTGCGCAGTGCCCCCGATGCCGGTGCCGTATTGTCGAGATCAAAGTCGATCTCCGCCGCAGGCGTGATGCCAAACTCAGTGGCAAAGTTGATAACCACCGATCCATCGCGTGGATCCTTGACCAGACCCTGGATGCCGTTCAGCAAATGGTATTCAAAAGTGGCCTCGGCGTCTGAGCGCAGACGGCGCATCCGGCGCGCAACCTCGGCCTGAGCCTGCTGGGTCACGCTTTCCGTGCCAAACTCCCGGATGCCTTGGATCTCGGACGCCCAAAGCACATCCTGCTTCTTGAACTGACGGCAGACAAAGGCCCGCACCTGCCGGCTTTCCGGCGCCTGCTGGTCATAAGACGCGCCACGCTCCGAGAACGGGATCAGGGCAAGCGTGCCATCACGGCTTTCAATGACGACCGTGCGTGTGCGCACGCCCCGCTCGCCGAAGAGCCCCGAGCCCGACAGGGTCGCGGGCTTGAAGGGAATGTTTTCCAACGCGCGCGTCAGTTCGATGACAGAGAAGGCATCGCCTTCAAAAATATCCATGCTGGCCATATGCCAAACTCCTTGATGTGATGTTCGAGAGGCGAAAGCCCCGCCTCAGCGCAGCACGATCCCAAGCGCACCAAGCGCCGTCGCCGCCGCTGCGATCTGGGCCTCCGTCGCACCGACGGGCCAAACGAGATCGTTGCGGTTGACGATGGCCGGGCCGCGCAGGATCACGACGCCAGGCACATCGGCCGCATTGGCATCCGCGCCCGCCCAGAGAATGCCGGCCGCCGTCTGACTGCCGTTCGTCGCAGCGGGTGCAAGGCCAGTGTATTTGCCACCCGTGGTGATCTTGCCAAGCACCGTGCCGGGCTCAATCTTGCCTGCACCCGAAGCAAGGGTGACGGTTTCTCGGGTGTAATCGCGCAAGACTTCCCAAACGAGGAAGCCACCGGCGTGTTTGCCTTCCGTGAGTGTGGTCATGAGACATTAGCCTTTCGTCTTGAACGTGCGGGCGATCACATCGCCCCAGGTGTTGGTGGTTGCCCCGCGTCCAGGCTGGGCATGGGCAGCGGTGATGTCGGGGGTTGCAGCGGCCTTCACGGCCAATAGGCGGGCCCTGACGTCCTCAAGGCCGATATCTTCCTCAAGGAACCGGCCCGCCATTTGCGGCTGGCCCGCAAGCCGGCAGAGATCGATCACGGCGCGGGCATGCGAGAGAACCTCGGCTCGCGCCGTGATCGCAGCAGGGACCCGCCTATCGCCTGTGATCGCGTCTGCAGCCCCTGCGCCCTCATTGATCTGAGAGGGTGGGGTGACAGTCTTTGTCACCGTATCCGCAGCAGGGGTGTTAACAGGGCTTGCAGCACCCTCGGTTTTTTCGCCTGCAGCCTCAACCTCGCCCGAAGCACCGTCGCCCGGTTCGCACTCGTCGGGGTCATCGCCGCCGTCAGGACTGTTGGAGGGCATGGTGGTTTCGACTGCGGCCCCGACCACTTCCTGCGGCGCATTGCGGAACAACCGGGTTACATCGAAGGTGGCGGCGAGCCTCACAGGCTCTGCAATCCGGTCAATAAGCCCGAGGTCCAGCGCGTCTTTGGCATCAAGCCAGGTCTCTGCCGCCATCAGGGCGGCGATGTCCGCGTCGGGCTTGCCGGATTTCGCGGCATAGCCCTGAATGAGGCTGCCCTTCACCTTGTCGAGTGCCTCGGCCGTGGACCGCATGTCCTCAGCCGTCCCCATCACCAGCCCCGAAGGGTCGTGGATCATCAGGAAGGCGTTTTCTGGCATGATGATCGTATCACCCGCCATCGCGACGTAGCTCGCAGCCGACGCCGCGATGCCATCGATCCAAACCGTGACCTCGCCCGTGTGCCGTTTCAGCGCATTGAAGATCGCCACAGCATCAAAGACCGAGCCGCCGGGACTGTTGAGGCGCAGATCGATCGCGGCATCGTCAGGCAACGCGCCGAGTTCCGCGAGAAACCCCTTGGCGCTGACACCATAGGCGCCGATTTCGTCATAGATCAGCACTTCCGTCCCCGACGCGCGGGCACGGATCGTGTACCAGGATTTCATGGAATTTCTCCTAATGGGAGGTATTGCCCGCGCCATCCCCGGACGCCCCGGAGTTAGATGGAGCGTCGGGTGGCGATGTTGGTGTAGCCCGCGCCCCTTGGGTTTCGCCGGGGGTCACGCGATAGCTCAGGCCCAGATCAGCCACGCGCTTGACGTCTGACGCGTTTTCGCGGTCGACCTCTTCGATGTCATAGCCCGTGGCCTCGACCACCTTGCGTCGCGAGGTGATCCCAGCCTCCATCGCCAAAACCTGCGCCTGAATGTCCTTCAACGGATCGACCCAATCCCACCGTGGCGGGATCCACTGCACGGGCCGGGCGATGACAGGCTCTGTCCTGAGCGCACCCGACAGCACGGCCGTTTCCAGCCAGTGCCGCCAAACGGGTCGACAAAGCTGGTGTGCCATGACCCCATGTTGCAACTGACCGATGCGACGACGGAATTCGACCAGTTCGGCCCGAAGGCTCGAATAGTTTGCCTGCCGGACATCGCCGGTAACGAGGTGATAGGGCAGACCCAGCGAGGCAGAGACCGCCAAGAGCGTCCGATACTGGAAAGCCTCATAGCCGCCGCCCACATCCGCCGGGCTTGAGAACTTCACATCCTCCCCTGGCAAGAGCACCTGCATCGTGCCGGGCTCCAGGCTGGCCATGGCCGCACCATCGAGATCCGCCGCCCCCTCCCCCAGCATCGGATCTTCCGGCATGGTCTTGGTGATAAAGCCCGCGAACATCGCCGCGGTCTTTTTCCGGTCGAGTTCGGCGTCATCATACTGGTCCAGCAGAAAGAGCCGCACCATGGCAGGCGCCACATGTGGCAGACCCCGGATCTGGCCCGCATCGATGGGGCGGTAAATGTGCAGAACCTCCTCGGCCGGCACGCGGACGGTATCCGGCACGGCCACCCTTTGATCCGTGCTGTCGCCCGGGTGACGGCGGCGGAAGTGATAAGCCACCCGCCGTCCAATCAGGTCGAACTCGATCCCGCAGCGAATGCGGTTCCCGTTCGGATCCGTCTCGGTTTTCTCAAACGGCAGCATCTCGGATTGCAGAAGCTGCAACTGCAGGGGCACCAGCAGCCCGTCCTCCACCCGGCGCGGGCGCAAGCGCACGAAACACTCACCGGCGACAAACATTTCGCGCGCGACCATGGCCTGCAGGCCATAGAAGTCGGTCAGGCCATCGGCATCCGCTTCATCCGTCCAGGCAAGCCAGAGCTTTTGAACCTGGTCGCGCAGCGCCGCATCCGTGATAAGCGAGGAGGGCTTGATGCCGTCGCCCACCAGATTGGCAGCAAAGGCCTCGCAGGCATTGGCGGCATAACCGTTGGTGACCACCAATTCCCGCGAACGGGCCAGCAGTCTGGGCCCACCCGAGGCGACCAACGCGTTGATGTTTTCCAACGGTGGATTCCAGCCGCGCAAGCGGCGCTTGGCCATAGCCCCTTCGAGACGCGCGCGCATGGCTTCAGGACCGCCTGGCTTGGGGCGGCGGAACAGGTCAAACATCCCCATCTCTGTCAGAGCCCCTTGGCCGTTGTCACGCGCACCTGCCGCACGATCCGCCGCCCTTCAGCCGCAGCGATCTCACGGTCGAGCGCCTCGATGGCTCGATCGATTTCTGCTACAGAGCGGTAATCTAAACTTTTTCCGTCATAGCTGACCCGGGCCACGCCCGAGGCGCGTTGTGCCGCCAGCGTTTCTCGGCGGGCGCGCAGGTCTGTGATTGTGGCCATCGCCATCACCTTCTAAGTTTCATGCCAAAGCCACAGCCAGGTCGAACCATGTCCGCCAAGATCGCCCGCATCAGAATTGAACTTGAGCATATTGCGCCACGCATTTGGCGGCGGGTTGACGTAAGCTTGACAACAAACCTCCGTGCGCTGCACGAGATCATTCAGGCAGTCATGCCTTGGGAGAACTGCCACCTCTACCAGTTCAAAGTGGGCGAAGCTGTTTATGGAGAACCCGATCCCACAGGCGCAACCTGGGGCCGGAAGTCTTTCCAAGCCAAGAGCATGCGCCTCGGCACCCTTTTGGATCGTGGCATTACAGAACTGCTCTATACCTACGATTTTGGCGATGACTGGCAGCATCGCATCACCGTGGAAGAGGTCATCGGCGGGACACTAGGCACCGACTATCCGCTCTTTGTCGACGGCGAGCGCACTGCCCCACCAGAAGATGTGGGCGGCCCACCCGGCTTCATCGACTTCATCGAGGCCATGGCAAAACCTCACCATCCTCAAAGGAAGGACCTCGTTCGCTGGTATGGCGGACCCTTCAATCCAGTCGATTTCGGCGCAGAGCGCATAGTCGAAAATGTCCGCACCATCGCCCAGAAGCGCAAAGCTGCTCTCGAGGCCTTTGAGCGCAGCCGCACAAAACGGCTACACTGAACTCGCGGGCTTATCCCATATAAGTTGACCGTGCGATGCGGCGGACCTGTGCCATGCGGGTCTGCGACGGCTGAGCCGATTTGGCATTCAGCCCGGCGCCAGTGACCTCGAACTGCGTGGCCAACTCCTCCCACCGCGCGTCCGACCAACGGTCAGCCCCGAGGATCCAAGCGGCCGCGCGGGCATAGACGCGGCAGTCGAGGGCTTCATTCCGCTCCCGCAGCTTTTGCCACTCAAGCTTGGCAAAGCCGCGCTTGTTCTTGACCGTGACCAGCTGCTCGGCCGTCAGCTGCTTCAACCATTCGGCATCGACCCAGCCCGGCAGATGGAGAAAGCCGGGAGGGAACGTCTCCCCACCCACCGGGCTGGATTCCGGCGGATCAAGCCGCAGGAAGCGATAGGTCTCGGCCTTGAACGTCGAGGTGGCGATGGTCCAAAGCCGTGCCCCCCGGCGAAGACGTTTGCCCGCGATCGTCGCATCGACAAATGTCGGCCCTGTCACAGGGCTTGCCCGATTGAACCCTTCCACGCCCTTCACCGGCGCGACCTGTCCAAAGCCCACCTGCCGCGCCCAGGCGTAGACTGCGGCGGTTTCATAGCCGGTGTCGATCGCCAGCCGCGCAATCGTCATCGTCGTGCCGCTCGCGTGAGCCCAAGTTCGGCCAAGAAGGTCAGAAAGCTTCTGCCAACAGGTTTGCTCGCCCGGTCCGCCGTCAATGACGATGTGGTCAATGAGCCAGCTTTGCAGGCCCCTGCCCCAGGCCCAGATATCGACCTCGATCCGGTCCTTCTGGACGTCGGCCCCGGCCGTCAGAAACAGCCCGCCCGCCGGCACCGTGCCCGCGCGCCAATCTTCCTTCAGCCCTTGGAGGCGCTGCCAGTCCGGCGCCTCCCCACTTTCCATCCAAGTCTCGCCGAGGGAGGTGTTGACGAAGGTCTTCATCGTCTCGTCCCCACCAGCGCGCGCTGACAGGAACGCCTTGGCCATGGCCTCGAGCCGCACCCAGGGCGAATAGATCTCGTTCAGGTGGAAGCCTGCCGTCCCATTGAAGGGTGCATCCGCGATCCAGCGGCCCTTCGAGATCGCGGCCCAGCGGGTCTCATCCTTCCAGGGCGCGTCGCAGTCCGCGCAGTGGTAGCGCGCGGTTTCGGGGCGATGGCCGCCATCATCTGCCTTGTCCCATTTCACCTGCCCCCAGGTCAGAATTTGTTCATGGCCGCAGTCGGGGCACTGCACCCAAAAGCGGCGCTGGTCGCTTTCCTCGAACGCTGCCTCGATCCGGCTGGCACCTTTGTTGGTCGGCGTCGACACCAGCACGATCTTGCGGTTCCAGAAGGTCACCGTGCGTTTTTTCGCGAGGTTGACCGGGTCGCCCTCGGCCCCCGCGCTGAAGGGATAGCGGTCCACCTCGTCGCACAAGAGCAACCGGATCGGGCGGCTCGCAAGCCCCGAGGGTGCGTTGGCCCCGACGATGGTCAGATGCCCGCCCGGAAACCGCTTATGCAGGATCTTGTTGTTGCCGTCCCGCGACCTCGGGTTGGCGATCTTATCCTGCAGGCAGGGCGTGTCCCGAGCCATCGGCGAGAAGCGGTCCTTCGACCAGGTCTCCGCGTCCCGCTCCGTCGGCATCACCACCATGATCGGTGCCGGATCCTGGTCGATGTGGTAGCCGACGCAGTTATTCACCACTTCGGTTTTGCCCACCTGTGAACTGGACATAATGACGACGGTTTCGGTGCCTGCGTCCGAGACCGCTTCCATGATCCCGCGCTGGTATTCGGCGCGGGCAGTGCGCCATTGGCCCGGTTCAGCGCTGGCCTCAGAACTCAGCCTGCGGTTCTGATCCGCCCAATCGCTGATTGTCAGATCCGGTGGCGGCCTCAAGACCGCCAAGGCCTTCGCGACCGTCCGTTTCAGGATCGGCGACCCCACCAATGTCAGCTTCGACGTCAATTTCTGGTTCTGCGAGATCATCAAGCACCTCGCGGATCGCAGTTCGGATCAGGTTCCGGGTGTCTCCGACGGTGGGTTGGTCAAAAGCCTGTGGTGCCAGCCGGTCCGGCAGCCCCAAAAGACGGGTTCTAAGGAGCACCAGCACGGCAATCCAAGCGGCTTCGATTTCGTCGGCGGCGATGAGGGACCGCCGCTTTTCTTCGGCCTCCATCTCGGCGAGGTCGGCACGCGCCCGGATGAACCGCGCACGTTCGGCGGCATAGTCTGGCGCACCGGCCTGCGCCTTCAGCGCCTGATCCCGCAGGTAGCGGACATAGCCGCGTACAGACCCGATCAGGTCGTATTGCCCGCGTTCGGCCTTCGGGATCACCCCCTCGCGGCTCAGCTGCTGGACCCGCCGTTCCGAGAGATCAAGCAGCCGCGCGATGACGCCGATCGGTTGCGTGGCTGCCGACATTTGATGACCCCGCCAATCCGATTAAAGCCATGGAATTGCTGCGATACGACTGGATATGCATCCCAAGCAGAGCGAAGCTGATCCCAAGAAAACGATGCAACTCACCCGCCGGAAGCCGCCATGACCAAGCACCCCATTCCGCCCAGCCGCAACGAAGACGCTGGCTTCTTCGGGACACTAACCACCTGCCCCCTCCGCGAGCGGCGGAGCGCAGAAGTCTGGGCGCTAGCCTCAAATCTGATCGCCGCCGCGATTAAAGCAAAGAGCGAAGAAGACCTCGCAGGGGTTCGCGATTTTCTGGACAGCCGCATGGGACGCCACTTCGCCGATGAGGTGATAGGGGCCCTGCAAAGCGGAACCCCCGACAGCGAAAGCGCCATCAAGGTCAGCATCGCCAAATGGCAGGGCTGGCGCATTTCGGTCCAGACCCAGCGTCTTGAGGGCATCCCCGCGGGGCTGCCCTACCTGACCGGTTGGGTGCAATATTTTGCCGCAGCCGCTGCGCAGGGCGAAAGCGCCTGACCACCGCACCTCCGATGATCCCGCAACCGGTGGCGCGCCTTCATCGGCGGATCCAGTCGGCGTGCAAGGCTTCACCTCAGGCGGCACTGGCCGTCATCTGGTCCAGACCTGTGACCTTCCGGTGACTCTTTCACATGAAGATCACTAGGTAACTTGCTGACTCAGAGCCTTATTCGCCAACAAGTACGTGAGAATCTTGCCTGTATGATTCTCTGCCCACTGGCGGACCTGCTCGGCCGCCAAGTTGCCTCTAACTGGGCCAGCCTTGCGCTGGCCCATTTTTTATTCACCGTACAGCCTCTCGAACATGCGCCTGAGCAGGTACCCGCGCAACAGCGATACGCTGAGGAACACCAAGCCAATCGTCAGGTGTTCAGACATCGCGGCCTTAATACCAAACCACGGGAACACCGCGATCTGTGTCGTTACAGCGAGCACATACCCCACGACCACGTTAGCGACGGCTTCGCACAGTGACACCAGGCGGGATTGTTTCATGCAGCCTCGCGATGCACCGCCAGAGCGTTGAAGGTCTTGTCGCTACCGTCCAAGACAGCCTCCTTGCCGGTGAACTTTTGCCAGCGCTGGACCGCCACATCGACATAGGCCGGGTTCAACTCAATGCCGAAGCAAACGCGCCCTGTCGTCTCGGCCGCGATCAGTGTGGTGCCCGATCCCATGAAGGGTTCATAGACCGCTTGCCCTGGGCTCGAATTGTTCAGGATTGGCCGGCGCATGCATTCCACCGGCTTTTGTGTGCCGTGGACGGTGTTTTCGTCCTGATCCTTGTTGGCAATCTGCCAGAGCGTGGTCTGCTTGCGGTCCCCAGCCCAGTGGCCCTTGCCGGATTTGCGCACGGCATACCAGGCGGGCTCATGCTGCCAGTGGTAATCACCTCTGCTCAGAACCAGCCTGTCCTTTGCCCAGATGATCTGGGAGCGGATGGTGAAGCCACAGGCCTCAAGGCTTTCGGCCACGGTCGCCGCGTGTAGCGCGCCGTGCCAGACATAAGCGACGTCGCCGGGAAACAGCGCCCATGCCTCGCGCCAATCGGCGCGGTCATCGTTCAGCACCTTGCCGGTGCGCTTGGTTTTGGCCGTACCGGCCTGATTGCGCCAGCTCGGGTCGTATTCCACACCGTACGGTGGATCGCTTATGAGCAATAGCGGCTTAACACCACTCAGGACCCGCTCGACATCGGTGGCGACCGTGCTGTCGCCGCAAAGCAGCCGGTGGTTGCCAAGGACCCAAAGATCGCCCGGGCGGCTGATCGGCTCCTCCGGGGTTTCCGGGATATCGTCCTCGCCCTCCTGCGGACCGGTGCCCTCTTTGAGACTCGACATCAGCGCGCTGAGTTCGTCGTCAGTGAAGCCGGTCAGGCCGAGGTCAAAATCCGCCTCCATCAGATCGGCAAGTTCTAGGTTCAAGAGGTCCTTGTCCCACTCCGCATTTTCGCTGGAGCGGTTGTCCATGATCCGGAAGGCCCGCGCCTGATTGGCCGTCAGCCCCTTGGCGATATGCACCGGCGCGGTCTTAAAGCCGAGCTTGCGGGCCGCTTCCAGCCGTGTGTGCCCGGCGAGAACCACCATCGCCTCGTCCACGACGATGGGCTGCCGCCAGCCAAACTCCTGGATCGAGGCCGCAACCGTTGCGATCGCCTGCTCGTTGCGGCGCGGGTTGCGCGCATAGGGAATGATCTGCTCGAGCGGCAGGTCAACAACGTCCATGGTGATGTCCTTGGAATGCCCGTCAAAGCGAACCGAAGGTCCGCGAAGCGAAATGGGGTCAGACCCCCGTTTCGGTTCAGGCGTGGTTTTTCAGGGCCTCAGGCCCTTGTTTTCTTGGGGTTCAGCGCAAAGCGAAACGAAACGGATGTTTTCAGGGGCGTCACTGGGAAACCCTCGGGCCTCGCCCCCCCGAATACGGTTACAAACAGGAGGGACCCGTTCAATTTCAATGGGTTGCGAGTATCAGCATTTTGATCGGAGACAGTTTTTTCGGAGAAGCCGGTCACCGCTTACACCTTGCGCCAGCCCCTAGAACCTGCACCATTCGCTCAGCCACATGTCGATCAGCTTATCGTTCTAATAGCCGCTCGATCACTATCTGTCACATCTTATAGTGTCTCACCGAAAAGTGTCTCATGCGGATGAAATGGCTTGACAGGCTTCACGGAAGCTGTTGCGCCAGCCGCAGTTTTCCGGTAATTTTACCGGGAAAAGAGGACATCATGATCGCAGGCCAATCCAACACGACCCAATGGCGCAAGCGCCAAGAAGAACTCGGCTTCGTCCGGGTTGAGGTTCAGGTACGCAAAGAAGATGCCAACCTCGTTCGAGAGATTGCGAAAGCCCTTGGTGATCCATCGCGGCACGATGCGACGTGCGTGACCTTGCGCAAACAAATCATGCGGCAGCCCTCCAAGAGTTTCAAAGAACTTCTTGCCTCTGCGCCTTTGGAGGGGATTGAGCTAGATCGGCCCCGTGATTTCGGTCGCGAGATCAATCTGTGAGTTACCTCATCGACACCAACGTCATCTCAGAACTGCGTAAGGGCGACCGATGCGACCCTGCAGTCGCAGCATGGTGGGCCAAAGTTGACGAAAATGAACTCTGGACCAGTGCGCTTGTACTCGGTGAAATCCGCAGGGGTATCGAACTTGCTCGGCGCCACGACCCGCAAAAAGCAAAGGTCTTGGAAGCATGGCTCGAGGAAGTGATCTACGGATTTGGAGATCGCATTCTGAATGTAGACGCGCAAGTTGCCGATGAATGGGGGCGAATGAATGCCATTCGTCCGCTCCCGGTTATCGACGCCTTGCTTGCTGCCACCGCAAGAGCCAATAGCCTCACCTTCGTCACCCGAAACGTATCGGACGTGCAGGGCGTCGGCGTCGACCTCCTCAACCCCTTCACGGCCTAAGGAAGGCTCTCGATCTTAAGCGCCGTGCTTGTCCAGCACGGCGCCCAGAACAGGGTATATTAAATCATATTGCGTTTCGGCTGAATACCGAAGTCGCCCTATTCAAGATCCACGCGCCTTTGATATCACAAACTGCATCGATCGCTTGCTTGGCACAGTCCTGCCGCTCAGCCGCCAAGCTATTACTGCAAGTCCATACTCGTGCCGTCTGTTCGCGGTTGCCCGGCTGATCCCCTGCCCCCAGCAGATGCTCTTCCAGGACTTGCGGTTCGCGCGCGCCCAGAGAATTTGTGCGATGTCGCGCTCCACCCACCGCAGCCAGAGCATCGTCTCATCGGCCTCAGAAATCATCCGTGGCGAGGGCAGTGGGCGCCGCATCCGAGGCGTTTGCTCCACTTGATCGGCAAAGCTGTGCAGGTATTCGGGCCAGGTGCTGACATAGCCTTGCGGGCGCACTGGCGGCAGGGATTTCATCACGTCCGCTGCAAGCTCCAGCCGATCAGCCACCATTGCGCGCGTCCAATCATTTCGCACAGCGCACCTCCCTCACCGCAGGAAGGTGGCCATAGAGCTTGTCCCCCAACTGGCGGACGAGTTCACGCTCGGGCCAGGTGAGACGCGGGTCATCGAGCGACACGGCCAGCACATGCTGTTCATGCCAACCCTCCCGCTTGACCTGCTCGGGATCCCGGCGCTGGCCGCCATAGCCCTTGGGGTAGAGCCTCATGCCACACCGCCTTGGGTCTCGAGAGCCCAGTGCAGGATGGCGATGGCGTCGGCTTCGTTGTCGTCTGCGGGGCTGTAACCGCGCGCACGGGCAGCCGCGATCATGGCCTGCTTGGACGCATTGCCGTGGCCCGTGGCATGGCGTTTGATCGTGCCCACCGGAACTCCCTCGTAGGGAATGCCGCGCAATTCGCCCCACGAGGTCAGCGTGGCCATCAGACCGCCGTAGACATGGGCCGCGTCAGTTCCGGCGTGGCGACGAACTTCCTCGAACCAGATGGCTGAGATCGGGCCGGAGAGCCGATCGAGTTCCGTCAGCCAGTTGGTGAAACGCAGATAGCGCATGCCGCCACCGTCATAGCGGCCGGGCTTGAAGCTGGCCGTGCCAGTCGTGATCAGACCGTCATAGCCACGGATGGCCCAGCCGGTGGTGGTGCCGAGATCGAGCGCCAGAATACAGCGCGGGTGTTCGTTGGATTGGGCCATGGAGACCTCCTCTTCGCTTTGGCGAGCGTGGCGAGAGGGCTGGCCGGTGAAGGCTGTGGTCTCGCCAGGCCCCGAAGGGTGGTCTGGTCATGTCAGGCGCGGGGCGAACCCCTCGGCAGTTCTTTCTAGACCCATGGAGGGTTCGGGTGAAGCATTTCGCCGCCTAACCCCTTGGCGTCCCTATATAATAAATATAATTCATATTATTATATAGTTATAGGGGGTAGGTCACTCTCTACTTATACCGCGCGCACGTACACGCGTAGGGAAAATGGTGTCCTCTTGAAAGATTGAAACAAGGGCCTGCCCTCATTTTTTCTAGACGATTCTGATGGTTACTGGTCATTTGACTTCCTTTTGAGAAATCCTGCGCCCTGAAGCATCGCGCCAGGGGCCGACCCAGCGTGCCATCCTGTAGACCATGGCTTGCCTGGTGGAGGAGCCCCGCATGCCGGTGGTGATGTCCCCGCCCTCGATCAGGGTGAGCAGGATCTCGTCGCGATCACGGGATTTGAGCCACTGCGAGGCTCGGGTGATCTCGGATTTGGTGATGCCCTTGGCTCCGGAAGCGCGGATAATCTCCTTCAGCCGCTTCAGGTGGGCCTCGGTCTCGGTGTCCGCGACATGCCGCTCAACCGCTTCCATCGTGCGCTGTGCATAGTGCCGCACGAAACTGATAGCCCAGTCCGCCGCCGTGATCTCGATCTCGGGGCGTGCTGGATCGCGCCCCACCGCCACGATGAGCGCAAGCTTCAGGGCGTTTTCCCCGATGCGGGCGAGGATCGCCGTGAAGGCCGTGCCAGCTGCAGCGCGCAATTCCTCTGTCAGCTCGATGCTGAGTTGGCGGAACCGAACCCGGGCCTCCTCGGTCATTGGCACGATCATTGGGTTTACGGCGGTGTTCTGATCGGCGGTCTTGCCGGTCAGGTTGCCCTTCTTTCCGCCTCCGCCCGCCGCGATCATCTGCAGCCCCTGGATCAACGCAGGCGGGGCCTGCCGGATGCCGACGGCGATATTTTCGTCGGGATAGTCCTCGTCGCTGGGCAGGATCAGGAAACGGGCCAGCGAGCCGTCGACCACGTTCGCCCCCTGCAGTGCGCCCCAGAAGTGCAAGGGCGTCGTCGTGCCATAGACGCAAAGGCAGGGCTGGTTGATATCGCGCCTCTCGTTGGTGCCGTCCCGATTGGCATATTCCGCGCCGAGGAAGATCCCGCCGGCCGAGGTATAAAGCTCGGTCATGTTGTCGAGGATTTCGGTGATATGGCGCGGGCTGCGCTTGCGGTCGGCGGCGGCCGAGAGGAACATGCCGAACTCGTCGATCTGAAACAGGATCGCGGGCTGACGATGCAGCGCGGTCAAAAGCCCCGCGCCGGAGGCGATCTTGTTGCCTCCGAGGTGATGAGCCAGCCCCGCCTCGAAGAAGGTCTCGTTGATGATTTCACGGGCGTGGTTCTTGCCCGATCCGCTGTCCGCGATGCCGACGACATAGAGGTTCGAGCGCAGGTTGCTCTCGGTGCGGTAGTTCCGCCCCATCAGCGCACCGATGGCGCAGAGGCTGGCCCCAAGCGACAAAAGCGGCTGCGGGCGCCGGGCGGTGGTCAACATGTAATCGGTCAGATCGCCCACCAACCCGTCCGGGATAGCAAGCGCGAACGGCGGTGCGGCTGGGGCCAGAGAAGCTGCCTCTGTTGTAACATCCAACCGTGCAAGCAGCCCCGCCGCGGGATGATCCGCGTCATCGGGCAGATTGCCATCCAGCCGAAGGTCGGGGGCAGGCTGCCAGCCGCGCTCCATGGCGAGATGGTAGATCGTGCCAGCGCCAATCCGGTCAGGCCAGAAGCTCGCCCAAGCCTTCAGCGTGGCGGCAGGCACATCCTTGGCCGCCTGCGCAGACCAGTCAGCAAAGAGATCAGCCCCGGCCTCGCCAAGCGCACCTTTCAGGGCCATGCCGACGCGCATCCAGCTGTCGTAATCGAGCTCGGCGTTCGGCAGCCAGGCTAGCGCCGCCTCGATTGCGGGCAACGTACCGATTTGACTGTGGCTGCGCGCGATGTCACCGGCTGGTGCATTGGAGGCCAGCCCGCGCTGCCGCAGATTTTCTGGCAGAAGCGCATAGGCCTCGTCAAGAAACGCCACCGCAGCTTCGGCCGTGATTTCGGGCAAGTCGCTGATGTCGATATCCGCCAGCCCCTCCTCGGGCCAGACATAGGGCGCGCCGGTGTCGGGGTGGATAGCATAGGCTAGGAACTGCTGCCCGAGGCAGAGCACTTCAAGCGGATGGCGCTTGATGCCACGGAACGGCTCATTGGTGCGATAGACCAGCATCCGCTTTGGGGCACGGCCAATGCGCAGCGCGGGCGTGTCACCGAGACGCTCCCTGGCGAGCCGCTCGATCTGCAGCGCCAAGTCGGCATCGTCTTTGATGTCAATATCGACCGCAGCAACTGCGCCGCCGACAATGCCGATGCCGCAATCCGGCCAGCTGGCCCATGTGGCCACCTCGACTTCCGTGGTACCGCGCTCGGCATGGCGGTTCCATTCCGGGTAATCCGCCCAAGCCCCGCGCTGGAAGCGGCCAGGCTTCTTCGTGCCCGGGCCGATGGGCAGGATGGCATAGCCATTGGTGACGAGCCGCGCGCCGAAGCGCGCCATGAAAGATGTGTCAGCCATCAGAAGGGCACCTCGGGGGTCATGGCGTCGAGGCGTTTGCGGTCCTTGGCCGCAAGCTCGCGCAGGTGGTCGCAATATCCGGTGACGACCGCATCGATGAAGCGGTCCCATTCGGTCTCGGTCAGGATGGCGAGATCGGATTTGCCGATGCTCTCGAGATACTCGCCGCCCATCTGACCGCCGACGGTCATCGCCTCGGCTTCGTTCGGGGTGGGATCGATCATGCCGTTCCTCCCATGGCAGATGTCCTGGCAGCTCCGGCTACAGAGGTGCTTGCGGCTGGCATCGCGCCGCGGGTCGGAGAGCCGATAGTGTGGGTTGAACCAGCCAAACCCACGAGGTTGCCGGTGGCAGACGGCGCAGAGGCCGGTGTGGAGTGCGCGCATGGGTCAAACCTGTGGCCGGAGATTTCGACATAGCGGCCCGAGGGACGGACCGAGATTTCGCTGGGGCGGGCAAGATGCGCGGCTTCTGCGATGGCCTGATCGACGGTGAGCGGCACCGGGCAATCCGGGGCGCGCTTGCGCCACCATTCAGCCGCCTTCTGCCGGGCATAGCCCTGATGCTCGATACAGACCCATTCGCTGTACGACTTCAGCCCGCAGCTATAGGTGACCTTCAGCGAGGGCCGCCCGCTCAGCTTGTCGTGCCGGCTGTAGTAGACGCCGTGGACCGGCAGCCACTGCACTTTCGGCGACAGGACGGGAAGCGTGGCCGCCGTGGGGGCGATTTTCACCTCGCGGGCCGGAAAGACGTAACCGCAGTCCGGGCATTCCGTTGCGGAGAGTGCGATGATGCTGTCGCATTCTGGGCAGACCTTGGTCGGCGCCTCGCCACCACCGCCTTCACCCGGACGTTTCGGCCGGACCAGATCAATCGGCCCATGGCGGCGGACATTGCCCGCAAAATCGAGGACTAGGCAATTTTCTTTGCCGGGGGCGAGGCGCGTGCCGCGGCCCACCATCTGCACATAGAGCCCAGCAGATTTGGTGGGACGCAGGAGCGCGATCAGATCGACACGCGGCGCGTTGAAACCGGTGGTCAGGACGCCCATCGACGCCAGCGCACGGATTTCGCCGCGCTTGAAATCGGCGATGATGGCATCGCGCTCCTCCTTCGGCGTGTCCCCGAAGATGGTGCGGCAGGTGAAGCCTTGGCGGCCGAACTCTTCAGCGACATGGCGCGCGTGCTCGACGCCGGAACAGAAAGCCAGCCAAGATTTGCGGTCGCGGCCATGTTCGATGATTTCAGTGACGGCGGCGCGGGTGATAGCCTCCTGGTCCACAGCCGCCACAAGGTCGCGCTGGATGAAATCGCCCCCGCGGGTGCCGACCTTCGAGACGTCCAGCCGCGTGGCGGGCTGTTTCGAGACGAGCGGGCTGAGATATCCGGCATCGATCAGATCGCGCACCGGGGCCTCGTAGGCGATGTCGGTGAAGAGCGCGTTCTTGCCCTCGTGCAGCATGCCGCTGTCGAGACGGAAAGGCGTGGCGGTCAGCCCGATCACCTTGAGCGCAGGGTTGATCCGGGCCAGTGCGTCCAGAAACCGGCGATACATGGTGCTGGTGTCGCCGGGAATGAGATGCGCCTCGTCGATCAGCACGAGATCCGTGTGGCCGATCTCAGCTGCACGGCGGTGGATCGACTGGATGCCCGCAAAGAGGATGCGGGCCTGTGCCTCGCGCTTGCCCAAGCCCGCCGAGTAGATGCCGGCTGGGGCCTCGGGCCAGAGGCCAATCATCTCGGCATAGTTCTGGGCGATCAGCTCGCGGACATGGGTCACGATCAGGATGCGCTGGTCGGGCCATGCCTTCAGCACGCCCTCAATGAAGGCGGCCATGACGAGAGACTTGCCCCCGGCGGTCGGGATGACCACCAGCGGATTGCCCTTGTGGGATTGGAAATAGCCGTAGATCGAGGTGATCGCGGCCTGTTGATAGGGGCGCAGGGTCAGCATGGCTCGATCTCCGTCGTGCGGGCGTCGTTTGCCCAGGTCGAGCCATCGGCCATGCGGTAGGTGACGACATCGTCGCCCGCGTCGATGACCACGCCCGGGACGAGATCGGGGATGAAGAGATGGCGGGTGCAGGCCACACGCTGCTCGGCGGGTGCCAGCATCCGGTCGTGACGGGTGCAGTGCCAGCCACCCTCAACGGGCGTCGCATGCAGGCAGGACCGGCAGGTCACAGCCGCCCCACCGCCCTCGTGGCAAGCGGCATGGTGATCGCAGAAGCGGCATTCGAACCAGGCCGGATCCTCGCTGATCCGCGCGGGCGGATGCTGGGCGAAGATAACCCGGCCCGCTTTTTCCAGCAGGCGCCCTGCCATGGCGCTGTCGGCCTCGATGCGCTCGATGTGCAGCGCGTCGGTGTCCTTGCAGACCGCGACGTAGAGGGCACGGGTGATGCCCGTCAGATGCATGTAGATCTGCATCTGCGCGGCGTGCTGGGGCTTTGCCAGAACCACGCCCTTGGCGGTCAGTTCGGTGAAGCTCTTGACCCCATGGGTCTTGAACTCCAGCACATGCCAGGTCTTAGGGGCCTCGAGGATGCCGATGGCCACGCCATCGAGCGATCCGCCCAAATGCCCGCCATGGGCCTCGACGCGGAACTGGCGGCCGGTTTCCGGATCAACCTCGAGCACTGTCGCGCCAGTGGCGCGCAGATTGCGCACAAGGCGGTCCTCTTCCAACTGGCCGGTCTCGAAGAGGCGCAGCAGGCGGCCAGAATGGCGCGCAGGTGTGACCCAGCGGAAATCGTACCAGAGTGCACGGGCACAGGATTTGCCGATGATCGAGGCGCCGAGGTGGTCGCGGAAACCATCGCCTTGGCGGGCCTCATAGTCGGCATAGATCGCCGTCAGCGTCGGCGTGGGGGCTTCGGGAAGCTCTGCCATCACCGACCCTGCCGTTCACTGCGGGCCTGTGCCTCGGCCAGAATGCCGCTCCAGGCCTCGGGGTCATGGCGCTCGCGCAGGATACCGATCAGCGCGTCCTTCAGCTTTTCGCGGCGGCGACGGCCGGTGCCTTGGGCCAGAAGTTCCGCCCGTTCACGGCTCAGATGCCGGAGTGCCGTGCGGGCCCGGTGGAACCAGTCGGGGTCGATGGGTTTGTGACCCCGCTGCCGGGCCAGATCGGCCGTCGCGATCTGGGTGCGGATTTTGGCAATGGCGTCGTCGAGCTCAATCAGCCGCCGCTGGTCTTCAAGCAAGCCGGGGCGGATCACGGCCACGGGGGCCGCGTTGTTCAGGTCAGTCATGGGAATGTCCTCAGGTTTCGGGAGGTGCCGCCCCAGCCGTCACAAGGCCAGGGCGGCGCGGGATCTCAGCCCTTCTTGTTCCAGGGCGCTGATGCCATCTTGGGCGGAGCCGCAGGTGTCGCGGGCGCAGCGGGCGCGGGCTTTGCGGTGCGTGCGATCGCGGCGGCACCCTTCTCGGGCGGCAGGTAGGCGATGGCATTGCTCTCGCCGTAGCCATTCTTCGGCGGCCTGATCTTCACCTGGATCGTCATCGGGATCAGGTGCAGTTCCTCGCTGTCGCTCACATGCATCTTGCCCGTCGCGTGGCAGATGGCCGACAGCGTGCGCTGTGCGATTTCCACGGTGGTCGGGTTCGGATTCACCAGGTTCAGTTGGTCGAAAATCTTGCGGCCCTTGTGCTCGCCTTCGAGGATGTCGAGCATCAGCCACAGAAACTGGCCCATGCCGTTCTTGGTGACGCGCATCTCACTTTCGACGATCTGGGCGCGGTATTTGCCAGCGGGCAGCAGCTCGTGGGCGGTGGTGGGCTCGACGCTGGTGGCGTCAAAGGACGTGTCGAAACGTGCCATGGTCTTGTCTCCTTTTTGATTATTCGGCTGTTCGCGGCGCTTTCGCGGCCCCACTGGGGCCACGGTCACCGCTCACCATGGCCGCCATGAACTCTGCCCAGCTGAGGGGCAGCGTGTCCGGCAGGCCGTAACGGTTCTTGGCGAGGAAGGCGGGGCGCTCTTCGGTGTGCATGACGCGCGCACCGGACCCGAGCGCCCGGGTTACCTTCTTGTTGAAGCCGACATCGGATTTTGCGACCGAGATCTGATAGTTGGCGAAGAGCACGACGTCTGAATGCTCCTGGAGCAGCGCCGAGGCGCGGGTCTGCAGCTTGATCACATAGCGGTCGTAGGGCTCGTGCTCGGGGCTGTCGAAACGCTTGATGTCGGTATGGGCGATCTGGATGACCGCCATGCCCTTCTGGTCTCGGAGCGCATTCAGCTTGTCGAGGTACTCCCGCCAGACATTCAGCGCCTCGCCGTAGCCCTTGCCGAAGCCGGGGGTTTCGATGGAGGCCCAGCCATTGCGCAGGCAGGCCTCGGCCCAGATCAGCGGTTCCAGCCAATCAACGCTGTCGATGACCACCGTGCCGAACTCGTGGTCCTCGGTCAGGAGCGCATCAAGGGCCCCGGCGACCTCCGCATAGCTCGTCGCCAGCGGAAAATGCGGCACCTGGAGTTTCCCGAGCCCGTCCTCCGTCATGATGAACACCGGCCGATCAGCATCGGCCGCGAAGGTGGATTTGCCGACCCCGGCGACGCCGTGGATCAGGATGCGCGGCGGCGTCAGCACCGAGGTCATGCGCAGGGATGCGAGAGAAATGGCCATCAGCGCACCTCCTCGTTCAACACCAGACGGAACTTGGGCTTACCGGTCCGCGCAGTGCGCGCGGGCTCGAACCCTTTGCGCCAGCTTTCTGGCAGGGCACCGTACTTGCGCTCGGAGACCGACAGCTTCGTGTCGATGAACTCGGCCGGGTCTTCGCCAGCGGAGGCGATGTTCGCAGCGATCTGGGCAAGCTTGGCCTGGTCCCAATCGATGCGCTTGGGCAGTTCGGCGATCACGGTGACGCCGTTGTCCTCAAAGCGGGTCGTGCCTGTGTCCTTGCCCTCATCGCGGCGACATTCCAAAGCGCGGGCCGCGTAGCGGACCTCAAGGGCCAGCGCGAACCGCTCGACAACGGCCTTCATGCGCTCCGATGCGACATCGATTTCGGCCTGGATTGCAGCCAGCAGCGAGGGTGGGAGCAGTGCCAGTTCCGTAACCGGCAGGTTGAGTGCGTCATTCACGCTCGGGATATTCTCGGGGTAAGCCATAATGGCTCCTTTCAATTGGGATCAATGGGCTGGGATCAGCCGCTCAGGGATGGAGGTTGAAGACGGCTTGCGGCGGGCGATGGCGCGGTACTCAAAGAGATCCGGGCCAAGGCGTTCCTGAACGAGGTGCACCAGCTTTTGCTCGGAGGCGCGCCAGGCGGCATCAGCGATGCCCCGCAATGTGACCTGCTCAGAGGGCGAGAGGCGCGATATGATCGACGCCGCATCTACCGCCAGAAACCCGCGGTGATAGCTCACGGCCGCACCTGGATCAGCGAGAGAGACCCAAGCGAAAAAGCCAATGTCGTCGCGAATCTGCGAAGCCATCACAACACCCGCGCGGCTTGAGACGCCTCGCCCCGACGTAAAGCCGCAGCCTCAAACGCCGTGATGTCTTCGACCCGGTAAATCACCCGACCACCGAGTTTCAGATAGTCGGGGCCTTCGCCGGTCCAGCGCCAACGCTCAAGTGTGCGATGAGAGATCGCCCAGCGTCGGGCCAGTTCCTTTTGGGTGAGGCAGAGTTTTGACTGCATCGTGGTCTCCTGTCTTGGTTACCAGGAGACAATGCAAAACGCGGGTGTGGGATGTCGTCGGGATTGGAGTGGGATGCGGTGCCGGATGAAGACATCAAAGAAAATCAGGGCCCTGTAACGCAATGGGGGATGGGCATCCCGCACCCATCCCCCACCTGATCCCACCCCCATCCCACGGCTCGCGCGGGTGAGCGGCCCTTAATCGAAGCGCAATCGGTAGTTCCCGCGTCCATCGGACTGAATCAATTCGCGCCACTCGGGCTTTGACTTGAAAACATCGACCATTTTCAAGCTGCGTGACCCTGCCGCCGTCAGAAGGGTCTTGCCGTTCTGCCAAGGCTGACCCACTTCGGCCGCGGCATGGAGCACACGCACGACTTCCGCCTGGATGGCGCCAAGCTGGAAGCAAAATCCACGATTTCGCACTTCGCGATAGCCAACGGTAAAGATGAACCCCCGTTCTGGGACCTGCCTCTCACCCGCGTGGAATCCTGACTTGATTTCATAGCGATCCCGCTCATGACGGCGCATCAGAAGGTCACCAATAACAACATACTGCGGTGCATGTGTTTCTGGAAAAGCCGCATAGCTGCAGCGATTATGGCGAAACTCATTCAGATGCGCTTCCCCACAACGAAAGAGGTGGAAGACGTCGCAAGCGTGCAGATCGAGAAGGCCACTGAACACCCGCTCCTCACACGGCACCCGAAACCGCGTCCCGTCGATATCAGTGTCATAGTCACCAAACTCAAGGAACTGGTTGAAGACGCGAATGGACAACCGAATCTGATTGTTTTCGGCGAGGTAGATCAGATCATCTTCGCCGATCGACCAGCGCCGAAGGATCTCGGAAAGCGCAAAATAGTCCTTCTCGATCCGCATCGTTTGCCCCCGCCTCTGACGCCGCACGTTCACTTCTTGTTCTATCGACTTGACCATCCAAATGCAATCATGTCTTATCCAATAATATCCACACCCTCTTGGGGATAACATGAACGCACAGCACAGCTTGGCAGACCGACTGCAAGCCCGATCAAGCCAGCTCGGCTTGAGCCCCGCGCATGTCGCCGAGATGGCAGGCGTCAATCGTTCCTTTGTCTATGACATCTTGCGCGGCCGCTCCTCTCGGCCCGGTCTTGATCGCCTTATGGAGGTTGCTCGCGTCCTGAAGGTAGAGGTCGATTGGCTCATCCATGGCATTGGCAACATTGAGGGGCCTCCGCCACTTCTGGAAAATCCTGACGAAACCTTTGTTCCGATCGCCCATGCCGGCGTGCGCCCCTCCATGGGGGGCGGCTCGGTGGCTATTGAAGACTATGATGAACCGGCGCGGGCCTATCACTTCCGAAAATCCTGGATCAAACAGGGGCTTAAAGCCTCGCCCGCTCAACTGCGCATCATGAAGGTCGAGGGTGACAGCATGGAACCCACGCTTTTTGACGGCGACACCGTGCTCGTCGACATGGACCGCAAAATCCCAAACCCACCAGGCATCTTCGTCCTCGACGATGGCATTGGCTTGGTGGCAAAGCGATTGCAGCATGTTCCCAATAGCGATCCCCCCGCCGTCCGTGTCATCTCTGACAATAAAGTCTATCCAGAATATGAGCGTACGGTCGAAGAGGTTGCCATCATTGGCCGTATCCGGTGGTTTGCACGGGAGATTTGAATTGATCGAGTTCCGACCCCTTCCTGATGACGAGCCATCCCTCAGCTATTCGCCCATGCTGAGATGCTTCCAGAAAACCTTCGCGTATCTCGCAGAGCATGGCACCATCGGCCTCACCGCGTCCAAGGGCTTCAAACGCAATTTCGTACACTGGGCTGCGCGGGAATTTGACTGGCCGGGCCATACCGAGGCTGACCTCTTTGCTGTCAACAAAGTCCTGAACGAGCAGGATTTCATGCCGCTCGGCGATATCCACTTCCTACTGACGACCCTCAAAATGGGGCGACATTACAAGGGGCAATTCAAGCTAACTAAGGCGGGCACGGAAGTCAGCCAGCATCCGGGGCGGCTCTTCGGGATCATTACGCCGTTTTATCTCTTCGAGATAGACCACAGCGTCTGGGCACGATTTCCGGACACCGGGATCATGTTGAACTGGAACGTCTTCTTGAACGTTCTCAACGTGGAAGCGGAAAACGGCGCCTTAGGGGCAGACCTACGTCGCACTTTTTATGGGGAGCCGACGCCAGAGCATTTCCCACATTATGACGTTGTGATGGCCAATCTTTACACTCAAGTCTTACGGCCCTTGATCTGGACAGGCCTCATCCAAGAAACACGCCCCGCCAAATCGTTCCGCTCGCAAGAGAGCGTTTTTACGAAGACACCGCTTTGGAAAGCATCCCTCAAGTTGGAAACCGATTCCCAGGTCAAGCGCGCCACGCGACATTGATTCCCTTCAACGTCGATCCCTAGCGCCTACTCTCGGTCCCGCAGGCTTTCACCAACCGATTGTTTCGGCTTGATTATCAGGCGCTGGCGGTGCCCAAGTGGGGTCACCAACCCAAAAGGCGTTCCTATGCTTGATCATCTATCAACCCCGGTTTCGGGGCCTAATCCCCTATGCCCTGATCGCATGTCGGCCGATGCGCGCTTTGCCGAGATCGGCCGCATTCTCGCCGCGGGCGTCGTTCGGCTGAACGCCGCGAAGTCGAGCGCTTTATCTGCCGAGAACAGAGACAGTTTCGTGGACTTCTCGCCCCGAAAGAGCGGTGGTCGTCGTACAAAACGTATCCGCATCGGAGGAACTCATGAAGCATCACAATAAGATAGAGCCTGCGCAGCCGGGCCATGATCCGAGCCTGGACCAGACGGTGCTGTCGCGCCTAGCCACGCTAAAGGCAATGTCGGTCAATGAATTAAAAGCCGAATGGGAAAAACTGATCGGGACCTCGGCGCCGAACAACAGCCGGGCCTTCCTCGAATTCCGGATCGCCTACCGGATCCAGGAACTGACCTACGGCGGCCCCGACCGCGAGACCCGGCGCATGCTGGATCTCTTGGCCGATGAGGTCGAAGGCCACGCCCGGCGCAAACATCAGATCGCCGATCCCCGCAATCCCGTGACGGGCACGAAGCTGCTGCGCGAATGGGATGGCGTCGAGCACACCGTGACCGTGCTTAAGGACGGCTTCGATTGGCGCGGTCGCAAATTCAAATCTCTCTCCGCCGTCGCCCGCGAAATCACCGGCACCCGCTGGAATGGCTATCGCTTCTTCGGAATGCGCGAACGTAAACGGGAGGCGGCGTGATGGAAAATTCCAACCGCCCCGCCCGTCGCCTGCGCTGCGCCATCTACACCCGCAAGTCGAGCGAGGAAGGCCTCGACATGGAGTTCAACAGCCTCGACGCCCAGCGGGAGGCCTGCGAAGCCTATATCGCCAGCCAGAAATCCGAGGGATGGGTCGCCACGCGCGAACGCTATGACGATGGCGGGTTTTCAGGGGGCAATCTGGACCGACCCGGCCTGAAGCAGTTGTTGGCCGACATCGACGATGGGCTGTTCGACATCGTGGTGGTCTACAAGATTGACCGTCTGTCGCGCTCGCTGATGGATTTCTCCAAGCTGGTTGAGGTCTTCGATCGCAACGGCGTAACCTTCGTCTCGGTGACGCAGTCCTTCAACACGACCACCTCCATGGGGCGGCTGACGCTGAACATCTTGCTGTCTTTTGCCCAATTTGAGCGCGAGGTCATTGGCGAACGAATACGAGACAAAGTGGCGGCCTCGCGCAAACGGGGAATCTGGATGGGCGGGCATGTGCCACTCGGCTATGATGTGCAGGATCGCAAGTTGGTGGTGAACGAGGCCGAGGCCGCCAACGTGCGGCGAATCTTCCAGCGGTTCATTGATATGGGCTCCGCGACACTGCTGGCGCGTGAAGTGCGTGGTGAGGGCTTCCGCAGCAAGCAGGGCACGCTGATCGACAAGGGCTATCTGTACCGGTTGCTGAACAATCGCGTGTATCGGGGCGAAGCCCTGCACAAGGGCAAGGCCTATCCCGGTGAACACGACGCCATCATCGATGCGGACCTTTGGGATCGCGTGCATGCCATCCTGCAGGAAAGCCCTCGAAAGCGGGCCAACAACAGCCGTGCGCAAACCCCTGCGCTACTGAAGGGTCTGATCTTCGGCGAAAATGGCGCGGCAATGACGCCGACCAGCACGAAGAAGGGGGGCAAGCTTTACCGCTACTATGTCTGCATGGACGTGATCCGGAACCGCGAGACCGACGAAGAAATTGCGCCGATGCGGCTCGCCGCCGGAATGGTCGAAGATGCGGTCGTAACCGAAGTTCGCCGCATCCTTCAAACGCCGGAGGTCGTCACGCAGGTGCTGGCGGCCTTGAAACGCGATGTAGGCGGGACATCCGAGGCGGACGCCATCGCGGCCCTGCACGAATTCAAGGCCCTCTGGTCGCAACTCTTTCCGGCTGAACAGGCGCGCATCATCCAGTTGCTAGTGCGGCGCGTCACGGTCACCACCGACGGGCTTGAGGTCGATATTCGGCGCGAGGGGATTGCGGGGGTTATCCACGAGATGGTGGCGCCGCGGCAGATGGAGGCGGCGGAATGACCAAAGCCAACGATACGATCCGCGTGCTGATTCCGTTGAAGGTGCGCAAGAAGAACGGGCGGCCGAAGATTCTGCCGCCCGCGGACTATCGACCAAGCGAGGATCAGGCGCAGGATCCGCATATCCTGCGGGCCATCGGCCGCGCATGGGGTTGGCGGCGGCGCATGGATGCCGGCGAGTTTGGGACTCTGCGTGATCTGGCAATCGCCGTGAACCTTGCAGAGCGCCATGTCAGCCGCCAACTGCGGTTGGCCTATCTTGCGCCAGAGGTGCTGAAACGACTGACCTGTGGGCGCGAGGTGTCAGCGGTCAGCCTCTACGATTTGTGTTTTCTGGCAGGGGAAGCTTGGGGGGAGCAGGTTGGGCGGGCCGTTGGCGATTAGGCAGCAGATCGACGTGAACGGCCCATAGCTGCCGTTGGGCCACTGCCCAAGGTGGTGAAGTAAGCTCTCGGAAATGGCCGCTCAATTGCTAGCTAGACGCCAAAGATGCGAAAAGTTCAGTTTTGGGTTGACCGACTTCTGCAATGAGGGGGCATTAATCCCGTTGAAGCCGATCATGCAATCTAAGTGCGCGGCAAGGGCGAGATCTTACTTTCGCACAATGTCCACCAAGCCTTTGGGGCTGGGGATCGAGTTCATGCTTTTGAAGTGCGGGCGTTCAATAGGAACGATGCCAAGGATGCAATCAACAGCGATGAGCTGCAAAGCAAATGTTAGGCGGCAAGGTGCTGGTAGACCCAAACACTGAAATCGCCAAACTAACATTTGCTGCATTTTGCACTTGGGCCTTGCGCGGCCCAA
Source organism: uncultured Tabrizicola sp. (assembly GCA_964393035.1). GTDB lineage: Bacteria > Pseudomonadota > Alphaproteobacteria > Rhodobacterales > Rhodobacteraceae > Tabrizicola_A. Next base: position 49,566 of record CAYMRX010000012.1, read on the forward strand.
AAAAAGCCGTCTGGCGACTTTGATGTTGATTTATATTGTCTGACAACTTAGTTGTAAGACAACATAAATCCCCTTGTGGCGCCGCCGACAGGAATCACCATGCTCAACTTCGACCCAGCCCGCTTTTTGACCATCCAAGCCGGAGCAGTTGCTCTTGCCCCCAAGATTGACACGGCCATCGCGCAGGCTTTGGCAGCGGGGGCGAATAATCTGTTTTTCCTGGGCACCGGTGGCGTTGCTTACCTGATGGAGCCAGCAATTCAGTTGTTGCAGCGGGGCTCTAGCCTGCCAGTGTTCCGCGATTATCCGGCCGAGGTTTTGGCCTGCGGTAACAGCAATCTGACGGCGCGCTCTATCGTGATTATGCCTTCGCTTTCGGGTACCACCAAGGAAAGCGTGGCGATGTTTGATCGCTTGAAACAGATCGGCGCGCGGGTGATCACGCTGGTTGGTCATGCCGATACGCCGCTTGGTCTGGGGGGGAACCCGGCGCTGGTGAACTTTGCCGCCGACGACACGTCGAGCGAATCCTTCTATATTCAGGCGCTGCTGGTTGCGCTTTCGGTGATGAAGGCGCGCGGCGAGATCAGCGATTATGACGCGATTTTGGCCGAGATGCAGGGCTTGCCGCAGATGTTGCTTGCGACCAAGCAGGCTTTTGAGCCGAAGGCCGATGGCTTTGCCCGCATCATCGCGGGGGCGGACTACCATATGTTTACCGCCGCCGGAAACATGTGGCCTGCCGCGAATTACTACGCCACCTGCATCTTAGAAGAGATGCAATGGATCCGCACGCGCCCCGTCCATGCCGCTGATTTCTTTCACGGCCCGCTAGAGTTGGTTGATAAAGGCGTCAGCCTGATCTTGATGCGCGGCGAAGATGAAGCGACGGCTTTGGCCGACCGCGTTGCCAATTTTGCGCCGCAGTACACCGACCGGTTTACGGTGCTTGATACCGCCAATTACGTGCCAAAAGTGGCCTCTCTGCGCTTGCGGTCACTGCTTTCTCCGGCTTTCATGGCAACAATTCTTGAACGGCTTTCAGCGCATCTTGAAGTGATGCGCGACCATCCTTTGGTGACGCGGCGCTATTACAAGCGCGTTGCTTATTGAAATTATGAGCCAAGGGCAGTTTGTAAAATGAACCATTCGCCCCCCAAATTTGCCACCTTGGGTGACAATTGCATCGACCGCTACTTGCATTTGCAGCAGGCGGCGGTGGGGGGGAATGCGCTTAACGTGGCCGTGCAGTTGGCGCGCCTTGGCGAGCGGTGCAGCTATTTCGGCGCGGTTGGGCAGGATGAGGCCGCGGATTGGACCCGCGCGGCATTGCTGGATAACGGCGTTGCGATAGCACATTTGCAGGAACTGACTGCACCGACAGCCTATACCGATATCAACGTTGATGCTGACGGTGAGCGGTTTTTGGCCTTTGAAGATTTCGGGGCAACGGCGATTTACGCACCTACGACTGCGGATATCCGTGCATTGGCCGCGACGGATCACATTCACATCGGCTGGTTCAACGGCTCGGCGGCGCTGCGGCAAGCCTTGGCGACGACGGGCGTTACATTCTCGCAGGATGTGGCTGTCAATGCGGAGGCCGAGGGTTTGGATGTTGGTTTTGACTCGGTTGGCCCATCAGAGGTTTTGGCTCATGCTGCGCTGCAACAATTGCTGGCAATGGGCGCGCGCGTGGCCGTGGTAACCTGTGGCGCGTTGGGAAGTATGGCGAGCGATGGTGGTGATATCATTAGAGCTGGCATTCGCCCACTGGCCCAAGTGGTAGATACCACGGGCGCAGGTGATACTTTTATTGCGGGTTTTCTATCGGCTTGGAAGCGCGGGCAAAGTTTACCAGATTGCCTTGCCAAGGGCCGCGATGCTGCGGCTGAAACTTGCGGCCATATCGGCGGCTTTAAACAAAACCTGCGGGCGTTACCCTCGGGCGGCGATACGATGTTGACAGACGTATGACAACATGCGTCCATTGAAGCAGCAGCTGCAAGAAAAGCAGCTTGATAACGATAGGGAGAGAAGCATGAAACTAGCATTGATCGGCACATTGGCCGCACTTTTGATGGGATCGACCGCTTTTGCGGGTGAAACGTTAGATCGGGTGAATTCCACCAAGGTTCTTAACGTGGCGACCAACGCAGGCTGGCCTCCCCAAAGTTACCTTGATGACAGCAACCAGCTTGTTGGCTTTGACATTGATGTCGCCAACGAGATCGCCAAGCGGCTTGGCGCTACTACAAAGTTTGACACACCTGAGTGGGGCGTGATGACGGGTGGCCATTGGGCTGGGCGTTGGGATGTGGCTGTAGGCTCCATCACTCCAACCAAACCTCGTGCCGAAGTATTGGATTTTGCTTCGGTTTACTACTACAGCCCCTATGTTTTTGCGGTGAACAAGGACAGCAAGATCACCGACCCGAAAGAGTTGAACGGCAAGCGGATCGGCGTTGAAACCGGCACCACCTCGGAAGATTACATCAACCGTCGTCTGGTGATTGATGCCCCCAATGTGCCGCCGATCACCTATTGGCTGGAACCCGGCGAGATCAAAACCTATGCCGATTCCATGCTGCCGTTTGACGATCTGCGCCTTGGCGATGGCGTGCGGGTTGACGCAGTGATTGCAGGCGAGCAGACCGTTTTGGGCGCGATCAAGAAGGGCTATCCGATCAAAGTTCTGCCCGGTGATTACGCCTTCCAAGAACCGCTGGCCGTGGTTGCCGACAAAGGTGACGCGGAATGGACGGCCAAAGTTGGTGAAATCATTGCTGCGATGCAAGCCGATGGCACGCTGGCGACGCTGACCACCAAATGGTATGGCAAAGACTATAGCAAGTAAGTGACCAGGCGGCGCGCAAGGATTTGCGTGCCGCATTTTCCTACCAAAATATGAGACTGCAATGACCGTAAAGCCCTCGCGCGACTACGCTGATGTCTGGTATCGTCGTCAGGCCCCGGATGATCTTCCAGCCTATTCTGCGCTGCAAACCGCAGTTGAGGCGGACGTTTGCATCATCGGCGGCGGTCTTGCGGGTTTAACTGCAGCCTATGATCTGGCCAAGGCGGGGCGTCGGGTGGTTTTGGTAGAGGCCCGCCGCATCGGTTGGGGCGCATCAGGGCGCAATGGTGGTTTTGTCAGCCCCGGTTATTCGCTGGGCTTTGACGCCATCACTGCCCGCGTTGGCCAATCTGCCGCCAAAGACCTGTTTCGCATGTCGCTCGAAGGGGTGCAGATTGTCGCGGGCAATATCCGTGATCTTGGCATTAGTGCCGCCAACCACCAACACGGCATCCTTGGTGCGGTGCGCTACGACGCGGGACGCGGCTTGGCCGATCACCGCGACTGGCTCGCGCAAGAGTTCAACTACAATGTCACCCATCTTGACCGCGCCGCCTTGGCCCAACATCTGACTTCGGCAAGCTATCACCAAGCCCTACAAGACCAGAACGCCTTTCATTTTGACCCGCTGGCCTATTGTCTCGGCCTCGCCCGCGCTGCTGTTGCGGCTGGGGCAACGATCTATGAGGCCACCCCAGCGGACCGTATTGAAGGCGCGCAGGGCCAATGGAAAATCACCACACCCCAAGGCCAGATCACCGCGCGCGAAGTTGTGGTGACAACGGGCGGCTATACTGACCGCCTTATCCCCGAACTCCACCGCGCCTTCCTGCCGATTGCCACCTATGTGATGATTTCCAAGCCCAACCCAGAACTGATCGCGACGGCCATTCACACCACATCCGCCATCGGCGATGACAGGCGCGCGGGCGATTATTATCGGCTGGTTGATAACGGCCAACGCGTGCTCTGGGGTGGCAAGATCACCACCCGCACGACCGAGCCCGCTAACCTTGGCCCGATTTTGCACCGCACCATGACCGACACCTACCCGCAGCTTGCCGCCCTAGAAATTGATACCGTCTGGACCGGCCTGATGTCCTATGCCCGCCACCGCATGCCGCAGATTGGCAGGCTTGCCTCGGGCATTTGGCACTGCACCGGCTTTGGCGGCCATGGCATGAATACCACCGCTATCGGTGGCCGCGTTGTGGCCGAAGCCGTGCTTGGTACGACCGAACGCTACCGAGCATTCGCCCCCTTTGGTCTGGATTGGACAGGCGGGCTTGTCGGTATGGCCGCTGTGCAATTAACCTATTGGCAGTTTCAGGCAATGGACGCCTGGCGCGAACGCAGGCGCTGAACATGGATTTTCACGACAACATCGACTACCCGCCGTTGCTCAATCGCCCCGTGATTTTCCTTCCGCTGCTGACGGCCATTTTCGGCGGGCTTTTATGGTATCAGGCAGGCGGCAGAGCGATTGGCCGCATCGTGCAAGACCTTGCCCCTTGGGCCGAGGGCAGCACGCTAAACCTACTAACCGCCGCTGCGGTGACTGCTTTGGTTGGCTTTAATATCTTCGTTGTTATGCGCCTGCCGCTGCGCCAACAGGTTTGGCTGGTTTGGGGTGAATTGGCAGCACTGATTTTGCTGTTCTTCTATTCTTTTGATCTTTCCTTCGCCTTCATCCAAAGGAAGATCGGATTTCTGATCACCCAAGGCCTCGTCACCACACTTTATATTTCTGCGGTGTCGATCACCATCGCCACGATCCTTGCGTTGATTGGTGCGGTGGCGAAACTGTCAAACAACGGTATCGCGCAGGGGATTGCGCATTTCTATACCTCGCTGTTTCGCGGCCTGCCGCTGCTGATGCAGATCTACATGATCTACCTTGGCTTGCCGCAACTGGGATATGTGGTTGATGCCGTGCCCGCAGGCATCGCCGCGCTGTCCCTGTGCTATGGCGCTTATATGACCGAGATTTTCCGCGCCGGGATCGAAAGCATCCCAAAAGGCCAATGGGAGGCCGCGCGCGCGCTTGGAATGCGGCCAACATCGGTGATGACCCGGATCATCCTACCGCAATCCATGCGGGTGATCATTCCACCGACCGGCAACCAGTTTATCTCGATGCTGAAAGACAGCTCACTGGTTTCCGTAGTTGGCGTGTGGGAACTGATGTATCTGGCGCGCACCCAAGGTCAGGCCGAATTCCGGCATATCGAGATGATGGTGACCGCCTCTCTGATCTACTGGTTGCTGTCTATCGTGTTGGAGTTATTGCAAAAACGCATCGAGACGCATTTCAACAAGGCGGTGACACGATGACCACGACCCCAAGCATCGAAATCACTGGCCTGTGCAAATCCTATGGCGCGATGCAGGTGCTGTTCGACGTAGACCTGTCGGTCGCGCAGGGCGAACGGCTGGTAATCTGTGGGCCATCCGGCTCGGGAAAATCAACGCTCATTCGCACGATCAATGCGCTAGAGGGTTTCCAAAAGGGCAAGGTAACTGTCGCAGGCATTCCGTTGACACGCGAACAATCCGTCGTCGAGGCGATCAGGCTGCGGGTGGGCATGGTGTTTCAACAGTTCAACCTTTTCCCGCATTTAACGGTGGCGGAAAATTGTGCCCTGCCGTTGCGGTTGGTGCGTGGGCTTTCGGCGGCAGAGGCGAAGGATCGCACCATGCATTATTTGTCGAAGGTGCATATCCCCGAACAGGCGCAGAAATATCCCGGTCAACTTTCAGGCGGCCAGCAACAACGCGTCGCCATTGCCCGCGCCGTGGCGATGCAGCCCGATGTGATGCTGTTTGACGAACCCACCTCTGCGCTTGACCCGGAAATGGTCAAAGAAGTTCTCGATGTCATGGTCGGTTTGGCCGAAGAAGGCATGACCATGGCCGTCGTCACCCACGAAATGGGTTTCGCGCGCCAAGTGGCGGATCGGGTGATCTTTATGGATGCCGGTCGGATTGTCGAACAAGGTCCACCGTCAACCTTCTTTACGGCGCCGAAAAGCGAACGCACAAAGGCGTTTTTGCAGCAGGTACTGCACTAAGATCACTGGCGAGAGAAGTTGAACGAAATCAACGATCCGCGATGATAGTCGCGGGCGAAAAGAATAGGGCTGCCAGTTTCTGACAGGCAGGTTTCAGTGACCAAAAGCCAAGGCTCGGCACTGGCTGGCTTAGGCAAGATGCCTTCGGGTAGGAAGACAGCAGCGACATTGGCGCTCGACATCACCAAGCGATGTCCGGCGCGGGCCAGCAATTCGTTCACCGATCCTGCGAGAGCAGCATGTTCGGGCAAATCCCCAATTAGTGCCAGTGGCAGCACGTCGATGGAGTAGACCAGCACCTGCTCCGCCGCTTCGCGCAACCGTTCCAGAACGAAAACCTCAGCGCCCGGTGGTAAGCCCAGAGCCATTGCTGCCTGAGGGTCTGCGGCTGCCAGCACCGTCTTGGCCGAAAGCACCCGCGTTTCGGGCGTGTAGCCCAAGGCCGCCAACATTGTGCTGATGCTTTCAAAAACTGTGATCGGCCGTGCGATATTCAGCGCCGCCACCGCAGTCACAAAGCGCCCGCGTCCATGTTCTGTGA
>CAYMRX010000013.1:0-44025 GCA_964393035.1 uncultured Tabrizicola sp.
GTCTCATCGCGACGCCGCGCAAGCCCGAAATCAATGGGGCATGGCCGCCGCATACATTCAACCGTCCAAAAATGGCTGTTCGGGTCATCCGGGGGACCTTCCAAAGCTCTTGATTTGGCCGTGAAATCAGGTCACGCTGCTGCTGGACGGCATGCCATCTGGGGAATGTCGGGATGTTTTTTCCTTGGATTTTGGCTGTGGCGCGAAGTTTAGATCAGAATGGTCAGGCCGCTTCTGTGGCGCGGATGCCAGTACAGGGCTCACAGAACGAGAACCCTGCGGCAGTGCTCGTGCGCATTGAATATGCTGCGCTGAACTATCGGGATTTCATCGTCGCCTCGGGTCGTTTTGGACCTGTGCCGCCTGGTCATGTCGCAGGGAACGAGGGCGCAGGGGTGGTGATGCAATCATCCTCGCCCGATTTTCGCGAAGGCGATCTGGTTTTCGTCAATGGCCACGGGCTGGGCGAGGCGTTGGTCGGAACGCTGTCAGGTCAGGTGCGGCTGCCGCCGGAAGCCATCACGCCGCTGCCCGAAGGCATGACAACGCGTGACGCCGCAACTGTGGGGGTGGCGGCACTTGTGGCCTACGCCGCAGGGCAGCTTATCGGAGACGGCCCGATTGCTGTAACCGGTGCGATGGGCGGCACAGGGCGCGTTGCCGCTGCCTGTTATGCCCGCGCAGGACGCAATGTGACAGCGCTGACCCGCGATGCGAACCGGGCGGGGGTTCTTTCGGACTTGGGTGTCAGCACCATTTTGCCCCCTTTGACCGAGGCGGACCTCAACGCGCAAAATTTTGGTCCTGAACGCTTTTCTGGTGCCTTTGATGTGACGGGCGGCGCCCTGAACTGGTTGACACGCCACATGCGAACGGGCGGAACGGTGGCCTTGGCGGGATTTGTTGCGGGCAATAGTCCAGATATCAACGCCTTGGCTGTGATCCTGCGCAGGCTGCGCATTCTTGGCGTGAATGCAGGTCTTTCGCCGCCAGAGAAGGCGCAGGCGCTGCGTTGGGTGGCCAAAACGCTGCGCCCCGAAGATTACGCGCTGCTGGCCCATTTCGCCGACCCAAATGAAGTGCCCGCATTGATGGGCAGTTTCGGCGGCGAACCCGGACGGGGCCGAATTGTGGTGGCGCTGCGATGAAAGACAGTCTTTTCGCCACAGCCAGCCGTTTAGGCTCGGCGTTTTTGTTTCCCGGTCAGGGTGTGCAATATTTCCGCATGGGTGAGGCGCTGTTTCGTGGTGACGAGACTTTTGGTGCGATCATGCGCCGGTTGGATCAGGCGCTGGTGGCCGATGGCGCAGGATCGGTGCTTGAGCGGCTTTATGATCCGGCCATTTCGCGCGATCAGACTTGTGATGATCTGCGGTTCACGCATCCCGCACTTTTGATGATCGAACTGGCGCTTGCCTTGCGCCTGCAATCCAAAGGCACCGAGCCTGATATCTGTGTTGGTGTATCGCTGGGCGAGTTTGCACAGGCGGGTTTTGCCGGTGTCCTGCCGCCAGAGGAAATGCTGTGCTGCATCGCCCGCACCGCGCGCATCGTGCATGATCTTTGCCCGCCGGGGCGGATGCTGGCGGTGCTGGCCCCGCTCTCGGTGTTTGATCGGTTGTCGGGAGTGGAGTTCGTGGGCGAACAGGCTGAAGACCATTTCATCCTTGCTGGCAAGGATGACGCCATCGAAACCGCCGCAAGGCAGCTAAGGGCAGATGGCATTTTATGCGTGGCTCCGCCCGTGTCCCGCGCCTTCCACAGCAGCGCCATGGATCAGGCCGCGCGCCAGATCACCGCCGTTTTTGCGGGGCGAGAGTATCGCACGCCACGGATGCCGCTGATTTCTTCCATGACGGGCGGTCTCATCGATTGCCCTGATGCAACCCATTTCGCGGCGCTGGGGCGCGGGCCGATCCAGTTTCGCACCGCGCTCGCCACAATTCAGGCGCGGGGGCAGATTTGCCGTTTGGTCGATGTCGGCCCCTCGGGCAGTCTGGCGACCCTTGCGGCGCGCTCCCTTCCCGACTGGCCGCAGGAGCGCATCCTGTCGCCGTTTGCGAACGGGCAGTCAGAGTTGGAACGCCTGCGGGCACTGGACGAGGTGGCGATGAAAGACATCGGATCAGATGACACGCTGTCCGCCGGTGCGACGGACCGAAGTGCAGTGGTCTTTGCCGGTCAGGGGTCACAGGTTGCGGGCATGGGCGCTTCACTTTTCGGGCTTTATCCCGAAATGGTCGCGCAAGCGGACCGCATCCTTGGCTACTCCGTCACCGAGATCTGCCGCGACAATCCGGGGGGAAAGCTTGGCGATACCCGTTATGCACAACCCCTGATCTTTTGCGTCAACGCTTTGGCATGGCGGGCGCATCTGGACCGGCATGGAATGCCCGACATTCTGGCAGGCCATTCTTTGGGCGAAATGAACGCCCTGCACGCAGCAGGGGTGATGGATTTTGAAACAGCCCTGAGCATCGTGCGCCGCAGGGCCGAACTGATGGCCACCGCCCCTGCGGGGGCAATGGCTGCCGTGCTGGGCTTAGACCGCGCGCGTCTGCAACAGGTTTTGTCCGATGCTGGTCTGGATGGCGTGGACATCGCCAATCTGAACTCCCCCAGCCAGATCGTGATTTCCGGCGATGCCGAGCAGGTCAAGCGGGCTGCACCGCTGATCCAGTCGGCCGGGGCGCGGGCCTGTATTCCGCTGCCGGTCAGTGGGGCCTTCCATTCCCGCCTGATGCAGCAGGCCGAGGCCGAATTTGCGCGCTTTTTGTCGGGCTTCCATTTTTCCCCGCCGCTGGTTCCTGTGATTTCCAACGTAACAGCACGGCCCTATGCGGCGGATGACATCGGCGGCCAGATTGCGCGGTTGTTGTCGCGGTCGGTGGATTGGCAAGGATCGGTCGGCCACATGCTGGACCGTGGGGTAACCGAGTTCGTCGAACTGGCCCCGAAGCCCGTGCTGACATCGATGATCGCGGAAATCCGACGCAGCCATGTCGTCAGCCCTGCGCCCTCGGTCACCGCACCCGTGTCCCAGCCTTCCGCGCCTGTTGTCGCGGCACCCGTTGCCGCACCTACGGTTTTCCGCTCTGGCGCGCTGGATATTACGGCAGAAACTCTGGGCTCTGCCGCGTTTCGGGCGACCTACGGCACGCGCTATGCCCATATCTGCGGCGGCATGGTGCATGGCATCGCCAGCACGGATTGGGTGGTTGCCTGTGCCAAGGCAGGCATCCTGTCATTCTTCGGGACGGGGGGGCTTTCGCCTGATCGCGTTGAGGCCGCGATAACGGATCTGAACGCGCGATTGGGACCGAAGGATCCGTTTGGCATCAACCTGCTGAACGGATCGAACGAAACCGCCAACATTGACCTGTTCTTGCGCCACGGCATCCGGCGGATCGAGGCATCGGCCTTTATCAAGATGACTCCCGATCTGGTGCGCTATCGCCTTCTGGGCCTGTCGCGCGATGCGCTGGCCCCCGGCGGTGTGGCGATTACCAACCGCATCATTGCCAAACTCTCGCGCCCCGAAGTTGCTCGCGCCTTTCTGTCGCCCGCGCCCGAGGCCATTGTTCAGGCGCTGTTGGCCAAAGATCAGATCACGCCGGACATGGCTGATCTGGCGCGCCGCGTGCCCATGGCCGACGATATCTGCGTCGAGGCGGATTCCGGCGGACATACCGATCAGGGCAATGCCGCCGTGCTGATCCCCGCGATTTGCCGCCTGCGCGATGCGATGCAGGCCGAATTCCGCTACGCCACTTCACCGCGCGTCGGGTCGGGCGGTGGCATCGGCACCCCCGATGCAGCCGCCTCGGCGCTGATGCTGGGGGCGGAATTCACCCTCACAGGGTCCATCAACCAATGCACGATCGAGGCCGGAACTAGCGCTCTGGTCAAGCAGATGCTTGCCGAAGCCGAGGTTCAAGACACTGCCTATGCCCCGGCTGGCGATATGTTTGAAATCGGTGCGCGAGTTCAGGTGCTGCGGCGCGGCGTGCTGTTTCCGGCCCGCGCAAACCGCTTGTTCGATCTTTACATGCGCCATGACACGCTGGATCAGATCGACGCGCAGACCCGCGACCAGATCGAGACGCGCTATTTCCAGCGCAGTTTTGACGATGTCTGGCAGGATTGTCTGGCCTATTGGCCCCCCGCCGCCATCGAACGCGCCTTGGCCATGCCAAAACAGAAAATGGCCTATGTCTTTCGCTGGTATTTCGGCCTATCAGGCCGTCTGGCGCTAAAGGGCGTGGCCGAGCGCAAGGTGGATTTTCAGGTGCATTGCGGCCCTGCGATGGGGGCCTTCAACCAATGGGTCGCAGCAAGCGATCTGGCCAGTTGGCAAAACCGCGGCGTTGTTGCGGTGAACGCGCATCTTCTGTCGGCCACAGCCGACCGCGTTACCCGCGCCATTCAGGACTTTTCGAGAAGGTAACCATCATGACTAACCCCGGCTCATCCGTGATCGACCGCGTTGCCGCCTATATCGAGGCCCAGTTCCTTGTGACCTTCGGCGAGGATTTCACGGCGGGCACCAACCTGTTCGAAGCCGGGATCATGGACAGCTTTGGCTATGTTCAACTGATCAACTTCATCCAGACCGAATTTGGCATCACGCTGGACGATGACGCGATCCTGACAAGCGTGATGGTCAGCCTGCAACGCATGACGGATGCCGTGACCGCCAGTCTGGCAGAGGCGGGCTGATCCATGTGCGGTATCGCCGGTTCCTATGCCCCTGATGGTGCAACGATGCCCCAAAGCCCCGATGAGATCGTGGCGATGCTGGCGCGCATCGGTCATCGCGGGCCGGACGAGGCGGGTTATTACCGCGATACGCGCTGCACCTTGGGCATGGTGCGGCTGAGCATCCTTGATCTGGCCTCGGGTCAACAGCCCATGTCCAGTCCGTCACAGCGCTATTGGTGCGTCTTTAACGGCGAGATTTACAATTACGTTGAGTTGCGCGCTGAATTGCAGGCTCGACATGGGATGCGCTTTTCCACCGATGGCGATACCGAAGTCCTTCTTCGCGCTTGGGAGGCATGGGGTGTTGACTGCCTGCCCCACCTGAACGGTGCCTTCGCCTTTGCGATCTATGACCGCGAAACGGGCCTCTTGGTTATGGCGCGCGACCGTTTCGGAAAGCGGCCGCTGTTCTGGATAAAGGCGCAAGGGCGTTTTGTGTTCTCGTCGGAAATCAAGGGGTTTCTGGGCTGCAGCGAGATCTCTTTGACGCCGGATGCAACCCAAGTGGCCACTATTCTTGGCTGTTGGACGCCCGCCCCGCGCCAGACCGGCTGGACAGGGATCGAAACCCTGCCCGCAGGCGGCTGGATGGAGATTGCGCCCACGGGTGCCATTCGATCGGGCCGCTATGCCGCGCTTGATCTGGCCGCGCGGGAAAGTTTTGCTTCGATGGATGATGCCGCCGCCGCTGTGCGCGAAGCGCTGATCCGTGCCGTGACGATCCGTATGCGCAGCGATGTGCCGGTGGGGCTATATCTTTCGGGCGGCTTGGACAGCTCGATCATCGCGGCGATCCTGTCCACCCTGCCCAGCAACGGCCCCGTGTCGTCTTACTCCATCGGATTCGAGGATGAATCGCTGGACGAAACGCCGTTTCAAATTTTGGCCAGCCAGCGTTTCGGCACCCGCCACACGACGCTGCGCGCAACCCATGCCGATATTTGCGCCGCCTTTCCGCAGGCGGTCTATCACGCGGAGATTCCAGTCTTCCGCACCGCCTTTGTGCCGATGTTCCTCTTGTCGGACCGTGTGCAACAAGATGGCATCAAGACCATCCTCAGCGGCGAAGGCGCGGACGAGGTGTTTCTGGGCTACGACCTTTTCCGCGAAACCATGCTGCGGCAGGAATGGGCGGGGCTGGACATCGAAACGCGAAAGGCGCGGGTGGCGCGGCTGAACCCTTATCTGAAACATTTTGCCAACGCGCCGGGCATGATCGGGCTTTACGACCAATTCGCCACCGAACGCCTGCCGGGCTTGTTCTCGCATGAAATCCGCTATCAGAACGGCAACCTGTCGCTGAGGTTGCTTGCCGATCGCGAATTGGCGGGGCGGGCGTTGCAGCCTTTGATCGCGGCCACGGCGGCGGATGACAGCTTTTCCGGTCTTGCGGCGGTGGAAAAGGCGCAATGGCTGGAGTTCAACACGCTGTTGCCGGGTTATCTCTTGTCCAGTCAGGGCGAGCGGATGGGCATGGCGCATGGCGTGGAAAACCGCTGCCCCTTCCTTGATCCCAATGTGGTGGGGATGGCGGGATCGGTAAACCTCAGACATGATGACGGCTGGACGGAAAAGGCAGTGCTCAAGGCAGCCTTCCCCGAATTGCCAGATGAAATCCGCAACCGACACAAGCACCCCTATCGGGCCGCCGACAGCAAATCCTTTGTGCAGGAACGCCCGGATTATCTTGAACTGGTGCTTTCGGCTTCGGAACTTGGGCGGTCAGGTGTGATTGATTCGCGTTTTGCCGAAAGGCTGGTCAACAAGGTGATGACGACCCCGCCAGACCGTATCAGCATAGCGGAAAATCAGGCTTTCGTCTCGCTCCTCAGCTTTCAGATGCTGTATGCCCAATATGTCCGTGGCGTGGGCCTGCCTGCCGTTTCGGAAACCGATCTGCGATCTCGACTCAAGGTGCAGGTCGAGGAAAGGCTTGCCGCATGACACGCAGCCCCGAACCCGTTGCGATCATCGGACTTTCCCTGCGCTTTCCGGGGGCGGAAACGCTTGCAGACTTCTGGGACATTCTCGCCACGGGCGGGGTGCGGATCACCGAATTGTCCGCACAGCGGCGCGCTTCGGGATTCCCGCCCGACCGGCAATTCTGGGGTGGTTTTGTCGATCAGGCGGAGGGGTTCGATCCGCTGTTCTTTGGCATCTCTGCGCGAGAGGCCAACCGTATGGACCCCCAACAGCGGTTCATCCTTGAAACCGCGTGGAATGCGCTGGAAGATGCGGCGCTGGACCCTGACACCTTGCCCAATCGCGATGTCGGTGTCTTTGTGGGCGCATGCCATTGGGATTATCTGGAACTGCAATCCCGCGCGGGGTTAGAGCCTGAATCACACATGGCCACGGGTATTTCACAGGCCGTGCTGGCAAACCGTGTGTCTTATCTTTTCAACTTCACCGGACCAAGCGTTACCAACGATACCGCCTGTTCCAGCGCCCTTGTGGCCATTGAACAGGCTGTTCAAGCCTTGCGGGCCGGAAGTTGCGATCTGGCACTTGCGGGTGGTGTGAATCTGATCTGGTCGCCCGACCATTTTCTTGCCTTTTCCAAGGCGGGGATGCTGTCGAAAACCGGAGAATCCCGCGCCTTTGATCACCGTGCCAACGGTTATGTGCGCGGAGAAGGGGCGGCGATGGTTGTCCTGAAGCCGCTGGCAAACGCCCTTGCCGACGGTGACCCGATCCATGCCGTGATCCGAGAGGTCGCCTCCAATCACGGCGGTCACAGCGCCGGTCTGACCGTGACCAACCCCAATGAACAGGCTGCCCTGATCACCCGCGTGGTAAGCCGTGCAGGCATCGCCCCCGAAACGCTGGGCTATATCGAGGCGCATGGCACCGGCACGCCCGTTGGCGACCCGATAGAAGTGCGCGGCCTGAAAACCGCGTTTCAGGCGCTGTATGCGAAGGCAGGCTCCACCCCGGTCGAGGGCGCAACACGCATTGGGTCGGTCAAGAACAACATCGGCCATCTGGAAGGCGCGGCAGGCATTGCCGGTTTGGCAAAGGTCATCGCTGCCCTGCAACACGGCCAGATCCCCCCCACCGCCGGATTTGAAAAGCCGAACCCGCTGCTGCGACTGGCGGGGTCAGGCCTGCGGATCGCAGACCGGCTTGAAGACTGGCCGCGCGTCGGCAATGAGCCCCGTCGCGCCGGCATCAGCTCGTTCGGCTTTGGCGGCACCAATGCCCATGCGCTGATCGAGGAATTTCCGACCAAGCCCCATGCGGCCACAGGTCACAATCCCACGCCGATCCTGCTTTCGGCCCGCAGCCCATCGGCGTTGCGGCACCGGTTGGAGCGCCTGAACAACTGGCTTGCACGCACCCCGGATGTCGATCTGGCCTCGGTGGCCCGCAGCCTTGCCCTTGGCAGGGTCGCCATGCCCCATCGAGTGGCGCTTTTGGTGGCCGATGCGCAAAGCCTTGCACAGGGGTTAAAGGCTGCGTTGGACAGGCGCACGGCGGAGAATCTTTGGCACGGTGTCTTTGATGAAGAAGCGCCTGCCGCCACGGCAACCGGAACAGACCTTGCGGCGCTGACGCAGGCTTGGGTGACAGGGGGGATGGTCGATTGGTCGGCGCATGTTCCGAAAGGGCCGCGCCTGCATCTTCCGGGATATGCGTTTGACCGCACCAGCCATTGGTTCGAACCCCTGCCAACAGCCCTGCCCGCTGCGCCCGATGTGGCGGCCCTGCACTTTGCACGCACGCCGGACGGCGCGCGTCTGCACGTTCCGGCAGACCACCCCTATCTGACACATCACATCATCGGTGGCGTGTCGATCCTGCCGGGCATGGTCACGCTGACCTATGCAACCCAATCCTTTGCCGACGCTGCCGGATTGGCCACATTGGCTGATGTGGTCTGGTTGCGGCCTGTGCGGCTCGGTCAAACGGGGATCGATCTGAACTTTCATCGCGAGGGCGACCACGATTTTATCGTGCGCGATGGCGGCGGCGATGTGGTGGTACGGGGCCGTTTGGCCAAAGGTGAACAACTGCCCGCAGCGGGGGCTCTGCCGGACGCATCGGTCGAGTTGGGTTTGCCATATGACCAATTGATTGCTGCCGGCATCGCCCATGGCCCTGCATTCCGTGCGGTGGGGCGCATGGCGCTGGCGGGCGGTCAGGTGCTGGCGGATCTTGCCCTTCCGCCTGACGCGCCCTCTGCCGATGGCCTGGCGCACCCAATCCTGCTGGATGCCGCGTTGCAAACGGTTGTTGCCGCACTTTTCACGGGCGAACCCGCGGGCGTGCCTTTTGCGGTCGAACAGTTTTCGATTGCCGATACGCCGCTGACACAGGCCGTTTCGCTGTGCCGACGTCGGGCTGATGGACGGCATGATGTAGACATGGTTTTTGACGGGCGTGTGGTGGCGCGCATCACGGGGCTTGCAACCCGACCTGTTGCCCTGTCTGAAACCGCCGTGGCAGACATGCAAAGCCTGACCCCGTGCCCTGCCGCAGATTTGCCCGCGCCGGTGCGCGCGCGATTCGACGAAGGCACAGCAGGGGCGATCACGCTGATCGCGCAGTCGGCCGACGATCTGCGTATCCTATCCTTGCCCGCTGCGATCACGGCGCAAGAGTTGCACGACAGTCTGTGGCAAGTACTTGAGACTCTGCGGGACTGGTTGCAGGAAGGCCCGATGCAGGCGCTTTGGCTGCGCGGCGATGCTTCCTCCTTTGCAGCAGCGGCGCTGCCACTGATCCGGACGCTGGCGCTTGAAGCAGGCGGAGTTCCTGTCATCCCCGTGACTCCGACGCTGTTGCCACGCCCGACGCTTGTACGGCGCGGCGCTCACTCGCGCGATGACATTTCGGGTGCGGTGGTGTTTGTCACGGGGGGCACGGGTGCCATTGGCCGTACGATGGCCGCAGCACTCAAGGCGCGCGGTGCGGCAGAGGTCATTCTTGGCGGACGAACCGCACCGGAGGTGGGCGATTTTCCTTTTGTCATCTGTGATGTGACAGACCGCAGCAGCCTGCGCGCCGCGATAAATGAGATCAGCCGCCGATATAGTCGGATTGACGGAATCATTCACAGTGCGGGCCTTCTGAATGACGGGCTGGCCCGCACCAAGGATCGCGCGGCCTTTGACCGGGTGCTAGCGCCCAAGATTGACGGGCTGATGGCCTTGGATGCCGAAACGGCGGATATGCCTTTGCGCTTTTTTCTCGTGAACAGTTCCGTCGCGGCGGTGCATGGGGCGGTTGGACAATCCGACTACGCCGCCGCCAATGCCTTTATGGATTGCTTTATGGCAGACCGCGCCGCGCGGGTGGCAAAAGGCGAAAGAAAAGGTCATTCGCTCTCGATCGGCTGGACCTTGTGGGCCGATGGCGGCATGCGCGTGTCAGACAGGGTTCTGCGCGGCATGACAGGCCGTATGGGCACTGATCCCCTGCCAACCGATCAGGCTTTGGCGGTTTTCCTTGATGTGCTGGATGGCGCGCTGCCGCCGCGCGTGGTGGCTGGACAAGGCGATGCGGCGCGGTTCATGCGCTTTCTGTCAAAGGGTGATGAGGCTGAACGCCCGCCAACTGGCGTGACCCCTGCGGCAGCCGAAACGGCCGCGACGGCCAGCGCGTCAGCCGATACTCTGCGCCCCGCCCTCTTGGAGAAACTGGCTGCGATGTTGGCCGATACGCTGGGGATCGAGGCCACGACCCTTCGCCCCGGACTGCCCTTTGAACGCTATGGTTTCGACTCGCTTCTTGCGGTCGAGATGGTTGAAAAGCTGGAAAAATGGTTGGGTGTTTCGCTCTCCGCCACGCTGTTCTTTGAAACTTTGAACCTGAACGGGGTGGCGGATTACCTGTTGCGCCAATGGTGGGAAGCCGTGGCTGGGGCCCTGCCTTCGTCATCGAACCAACAGGCACCGACAAGTCTTGTCAAACCTGATGACGCGCCTGCCCAGCTTGTTGAACCCGTCCCACCGCCAATCAAGGCGGCCCAGCCAAGCGCAACCCCGCCGGCACCGGCCCTGCACACCCGTCCCAAAGGTCGCGACATTGCCGTGATCGGTCTTGCCGGGCGCTATCCGGGGGCCAGCAATCTGGCGCAATTCTGGGACAATATCGCAAGCGGTCGGCATCACTTTACCCCGGTTCCGGCTGATCGCTGGCCACATTCGGAAATCTATTTCCCCGAGCGTGAGGTCTTGGGCAAATCGACGATCCAGACCGGCGGGTTTCTGGATGACATAGACAAGTTCGATCCGCGCTATTTCAGCATCTCGCAGGCCGATGCCGAGGCCATGTCGCCCGAGGTGCGGCTTTTGCTGGAATGTGCCGTCGAGACCTTCGAGCAGGCCGGCTATTCGCGCGAAACGCTGCAAGCCGAAATAGGCGGCGATGTCGGCGTTCTGGTTGGCACCATGAGCAACCACTACCAACTGTATGGTGTTCAGAACATGCTGACGCGCGGCGTGCGTGCTTCGGGCAGCTATACCGGCACCATGCCCAACATGATCTCGTATTTTTACGGCCTTACGGGGCCGTCGATCTTTGTCGATACGATGTGTTCTGCATCGCTGACAGCGCTTGATCTTGCGGTGCGCCTGCTGCGCGAGGGCCAGTGCAAGATGGTGCTGGCCGGCGGGGTCAACCTTTTATTGCATCCCTATAACCTGATCTCCTCGTCGCAAGAGCATTTCACCTCGAACCGGGCCGAAGTGATCCGCAGTTTCGGGCTGGGCGCAGATGGCACCATTCTGGGTGAGGGCGTGGGCACGGCGCTTTTGAAGCCGCTGGCCGATGCCGAACGTGACGGTGACCTTATCCAGGCGGTCATCACCGGAACCGCGATGGCCAACGCGGGCCCGCGCAATGGCTTTACCGTGCCAAGCCCGTCGATGCAGGCCCGCGCCGCGCGGGACGCGCTTGCCGATGCGGGCCTGTCACCGCGCGATATCAGCTACATCGAGACGCACGGGTCAGGCACAAAGTTGGGCGACCCGATCGAGATCACGGCGCTGCAAGAGGTGTATGGCACCTCGGACGACGTGGCGTTGGGGTCGGTCAAATCCAACATCGCGCATCTTCTGGCGGCGGCAGGCATTGCCGGTTTTACCAAGCTGGTCCTGCAAATGCGCCACGGCCAGATTGCCCCGTCGCTGCATTCCGATGTGCTGAACCCGGCTATCCCCTTTGCCAAGATGCCCTTCAAGGTCAACCAGACCCTGCGTGACTGGCAGGGCGGCTCTGCCCCCCGCCGTGCGGGAATCACGTCGATCGGCGCAGGCGGCATGAACAACCACATGATCGTCGAAGAATATCGCGCCAGTGCTGCGGCCAACCTGCCCATGCGCCCGGTCGTGATGCCGTTTTCGGCGTTGACGCGGGACAGGCTAGATCAGGTGCTGGGTCGCATGATCGACTGGATCGATGCCCATCCGGCAGAAGACCCGCAGCGCGTGGCGTTTACCCTGCAAACCGGACGCACGGCGCTTCGCTGTCGTCTGGCGGTTGTCAGCGAGACGCTGGCCGATCTGCGGCAACAGTTGATCGCTTTCCGCAACGGGATCGGCGGCGATGCCGCATATTGCGCCGATATCATGGCCGAACCGCCCGGCGCGGCGCTGCCCGCAACCGATCCGCACTCTTGCGCGGTGAACTGGGCGCGGGGAGAGACGGTCGATTGGTCCGCCCGCTGGCCGCAACGCCCGCGTCGGATCGAACTGCCGACCTATCCCTTTGAACGCACGCGCTGCTGGGTCGAGGTGGACCCCGATGCGCCGTCCGTGCTGCGGCCCGAAGTGTTCCGCCGCCGCCTGCATCCGCTGATCGGGCGCAATGTGTCCGATTTGGCGGGTTTGCGGTTCGAAACGCAGATCAGGGCCGATGATCTGCTGGATTATGTATCCCGCCGCGAGGGGGCGGTTTGGATCAGCCCGCTGTTGCTGGCCGATGCCGCTTTGGCGGCGCTGAGGATCACGGGCCATCCTGCAACGGGGGTGTCGGGGCTGACCTTTGGCACGGCGGATGTGGCGGCCCATCCTGCGCTGACGGTGCAGGTTGCCGCTGACGGGACGGTTGAGATCACATCGGGTGATGCGGTCTTGCTCCGCGCCGCAGCCGATGATGCCCGCCCTGCCGATCCGGTGACAACGGGTCTGACACCAGACGCTGACCCTGCGGCCCTTCGAGCCGAAGCAGGCTTTGACCATCGCCCCTATGCGCGTGGGCTCTCCGCCTTCGTTGCGCAGGCAGAGGGCCGTTTTGCGGCAACGATCAGGGCTGCCAGCTATCGGCAGGACCACGACCGCAAGAACACCTGTCTGTCGCCCGAAACCATCACCGCCATCGAAGATTCGTTGCGTTTTGCCGCCAAAGCGGCAGGTCAACCGGATTGGGCCGCGCTGGATGTTCACGCGATCACGGCCCTGCGCCGCTTTGCCAGCAAGGCTGGCGCAAGCCGGATCGACGGGGTGCTGCGCGTCACCGATCGGGGGGTTGTCGCCGACCTGACGGTAACAGATGAACAGGGTAGCGTTTTGGCAACCTTGCACGGCGTTCACGCGTCGAGCCACGCCTCGGCACAGCCGCAAACATCTGGCGCGGATGGCAACGCCGAGGCCGTGCTGCGCGGCATCGTCGCCAAGATGCTGAAGTTCGATCTGGCGCAGGTAGACAGCTTTACGCGGTTTTACGATTTCGGCTTTGACTCCATTGCGCTGGCGGCATTGACCGATCAGGTGAACACGCGTTTTGGCACCAATCTGACGCCTGCGGTGTTCTATGACGTGGCCAATATCGCACAACTGGCGGCGCAACTGGGCGCGCCCTTGCCGGAAAAGCCCCGCGCGACCGTGGCGGCACCCACGGTTCCGCCGCGACTTCAGGCGGTGATGCAGCCCCGTCAAGACCGCGAAACCGGTGACAAGATCGCGATCATCGGCATGGCCTGCCGCCTGCCCGGTGCCGATGGGCCAGAGGCGCTGTCGGATCTGCTGTTCTCGGGCCGATCCGGCCTGTCCACCTTGCCCCCCTGCTTCGGGGCGCAAGACAGGGAGCGGATGGCAGCGGCGGGTGTGCCGTCCAAAGGCGGTTATCTGGCCGATATCGCGCGGTTTGACAGCGATTTCTTCCAACTCTCCCCCGCCGAAAGCGAGGTAACCGACCCTCAACATCGCCTGATGCTGGAGGCGGTCTGGCAGGCGCTTGAAGATGCCGGTCTGACGCCTGCCACCTTGGCGCGTGATGCGGGTGTCTTTGTCGGGGTGTCGGGCAACGACTATCGAGAGGCGATGCAGCGGGCCGGGGTGCCACCTTCGGGCTATATGGCTACGGGAACATCGCTGGCGATGCTGGCAAACCGGCTCTCTTTCCTGCTTGATCTGTCGGGGCCAAGCGCGGCCATCGATACGGCCTGCTCCAGCAGCCTTGTTGCCGTGCATCGCGCCGCCGAGGCGATCCGCACCGGACAGTGCAGCATGGCCATTGCAGGCGGGGTGAACATTACGCTGACACCCGAAGGCTTCATCGGCCCGATGCAGGGGGGCATGTTGTCACCCGATGGCGAATGCCGCACCTTCTCGGCCCGCGCAAATGGCTATGTGCGCGGCGAGGGGGCCGGTGTGGTGATCCTGAAGCCGTTGGCGCAGGCGCTGGCGGATGGTGACCCGATCCATGCCGTGCTGCACGCTTCGGCAGAAAACCACGGCGGGCGGGCCGGATCGGTGACCGCACCGCGCATCGGCGCGCAAGCGGCGGTGATCCATGCCGCGCTGCGGGGTATAGACCCCGGCCGCATCGGCGTGATCGAGGCGCATGGCACGGGAACCGAACTGGGCGATCCGGTTGAATTGGAAGGCCTGAACCGCGCCTTTGCCCAAAGGGCCGCAGATACCGGACAGACGCTTGCCACAGGCAGTGTGCTGCTCTCCGCGATCAAGCCCGCCATCGGCCATCTCGAGGCGGCAGCCGGTATCGCGGGGCTGATCAAACTGGTGATTTGTCGCAAGCAGGGGCGGGTTCCGGCAAATCTGCTGGGCCAGCCGGTCAACCCCTATCTGAACTTCGCCCAAGGTCCGTTCCGCCCCGTAGACCGCATCGAACCTTGGCCGCAAGACCGCCCGCTGGCGGGGGTAAGCAGTTTCGGCTTTGGCGGGGTGAATGCCCATGTCGTCATTGGCCCTGCCCCTGATGGGCCTGACCAGACCGGTGCGGATATGCCGGAACTCATCGTGTTAAGTGCGCGCACAGACAGCGCCTTGCGCCGGAGGGCGCGCGATCTGGCGCTTTGGCTGGACGGGCAGCGCGACGTGACAGGGCTTCACGGAAGAGTCGCGGCGAGCTTGCGCACGGGGCGCGCCGCCATGCGGATGCGTGCGGCCTTTGTCTCTCACGGGATGGCCGATCTGCGCGCGGCCTTGTCGGCGCTGGCTGCGGGCGATGACCGCCTGTGGCAACGCGGCGAGGTGACAGGTCGCCCGCTGTTCGATCCGGCAGCGCAGCCTGTGGCCAGCCTGACTGCGGCACCCGAACTGACCGCCGCAACCGCATGGTGCGGCGGGGCAGATCTTCACCCCGCCCCTGCCCGCCGCCTGCATCTGCCCGTCTACCAGTTCGAGGGTCAGGCCCATTGGTTCCGCGCCCCTGCTGCGGTTCAGCCCGCCGCGGCTTCGCCCGAAACAGTCAAAGCGCCCGCGCCGCAGCCACCTGTTTGTGACAGATGGCTTGACCGGATGATCGATGGCGACATCAGCCCCGCGCAACTGCTGCGCCACTTGCAAGAGGATGTGACATGACCTCGGCCGCCAGCCAGTTCGCGGCTCGCTGGGGCCATTCAGACCGCAGTGCGTTTGTTGCCGCACGCGTGGTGCTGACCGCCGACTGCCCGCCGGACTGGCCCGCCGACCTGCGACTTGGCGGGTTCGAGGCGATTTTGGCCGATGTCATCGCCGCCGCACGGGCGGTTTCCGGCCAAGCCGCCACGCGCTATGTGACCACAGATCAGGCGCTGGCCCACGGTCTTGCGGGGCTTGCGCGCTGCCTTCAAATCGAAAACCCCGGTGCTGCGGTTCAGGTGGTTTTGGCGCGATCGGCAACCGCCCTTTCACAGCCCTTGGCCGATGAAATTCTGGTGGACGCGCGCAATCCGGGCGCTCCGCTCTACCGCCGCTTTCATCTGGTCGATGCCCTTTCGGGCTGGCAGCCAAAGGGTCACATCATCGTCACCGGCGGCAACGGCGCGATTGCGCGGCTTGTTTGCCATGACATTCTGGCCAAGGGCACCGTAGACGGGCTGACGCTGATCGGGCGCAATGGCCCGAGGGCCGAGACCGCCGCGCTGTTGGCGCGGGCCAAGGCGCAAGGGGTGTCTGCCGACTGGATTGCCGATCCGGGCGCGGGCGCGGACAGTGCTGCGCTCTTGGCGGCGGCCTTGACCAAACGCCGTGCGCTGGCTGGCCCGATAGCGGCGGTGCTGCACTGTGCAGGTGTCACGGCAGACGGGCTACTGGCTTCGGGGAACTTGCCACCGCTTGATGCGGTTCTACGGCCAAAACTGGACCTCGCCCGTGATCTGGATGCCGCCACGGCGCAAGACCCGATCTCGGTCTTTGCGGGATTTTCGTCGCTTGCCTCGGTCGCGGGGAACGAAGGTCAGGGGCTTTATGCCTTTGCCAACGGGATGCTGGACGGGATGCTGGCCGCACGCGATGCTTTGGTGCGGCAGGGCTTGCGCCGCGGGCAAAGCGTGGCGCTGAACTGGGGGTATTGGGAGGCGGGCGGCATGCGTCTGGGGGCGCAGACGCTGGCAAGCTTGCAGGATCGTGACGGGGTATCATCCATCTCGACGAACCAGGGATTGTCCGCACTTTGGGCGGCACTTGGCGGCACGGCAGGCCAGGTCTCCATCGCAGCAGGCGATCCCGACCGTATCCTGACACGCCTGAACCGACCCGCGGCCCCCCCCGTCACAGTCCAAGCGGCACAGGCGGATCCGGCCCTGCAGCGCGCCGTGGCACGGCAGCTTTGCGCGGTTCTGGCGGCGGCCGGAGGCCGCGACCCTGCCGAGATCGACCCGATAGAGCCGTTTTCAGCCTATGGCGTGGATTCCCTGATGATCGTGGAGGTGAT
This sequence comes from uncultured Tabrizicola sp., assembly GCA_964393035.1. Taxonomy (GTDB): domain Bacteria; phylum Pseudomonadota; class Alphaproteobacteria; order Rhodobacterales; family Rhodobacteraceae; genus Tabrizicola_A. The sequence goes on from CAYMRX010000013.1 coordinate 16,864, forward strand.
GCAACGCCTGCGTCCCGTCTTTGGTGATCTGCCGAGCGCCGCGATGTTCGAACATGGCAGCGTGGACCGCTTGGCGCTGTGGCTATCGCAGGCACATCGGCCCGCAAGCCTGCACTGGACGGGGGGCAAAGAGGATCCTCTGCCAGCCGCCGGTGCGGTGGCCCAACCTGTCGCATCCGGAACGGCGCCGCCCCCGTGCGATGGTGGGCCGGACGACAAGGATATTGTGATTGTCGGGATGGCAGGGCGATTCCCCGCCGCTGGCGACACGGCGCAGCTTTGGCAAAACCTGCTTGCGGCTCACGATGCCATCTCCGACATCCCCGCCGACCGTTGGGATGTGGCGGCGATGTTCGATCCCGACCCGTCGCGCGCCCATGCAGGGTTCAGCTATGCCCGCTGGGGCGGCTTTTTGCCGGATTTTGCCGATTTCGATCCCTCCTTCTTCGGCATGACACCGCGCGAAGCCGCCGAGATTGACCCGCAAGAGCGGCTATTCCTGATGACGGCTTGGCATGCGGTCGAAGATGCGGGCCTGACCCCTGCGCTGATGCGCGAAAGGCTGGGCGGTGCGGTGGGTGTCTTTGCCGGCGTCACGAAATCCGACCATGCCCGACTGGGTGCAAGGCGGCACGGCGACGGGTCTGTGGTGCATCCCCGGGCCTCGTTCAGTTCGGTGGCGAACAGGGTTTCCTTCGTGATGGACCTGCACGGCCCATCTGTGCCCGTCGATACCATGTGTTCGTCGTCGATGACGGCCCTGCATCAGGCGCGGATGGCATTGTTGCACGCAGAATGTGCGCTGGCGCTGGTGGGCGGGGTGAACCTCTATCAGCACCCGTCCAGCTATGCCGAGCTTTGCCAGTCGGCCATGCTGGCCAAGGATGGCCGCTGCCGCAGCTTCGGGGCGGGGGGCAGCGGCTTTGTTCCGGGCGAAGGTGTGGCTTGTCTCGTGCTGACCACGCGGGATGTGGCACGGCGGCTTGGACTTCGGATTGATGCCGTTTTGCGCGCAACCGCCGTCAACCACGGCGGCACCGCCAATGGATATACCGTTCCGAACCCTGCCACCCAGCGCGCGCTGGTGGAAAACGTGCTGCGTTCGGCCGGATGCACGGCCAAGGATATCGGTCTGGTCGAGGCGCATGGCACAGGCACCGCCCTTGGCGATCCGATCGAGGTGGAAAGCCTGACGGGCGCCTTCGGTCCTCTGGCCTCCGCAAGCTGTGCGCTGGGGTCGATCAAATCGAACATCGGCCATCTTGAGGCCGCCGCCGGGGTGGTGGGCGTGGTCAAGGTCGTGCTGCAACTGCGCCACGGTCGCATGGTGCCAACCTTGCACAGCACAACGCCCAATCCGGATATCGATTTTGCCCGCAGCCCCTTCCGGCTGGTGCATCGGGTGCAAGACTGGACAGGCCCGCGCCGCGCCCTTGTCAATTCCTTTGGCGCAGGCGGTGCCAATGGCTGCGCGCTGATCGAAGGGGTAGAACGCGAAACGGCGCGGGGCGATACTGCGCCGAACCTGCTGGTCTTGTCGGCGCGGTCGCGCCAATCTTTGCTGACGCAGGCGAAACACCTGCTCGACTGGCTGTCCGCGCAGAACCGCCCTGCGCCGGACGGGGTGCGGCAACTCTTGGCCGCGCGCCTTGGTCTGCGCGTTGAGGATATTGCCCCTGACGCAGCCTTGGCCGATCTGGGGCTGTCGCCGGATGATCTGCGCTGGCTTGCGCTGGAGATCGGGTCTGACGATCTGACACCGGACAGCCGCCTTGCAAACCTGACGCCCAAACGCCAAGCTGCGCAGGTTGATCTGGCGGCACTCTGTGCCACGCGGCAAATCGGCCGCGTTGCGCACCCCCTGCGCGTGGCCTTTACCGTCGCCTCGGTTGATGATGTCGAAACGGCGCTCGGGGCGCTGCTGGCCGAGCCCGATGCGGCGGGCATCGTGGAAATCGCCAAGGCCGACCGCGGCGATCTGAAGCGGCTTCAGGACCATCCCGAATTTGCGCGGACGATAGAGACCCTGCTGGCCAACCGCGATCTGGCACGTCTTGCGGGCCTGTGGCGTCGCGGCGTCGATCCGGACTGGGCCCGCCTTTACACCACGCGCCCTGCGCCCTTGTCTTTGCCCGGAACCGCCTTTGATTGCCGCCGCATGTGGCTGGGCGATCTGCCTTTGGCCGATGCCGGGGCGAGCCTGCCCCGCATCAAAGTGCAAGCTGCCGAACCGCGCCCCGCAACGCCCCTTGAGGTGATTGCATCCCCCCCCCTGCCTGATCTTGCAGGCACGGTTCGGCGCGTCTTATCGCAAACTATGGACCTGCCCGAAGACGACATCGACGACAGCCAGTCTTTTGCCGATTACGGGCTGGATTCCATTCTGGGCATCCGCTTTGTCGATGCCATAAACCGTGCTTTGGGTTGCGATATCCGCTCGACCGCGATTTTTGATTTCCCCACCGTGCAAGCCTTGGCCGGATCGCTGGCAGAACGCGGCATCAAAATGCCGACCGTGACGCCAGCCATACCGGCTGTGGCAGCGTCGGCCCCTGCTCCGGCTCGGCCTGTTCAGCCGTCACCTACCGTTGCACGGACACAAGCCGCACCGGTCCAAAGCGCCATTGCGATCATCGGCCAGTCTGGCCGCTATGCCGGGGCAGATGATCTGGGTCAGTTCTGGCGCAACCTGATGACGGGGACAGCCGCCGTCAGCCCCGTTGCCCGCTGGCCGCTGCCCGATCATGTGCGCTGCCGGACCGGAGGGTTCCTTTCCGGCATAGACCGTTTCGATGCGGGTTTCTTCAACATCTCGGGCAGCGAGGCCCGATATATGGACCCGCAGCAGCGCCTGTTTCTGGAAGAAAGCTGGTCCGCGCTTGAACAGGCCGGATATGTGGGGGCCGCAATCATGGGGCAGCGGTGCGGGGTCTATATCGGCTGTTACACCGGCGATTATCAGGACTTGTTCACGGGCGAGCCGTCGCCACAGTCGCTTTGGGGCAATATGGGATCGGTGATCCCCGCCCGCATCGCCTATCACCTTGATCTCAAGGGGCCAGCCCTTGCGTTTGACACCGCCTGTTCCAGTTCACTTGTCGCGGTCGATGCCGCCTGCAAGGCGCTGCGGCGGGGCGAGGTGGACATGGCTTTGGCAGGCGGCGTGTTCTTGCAGGCAACGCCACGGCTTTATCTGGCTGCCGACCGTGCGGGGATGCTGTCGCCCACGGGGCAAAGCTACAGTTTTGACGCCCGCGCCGATGGTTTTGTGCCGGGCGAAGGCGTGGGCGTGGTTGTTCTGAAACGTCTGGACGATGCGTTGGCGGCGGGCGACATGATCCTTGCCACCATCGAGGGATCAGCCGTCAACAGCAACGGCAAGACCAACGGCCTGATTGCCCCTTCGACCAAGGCGCAGGCGGCCTTGCTGGCCGAGGCGCAAGACGATGCCGGCGTCGGCCCGCAGGAAATTGCGCTGATCGAGGCGCATGGCACCGGAACCGCCCTTGGCGATCCGATCGAGTTTGATGCCTTGGCGCAGGTTTTTGGCGCAGGGCGTCACGGCAAAGTGGCCCTGACCTCGGTCAAGCCTGCCATCGGTCACGCCCAGTTTGCAGCCGGAATTGCCAGCCTGCACAAGGTGGTCTTGGCGCTGCAGCACCGGACGATTCCGGCAAACCTGTGCTTTGATCGTGTGAACCCACTGGTCGATCTTGCCGGCGCAGGGTTCGAGGTGCCGGTCGTCAACCGCCCTTGGCCGCAGGATCAGGCCCGTCTTGCGGGCGTAAGCTCGTTTGGCGCCAGCGGCACCAATGCCCATGTCATCCTGCGTGCCGCACCGGCGCAGGTTGACGGGCTTTATCACGCGGCGGTCTATCCCATCCTGCTGTCAGCGCGCAGTATCGCGGGGTTGCGCGGGCTTGTGGCCAGCCTTGCCGATTGGGTCGATGCCAATCCCGATGCCGCTTTGGGCGACGTGGCCTTTACGCTGATGCAGGGCCGGATGCATTTTGAAAGGCGTTGCGGCTTTGCGGTGCGGTCACTCGCCGAACTGTCACACCGCCTGCGTGGCTGGCTGGTAAAGGAAACGCAGCCAGCCGGCGAATTCGGCGATCTGATCGCAGAATTTGTGCAAGGCAGCGCCCCGCGCTGGCCTGATCTTTTCCCGCAAGACCGCCCCCGCCGGATTGCCGTTCCGGGGGCCGTCTTTGAACGCGCCCGCTACTGGGTGGACACGCGCCAAAACCTTGCCGATGCGCCTGTGCCAGCACCCATCTTTGCTTTGACACGGATTGACCGCGACACGCTGGGTGTCACGATCTCGCCCGACAGCGCGATGATGCGTGACCATCTGATGAACGGGGTTTCGATTCTGCCCGGTTTCGCCCTGCCGGAGCTTTTCCGTCAGGCGCTGGAACAGGTGGAAAACGCACCTGTCGTGCAAATGACCTTGCGTGATCTGTGCTGGTTGCGGCCCGTGGATGCGTCGGCCTTGCATGATCTGCGCGTCTGTCTTGGCAAAGACAACGCCGGTGGCCGCCCCATCCGTCTGCTTGCGGGGGAAACTGTGCTGGCTCAGGCGCAGCTTCTGCGCAGCCTGCCGCATCCGACGCCGCTGGTGCCCCTCACCGAAGGAGAGCCGGTTTCAGCCGAAGTGATTGCCGCCCGCCTGCGCGCGGGTGGCATCCAGCATGGCCCGTCCCTGCGCGGGGTGAAGTCGGTGCTGCGGCATGGCAACCGCGCCTTGGCAAAGCTCGCGGACCCGTCAGGTCAACCGCTGCCGCTTTCACCTGCCCTGCTGGACAGCGCGGTGCAAGCTGCGGTGGCCTTTGCCGATGGCGAAGCCGATACGATGCCGTTCTCGGTGGCCGAGGTGACCCTGCTTCATCCGGCCACGGCAGAGGTTGATGCCCACCTCTGCGCGCCGCGCCCCATGGGTGCGGGCACCTTGGGGGGGATGGATATTGATCTGTGCCTGCCCGATGGCCGCGTCGCCATAAGCCTGCGCGGCATTGCGGCCCGTCCGATCCCGACGCGACCCGCCCCGAAAGACCGGCTTTCCACCACGCAGGCGCTGGTTCCGCTGTGGCACAGCGTGACGCTGGACGCAGGCACAGCCGCCGCGCCCGAGGTTGTCTTTCACCCCGAAGGCACCGGCGTTCCTGCCCATCTCTGGCCCACCATCCCCCGCGCATGTCTGCATGAGGCGGCGGACTGGGCGCATGTCAGCCGCATCGGTCTCTGGGTCGGCCGCCCCTGCGCGCCACTGGTGGCGGCAGAGAAATCGCTGCAAGCGCAAGTTCTGGTCCTGATGCAAAGCCTGCTGAGGACCGGAGCCGAAGCGCGGCCGCTGGACTGGACGGTGCTGACGCTCAACGCGCTTCACCATGCCGATATGCCCGCCAGCGGCTATGGCGCCTCGCTCATCGGTCTGTTCGGTGCGATGGCGCGGGAATATCGCGGCTGGACGCTGCGCATGGCCGATATTGATGCCGCGGAAGTCGGGCCCGAGCTATCCTGCCTGCCGGATCGGCGGATGCTGATGCGGCGCAGCGGCCTGTGGCTGGAACAGCGGCTTGAGCGTCTTTGCGAACTTCCCACGGGACCATCGCCTTACAGGGACGGCGCAGTATATGTGGTGATCGGCGGCGCAGGCGGCGTGGCGCGGATATGGACAGAGCATGTCCTGCGCAGATCGCGCGCGCAGGTGGTGTGGCTGGGCCGATCGGCACCGGATGCGCAGATCGCTGCGCATCAGGACCATCTGGCAACCCTTGGCCCACGGCCTGCCTATGTTCAGGTGGATGCCCGCGACACCATGGCCTTGGGCGCGGCGCGCGCCGAAATCCTCAACCGGTTCGGGCGGATCGACGGTGTGGTTCATTCCGCGATCACCTTGGCCGATGGCGGTCTGGCGGGGATGGACTGGCCGCGACTGGAAGCGGTTCTGTCGGCAAAACTGGATACGCTGGACAACATGCTGTCTGTCTTCCGCAGCGACATGCGGGATTTCGGCGTGGTCTTTTCTTCGCTGCAATCCTTTGCGCGGATGCCGGGTCAGGCGAACTATGCCGCCGCCTGCACCTTTGCCGACAATCATACACTGGAAAGTGCTGCGCGGCATGGGCTGCCGCTGCGGGTGGTCAACTGGGGCTATTGGGCCAACGCCGGGATCGTTGCCACCGATGAACATCGTCGCCGGATGGCGCGCTTCGGCCAGTTGGGGCTTGATCCCGAACGGGCGCTTGCGGCGCTGGATGCGCTGTTGACGGGTGGTCCGGCACAGATGGCAATTGCAGAACTTGAGACAAGGGCGACAGTGACGATGGAGGCCGAAACGGCAAACACAGGCGCAAACGCCCCCTCGCTGGCCCGGGGCATCGCCCCGCCCCTGTTGTCGCGCTTGACCTTGCCCGATGCGGGCGACCGCTGGCGTCCGATCCATGCCCGTCTGGGCGCACAAATGGACCGTTTCGATCCCGAGATGACCGATGTGCTTGCGGCCTGCATCGCGCAGGCGGGTCTGATGCATCCCGCGGGCCGCGCAACGATGCGGGGTTTGCAAGGGATTTTCGACAAATGGTGGGAGGAAACCGCACGCGTTCTGCACGCGGCGGGTTATCTTGACGCTAATGGCCTTCCCGCCCGGCCCGCGCCCGATGTGCGCAGCGCATGGGCCAACTGGGAGCGTGCAACCGCCGCCGTGGCGGAGGAGCCGGACCTGCGCGATCACGTCCGCCTTGCCAGCGCGATGCTGCGCGGTCTGCCCGAGATTCTGGCAGGCACCATGCCCGCCACGCAGTTCATGTTCCCCGAGGGCCGCTTTGATCTGGTCAATGGCGTCTATCACGGCAACAGCGTTGCGGATTTCTTCAATGACCTTCTGGCAGATGCCGCTGTTGCCGCCGTTCAGGCCCGCATCATGGATGATCCTGCGGTTCGTCTGCGGTTGGTCGAAGTGGGTGCAGGAACGGGCGGCACGGCGCGTGTCCTGTTCCGCCGACTTGCGCCTTATGCCGCGAATATTGCGGAATACCGCTTTACCGATCTGTCCAAAGCCTTCCTGATCACGGCACGGCAGAATTTCCTGAAAGACGCGCCCTATTTGCAGACGCAAATCTTTGACGTGTCGAAACACCCGCAGGATCAGGGATTCGAGACGGGCAGCTATGACATCGCGGTGGCAACCAACGTGTTGCATGCCACGCGCGATATCCTGCAAAGCCTGACCCATACCAAGGCGCTGTTGCGTCAGAACGGCCTTTTGCTGGTGAACGAACTCATCTGCAAATCGCTGTTCAGCCATCTGACATTCGGGCTGCTGGATGGATGGTGGGCTTACGATGATGCGGCCATGCGCCTGCCGGGCACGCCTGCGCTGGCGTCCGACCGTTGGCGCACGGTGCTGTCGCTTGCCGGCTTTCGCCCCGTCGCACGCCTTTGCCCCGAGGCCGAGGTTCTGACGCAACAGGTGTTCATCGGCCAAAGCGACGGCGTGATTGTGTCGGCAGCGCAGAGGCCTGATCAGGCGGAAGCGGTGGTCAAGACCACCGTCGCACCGCCCGAACCCGTGACGCCAACGTTGACGGTAGCGACACCGCAGATCGATCTTTCCGCCCATCTGCGCAAACGTCTGGCCGCTGCGATCGAGGTGGATGCCGACCGGATCGAAGATGACGCCCCGTTCGAGCGTTATGGCGTGGATTCGATCCTTGTCTTGCAGATTGTCGATGCCCTGCGGGCGGAATTCCCCAAACTCACATCGACCGTGCTGTTCGAAGCGAACACGATTGCGCGTCTGGCCGATCATTTGCGCCAGAGCCAGCCAGCGGCCGTGGCCGCACTGTCAGCGGGGGCTTTGCCCGCAAGCACGCCAACCGCCACCGCACTGCCCGTGCGGTCACTTGCGCAGCAGCAACCCGCGCTGGCCTTGCCGGAAAAGCCAGAGGCAGGATCACGCGATGTGGCGATTATCGGCCTTGCCGGAAGTTTTGCCGGATCAGCCGATCTTGACGCCTTGTGGCAGGCCGTTTCGGCAGGGGAAACCCTGTTCCGGCCCGCCCCTCGGGATGGTCGCCACTGGCCGACAGACCGCCCTTTGCCCGCCGGTTACATGGATGGCGCCGATCGCTTTGATCCCCTGTTCTTTGCCATCTCGCCTGCCGAGGCGATGCAGATGGATCCGCAGGAGCGGCTGTTCCTGCAAACCGCCTACCATGCGATGGAAAACGCAGGCTATGCGCCGCAATCCCTGTCGCGTCAGGGGCGCGTTGCCGTGCTTGCAGGTGTGATGAACGCGCATTACCCCACGCGGGCGGCGTTCTGGTCGGTTGCGAACAGGCTGTCTTTCCTCTTCGACTTCAAGGGGCCAAGCCTGTCTTGCGATACCGCCTGTTCGTCCTCGGCGGCGGCGCTGGTTCTGGCGATGGACATGCTGCGCGCGGGCCGCTGCGATCTGGCCATCGCCGGAGGGGTCAATGTCATTGCCCACCCGCGCCATCTGGCCAGCCATGCGGACCTTGGCATCCAGTCGCGGCAAGGTCGGCTGCGCCCGTTCTCGGCCGATGCCGATGGTATGCTGTCAGGGGAAGGCGCGGGGGTTGTCATCCTGAAGATGCTGGACCGTGCTCTGGCTGACGGCGACAGGATCGAAGGCATCTTGCGCGGGGCGGCGCTGGGAAGTGGCGGGCGTTCCAGCAGCTACACCGCGCCAAGCCCGTCTGGACATGCCGATATCATCACGCAGGCATTGACCGATGCCGGTGTTGCGCCGGATGCCATCACCCTGATCGAAGCGCACGGCACAGGCACCCGTCTGGGCGATCCGATCGAGGTGGAAGGTCTGACACGCGCCTTGGGTCCGCAATCGCGCGCGGCCGTAGGGTCGGTGAAGGGCAATATCGGCCACACCGAAAGCGCGGCGGCCATGGCGGGGCTGTTCAAGGTTCTGGCGCAGATGCGGCACGAAACCATCGCACCGCTTCCCGATCTGGGACGGATCAACCCCGAAATTCCGGCGGACAGCACATTGTCCTTTCCGCGTGAACCCCGCGCATGGCCGCGTTCGGCGGGCCAGCCCCGTCTGGCCGGGCTAAGCTCTTTCGGTGCGGGCGGGGCCAATGCGCATCTGGTCATTCAGGAGCCGCCTGTCGTCACGCCACGCCCGCCACAGGGCGGCGTGCAGATCGTGCCGCTTTCCGCGCGGTCCGAGGCGCAGTTGCACCAGATGGCGCAAAACCTGCTGACCTCTCTGGCAAAAGCAGACCGAACGGAACTGGAGGATATCGCCTATACGCTGCAAACCGGACGGGATGCCTTTGCCCATCGCTGGGCCTTTGCCGGACGCGATACTGCCGCGCTTGAAGATGCCTTGCGCCGGTTCACGGGCGGCGACAACACGCGCCCCGATCATCCGCTGGCCCGGGACTGGGTCGCGGGGGCCAAGGTGGATTGGGCGTCACTTTGGGCAGGACCGCTGCCGCGCCGTCTGGCGCTTCCCGCCTATCCCTTTGCAAATGAAAGCTATTGGTTGGCCGAGGTGACAGAGGCCCCGCCCGAACCCCAATTGGCGGCGACACCGCCGGCGCAATCCGCCAAGGCGGACACGGCGCTGTCAATCCTGTGTCAGGTGGTAGGTGAAACGCTGGGGATCGCGCCAGACCGGCTGGACGTCACCGCGCCGCTGGATGGCTACGGGATGGATTCGGTCATGGTCACCCGTGCGACAGACAAGCTGGAGGCGGTATTTGGCCCGTTGCCGAAAACGCTGTTCTACGAATGCCGCACGCTGGCCGCCCTTGCAGCGCATCTGGATGAAACGCATCATCTGCCTGCCGCTTTGCAACCGCAAAGCCGTGCTGCACCCGCCCCATCGGTCGATGCCGGGCACGATGCCATCGCCATCATCGGGCTGGCGGGCCGCTATCCGCAGGCCGAAACGCTGGGCGATTTCTGGCAGGTGCTGACCGAAGGTCACGACTGCATCACGCCGATCCCCGCCGACCGCTGGGATCACAACCGTTTCTATTCCGAAACCAAGGCAGCGGGCAAAACCCGCAGCCGCTGGGGCGGGTTCCTGAACCAGATCGACGGGTTCGATGCCGCCTTTTTCGGGATCTTGCCCAAAGACGCCGATTTGACCGATCCTCAGGAACGGCTTTTCGTGGAAACGGCATGGCACGCCGTTGAAGACGCGGGCCACTGTCCGGAAACGCTGAACGCGGCGTGTCGGGTCGGGGTTTTTGTCGGGGTGATGTATTCCGAATATCAACTGCTGGCCGCAGAGCAGACGGCCTTGGGCCAGCCTACGGCCTTGTCGTCAAGTCCCGCGTCGATTGCCAATCGCGTGTCCTACCTGTTCGATTTTCAGGGGCCAAGTCTGGCGGTCGATACGATGTGCGCCTCGTCGCTGACAGCGATCCATCTGGCGGTGCGCGCGCTGAGGGCCGGAGAATGTCACGCGGCAGTTGCGGGTGGGGTCAACCTGTCACTGCACCCGAACAAATACCTGATGATGGGATTGGGCGGGTTCGAGGCAACCGATGGCCGTTGCCGCAGCTTTGGCACGGGCGGAAGCGGCTATGTCCCCTCCGAGGGCGTCGGAGCGATCGTGCTGAAACCGCTGTCAAAAGCGCTGGCCGATGGCGATCCGATCCGGGGGATCATCCGTGGCTCTGCCGTCAATCACGGCGGACGGTCGAATGGCTATACCGTGCCAGACCCCGTGGCGCAGGCCAGAACGATCAGCGATGCGCTGGCCGATGGCAGGATTGCCCACGAGAAGATCAGCTATGTCGAATGTCACGGAACCGGCACCGCCCTTGGCGACCCGATCGAGATTGCGGGCCTGAAACATGTGTTCGGGCCGGATCATGCTCTGGCAATCGGTTCGGTGAAATCCAACATCGGCCATTGCGAAAGTGCTGCCGGCGTGGCGGGGCTGACCAAGGTTTTGCTGCAAATGCAGCATCGCCAGCGCGTCGCCAGCCTGCACTCGACGGTTCTCAACCCCGATCTCGGCATTGAAGGAACCGCGTTCCATGTCGATCAGGCGCCAACCCCTTGGGTCAGCGCATATGGCCCGTTGATGGCAGGGGTCAGTTCCTTTGGTGCGGGGGGCAGCAATGCCCATATCGTGATCGAAGAGCCGCCCGAACCCCGCCTTGTGCAGGGCGATGGCCCGGTGGCCTTGGTGCTGTCGGCACGGTCAGAGGCGCAACTGGCGACGATGGCCAATGCCCTTGCCGACACGCTGGAGCGTGACCGCCCGTCGCTGGGTTCGGTTGCTTACACGTTGCAAACGGGGCGTCGCAGCTTGCCCCATCGCGCCGGCGTGATGGCTGAACACCTGACGCAGGCCGTTTCAGCCCTGCGGGCGCTGGCGGGCAATCTGCGGGCGGTTCCCGATGGGGCAAGCCAACAAGCGATGTTCCTGCGCCGCTGGCTTGCCGGAGAGCGCGTCGATTGGGCGTCACTTTATCCCGTTGCCCCGCCAAGGGTGCATCTGCCGCTTTATCCCTTTGACCGCAAATCCTATTGGGGGGTGGCGCGAACTGTTGCGGCGATTGCCGAAGATATCGTTCCCGTCACCGGCAAGGATGCCTTTGCGCTGTTCTCTCCGGTCTGGTCGCCCGATATGAACGCATCGCCGCTGCCGCGGCCAAATGACAGGCTGGTGGTTGATCTGACGGGGCAATTGACCGAAAGCGATGGGGCGTGCCTCTCGCTTCCGCTTTCCGCGCCCGAGGATGTGATCAGTGCCTTGGTGGCGCGGCTTGGTCCTGTGATGGGTCAGGCGCGGATGCCCGACCTTGTGCAATTCGCCCTGCCCGCCGATGCCGGGGCTTTGGTGCCCGCTGTTGCGGCCTTTGCCGGAACCATGGCCCAAGAACGCCGCGCCCTGCGGGTTCAGGTTGTCGAACTGGCACGGGCATGGCCCGCAAGTGGCTTGCGCACAGCCTTGGACGAGGTTGCTCCCAACCCTGCACAGCTGATCCGCATGGCAGAGGGTGGCAATCTTGTTCGCCATCTTGCGCCGCTGGACCTGCCCGATCAACCTGCCCCCGTGCCGCAAGGCATGGTCGTCATAAGCGGCGGTCTGGGTGGATTGGGACAGGTTTTCGCCGCCGATATCGCCCGGCGCAGCCCCGGGACGCCGATCCTGTTGCTGGGCCGACGCCCGCGTGACGGGCGGATCGACACGGAACTTGCCCGTCTGGGCGCGCGGCGCATGGCCTATCGCGCCGTGGATATCACGGATGCGGACGCCGTGGCCCAAGTGCTGGCAACCGCGCGGGCCGACTTCGGCCCTGTCGGGTTGGTGATCCATGCGGCGGGGATCTTGCGAGACGGGATGCTGATGGTGAAATCGCCCGCCGATGCGCGCGCCGTTGTGGCGACCAAGGTTGCAGGCGCGCGGGCCTTGGATGCGGCGACACGGCAAGACCCCTTGGCAGGATTTGTGCTGTGTTCATCGCTGGCAGGTGTGTCGGGCAATGCAGGACAGGCAGATTATGCGTTTGGCAACGGCTGGCTGGACGGTTTCGCCGCTGCGCGCCAAGGTCCGGGGCAAACCGTCTCGCTGAACTGGCCGCTTTGGGCAGAGGGCGGCATGACCGTGCCGGAAGGCGCATTGAAGGCCATGCGACAAGGCTTCGGTCTGGCACCGATGCCCGCTGCGGAAGGGGTGTCGCTGCTCTGGCGCGCCTTGGGGTCTACGGCGCGTCAGGTGGTGGTGGGTTGGGGCGAACCGGACCGTATCACCGAAACGCTGGACAATGGCAGCGCACAGCGCGTGGTTCCGGAACCTGTTGCGCAGGCTTTTGCGCCGCAAAAGGCCAAAGTTGGGACACACCTTGCAGACTTGGCGACACTGGTGGCCGATGTGCTGCGCATCCCTGTATCCGAGGTGCAGGTGGATGCACAGCTTGCCGACTATGGCTTTGATTCCATAGCCTTGGCCGATCTGGCAGACCAATGCACCACCCGTCTCGGCCTCGACGTCAGCCCGGCGCTTTTTTACAGCTTTGGCACCCTGCGTCAGGTCAGTGCGCATCTGGCTGCCGAGGCTGCGCGGGCAGAACCGCCCCCGTCCATGGTGCGGGAAGAGGCGATGCGAACAGCGCCCTTCGTCCTATCCTCGCCTGATCCGGCACCGTCCCGCGCGGCGGCGCAATCCGATAATGCCGTGGCGATCGTCGGCGTCAGCGCCGCTTTTCCAAAGGCTCAAGATGTCGAAAGCTTCTGGCAAAATCTGAAGGCAGGCCGACGCGCCATCACCGAAATTCCATCCGATCGCTGGGATTGGCGTGCGCTGATGGGCGATCCGAAATCCGAAGCGGGCAAGACCGATATCCGCTGGGGCGGTTTTCTGGATGACATTGCAGGTTTCGACCCGTTGTTCTTTGGCATTTCTCCGCGAGAAGCCGAATGCATGGACCCCCATCAGCGCCTGCTGATGACACATGCGTGGCGCGCGATCGAGGATGCGGGCCTTGCGCCAGCCGCCCTGTCAGGCAGCAATACGGCAGTCTTTATGGCGACATCGGCCAGCGAATACGCCGCGATGGCGCGGGAGTCCGGTCTTATTCTGCAACAGCTTAGCCCCAGTGGCGTTGTCGGGTCACTGGGACCGAACCGGATCAGCCACCTGCTGAACCTTGGCGGGCCAAGCGAACCTGTCGAAACCGCCTGTTCCAGCGCGCTTGTTGCCCTGCACCGCGCGGTCGAGGCGATCCGTTCAGGCTGCGACGGGGCCATCGTCGGCGCGGTCAACACCATTCTCATGCCGCATGGCCACGTCAGCTTTGCCCGCTCGGGCATGCTCAGCCCCGATGGCGAGTGTCGCAGTTTTGCGGCAGATGCCAATGGCTATGTCCGCAGCGAAGGCGTCGCGGTTCTGGTCTTGCGCCGCTTGTCGCAAGCGCGGCGCGAAGGTCTGCCCATCCTTGGCGTGATCCGTGCCACGGGCGTCAATCACGGCGGTCGCGGGGTGTCGCTGTTCGCCCCGAACGCCGAGGCACAGGCACGGCTGATTGCCGATGTGTTGGGCCAATCCGGGCTGGACCCGGCCAGCCTGACCGCCATCGAAGCGCATGGCACAGGCACCAGCGTGGGCGATCCGATCGAGGTCGAGGGGCTGAAACGCGGCTTCCAGACCGCCGTGGCCCGCCACGGCAGCGCCGAACCAGTCCAAGGCCAGATTGCGCTGTCCAGCGTCAAAAGCTGGATTGGCCATTGCGAGGTGTCCGCCGGAATGGCCGGACTCATCAAACTGTTGATGGAGATGCGGGACGGGGTGCTTATACCTGACGCCCCGCGCAAAGGGATAAACCCTGCGATCCGGCTGGCAGGCACCCCGTTCCGCCTGCTAGATGGGCAAGAGGCGTGGCACCCGCTGCGGGACCAAAAGGGCAACCGCCTTCCACGCCGCGCCGGAATCAGTTCCTTTGGCTTTGGCGGGGTCAATGCCCATGCCGTGATCGAGGAAGCGCCCCTTTCGGACCAGTCGCCCCCGATATCGACCGGACCCGAGGTGATTGTGCTGTCGGCGCAATCGGGCCAAGCCCTGCGTGCCACGGCACAAGCCTTGCTGGATTGGGTACAGGCCAGACCGGACACATCGCTGACCAGCCTTGCCACCACTTTGCAGCTTGGGCGCAATGGCCTGCGCCACAGGCTGGGATTTGTCGCACGCTCCATCGGCGATCTGTGCGACAGCCTGTCCGCCTTCGTTCAGGGCCGCCCCGACGGGCGATGGGTGCAGGGTATCGTGCGTCATGACGGGGCCGAACCCGCGCGGGCGACCGATCCGGCCGAGCAGGCACAAGCCTGGGTCAAAGGCCATGCCGTGACATGGCCGCAGCGCCCTGTCGGGCTTGCGCGCCTGCGTCTGCCGCCAACCGCGATGGACATGCGGCGCTGCTGGTTTGCGCCCGAAGGCGCGCCGGCTCTGGCCCCGCGCCTTTTGGCGCCCGACGATCACGACAGCCTGCGTTATGACGCCTTGTTCGACAGTCGCGTGGATTTTGTGGCCGACCATCTGGTTCAGGGACAGCCCGTCTTGCCCGGCACAGCCTATGTCGCGATGGCGCATGAAGCCGGCTTTGCCCATCTGGGTGTCGCGGCGCTCTCGATCCGCGATCTGGCCTTCGAACGCATGGCCCATTGCGCACTCCTGTCACCACCGCTGCACTTGCATCTGCAAACGGGGGACGAGACGGGGTTCCACATCGAAAGCACCGCGGGGATACATGCGCGCGGGCGGATCGTGGCGCAACCGTCAAGACCTGCCCGCCGGATCGATCTGGACGCGCTTGAGGCACAGGTCACCGAACGGATTGCGGGAGCGCGTTTCTATGAAACCTTTGCCCGCATGGGGCTGGATTATGGGACCAGCTTCCGCCTGATCGATCAGGCCGGAGTGGGCAGCAATTTTGTCATAACCCGCCTGCGGCAGTTGGATGATGCCCCCGCCCTCGCCTTGCCGCCGAACATGGCCGATGCCGCGCTCCAGTCGTCCCTTGGCTTTGTCTTGCGGCAAGGCGCGGGGCAAATCCCCCTGCAGGTGCCTGTCAAGATCGACACCATCGACATCTACGCGCCGCTGCCGTCCGAGGTGGTGGTGGTCGCAGAACAGGTCAGCGATCAGGGACGACAGGTGACGAACATCGCGCTGTGCGGTCAGGATGGCACAGTGCTGGTCGATTTCCGCGGATTTGTGACCGCGCGGGTCGGCATGGCCCCGCCGCGGACCGAAACAGCAAAAACCGCGTCGCAGCCACAACAGGCCGCGGCTTTGCAGACACGCCTGCAAGAGGTTGTGTCGGAACTCACCCATATCTCTGTCAGCGATCTGGATGTGCGGGCCGATCTGGTCGAATTCGGGCTGGATTCCGTCACCTTCCACGAATTGTCGGCGCGACTTTCGGCCGAGTTGCAACGCGAGATTGCCCCCACGCTGTTCTTTGAATGCCCGACCATCGCGGCCTTGGCCGAACGGTTGGCCCTTACACAGGTTGCCGCCCCTGTTGCCGCCACGCTCCCGGTGCAAGATGCCGTGCTCAAGGTCGCTTTGTCCGCCCCGCAACCGGCCCCCGTGCCGAAACCTGCGGCCAAGGTTGCGGATAGGGCGATGCAAGACGCGGTTCTGTCCTGTGTCGCGCAGATCGTGCATCTTGCCCCGTCAGAACTGGCGCTTGAAACCGGACTGTCGGAAATCGGGCTGGATTCGATCACCTTTGCGGAACTGGCCAGCCAGCTTTCTGTTTTGCTGGGAACCGAGGTTTCGCCTGCGGCACTTTATGAATGTGCAACGGTCGGCGCCTTGGTTGACCGCTTTGTTCCCACGGCCATGCCGCCTGCCCCCGCGCAGCCGGTGCCGCAGGCTGCAGCCATCTTGCCCGTCGCGGTTGCGGCGCAACCGGTTGCGGCGCCTGCGGGCGGCGTTGATGCCGATGGTTTTGCCATCATCGGCATGAGTGGCGCCTTCCCCGGTGCGGCTGATCCGGAAACCTTGTGGCGCAACATGATCGAAAGGCGTGACGTCATCACCCGACCCCCGTCATGGCGCTGGGATTGGCAGCGGATTGACGGCGATCCGCGTCAGGCGCCCGGAAAGACCAATATCCACTGGGGCGGTTTTATCGACGGTCTGGCCGATTTTGACCCCGCCTTCTTTGGCCTGTCATCAGCCGAGGCGGAGATCATGGATCCGCAACAACGGCTGATGATGATGCATGTCTGGGCAGCGCTCGAGGCGGCAGGCCACGCGCCGCGTGGTCTGGGTGGTTCCCGGACCGGACTTTACATGGGGCTTGCCTCGGCCTCTTACGCGATGATGGTCGGCCGTGCCGGGCGCAGCACCGATCCGCGCTGGGTGATGGGCAATGTCGTGTCGATGGGCCTGAACCGCATCAGCCATATGCTGGATCTGCACGGCCCAAGCGAACCTTGCGAAACGGCCTGCTCCAGCAGTCTGGTCGCCTTGCACCGCGGGGTAGAAGACCTGCGCAGCGGGGTGTGCGACATGATCGTGGCGGGTGGCGTCAACGCCATGCCGAACGAAGACCTGCATGTAGCTTTTTCCGCCGCCGGGATGCTGTCGCCGGACGGGCGGTGCAAGACATTCGACAAGGATGCAAACGGCTATGTCCGCGCCGAAGGGATTGGCGTGGTCGTGGTGCGCAGGTTGGCGGACGCTTTGCGCGATGGCGATGACATCCTCGGCGTGATCCGCGCGACAGGCGTGCGCCATGCGGGCCGCGCGGTTTCGCTGACCGCGCCCAACCCGCAATCGCAGGCGTCCTTGATCCACGAAGTGATCGACAGAGCGGGCATCGACCCTGCAACGATCTCCTTTATCGAGGCGCATGGCACCGGAACGGCCCTAGGTGATCCGATCGAAGTGGAGGGGTTGAAAACCGCCTTTGACGCCGCCCGCACCGCAAATCCGCTGCTGCCGGGGTTCTGCACCATCGGCGCGGTCAAAACCCATGTCGGCCATCTGGAGATGGCGGCAGGCGTGACAGGGCTGATCAAGGTGCTGTTGCAGATGCGGCATCGCCAGATCGTCGGCAACCTGCATTGCAGCACCGTCAACCCGCTGCTGCGACTGGAAGGCAGCCCCTTCCGGCTGGCCCAGACAACGATGCCTTGGGCCCCGCGCGATGCGAGGGGGCAACCGCTGCCGCTGCGGGCTGGGGTCAGTTCATTCGGGTTCGGCGGGGTGAATGCGCATGTGCTTCTGGATGGCCCGCCCGATCTGCCGGTAAACGCTGTCGATCTGGCTCCTCAGGCGGTAATCCTGTCTGCGGCCACCGAAACTGCGTTGCGGGCGCAGGTCCAAAGGCTGTGTGACTGGATCGAGGCACAGCCAGTCGCGACCCCGACCCCCGGCTTGCTGGCCCGAATTGCGGTGACGTTGCAAGATGGTCGCGATGACATGGCGCATCGACTGGCTCTAGTGGTGCAAGACGTAACGCAACTGGTAGACAGCTTGCGCGCATGGCTGACAAAGCAACCGGCACCAGCCGGTGTGGGGATATGGTCAGGTCATGCGCAGGCCAAGCCGTCCTTCCTGCGGGCGGCGGACCTTGCCTTGCTTCAATCGGGTTGGGCGCAGCACCGCGATCTGGCCTGCGCCTGCGAGGCTTGGGCCGCGGGTCTGGCGGTTGACTGGGCTGCCTTCCGGCTGATGCCGCAACGCAAGCTGTCGCTGCCGACCTATCCGTTCGACTGCAAGCCTTATTGGGTAACACCGCTCTCAAGCGCCCCGCAGCCCGCGACGGTTGCCGTCGCGCCGCTGCCCCAAACCGCCGCGCAGGTCGATGGGGGGGTTGACGACACCCTGCGCCGCATCGCAGCCGACTATCTCGGCGTAGAGCCCGCAGATCTGGATCTGGACGCCCCGCTTGCCGAACACGGATTTGACAGTATCGCGCTGATGACAGTGGTCAGTCGCCTGACCGCCGCGCTTCCCGATCTGGCACTCGGGGAAAAGGCCGATTTTTTGCTGCAATCGTCGAACCTGCGGATGCTGGCCGAACGGGCAGCCGGACCGGATCGGGACGAAACACCCGAGA
The DNA here is from genome assembly GCA_964393035.1 of uncultured Tabrizicola sp. Classification (GTDB taxonomy): domain Bacteria; phylum Pseudomonadota; class Alphaproteobacteria; order Rhodobacterales; family Rhodobacteraceae; genus Tabrizicola_A. The sequence goes on from CAYMRX010000013.1 coordinate 35,445, forward strand.
AACCGGAACTGCTGCATCTGGACCTTTATGCACAGGGACAAAAGAAAGACCCCCTCAATCTGCTGATCGCGCGTCCGGTGCTGCATTTGGGCAAATCGCCCCGTTCCATGGCGCGACTGGTGATCAACGAGACGCATCCCCTGTTTTTTGATCACCCGCTGGACCATGTATCCGGCCTGCATCTGGCAGAGGCGATCTGCCAACTGACCCGCGCTACAGAACTGTGTCAGAACCATCACGATCCGCGGGCTGCGGTATTTATCCGGCACTTGCGCTTCGATTTTCCGGCCATCTGTGCAAAGCAGCCAGCAGAGGTTTCCGTCCGCCCTGATCCAGTCCGTCCTTTGGGCTATCGCGGCGAGGTCCGTCAGGCAGGGGTTGTTGTGGCACAGGGCCAGCTTGTCTTTGCGTCCTTGGACGGGCTGCCTAACGCGCCGCCGCCTGACAACGCCATTCCGCGCCGTTTGCGCAAAGGACGTGTGAACAAAACCCATGCCGACAACGTGCTGCTGGCTGGGCTGACCCGCGACGAGGTGCGACTGCGGGCCCGCCTAAGCGTTGCGCCGAAGGCGGGCTTTTACAACGATTTCGTGGGGCCTGCGCTGGACGGGATTGTGCTTTTGGAAGCCGTGCGTCAGGTCATGCGTGCGATCTCGACCGAGGAGGCGGTGACGGGCGACAAATCGCGCCTTGGCCTGCTGCGCCAGTTGGAGGTGGCGCTTGACCGTCCCATCCGCAAGGATGAATCGGTCGAGTTCAGCGCAGGTGCCGATGGATCGATGGTGGTCGGCGGCGCGGCGCTTTTGTCGGTTCAGGGTGATATCCTTGCCCCCGGCACGGGCCAGCGCATTGGCCGCTTTTCAACGTCGGCCACACAGATCACACAGGAATTGCAGCGCGCATGGTCGCAAAGCATGACGGGAACACGGGACTGGAACGCATGAAACATCTGGAACTTATTGCAGTCGATCTGGATGGTCCGCTTTTGACCGACAGCTTCGCGCCGCTCTTGCGCCAAAGCTGCGAGTTTGGCGGGCTTGCCTATACGCGTGAGATGGAAGACAACATGTTTTCCCGCAATCGCAAGGACGCGACACGATACTTCATGTCCTGTTTCGGCGATAACCCGCCCGAGTCTTTGCGCAACAAGACCCATGAAGAAATGATCGCAGATTACTTTACCTTCCGCGCGGCCTTTCTGGCAGAAAACCCGATCCAGATTGCCGAAGGGGCAGAGGGCTTCTTGCAGATGGCAGGCAATCTGGGAGTGCAGCTGATCTGCTATGGCGGGCTGGAGGAAGATTACATGCGGCGTGAGTTGGGGCCGCTTGGCGATGCCTTTGATGCCTATGTCTGCACCAATGATTTCCGCCCCGGCGTGCGCGAAATCGTGCAAAATATCGCGAAGGTCGCGCCTGATCGCGCGCTGTTCATCGACGATGTGAATTTCGTGGCCCGCCATGCGCGCGATCTTGGCACGGCCTTTGTTGGCCTGCCCGCCCGCACCGATTGGGGCTTTCAGCGCGAGGCCATGATCGAGGACGCCGTGCCGTTTGTGCTTGACCATCTGGGCCAGATTGATGCGGACTGTCTGGAGGAAATCGATCAGCGCGCCGCGTCAGGCGCGTTCTGGACCGGAGGCGCGGCGTGACAATGTCCCCCTGCTCAAGCCATAGGACCGCGACATGCAGTTGATCGACCTGCTTCGCAATGAATCCAAGCAGCAGTTGCAATGGATATTGATGCTGTCGGGTCTGTCAGGGGCGGCCAATGCAGCACTTGTGGCGCTGATCAACTCGGGTGCGACGGCGGTTTATTCCAGCAATGCAGCAACACAGCAGTTCATGCTGTTCATCCTGTGTCTGGTGATCTTCGGCTGGACCAAGGTGCGCGCCGAAGTGGCGGGCAAGGAACTGTTTGACAGCGCGATGGCCCGGCAGCGTGTGCGCTTGATGGACAAACTCTTGCAGGTGCGGCTGGACCGGCTGGAAAGGATGCGCAACACCGACATCATCGCCTCCAGCGCGCGCAATATCGGTCAGGTGGTACAGGCATCGGACGTGATCGTTTACGGCCTGCAATCGATGTTCATGCTGGTGTTCTGTGCGATCTATCTTCTTTACCTGTCGCCAGCCGCCTTTCTGGCCGTGGCCGTAGGTTTGGGCGGGGCCGCGCTTTACCGCCACAGCAGCCGCGAACAGGCCCGCGCCGGGATGGACCGCATCATCGCCACCGAAGGGGATCTGTCGCACACCATGGCCGAAACCCTGCGCGGTTTCATGGAGGTCAAACTGAACGCCGAACGGCGCGGCGCGATCCACCGCGCCTATAACGATCTGGTGGCGGTGAACAGCAAACTGGTCACCGAGGCCACACGCGACAACGTCAAGGCGCGAATGGTGATCCAGTCCGTCTTTTACTGGGTCATCGCGGCAGTGGTGTTCCTGATCCCCCGCTTCTCCAGCGTCTACGCGGTCGAGATTCTGGAAATCACCGCGGTCGTGCTGTTCCTGATCGGCTATCTGGCAGGGTTTCTTGACATCATCCCAATGATCAACCGCACCAACGCCGCACTCAAGGGACTTCATGCGCTTGAAACCGAGCTGGACCAACTGGCCGAAGAGACGCAAACCGCCCTGCCCCCGCCAGACCGGTTTGAACAGCTTGAGCTGCGCGGCCTGAATTATACCTACACCGATCCCGATGGCAGCAACGGCTTTGCGCTTGGTCCTGTGGACCTGACGGTCAAGGCCGGGCAGCTTGTCTATATCATCGGCGGCAATGGCAGCGGAAAATCCACCCTCATAAAATCGATGACGGGGCTTTATCCGACAGCCTGTGAAGGCGTCTGGCTGAATGGCGAACAGGTGCGTGCCGATACTGTCGCCCGTCTGCGCAGCGTCTTTTCGCTTGTGATGAGCGATTTTCACCTTTTTGAACGGCTCTATGGCTATGAGAACGCCGACGCGGCGCAGATCAACCAATGGATTGACCGGATGGGATTGGCCCAGAAAGTCCGGTTTGAAAACGGCACATTTTCGACCCGCAAACTGTCAACAGGGCAGCGCAAGCGTCTGGCTCTGATCACCATGCTGGTCGAAGATCGGCCTGTTTTCATCTTTGACGAATGGGCCGCAGAACAAGACCCGCGGTTCCGCGACATCTTTTACCACGAACTGCTTCCCGACCTGCGCAACAGGGGCAAGGCGGTGATTTCGGTCACCCATGACCAAAGCTACCTGACCAACGCCGATATGGTCGTCCGGCTGGAATACGGGAGGATTGTTGCCACTGAAACCTGATCCAAGACCGGTCCAGACAGGGCCGGATGCCTGAGACAATGAACATGGCCGATTGGCCACCACCCAAAGGAGACATTCAAATGAGCGACGCAAAAGCTGCACCCGCCGAAGCCGCCAAAACTGCCGAGCAACCAGTTCTGCCCAGAATTACCCCCGGCAATGCCGCGCCCGCCAAATCCGAAACCGAAGTTGTCATCGACCGCTATATGCTTGCGGCGATGGGTGTGGGTCTGGTGCCGGTGCCGGTGCTTGATTTGGTCGGCGTGGGTGCCGTGCAGCTCAAGATGATCCAGAAACTGGCTGAAATGCACGGCATCGAAGCGTCGGACACGCGTGTGCGTCAGGTGCTGATCTCGCTCTTGGGCGGGGCAGTGCCTGCTTTCGGCGCGCTGCCATTGTTCACCTTCGCCCAGATGATCCCGGTGATTGGTTGGACGGTCGGCGCGGGTGCGGCCTCTATTCTGGGGGGCGCTTCGACCTATGCCGTGGGCCACATCATGCGCCGCCATTTCGAGGCGGGTGGCTCCATGGAGGACTTCAAGGCTGGAAATACCAAAGAAGCCTTCAAGGAGCTTGTCGAAAAGGGCAAATCCGCAGCCAAGTCGATCCGCAGCCGCGGCAAGACCACGGCTGAACCTGAAGCCGTCCCGGCGGAGACAGCTGCCTCTTGAACAGAACGAACACGGGTCCGGTCATGGCCGGACCCGTTCACGGAAAAGGTGGTCGAATGCGCAGACTAGCGGCACGAAGTTTCCTGGCCCTGCTTTTGGGGCTGACGGTGTTCGTCTATTTCATCCCCGAAGTGTTCATAACTGTCGGCCCAGGCGAGGCTGCTGTGCATTGGCGGCGGTTCTTTGGTGGAACCGTAACGGACCACGTTCGTGGCGAGGGTTTGCAAGTTATTCTGCCTTGGGATGAACTTTACATTTACGATGTGCGTGTGCAGGAAACAGAGCGATCCCTGCCGATCCTGACCAGCGAAGGTCTCAGCGCAACGGCGGTCATCTCTATCCGCTACCAACCCGACCGGAATCTTTTGGGCAAGCTGCACCAAAGGGTTGGGCCAGATTATGCGGCTAAGGTCGTCATCCCCGAGGTCGAAGGTGCGGTTCGCAAGGCCCTTGGCGGGTTGGACAGTGAAAGCCTTTACACCCGCAGCCGTGATCTTATCCAAAACAGCGTCGCCGAAGTGTCTGAATCACTGGCGCAAAACTTCATCCAGATCGATGATGTGGTGATCCAGCGGATCATTCTGCCTGAAGTGTTGCAAGATGCTGTGATCGAGAAGGCCAAACAACAGCAGGTGGCCGAATCTTATGTTTACCGTCTGCAAGCAGCCCAAAGCGAAGCCGCCCGCCTCAAGATCGAGGCTGAAGGGTTTGCCGAATACAACAACACGATCAGCAAGACACTCACACCCAATCTTCTGACATGGGAAGGTGTGCGGGCGACCAAAGACATTGCGACTTCGGAAAATTCCAAGGTCATCATCATGGGTAATGGCAAAGACGGCCTGCCCGTCATCCTTAACAGCGACTGACGGGGACGATCTTGGACAACCGGCTTATATATGTCTTGTATCTGACCCTGCTTGCGATCGGCGGGTTTTTGACGATCCGCGTGTTGTGGGCGCTGCTACACCAACGCACTGTGCGTTTGCGGGCACTAATCTCGTTCCTTGTCCTGATCGGGGGGATTGCGGGCTACTATGTATGGGAAAGCTCGCGCAGCCTGGCATCACTGGCCGAAGCGCGGCGGGCATATGCACAGGCGGCGGATGGCCCGATGCGCATCGCCATTCCATGGGAAACCGATGAAACCAACTTTTTTGACGGCGCCAAACGTGCCGCCGAAGAGATAAACGAGAACCCGATCCGCGTGATCCGGCCTGACGGCACTTCGGCCGAGGTGAAGGTCGAGATTGTGCCATATCCCTATGGCGCCGGAGAGGCGCGCACCATCGCCGAGAAAATCGCGCGCGATCCTTCGATCATGGGGGTGATCGGACATTCCGACATCGATGGCGCGATTTTGGCATCGGTGATCTATGACGCGACGGGTCTTCTGTATTTCGCCCCGACCATCCGCTTGGCGCAGTTGACCGAACACAACTTTTCCACCGTGTTCCGCCTGTCGCCAAGCGATGCCGAGGTGGCCCGCACAATCGCGCACTTTGCCGATCAGAACGGGCTGTTCAACATCGTGATCGTTGCGCCGAGAAACGAGTATGGCTATGACCTGTTCCAGATCTACAAGGGTGAGATTTCGGCGCTGAACAGTTCACAAAATCAGGTTGATGCACCCCATGTGCGCAAGTTCATCTCTTACACCCCAACGCAAAGCCGTTTTGACGAGATCATCACAAGTTTTGTCGAGAATGCCACGCAAGAGCGTTTGCAGGTCGATCTGGTGGTGATCCTTGGCACCTCTGCCGCCGAAGCGCAGCTTTTGGAACAGATGCGCCGCCGCAACCTGCGCGCCGCCGTCTTGTGCCTGCCCGCCTTGCGGGACGAAGCCGCCGCCTTGATCAAGGCAACCCCCGAAAGTGTGGCAGGGCCGGTCTATGTCTTGTCCTTCGGCGGGGCGATGCCGGAAAACGCCACTGCCCCGCCAAGCGAGGTCGCGGGTCGCGAGATGCTGGCACATAGCGCGGTTCACCTGATGGCCACCGCATGGCAGCGCACGGGCTCAACCGACAGCCGGGAAGCCGCCATTTCGCTGCGGGCGATGCCGGGTTGGGATCTAGGCGGCTTGCCGCTTGACTTTTTGCCCAACGGCGCGATCAGTGATAGGCCAATCCGCGTCGAGAAACTGAACCCCGCGCTTAAGGGGCAATCGGAAGTGGTGTTTGAAATGCAACCCGCCGAGGCCCCGCCCCACGCAACAGACCCCGCCATCCCGGCGGCGCTACCTTGACACCGGAGCCGAGGAAACGATGCATATCCCATTCCTGATCTATCTGGCGCTTTGCTTCGCCGTGGCCCTTCTGGGGGTCAGGCGAAAGATGGGCTTTTACGGCTACTTCTTTGCCTCGCTGCTACTGACGCCCATCGTCGGAGGGCTGTTGGTCCTGATCTCAGGCCCTGCGGCAGAGAAGAAAACCTAAATTCCGTCAGGCTGCGCGCTGGCCAAAGCGAGCACCGGCACCCCGGGGCCATGAAGCTCAGTCAAGCGATAGGTCCGCGAAGCATGGGTCACGCGTTCTGCCATGCCATGTGCCGTGACAACGCAAAGACGGCGTGGACTGCCAGCCATGCCCAGCCCGGTCGCCTTGATAACCGCCTCTTTGCGCCGCCAGACATTCAGGAAAAATGCACGCTGCTCTGCCGGCTGCGCTGCCAATGCGGCAAGGCAGTCAATTTCCAGCGGACAGAACACCTGCCGCGCCAGTCCTGCAAGATCGGTGCTGTGCAGATTGCCACCGATTTCCAGATCGCAGCCTATTTCCCAGCGTGAAAAAGCGACCGCAACCCATGGGCCGGAATGGGTAATGCTAAAGTGCCAAGCGGTTTCAGGTGCAACGGGGCGATTGCTTGGTTCGATTGAAACCGTAATCCCGCTGGCCTTGGCACCCGTGGCCAGCGCCAAGCCACGCCGCAGAATGCTGCGCCCCAACACAAAGCTTTTTCGCGCAGGTTCAACGCGAAACGCCGCCGCGCGGGCCTGTTCTGCTGTTGTCAGAAGGCCCTGATCGGCCAGCGAGAGAGAGTCTTGCCAATCTACATGGGCAATTACACAGGGGTTGCCAGCAAAAAGCCCTGCCGAAAGGGAACCTATCCGGTGAAGCTCTGCCATGATCCGCCGTCGTCGCCCATGGTTGCAGTATCGGCATCGGGAATTAACATTGGTATTTCTTTGATTGTTGATTTTCACCCAGAAGTGGGCCTCGGCTGATTATGGATTTCGGTTCATGCTGGGGTCAAGGGTTGGTTTGTCTTCTTCATTTTGCGGGCTGCGGCGGCTCAGCTTGCCTTGAAGCGGAAGCTGTCGTTTCCAGTTTCCAGGATGTGGCGGCCGCCAAGGGGTTGCGGCTGAAAACTTGGACACTCCGATCGTCTGCCGGAGTCTGGGCTATAGCCGACTGACAATCCCCTTGGGCGAATTGCTTGGGATTCTGGGCGTCATTCTCGGCTAGCCAGTGGCGCTCATCTTGCCGATGCAGGGCCAGCTCCTCGCCGAAGGCATCCGGTTTTGACCCCGACGTCTGATGCCCGAGAGGTCGTAAAAGCGGCCGGCCAAGTCTTTGGCAAAATCTGGCGGCCTGATTTTGCCTATCGCAAGGCGGGGGTGCTTTTACGATCTCTCAACACCCGACGGGTGGCGCGGAGAATTGTTTGATCGACGGTCGCAGCTAAGCGACGATCTGATGCAGGTCGTCGACGCCATAAATCTGCGCCACGGGCGAGGCGCCATCGCATTCGGCCGTGCCCCGAAATCGCGGGTTGCGCTCTGTGCGATGAAGCAAGATCAGCTGTCACCGCGCTACACCACGCGCTGGTCAGATCTAGCAATCGCTCGGGCGTGTGAGGCTGTAAATGGCGCACTGGATTAGGTGCTTCCTCGCATCTGGATTTTGGCAAAGTGGATTCTTGAGTGAAATAGTAAAATCCACCTGTGGCGTTGCGGAATATCTGTTAAATTACTGAAGTTGCGTGAGTATTTACTCCGTGTCCACTTGGGTGGCTTCCAAGTGGATTCCCCGGTGAAAAAGCCAAACGCTAGCGAAATGGCGCGCTGCGCCCCCCCGTATACGGATCGCGACGGGGAGGAACCATGGGAGGGGGGCGACGCATTCGGCCCAGAGCCGACCTTGGAAACCGTCGCAGCGTAGAACCGGTTGGAGCCCTTAGCGGACGGTCCAATTTGCCGCAGACGCGGCAGGCGCAGCCTCAGGGCCCGAGGCTCTGAGCCCTTAGCGGACCGTCGTGCAGGGTGTAGTGCGAAAGACCCTTAGCAGTCGCAGCATTGCGAGTTGTGAGCAGAGACAACCTGCGGCGCGGCAGCACATCGATTGCAGCAATTGTTGACAGTGCGCTAGTTACTTCTTTTCACCAATGCTGCCCTCCATGATCGACGTAGCGATGTAGGGAGCATGTCGTCGATCTCTTTGTCCCTAAACATGAGCTCCTCGTTGTCCTTGAGGCCCTTTTGAGCTGCAGCGTATGCTTTCCCGTCGGTAAACGGGGCGGCGCGATATATCTCATGGAGCTTGGCCTGCAGCTCGGTATGCGGCGGCCATGCCCCATTGATTTCGGGCTTGCGCGGCGTCGCGATGAGAC
>CAYMRX010000014.1:0-43946 GCA_964393035.1 uncultured Tabrizicola sp.
TTTTGGTTGCGGGGGCAGGATTTGAACCTGCGGCCTTCAGGTTATGAGCCGAAACACACGCACTTTGGCTTTCCACTTAAAATCAATGAGCTGCGCCACAGGTGTTTGAAAGAACGAAGGTTTTCGACGTCATTCACAGGACCTCCGCGCGCGGATACGGACAGAGAAGTCGCCAAAGCGGCAGCCAACGGTTGACCAGACGTTGACCAAAACACCGATTGGACAAGGTGCTCACAATCACGAAGGGTAGAAATCCGCCCGTGAGCTAGCGGCATTGGATCGCCAGAAACTCTTCCCGAATGGGCATTCTTCTGTCGGTCGCGGAGTGCCCAGTAACATCCTAGGCGTGGGTCGGCCCATAGCGGTTCGACAGCCTCCCGACGCCGTTACCACTGAGCGAGCCACACAAGTACGTCTTTCCCCGCTCTTCCTTGTAGCCCTGCTCGCCATAGCGCCAGACGGCAAGCCACCTGGGGAATGTCGGTAGGAACCGACAGCGGGCGCGGTTGAGCTTGCACCAAGAGTGAGTAGTATCCAGTCTGTACAGTCCGAGCAACGCTTGCTCGGTTGCGAAAAATAATATCGGGGAGCAGGCCATGGCGCGGCATTCAGAACACGACACCGCTAGGATATTCGAAGCAGCTGACGCCTTTCGGTCTAGATGTCTGCTAAATGACGGCTCGCTAATCTTCGAGGGTGAAGCAGTCTGGCGTCCAGAAGTCTTGGACCGTGTCCATAAAGCGTTTGTAGCCACACCCGATGAAGGCGATCGGTCCTTCATGGACAAGTTCAAGGATCAAATCGGCCAGGCCGGCAAGGAAGTAATCCGGCTAGCAGCGGAAATTTTGTGCGTCTACTTCCTTTTTCCTTCCAACGTAGGCGGCACGCGAAAGCGCCAAGTCGTAAACGATGTCCTCGGATGGAGTGGCGACAGCCTGCCAGTTTCACACCCGGTTTCTGCAGCATTCTCGAACGGGATAGGAAGTGGCGGGCAAGGCTACAATACCCGTCGACCATTCGAGATCGCCTTTCTAATTGATCTAGCCATTGCCTGGAAGAAGTTACCTGCCGAGCGACAAGTCGCTGTCGCGGCAGATCCCTGGCTCTTCCAAGAGTTCGTCGACAGCATCGAGGATGCGGAGACCAAGCAGCTGCGGCATATGCTACTCTACCTCTTCTTCCCAGACTATTTCGAGCGCATCGCGAGCAGCAACCACAAGAGGAGAATTATTAAGGCGTTCTCCGGATTGAACAGCTCCGAACCGGAAGACGAAGACCGTGCAATCTTGGCAATTAGAGGGGAACTGGAGAGGCTTCTGCCGCAAAATAAGCTTGACTTCTACTGGTCACCGTTGCGCGAGGCTTGGCATGATGAAAGCGAAGGTGCATCTGAAGGCGCACCACTAGAGGTAATTCAGCACAAGAAGCAGATTGTTCTCTTCGGCCCCCCCGGCACGGGAAAGACATATCGAGCGAAGAAACTGGCTGAGCGCGTAATTCGATCTGCTGCCTTGAGTCAAATGGGCCCCGCAAAGTATTTCCAGTCTGAGGAAGTGATTGCTGCAGCAATCAACGAAAATGTTCACCGTCTGCAATTGCACCCAGCTTACAGCTACGAAGACTTCATCCGTGCATTACACATTTCCAATACTGGGGGCACTGAGTATCGGGCAGGGTATCTGCCTAACCTCATTGAAGACATCGAGAGTAAGCAGCGTTCCGAGCGACTGCCACATGTCTTAATCATAGACGAAATGAACCGGACCGATTTAAGCCGTATGCTTGGCGAGTGCTTTTCGCTGCTGGAAGATCGCAATCAGACAATTGAACTTCCAGCCCGAAATAGTGATGGAGATGCGATGAAGCTGCGCATCCCAGACGATCTATTCGTGATCGGAACCATGAATCTGATCGATCAGTCCATAGAGCAGATCGATTTCGCGCTGCGCCGGCGCTTTCTGTGGTTGCTTTGCCCGTTTGATGCTGAGGCACTTGTCGGCGCCGCTGAGACTCAGTGGAGAGCCCTAAAATCAGGGCTAGACTGGGATCGCATCGAACCCGATTTTCAAAAGCTTGCGGTGGCGGCAACGGCCTTAAACAAGGAAATTCACGCTAGCCCGCTGCTTGGTGCCCAGTACGAGATTGGGCATACTTATTTGCTCGACGTTGTCATATTCTTGCGCAATTTTCTTGGGTCACGACCGACGCGCAAGCATAACTACCTCTGGAACAAGAAAGGTGAAGCCCTGGAGCCAGTTGTGCAGGTATGGAACCTCTCTCTTCGCCCCTTGCTGGAGCAGTACCTTGCCGGACTGGATGCGACTGCTCGCAAGGCAGAGCTTGATCGGCTATCAAAGGTTCTCCTCAAGTCTACGGCAATCGAGTGAAACTCGTCGCGCGAGATTGCTCGCCTTTCGTGCCGCAGCCGACGGCTGCAGATGCCGTTTGGCTTCGCCGCCTAGCTACGCATGTACAAGCAACGGATTTTGTGGTGCCTGTATCCGGCAAGCGTGACAAAGACGAGCCGCTTGTCTATTGCGCTTGGGATGGTACCTGGTGGGCCGGACGATACGTGGGGTCGCTGTCGTTCGAAGGAAACACTCTGACAATTGAGCCGCGCTTCGGCCTCGACACGCTACGTAATTGGATGCTCGAGGCCACGTCGGTCGTGTTAACTGATAGCCCCGGAAAGCTTCGGGAAGATGAGACATTCATTGTTCAGCTGCTGGCGTCCGTGTGGGCTCATGGGTTCGTCGAGGCAGCAAGGCACGGACTACCGGCTTTGCGCCGCGATGTTAAAACAACGGGCTCAACGATACGTGGGCGGCTCGATATTCCTGCTTCACTACGACTAATGGCTGGGGGTGGTGCACAGGTGACTTCGGTACGCTCCGAGAGATCACTGGATCACGCAGCTTCCGATGCCATCGTGGCTGCTTATCAAGTGTTGCGACGCTGGCTGGGCGTACCTGACGAGAAATGGATGCCCGCACGAGCCAAAGAACTAATACCCCATCTCATGTCGATCACTGGGGCGCGTCCGCGTGTCCCGACGAAGGCTGAACTCGATCGAATTCGATACACGCCGATCACGGCCGGCTTCGCGCCTATCGCAGAACTCTCTCGGCAAATCGCGAACCGTAGAGGCATTGCCGCCGACGTCGGTTCGGATGGCGAGACCAAGGGCGTTTTGCTTGACGTCGCAGAACTCTGGGAAATGTATGTGCTAAGCGTGCTGCGCAAGGCAGTTACACCAATGACAGTCAAACACGGCACGCGGGAGAAAGGCGCGACCAAGAAACTGCTGTATAGCAACGTCACTGGTCAAGGATTGGGGACGCTGATCCCCGATGCGATACTGCACGATTGGAATGAGGTCCTAGGTGTTGTCGACGCAAAGTATAAGTCGTTGCACCCATCCGAAAGTTCGCCAAATGGCCCCCAGCGCGAAGACCTATATCAGATGGCAGCCTATCTTGGACGCTTCCGATCCTCTACGGAAAATTATACATTAGGGGTCTTAGCTTACCCGCTGGATCCGATGCGTCTAAGCACGCCTTACGCCGAGTTAAATAGCCCTTGGAGCCTCGAAGACGATAAGAGGATTGGGTTCATTTGCTTGCCGCATGAACCGACGGCCGCTATCGAAAAAGTTCGACATTTCATATCCCATCTGATGAGTCAGCATTAATGACCAGCTTAGGCTGTTCCGACCACCACAGAGTACGTCGCTTCGATAAGCTGGTTCACCAATACCGACGGCGGGTGGCGCGAAATGGCTACACAAAAATCCGGGGCTCGCACCTATAACTCGCTGGGCGGCGACGCCAAGCCGTTGAAAATGCTGGCTGGATTTCGCAATGGGTTTCATTTCCACCTTCCGCCTATTTTCCGCCCCCTGCCCCATGCTCTGACTTGATAGAGGCGCAGATCTACGCCTGTGTCTCAGAGGAGAAAGGAGAGCAGAAGGGATGGCAAACCGACTGAAACTGAACGAAAAAATCCTTCGCGATGCGGTGCCACAGGAAGGCAACAGTTACCAGATCTTCGACACGGAAATCCTTGGCCTGGCGGCGAAGGTGCAAAGCTCCGGGTCACGGACCTTCACGCTGGACTATCGCTTCGCTGGACGGCAGCGCAGGCTGACGATTGGGCGCTGGCCGGAATGGAGCGTGACCGCGGCGCGCGAACGCGCCCGTGAACTGCGCCGCATGATCGATGAGGGTGAGGACCCACTGTCGGCGAAGGAGGAGCTGCGCGAGGCCCCCCACGTCACAGACCTGATCGACCGTTACATCCGAGAGCATCTGCCTAGGCTGTCCACAACCAACGCAGGTGATCAGATTTCCATGCTGCGGAAGATGGTCGAACCCGCCTGGGGGAGACGGCTGGTGACCGATATCACCAAATCGGATGTGGCCAAGTTTCTCGATTTTGTGGCCGAAGGCCGCCCGCGGCCCTGCAAGCAGAAGCCCAACAATCGGGCCCGGAAACTGCAAGGGAACAATCCCACCCCGATCCGCGCGAACCGCATGGGGGAAGTGCTGCGCAAGATGTTCACACTGGCCGTGGAGTGGGAATGGCGGTCTGACAATCCGGCACAGGGGTTTCACCGGCGCATCGAGCATGCCCGCGAGCGTTTCCTCTCGCCCGAAGAATTGACCCGGCTGGCAGCAGTGCTCGACAAGGCCGAAGATCAGCGCGCGGCTTCTATCATCCGGATGTGCATGCTGACCGGCGCGCGTGTCGGAGAGGTCCGTCAGGCAAGGTTCGAACAGTTCAACCTCGACTATGCCATCTGGTCGAAGCCTGCATCGACGACAAAGCAGCGCAAGATCCACCGCGTCCCGATTTCGCAGGACGTGGTTGCAATTGTTCGGCAACGCCATCTGGTCGTGCCGCGCGGCAATCCTTGGCTTTTCCCCGGTGACGCCGTGGGCAAGCCCGTGCGGGAAATCCGCCGTTTTTGGCTCATGGTCCAGCGAGAGGCCGATTTGCCCGATGTCCGGATACACGACCTGCGCCACACCTTCGCTTCGCTGCTGGTGAGCGGCGGTGCCTCGCTCGAGATCATCGGACGCCTTCTGGGTCACAGCCAGATGCAGACCACGCAGCGCTACGCACACCTGATGGAATCGCCCCTGCGCGCAGGTGTAGATAGCGTCGCCAGCATCTTCCGGCCCCGCCCTCAGCTTGTTCACGATGCAGACAAGGGCACGCGCTCAGCTTGATCCAGCGCAGGGCGTCATTTCCCGCCCCGCAGGATCCGCCAGATCATCAGGATGCGTTTTCGGATCGTGCTATCCTCGGGGACCTTGCCCGATTTCGAATTCCGGACAAACCAGTCCTGCACCTCGCCCACCAGCGCCGCCTGACTTTCCGGCAGACCTTCATCATTGATCCGCTTGAAAAGCCATGCATACATCGCGTCCCAGTCATATCGGGGCGTTGCACCTGCAGAATGCGCGCTACGGCGCAGGAGATCGCGTTCATCTTCATAGCGCTGGACGTCTTGCCCGGGCACCAGAAGATCATTGCTGCGGATCAGGATGCCGTCGACTGGATCGGTGATATAGATCCAGTCGCCCCCTTCATAGGGCGCGATGCGCCGCAGGGTGGCTGTCTCTTCGCTCGCGCCTACGCGCCGGAACATGGGCAGGACATCGGCGATATTGACCTGGACCAGACCTCCGATGCGCTGGTGACCACAGTCGACGGGTGGGATGCCAGTTACCACCCTCAGTTGCCCCAGGATTGCCGCATCCACAACCCGATGCAGCCCGCAGTCCCAGCGGATAGACAATTCCACGATCGAAAAGAACGCACTTGGTGTTGCCGTCATTTTTCCTTTCCTCCCTGTTTTTTTCACATCGGCGCCCGCGTCTCGGCCCGCCTGCGTTCGTGCGCAGGCGATGCGCCGCCATCCGCGAGCCGCGGGGAAGCACGCGTGGGTGGTTTGCGAGAACGATGTGCCCTGGGGTCGTGAGAATCGCCCCTGCCGACACTGACAGCTTGCGAAAGCTGGCGGGAAATGCACTCATTAGAGCGTAAAAATCTGGCACCCCAATGAAATATGTACCCTTCACTAAGACGCATGAATTGCTTCGCCTGGCGGACATGGCGGCCGTGCGTGAGGATGGCGTCAGCCTCGAGGAGATCAAGCAGACCTTTGGCGTGACGCACCGTAGCGCCCAGCGCATGACGCAAGCCCTGGCGCAGGCTTTTCCGAGCGTTGTTATGTCCGGCGGCAAAAAGGGCGAACCGAAGCGATGGTCCTTGGCAGGGGATGAGCGCCTCCTTCACCTCAAAGGCATCAGGGACGACGAACTCTCCGCACTAGATATGGGCATTCGCAGGGCTGAGCGCGAAGGGGCAACGACCGAAGCGCGGTCGCTGGCGGCGCTGCGCGATCGTCTGGTCATCCTGCATCCAGCCAGCGAGGTCCGGCGAGCAGAAGCTGATGCTGAGGCCACCTTGCAGGCGCGCGGTCACGCCTGTCGACCAGGGCCGAGCACGGCATACGATCCGGCAATCCTAGAGATAATCGATCTTGCCTTGAAGGGACCATTCAGGCTGGAGATCACCTATCTAGCAGAATCGGACGACGGTCCGCGCATTCGATGTGTCGAGCCCTATGGCGTGCTGTTTGGCATCCGCTGCTACCTTGCCTGCCGCGATCCGGTCGCCGATGAACGGATTCGACATTTCCGTCTGGATCGAATCCTGAAGGCTCGTCGGCTGAATGACAGCTTTCAGCGCAAGCCAGAGTTTGATCTCGAAGCACATGCAGCGCGCGCGTTCGAGTCCTTTCACTCGGAGACCGAGTTCGGAACGGTGATCTGGCGCTTCAACAGCAAGGCAGCTGCAGTCGCCCGCGATTATGTGTTTCACCCCAACCAGGTCATGGAAGACGATGGCGATGGCGGGCTGATTGTCAGCTTCGAGGCTGCTGGCTGGCTGGAGATGGCCTGGCATCTCTACAAATGGGGTGACACGGTCGAAGTGATCGCCCCCGATCAACTACGTCTTATGGTGGCAGGGCATCAGCGTACTGATTTCCCATCCCTGCCCTGACTTCATCGCCAAGCTTCATACGGAAAAGGTTTGCAGCCGGTTCCAGCAGGAACCGCCCCTGACCGCCCTATGAAATCCGCAACGGTCCGTTTTGATATCGTTGGTGCAGTCCGCGCCCCGACTGGCAGGCCGGAATTTGCCACAGAAAATTCCGGAAAACAGGGTGGATTTGGCCCTGACTTCGCCAGAAGTCTGCAAGAATACCAATGAAACAAAGGGTGGAATTCGGTTTCGCCCGTAATTCCACCTTCCGCCTCGTTTCCACCCCTCGTGCTCTGCTTCTTTTCCCCCAGCCCCAACGCACGGGGCCTTGGAACATGGAGATGACGAATGTCAGACGCGATGACGCTCGACACCGGTGCCGCGCCGCTCAATCTGCTCGCGGACTGGATTGCCCGCGATCAGCTTGCGCAAGAGCTGATGATCACCGCCGACACCCTGTCACGCTGGGAAGCACGACGGGAAGGGCCGCCCTGCATGCGGGTCGGCCGGAAAGTGTTCTATCGACGCACAAGCGTCGAACAATGGCTGCTGAGCCGTGAGCAAAGTCAGCCCGTTCGACAGCGGAAGGGACGTCGATGAGCATCCCTCTGCCCTTCCGCCAGAATAGCCGCCGCGACCAGGTTCGCCGCGAATGGATAGACGAGCGGCGGCGCGAAGCGCGCATCGTCGTGGCCGATGTCGTGAACCATTCCGATCACCTGATCCGGCTGGCCTGCAATGTGCTCGTCCAGCATGGCGAAACGCCCGAGGAGCGTGAGGACGCCAGGATCCTGCTCGTTGTCCTCGAAGCGAGGTCGCCAGGCCGTGCAGAGCTTCTCCGGCCAGACCCGGAGGGCAAACGATGAAGCGGCGCGGCACACCCGAGGCAGATCTGCAGCGCGCTGTCGTCACGGCGCTGCGTTTCGCGCTGCCCAAAGGCGCGATCATTCACCATTGCCCCAATGAGATCACCGAGGCGGGACCGCGTGGCGCAAAGCGTCAGGCGATCCTCGTCGGGATGGGCGTCCATCCCGGCTTTGCGGACCTCATGGTGCTCTGTGCAGGGCGCGTCCTCTTCCTCGAGCTGAAATCACTCAAAGGGCGGCTGAGCCCGGCGCAGGAGGCGTTTCGGGATGCTGTCACCACGCAGGGCTTTGGCTGGGCGCTGGTACGATCACTCGACGATGCACTGGGCGCGTTAGCAAAACATGGCTTCACCACGCGTGTCGCGCCTCCGGTCAGGAGGTCTGCTCCATGAGCCACGCGGCAACAAACTGGGCCATCCTGCAACGTGGGCTGAAGCCCACGACCAAGATCGTGCTCTGGCATCTCTGCGATCGGTTCAATCCGGATTTCGGCTGTTTCCCCTCCCAAGAGCAGCTGGCCGAGGATTGCGAGATCAGCCGGTCGACCCTGAACGAGCATCTGGCCTTTCTCGAGGCTGCTGGCCTGATCCGTCGAGTGCAGCGCCTCAATCCTGGCAACAAGCGGCAGATGCCCACCCGCTACATCTTGGCCTTCGAGCCAGGCTTTACCCTAGATCAGCCAACCCCGTGTCCGGAAATCGGACATGGCGACGACATGCAGGACTACCTGCCCTTCGCGCCCCCCGAAAACACTGGCGAAATTGGCGAACCCTCTGCGGACAACCCCGACCCGTGTCCGAAAACCGGACGCGGAGCCGTGTCCGAATTTGAGCCCGAGCCGTGTCCGGAAAATGCCCCGAGCCGTGTCCGAAATCCGGACAGTAACCTTGTAAGAGAACCAGTAAGTAAACCAGTAAAGGAGGAGGAGGGCGCGCAGGCGCGTGACGGCCTCGATGAGGCTTTGTTCGGATCGCTGCTCTCAGCGCTGGGCTTTGACCCCGACTGGCCCCTGCCCGGCTGGTGGCAAGGCCGGCCGCCCCGTGAGCATGTTAGCCGCTGGCAGACGGACCTTGGGCTGACAGCGGCCGAAATCCTCGAGGCAGCAGAAGCGTCACGGCAGGAACACCCCGAGCCCCCCGACGGCCCGAAGGCGTTGGACCGCGTCATGCAGCGCGCCGCCCAGCGCAATGCGGATGAGGCGTCACGAAAACGGCGCAAGCCGAAGAAGGCAGCGTCGCAGGAAACCCGCCCGATCACGGATCTGCCGGTCTTTTATGCCGAAATGGTCAACTCCGATCGCTACGTGCCTGTCAGCGCCATCTCGAACTCCATGCGCGACGCGATGCTTGCCCGTGGGCTAGTGACGCCGGAGCGCCTCCGCGAGCGGGGGATCCGATGAAGCACGACCGCAGCTTGCATTCCCGTGCGGGCCATGTTGGGCCGGGCCGCCCGAAGCGGTCCATGTCGGTTCAGCAAGCGCTGGAGTGGGCATTTCGCGTTGAGCATGCCCAGCTTGAGTTGCCCGAGCCACCCGACCCCGAGCGCGAGCAAGGGTTTGGCTTTGGCCTCGAATACGTCCTCCTGCAGCACGCCATCCTCGGCTGTAAGGTCGACGGTGGCCAGTACAAGCTCGGCAGCTACACCCATGAGGACGCCGAGGTCATCGCGGCAACCGTCGCCGGAATGCCGGATAGACTCGGCGGCAAGCGTATGGCCATCCGGGTTGCCGAGCTCGCCCGCGCTGGGCTGACGCCGGACTGGATGCCGGGGGCTGTACCTCGCTGTGTACCCATGGACATGAAACGCAACCGACATGGCGATCGAGCTGTCAGCATCGTCGTCGGAGCTGAGCGCGTTCTCGTGAAAGGGAAATGGCGCAGCGTCGAGGTTCGGGCATGTCCGGTAATGTTTCGGCCGGATGCAAATCAAATTGCATCCGCGCGGCGCGGCTATGACGACTGGTGGCAGGCGATTGGCTGGGTGCGCGACGGACTGATCGAGGCCGGGATGCTTCAGGAAGTCGAGTTGACAAAGGCGATACCTAGGGCAAGACCGTGGCAGAAGTAACGGGATCGTAGGCTCGAAGAAACTTACTGGCCTGCGCGCAACCTGCAGCAATCATGTCCTAGTAATGTCTGGCAAAGTCTGGCACCCTCATCCTTATCACATTCGAGAGGGAGCAGGTCCATGACGGACTCCATTCTCACTTTGCCAGAGGTGGCCATTTTGTTGAAGGTTGCAGAGAAGACTGTCTACACGATGGCGCAAACAGGCCAGATCCCGGCGTTCAAGGTTCGGGGCCAATGGCGTTTCAAGCACGACGATATTGATCGATGGATCGACGAACAGAAGGCGGTGGTGAAGGGGAACGCAGCAAAGGACTCCCCCAATGTCTGAGCAGTTCTTCGAAAAGCCGATACTGAACTCCCCCTACGAATATCCGGGCCGCCATTGGGAACTGGATGCAGACGGCCAGCCGACGAACCGCATTATCGAGACAAGACGCCGCTCAGACCTGATTACGCCGGTCCCCAAGACGAAGAAGCAGCGGCAAAGCCAGAAGCAGGGCGCTCTGCTGCTCGGTGCTGATGACGATCTTTCGACGGCTGATCAGGAATACAACCCCACCCCGATTATCAACGAGGTCCGGGGATATGTCGAAACGTGGCGCAATCTTCCGAACTCTGACCAGTGGCTCGTGACACCGGAAACAGCCCGACTGCTGCAACATTGGCGGCACCACAAGTTTGAGGGCGTCCGCCCCTTCTTCTGCCAGATCGAGGCTGTCGAAACCGCAATCTGGCTGACCGAGGTCGCGCCGAAGATGGGGCCGCGCGTCGCTAAGTTCTGGGCGCATCTCAAGGGGGCCAATGAACAGGCCAACCCGGAACTGATGCGTTTAGCACTGAAGCTCGCGACTGGGGCGGGCAAGACCACCGTCATGGCGATGCTGATCGCCTGGCAGACGGTCAACGCCGTCCGTCACCCGAACAGCAAGCAGTTCTCCAGCCGGTTCCTGATCGTCTCGCCCGGCATCACGATTAGGGACAGGTTGCGCGTTCTGCTGCCGAACGACCCCGAAAGCTACTATCGCTCGCGTGAAATCACGCCGCCCGACATGCTTCGCGACATCCAGGCCGCAAAGATCGTCATCACCAACTATCACGCCTTCAAGCTGCGCGAAAAACTGGTGATCGCCAAAGGCACCCGGCAGGCCCTAGAGGGCTGGCGCGGCGACAAGGTTCAGACGCTGGAGACTGAAGGCGAGATGATCCAGAGGGTCATGGGTGACCTGATGGGCCAGAGGAACATCGTCGTTCTGAACGACGAGGCGCATCACTGCTATCGCGAACGGGTCAAGGATGCCGTTGGTGAAACCGAAGAGGATCTGAAGGGGGACGAGAGAAGCGAGGCTAAGGAAAACAACGAGGCCGCCCGTTTGTGGATTTCCGGTCTGGAAGCGGTCAAGCGCAAGCTCGGCATCAGCCTCGTCTACGACCTGTCGGCAACGCCATTCTTCCTTCGCGGATCAGGGTACATCGAGGGTACCCTGTTTCCTTGGACGATGTCCGACTTCTCTTTGATGGACGCCATCGAATGCGGGATCGTGAAGTTGCCGCGCGTGCCGATCGCCGACAACGTGCCGGGCGGCGACACGCCAAAGTTCCGCAACCTCTGGGACCACATTGGCAAGAAGCTCCCCAAGAAGGGACGCGCTGCAGGCAAGGCGCTTGATCCGTTCAGCCTACCGGTCGAGCTGTTGACCGCATTGGAGGCCCTGTACGGTCATTACGAAAAGACCTTCCAGTTGTGGCAGGAGAAGGGGATCGGCGTCCCGCCCGTCTTCATCGTCGTCTGCAACAACACGGCGACGTCGGAACTGATCTACAAATACATCTCGGGTTTTGATCGGGTCAGCGACGACGGTTCCAGCAGCCAACTCGAATTCGGCCGACTTGCCCTGTTCCGAAACCATGACGAACATGGCAACCCGCTCGCCCGACCGAACACGATCCTGATCGACAGTGCCCAGCTGGAATCCGGCGAGGCGCTCGACAAGGATTTCCGCGAAATGGCGGCTGTCGAAATCGAGCAGTTCAAACGCGAGATGGTCGAGCGGACGGGCGACATCACCGCAGGCGACAAAATCGACGAATCCACCCTGCTGCGTGAAGTCATGAACACCGTCGGCAAGAAGGGCCGCCTCGGCGAACAGATCCGCTGCGTAGTTTCGGTTTCCATGCTGACCGAAGGGTGGGATGCCAACACCGTCACACATGTCCTTGGCGTCCGCGCCTTCGGCACGCAGCTCTTGTGCGAACAGGTGATCGGCCGCGCGCTGCGCCGCCAATCCTATGAACTGAACGACGAGGGGCTGTTCAACGTCGAGTATGCCGACGTCCTCGGCATCCCCTTCGACTTCACCGCAAAGCCCGTGATCTCCCCCCCGGCGGCCCCGCGCGAAACCGTCCGCGTCCACGCGGTCAAGCCCGACCGCGACGCGCTGGAAATCACCTTCCCCCGTGTCGAAGGCTATCGCGTCGAACTGCCGGATGAACGGCTCGAGGCCAACTTCGGTCCCGATCACGTTCTGGAACTGACGCCGCAGCTGCTCGGTCCCTCCACGACCACGAACCAGGGCATCATCGGCGAGGGTGTAGACCTGACGTTGGAACATCTGGAGGACATGCGTTCGTCCACCATCCTGTTCCACCTAGCGCGGCATCTTCTCTACACCAAGTATCGCGACCCGGGCGAAGAGCCGAAACTGCATCTCTTCGGCCAGCTGAAGCGCATCACCCGCCAGTGGCTGGACGGCGGCTATCTCAAATGTTCGGGCGGCACCTACCCGGCGCAGCTCGTCTACAAGGAAATCGCCGACATGGCGGCCGAGCGGATCAAGGCGGCCATCACCGAAACCCTGAAAGGCGAAAACCAGATCAAGGCGATCCTCGACGCCTACAATCCCACCGGTACCACCGCCTACGTCAACTTCACCACCTCCAAGGCCCTGCGCTGGCAGACCCGCCCCGACAAGTCTCATGTCAACTGGGTGGTCTGCGACAGCGACTGGGAGGCCGAGTTTGCCCGCGTCGCCGAAGGGCACCCCCGCGTCCTGTCCTACGTCAAGAACCAAGGGCTGGGCCTGGAAGTGCCCTACCTTTCCGGCTCCACCCCGCGCAAATACCTGCCCGACTTCATCGTGCAGGTCGACGATGGCCGGCGCACCGATGACGGCAAACCGGACCCGTTGAACCTGATCGTCGAAATCAAGGGCTACCGCGGCGAGGATGCCAAGGACAAAGCCAACACCATGCGCGCCTACTGGGTGCCCGGGTTGAACAACCTCGGCAAGTTCGGGCGCTGGGAATTCGCCGAGTTCACGGCGGTTTACGAGATGGAGGATGAGTTCGACAAACTGCTCGAAACCCTCGGCGCGGGCCCGGCGCGGCAAGGAGAGCTGATCGAATGATGCCGATCTTGATTGACAGCTTCGGCTTCAGAACCATATACAAGCCATACATTCGCCCCTTGGCAGTACGTCCGCCCACGATCCCGGGCAGGGCCGACCCCTTGGGGCTTTTGCTTTTCACGGGGGTGCAACCGTGAAGGCGGCAATCCTCATCGATGGTGGCTACTTCCTCAAGCGCCTCGGCAGTGTGCGCCGCGACGTTGACATGCTCAATGCCGAGGCGGTCGACAAGGCCATCGGGCAACTGGTGGACAGCCACCTCAAACAACTCAACAATGTCGAAAAGGCGGGCACCCCCTACAGCCTGCTCTATCGTTGCTTCTTCTACGATGCCCTGCCTTACATGGAAAAGGGCCACCTTCCCATCAGTGGCAAAGCCATCGACTATGCCAAGTCCGATCAGGCGAAGTTCCGACTTGCCCTGTTCGACCTGCTCCGTCGCCGTGCAAATTTTGCCGTCCGCCTCGGCCAAGTTCGCAAGGAACGCTCATGGATCCTGTCGGAGGATGCCCAGAAGGCGATCCTAAGCGGCGCGCGGACGCCCGCAGACCTGAAGGACGAGGACTTCTATCCCGGTCTCCGCCAGAAGGCCGTCGACATGCGCATCGGCGTCGACATCGCCTCCATCAGCCTCAAGCGTCAAGCAGACACCATCGTCCTGGTCGCGGGCGACAGCGATTTTGTGCCAGCCTCCAAACTCGCCCGGCGCGAAGGCGTCCGCATCGTCCTTGATCCGATGTGGCGCTCGGTCGAGGCATCCCTATTTGAACACATCGACGGGCTGCGCAGCGGTTTTCCGCAGCCCAAACCCAAGGACAAGGCCGCCGAGGCTGCTCCTGCCCCCCAACCCCAAGACCCGGCGGAATAAGACATGGCCAAGAAACCCATCGAGGTTGAAACCCTCACCCACGACGCCACGCGCAAGAACATTCCGACGGCCGAGTTCGAAAGCCTGATGCGCGATCAGGACAAGACGCCGATCCAGCTGGCATATGAACGCCGCAACCGCGACCTTGACCCGCAGCTTGTCTGGCGCGGCAAGGATGAGCAGGACTGGTCCGACCTGATCGTTCAGGCCCCGCCGCTGTATATTCAGGAAAAGGTCCACCCCAAGGTCATCATCGACGACCTGAAACGCGAATCCGCCAACCGCGCCAAGGCGGCCAAACACGCCCCGCAGTTCGACATGTTCGCCGATTTCAACGGCCTGCCCGATGCCGAGGCCGCGACGGAGTTCTACCAGCACGACCAGCACTGGTCGAACCGGATGATCTCGGGCGACAGCCTGTCGGTGATGGCGTCATTGGCGGAACGTGAGGGGCTGCGCGGACAGGTGCAGTGCATCTATTTTGACCCGCCCTATGGCATCAAGTTCAACTCCAACTTCCAGTGGTCCACCACCAGCCGCGATGTGAAGGATGGGGACAAAACCCATGTGACGCGCGAGCCCGAGCAGGTCCGCGCCTTTCGCGACACCTGGAAGGACGGCATCCATTCCTACCTGACCTACCTGCGCGACCGCCTGACCGTGGCGCGGGATCTGCTGAGCGAGAGCGGCAGCATCTTCGTGCAGATCGGCGACGAGAACGTCCACCGCGTGCGGGCGCTGATGGATGAGGTGTTTGGTGAAGATAACCTCGTAACCCAAATCGCTTTTCGGACCACAACTGGGAGAGCTGGAGCGTTCTTGTCTGCCGCATCAAACTACATTTTGTGGTTTGGAAAAGATAAAGCACATACCAAATATCGCGATTTGTTTTTTGACAAATCTGAAGCTGGCTCGACCGATCAGGTCTATTCACTTGCACGGAAGCCAGATGGCAGCTCACGTCGGTTATCAAAGGAAGAGCGCGCTGGAAAACTGTCGCTTTCACAAGAAGAGCGCGTCTTTCGTCCTGACAACCTCACCTCTCAAAGCGGTTCTGATAAGTCGGCATTCGGCCTTGTGTTTGCAGGAAAGCAAATCAAACCGGGGAAGGGCTTTTGGAAATCGAATTTATCGGGGCTAACTCGCCTTAAACAAGCAGACAGAATCTGGCTAACCTCATCTGCTTCGCTCCAGTATATTCGATATTTCAATGATTTTCCGGTAGTAGGATTGTCGAACGTTTGGAACGATACGGGGACTGGCTCCTTTACGGATGAAAAGGTTTATGTTGTCCAAACCGGAGCAAAAGTTATCGAACGCTGCATCCTGATGACCACCGATCCCGGCGATTTGGTGCTCGATCCCACCTGCGGCTCTGGCACCACGGCCTATGTCGCCGAACAATGGGGGCGGCGCTGGATCACCATCGACACCAGCCGCGTCGCCATCGCCCTCGCCCGCTCCCGCCTGATGGGCGCGCGCTATCCCCACTACCTGCTGGCCGACAGCCCCGAAGGCCAGCAGAAAGAGGCCGAGGTTACCCGTTCCGTCCCCAAATCCACCCCCACCCACGGCAGCATCCGCCAAGGCTTTGTCTACGACCGCGTGCCGCACATCACGCTGAAATCCATCGCCAACAACGCCGAAATCGACGTGATCTGGGACAGGCTCCAGCCCGGCGTGGAAGAGGCTCTTGATTTCCTGAACGATCAGCTGCGCGGCCATGATGTGCCGTACAAGGTGGAAACAGGTGGCCGTGCCGGAAAGAAGATCGACTTCCGGGCTATGGGTACGGAAACACTCCCATCAGGCGAGGTGGTGGCTGTCGGTCGGCTCTTGGAATGGGAGGTGCCGCGCGAGGCTCCTCGCGATTGGCCTTTTGGGGCGAAGGAATGCCTCCCCAAGTTCTGGCACTATCGCATCAACCGGCAGCGCGAGATCGACGCCAGCATCGCAGCGAAGGCAGAGTTCGAGTTCCTTTATGACAAGCCCTTTGCCGACAACGGCAAGACCCGCGTCGCTGGCCCCTTTACCGTGGAAAGCCTGTCGCCCCACCGCACGTTGGCCGTGGATTGGGACGACGAGCTGATCGACACCTATGAAGCCGCCGAAGGCCGCCGCAAGGCCGCCGAAGCCCCCCGCGACTTCACCGACTTCGCCCATATGATCCTGGAAAACCTGAAAGCCGCAGGCGTGCAGCAGGCGCACAAGGAGGATCGGTTCACCTTCACCAGCCTGAAGGGTTGGCCCGGCAACTGGATTGCGGCCGAGGGCACCTTCATGGAAGGCGACACCCAGCGCCGCGCGGGCGTATTCATCGGCCCCGAGTTCGGCACCGTCAGCCGCCCCGACCTTGTCGCCGCCGCGCGCGAGGCGGGGGATGCCGGTTTCGACGTGCTGATCGCCTGCGCCTTCAACTACGACGCCCATTCGTCCGAGTTCGATAAACTGGGCCGCATCCGCGTGCTGAAGGCCCGGATGAACCCCGACCTGCACATGGGCGGCGACCTGAAGTCCACCGGCGCGGGCAACCTGTTCGTGATCTTCGGCGAGCCGGATATCCGCATCACTGATGCTGGCTACGACTCCTCTGGAACAGCCATGGTGCAGGTCCAGGTCTTCGGCGTGGACGTGTTCAAACCCCAAACCGGCGAGGTGCAGAGCGAAGGCACAGACGGCATCGCCCTATGGATGCTGGACACCGACTACAACGAGGAGTCGTTCTTCGTCCGCCACGCCTATTTCCTCGGCGCCAACGACCCCTACAAGGCGCTGAAGACCACGCTGAAAGCCGAGATCGACGAGGAAGCCTGGGAGAGCCTGTATTCTGACACCTCGCGCCCGTTCGCGAAGCCAAAGTCGGGGCGGATCGCGGTGAAGGTGATCAACCACCTCGGGGACGAGGTGATGAAGGTGTTTGCGGTGGAGTGAGGCACAGGATGCAGACGAATACGTGGATCAAGATCCGAAATCAGAGTCTGGCCCGCTACACACGCGAAGCCGGATACGATCTAACAGTGTACAACGACTACTCTGAAACCACACGCAAGGAGCTTAAGAAGGCCGCAATTAGCAATGCCATCTATGGCATTAAGTATGCCTTTGAGGAGCAAGACATCGACATATCTTCCGTCAAAACCGGCGTCTATGTTATCGCCTTATCGTCTCCATTCACTCTGCAATATAAGAAAGCTGCATCGCCAATAATCTACATTGGGATCGGAAACCTAATGGGAAGAATCAAGAGTCACTTCGAGAATTCGCTGTTTGACTTCATGCAGAGTCTATCGGGGACAAATTTTGATTTCCATTTCTCCCTGCCAAAGCACGATGATCATCCTGACTACTACAAGCATGTAGAGTGGCAGATGCTTGACGCATTTTCAGAGAAATTCGGTGGAAATGGCAATGGCGTATATCCAATCCTCAATAAGAATGCTGGCTCGAAGCGCCAGATAGAAGACAAGACCGACTGGTGGTTCAAGCCTCTCAAGAACTCTGGCACCACACCGAGATGGAAACTCGAACCAACAGCCAGGTCGCAGTTCGCAAGGCTTGATTGATGGAATTCCGGATCGCCGACACTTTTACCGACAGCCTTGGCCGCCTGACGGCGCAGGAGCAGAAGGCAGCCAAGACCACCGCTTTCGACCTGCAACTGGACCCGACCTCGAACGGCCTGTCATTCCACAAGCTGGACCGCGCCAAGGACTCGAATTTCTGGTCGGTGCGGGTGAATGCCGACATCCGCATCATCGTCCACCGCACGGCCTCTAGCATACTGCTGGTCTATGTCGACCACCACGACGACGCGTACAAATGGGCCGAACGCCGCAAGATCGAGCGCCACCCGACGACGGGCGCCATGCAGCTGGTCGAGGTGCGCGAGCGGGTTGAAGAGGTGGAAATCTTCAAGTCCAAAGAGGTGGCCGCTACACCGTCGCCTGCCGCAAACTCCGCGGTCCGCCTTTTCGACAATCTGCGCAAGTTCGAACTGATGGCCTTTGGCGTGCCCGAGGAATGGGTGAATGACGTCAGGGCAGCCACCGAGGACACGTTGTTCGACATCATCGAGCACTTGCCGCAAGAGGCGCAGGAAGCTCTGCTGAAACTGGCTGTGGGCGAGAAGCCGCAACCGCCCGAGCCTGCTCCGGTCGAAGCCGATCCCTTTGCTCACCCGGACGCCCAGCGCCGCTTCCGCGTTCTGACCAATGCAGAAGATCTGAAGCAGGCACTCGACTATCCGTGGGACAAGTGGGCGGTGTTCCTGCATCCGGCCCAGGCCGACCTGGTCGAGCGAACCTTTTCCGGTCCGACCCGGGTTTCTGGTTCGGCCGGGACGGGCAAAACCATCGTGGCGCTGCATCGTGCGGTCCATCTTGCCCGCACCAATCCTTCCGCCAAGGTCTTGCTTACGACGTTCTCCAAGCCGCTGGCGAATGCCCTGCGCCGCAAGTTGGCCAGCCTCGTGGGCAATGAGCCCACGGTTTCGGCGCGGATTGTCGTGAAGGCAGTCTCGGCAGTTGGGTATGACCTCTATTCCGAGCGATTTGGGCAGCCACAGATCGCACCTGCTGCACTGGTCAAGTCGCTGATCGCAAAAGCAGCGGCTGAAGTCGAAGGGTACAGGTTCTCGACCCAGTTCCTGATCGGAGAGTGGAACGACGTCGTAGATGCCTGGCAGCTTCGGTCGTGGGAGGATTACCGTGACGTATCACGGCTTGGGCGAAAGACCCGGATCGGCGGCAAACAGCGCGAAACCCTTTGGACGATCTTTGAACGCGTCCGTACTGGGCTGCGGGAACGCGGCGTTGTTACATGGTCGGACGTTTTCGGCCGTCTGGCAGACAGTTTCGGCCAAGGCAGCGCACGCCCCTACGACTTTGCCGTGATCGACGAGGCGCAGGACCTAGGTGTGACGGAGGCGCGGTTCTTCGCCGCGATGGCAGCAGGGCGAAGCGACGGTCTCTTCTTCGCCGGGGATCTTGGCCAGCGAATCTTTCAACAGCCCTTCTCCTGGAAGTCGCTAGGCCTTGATGTCCGTGGCCGCTCTTTCACGCTGCGCATCAACTACCGAACATCACACCAGATCCGCACGCATGCAGATCGTCTCCTGCCGTCAACCGTTTCGGATGTGGATGGCAACACTGAGGGGCGGCGAGGCACGGTGTCGATGTTCGACGGACCTCCGCCCATGGTCTTGGCCTGCAGCGACGAGGATCACGAATCCCGCACGGTTGCAGGCTGGATCACGGATCGACTGAAAGAGGGCTGTGCGCCGCGCGAGGTTGGTGTATTCGTCCGGTCGGACGCGGAACTTAAACGTGCGCGTGCTGCCGCGAAAGCTGCAGGCGTTCGCGCGGTCGAACTGAGCGAAAAGGTCGAAGTGGAGGACGGGGCAGTCGCCATCAGCACGATGCACTTTGCCAAGGGGCTGGAATTCCGGTCAGTGGTGGTCATGGCCTGCGACGACGAGGTGATCCCGCAATCCGAGCGGATCGAGACCGTGGCCGACGACGCCGACCTGGAGGAAGTTTACAATACTGAACGGCACCTGCTCTATGTCGCCTGTACAAGGGCGAGGGATCACCTGCTGGTGACCGGGGTCACTCCCGTATCGGAGTTCGTCGACGACTTCTTTAAGGGCAACTGACCGACGAGGTGGGACGGCCTCCATCCCCCCTCCCAAGGTTCCTCCCCCGGCCTTTGCGTATACGGGGGGGCGCAGCGCGCAAGTTCTCTAGCGACTGGCGTTTTCACCGGGGAATCCACCTGGAAGCCACTCCTTCGGCCGTTCTGAAAATTCCGACTCAATATCAAACCCTTACAAGATCGCTCTGGTGGCCAAGGTGGATTCCAGCCGGAATCCAAGGAATCCACAAGGTGGAAGCCGGTGGCCACGGAAGCCACCCGCACAGCGAACGTTCAGAAGTCATTGAATCCAAGTGTAAAAATGGTTGACATTTCTAGCCCCCTTGACGTAGCAAAGAACCATCGAAGAATTGCGCCCGGAGGATGACCCTCGCGGGCGCTTTTGTTTTCCCGACATCGCGGATCCCATGGGCCGCCGGTCCTGCTGGCCGGGGGAATGTCCCTGGCCGCCCCGCACCATCTGCGAAAGCCACCTCATGGACCTCGTCTTCGCGCCGAGCCAGATCGAAACCTGGCCGATTGCTCGGCTGCGCCCCTATGCACGCAATGCCAAGATGCATGGCGACGACCAGGTGGCTAAGATCGCCGCCAGCATGGCCAAGTTCGGCTGGACCGTGCCCTGCATGGTGGCCGACGACGGTGAACTGATTGCCGGACACGGCCGGGTGCTTGCGGCCACCCTGCTCGGGCTGACCGAGGTGCCGGTGATCCGGCTCAGCCATCTGGACGAGGCCGAGCGCCGGGCCTACCGGATCGCCGACAACAAGCTGACGGAACTTGGCGAATGGGACGAGGCCCTGCTGCGCGACGAGATCGCGGGGCTTTTGGCCGAGGATTTCGACCTGACCCTGCTCGGCATCAGCGACGATGATCTCGATGCGCTGTTGCGGGATCCCGAGGCGTTGGGCGGCGATGGCCCGGTCGAGGGCGAGGACGATGTTCCAGAGCTGCCGGTCACGCCGGTATCGGTGCCGGGCGACCTCTGGCAGCTGGGGCCGCACCGCCTGATTTGCGGCGACAGCACCTCGGCCGATGTGGTCGGACGGCTTCTGGGCGATGTCCGCCCGCTCCTGATGGTCACCGACCCGCCCTATGGCGTGGAGTACGATCCATCCTGGCGCAACCAGGCCGGGGCGGCGAAGACGAAACGCACCGGCAAGGTGCTGAACGACGACCGGGCCGACTGGCGCGAGGCATGGGCGCTGTTCCCCGGCGATGTGGCCTATGTCTGGCACGGCGCACTGCATGCCGCGACGGTTGCGGATAGTTTGACTGCAGGCGGTTTCGCCATCCGGTCACAGATCATCTGGGCCAAAGACCGCCTGGTTCTGAGCCGCGGCGATTATCACTGGCAGCACGAACCCTGCTGGTACGCGGTCCGCGCTAAGGGCAAGGGGCACTGGGCGGGCGATCGCAAGCAGACAACGTTGTGGCAGATCGCCAACCGGGATCAGGACGCAGATACGGTCCACGGCACGCAGAAGCCGGTCGAATGCATGCGGCGGCCGATCCTGAACAATTCCAGCCCGGGACAGGCAGTCTACGAGCCCTTCATGGGATCCGGCACCACGCTGATCGCGGCGGAAACCACCGGCCGGATCTGCCTTGGGGTCGAGTTAAACCCCGCCTATGTCGATGTCGCCATCGAGCGCTGGCAGTCCTTCACCGGCCAAGAGGCCATGCTGGTGGAAACCGGCGAGAGTTTCGCTGCCCTCAAGGCCAAGCGGCTGGCTGCATGACGATGCACTTGCGTCCGAGTCAGATTTCGTTCTGGCCGCTGGATCGCCTCAAACCCTACGCCCGCAACGCAAAGACCCACGACGCCGACCAGGTGGCAAGGATCGCCGCCAGCATGGCCGAGTTCGGCTGGACCGTTCCCTGCCTCGTCGCCGCCGACGGCGAGTTGATCGCGGGCCATGGCCGCGTCCTGGCCGCCGCGCAGCTGGGGCTCACTGATGCGCCAGTTATCGTGCTGGACCATCTGACCGAGGCGCAGCGCAGGGCATACCGGATTGCCGATAACAAACTGACCGAGATGGGCGGCTGGGACGACGCTCTTCTCCTCGAGGAGCTGCGCGGGCTGCTGGCAGAGGATTTCGACCTCGGGCTGATCGGTATCCCCGAGGACGAGCTGGACCAGCTTCTGCAAGATGCGGACGACGACCGCGCGCCCATCGATGACGACGCTGCAGATGTGATCCCCGAGCCCCTGGCGGAACCGATCACAAAGCCCGGCGACATCTGGCAGCTCGGGCATCATCGCCTGATTTGCGGCGATGCGACGGACCCGGCTGTCGTGGCCAAGCTGATGAATGGCGCACAGGCGTCGCTCATGTTCACCTCGCCACCCTATGCGCAGCAGCGCGACTATGGCGCGGCGAAGGAAAAGGTCGGCGATTGGGATGCGCTGATGCAGGGCGTCTTTTCCGCGGCAGCCGTCACTGCCGATGCCCAGCTGCTGGTCAACCTCGGCCTCGTCCACCGCGATGGCGAATGGATCCCCTATTGGGAGCGCTGGGTCGACTGGATGCGCGCGCAGGGCTGGCGGCGCTTCGGCTGGTATGTGTGGGATCAGGGCCCCGGCCTGCCCGGCGACTGGAACGGGCGGCTGGCGCCCTCGCACGAGTTCATCTTCCACTTCAACCGCCAGCCGCGGAAGCCGAACAAGACGGTCGAGAGCAAGCACGCAGGCGAGACCCTCGGCGGCGGCGGGTTGCGCGGGGCTGACGGCACGGTCCATCGCAAGACCGGTTACGGCAACGCCATCCAAAGCCATCGCATCCCGGACTCTGTATTCCGGATCATGCGCCACAAAGGAGGCTTAGGCGCCGCCGGATCGCACCCGGCCGTGTTCCCTGTGGCGCTGGTCGAGGCGGTGCTCGAGGCCTTCACCGATCCGGGCGAGCTGGTGTTCGAGCCCTTCTGCGGCTCTGGCACGCAGATCGTCGCCGCCGAACGCACGGGGCGGCGCTGCTGCGCAACAGAGCTGGATCCCGTCTACTGCGACGTCGCTGTGCGGCGCTGGGAGATGGCGACGGGGCGTAAGGCGCAGTTGGACAATCTCAACGAGAGCACCATTGGCAAGGAGACAAAGCAGCAATGATCATCAATGTCCCGATCTGGCGAAACGCCGACCTTGTACGTATCATTCCCATCACGCGCGGAGACCTGAACCAGGCCATCGCGCGATGTGGGTTTCGACCGGAATACAAACCAAAACCCGGTAAGGACCGCTGGTACAGTTGGCGAGACGTGGTGGCGGTTGCTGCAGCACAGGACTTGCGCAAGATCGGGTTTGGTCCTGCCATCGCATTCGGTTTGGTGCAAAACCACCTGTCGCCGTTTTTGCGGGACGCCATCAAAACGCCGGATGACTGCGACGGCGTGATCTGGCTGGTGAGCCTGAGTGGGCATCACCTCGCCGAAGACACCTCGTGCCAGTTCCTGCGCCAAGGCGAGGACGTTGAAGCCCTGATCGCGCCAAGCGAGAACGCCCGCATCGTCGTGAATGTCGGCCGGATTGCAGAACGCGTGCGCAATGACCTGCAGGCGACAGAGACTGCCAGGGTCATCCGAGAGGAATTTCAGATAACAGGACCGATCATGTGAGCCAATCGCGCCGCATGTCGCTAATCGAAGCCATCACCAATGTCGCGGTGGGCTACGCCTTGGCGGTGGTAACGCAGATGCTGGTGTTCCCGTGGTTCGGTTTGCATGCGAGCCTTGGCGACAACCTGGCGCTGGGCTTGGTATTCACCGCGGTCTCGTTGATCCGCAGCTACGCCCTGCGCAGACTGTTCACGCGGTTCGATCGCAAATAAAAAAGGACCAGCCAAAGCTGGTCCTGAGTTGAGGCAGATTTGCAGCGAGCAGGCCCGCAAATCAGGCAGGTCGACAGGCGGTCAACCTCAACACCTTGTCCGCCGTCAGGTTTCGATTCGCAAGGCTGGATCAACATGTAGAAAGGATCAGAGGGCCGGGCCCCTCATATTGATCCTCGAATGTGATAAATGCGTCCACGCTCCTCGTCTGACGTCGTGGCCACATCAAAGCCGAGCTTCTTCTTCAGGCCGCCAGAAATCATGCCGCGAGCGCTATGCTGCGCCCAACCAGTCACCTCAACGATCTCATTGATGGATGCACCTTCAGGTCGCTGCAAGAGCGCGATGATTGTCGCCTGCTTGGTCCCAGTGCGGATGGAAACGGGCTTGGTCGTGGCAGGATCCGCCGGTGTGTCGGGGGAATCCTGCGGCGCCGAGACCACCTCCAGCTTTGCCTTGCGCAGATTGGTCATGGTGGCCGCAACCACCGTCTCGATGCCGATAGCGGCAAGGCCTGCTTCGGTCGCGATCAGCGTGGTGCCATGACCATCGCCCGTCTCGCGCCAGAGCGGCTCACCGCGCCGCAGATTGGCCTCGACCTCTTCGAGCCAGCCATTGGTGATCATGCGATTGACCGCCATCTTGGCAGCAGCGCCAGCAAGCCCCTCCGGCAACGGCATGGCCAGATTGCCGGGACGGGTGGCCGCGCGGCTGAGGATGATCGATTGGGTGTCAGTGAGTTTGGGCATCTTGGCCTCCTGTCGTGATGGGGATGTCGGGGGTGGGTCAATCGCTCTCGGCCATCGCGGCGGTGACGGCGAAGTGCTGAACCCAGCCCGTCAGATACGGCAGCCCAGCGGGGATCCCTTCATCGCGTTCCGTCTTGCGGCTGATGCGCCAGTCCTGCCAGCGCCGGATCGCGGAGGCGATGGCGGGCTCTGGCCCGATATTGCAGCCGGTCATGTTGCCAACCACATCGTTGGCGAAATGGCGGCCCATGCGGCTGTCGAGAAAGTCACGAATGCCGATCATCTCGTCTTCGCTGTCGGCGCGGATGGCCTCAGCGATCATGCGCGAGGTGAGCGTCCAGACCTCCGCGCTGCGCCGGTCGCGCAGGGGACAGACCGTGATGGTGCCAAAGAAGCCGAAATCCTCGTTGCGGCTGGGCAGGATGGGATGGTTGGTCATGGTGGGGATCCTTTTCATGGAGGGTGGCGGGGCGCTCGGCCCCGCCTGTGTGCATTCAAGCGGCGCTGAGGGCCTCGAGCGTGGCGATGTGGCGGCGGAGCGTGGCGGCCTCCTCGCGCGCGGGGTCGGCCCAGAAGGCGGCGCGCGCGTTGCAGGCAAGGGCGAGATGCTCGGCATCCGCTTTCGTGAAACGGTTGACCTTGTGCGCGCGGCCATGGCCCGTGCAGGTGGCGCGATGCTTGCCGCCCTCGGGTGCCAGCGTGAAGGTCAGGGGTCCGAAGTCGTCAATGACGATCCAGTTGTGCGAGGCGATCGTGGCGCAGGCGCTGGGCGCGAGGCGCGCTTCGATCTCGTCAGCGGCGGCGCGGAAGTCGGCGATCAGGGTGGCGGTGGCGTTGGTCATGGCGGTTGCGTCCTTCGGTGAGTTGCATCGTTTCCGTGCGATGACATTCGCTCGAGCGCGCCGATTATCGCAGGTAATTCAGAGCAATATCAGTGCTTTATGATCGCCTGAGCGACCATCAATCGATGCGGTCCGGATTGGTCAGCGCGGCCTGTTCGGCCTCATGACGCTGGGCTACGTCAGGAGGATCGCGGCGGGCATCGACGATGGCCACGAAGAGCGCGCGGGCGACAGCTGCGACCTCGTCGGCGCCAGTGCTGGTCAGGTCGACGTCATGGATGGCGATGGCCTCGCCAAGATCGGTCAGCGCATAGAGCGTCGCGAACTCGGCATCGGTCGGGTCGCAGGTCTCGGTCGCGAAGTCATCGGAACTGACCGCCACGCTGCGGCAGAACCGCAGATCAAACCCGATGGCGCATTCGCGGCGGACGACGCCCGTCAAGGTTTCGCCTTCGGAGAGGCAGTTCAAGGAAGGCAGTGTCATTGTGCTGATCCTTCGGGGGCATGTGCTTCGGGGTCGAGCTCGAGCCATGTGCCGTCCTGCCAGACATAGAGGTGGCAGAACTGGCAGGTCGGGCGCGGGAAGATCACCGGGTCGCGGGGCCGTTCGAACGCCTCGATCCCGTCAGCGCGGACCTGCCGGATTTCCTTCGCTGCGAGGATGTCCTCCGGCGTCCATGGGGCCAGCGCAGGCAACATGTGTGAGGGGTAGCCGTCGTAATGGACGTAAATCTGCGCCCATTGGTTGGGCCCAATCTGGATGGCGATCTGTGCGCGTGTGCTCATCTGCGTCTCCTTTCCGGCGCGGCTCAGATGAGTCCATGCTGCTGTAGGACCGGCACGACATCGGCCAGTTCAATGGTCAGACAGTCGATGCCGATCCGCCCGGCCATTTCGAAGACCTCGGCATTCAGGCTCCGGTCGTTGAGGTGGCCCTGCAGCGTGGCCGGGCTCATGGCCTGAACGAAGCGCGGGCGGTCGATGAAAATGCGGGTCGTGTCGGAAGGGATAGCAATGGCCATGATATGGTCCTTTCAGGATTGGGCTTGGGTGTTGGCGGGGCCTGCGCGGCGTCCGGCTTCAAAGGCTTCCTCGAGTGCGGCGCGGATGGCCCAGACGGCGACATCGTGGAAGTCGAGCCGGTCCCAGTTCTGGGTCTCCAGCGTCTCGATACGGAACTGGCGCTGGGCGATCTCAAGGAGCTGGGCATCGCGGGTGGCGTTGGGATCGGCGGGCTTGCGGTTGCGTGCCATGATCAGTCCTCCCAGCGGTGTTCGGGGTGGGTGGTGCGCGCGCGGGCTTCCTCGCGCATCATCTCGTAGGCCTTCTCCATCTCGACCATCCCGTCGGCCTGGCTCATCCGCCCCGACATCACTTCGTCCATCACCCAGTTCACTCGCTCCTGCGCAGGGCTGGTGTGGTTGCGCCACCCGTCGCTCATCGAGCTGTGCCCCATCTTCTCCTGTGCGCGCATGGCTCTCTCCGATCCTTGTGCAAGGGGTGCGATGCACCCGTTTTGTGCCACCATGAATCGCTCTATCCGGAAGTGTAATCAACTGAATAAGAATCCGTTTTCCGTTTAGTTTCAATATATTGAGGGCCACAACAGCGCCATGGAAGGTATGTCTGAACGCGCCTATGCCGAGTACGCGGGCCTCTCGCGGGGTGCCGTGCAGAAGGCGCGCAAGACCGGCCGGCTGGTGCTCTTTACCGATGGCTCGATCAACGCTGCTGCCTCGGATGCGCGGCGGGGCGCGATGACCGATCCGGACCAGCAGATGCGGTCGAGGGGCGCCGTCGGAGAAGGTGCCGTATCCGGTCCCGGCGACAGCACGTCCTATCTGAAGGCGCGCACGGCGCTGACTGTCTACCAGGCGCAGGAACGGCAGCTCGCGATCCAGAAGAAGAAGGGCGTGCTGGTCGACCGCGCGCGCGCCGAGACGCTGGTGTTTCGCCTCGCGCGCCAGGAACGCGATACATGGGTCACCTGGCCCACCCGCGTGGCAGCCCTCATGGCCGCGCAATTATCCGCAGAGATGGAGAAGGCATCGGGGGTGCCCGTGACGATCGAGACTGCGATCCTGCAGAGGGTGCTGGAAACCCATGTCCGAGAGCAGCTCGACGCCCTCGCAGACCTCCGGGTCTCGCTTGCATGAAGGAGAACAGGAACACGACCTGACGGAAGACCTCGACCTCGGCTTTGACGGGGCCGAGGATATCCTGCGCGTCTGGCGCCGGGGCATGCGCCCGGATGCCGATCTCACCGTGTCGGAATGGGCGGATGCGCATCGCTGGCTCTCGTCGCGCGGCGCGGCGGAGCCGGGGCGGTATCGCACGGCCCGCGCGCCATACTTACGCGAGATCATGGATGCGCTGTCGCCAAAGCATCCGGCGCAGCGCATAAGCTTCATGAAGGCGGCACAGGTCGGCGCCACGGAAGCCGGCAACAACTGGATCGGGTTCGTCATTCACCATGCGCCGGGTCCGATGCTGGCCGTGCTGCCCACGGTCGAGATGGCCAAGCGCACATCACGGGGCCGGATCGATCCGCTGATCGAGGAAAGCCCTGCGCTGAAGGAGCGCGTGAGCCCGGCCCGGTCGCGCGATGCTGGGAATTCCATGCTGTCCAAGGAATTCCCCGGCGGCATTCTGGTGCTGACCGGGGCAAACTCGGCCACCGGCCTGCGCTCGATGCCAGCGCGCTATGTGTTTCTGGACGAGGTCGATGCCTATCCGGCCTCAGCCGACGAGGAAGGCGATCCGGTCACGCTGGCCGAAGCCCGCACCACCACCTTCGCGCACAGGCGGAAGGTGTTCATGGTCTCGACGCCCACGATACGGGGGCTCTCGCGCATCGAGCGCGAGTTTGAGGCCAGTGATCAGCGGCGGTATTTCGTGCCCTGCCCGCATTGTGGCCACAGGCAATGGCTGCAATTCGAGCGGCTGCACTGGGCGAAAGGTCGACCGGAAACGGCCGCCTACCATTGTGAGGGCTGCGAGCAGCCTATCGCTGAGCACCACAAGACCGAGATGCTGGCGCGGGGCGAGTGGCGGGCGACGGCGACCAGTGCGGATCCGAATGCGATCGGGTTCCATCTGTCTGCGCTCTATTCGCCGATTGGCTGGAAGAGCTGGGAGCAGATCGCCCGCGAATGGCTGGCCGCCCAAGGCTCGGACGAGATGCTGCGTGCGGCGCGCAACACGCTTCTGGGCGAGACTTGGGTCGAGAGCGGGGAAGCCCCGGATTGGCAACGCCTTGCAGATCGGCGCGAGGCCTTTGCGGCGCAGGTTCCGATGGGTGGCCTGTTCCTGACCGCCGGTGCAGATGTGCAGAAGGACCGGATCGAGGTCGATATCTGGGCCTGGGGCCGGGGCCTCGAAAGCTGGCTTGTCGATCACATCGTCATTCCGGGCGGGCCGGACGATCCAGCTTGCTGGGACAGGCTGACCGCGCTTCTGAGCCAGACATGGCAGCACGAGAACGGCGCGTTCATGACGTTGGCGAAGCTCGCCATCGACACAGGCTACGAGTCCGCCGCTGTCTATGCCTGGTCGCGCAAGCAGGGCATCGCGCAGGTCGCGCCCGTGAAGGGTCTCGAGGGGTTCAACCGGGCCACTCCGGTGTCCGGGCCCACCTACGTCGATGCCACCGTGAACGGGCGAAAGCTGAAGCGCGGGGCACGGCTCTGGACGGTGGCCACCGCCACCTTCAAGGCCGAAACCTATCGCTATCTGCGCATCGAGCGGCCAATAGACGAAGACACCGCGCTGGGCCTGGCCACCCCGGCAGGGACGATCCACCTGCCCGAATGGGCGGACAGCGAATGGCTCAAGCAGCTGGTGGCCGAGCAGCTGGTCACAATCCGCAACAAGCGCGGCTATGCCCGGCAGGAATGGCAGAAAATGCGCGAGCGCAACGAGGCGCTGGACACCCGCGTCTATGCGCGCGCCGCCGCTTGGATCCTCGGCGCCGACCGGTTTGACGAGCGCATGTGGCGGCTGCTGGAGAAGCAGGCCGGCATCGACAGCTCGGCCATACCCGCTGCCCCTGCGGAGAACCTGAAACCTGATGCGCCAGAGGCTGGGCGCGTCACCGCCCCAAGACGGCGTGGCTGGAAGATCAGCACGCCCCGATACATGGAATGATCGGAACACCGATGAACCTCGACGAGCTGAAACTTCGCCACAGCGCGCTCTTGGCCGCGCGCTACAGCGGCACGCGGTCGGTCAGCTATGACGGCAAGACCGTGAATTACGGGACTGACGCCGAACTGGCCGCTGCGATCGGTGACGTAGAACGTCGCATTGCCAAACTCGAGCGCGGCGCTGGGCGTGTGCTCCGCCCCTTCGCCGTGAAGGATCTGTGATGAACTGGCGGCAGCGCCTTGGAGCGTTTATCGGCGGGTTTGACGCAGGCCAGAATCATCGGCGTCTGCGCGGGTTCCAGGCGACACGGGCCCATGTGAACTCACTGATCGCAGCGGCTGGGCCCGACATCACCGCCCGCGCCCGCTGGCTCGTGCGCAACAATGGCTATGCCGTGAACGCGGTCGAAAGCTGGGCCGCCAACACCGTCGGCAATGGCATCAAGCCGATCTCGAAACTGGCCGATGCCGCCCAAAAGGAAGAGCTGCAGCGGCTCTGGCTCGCTTGGACAGACGAGGCCGACGCTGAGGGGCTGACGGATTTCTACGGGCTGCAGCGCCGGGCGGCGCGCGAGGTGTTTCTGGCGGGTGAGGTCTTTGTCCGGATCCGTCCGCGGCGGGTGGAGGATGGCCTGACAGTGCCGCTCCAGTTACAGATGCTGCCGTCGGAAATGCTGCCGCTGCATGAAACGGGCGTGGCCCGCAACGGCAATGCCATCCGTCAAGGGATCGAGTTCGACCGTATCGGGCGGCGTGTGGCCTATCACTTCCTACGCCGTCACCCGGGTGACAGTACCGATCCCGGGCTATCAGGCGAAATCGTGCGCGTTCCCGCCAGTGAGGTGATCCACGTCATCGACCCAGTCGAGGGTGGTCAGCTGCGCGGTGTGTCGAAACTGGCCCCGGCGATCGTGAAGCTCTTCCTGCTCGATCAATACGACGATGCTGAGCTCGATCGGAAAAAGGTCGCGGCAATGTACGCAATGTTCGTGACCTCACCTGCCCCGGAGAACCCGCTAGCGCCCTTGGACGACGACGAGGTGCCGGCCGGAGTGGAGATCAGCCCGGGCCAAATCGTGCGGCTGGACCCCGGCGAGGATGTCACTGTCGGCCAGCCTGCCGACAGCGGTGCGACCTATGAGCCCTTCCAGTACCGGACGCTGCTGCAAATCTCGGCCGCGCTGGGCATCCCCTATCCATATCTCGCCAATGACATGGTGAAGGGGAACTTCTCGAACTCGCGCCTGGCGCTAATCGAGTTCCGCCGTCGGGTTTCGGCATGGCAGCACTCAGTCATGGTCTATCAGCTTTGCCGCCCGGTCTATGCACGGTGGCTAGATCTTGCGGTGCTCTCCGGCGCGCTGGCCTTGCCCGGTTATGAGGCCGAGCGCCCA
The DNA here is from genome assembly GCA_964393035.1 of uncultured Tabrizicola sp. GTDB lineage: Bacteria > Pseudomonadota > Alphaproteobacteria > Rhodobacterales > Rhodobacteraceae > Tabrizicola_A. Next base: position 30,867 of record CAYMRX010000014.1, read on the forward strand.
CGCATGCTTGCCGCCGACTGGCTCCCCACGAAATGGGATTGGGTCGACCCGCTGAAAGACGCCAATGCCGAAATCGCGCAGATCGAAGCGGGACTCAAATCCCGCACCCAAGCCATCGCAGAGCGGGGCTATGACGCCGAGCAGGTGGACCGCGAGATCGCAGCCGAGCGGGAACGCGAGCGCGCGCTGGGTCTCGATTTCCGCCGGCCGGGATCGCCTGCGCAAGGCGTCCAGGCCGTACTGGCCGAGGGAGAGCGACCAGAGACCGAAGATGAAGCCGATGACGCGGAAGATCGCCCGCGCGCTAACGAGGACCGACCCTGATGCTCCATGCCCGCATTGCCGCACGCGCTTTCAACACGCCGCTGCTGGTTGAACCCTCCAAGGCCATGGCGTTTCTCTCGGGGCTCGGACCGCGGATCCTCGGGCGACGGGTCGAACTGACTGACAGCAACGAAGCGCCAGATGGCACCGCTGCCCTGCCTGCGCGCGCCAGCATTCTGGCTGGTGGTCTCACCGAGAGCCTCCAGCAACATGGCGATGCGCCCTACCCAGTCGTTGACGGCATCGCGGTTATAGAGATCGCGGGCGTGCTGATCCATCGCGGGGGCTGGATCGGACAGTCCTCAGGCCAGACCAGCTATGAGGGGATCGCGGCTCAGATCGAAGCGGCGGCCAGTGATCCGGCGGTGCGCGGCCTTGCATTGGAAATAGACAGCTTTGGCGGAGAGGTTGCCGGCGTTTTTGACCTCGCCGATCGCATTCGTGCCATTCGGCGCAACAAACCCGTCTGGGCCTTTGTCGCCGAGCACGCCTTCTCGGCGGGCTATGCGCTTGCCTCTCAGGCGGACCGCATCCTGCTGCCCCGCACCGGCACCGTTGGCAGTATCGGGGTGGTGGTGATGCATGCCGATTTGAGCGGCCAGCTCGATCAGGACGGGGTGCGGGTCACGCTGATCCATTCCGGACAGCACAAGGTTGACGGCAACCCCTACGAGCCGCTGCCCGAGGGCGTGCGCGACGATATCCAGCGCGAGATCGACGTGCTGCGGTTCCTCTTCGCGGAAACTGTGGCCGCTGGCCGCGCCGGCAGGCTGAGCCAGGAGGCAGCGCTGGCCACCGAGGCGGCAACTTATCGCGGGGCGGATGCTGTCACCGCCGGCCTTGCCGATGAAGTCACAGATCTGGCGCGCGGCTTTGCCGGCTTTCGCCAGGTGCTGTCCAGCCCCCCGCCACTCTCACCCTTGCGCGCACGACGCGCATCCCTTCCTCAGCCCAAACAGGAGGCACTCATGGCCCAAGCGAACCAGCCCGACGACAGCACGCAGGACGCAGACGCTGATGTGACGAACACTGCCGAAAGCGAAAACGATGCCGCCGCTCCGCCGCCGGCCACGCCAGCCGAGGCCCCCGAAGCATCTCGGCGGTCTGTCTCGGCAGCTCCTGCTCCCAGCAATCTGGCAGACCTCTCGGTCGAGTTGCGCGAGGCGGCAGCGGAGATCGCCGAGATCGCGGCGCAAGCAGGCCGGCTCGGCATCGCGATCGATGCCGCCAAGGCGCTGCGTGAGGGCACTGCACCGGAGGCCCTTCGCAAACTGGTCCTTCAACGCGCATCCGCGGCAGCGGATGCCCGCGACATCGTTGCCGCGCCACCTTCGCCCGTTCTCCCCAAATCCGCTGAAAGCCCGATTGTGGCCGCCGCGAAGAAAGCTGCCTCGGCGGGCAGCAGGGGCTGACCTTCCACCCCTGTAATCTGCACCGCCCACCTGATCCCCCGCCGCTCCTCCCCGGCGGGGGATTTCTTTTTGACCCCTACATCTTCGGAGATTGCCCATGTCCGTGCTGACCCAACCGCCCACCATGGGCGATGTCCTCAAATACGAGCTTAACCCCAACTTCACCCGCGAGACCGTCACGCTGCTGGCCGGCACCAGCTACCCCGTTGGCGCTGTGCTGGGCCGCATCACCGCGAGCGGCAAGATGAAACTCAGCACCGCCACAGGCACTGACGGCGCGCAGAACGCGGCCGCTGTTCTGCTTTACGACGTCGACGCGACTGCGGCCGATGCGACGGGCATCGTCCTCCTACGCGGTCCTGCCATCGTCTCAAAGGCAGGGCTTGTGTTCGACGCCAGTGTCGATGACGCAGCAAAGAAGGTGGCCAAGCATGCCCAGCTGACAGCGCTCGGCATCGTCCCGCGCGACGCCGCTTGATCCGACTGATCGTCCCCTGATCCCACTCGCGCAGCTGCGCGTCACCCCTCATTCCCCGGAGTTCCTCATGACCATCACGCGCAACCCGTTTGACGCGGGCGGCTATTCGCTCGCCGAGATGACGCAGGCCATCAACATCCTGCCGAATCTCTACACCCGCCTCGGCCAGATCGGCCTCTTCCGCTTTGAAGGCGTCACACAGCGCTCGATCGTGATCGAACAGCGCCAAGGCGTCTTGAGCCTGCTGCCCTCGGTCCCGCTGGGCGCGCCTGCCACTGTCGGCACCCGCGAGCAACGCTCGATGCGCAGCTTCGCCCTTCCCTGGATCCCACATGACGATGTGATCCTGCCCGCCGATATCCAGGGAATGCCCGCGCTGGGCCTATCGGACGCAGCCGATCCACTCGTCGAGGTGATGAACCGCAAGCTGACGCTGATGCGCCGCAAGCATGCCCAGACCCGCGAATACATGGAGATGAACGCGCTGCGCGGCATCGTGAAGGACGGCGCTGGCACGACCCTCTACAACTACTTCACCGAGTTCGGCCTCGAACAACTTTCGGTCGACTTCGTCTTCGGCACTGCTGGCACCAACGTGCAAAGCAAGGTCCGCACCGTGCTGCGTGGGATCGAGGACAACCTGCTCGGCGAAACCATGACGACAGCCCATGCGCTGGTGAGCTCGGAGTTCTTCGACAAGCTGATCAGCCACCCCAAGACCGAAGAAGCCTACAAGTTCTTCTCGGCAACGGGCGGTCAGCCGCTCCGCGAGGACATGCGCCGCGCCTTCCCCTTCGCAGGCATCCTCTTTGAGGAATACAACGGCTCGGTCACGCTTTCTAACGGCACTTCGGAGCGTCTGATCCCCGCGGGCGAGGGCATCGCCTTCCCTCTTGGCACCTTCGACACCTTCACCACCTATGGCGGGCCGGCCAACTTGCTGGAGACGGCCAACACCGTGGGTCTGCCGCTCTACGCGCGGCAGATGATGGACACCAAGGGGCGCTGGATCGATCTCATGACCGAGGCCTCGATCCTGCCGGTCAACAAGCGGCCACGGCTGGCGATCCGGATCTTCAGTTCGAACTGAGGCCGCTGAGATATGACGGCCTTTGCCGTGGCCCTCGATCTGCTCTTCGCTGATCCGAACCTCGCCCACGAGGCCTGGCATCGTGACAGCGAAGGGCAGTTCACCCGCATCCGCATCATCATGCGTCGTAATGATGATGTGACCACGTTCGGGGCCGCGCGCCTGGTGTCAGAGACCATGCGCTTTGATGTGCGCGTCTCGGAACTCCCTGCGCCCCGCCCCGATGAGCAGATCCTCATCGGTGACGAAACCTTCCTCATCCAAGGCGAGCCGATCCGCGATCGCGAGAGGCTGATCTGGACCGTCGAGGCGACGCCCGCGTGAAACTTGACCTCTCAGTGACCGGCGACATCGTCACCGCGATGCGCGCCGAAATTCTCGCTGGCGAAAAGGCCGTGACCACGGCCATGCGCGTTGCAGGCGCTGGTCTCAAATCCGACTGGCGCGCCCAGATCACGCGCGCGCGCCTGGGTCAGCGGCTCGCCAACACGATCAGGTCCAAAACCTATCCTGCGGCGGGCGAAAGCCTGGAAGCGGCCGCACTCATCTGGTCCAACGCACCCCAGATCATCGGGGCGCATGACACTGGACCCTTGATCCGGTCGAAGGACGGGTTCTGGCTTGCCATCCCAACGCCTGCGGCCGGTAAAGGCACGCGTGGCAAGGCGCTCACGCCCGGCGAATGGGAAAGGCGGCGCGGTCTGCGTCTGCGCTTTGTCTATCGGCGGGGCGGTCCAAGCCTGCTCGTGGCCGATGGGCGGTTGAACAGCCGTGGACTGGGTGTGGCATCTCGATCCAAGACTGGGCGCGGCAAAGCAACGGTGCCAATTTTTCTGCTGGTGCCCCAGGTGAAGCTCGCGAAACGGCTGGACTTGGCGCGGGATGCAGACCGCGCGCAGGCGGCGGTGCCGGGGCTGATCGTGGCGAATTGGCTCGATGCGCGGGCGTCATGAAAGGGCTGGCGGAAGCGGTGGGATTCGAACCCACGGTAGGCTTTCACCTACGCTGGTTTTCAAGACCAGAGCCTTAAACCACTCGGCCACACTTCCTTTGGTGCCCCCTGCCGGGCTCGAACCGGCACGCCCGAAGGCAAGGGATTTTAAGTCCCTGGCGTCTACCGATTCCGCCAAGGGGGCGGTGGTAGGCCCGGCAGGATTCGAACCTGCGACCAAGGCGTTATGAGCGCCCTGCTCTAACCGCTGAGCTACAGGCCCGCCGGTTGCTGTGATGGCGGAATTCAAGGCAGAAAACAACCACATGCCCACCACCCGCGAAACCATCCTGACCGCCCTAGCGGACCTGCTCAGGACGATCCCGCATGTGCCTGTTCTCCGCGGAGAAGTTCTGCCGGAACGCATCCCGCCTGTAGGTCTCATGATCCTGCGCGATGGCGCCCCGGGCGAACCAGGCGTGACGCTGTCGCCGCTGACCTATCACTTCCAACACCGAGCCGAGCTCGAGGTGATCGTGCAGTCAGCGTCGAACCGTGATAGCCTCTTTGACGCGCTCTCCGCTCAGGTCGGCGCGGTAATCACCGCCGATCGGACATTGCGGGGGTTGTGCGACTGGGTCGAGCCAGAGGCTGCTGAACCTGTCGATCTTCCGGTCGAAGGCGCGGCCTCTCTGAAAGCCGGGATCATTCCGATCACCCTTCACTACGCGACCAGTGACGCGCTGGGCTGACCAGATCAATTCAAGGAGAAAGACCAATGGCACGAGCCCAGGGGGCGCGGGCGCAGATGGCGCTTGCTTTTGAGACGACCTATGGCACGCCGCCTGTGAGCGGCTACACCAAGATGCCCTTTGCCAGCACAACGCTGGGGGCAGAGCAACCGCTGCAGACCTCGGAACTGCTGGGTTACGGCCGCGATCCGCAGGCGCCGATCAAGGATGCGGTGACGGCGGATGGCGATGTGGTCATCCCGATCGATGCGGAGGCGTTTGGCTCTTGGCTGAAGGCTGCATTTGGCACCCCGACGACCACCGGCGCCGGGCCCTACACCCACGAGTTCCGCTCCGGAAATTGGGCCCTACCGTCCTTCTCGGTGGAAACCGGGATGCCAGAAGTGCCGCGCTATGCGATGTATTCTGGCTGCATGGTGGATAGCCTGAACTGGCAGATGGCGCGCTCCGGTTTGCTGACGGCCACGGCCAGCATCGTCGCGCAAGGCGAGGCCATCGCCACGACCAGCGCGGTAGGGACACCCGCCAATGTCGCGCTGAAGCGCTTCGGCCATTTCAACGGGGCAATCACACGGAATGGGGCCAATATCGGGAACGTTGTCTCTGCTGATCTGACCTACACCAACAATCTTGACCGCATCGAAACGATCCGTGCGGATGGGAAGATCGACGGCGCGGACCCGTCCATTGCGGCCCTGACCGGCAATGTCGTTGTCCGCTTCGCTGATCAGACGCTGGTGCAACAGGCGATCAACGGCGAGGCCTGCGAGTTGGAGTTTTCCTACACGCTGCCAACGGGCGAGAGCCTGACAGTCACCGCCCACGCTGTTTACCTTCCACGCCCCCGGATCGAGATCTCGGGCCCGCAAGGGGTGCAGGCCACCTTCGACTGGCAGGCGGCCAGCGATCCCGTTGTGGGTCGTATGTGCACCGTGACGCTCACCAATGATCGCGAGGTTTACTGATGCTGCGCCTGAACCTCTCCACCGAGCCCCGCTGGCTCGACTTGGGCCATGGCGTCCGCCTGCTGGTGGAGCCGCTGACCACCGCCATTATGTTGGCCGCACGGAGCGATCCGACGATCATCGCAGCAGCAGCGGATGCTGGAGGCGGCGCCTCCACCGACGACCTTGCGCGCATCGTCGCCAAGGCTGTCGCGCGCATCGTGGTAAAAGACTGGGAGGGCGTCGGCGACGAGGACGGCAAACTGCTGCCTCTGACGCCCAAGGGCATCGATGCCCTGCTGGAGCTTTGGCCGATCTTCGAGTCGTTTCAGACGAAATACATCGCGGGCGCGCTGATCCTGGACGCGGAAAAAAACGACTGACCGCTCTCGCCGACTGGGAGTTCGGCGGGGGCGGTGACTATTGCGCGGCGTGCCCCGCTATGTGCGCGGAATGCCCACGGACCCAGCACAAACCTCTCACCCTGGAGGGCTGGCAGGTCTGGGATCTGGTTCAACGCCTCGGCGGACAGGTGCGCGTTGCCGGCGGCATGAGCGGCGGCGCTGTCCTCGGCTGGGACATAGGCGCGGCCCTGCAACTCGGGGCGGCCCTCGGGCTCTCGCCCCTCATCATCGCGGAACTGCTGCCGCCCATCGAGGCGGTGATGGTGCGCAAGACAAACGAAGAGATCGCACACCGACATGGCTGAGAAAAAGGTATCTGTCCGCCTCTCCGCGACTGGCGGGCGCCAGGTGCGTGCCGAACTCGAGGGTGTCGGAGAGGCTGGTGCGCGCGGCTTGGGGCGTCTCTCGCGCGAGATGGAACAAGCCAATGCCCGTATGGCAGCCTTTGCGCGCCGGGCACGGATCGCGGCAACTGCTGCAGCCACGGCCCTTGCCGCTGCCGTCGTCTCGATGACCCGCTCGACCGTTGCCGCCGCCAACGAAATCGGCCAGCTCTCCCAGGTCGCCAATGCCAATCCAGAGTTGTTCCAGCGCTGGTCGGCCGCCTCCGCCACGGTGGGGATCGAGCAGGAGAAGCTCGCCGACATCCTGAAGGATGTGAATGACCGGGTGGGGGATTTCCTGCAGACGGGTGGCGGGCCGATGGCGGATTTCTTCGAGAACATCGCGCCAAGGGTGGGGGTGACGGCAGACCAGTTCGCCCGGCTTTCCGGGCCGGAAGCGCTGCAGCTCTATGTCGATAGCCTCGAGCGCGCGGGCGTTAGCCAACAGGAGATGACCTTCTATCTCGAGGCGATGGCCTCGGACGCCACGCGGCTGATCCCGCTCCTGCAAAACGGCGGCGCGGAGATGACCCGGCTCGGGGCACAGGCGCAGGCGCTTGGCGCCGTTCTTGATGCAGACGCCATCAATGCAATGCGCCGGTCGGAACTCGCGCTGGTCAGCATCGGGCAAGTCTTCACCGGGGTGCGCAACCGGATTGCTGTGGCTCTCGCCCCGTCGTTGGAGGCAGTGGCCAATGCGTTTGTCGCCCTTGCGTCCAGTACCAGCCCGATCAGCCGGGCTTTTGACGCGGTGCTGAGCAACCTTGATCGGCTGGCGATTTACGCTGGGACCTTCGCCACCTTCCTTGCTGGTCGCTGGGTGGCCGCGATGGCCGTCGCGGCGCTCTCCGTCCGCGGGCTTGCCACCACTCTGGTGGTCCTGAAAGGCGCGTTGATCCGTACCGGTATCGGCGCGCTGATCGTGGGCGCAGGCGAACTGGTCTACTGGTTCACCCGGTTGGCCTCCGGCGCAGGCGGCTTCGGCGAGGCCATGGGCCTCTTGAAAGACGTCGCGGTCGAGGTCTGGGACCGGATCAAGATGGGGGCATCAAGCGCTGGGGCTGCGGCCACCGCCATGTTCTACGATTTGAAGGCTGATGCCGCTTCCGGTATGGCCGGTGCCATCGAGAGTGTGGTTGGCTTTGGCAACACCACCGCCAACACCTTCGAAGGCGCGCTTCTGGCCGTCCGCGAGATCTGGTCGCGTCTGCCGGATGTGATCGGTGATCTGGTCTTCTCGGCCGCCAACCGCATGCTCGACGGGATCGAGGCCATGCTGAACGGCGCAATCCGGAGGATCGACGCCTTCACAGGGAACATCCGCGATGCGCTGGCGGCTGTCGGGATCGAGACGACATTCGGTCAGATCGGTGAAATCAGTCTCGGTGACATCCCGAACCCGTTTGCAGGTGCCTCAGCGGATGCGGGGACAGCTGCGGCAGAGGCCTTTCGCCGAGCCTTCGAGGATAACCCGCTCACCGTTCCCGACCTTGGGCTCGACGCAATCGCCGCCGAGGCGCTGGCCACTTCGAACACCTACCGTCAGGCGGCTAGCGATCTCGCCAATGGCGCGACGGCGCCGCTCATCTCCTGGGGCGCGCTTCGCGACGCCGTTGCGGGCACCGGCGAGGAAGGCGCCGCTGCGCTGGATGAGGCGACTGTCTCAGCAGATCGGCTATCGGATGCCATGGGGCGTGCCGGTGGTGCGGCTGGGAGTGCCGGGGATCGGATCGCCACCGGTTGGCGTGCAGTCTCAGAATCTCTTCAGGCCTATGCCACCGACGCCCTGAACTGGGGAAAAGGCCTCGGCGAAACCCTCACTGGAGCCTTCAGCGGTGCGGAAAGCGCCTTCCGGAGCTTCGTCGAGACTGGCAAGTTCGACTTCAAGGGCCTTGTGCGCTCGATCCTGGCTGACCTCGCGGTCCTGTCGTTCAAGCGCGCGGTGCTGGGCCCCATCGCGTCGGCGCTCTCTGGCATCTTTGGTGGTGGGTCTGTTGCAGCGGCGGTCTCGCATGCGGGTGGTATTGTCGGACTGTCCGGACATAGCCGCTCGGTGCCTGCGATGGCCTTTGCAGCGGCGCCACGGATGCATTCCGGCGGTTGGGCTGGGCTCCGCCCCGACGAGGTCCCGACGATCCTGCAGCGCGGTGAGCGGGTGCTAAACCGGCGCGAGGCGGCTGGGTATGGACATGGTGCCAGCGCTGGCACCGGCGTGACCGTGAACATCGACGCGCGTGGGGCACAGATGGGCGTGGCCGAGCAGATCGACGCGCGCCTGCGGGCGGCCATCCCGGAAATCGCCCGCATCGCCAAAGAAAGCGTGGCCGATGGCCGACGCCGGGGTCAGGTGATCTAAAAACATGACCATTCCTGTCTTGCCCTTGACGCTCGTGTCCTCGCTCGAGCGGCGGCTGGTCACGTCGGTCGCCGAGGCCCGTTCGCCATTCACCGGCACGTCCCAGATCCAGGACTGGGGCGCGTCGTGGTGGGAATACCAGATCGAGATGGCGGTGACCCAAGGGGCCAAGGCCCGGCGGCTCTCGGCCTTCTTCACCGCGCTTGGTGGATTGCGGGGCCGTTTCCTCTTCCCCGATCCGTCGATCGAGGTGCCGGTGGCGGCGGGCAATCCTTACGTGACCGAGGTGCAAGCTGCAGGAGCCTCCACCTTGCGCACGGCTGGTTGGGGACTTGGCCTTCGCGCGGGGGATTTCTTCCAGCTGGGCTCGGATGCCACCACGCGGTTCTATCAGCTGATTGCCGATGTGACGCCCGTGGGCAGTGAGGCCACGCTGGCCTTCGTGCCACCGCTTCGAGCTTCCGTGCCGGTCGGCACGCTGCTCGGCCTTGATGCCCCGTCGGTCCTGTTGCGGCTGACGGTCCCCGTCCCCTCGGTCATCGGTCGGGCGGATCAGCACCGCTTCACAATCTCCGCCCGCGAAGCCCTTTAACCAGCGAGGCGCTCTGATGAGCCGTGATTTGACTGTCGCCTTCGCAACTGCGCTGGCAGATCAAAGCCTCAGGCCGGTCATCTTCTTCGAAGGGCAGTTCACCACGGGCTGGGTCCGGATCTGGTCGGGGCTGGGAGAGGTCAACTGGAACGGCCAGGCTTGGGCGGGGGCTGGGTCTTTGCTCGGGCTCGGGGCTATCGACGAAACCGGCGAGGTTGTGGCAGGCGGCACCGCCGTCTCGCTGTCCGGCGTGCCACTGGACCTTGTTCAGATGGCCATCGAGGAAGCGCGTCAAGGGCTGCCGGGCAGGATCTGGCTGGGGCTTCTGGCCGAGAATGGCAACATCATTGCCGATCCGGTGCAGGCTTTCTCGGGCAGGCTCGACGTCCCGGAAATCAAGGATGACGCCGACACCTGCACGATCACCATCAGCTATGAGAGCCGTCTGATCGACCTGACCGTGGCACGGACCTGGCGCTACACCCATGAAAGCCAGCAGGTCTTGTTCTCCGGCGATCTCGGTTTTGAGTACGTCACAGCGATCCAGGATCGCGAAATTACCTGGGGGCGCGGATGATGCTCCCCCGCGTTGACCACTGGGAACGCCTGCTTGCAGCAGCGATCGATACCGCCCGCGCGCGTCCTTTCGTTTGGGGCGTGCATGACTGCCCGACCTTTGCCTTCGAGGTGCGCATGATCCTGACCGGCGGTGAGGATGTCGCGTCCCTCTGGCGCGGGCGCTACACCACAGCGCTCGGCGGCGAACGTGTGATGCGCCGGCTGGGCTGGGCCTCGCTCGAAGAAATGGGGCGCGCCTTGCTGGGTGAACCACGCCCGTCTGTCCTTCTTGCTAGGCGCGGCGACATCGTCCTGGCTGAGACCGGTCTTGGCTTCGGCATTTGCACTGGGGCCTCGGCAGTTGGGATGGCGCCGGAGGGCCTCGTGACCGTGCCGCTCACCTCTTGCCGGCTTGCCTGGCCCATCTGAAACGGACCCAATCCATGCCTTTCATCGTGACAGCCGTCACCGCGATCGCGGGGGCGATCAGCGGCGTATTGGCTGCGGGCGGCATTGGTGCGGCACTTCTGCGGATCGGCGGCACGCTTCTGCTGTCCTACGCGGCGCAGGCCCTGATGCCAAAGCCGCAGACCACGATGCAGCCGCGGACGGTGACGATCCGCGAGCCCGTCGTGCCGCGCGACCTTGTCTATGGCCGCACTCGCAAGGGCGGGGTCATCGTCTTCCTGCATTCCTCGGGATCAGACAATAAATTCCTCGATCTGGTCATCGTGCTGGCCACGCATCGGGTCAAATCGATTGGGGCCATCTATTTCGAAGGCGAAGTGGCGGTGAATGCAGCTGGGATCGCGCAGGGCCGCTGGGCCGGAAAGGTCCTCGTCGAGAAGAAACTGGGCGCAGCCGACCAGACGGCTTTCGCGGGCCTGAAAGCGGCTCTGCCCGACAAATGGACCGAGAACCACCGACTTCGGGGCTGTGCGTCCATTCGGCTGCGCCTCACCTATGACCACGATGCCTTCCCGGGTGGGATCCCGAACATCACGGTCGATCTGGAGGGCAAGGATGACATCTGGGATCCGCGGACCCAAACCGCAGGCTATTCGGAAAACCCCGCCCTTTGCTTGGCTGACTATATGGCCAACCCGACCTGGGGCATCGGCGCGCGCATCGGCCAGCCTGACGGGATCGACGAGATGTCCTTGGTCGAGGCCGCCAACATCTGTGACGAGACCGTCGCGCTGGCCGGTGGCGGGTCTGAGCCGCGCTATGCCTGCAACGGGGTGATTACTCTCTCGGAAGTCCCAAAGACGATCATCGAGGGGATGCTTTCGAGCTTCGCCGGTCGCTGCGCCTTCTCGAGCGGGTCTTGGCACATCCATGCAGGGGCTTGGCGGGCGCCGGATGTGGCGCTGACCTCGGACCATGTCCGCGAAGGTGGGCTAACCTTGGCGACCCGCGTGACGATGTCGTCGAACTTCAACGGCGTGCGGGGGCAGTTTGTCAGCCCCGAGAACGATTGGCAGCCGGATGACTTCCCGGCCTATGCCTCGGGTGTTTACCTGGCCGAGGACGGTGGCGAACGGAAATGGCGGGATATCTCGCTGCCGTTCACGATCTCGGCGTCTATGGCGCAGCGGCTTGCGAAGATCGAGCTCGAGCGCGCGCGTCGGCAGATGACGGTGCGTCTGTCGGGGAAGCTGTCTGCCTGGGCAGCCACCGTCGGGGACGTGGTGACGCTCTCCTATGCGCGCTGGGGCTTCGCCGCAAAGCCCTTCGAGGTACACGGGGTGAGCCTTGATCTGACGGCCTCGGGCGATGGCGCCCTCCTCCTGCCGGAGTTTGTCCTGCGCGAAACCTCGCCCCTCGTTTACGACTGGTCGGCGTCCGAGCAGCAGATCTACGCAGCGGCCCCACGGACGGCCTTGCCGAATGCCTATGACATCCCCGCACCCGGCGCACCGCAGGTCACCGAGGACCTCTATGTCACGCGGGACGGGGGCGGGCTGAAGGTTCTGGCGCGGATCACCTGGGAGGCGTCGCCATCCGGCTTCGTCGCTCAGTACCAGCTGCAGGCGCGGCAGGGAGGAACTGGGGACTGGATCGACTACGGCCGGACGGATGGTTTGGCCCTTGAGATCCGCGACATCGCGCCGGGGGCTTGGGCTTTCCGGGCCAAAGCCATCTCGGTTCTGGGTGTCTCCTCGCCCTGGCAGGAGACAGCGGTCGAAATCCTCGGGCTCACCGCCCCTCCGGCGCAGCTTGAGAATGTGACGCTGCAAACGGCGGGTGGCCTTGCGATCCTCAAATGGACGCGTTCGGCCGATCCCGACGTGCGCGTGGGCGGCAACATCGTGATCCGCCACTCGAAGGAAGCGACGGCTACTTGGGCTGACAGCTATTCGATGGACCGGGTGTCAGGCGGCGAAGCCATCGCCGTCGTGCCGTTAAAACCCGGCACTTATCTCGTGAGGGCTGAAGACAGCGGCGGCCGCGCCGGGCCTGAGACCCGGGTCTCGACCAAGGGCGCGCAAGTGCTGGCCTTCTCGCCTTTGGGTATGCTGCAGGCCCATCCGGGATTTGTGGGTTCAAAGACTGGGCTCAAGGTTGCCACGGGCACTCTGACACTTGCCACGGCGACGGCAAATGGTGTGACGCAGGTCTCCACGATGGAGGGGCAATACGACTTCGCCGCCGGGCTCGATCTCGGCGCGGTGAAGCGCGTGCGCCTGCGCTCGGAAATCGGCGTGGCGGCGCTCGCCCTGAACGACCGGATCGATTCCAGAACGACGCTGATGGACAGCTGGGCCGATTTCGACGGATCGGCCGGCGCAGAAATAGATGTGCTCTTCGAGATCCGCGAGACCGATGACGATCCGGCCGTATCGCCGAACTGGG
>CAYMRX010000015.1:0-43645 GCA_964393035.1 uncultured Tabrizicola sp.
CCTCGCAGAGGCTGAATCACGCCGCGAGCGGATAATCAATGGGTCCTGACCCTAACGATTGGTTAAGGCTGTCAAATCAAAACCTCTTGCCGGAATCGGTATTCACGGCCATCACCGCATCCGTGCGCGGTGATTTGTGCCAAATTCTTCGAAAACCCATTTGCAGGGATGCCCGATCATCCCGGAAAGAGAATCTTGATGAAAACGCTTGTTGCAGCGGCTCTGATCGCTCTGGCTTCCCCCTATGCGGCCTTCGCCGAATCGGCGGATATCTCCACCATCACCTGCGCGGACCTGGCAGAAATGCCGGCAGACTCGGTTGCGATGCTGTTGACCTGGATCGACGGTTACATGGGTGGTCAAGCCTCGGACACCGGCTTTGACGTTGAACGCCTGCAAGCCAATATCGACGGCGCGGCCGAATCCTGTGCCGCCGATCCCTCGGCCAGCCTGATGGATGTGCTGCACAGCGCCGAAAACGGCTGATTTCCCGATCGCGCCCATGAAAAAAGCCCGGCCACAAGGACCGGGCTTTTTTGCGCTGATCCGCAGATCAGATCTTTTCCAACTCGAACGTGTCGTGCAGCGCCTGCACGGCCAGTTCCATATACTTGCGGTCGATCAGGACCGAGATCTTGATCTCGCTCGTGGTGATGACCTTGATGTTCACATTCTCGGCGGCAAGGGCGGCAAACATCTTGGCGGCCACCCCGACCTGGCTGCGCATCCCGATCCCGACGACCGAAATCTTGGCCACATCGGTATCAGTCACCAGCTTGCCATAGGCGAACTTGCCCGCGGCGCTGGCCTCCTCCATCGCCTTGCGCGCCCGCTCCACCTGATTGGTGGGCAAGCTGAAGGTCATGTCGGTATAGGCCCGCTTGTCGGTCGGGTCGTCCAGTTCCGAAATGTTCTGAACGATCATATCAACGTTCACGCCCGCTTCGGCCAAGGGACCAAAGATCGCGGCGGCGATGCCGGGGCGATCCTCGACCTTGACCAGCGTCATCTTTGCCTCGTCGCGGCTATAGGCGACGCCAGAAACAACTTTCGATTCCATGATTTCGTCCTCGTCGCAGACCAGAGTTCCAGAAGTTTCATCGGTGTCCTCGAACGAGGACAAGACCCGCAGCCGCACCTTGTAGCGCATCGCCAGTTCGACCGAGCGGGTCTGCAAGACCTTGGCCCCCAGCGAGGCCAGTTCCAGCATCTCCTCGAAGGCGATCTTTTCCAGCTTGCGCGCCTTGTCGGTGATCCGCGGGTCGGTGGTATAGACCCCGTCCACATCGGTGTAGATGTCACAGCGTTCCGCGCCAAAGGCCGCGGCGAAGGCGACGGCGGTGGTATCCGATCCGCCACGGCCCAGCGTGGTGATCCGGCCTTCGGCTGACACGCCTTGGAAGCCCGCCACAACCATCACCTTGAAGCCTTCGGCGAATTTGGCGTCCATATTCTCGCGCGGGATCGACACAAAACGGGCCGCCCCATGCGCCGAGGTGGTGTTGATCGGCACCTGCCAACCCTGCCAACTCCGCGCGGCGATCCCCATTTCCTGCAAGCGCAGCGCCATCAGACCGGCGGTGACATTCTCGCCCGACGAAACCACGGCGTCATATTCGCGGGCATCATAAAGCGGCGCGGTCTTTTCGACCCAGCCGACCATCTCATTGGTCTTGCCCGACATGGCGCTGACGATGACGATGACGTCATAGCCGCGCTCCACCTCGCGCTGCACCTTCTGGGCGGCATTGGCGATGCGGTCGAGATCCGCCACCGAGGTGCCACCGAATTTCATCACCAGAAGCGGCATGGACATCTCCCACAGCCTGAAATCGGCGTTTCTTTAGGGCGACTGTCCCCCACGTGCAAGCGGGAAAGCGGCGCTTAATCCAGCCGGAAGCCAACCGGCTGCAATGGGGGCGGCACAGGCTCGTCCAAGGCAGCGGCCAAGGCAATGTCGCAGGTGCGGCAAATCGCACTCAGCGGCAGGGCATTGGCGGTCTGCCCGAAGGGATGCGCCAATTCCTCGGTCACCTCGGCAAGGCCGAAAAACACATAAGCCACGATGCTGACAAAGACCGGCGCCATCCAGCCCGGCCCGTCCAAAAGCGCCAGCGGCAACAAAAGGCAGTAAAGCCAGGAGGTGCGGAAGATCAGCAGGGAATAAACGTAAGGCAAAGGCGTTGAACGGATGCGCTCACAGCCCGCCTGCGCCAGCGTGATCGAGGCGAGCCGCCCCGACAGCGTGCGCGCGCCAAAGCCATCCAGCCGCCCCCCGGCGCGGGCCGCCGCCAAAAGCCCGTTCATCGCCTGTAAGGCTTCCTCCGGGGTCGGCCCCTCTGCCGCCTCGTCACGCAAGGCCCGGCGCAACCCGTGCAGAACATCGCGCTGACCAATCAGCAAGGCGCGGGTTTCGGCCCCCTGCCCCAAGAACAACTCCGCCTCGCGGATCAGCGCGCGGGTGTCGGCGACAAGCCCGCCCCACAGCCGCCGCGCCTCCCACCAGCGGTCATAGGCGGCATTGTTGCGAAAGCCCAAAAACAGCGACAGCGCAATACCGAAAACCGTGAATGGCACGGGTGAGACATGCGGCATCGGCACCACGAACCGATCAAGCGCCACCACCGCCGCCGCCGCCAAGGCCACCACGGCCAGGGACGGCGCAATCACCGGCAGCACCGAGCCACGCAGCGCAAAGAGCAATTCCCGCAATCCGGGCTTGTCGCGAATGATCATGGCCAAACTCCTGACCGTTTCGCCACGAGGCTAGGCCCCACCCGCCCCAAGGTCCAGCACCGCAAGCGGCACCTGAAAGGTCAAATCCGCCGCTATGGATTTGCGCCTTTGAAAATACTCCGCTGGGGGTGAGGGCGTCAGCCCGAGGGGGGCGCGCAGCCCCCCTTTCAACGGCCCCCTGCGCCCGACGGCAGGGTATCCGCGCCAAGCAACGCCGACCGGAAATCTCTACTCTAGGCCGGGCTTCAGCCCGACTCTGATGGGAAAATTGCCGGGCTGAAGCCCGGCTTACAACGCACGCCAGCCGATATCCGAGCGGCAAAAGCCCTCGGGCCAGCGCAAATGGTCGATCATTGCATAAGCCCGGTTGCGGGCATCCGCCAGCGTGTCACCGCGCGCCGTGATGTTCAGAACGCGGCCGCCATTGGCGACAATGATCCCGTCCTTTTCGGCCGTTCCGGCGTGGAAACACATGTGGCGGCTGTCTTCGGGCAGACGGCTCAGCCCGCGGATCTCGCTGCCTTTCTGGTAAGCGCCGGGATAACCCTTGGCCGCCATCACCACCGTCAGCGCGTGGTCATCGGCCCAGTTCACCCGCGCGCTGTCCAGCCGGCCCTCAGCGCAGGCCAGCATCAGGTCCAGCGCCTGCGCGCCAAGGCGCATCATCAGCACCTGGGTTTCGGGATCGCCAAAGCGGGCATTGTATTCCACCAGCCGGGCGCGTCCCTGCTCGATCATCAACCCGGCATAAAGCACGCCCTGATAGGGGGTTCCACGCCGGGCCATTTCCCGGATCGTCGGCAGAACGATCTCGTCGAGCGCCTGTTTCTGGATGGCCTCGGTCAAGACCGGGGCGGGCGAATAGGCGCCCATCCCGCCGGTGTTCGGGCCGGTGTCGCCATCGCCAACCCGCTTGTGGTCCTGCGCGGTGCCGATCGGCAGGGCGTTGACGCCATCGGTGAGGACAAAGAAGCTCGCCTCCTCGCCCGTCATGAACTCCTCGATCACCACCTCGGCCCCGGCCGCCCCGAATTCGCCGCCGAACATGTCGTCGATGGCCGCCAGTGCCTCGGCCTCATTCATCGCCACGATCACGCCCTTGCCCGCCGCCAGCCCATCGGCCTTGACGACGATGGGCGCGCCTTGGGCTTGGATATAGGCCTTTGCCGGGGCAGCTTCGGCAAAGCGGGCATAGCCGGCGGTGGGGGCGCCGCAGGCGTCACAGATTTCCTTGGTGAACCCCTTTGACGCCTCCAATCGCGCGGCGGCGGCAGAGGGGCCGAAGGTGGCGATCCCAGCCGCCCGCGTCGCATCGGCCACGCCTGCGGCCAAGGGGGCCTCGGGGCCGACGATCACGAAATCAATGGCGTTTTCCTCGCAGAAGGTGACCACCTCGGCGCCGTCCAGAATGTTGAAGACCGCCACCTCGGCCATCTGTGCGATCCCGGCATTGCCGGGCGCCACGATCAGCCGGTCGCATTTGGGGTTCTGTTTCACTGCCCAAGCCAGCGCATGTTCACGCCCGCCGCTTCCAAGGATCAGGATATTCATCGCGCGCCCCTTTGCCTTCGCCTGCCTCGCGTCATAAGGTTCCCCCCCAAGGGAGGCAAGCGCCGATGGATATGTTCGAAGATTCCCCCACCCCTATGGGCAACCAGCCCGAATACACCGTGTCGGAGCTGTCCGGCGCGGTCAAACGGGTGATCGAGGGCGAGTTCGGCCTTGTCCGCGTGCGCGGCGAGGTGGGCCGCGTCAGCCGCCCGGCCTCGGGGCATCTTTACTTTGATCTCAAGGATGACCGTTCCGTCATTGCCGCGATTTCGTGGAAGGGGCAGGTCGCCCGCATGCAGGTGCGCCCCGAGGAAGGGATGGAGGTCATCGCCACGGGCCGGATGACCACCTTTCCCGGCCAGTCGAAATATCAACTGATCGTCGAGGATGTGGCGCCAGCGGGCGCGGGTGCCTTGATGGCGATGCTGGAAAAGCGCCGGGCGGCCTTGCAGGCCGAAGGGCTGTTTGATCCCGCCCGCAAGAAACCCATTCCCTATCTGCCGGGGGTGATCGGCGTTGTCACATCGCCCTCGGGTGCGGTGATCCGCGACATCCTGCACCGCCTGCGTGACCGTTTTCCGCGCCATGTGCTGATCTGGCCTGTGGCCGTGCAGGGCCAGTCCTGCGCGGCGGAAGTGGCCGCTGCGATCCGGGGCTTCAATGCCATGGCGCCGGGCGGGCCGATCCCGCGCCCTGACCTTCTGATCGTGGCGCGCGGCGGCGGATCGCTGGAGGATCTGTGGGGCTTCAACGAAGAAGTCGTGGTGCGGGCGGCGGCGGATTCGCATATTCCTCTGATTTCCGCCGTGGGCCATGAAACCGATACCACGCTCATTGACCATGCCGCCGACCTGCGCGCGCCCACCCCGACCGCTGCCGCCGAACTGGCCGTGCCGGTGCGGCTGGAACTCTTGGCGACGCTGGACGCATTGGCCGCTCGCCAGACCCGCGCCATGGCGCAGGGTGCTACCAACCGTGGGCAACGGTTGCGCGATCTCGCACGCGCCCTGCCCCGGTTGGAAGCACTTTTGGCGCAACCCGCGCAGCGGCTGGATCTTTGGGCGGGCCGTCTGGGCGGTGCGCTTGGCATGGCGGCGGCGAAAAAACGCGCCGGGTTTGAACGCGCCGCCCGGCTTCGGCCCGAAACGCTGGTCAATCTGATTGCCGCCAAGACCCGCGATTTGCAGGCCAGCGCCCAGCGCCTTGCCGACAAGGGTGCGGTGGCGCTGGAGCGCAAGCACGGCCAGATGGACAAATGGGCCTCGCGGCTGGAACCCGCCTTGACACGGTTGTTGTCCACCGCAGCGCGCGACATTGCCCGCGACCGTGATCGGCTTTCGGCCCTTGATGCCCGCCTGCAAGCGGCGCCGGCGCGGCAATTGGCCGATCTGACCAAACGGCTGAATGAAACCGACCGCACCCGCCTGACCTTGGGTTATCGCGAGACGCTGAAACGCGGCTTTGCCGTGGTGCGCGGCGACGGCCATGTGGTGACGACCAAGGCCGGGGCCGAACGCAGCACGAACCTTGAGATCGAATTTGCCGACGGCAAGCTGGCCTTGGGCGGGCGGGCGATCAAGAAAGGCAAGACCGAAGGCGGCGAACAGGGCAGCCTGTTCTAGCGCCCTGATTTTCGACAAAAATCCGTGGCCTATACCCCAAGCTCGCCGCAGATCATGCCTGTCTCGCTGTCCTCGACCACCGCCAAGCCGCTTCCCTCGGGCGACAGTTCGGATTGCGCGACCAACCCGCCCGCGCGATCGTAAAAGCGCCAACATTCCTGTTCTTGTGGCGCGTCGTCATAGGAAAAGCAGATCAAGCCCGGCTGGGGTTCCTGCCATATGCCATATTTGCACGGCTCGCCTTCGAAGGCCCAGATCACCCTGCGGTCCTTGAGATATTCTTCGCGCCCCCAAACAAGACCATCGCCGGCATAGGTCAAGGTGCGCCCGATGGTGCGCGCCTCAAACTCTGCCCCGGAAAGTGGAGTTTCCGCCAGCGCCAGCCCCGGCACGAAAGCCATGGCCAGCGCCATCTTCATGGCCGCGTCCAACGGGCCAGCGGCTTGCGGATCAGGCGCTTATAGACAGGCGGGATCAACGCCAATGTGCAGGCGACCGGCAGGGGCCATGGCAGATGCGGGGCCTCCTCTGCCGGGGGCAGGCGCAGCGCCGGATAAGGGCGTGCGGGATGGGCGTGATGATCAGAATGACGCGGGGCATTCAGCATCATGCCCGAGGAAAACCAATGCGGCGCGTTCCACGAATGGCGTGCGGCCACCGGTTCCAGCCGCCCATCGGCACGGCGGGCGCGGATCAGACCGTAATGCTGCACGTAATCCGACAGCATCAACTGCACCTGGGCATGCAGGCCAAGCCCCCCCCAGACCAGCAGGCCCCAGCCCCCGGCAATCAGATAGGCCAGCCCCAGCGACAGCGCCGCCCCCCCGAGATAGACCGCATAGGGATGCAGCCCCCGCGCGCCTTGCGAGCGGGCACGCAGCACATTCTCCTCTTGCCAGCCACGCACGAAACTGCCGCACCAGGCGCGCAGGAAAAAGCGGTAGAACCCCTCGCCGGCACGGGCCGAATTGGGGTCTTGCGCACTGGCGGCATGGCGGTGATGCACCAAGCGGTGCGCCGAGGCATGATGGCCAAAGAGCAGGCTGGTATAGACCGACACCCCCAGCCCATAAAGCCCACGCGCCCCCCGGTGGATCAACTCATGCGCCATCGGGTTCGACACCTGCCCGAACCACAACCCCGCCCCCAGCATCAGCGCCGCCCGCTGCCAACCACCAAGGCCACTGTCCCCCGCCACGCCCCAAACCACGGCGGGCAGCGCCACCAGATGGCCGCAGGCCAGCGCGACCAAAAGCCCATCGGCGGCAGGAAACTCTGCCCCCTCCGGCGCATCCCCCACAAACAGGCCCGAAATCTGGTCAAGGCAGGCGGCCAGAACCGTCATGTAGAAAAGCCCGGCAAAAGCCCAAGCCCCCCCGGCCCAAAGGCCAAGGCCGAACAAGATCAAAGGGCTGGTCGAAGCCAGCGCGAACAGCGCCATCGGAAGCGGACGAGAGACAATCACTTGCATGGATCAAGGCTAACACGTCAGCCATGGCTGAACAGCCGGGATTTTGCCGCAGGGCGCCGCAGGAGAAAGCCGCTTTGCGATGCCCTGACACCTTCCCAAGACCGCCCGAATTGACTAGGTGAGAAGAAACCGTGCAAAGGCCCCGCCTCGATGTCTTTCTTCAAGAAACTCAAGGAACGCATGTTCCGTTCGTCTGACAAGATCGGCGAGGGGTTGGAGGCGCTGGTCGCCGAAGACACCGCGCCCGATACGGCATCCGATATTGGGCCGGAACTGCCCGCCACGGTGGCGGAAACGACCCCCGACCGCGCCACCAGCACCGCGCCCGAGATTGCGCCGACAAAATCGCCGAGCGCCGCCGCCGCGCCGCCCTCTGCGCCCGCCCCGGCCGCAAAGCCGGGCCTTCTGGGCCGCATCTTCGGCCCGGCTGAAGAACCGCGCCGCGTCCTGGATGATGCGATGCTCGAAGATCTGGAAGACCTGCTCATTCAGGCCGATATGGGCGTCGATACGGCGACCCGCGTCACCGCCAATATTGCCGAGGGGCGCTTTGGCAAGAAGATCGGGGCGACAGAGCTGCGCGAAGCACTGGCCACCGAGGTCGCCCGCATCATGGAACCCGTCGCCCGCCCGCTGCCGCTTTATGCCCAAAAACCGCAGGTGGTGCTGGTTGTCGGCGTCAATGGCTCGGGCAAGACCACCACGATCGGCAAACTGGCCAGCCAGTTCCGCGCCGCGGGCAAGACAGTGGTGATCGCGGCAGGCGACACCTTCCGCGCCGCCGCCGTGGAACAGTTGCAGGTCTGGGGCCAGCGCGCCGGTGTGCCGGTCCTGACCGCCCCCGAAGGCTCTGATCCTGCCTCGCTGGCCTTTGATGCCCTGACGCGCGCGCAAGCTGACGGTGCCGATCTTCTTTTGATCGATACCGCAGGCCGCTTGCAAAACCGCGCCGACCTGATGGAGGAACTGGCCAAGATCGTGCGCGTGCTGCGCAAGGTCGATGCCTCGGCCCCGCACAACACACTTTTGGTGCTGGACGCGACCACCGGGCAGAATGCGGTCACCCAAGTCGACATCTTCCGCAAGATCGCCGATGTCTCAGGCCTTGTGATGACCAAACTTGACGGCACCGCCAAGGGCGGCGTCCTTGTCAGCCTGGCCGACAAATTCGGCCTGCCGATCCATGCCATCGGCCTTGGCGAACAGATCGACGACCTCTCGCCCTTTGACCCGACAGATTTCGCCCGCGCGCTGGTGGGTCTGGATACCTGACGCCCTTCATCCTCTCTGCCCAAATATCCCGGGGGTCCGGGGGCTGGCCCCCGGAGGTCTGCCAAAGGAAATGTCCTTGTCAAACTGGCTCCTCTCCATCGAAGGCACAGAAACCGGCCGCCACATGGCGCTGGCGCTGGCCCTCATGGCCGCCGTTCTGCACGCCCTCTTTGGTGCCTTGCAAAAGGGCCGCCATGACCCATGGCTTGCCCGCGCCGGGATTGATCTTTGCTATGGCCTGATCGCCGCCCCCTTCGCGCTGTTCGTGGTGCCATGGCCCGAACCCCATATGTGGCCGATCTTTGCCGGCGCCTTTGCGATCCATGCGCTCTACAAGGTCTTGCAGGCGATGACCTATACGCGCGGGGCCTATACCGTGGTCTATCCGGTGGTACGCGGCACGGGCCCCCTGTTCACTGTCGCCGCCGCAGGCTTGGTCTTTGGTGAACATTACGCGCCGCTGCAATGGGCGGGCGTTGCCATGCTGACGGCGGGTATTCTGGGCCTCTCCGCCCATAACCTTGCCCATCTGAGCCATGGCCGCGCCACATTGAAACCAGCCTTGGCGCTGGCCGTCGCCACCGGGGCCATGGTTGCCGCCTATACGACCTATGACGCCTGGGGCATCCGCGCCACCGCCGACCCGTTCACCTTCCTCGCCTGGTTTTTCCTGATCGACGGCGTCTTCATCCCCGCCCTGATGGCGCGTCGCCTGATCACTTTGCCGCGAACCGAACTGGTTCCGCTGCTGAAACGGGCTGTGCTGGGGGCGTTTGTGGCGTATTTCTCGTTTGGCGCCATCATGCTGGCCACCCGGCTGGACCGGGTGGGCGAAGCGGCGGTGCTGCGCGAAACCTCGACCGTTTTTGCCGCCTTGATCGGCTGGCTGGTCTTGGGCGAAAAAGTCGGGCGCCGGGCGGCGCTTTTGATGGGATTGATCGCTGCCGGTGCGGTGGTGATGGAATGGGGAGGCTGAGGCGAAATGGCGATGAAAAAGATCAACCCGATGCTGAAGCTGGTGCTGGAGCTTGGCCCGATCCTGCTGTTTTTCATCGGGTTTTCCCGGATGAAGGATCAGACCTTCCATCTTGCGGGCCAGGATTATTCCGGTTTCATCGTCATGACGGCGGTTTTCATCGCGCTGATTGTGGCGGCCACGGGGCTGCTGTGGGCGCTGACCGGCAAGCTGTCGAAGATGCAAGTGATGACGCTGGTGTTGGTCGTGGTGATGGGCGGGCTGTCGGTCTGGCTGAATGACGAACGCTTCATCAAGATGAAGCCGACGCTCTTGTACCTCGCCTTTGGCGGCATCCTTGGCTTTGGTCTGTTGCGGGGCCAGTCCTATCTGTCTGCCGTGATGGTAGACGCGCTTCCCCTGCGGCCCGAGGGGTGGATGATCCTGACCCGTCGCCTGACCGCGTTTTTCTTCGCGCTTGCCGTCGCGAATGAGGCGGTTTGGCGGCTGATGTCCACCGAGGCTTGGGTCAATTTCAAAACCTTTGGCCTTACCGCGGCTTTGTTCCTGTTTTTCATGTCGCAAGCCGGGGTGCTGGAACGCCACGCCCTGCCCGAGGACAAAAACGGAAACTGACTGTTTCCCGATTTGCCCTAAACAACAAACCTGCGCCCCATTCTTGCCGCCTCAAGGTCCGGCTCGCCCGTCAGGTTAAGGTTAATATACAGGGGCAATGGGGGCATGCCGCAATGAATTCACGACCCGTAACGGTCAGCGCGGCGGCACATCGCCGTGGCGGCCGGCCGATGCTCGCTCCGGAAATCCTGCTGCCGGGGGTGGTGCTGACAGCCCTTTGGCCCCTTCTGCGCGTGGCTGTCGAGCGCGAGGCCGACGCCTTTCTTCTGGCCTTTCTGGTGACCATCGCCCTGCGTCTGGCCATCAAGGCCGAGGTGCTGATCCTGACCGCCCGCAGCCATATCGGCCGCCGCGCCGCCATCGTGCTGACCCTTGCCTTGGGGCCGGGGCTTTTGGCCTTTCTGGCGCTGCATGGCGACCCAAGCTGGTGCCAGCGCTTTCTGTCCGTGTATTTCCTGCTGATGGCCGCGCTGTTCCTGTTGGACCTGATCGACGGCAAAGCCCACCTTGCCCGCCATAGCTGGCCCGAGATCACCCAGCCCGGCGCGCGGCGCATTCTGGGTCAGGTCATGGTGCTGAACCACCTTGGCATGCTGTTGACGAACGAGATGCTGATCGGCCATGCAGGATATGGCAACTGGCTGATCTTTATGGGCTATGCGCCGCTGATCTCACATCTGGTCGTGCAATCGACATTGGGCGTGTTGTGCGACAAAAGCACGCGCCCTTGCCGCTAAGTCTTGGGAATCCGGGGCGGGGCGCTGGCGGTGGCAAAGCGCGCCATCACCACCTCGGCCCCGTGCTGCACCGAAAGCCGCATCAGTTGAAACCGGATGCGGGCCATTTCACGATAGTAACGCAGGAAAGCGGCGTTCAGCGCCGCCCCCGTCACCGCCCCCAAAACCGGCACGGCTTGCGCGGCAAGCTTTTGGCCCAGCGCGGCGGCCAGCCGGGGTGCGACCGCAGCCACCAGCTTTTGCAGCGCCGGCCCCGTGACCGTCAGCCGGGCGGACAGAAAGGCCGTGTTGATCCCATCATCGCGGGCGAGCGGGCTTCCGGCGGCAAAGACCTCCAGACAGGCGGCGCGGATACCCTCCTCTGCCGGATCAAAACCCGCCCGCCTTGCCTCGGCCCGGATGGCGCGCAGGATGACGGTGATGGTGACGGGCAATTCGGCCACCGAGGTCAAAAGCCCACCCGCGCCCCCGGCCGCGCCGGTCGCCATCGCAGCCATCAAGGTGCCGCGCCCGTCCCCCTCGCCCCCGATGCCGGCGACGCCATGCGCCGCCATCAATGCCTGCGCCGTAAGCCGTTCCACCTCGGCGCGCACCGGGGCTGGAAGGGCAGAAAGCTGCTTTTCAACGCCGCCGCCCAAACGGTTGACCAACAGCATCAACGGGCCATTGGCCCGCTGTGACGCCAGCACAAGGGCTGCGATCTCGCGGTCAAGGTCGGGGGCGGCCAGTGCGGGCAACTGCGGTGTCATGCGGCTAATGTGGCCCCGGCAGCGGCGCCGTGCAAGGCCCGCAGGGTTAAACCCCAATCAGGCTTAAACCCCGGTCGCCTTGGTGACGGCGCCACGCACCCCAGCCCATGCGCCCTTTTTCAGCGCCAATCCCAGCACGCGGTCGGGATTTGTCGGCGGTGGCATCTCAACCCCGTCCAGCTTTTCGAAACCAAAGCGGCCGTAATAGGGCGCATCTCCCACCAGAAGCACCCGCTCCCAACCCAGCCGCCGCGCCTCTGACAGGCTTTCGGTGATCAAAAGCGCCCCAAGCCCTTCGCCCTGACGGGTCGGGTGAACCGCCACCGGCCCCAGCAAAAGCACATCCTCACCGGCAACCTCGGCCGGCCAATAGCGGATGGCCGCGGCCAGCGTTCCGTCATCGTCACGCAAGATCAGGCACAGGGCGGCAACCGTCGGGACCCCGTCGCGCAGACGATAGCTGGAAAGCGCGGTGCGACCGGGGGCAAAGCACAGGTCGTAAAGCGCCTCCACCTCCCACCAATCGCCTTCGGTTTCTTCTTCCAGCTTGTACACGCGCCTGAGCTTTCCCCTGCGGAATCAATCGGCACGGGGCTAACATGGGGGGGCCGGGGGATCAAACTGCGATTTGGGGGCAAATGACATTTGGCCGCAGAACGGCTGCGTTGCGGGCTTGACATAATTATTAACTTGTGAAGTAATTTGCGCAAGGATACTGCGAGGCACCGCAAATGCGCTATTCAGAAACCATCACCATCGAAGATCTGGAAACCGACCCCTTCCCGCATTACGCGCGGCTGCGGGCGGAAGATCCGATCGCGCCGGTGCCTGCCACCAATTGCTGGTTTGCCACCCGCTGGTCGGATGTGGAGCAGATCGCGCGGCACCCTGATTTCACCGCCGTCTCGGAGGAGGCCCCGGTGAATGTGGCCTTCGGGCGTCCCAATGTGCTGACCAGCGAGGGGCCGACCCACGCGATCTTGCGCGGCGGAATCGAACCGCATTACAAGCCCCGGCAGGTTGCGGGCTATATTGACAGCCTCGTCCGCCCGATTGCCGAAACCCAACTGGCGGCATTTCGCGCTTCGGGGTCGAATGACCTTCTGACAGAGTATTTCGAGCCGATTTCGGCGCTGGCTTTGGCGCGGTCTTTTGGCTTCATGGACGTCGACACGCCCACCTTGCGGCGGTGGTTTCATGGGCTTTCCCAAGGCGCGATCAACTTTGAGCGCGACCCGGCGCGCGATGCGATCTGTCAGGAGGTGACGGCAGAGATCGAGGCGGTCGCCCTGCCCTTGCTGGAGCGGTTGGCCAAGGTGCCGGAAAACTCGCCGCTGTCGCACATGCTGCATTCCGGCATGGAGGCCGGTCAGGTGCGGCCGGTGGAGATGATCCTGCCTTCCGTTAAGGTTGCCCTTCTCGGCGGGATGCAGGAGCCGGGGCATGGGGCAGCGAACCTTCTGGTCGGGTTGATGCAGAACCCTGACCAGTTTGCCGCGCTGCGCGCCGACATGGGGCTGTTGGGGCAGGCGATCGACGAGGCGCTGCGCTGGATCGCGCCCATCGGCACGATGATGCGCACCGCGCTGCGCGATACGGAGGTGAATGGCATCGCGGTGCCGGAAGGCACGCCGGTGTCTTGCATCTTTGCCTCGGCCAACCGCGATGAGACGCGCTGGGACAATCCCGATGCCTTTGACATCCACCGTCCGCAAAAAGCGCATATGGCCTTTGGTCAGGGCACGCATTTCTGTGCCGGAAAGTGGTTTGCAAAAGCGCAGATCGAGGTGGCGATGCGGGTTCTTCTGGACGCTTTCCCGCACCTGACCTTTGCCGATGCCCCACCCGAATTCCGCGGCTGGGAATTCCGCGCACCCACCCATTGCCGCGTCGCGTATTAAGCGTGTCAGGTATGAGGTGAGGCGAAAAGCGCCGCCCCTCGCATGGGCGCGAAGGCGCTTTTCGATCAGGCTTGCTTCACAGAAAACCTGACACGCTTTGGCGCCTCTTGTGGCGCGGCTCCGACCGGGCTAACTGCCGGGCAACCAAGGGGGCCTTGAAATGCCGATCGCCTATGTCAGCCTTGCCGGTCGCGGCGCGACCGATGCCCTGATCGCCGATGCCGTCGCGTTGATGGCAGGGGCGCAGGTGCAAGACGCGCGGCTGGCCGGAACCGTGCAGCGCGACGTCGTGCGGGCCGACCGGACGCTTTGCGATATGGAGCTGGTGGTGCTGCCCGATGGCCCGGTCTTTCGCATCAATCAGGATCGGGGCGAGGCCGCGCGGGGCTGCCGGTTGGATGGTGGCGCGCTGGAAGAAGCCGTGGTCGAGGTGGCCGCGCGGCTGGCGGGGGCCGAGGCGCTGGTGGTCAACAAATTCGGCAAGCTTGAGGCGCAGGGACGCGGCTATGTGCCGCTGATCGCTGCGGCTTTGGAGCGGGATCTGCCGGTTCTGGTTGGCGTCAACGGACTGAATTTGCCGGACCTTCTGGCTTTTTGCGATGGAATGGCACAGGCCTTGCCGCCTGAGCCGACCGCAGTCGCAGATTGGTTAAAAACCGAAATACTTCAGCGGCGTTAACCGCGCGTTCATGCACATGGCCTAACGTGGTCTTGTCCGGCACCCACCGGACAGGGTGCTGCTTGCAAAACACGTACCCAACCACACCCCCCAAGGCCCCGTCGGCACCCCCGGCGGGGCCGATTTCTATTTGCCGCCCTCGCCTCAGCGCAGAACAGCGCCGGGGTTCATGATGCCATAAGGGTCAAGCGCCGCCTTGATCGCGCGCATGGCCGCGACCTTGGCCGGGTCGCCGTACCGCTCCAGATCACCGACCTTCAGCCGGCCCAAACCATGTTCGGCGGAAACCGACCCGCCCATGTCATGCACCAGATCATGCACCAGCGTTTTGACCCGATCGCGCAGGGGCATGTAATCGGCCTTGGTTTTGCCCACCGCCGGAAAGACGTTGTAATGCAGGTTGCCGTCACCCAGATGGCCAAAGCAATTGATGCGGAAATCACCAAGGGCGGCAAGCGCGGCATCGGCGCGCGGAATGAAGGCAGGCACCTCGGACAAAGGCAACGAGATGTCATGGCTCGACACCGCGCCGACCTGCCGATTGGCCAGCGGAATCGATTCGCGGATGCGCCACAACCCGGCGCGCTGCGCCTGCGACGCGGCAATGACGCCATCGTTGACCAGCCCGGCCTCCATGGCGGCCTCCAGAATTCCCGCCATCACCGGCTCTGCCCCTTCAAAACCAGCGGGCAGGGCGATCTCGATCAGCACCATCCAATCGGGTGTCGGCGACAGGGGCTGGGCAACCTCGGGCATATGTTCGGCCAGAAACTCTGGCCCGGCCCGGTTGATAAGCTCAAAGGCCGAAATCATTCCGGCGGCCCGCCCCTCGGCCAGTTGCAAAAGCGCCAAGGCCGAAGCCGGGTCTGGCACGGCCAGCAGCGCCGTCGCGGTCGAGGCGGGGCTTGGGTAAAGCCGCAGGGCCGCCGCGGTGATGATGCCAAGGCTGCCTTCTGCGCCAATCAGCAGATGGCGCAGATCATAGCCGGTGTTGTCCTTGCGCAGCCGCTTCAGCCCGTTGAAAATGCTGCCATCCGGCAAGACCGCTTCGATCCCGAGACAAAGGTCGCGCGCATTGCCATAGCGCAGCACGTTCACCCCGCCCGCATTGGTCGACAAAACGCCCCCCACCCGCGCCGTCCCTTCCGAGGCCAGCGACAAGGGGAA
The DNA here is from genome assembly GCA_964393035.1 of uncultured Tabrizicola sp. Taxonomy (GTDB): domain Bacteria; phylum Pseudomonadota; class Alphaproteobacteria; order Rhodobacterales; family Rhodobacteraceae; genus Tabrizicola_A. The sequence goes on from CAYMRX010000015.1 coordinate 15,477, forward strand.
GATGCGGCCCTGTTTGGCGGCTTCGTCCTGCACCGTGGCAAGGATCATCCCGGCATCGGCGACCAGCACATTTTCCGCCGGATAGACCGCCCGCAAAGACGCCATGCGTTCCAGAGAAATCAACAAGGGCAAGGGGCCGTCGGGCATGATCTGCCCCCCAACCAGCCCGGTGCCACCGCCATAGGGCAAAACGCCCACCTTGGCCGCCGCACAGGCGCGCACGATCTGGGCAACCTCGGCGGTGGAACGCGGCAGCGCCACGGCCCCGGCCTGCCCCTGCCAGCGGCCGCGGGGTTCCTCCAGATAGCGCGGCTCGGCCTCGCGCAGGGTGCCGGGGGGCAGCGTTTCGGCCAGATGGGCAAGAAAGGCAGGATCGGCGGGGTTCAGCATAGGGCACCTTCAGGCGGGGTCGCCCCCGGAGTAGTCCTGCAAATCGGCGTGGACAAACAAGTTTCTCTTGTCGGCCACACCTTTCCGCACCACCTAACCCCGGCGGCTTAACCGACGTCGGTTCGGCCGCGACGGTCACCGCGCAGGTTGGCGTAAAGCACATGGTTGCGCCAGCGGCCGTTGATTTGCAGATAGCTTTGCGCCACGCCTTCATATTTGAAGCCGCATTTTTCCAAGACCCCGCGCGAGGGGGCGTTTTCCGGCAAGCAAGCGGCCTCGATCCGGCTGAGATCCATGACGGCAAAGGCGTGGTGAACCGTCGCCAGAATTGCCTCGCGCATATAGCCTTGCCGCGCAAAGGGCGCACCGATCCAATAGCCAAGCGTTCCCGCCTGCACCGGGCCGCGGCGGATATTGTCCAGCGTGATTGCCCCCAAAAGCTGATTGTCCGAGCGGCGGGTCAGCAGCAGGGGCAGCGCGGTGCCTTGGGTTTCGGCGCGCTGCGCCCAATAGACCCGGTTGGTAAAGGCCCGGCGCGACAGGTGGTCATGCGCCCAGACCGGCTCCCACGGGGTTAGATGTGCGGCGGAAGCCTCACGCAAAGCGCCCCAGGCCTGCCAGTCGCCATGCGTCGGCAAGCGCAGGCTCATTCTTTCGGTTTCGATCCGGGGGCGACGGCGAAACATCAGGCGGCAAACCTTTGTCGGATGGCGTCCAGGGTCGGCGCGGCCTCCACCGGGCCATAAAGCGCCAGCGCATTGTCCACCTGACACAGGTCTTCGGCATAGCGGCGCACATCGGCGGTGGTGACGGCGTCGATCTTGGCGACGGCCTCGGACACCTCCGGCACCCGGCCATGGATGGCCAGCAGCCGCGCGATGCGTTCGGCCCGCGACGACGGGCTTTCCAGCCCCATCAGCATCCCGGCCTTGATCTGGGCGCGGGCGCGGGCAACCTCGGCCTCGGACATGTCCTCGGCGGCGCGCTTCATCTCATCGACGGTGATGAGGCACAGATCGCCGATCTCCTCGGCACTGGTGCCGGCATAGACGGTGATCTGGCCCGCATCCTCATAGGCGCCGGATTGCGCAAAGATCGAATAGCAAAGCCCCCGTTCCTCGCGGATCTTCTGGAACAGGCGCGAGGACATGCCTCCGCCCATCACCATCGAGTAGATCTGCGCGGTATAGACATCGGGATGGCGATAGCCCGGCGCATCGAAGGCCATGGCGAAATGGACCTGCTCCAGATCCTTGACCTCGCGCCGTTCGGCACCTTTGAAGGTTGCCCCCTGAAACGCCTTTTGCGGGCGGGAGGCCAGCGCGCCGAACATCGCCTCGGCCTGTTTCACGATGGCGTCGTGATCGACGCCCCCGGCGGCGGCAAGGATCATCTGCGCCGGACCGTAGTTTTCCTTGACGAAGGATTTCAGATCGGCGCGCGAGAACTGCGCCACCTTTTCAGAGGGGCCAAGAATCGTGCGGCCAAAGCTTTGATCGGGGTAGCTGACTTCCTGCAACCAGTCGAAAATGATGTCATCGGGCGTGTCCAGCGCCTGCCCAATTTCCTGCAAGATCACATGGCGTTCCACCTCGATCTCTTTGGGGTCGAAGGCCGGATTGAGGACGATATCGCCGATCACATCCAAGGCCAGCGCCACATCGCCTTGCAAGACGCGGGCGTAATAGGCGGTCATCTCGCGGCTGGTATAGGCGTTGATATAGCCCCCCACATCCTCGATTTCCTCGGCAATCTGCAAGGCAGAGCGGCGCTTGGTGCCTTTGAAGGCCATATGCTCCAGAAAATGGGCGATGCCGTTTTGCGGCTCGGCCTCATGCCGCCCGCCGGCTGTCACCCAAATGCCCGCAGAGGCCGATTGCAGCCCCGGCATATGTTCGGTGACGATGCGAAAACCGTTCGGGAGCGTGGTAAGGCGAGTGGTCAAGGAAACACCTGATTGCAAGAGGCCCCGCGTTCTTACATCGCGGGGCTTGGTGGCGAAAGGGGGTTCGATGGGGACGGCCCCGGCCATTGCCGGGGTCATGCGGTGCGGGTTGGCGGCTGAACTGCCGGGCCTCCATGGCCCGGCCAGCGCCCGCCGGGTCAGGCGCTGGCCTTCTGGCAGACTGGCGGAATCGTCTTGCGGGGCATAGGGCGCGCGTCGGGCGGGAAAACGCGCTGCGTTTTCTTTGCCGCCCGAAGGTTGGCCAAGCTTAACGCCCCAGCCTTTCGCGGATCAGCGTCTGGATCGCGCCAAGGTCGTTCTTCACCCGCGTCACCCGCTCGGGCCGCTCGAACAGGTCGGCCATACGCGGCGGCAGGCCGGGGCGGAGTCCGGTCGCGGCCTCGACCGCATCGGGGAACTTCGCCGGATGGGCGGTGGCAAGGGTAATCATCGGCGTCGCGCCCAGATGATCGTTCGCCACCTTCACCCCCACGGCGGAATGGGGGCACAAAAGCTCCCCCGTGGCCTTCAGCGTGGATTGAATGGTGGCGCTGGTTTCTTCTTCCGAACACCGGCCCGAGGCGAAGGTGCCTTGCAGCATCTGCAACGCGCCTTGGGAAATGGTGAACCCACCCGATTTCATCTCGTCCATCAACGCGGCAATCGCCTTGCCATCCCGACCATAGGCATCAAACAGGGCGCGTTCAAAATTCGACGACACCTGAATGTCCATCGACGGGCTGATCGAAGGCTTCACCCCATTGGTGCGGTGATCGCCCGAAGACAGCGCCCGGTGCAGAATGTCGTTCTGGTTCGTCGCCACCACCAGCTGATCAATCGGCAGCCCCATCTTCTTGGCGATATAGCCTGCGAAAATGTCACCGAAATTACCGGTTGGCACGGTGAAGCTGACCGGCCGGTGCGGGGCGCCCAAGCTGACGGCAGAGGAGAAGTAATAAACCACCTGCGCCAGCACCCGCGCCCAGTTGATCGAATTCACGCCCGCCAGCCGGACGCCATCACGGAAGGCGAAATCGTTGAACATCGCCTTCACATTGGCTTGGCAATCGTCAAAATCGCCATCCACGGCCAAGGCATGCACATTTGCCTCGGCAGGTGTGGTCATCTGGCGGCGCTGCACATCCGACACCCGGCCATGCGGATACATGATGAACACATCGACATTGGCCAGCCCCTTGAAGGCCTCCATCGCCGCCGATCCGGTATCGCCACTGGTCGCCCCCACGATGGTGATCCGCTCGCCGGTCTTGGCAAGCGCGGCCTGCATCATCTGCCCGATGAGTTGCATGGCAAAGTCCTTGAAGGCCATGGTCGGCCCGTGGAACAGCTCCAGGAGAAAGTGATTGGGGCCAAGTTGCACCAAAGGCGCGCGGGCGGCATGGCCAAAGCCGGCATAAGCCGCTGCGATCAGGCCCTTCATCTCATCATCGGCAAAGAAGCCGCCGATGAACGGTTTCATCACGCGGAAAGCGATGTCTTCATAGGGCAGACCGGCCAGCGCCGCGATCTCGTCTCGGGTCATGGTCGGCACGGTTTCGGGCACATAAAGCCCGCCGTCGCGGGCAAGGCCCGTCATCATCGCCTCACCGAAGGTCAAAACCGGGGCCGTACCCCGCGTCGAAACATAGCGCATCATCCGCCCCTTATGTCGCCTGCTGCCTGATACGCCACAGAAGAAAGCCTGTCATCACCGCCCAGACAAGGGCCAGTGAAAACCAGGTGATGGCATATCCCCAATGATCATTGGGTATAGTGGAAGTATCAACCGGGATCGGCGCGATCCCGTCACCGGTTGGCTCGCGTGCGACAATAAATGTCGGCTCTGCACCAAGAACCAGCGCCATTGCGGGCACATCGCGCGCAAACCACAGGCCGGTCTTGCTGTCCGGCGGCGGGGTGGAGGAGGTTGCATCCTGCGGCCAATGCAGGTTGCCGGTGACAGTGGTCGCGCCGTTGCGACGCGCTGTCAGGCGCTGCTCCTCCTCGACGAAACCACGATCCACAAGGATGCGGCGAGTGTCGCTGATCTCGAAGGCTTCGATGATGCGCACGCCGGGACTGCCGCCTTTGATGCCATGCAGCACTTCCAGAAAATCGCCGGTGAAATGCCCCCTCACGGTGACGGGCAGGTATTTGTCATGGTCTGGGTTGGGGTGCAGGGGCAAAGCGGCCGGCGCGTCATGGATGCGCGCCTCGATCTCGGCCAGCACCCCGGCCTTCCAGTGCATGCGGCTCACCTGCCAGAGGCCAAGGCTGACCAGCACTGCGCAGCCAAGAAGGCCCATCAAGGCGGGCAGGAACATTCGGCGCAGCATGGCATCCCCATAAAAGCACAACGCGGGCCAGATGGCCCGCGCTGCTGGAAGTTTCAAGGGCTGTTATTGGCCCCAGACATAGACGGCGGCAAACAGGAACAGCCAGACGACGTCCACGAAGTGCCAGTACCAGGCAGCGGCTTCGAACCCGACATGCTGTTCGGGGGTGAAGTGGCCCTTGTACGCACGGATCAGGCAGACGAGCAGGAAGACCGTGCCGATCAGAACGTGGAAGCCATGGAAGCCCGTCGCCATGAAGAAGGACGCGCCATAGACGTTGCCGGCGAAACCAAAGGCGGCGTGGCTGTATTCGTAAGCCTGGAAGAAGGTGAACAGCATGCCGAGAAGAACGGCGATGATCAGCCCATGTTTCAGGTCACGGCGGTTGTTTTCATGCACCAAAGCATGGTGCGCCCAAGTGGCGGCACAGCCCGAGAGAAGCAGGATCAGCGTGTTGATCAAGGGCAGGTGCCAAGGGTCGAACGTGGTGATGCCTTCGGGCGGCCAGACGCCGTCAACGATCGGCGACATCGGCCCCATCGGGTAAAGCGCGTGCTTGAAGAAGGTCCAGAACCAGGCCGAGAAGAACATCACTTCGGACATGATGAACAGGATGAAGCCATAGCGCAGGCCAAGGCGCACCACCGGGGTGTGATCGCCCGTCTGGCCTTCGTGGACGACCTCGGACCACCAGGCGAACATGACGTATAGCACGCCTGCAAGGCCAATGAGGCCCATCCAAGGGCTGCCGCCCTTCATCCACATCGTCGCGCCGAACAGCATGACAAAGGCCGAAACAGCGCCCGCGAGCGGCCAGATCGACGGCGGCAGAATGTGGTAATCGTGGTTCTTGGCGTGGGCCATCTGGATTCCCTCGTGTTTTCTTCTTGTCAGTTTTCCGCTGTGGCAGACGGCCCGGCAAGGCCCGCCTGTTGTTCCGGCAGCGGTGTTTCGTGGAAAGTATAGGACAGGGTGATTTCGGCAATCTTGCCTGCTTCGGCATCTTTCACCATCGACGGATCGACGTAGAAGGACACTGGCATGATGGCGCGTTCACCGGGTTGCAACACCTGCTCGGTGAAGCAGAAACACTCGATCTTGGTGAAATAGCCCCCCGCAAGATCCGGGGCGACATTATAGCTGGCCGTGCCGGCAAGGGGGCGGTCCGTCGGGTTGAACGCCTCATAAAAGGCCAAGCCGGTTTCGCCAATGCGCACGGTCATTTCCGCTTGCTGGGGCTTGAACTCCCACGGCATGCCCGCCTCAAGCGAGGCATCAAAACGGATCAGCACGGTCTGGTCCAGCACCGTATCCGGCGCGACATCCGACACCGAAACCGTGCCGGCAAAACCGGTGATACGGCAGAACATGTCGTAAAACGGCACCGCGGCAAACGACAGCCCAAGCATCGTCAGCGCAATGCCCGCCAGCCATGCCCCGGTTTTGGCCTGTGGCGTCATGGCGCGGTCCCCGCTGCGGGCTGCGCTGCGGTGCCGACCATCGGCTTGCCGTCATTGGCATGCATCCGGTCACCTTGGGTCACCTTCACCACGGTCAGGGCAAAGACCAATGCGACGAAGGCCGCAAGCACCAGACCAAGCCCCAGATTGCGGCTGAAACGGCGGCGGTGCATTTCGGATTCAACCTGCAAAGCCATCTCAGAAGCCCCCCCAAGCACGCAGGGCAGCATCCGCCAGCAGGGCCGTGAAATGCAAGAACAGATAGAGGAGCGAGAAGCGGAACACCGACTTCTCAACCTTGTAGCCATCGGCCTCGGCCACGGTTTCTTCGCGGCGCCAGATCTTCCAGGCCCCCCGCAGGAACCCGATATTCAGCACGACCGACGCGGCCAGACAGACATTGCCGCCGATGGGGGTAAAGCCCAGCGCCAGCGAGAACGGCACCAGCGCAACCGTATACCACCAGACATGGGCGCGGGTCACGCGGCGGCCATGGGTTTCGGTCAGCATCGGCACCTTTGCATCGCGATAATCCGACTTCATGAACAAGGCCAGCGCCCAGAAATGCGGCGGGGTCCACATGAAGATCAGCATGAACATCAGGAAGGCTTCCAGCGAAACCGACCCGGTCGCGGCCACCCAGCCAATCATCGGCGGAAAGGCCCCGGCAGCCCCGCCGATCACGATGTTCTGCGGGGTCGAGCGTTTCAGCCAGACCGAATAGATCACGACATAGAAGAAGATGGTGAAGGCCAAAAGCGCGCCGGCCAGCACATTGGTCGCCAGCGCCAGCATAACAACCGAAATGCCCGAAAGCGCCACACCGACCGCCAGGGCCTCGCCCGCCTCAACCCGGCCTGACGGGATCGGGCGGCTCTTGGTGCGGCGCATGATGGCGTCAATGTCGGCGTCCCACCACATGTTCAGCGCGCCAGAGGCGCCGCCGCCCAGGGCGATGAACAAAACGGCGGTAAACGCCTCGACCGGATGCAACGACACCGGGGCGACCAACAGGCCAACCAGCGCGGTAAAGACCACAAGCGACATCACGCGCGGCTTCAGAAGCTGCACATAATCGCCAAAGCCCGCGTCGCGGTTGTCTTCATAAGACCGGATGTCGGTCATGGCCCGTCCTACATTACCTTGATTGGAAAGGGGCCGAACGGCCCCCTTCCCTGCCTGGGATCACGAAGGATCAGTTCGCCGCCAGCACGACGTTGCCCGCCTTCGCGGCTTCCAGCCACTTGGCATAGGCCGCTTCCGAAACAACCTTCACCGTGATCGGCATATAGGCATGGTCCTTGCCACAGATTTCCGAGCATTGACCAAAGAAAATGCCTTCCTTTTCAGCCTTGAACCAGACCTGTGCCAAACGGCCCGGCACGGCATCCTGCATCACGCCAAAGGCCGGAACCTTCCACGCGTGGATCACGTCAGCGCCGGTGACCTGCACCAGAACGGTCTTGCCGACCGGAACGACAACAGCGGTGTCGGTTGCCAGAAGGTACAGGCTTTCATCATAGCCCGCAGCGGCCAGCTGGTCTTTCGGCAGCAGGAAGCTGTCAAAGGACACGCCCTCATCGGGGTATTCATAGGACCAGAACCACTGGTTGCCGGTGACCTTGATGGTCAGATCAGCCTGCACCTCGGTGAAATCCTGCTGCTTAAAGAGTTGCGGCAGCGAGAACGAGCCGATGAACACCAGAACCAGCACCGGGATCAGCGTCCACAACACTTCAAGCGGGGTGTTATGGGTGAAACGCGCCGGCGTCGGGTTGGCGCGACGGTTAAAGCGGAAGATCACGATCAGGAGAAGCGCCGTCACGAAAACCGTAATCACGCCAATGATGATCAGGATCATATGGTCAAGGCTTTGCAGCCCACTTGCCACCTCGGTCACGGCGGGCTGAAAGCCAATGCCTTCGGGCGTCGGCGCGCCGATAACTTCCAGCGACTGCGCAACGGCCGTCGAGGAGAGAAGAACACCAAGTCCCATGGCGAGACCAGCGCGAGAGATGAGCTGACGCATATTCGTTTCCCGTTTCGTCTGGCGACATTGCGCCCTATTGTCAGGCATGCCCAAGGTTCGGGCAGAATCCCGTTGATTATGCCGATGGTGAAACCACATAAGGCGCATGATCTCAAGTGAAACCGTGCGACAAAGCGGCGCTATTTGACACAGATCAATGCTGCAACCGCGAAAGGCCCCCATGACCGACGCCCCCTTCCGTCCCTTCGACACAAATCTGGATGAACAGGCCGCCCTGGGCGTGCTGCGCGCCGCCCTCGCAGGGGCCGAAGATGGTGAACTTTACCTTGAACGCAAGCGGTCTGAGGCGATCGTTCTGGACGATGGCCGGATCAAAACGGCCAGCTATGACGCCTCCGAAGGCTTCGGCCTGCGTGCCGTCAAGGGCGAGGTCGCAGGCTATGCCCATTCCACGGAAATCAGCGAAAAAGCCTTGAAACGCGCCGCGGAAACCGCGCGGCTTGCCGTGGGCGATGGCGGCGGCGTGCTGGCTCCGGCCCCCAAAGGCACCAACGCCCGGCTTTACAGCGACGCCGATCCGATGGCCGATGCAACCTTTGCGGCCAAGATCGACGTCCTGAAAGAACTTGATGCCTATGCCCGCGCGATGGACCGCCGCGTGGTGCAGGTGTCGGCCACCATCTCGGCCGGTCTGCAAGAGGTGGAAATCCTGCGCCCCGAGGGCCTGCGGCTTTCCGATATTCGCCCGATGGCGCGGCTGAATGTCGCAGTCATCGTCGAGGAGAATGGACGCCGGGAACAGGGTGGCACCGGCGGCGGCGGGCGCTATGGCCTTGCCCGCCTGCTGGAACCGGATCACTGGAAGCCGCTTCTGCACGAGGCCCTGCGGATCGCGCTGGTCAACCTTGGTGCCAGCCCTGCCCCTGTGGGGATGATGGATGTGGTGCTTGGCCCCGGCTGGCCGGGGATCCTCTTGCACGAGGCCATCGGTCACGGGCTGGAGGGTGACTTCAACCGCAAGAAAACCTCCGCCTTCGCCGGGCTGATGGGCCAGATGATCGCCGCCCCCGGCGTCACCGTGCTGGATGATGGCACCCTGCCCGACCGGCGCGGCTCCATCTCCATCGACGACGAAGGCACGCCCTCGGCCCGCAATGTGCTGATCGAGGACGGCCGGCTGGTCGGCTATATGCAAGACCGCCAGAACGCCCGCCTGATGGGGGTTACCCCGACTGGGAACGGACGGCGCGAAAGCTTTGCCCATATCCCGATGCCGCGGATGACCAACACCTATATGCTGGGTGGCAAGGATGACCCGGCGGGCATCGTCGCCAGCCTGCAAGACGGCATCTGGGCCGTGGGCTTTGGCGGCGGGCAGGTCGATATCACCAACGGCAAATTCGTGTTTTCCTGTACCGAGGCCTACCGCGTGCGCAATGGCAAGATCGGTGAAGCGGTCAAGGGCGCGACGCTGATCGGCGACGGGGCCACGGCGCTGAAAGGCATCCGGGTCATCGGCAATGACATGGCGCTCGATCCCGGCATCGGCAATTGCGGCAAGGCGGGCCAATGGGTGCCGGTGGGCGTCGGCCAGCCGACGCTGCTGATCGGCGGGCTGACAGTGGGCGGCCAAGGCGGCTGAGGCGTCCCCCGGCCCCAGGGTCGGCGCCTCCGGCTCGCTTGAATTCAAGGAATTCAAGCCTGGATATTTGAGCCAAGGTAAAGGCCTTGCGCCTTTCGAAATACTCCGCCGGGGTGAGGGCCGATAGGCCCGAGGGGGGCGCGAAGCCCCCCTGTTCTGTCAGCGCCCGAACTTGCCTTTCAGCGCATCGGCAAAGGCGTTGGAGCCGCCCGATGCGCCGGAATTTGACGGCGCGGCACTGGTCGGCAGCGGTTTTCCCTTATGGAGTTGCGGCTTGCCCTGCCCGGCGCCTTGGGCCTGACGTTCACGCGCATTTTCGCGGGCCTCACTGCTGTCGCGCTTCATCGACAGGCCGATGCGCTTGCGCGCCACATCCACCTCGACCACCCGCACTTTGACCACATCGCCCGCCTTCACCACCTCATGCGGGTCTTTGACAAAACTGTCAGACAGTTGGCTGACATGCACCAGCCCGTCCTGATGCACGCCGATATCGACAAAGGCGCCAAAGGCGGCAACGTTGGTCACCGTGCCTTCCAGCATCATGCCGGGCTTCAGATCCTTGATGTCCTCCACGCCCTCGGCAAAGGTGGCGGTCTTGAAACTGGGGCGCGGGTCGCGGCCGGGCTTTTCCAGTTCCGCCAGAATGTCCCGCACCGTCGGCAGGCCGAATTTCTCATCGACGAAAGACGCCGGGTTCAGCTTTTTCAGCGCGGCCCCGTCCCCCATCAGCGCGCGGATGTCACGGCCACAGGCGGCGACGATCTTGCGGGCGACATCATAGGCCTCGGGGTGGACCGAGGAGGCGTCCAAGGGCTCTTTTCCGCCCGTGATGCGCAAGAACCCTGCCGCTTGCTCAAAAGCTTTCGGCCCAAGCCGGGCGACGTTCAGCAGATCGCGGCGGGTGGCGAAGGGTCCGTTTTCGTCGCGATGCGCCACGATGCTTTCGGCCAAGGTCGGCCCCACCCCGGACACCCGCGCCAAGAGAGGGGCGGAGGCGGTGTTCAGATCCACGCCCACCGCGTTCACCGCATCCTCGACCACGGCATCAAGGCTGCGCGCCAGCCGGTGCTGGTCGACGTCATGCTGATACTGGCCGACCCCGATGGCCTTCGGTTCAATCTTCACCAGTTCCGCCAGCGGGTCTTGCAGGCGCCGCGCGATCGACACGGCCCCGCGCAAGGAGACGTCAAGGTGCGGGAATTCGCGGGCGGCCAGTTCGGAGGCGGAATAGACCGAGGCCCCGGCCTCGGAGACGATCACCTTCACCGGCTTTTCCGTTCCGGGAAAATGCGCGAGCAAATCGGGCACCAGCTTTTCGGTTTCCCGGCTGGCCGTACCGTTGCCGATGGCAATCAGCTTGACCCCGTGTTTGCCGATCAGCCCGGCCAGCGCCACCTGTGCACCACGCAGGTCGTTCTTTGGCTGGAACGGATAGACGGTATCGGTCGCCAAGACCTTGCCGGTCGCGTCCACCACGGCCACCTTGACCCCGGTGCGGATCCCCGGATCAAGGCCCATGGTGGCCTTGCCCCCGGCAGGTGCTGCCAGAAGCAAATCCTTGAGATTGCGGGCAAAGACGTTGATTGCCTCCGCCTCGGCGCGGTCGCGCAGCTCCGACATCAGATCCAGCGTCAACGAGGTTTTCAGCTTGACCCGCCAGGCCCAGGCGGCGGCGTCGCGCAGCCAGCCGTCCCCGGCCCCGCGCCCGGTGGCGCTCAGATGCGCCGCAGCGGCGCGTTCGGCCGGGCTTTCCCCCCGCGGGGCCTCTGCATCAATGGCAAGGTCCAGCGTCAGGAAGCCTTCGTTCTGGCCGCGCAGCATGGCCAGCACGCGGTGGCTCGGGGCGGAAGACCAAGGCTCGTCATGGGCGAAGTAATCCGAGAACTTGGCGCCCTCGGCCTCTTTGCCCTCCACCCCTTTGGCCTGCAAGCGGCCCACCTGTTTCATATGGCTGCGCAGACGCCCCAAAAGATCAGCGCTTTCCGAAAGCCCCTCGGCCAGAATGTCTCGCGCGCCTTCCAGCGCCGTTTTGGCATCCGGCACCGCATCGGAGATATAGCCTGCCGCCAGCAGGGCCGGATCGGCGCTGCGGTCGGCGAGAATCGCGTCGTAAAGCGGCTGAAGCCCGTTTTCGCGCGCGATCATCGCACGGGTGCGGCGTTTGGGCTTATAGGGCAGATAGATGTCTTCCAACTCGGCCTTGGTGGTGGCTTTGACCAGCGAGAGCGCCAGCGCATCGGTCATCTTGCCCTGTTCGGTGATCGAGGCCACGATGGCCGCCCGCCGGGCCTGCATCTCGCGCAGATAGGTCAGGCGTTCGGCAAGATTGCGCAACTGGGTGTCATCAAGCCCGCCCGTCACCTCTTTGCGGTAGCGCGCAATGAACGGCACCGTTGCGCCTTCGTCCAAAAGCTGAATCGCGGCCGTGACCTGCGCCGCTTGCGCCCCGATTTCTTGCGCGATCAATTGGGGAATTTGGCTGGCGTTGGTCATGCTTTGGCTCCGTTGCAGGAGGCGCGACCATAGGGGCGGCGGCGGGGAATACAAGGGCCGGGGCGGCAGCACGGCCCTGAAACCGAAAAGGCGCCGCGTTGCCGCAGCGCCTTTTGGGATGGTACCGACTCCCCGGCTCGAACGGGGGACCCCCAGATCCACAATCTGGTGCTCTAACCAACTGAGCTAAGTCGGCACTTGGGGGGCATTTAGCCCTGCCCGGCCCCGAGTGCAAGAGGGGAATCGGCCCTCCGGCACGAAAGGCCCGGCTTGCAGGAAGGGGGCCAAACGCGCTAGGCCCTTGGCAAAGCAAAAGGGGGCCTGCCATGGGCATCGACAAGCAAAGCGAGATCGCCGCCGACATCCAGATCGGCCCGACCGATCAGGGGATGGTGCGGATCTATGTGGCCGCGGAAGGCGGGATCGAACTGCCCTTGGACTTCGATCCCGATGAGGCAGAGGAAATCGCCGAGGAACTGCGCGCCGCGGCACAGGTGGCCCGCGACATGGGCGCGGGCAACAAGCCGAAAAAACGCTGATCCGTCGCTCCTCGGGCGCCTTGGCTTCTTGTCGCGGCGCTAGACGATCAGCCCCGCCACGCCCGGATCGCGGAAGGCCTGCAACCGGCTGGCGGCGTGACGCGCGAATTTCTGCACCATGACCTTGCGCCGCGCCGGGGCAAGCGGTGTTTCGGGACTCATGCGGATGATCTCGGCATCATAGGCGTCCGCCAGCATGAGACCTTGGCCCGCGGGCAGCAATTCCGCCGGAAAATCGGCACCAACCGCCCAGAAAAACCGGTCGCACCATTCCAGATAGCCCTGCCATTTCTGATCGGCGCGAAAATCGGCCCGGCTGGATTTACATTCGATGATCCAGACCTCGCCCTTTGGGCCAAGCGCCATGACATCGACGCGCAGGCCGGGCGCCGGCACCAATTCTTCGACACAGACGAAATCGAACTGACGCAGCGCACGCGCCACCCCGCGTTGCAGGCGTTGACCGGGCAGCAGGCGGGCAAGGTCGTCGGGCTGATTCATGGCAAAAACATGAACGAAAAGGGAACAAAGGGCAAGGCTTGCGATAGGCCCTTCCAAGCCCTACATGTGTTATTGGCGGGTTCTGCTCCTCGCGTGCGGGTCAACTTTTCCAGTGGCCGATAAGCAAGCGAACGGGGGCTGGCTCTGGCAAGATCCTGGTCTTGCTACCTGGCACCCACCTGAGACCTCTGGCTCTCGGGAAAACCCAGACCTCACGGTTGCTGCGGGCCCGCCACCTTTAGCGCTTTTGGCGCACCTTCACCGGAACGGGCGTCGCGCCGGGGATCTGGCCGCCAAGATCGGGCATCAGCCGGTCGCGCAAGCCCCCTATAGGCGGGGCGTCAGGATCGGCCAGCATCATGATGGCAATGCCGAACTGCACGCCCGCAAAGATGATTCCCTGAAACACAAAGACCATGGCAGCGGCCACCAGCCCCATGTCAGAGCCAAAGATCAGATGGCGCAGGCCCGCCACATCTTGGGCTAGCAGCAGGCCCAGAAACACCGCCGACAGGCCAAAGCCGATGGCGATGGAGCGGATATAAAGTGCGATGAGTTTCGGCATGGCAGCCTCTCCTGTGCAGATCTTCTAGGTAGCACCCGACCGCGACATTTAAAGGCCCAAATTGCCGCAGGGCGCCAAACGTCTAGTCGATCAGCTGAAAAAAGCGCATCTCATGCCCGCCGCCCGTCAAGGTCAGCATCCCCGGCCCCTGCTCTGCCGTGGTGATCCCGCCCAGAATCGCGAAAAACTCCGCCTCGCCTTCGATATGCAGGCAGGCCATGCGGGTCGCGGCAATCGTGCCGGGAACAAAGCTGTTCCCTTCGCGCGTGACGGCGGCGCTATAGCGGTTGCAGGGGGCTTGGCCAAAGATTCGGCCCGGCTCGCCCAGATTGAGCGTGGCCTCCCATTCGGCGCGCGCGCCGTCAATTTCGACCAAGCGCCAGTCCATTTTCGTAAAATCCGGCGCCAGCGCGGTTTCATCCGCACCGGCCACACAGGCCGAGAGAGCAAAAAGGACAATCGGGGCAAGTGGTTTCATGACAAACTCCCTTGCCTTGAAACCTATCACACAGCCTGGTCTTGAACGCAGGGGAATTTCACCCCGCCCGGATCAGAACGCCTCAGGCCGCGCCTCGCGGGCCATGTGGTCCAGCACGGCATTGACGAATTTCGGCTCTTTGCCATCGGGGAAGAAGGCCTTGGCCACATCGACATATTCGGTGATCGTTACCTTGGGCGGCGTCAGCATATCGACCAGCTCTGCCCCGGCGGCGCGGAACAGAGCGCGGATCACCGGATCAATGCGGTCGATGGGCCAAGCGGCAACCAAGGCACGGTCGGTCATCTGGTCGATCTTGCCTTGCCAGTTGACGGCCTTTTCCACCACGGCGCGGAAATGGGTAGAATCGCCCTCGATGAACTCACCCTCGTCATAGGTGGCGCCAAAGCGATGCGTCTCGAACTCGCGGCAGATGGTCTGCACGGTCTGGCCAGAGCTTTCCATCTGAAAGAGCGCCTGTACGGCATAAAGCCGCGCGGCAGAGCGCATCGCTTTCTTGTCAGGTTGCCCGGATGTTTCTTTGGCCGTCATGCGCGAAAACCGATTCCCTTGGTGTCACCGGCGGCCCAGCTACGGGCAAGTGCCACAAGATGCAAGGCAGCAGCAGCGGCCCCGCCACCTTTGTTCTGGCCGGCGACCTCGGCACGGGCCAAGGCCTGAGCGCGATTTTCCACCGTCAGGATGCCATTGCCGATGCAGGCCCCCTGCAAGCCCAGAAGCGTGATCGCGCGGCTGGAGTCATTGCAGACGGTTTCGTAATGCGTCGTCTCGCCCCGAATGACGCAGCCCAGCGCAACATAGGCGTCATATTTGGCCATACGCTCGGCCAGACCGATGGCGGTCGGCACTTCCAGCGCGCCCGGCACTTCGACCAGATCCACCTCGGCCCCACAGGTCGCGGCCACGCCACGGGCACCGGCGACCAGTTGATCGGTGATGTCCTTGTAATAGGGGGCCACAACGATCAACAGCCGCACGGGCTTGGAAAACGTCGGCAGCGGCAGGGTATAATGTTGTTCAGCAGCAGCCATGGGTCAGCCCTCGATCTTGCGGGTGCCGGCGATGGTCAGGCCGTAAGCCTCGAGCCCCACCACCTTGGGCGCTGCCGAATTCGTCACCAGCGTGATGTTGTGCAGGCCCAGCGCCGACAGGATCTGCGCGCCAAGACCGTATTGACGCAGCGTCTGCGGGCTGGCCTCGCCCTCGGTGACCATCTTCATCGAGGTGTCGCGCAACAGCACGACGGCCCCGCGCCCTTCGGCGGCGATCACCTTCATCGCGCCTTGCAGATCACCCACATGCGCATCGCCGATCCCAAGCACATCTTCCATCGCATTCAACTGATGCACGCGGGCCAGCACCGGGCCGTCGCCCGACAGGTCGCCCTTGGTCAGCACGATATGCTCGGCCCCTTGGGTTTCATCGGCGAAAACCCGCATCAGCCAATCGCCGCCATGCACCGAATGCACCCGCTTCACCGCCTTTTCGCGCACCAGATTGTCGTGGCGGCGGCGATAGGCGATCAGGTCGGAAATCGTGCCGATCTTCAGGCTATGACGTTGGGCAAAGGTGATGAGATCGGGCAGGCGCGCCATGGTGCCATCGTCGTTCATGATCTCGCAGATCACCCCCGAGGCGTTCAGCCCCGCCAGACGGCTGACGTCCACGGCCGCCTCGGTATGACCGGCGCGCACCAGAACACCGCCATCACGGGCACGCAGCGGGAAGATATGGCCCGGCGTGGCAATGTCGGCAGCACCCTTGGTCGGGTCAATCGCGACGGAAACGGTGCGGGCGCGGTCCGCCGCCGAAATCCCGGTCGAGACGCCTTCGCGGGCCTCGATCGACAGGGTGAAGGCGGTTTCGTGCCGCGAGGAGTTCTTCGGGCTCATCAGCGGCAGGCCCAGCGCATCAATGCGGGCGGCAGGCATGGCAAGACAGATCAACCCGCGGCCATGGGTGGCCATGAAGTTGATGGCCTGCGGCGTGCACATCTGCGCCGGGATCACCAGATCGCCTTCATTCTCGCGGTCCTCATGGTCCACAAGGATGAACATGCGCCCGTTGCGCGCGTCTTCGATGATATCCTCGATCGAGGCGATGGCATCCGAATAGGTGGTCTTGGTCATGGCATGGAATCCCGCAAGTGTCGCCTTAGCCCATAGCGCGGCACGGGCCGGAAGGCCAGAGAGAGCCGCTCAAACTGTCATGCGCAAAAGTATTGCGCGCCGGGCAGGAAAGCCGCCAGCCGTCCGGCCGCACACCAGTCGCGCTCCAACGCACCAAAGCCGACCAGAACCACCCGGTCCGCAGGCAGCGGCCCCATCGCGGCCCGCAAGGTTCGGGCGGTCATGGGAAAGCTTGCCAGCGCATGGGGGGCAGAATGGGCGCTCTCCAGTTCTGGGTTCAGCGCCAAGGTGTTGGGGGCCAGTGGCGCAGTCGCAAGGCCAATTCGGGCCACATCGGTCAACCCCGCCAGCTTGGCCGCAATCGGGGTGGGCAGCATCGGCGACAGGGGGCTGGTATTCAGCGCATTGGAGGAAAACAGAAACGCCACCACATCATGCCCTGTCTGGGCGCGGATGCCGGCATAGGTCTTATAGGGCAGACCCAGTTCTTTCGCGCGCTTCACCCGCAGGCGTACCACCTCGACCGGAAGCGTCGGCAAAAGGGCTTCGCGCGCGCGG
Source organism: uncultured Tabrizicola sp. (assembly GCA_964393035.1). Taxonomy (GTDB): domain Bacteria; phylum Pseudomonadota; class Alphaproteobacteria; order Rhodobacterales; family Rhodobacteraceae; genus Tabrizicola_A. The sequence continues at coordinate 32,527 of CAYMRX010000015.1, forward strand.
CGCCAGCAATGGGCTTTCCAGCCGCCCGCGCCATCAAGAGCGGGGCCGCGGTTGTGACCGATCGCCCCGCCCATCTTTTCAGCCCCAGTCCCGCAGCCGCGCCACATAGCGCGCCATGGTATCCACTTCGAGGTTGATCTTCTGGCCCACGGCCACCTCGCCCCATGTCGTCACCTTTTGGGTGTGGGGGATGAAGTTGATGCCGAAATCGCGGCCCTCCACCTCGTTCACCGTCAACGACGTGCCATTCAGGGCAACCGAGCCTTTGGGCGCGATGAATTTCGCCAGATCTTCCGGTGCGCGAAAGGTAACGCGCAAGGAGTCGCCTTCGGGTCGTGTTGCCACCACCTCGGCCACGCCATCGACATGGCCCGACACGATATGCCCCCCCAACTCATCCCCGACCTTCAAGGCCCGTTCAAGGTTCAGCCGTTTGCCAACCTTCCAGCCCGCAAGATTGGTTTTCGACACGGTTTCCGCACTGATTTCCACATCGAACCAGTTGCGAGGCGTGCGGCCCAGCGCCACCACGGTCAGGCAAACCCCTTCGCAGGCGATGGAGGCGCCGATGTCGATGCCCGCCACGTCATAGGCCGTGCCGATCCGGGCGCGCAGATCGCCCTTTTGCTCCAGCGCCAGAACTTCGCCCATATCGGTGACAATGCCGGTGAACATGATCGATCTCCTTTGCCCCATGGGTAGCCCCGCCCGCCCTGCCCCGCAAGCCCATCCGGCAAGCGGGAGGATTGCCCAAAATTTGCCGTGCTTGGCCGCTAATCCTTAACGGATTGGGAAAAATTCCCCTTTACGCATGGGGCAAAGCAGTCAAGACAGGGGGAAAAAGGGTATTTGATGCGGCTTTCGGGGCAAGATCGGCAGTTTTTATTCCTGCAAGGGCCGCATGGGCCTTTCTTCCAACGCCTTGGCCGCATGCTGGAGCGCGCCGGGGCCACGGTCTGGCGCGTGGGCTTCAACCGGGGCGACCGGGCCTTCTGGGGGGGCGATGGTTTTATCCCCTATCGCGGCACGCAAGAGGATTGGCCCGCCGCCCTGCGCGCGATTTTGCAGGCAAAGGCCATCACCGATATCGTGCTTTATGGCGATACGCGCTTCATCCATGCCGAGGCCGTGCGCGCGGCGCGTGAAACCGGCATTGCGGTGCATGTGTTTGAGGAAGGCTATCTGCGCCCCTTTTGGGTGACATATGAGCGCGGCGGGGCAAATGGCCATTCGCGGCTGATGGACACCTCGGTGCCGCAGATGCAGGCCGCGCTGGCGCAGCTTGACATGGATCTGCCCGACGCCCCCGCCCGCTGGGGCGACATGCGCCAGCACATGTTCTGGGGCGCGCTTTATCATTGGTTCGTGCTGACCGGGTTTTGGGATTTCCGCAACTTCCGCCCGCATCGCAAGCTGACGGTCTGGCAAGAATTTCTGTTGTATTGCAAACGGCTGGCGCTGCTGCCCTTGCACCGCTGGGAACGGATGCTGGCCACCTTCCGCATCAAGCACGGCGGCTTTCCCTATCATCTGGTGCTGTTGCAACTGGAACATGACAGCAGTTTCCAGATGCATTCCCCCTTCAAGACCATGGCCGAATTTCTGGCCGTGGTGATCGACGGCTTTGCCAAGGGGGCGGCCCCGCATCATCACATCGTCTTCAAGGCGCATCCCTTGGAGGATGGCCGCGTGCCCGTGGCGCGCGAAATCCGCCGTCTTGCCCGCGAACATGGCGTCGCCCCCCGCGTGCATTTCGTGCGGGGAGGCAAGCTGGCACAGCTTTTGAACCATGCCCGGTCTGCGGTCACGGTGAACTCGACAGCCGGTCAACAGGTTTTGTGGCGCGGCTTGCCGCTGAAAACCTTTGGCGCGGCGGTCTATGCCAAGCCGGAGTTTGTCTCGACGCAAAGCCTGACCGCATTTTTCACCCTGCCGACCCGGCCGGACAGTCGCGCCTACCGCGACTATCGGCATTATCTGCTCGAAACCTCGCAAATCGCCGGGGGCTTCTATTCCTCACGCGGGCGGCGCGAGTTGCTGCGACAGGTGGTAGATATGATGCTGCAAGCTGAAGACCCCTATGAGGCATTGACCCTTGGCAAAGCGGCACCGCGGCAACAGTTGCGGCTGGTCTAGCGGGATTATCGCCCATGCATGGCAAATCAATTTGGAATTTCTGCCGCCTTTCTGTAGGGTTGTCGGCAAAACTTGAGGCAAACTCCAAGTAAAGGAGCCCGAGCAGTGAAACGTATGGCATCAAGGGGGGCGACGGCCCTTGCCCTTGTGGCGCTTGTTGGCGTGGTGGGGGGCTGTGGTTTGCCCCGTTCGGGCCCGAACAAGGCCGAAATCTACAAAGGTTCGGTATTGAAAGAGGGCGACGCCTTTGTCGTCACCGTCAACAGCCGTGTGACGCGCGCCACCGCCGTAACCCCGGCCTTTGGCTTCTCCTCGGCGTTCCGCAGTGCGGGCAAGGTCGGGTCGGACAACATCTCGCCCGGCGACGTGCTAGGCATCACGGTGTTCGAAAACGTCAAGGATGACCCGCTTTTGGGCAATACCGGGCAGCGGGTTTCCGCGCTTACTGAAATTCAGGTCGATGGGCAGGGCTATATTTTCGTGCCCTATGCCGGCAAGATCAAGGCGGCTGGGCAGTCGCCGGACGGGTTGCGCCAGATCATCACCAAGAAACTCGACACCCAGACGCCCGACCCGCAAGTGCAGGTGCAACGACTGGCGGGCGATGGCTCCACCGTCACGGTATCCGGCTTTGCGGGCGCACAGGGGGTCTTCCCGATCGAACGCCCGACCCGCACCTTGAGCGCGATGCTGGCCAAGGCCGGTGGCGTGTCGATCGAACCGGAAACCGCGATCATCCGCGTGACCCGCGGCGGCACAACCGGGCAGGTCTGGGCAACCGATTTTTATGCCAACCCCAGTCTCGACATTGCGCTGCGGCCCGGCGACATCATCACCGTGGAGCGCGACACCCGCGCCTTCACGGCCCTTGGCGCCACCGGCAGCCAGAACCGCGTGCCTTTCGAAACGGAAAACCTCTCGGCCATCGAGGCGATTGCCATCGTCGGCGGTCTGAACACCTCGACCGCGGACCCGACGGGCGTTTTCGTCTTCCGCAACGAGCCGGCCGAGATTGCCAATGCGGTTCTGGGCCGCAACGATCTGCAAGGCGATCAGCGCATGATCTATGTGCTGGACCTGACGCAACCCACCGGCATGTTTGAAGCGCGCGATTTCCTCGTGCGGGATGGTGATACGGTCTACGTCACCGAGGCCCCCTTCGTGCAATGGACCAAAACGCTTTCGGCGATCACCGGCACCAGCGGGGCTGCGAATTCGCTGGCGACAACCGCCTCGGGCGGCTGATCCCCCGGTGTGGGGAGACAGACCCTTTGACAAAGCCGCCGTGGGCCAACTGCCCCGGCGGCTTTGCTATTACAACGCGGGCTTTTTGCGCCACACCCGGTTGCGCCGCATCCTGACGCTGGCAGGGCATGAATTGCGGCTTGGCCGTCCGGGGCCAGACGATGGCGTCGTGGTCTGGGGCCACTCCCCCTATGCCATGCGCGGCGAGGCGGTCGCCGCCAAACGCGGGCTGCCCTTGGTGCGGGTGGAGGATGCGTTCCTGCGCTCGTTGCGCCCCGGCCGGATGGGCGATGCCCCGCTGGGGTTGATGATTGACGGTCTGGGCTTGCATTTCGACAGTGCTTCGCCCTCCACGCTGGAACATATCCTGCTGCGCCATCCCTTTGATGATTCCACCCTGATGCAGCGCGCCCGCGACGGGATTGGCCGTTTGCAGGCGCTGGATTTGTCAAAATACAACATGCACCATCAGGATGCGCCCCTGCCCGCCCCCGGCTATGTGCTGGTGGTGGACCAGACCCGCAATGACGCCTCGATCACCCATGCCGGGGCCAGTGCGCAGACCTTCAACGAGATGCTCCTCGCCGCACAAGAGGAAAACCCCGGCGCACGGATCGTCATCAAGACCCATCCCGAAACGGCCCTTGGCCTGCGCCCCGGTCATTATGGGGCGCAGCATATCAGCGACCGCATCAGCCTCTGCCGTGATCCGGTTTCGCCTTGGGCTTTGCTGAACGGCGCTGTGGCGGTTTATACCGTGTCCTCGCAACTGGGCTTTGAGGCGATCCTTGCCGGCCATCGGCCCAAGATCTTTGGCCAACCCTTCTACATCGGCTGGGGCCTGACCGAGGACCGCAATCCGGTTGCCCGTCGGGGCCGCCCCCTGTCACGTGTGCAGCTTTTCGCAGGCGCGATGATCGAGGCGCCTGTCTGGTATGACCCGTGCCGCGACCAGCTTTGCAGCTTTGAACAGGTGGTCGATCAGCTTGAGGCCGAGACGCGAAGCTGGCGCGAGGATCGCAACGGGCATGTGGCCATCGGGATGCGGGCCTGGAAGCGCGGGCGACTGCAAGAGATATTCGGCCGCCAAAAGCCGCTGATTTTCGCCAGAAATCAGGCCCGTGGGCAGGCGAAAGCGCAGAAAACCGGGCGTGGCCTGTTGGTCTGGGCGGGAAAGGAAACAGCCGACCTTACGGCCTGTCTCCAGGTTGAGGATGGCTTCCTGCGCTCGCGGGGCCTTGGCGCGGCTTTGGTGCCGCCGCTCTCGCTCATCACCGATGATCTGGGCATCTATTATGACCCCAGCCGGATCAGCCGGCTGGAGCGTTTGATCCTGTCGCCATTGCCGCCGGGGGGGCGGACGCGGGCCGATCGGCTTTTGGAGCGGCTTTTGGCGGCGGGGGTGACAAAATACAATCTGCCCGGGGCCGGGGGGCCAGAACTGGGGCAGGATCGCGGTCCGGCGCGGCGGATATTGGTGGTGGGGCAGGTCGAGGATGACGCCTCGATCCGTTTGGGCGGGGGGGCGGTGACCACCAATCTCGCGCTTCTTGCGGCGGCCGCGCAGGCAAACCCGTCCGCGCATCTGATCTACAAACCGCATCCCGATGTCGAGGCGGGCCTGCGCCCCGGCGCCATTTCCCCCATTGATCTGGCCGGGCTTGCGCATGAGATCGCCTATAGGGCCGACCCCTTGGCCCTGATTGCGACCTCTGACGAGGTCTGGACCATGACCTCGCTTCTGGGGTTCGAGGCGCTCTTGCGGGGCAAGCCCGTCACCTGCCTTGGGGCGCCCTTCTACGCCGGCTGGGGGCTGACCCGCGACCTTGGCCCGGTGCCCGAACGCCGCCGCCGCGCCGCCGATGGCCACCCCCTGCCCCGGCCCGACCTGATCCATCTGGTCCACGCCACGCTGATATCCTATCCGCGCTATTTTGATCCCATCAGCCGCCGCCCCTGCCCGCCCGAAGTAGCGATTGACCGGCTGGCGACCGGGAACGTGCCGCACCCCGGCCTTGCCCTGCGGCTGCTGGCAAAACTGCAAGGCAGGCTGGCAAGCCATGCCAACCTCTGGCGCTAGAAACCGCCCCCCCCCGCGCCGGGCCGATCCCCAAGCGCCTGACGGCCGCGGGCAATCGGCACCGCAAGGGGCAAATACCAAACCCGGAGCACGCGCCACAGCGCCGCCTTCGCGGCCATTGCCATTGCACGTGACAGACCCTCGCCGCTTGCCAACAGCATCAAAGCCCCGCCTGAAAATTTTCCCCGGAATTGGGGTTGCAAGCGCGCCAAGACCCCGCTAAATCCCCGCCACGATCCCTACCGCGGAGAGGTGGCAGAGTGGTCGAATGCGGCGGTCTCGAAAACCGTTGTCGGTTTGCGCCGACCCAGGGTTCGAATCCCTGTCTCTCCGCCATTTTACCATGTAACCCACTGGTAAACATAGCTTTTCCCAAAACCTGAAAGCCCGAAATCTCCAACTGGTACAGTTCGCTGGTACAGTCGAGGTTTGCGCTATGGGCGGAACTCCACGGTTGGTGCGGCGCGGCGGTGTGTTTTACTTCCGAATGGCGGTGCCTAAGGACTTGGTCTCGGTGGTCGGGCGCGGCGAGGTCAAGACCACGCTGAACACCTCCGACAGGGCAAAGGCGACCCTGCTTTGCCGCAAAATCAGTAATGACATGGACCTGCTTTTCGCCAATAAATTGAGCATGACCAGTGCATTGCTCCATCAGATTGATCAGCGCATCCGCGACATGTTTCAGGACGCCCTGAACGAGGGTCACAGCTTTCGCCAAGTCTTTGGCCCCGAGATCGACAAGATCGACGCGGCGCAGACGATTGAGGCGCGGCAGAAATCACAGGCCGCAGCTCTGCAAAGCCAACACTACGACAAAGGGCTACTAGACGAGGCCAAGGCCCTCGTGGGCACTCTCCCCCCGAACCCGACCATCAGCGCCCTCGACGCGATCCACCACGCCTGTGAGGGTATTTTGCGCGCAAGGGTCGAGGCTGACCGCATCCTTGCTGCAAGGTTGCGGGGCGAATTCCATTTGACCGCCCCCACAGACCCGATGTTCGCAGGCATGGCGGTCACGGATATGCCGCCCTTGCCCGGAGAAGTCGCCAAGCCCAAGATCACGCTGGCCGAGGCGGTCGATTTGTATGAGGGTTTCCAGCGCGAGAGGGGCAACAAGGAAAAGACACTGGGGGATTACCGTCTAACGATGGCTTGGGCCTTATCGGTGATTGATCCCGCTAAGCGGATCGACCAAATCACCAAAGACGATGTGCGCACTGTTCGTGACCTTTTCGCCGCCCTGCCCCGCAATATGGACAAAAACCCCGCGACCAAAAACCTGACCGCTGCCGAGGCGGCGAAAGCAGGCGCGGGGCTGGAAAAACTCGCCCCAAAGACCCAGCGCAAACGCTTTGCCGCCTTTACGGGGCTGCTGCGTTGGGCCGTCCAAGAGGGTCACGCCGCGACCTTTGCGGGCGAAGGGATTGGCGTTATCGCCAAGCCCCAGAAGAAAAAAGAGCGCAAACCCTATTCTCTCGACCAGTTGCAGCGCATCTTCGCCTGCCCGCTATACACGGGCCGCAAAAGCCTGAGCCACTACAACTTGCCCGGCGACGTGCTGCGCAAGGATTATCTGTTCTGGACCCCGTTGATCGCCCTGTACACGGGGATGCGGGCGGGGGAGATCCTGCAACTGACGCAATCAGACATCAAAACCGAGGCGGGCATCGTCTATTTCGACATCAATAAGTGGGAGGATGTGCAGGACGAGGTGGACAAATCCCTGAAAACCGAGGCCAGCCAGCGCCGCGTGCCGATCCATAGCAGTTTGCTTGACATCGGCTTTCTCGACTATGTCGCCACACAGCCAAAGGGCCGCATTTTCGCCACCGCCAAAAAGGGCAGCGACGGCACCTATACGCAGTATTATTCCAAGCAATGGCGGATGACGGCGCAAAAGGCCGGGTTCTACACACCGTTGACCGTGTTCCACTCGTTCCGGCACAATTTCGTGGATGCCTGCCGCAACGCGAAAGTGCCCGAAAACCTTGCCATGCAGATCGTGGGCCACAAGGACGACAAAACCCATGGCCTTTACGGCGCGGGGGCATCCCTGACCGTGCTGCACGGTGAGATTGAACGGGTCCGCTATGCGGGGCTGGATTTAGGGCATTTGAACGGAAAGGGCTGGTCGTTTTGAATGGAAAAAGCTATAGTCTCACGCATCGGCTTTGCCCGACGCCCCAAGATGGGTCTGCTATTACAAGACCCAAACCCCCTTCAAAATGATCAAGATTAAGTATGGCAAGGGGTATAGCCCCCACCTCTTTATTGATCGCCTGATCGTCAAGCTGGATATCAAAGCGGGCGAGGATGCCCACGCCACCCATAACGCCCTGTTCCCGCTGTTCGATGATCCAGACTGCTTTTCGGGCAGCAAGCCCGCCAGCCCCGTGAGCATCGAGAAAAAGATCGTGCTGGCCAGCGTGGCCAATGCCAAGCACCACCCGCATATGATCTACCGCTTTGGCAACCATCAGGCGCAGTCGATGCGAATTACGCTGCACCCCCGCGATATGGGCTTACAAGGGTTCGAGGACTTGCACAACATCCTCGGCCAGTTTCTTGCGCATGGTTGGGCGAGCTTCATCAAGGACGCCAAGGTGACGCAGATCGAGGTCTCGATTGACCTTGAAGGCGTCCCGTTCAACACGGTGCAGGTGCTGCCCGATCAGGCGCAGACGATGACGGTGTTCAAGTCGGGCGCAAAGGTTGAAACGCTATATCTGGGCAAATCGACAAGCAACCAGACCGTGATCTATGACCGCGCCGCCAAACGGCAAAAAGCAGGCCAGCCCGAAAAGGCAGGGCCATGCACAAGGATCGAGCGAAAGAAGTCGGGACTTAACCTGCGGGTGCACGAGTTGGGCAAGCTGTCGAACCCGTTTTCGCATGTCAAATTCGTTGCCATCCCCGCCACGCCGCCCGCCTCTGAAGCCAAAGACTACCTTTGGACCCTGTTCTGCGACGCCGTTGCGCAGCGCGGCCTTGATCCCGCACTCAAGCTGTTGCCCACGGCCAAACGCGCCGCCTATCGCAAGTATCTGGCCGAGCAAAAAAGCGGCTGGTGGTTGCCGGATGTGATCTGGCAGGCATGGCCCAAGGTGCTGAACGTTCTCAAACTAACCGACGCCAGTTTCTGGAAATAGGCGTCTGCGCCGCTGTCCCAGAGACACGTTCAACGACAATCGGAAATCTGGCCCCAAGCCAACCCCGGTTGGGGTATTTCGGCACGCCCATCGTTCCAATTTGCGCAGATTTTGCGGGGAGACACCCCCAAAAAAACCAGTGAATAGCTTGGGACGCTACAGGTAGCGAATTGCAATCAATTGCAATCGGCATTTAGGACCTGACTGGTCGTTTTCCCTTTCTTAGGTGGTGCCAAAGGCTAATCTAAAGGAGGTCAGACGTTTTCGACCCCCTCCACGATCAAGGAGGATCGAAGATGACCGACAAGACAGCCCTTTCCCGATTTCAGACCATCGCCGCGCAGGAGATCGCAGCCCTCGACTTGGGGGGAAGACCCGCGCCCTTCACCTGCTCAGCGTGGGTCGCAAGCTCGCTTCTTCAGAAAGCCATCCGCCGGGGCAACCTCTATGCTGCGCGTCAAGCCGGACGGTTTTTGCTGGAGGTGAAACGGGAACACGTCTTCCGCCGACTGAACGCCATCGCTGCCGAGGATATCGGCATGGCTGACATCGAGGCGGTGGCGATCACCGCCGCTTGCCTCACCAGCGCCAAGGTGCGGCGCGATTTGGGCGGGGAGGTCGTGGCGACGGAGTTCGTCATCCGACGCTTGGTGGATGCCCGGAAATCCCGCGCCGCCGATGACCTGCTCATGACCGTTGAACGCTGGCCGGGGCTGGGGCCGGATCGTGCCCGGTTCCTAAGCATGTCCGATGACCGCCTGCGCCAGATCGTGCTGGGCTGCCCCTCGCTTGAGCGCAAGGCGCTGGCCCTGTGGTTTCTGGTCGGCACGGCCCGGTGCCCCAGCCAGCACCTGCCGCCCCGTGCGGGCAATCCGGCGCTGGCCTTTGAAACCTTGGCCGAGGCTGGGGTCGCGCCCACGCTGCTTGCCATCGTGCGGGAAAACTTCGTCAAGACGGTGACGATGCTTGGCCCCTTTGTCGCGCTGCTGTCGCTGGAAAACGGCGTGGTCGCAACCGGGGTTGCCGATGATCCGACCCCGGTTGAAACCCGGATCGACGGGGTTCCAAGTTGGGCCTTTGACAGGTACACGCGCCCCGGTCGCGCTGCCCTTGGGCGGCTGATCCTGCGGAATGCAGGCTTGGTGACTTGGGCCGGGGCCTTCCTGCCCCGCACCGACCGGTTGGGGGCGGCAGGCGAGTTGCTGTTTCGGCTTGAAGGCCAGTGCCTGCATCGCCATGCCAGCGGCCCGCTGTCTGCGGCCTTGCGCCAGAGGTGGGAAACTGAATGCGCGGGGATGACATCCGAAGCCGTCGCCTTTGGCATGGCCGCCCTTCGGGACGCGATGCCGGAACTGAACGCGATCCGGGCGCAGGTCTTGGCGGAGGGCGTGAAATGAACGGCCTGATCCTCACCCGGCATAATCCCTTCTTATCCCGGCCCACAAAGGCCGAGATTGGCCCAGCCGAGGCCGATGCAGCGGTCGAGCATTTCATCCGCGAAAGCCTGTCCGAGAACACGCGGGCGGCTTACCGCGCCGATCTAGCCCACTTCACGGCTTGGGGCGGGGTGTTGCCCGCCACGGCTGATCTGGTCGCCCGTTATCTGGCCGATCATGCTGCCACGCTGGCCCCGGCCAGCCTTGCACGGCAGGTGGCGACCCTGAGCAAGGTCCACGGGGCGAACGACTGGCCGAACCCCTGTCAAAGCGAGGTGGTCCGCGCCACGCTGCGTGGCATCAGGCGGGTGAAGGGCACGGCCCAAGACCAAGCCCGCCCGCTGTTGCGCGAAGACCTCTTCCTGATCCTCGACGCCATGGCCGATGATCCACGCGCCCAGCGTGACCGCGCGCTGCTGCTGATAGGTTGGGCCGGGGGCTTTCGGTCGTCGGAACTGGTGGGGCTGGACTGGTCCGATGTGGAAGAGGTCCGCGAGGGGCTGGTCTTGCACCTGCGGCGATCCAAGACCGACCAGATGGGCCAAGGCCGCAAGGTCGGCGTCCCCCTTGGCCGCACCCGCCATTGCCCGGTTGCCGCCCTTGCCGCGTGGCGCAAGGCCAGCGGTGGCGATAACGGCCCGATCTTCCGCCCGGTGGACCGCCACGGCCACATCCAGCCCGACCGCCTGCGCAGCGATGCCGTCTCCACCATCCTGCGCGACCGCCTCACCGGGGCGGGGATCGACCCCGAAGGTTTCTCGGGCCACAGCCTGCGCGCAGGCCTCGCCACCAGCGCGATCAAGGCCGGGGTGCCGACCTACAAGGTCAGGGCACAGACAGGCCATGCCTCGGACCTGATGCTTGCCCGCTATGTTCGGGACGCCGGGATGTTCGACGGCAACGCGGCGGGGGCGCTTCTTTGATAACGGTGCAATCTCATTAAATTCAAAGACAGTCGCAGGCTGATCTTAAAAAAACCACCAATCGCGCAGCGAAACCGAGGAAAAATGCCAAAACAACCCTAGGGTCAGGACCCATTGATTATCCGCTCGCGGCGTGATTCAGCCTCTGCG
>CAYMRX010000016.1:0-24246 GCA_964393035.1 uncultured Tabrizicola sp.
TGTCCAGAACGATGTACTTCAGCCCGTTACGGTCATGGAACCGGTCGATCCATTGCCCGTTCAGGTCGGCCAGCGCGGCACGGTTCCCGGCCAGAGCCAGCGTCTCGGTCTCGAACCGTCCCATCTGCGATGCCGAGGCCGCTTGTGCATCGACCGCTCTGCCGCCGACAACTTGGCGCATGACCGGATCGCAGGCGAGACGGTTGGCGTCGTTGACATCCTCGTATCCGGCCAGCCGCCCAAAGACTGATTGCCGGAACAGGCCGTCGAGCCGATGGACCGTGTTCTTGCCAGAGCGAGTATCGCGCAGCGCCGCTGACGCCAAATCGGACAACCCGAGCGCGTCATCAAGCTCGCGCATCACCAGAAGGCCGCCGTCGGAACTGAGCTGCGTGCCGCGAAATTCCAGCCGCACGCGAGGGTCGAAATCCACCCGATCTGCCCGTTGCAAGCCCGCACCCTCTGGGTGATCCATGAAACGCGCCCCTCGCAGCCTTCAACACCATGTTTTATATAGGAAATATAATGGTCAGGACAGCGAAATCAGCGCCTTACTTGGGAAATGTGGGTTTGAGTAGATGGTGCCGCTGCCAAAGCGTCACCTTCCTGTCGTCCCGATTCTCGCTGACCTTAGATCTTGGGTGCGTCAATTGCGGACGCATCGGCTCGAAGGATGGGTTGTAACTTCTAGCCGATCGGGAAAGACTTGGTGTTACAAAAGGCTGGAAGACCAGGCGTCGCATCGTTTCGATTCGCTGAACAATCTGAGGCCTAGACCGAGCACGGTGCTGCCGTCGTCGCGCTCTAAAGTAAGTTTTGGCTGCGGCTGGCCGTGGCGAGGAGGTCGGGATGAATGGTCTTGAGCCACTGGTGACGGTGCATTCCGGCACGGGCGCGTTTCGGGCCATAACGCCCGACCTTCTGGCGGAAACCTATCTCGCGCCGCGCGCTCAGGCGGTTGATCTGAACTCAGTGCTGACAGATGGGGCGTTCCCTTGGTCGGCCAGCATGGCTGTTGCGCCGCTTGAAACGGCTGCTGCAGTTTCAGCGGCCTTACGCAGTCTCGCGGTGGCGACTCAGGGCCTGAACCTTGATGAGATTGGCCTCGGGGGGCTCGATCGCAACAGCCGCCTTTACAAACACCTCGCCGCGCTCTGTGACTTCTGGCGTCAGGTCCCAGGTGCGCTGCCGGAGGATTTGCAGGTTTACGGCCATGTGCTGGCCTGCGCATCTGGCGACGCGCTTGAGCCGCTTCCTTTGGTTACCTCTGATCCATGTGACTTCGCGTCACCCATCGAGCGCCGCATGCATGAGCAACTGCTGGATCATCACGGACTCACTGGTGAGGCGTTTCGGACGGAATGGGCAGCGCGTCGCGCGCCTCTGGTGACTGGCGCGGCTGAGGGCACAAGTTTGTGGCGTGCGCAGCAGGGTTTGACGGGTGCGTCGATCCTGTCTGGGCCGCTCGACGACAGTTTGGCTTTCTTCGCCCTGCGTGATGAGGCGGAGGAGGCCGATTTTGCAGCGGCGCGGGCGCAGCGTCTGATCGATCAGGGCGTCTTGCCGAATGAGATCGGTCTGCTGGTGCCCGACGAGGTCGGCTATTTTGCACAGCTCAGGCGCGCCTTCGATGCTGCAGGGATTCCGCTCTCGGGCTTACCCATGCAGCCTGACCGCCGCGATATCGTAGGCGAAACCCTCCTTGAACTCCTTTTGTGTTTTCAGGCCCCCGCACCGGCCATGGCGCTTGCCAGTCTATATATCTCGCCTTTGATGCCATGGCCCTCAGAGACGGGGCTGCAGCTCTCGCGCGAGGTCATGCAGGGCCGGTTCGAACCCTACGCGGCCAGATCCCTGACTGGGCGCGCGCAGCGGTTCTACAAACTGGTGCGGAGCAGTATTGCGCAGACACCAGACGGCATCCTGCAAGCCCTCGAACAGGCTGCCCAGCTCTTGAGTGATGCGGCCGAGCAGCGCGAGGCTGTTACCGCATTCCGCGCGAAGATGGGAACTATGCGGGCCGCTCTGTCTCAGAGCCGTTCGCTGGATTGGACTGCGCTCTACCGTGTTGCAACACCCGCCACGCCCAAGCCGTTGCCCTCGGAGGCTTTTGTCGAGGGCGTGAGCGTGTTCACGGAAGGGGCCATGCCGTGGCGCCCAGCGCGACACCTTATTGCCATGGGCATGAGCGGCAATCGCTGGCCGCGTGCGGTTTCTGCGTCGCCGCTCTTTCTCGACGGCGAGCTTCGGCTTCTGCGCGAAAAGACCGGACTCCATGTCGAAACGCGTGGCGATGCCCTGGCCCGGCGTCTCGAAAAGCTTCGCCGCCAGTTCCTCTGCGCCTCGGAATCCTTGACCCTCTTGCGCCCCGTATTCGCGCCGAATGGCAGCCGTCAGGCTCCCGCGGCTGCCCTATCGCTGGTGGCGCGCACTGTTGGGAATGGCGAAAAGGGCACGGAGGATGCCGAGGCGTTGATCCACGATCTGCGTGCTCTCCCGCGCGAGCGCTGGCCGTTTGCGCATCGGGTTGTCGAAGCCACTAAAGATGCGCAGCCCAGCGCCGCGCCGGAAGATGGCATCCTGCGTCTGGACCGCGATCTCCTTCGCCGCCGCCTTGCCGATGATGGGCGGATGCGGCCTCAGTCGCCCAGTCGGTTGGAAACGCTTATGGTTAGCCCACTTGCTTGGAGTCTGTCCGAATTTGGGGCGGAGCCGGTGACCTGGGCGCCCGATGGCCTTAACGTCATGGTTGCGGGCACCATCGCGCATGACGTGCTGGAGTTTCTGTTTCCCAAGGATGCGCCGTTGCCAGATCATGACCAGATCGAAGCTGCAGTGCCAGAATTGCTCTCCTCAGCCATCCGCAAATATGCGCCGTTCCTGCAGCGATCGATCTGGGCCGTCGAACGTGAGGGGCTGCTTCGCGATGTCCGAGCGGCGGCCCAAGCCTGGCGCAACACCCTCGAAGGCCTTGGCGCCCGCGTGATCGACAATGAGATTGGCCTTCAGGGCGAGGCACTGGGCATTCTGTTGCGCGGTCGCGCTGACTGCCTACTTCAGCTCGAAGATGGTAGCCTTCTGGTCGTCGATCACAAGAAAAGTGGCACGCCCAAACGCCGCGCGCGTCTTGAAGCGGGCTGGGATTTGCAGCTCGGCCTCTACCGCGAAATGCTCAAACGTCCCGAAAAGACGGGTGAGGTGCTCGAGGCAGCTTTGGCGGGCAACCCCAAGATCGGGGTCGCCTACCACCTGATCAACGACCAGGGCGTTCTGCTCGAAGGGCTAGAACCACCCGATGGCGTCGTCACTGTCGTGGAGGGAGAGATATCCGTGCAGGCCATGGATCTGCTGATCACACGACTTGCTGAGGTGGGCTCAGGACAGATCCGCCTCAACAGCGAAGATGACCGCAAGTTCTTTGAGAAAACGGCGAACCTCGCACCCTACGCGCTGGATGCCTCACCGCTTGTTTCGCGGTTCATGATGCCTGGCGCCGAGGCCGATGACAGCATGGAGGACATCGATGACTGAGATGCTGACAATCGTTCCGGCCGGGGCGGGCTCCGGGAAAACCTTTCGGATCAAATCGGACCTGACTAGTTGGGTCAAAGAAAACCTTGTTGGGCCAGATCGCATTCTGGCGGTGACGTTCACGGAAGCGGCGGCTGCCGAGCTGCGTGGCCGTATCCGGGCGAGCCTTCTGGCTGAGGGTATGGTTGAGGCGGCGCTGGCCGTCGAACAGGCTTATGTTTCGACTATCCACGGCCTCGGTCTGCGTATCCTGTCAGAGCACGCATTCGCTGCGGGCGCCTCGCCGCAGCCACGTGCGCTAGCCGAGGCGGAGCGTGACCTGCTGATCCGCCAAGCTATGGCGCATGCGCACTCGCTTGAGGCGGTCAAGGCCGACCTGCCGCGCTTTGGGTATCGATCGAGCTTCTTCTCGAATGCGAGCCAGGAAGACAGTTTCCGCGGCAGGATCCTGACCACGATTGATCTCTTGAGGGGGCTCGGCGACAACGGCAATGACCCGAAACTGGCGGACGCAGCTGTCGGCCGCCTGCGGGATCTCTATGGTCGGGTGGAGCCCGACGGGGCGCCCTTGGAGGCGCGGCTCGTTGTGGCGATCGACGCGCTCTTGGCTAGGTTCCCGAACGACCTTACTGCCCATGCAACGTCAGACGCGGCGCGCACAGCGTTTGGAAAAGACTTCCGCAACATGAAGCGCGCCCAGCGCCCTGGGGAGTTGCGCCGAGATTGGGGGCTCTGGAAAGCCCTGAGCGAGCTGCGTCAGTCGAAGCGGGGAGCGCCGACACCGGATGGCTATGATGCGCTCTCTGATGAAGTGATTGCGGCGGCTGCGGATATCGCGGTCCACCCGGGCCCCTTGGAAGACGCCTGCGCGCATCTTACGGCGCTGATCCATGGAGCCCAGGAAGTGATGTCGAAATACGCCGACATGAAGCGCGAAGCGGGTGTCATCGACTATGCTGACATGATCTGCAATGCCGAGCGCCTTCTGCGGACGCGCCCGGAAATCCTCGACGCGCTTTTGTCCGAAGTCGATTGTGTCATCATCGACGAATTCCAGGACACGAACCCAGTGCAGTTCGCGCTGCTTTGGCGCATCGCGCAATCCGCCAAGCGCGTGCTGATCGTGGGCGACACCAAGCAGTCAATCATGGGTTTCCAGGGGGCAGACCCCCGCTTGAGCGAGGCGCTCGAGCGGCAGAACCCGAAAGCGGCCTCGCCCCTCACGGGCAACTGGCGCTCTGATCCGCGGCTGATGCAGATGGTGAACGCGATTTCGGCGGGGCTGTTCGGGGAGGCATATGTGCCGCTGGAGCCGCAGCGGCCGGAAACCGGCCAGACCTTCGCGGAGATCCTGCGCATTCCAGAAGGGCGCCGATCGAAGAAATCCCGCCCAGAGGAGCATGTGGCCGCGCGCATTGCCGATATCCTCGCAGAGGCTGGGCCAGTAGTGGAGCGGGAGAGTAATCCCAAGGCGCCGACATTCCGCCCTGTCGAGCCGCGTGACATTGCCATTCTCGCACCGACCCATTCGATGGCGACGCGCTATGCGACGGCGCTCAAGCGGCAAGGTGTCCCGGTCCGGATCAGTGCAACAGGCTGGCTTGACTCGCCTGCTGTGATGGCGGCGCGCAATGCGCTGGCCTTCGCGGTTGATCCCACAGATCGACACGCGGCCCTCGCGCTCTTGACGCTTGGGCCATCGTCCATGCCTATTCAGCAGGCGATGAGCCTGCTTGCCGATGGTGGGTTGGAAGACTGTAGCGAGATTGCTGATTTGCAAGTCCTTGCCGTGACTGCCCCCGCCATGCCGCTGGAAACTCTGCTTCCTCAGGTGCTCAGCGCTGCGGGTATCCTCGACTGGGCAGCGCGCATGCCAGAGGCGGTGCAAGCCCATGCCGATCTGATGCGGCTCTCCGCAGAGGTCAGCGAGTTCGTGTCGGCCCATCGTGACTTCAAGGCTGCGGCTGGCTTCCACGGCGCAAGTGCGCAGGTTTTTCTGGGATGGCTCGAGGCACGTCGCGAGGAACGCGACTTCGACAGGCACCCTGACCCCGGCCAGAGCGCCGGACAGGGTGTCGAGATTGTCACATGGCATGCCTCGAAGGGGCGGGAGTGGCCGCTCACCATAGTTGTCGGTCTCGACAAGAAGATCGGTGAAAAGCCCGGCACCTTGCGCGCCGAATTCACAGACTTCAGCGATCTCAGCGCCATCCTTGAACGGGCGCTCCTGATCTGGACGCCGGACCTTCCCATCAAGGAAAAGAAGGATGCCTTTATTGCCGATCGCCGTGCAGCGTCAGAGGCAGATGCGCGTCGCCTGCTTTATGTGGCACTTACTCGCGGGCGCGATCGCTTGATCCTGGAGTGGCCGGATTTTACGCTAAAGAAACTCGGCGAGAGCGATGGGCCTGCGAACCACGCTGAAATGCTGGTTCTGGAGGCCGGCATGGAGCCGGAGGCCGGCAGCCTTAAAGTCGGCAGCGTCAGTTTCCCCGCGCGCACCTTGATCTGCAGTGCTGAGGCCCCAGGTATGCTGGGCGCTTCTGGGGGGCAAGAGGCATCGGAAAGGTTAGCCTTTGGTGACCTGCGGCCCATGCTCGAGACGCAGCAGACGGCATGGCGCGTCCGCCCCTCATTGATCGTGCAGGATCCATTGCCTGAGGTTCAGACTCGTATCGTGCCGTTGGATGTTCCGCCACAGGCCGTGCCCCTCATGGCGACAGCCAGCGAGCGTGGCACCGCCCTTCACAGGACAATGCGCGTTCTCTTGCTGCGCCCGGATTTGCGCCCGCGTTTGTCTGCGGCCACGGGCTTTGACGAGGCGACGTTGGACGTACTGCAGGCACAGGCGGACGCGCTCAAGAAATGGCTGACGGATGAGGGCTATACGCAGATTGAATGCGAGGTGCCGATCCAGAGGCGTGAAGCATCGGGTGCGGAATTCAACGGGATCCTTGACCTTCTGGCGACGGGCGACGGGAAACGACTGATCCTCGACCACAAGAGCGGCGCGGGAAGCTTTGCAGGTTACTTCGCGCAACTGGATGCCTATCGAAGCGTTCTCGCGGAGCAGGTCGAGGCTATCAAACCTGACTTGGCAATCCACTGGATCGATAGGGCTGAGTTGGAAGTCTGCGTCCGCGAGGATCCAAAATGAATGGCGATCAGCGCATTGGCAGGTGTGTTGTTACAATACCTGCGCAGCGGCTCGCTTATGAAACTGAGGAGAGCAAGTGCGTGAGCATCACTGACATTATTCCAGACATCCACGGTCAGGCCGAGAAGCTGCGACTAGCGCTGAAGAACCTTGGCTGGCGGCGGAATGGAACAACATGGGTGCATCCCGAGCCCGATCGCCAGATCGTGTTCCTCGGGGACTTCATCGATCGCGGCCCTGAAAATGGTGCTGTCATCAGGATTGTGCGCGAGCTGATGGATGCGGGGCGCGCCCAAGCCATCATGGGCAACCACGAATTGAATGCAATCCACTTCCATACGGCCGACCCGGAGACTGGGGCGCCGCTTCGCTCGCATGACACCGACAACATCTTCCAGCACGGCAGCTTTCTTAAGGAGTTCCCAATTGGTGCGTCGCAAACCAAGGACGTACTGGATTGGATGACGACCCTGCCGCTTTTTATCGAAACTGACGAGTTTCGCGCTGTTCATGCGGCATGGATCCATTCAGCAATCGATGACCTAAGGCGACAGACTGGAGCCGGCGTCCTATCAGCGGACCAGCTGATCCGGGCCGGTCGAAAAGGCGATACGTTCTACGATCTCGCTGAAGCAGTGGCAAAGGGGCCGGAGGCACGGTTGCCTCATCAACATTCCTTTGAGGACAAGGGTGGGAAGGTTCGCCACCATGTCAGAGTGAAATGGTGGAACGGCGACGCCCGGACTTGGCGTCAGGTTGCAATGTCAGTGCCAGACGTCGATCAGCTTCCAGACGCGCCCCTGCCTGATGATTTATTGACGACCATTTATCCTGATGGGGATTTGCCCGTCTTTTTCGGGCACTACTGGATGTCGGGTGACCCCGAGCTTCAGAGCGCAAACGCCCTTTGCCTCGATTATTCAGCAGGTACCGATGGCCCTCTTGCGACTTACTCGCATTTTGCCGGTTCGCGTGATCTCAGCTTGGAAAATGTAGAGATTCACCGATAGGGGCTGTCTCGGGAAGGACTGAATACTGACGAATTCGCTGTCGCCAATACTCGTCACGGGTATCGGCGCCGCGCTTCATCCGCTTGGGTAACCATTGCGGCACGCAATTCAGGTGGCGACAAAATCTCGACTTGGTCGCCCCACCGGAACAGGTGCCAGCACATTTCGCGCAGCCCACCTGCGCGGAATGACACCGTCAAACTCCCGTCGGGCTCATCGGTCATGACCTGTGTGGGGTGGAACAAATAGAGGCGCGCGTCGGGCGCCGCTTCGGGTGTGAAGCGCCAAACGACGTCGTACACGTGTTCTTGCCAGATCCCAAAGGATCGCTCCATCCAGGCGCCAAGGTTGAAATCGGCCGGCCGCTCAAAAACATCGTCCGCCAGCTCGATCCGCTCAAAGCCTGCCAAGGCAAAGAGGCGCACATCCTGCGCGTAGTCGCTGAACCCAACAAGATACTGGCGCCCCTCACCGAGTAGCATCGCAAGCGGGCCGAGGCGCGCGTTGCGGCTCAAAAGCCCAGTAGCACGTGCGCGATGATCGACAGTGATCCAAACACCAGCAAGGATCGCTTCGCGGAGCGCATTCAGCGTTTCGTCTGGAATGCGCTCGCGTGGACCCGGTCGCAAGGCGACTCCATCCGCTTCCAGCAGCGCGGCAATGTCGGGCTCTAACCGCGCCCGTTTTGGACCAGAGAGGCGCGCGCGAAGACGATCCGAGAGCGCATCTAGATGATCCGCAGTGACAAGGTCCCCGGACTGGCGCGCGAGTTCTGAGCCACGATGAAGAGCTGCGATATCGTCGACGTTCGGGTCGGCAAGGCGGCCTGCGGTACCTGGTGGCAGTCGCCAACGCTTCCGCCCTCCAGGCTCCACAAGTTCCTCGGTTTGTGGAAATGCGTCGCGGATGGCATCGCGCATCCGTTCCGCTGTCCTGCGCGACACCTCAAAGGTCTCGCCGATGTCGTCGAGGGACAAACCATCAGCGCGGCCCTGCATCTGCATGGCCAGCCTTACCAGATCTGCCAATCGGCCATAACGCATTGGCGCCCCTCCATTTCCCGCAGAGTGACCGAAACGAGTCATGGCTTCAAGCCGAGCCGGTTCTGTGACTGCTTGAGCCGCATTGGATTGAACCCCTCGATCAGCTTGCCGCACGAAATCCGATTGGGTTTCTTGTGTTGGGCTTTGCGGCTTGCTCGTGACGCAGTTCACCAAGGAGCGCGTCGGGCTGAGCGATGCCCAGCAGCTTCGATCGCTTGGCAACCACAGCGAAGTCCCCGGGCGTCAATTGGTCGAGGGCCCAAAGCCCTGAGGGCGGATCGGACTTGAAGAAGCGACGGAAGCAGGCCTCTCGCTGCTGGGCGCTCAGCGGCAAGAAGCCGATCTTTAGACTGAAACGCCGGGCCGTGGCTGGATCCAGCTGTTCGACCAGGTTGGTGGTGCAGGCGAATGGCAGGGGATGGATTTCCATCCAGGTGAGCATCTCGTTGACCTGCGAGATTTCCCAACGATGCGTTGCGCCATCGCGCGCACCCAAAAGCGAGTCCGCCTCATCGAACACAAGAAACGCGCTGGTGTCGCGCGCTTCGGCAAACGCATCTGCGATATTGCGCTCGCTGCCACCAACATAGCGATCGAGAAGATCGGAGGCACGCCGCTCGAGGACTGGCATCTGCATGCGCTCTGCGAGGTAGCGCGCAAAGGCACTCTTGCCGGTTCCGGGAGGACCGCTGAGGCAAAGCCCACCGGTATGGGCGGGACCGCAGGCAACGAACCGTTCCGTGATCAATGCAAGGTCATGGTCGGCATTGGCGAGTTCAGGTTCGAACCTGACGCTGCTGGGGGCCAAAAGCGGGGTGCGCCCGCCGCGCACCGCACGGGAAATCGCCGCGGCCGCAAACTTCACGTCGTCGGCACCGCCGCGCGTGATCCGCGCCGCGCGAAACGCGCTGTCGGCAAGTGCGGGCGCATCCTCCATGCTGTGGGCAAGTTCAAGGCAGAGGTCTTTGGGCAGCGGAACCCGGTGTTGCTCGGCGAGCTTCTCCCAGATGCGGCTGCGCACAGAAACCGGCGGCGTCCTCAGCTCAAGCGTGAAGGAAATCCGTCGCAGGAATGCGGGATCGCAATCACTGATATCGTTGGTCGTCCACAAGGTGGGAACCGGGTTGTTTTCCAGGAGCCGGTTGATGTGGACCTTCGAGCCTGAGCGCCGTAGGGACAGGCCATAGACGCCATTGTCCAGGCCCGGAAACAGGTCCTCCATTTCGTCGAAGAGGATCAGGCTGTTGCCCTGGTCGCTGAGCAGCCGCTGGCCGAGGCGCAGCTGCTGTAGGCGTTCGAAACGGGATGGTTCATCCCCATCGTCGTCGGCCTCGCCGACAGCGTGAAGCCCAGCGCCGAGGCGCTGCGCCAGCGCCTTGCAGAACTCCGTCTTGCCAGTCCCTGGCACCCCGTGCAGGAGGATGTTCACGCCCTTTTCGCGCCGCTCAAGCGCCCCGTGGAGCAGGCGGAATGCAAAATCACACCCAGCGCCAAGATGCGCGAAATCCTCCCATTCCACCGATGCGGCACCTACGCGGGCAAAAAGCTTGTCCAGAATATCACTCAGGGTGTGTGATGGCGGATCCAGAGCCACGAGAAGGCGATCGGTGGGAAAGAGCCCGAGACCGCTCAGGGGCGGTTTATCGAACTGCAGGAGACCTGAGACCACCAGGCGCCCAGTCGGAGCCAGGGCACGCCGCACGCTGGCGGCGGGTAGGCCGGAAAGCTGTGTGACCGCATCCTGCACCGGGATCCGTGCATCATCGACCAGAGAGTTGCACAGAGACTTCACGGGCCCGGATCGCCCTGCGCGAACCGCCAGTTCGAAGATGGCACGCTCATCCGCGTTCAGCCCGACATGGTCTGCCAGGACGCTGACGTTTTCCGCCAAGACATCTGGTTTCGGCTGCGCGGCCGATGCGACACGATCAGCGAGCCGTTTCCGCAGGTTGGCCCACACGGGAGCAGGGACTCCCTTCTTCCTGAAACTGTCGATGTCTGGATCCCAGTCGAAGCCCAGATCCTGATCCTCGACCCAGCTTGAGAGCTCCTGGGCCACGACACTGCGGGCGGGAAAGCCGTGGGCAACCCGAAAAGCCAGATCAATCAAGAATCGCTGCTCGTATTTGTGCGTCATGCATCCTCCATCGCGACGATTGAAATGTAGCGGGCGAATGCGTCAAAATCGGACGTATTGGGGGTGGCCAAGTTGCATATCCGCGTGACCTATAGAATTAAACTGCCTATAGAAGCTTATGAACTTTGCATTTTTCGATCTCGAGACTACCGGCACATCACCTGCCTTCGACCATCCTCTGCAATTCGCAGCGATCCTCACGGATGCCGATTTCAGAGAGATAGAGCGGGTGAATCTACGCTGCCGCCTGGCGCCTCATGTCATTCCGTCACCGCAGGCCTTGGCGGTCACGGGGGTACGGCCGCATCAGCTTGTCGATCCCGAACTGCCAAACTTGTTCGAGTTTGCCCAAGAGTTGACTGCGCTAGTTTCGCGTTGGTCGCCTGCGATCTGGACCGGGTTCAACAGCATCCGCTTTGATGAAGAGATGCTGCGCCAGATGTTCTACCAGAACCTGCAGCCCGAGATCTTCGCGACACAGTTCAACGGCAATACGCGCTTCGACATCATGACAGCTGTGTTTGCAGTTTTTCAGCGCTGTCCAGATTTGCTCAACTGGCCCGTCGATGAAACCGGGCGTGTCCGCTTCAAGCTCGACCGCCTCGCACCTGAGAATGGCTTTGAAGGGCATAACGCGCATGATGCCTTGGGGGATGTGGAGGCCACGATCCACATAGCGCGGCTGATCGCAGAGCGCGCACCAGACCTTTGGGCACAGCTTCTCGCAAATCGTGACAAGGGGCATGTCCAGGCGGAGCTGGACCGGTTCGAGCCTCTCGAGCTGGTTGGGCGCTTCGGGGGTGGCCCTCCGAAGGCAATCATGGGTTGCCTCTGTGGGTATGCTGCAAAGAATGCGAACCAAGCCTACTTCTTCGATCTTGATTCAGTTGACCCACAAGAGCTGACCGCAGCGTCAGATGCGGACCTTGTCGCTACAATGGAGGGGGAGCCTCGTCCCCTGCGTTCGATCTCGATCAACAAGGTGCCGGTGCTATTAGCGCCTGTAACCGTGACGAATGAGCAGCGTCGCCGTGCCCGAGCCCTCGCAATGGCGCCAGAGCTACGGCAGCGGCTGATTGAAGCCATGACCACGCGCGATGATGCGGAAACTGACGCGCGGCCGCAGCATGTCGAGCAGCAGATTTTTAGCGGCTTCTATGGCTGGAGGGACAAGGCCCGGCTGAAGGAATTTTTGCAGGCTGACTGGCCGCAGCGGCAAGAAATCGTAGCAACGTTCGAAGATGCCCGGCTGCGTCAGCTTGGTAAAAGGCTAGTTGCATTTTATGCCCCTCACCTACTGTCCGGCAGTGAACGACGCAGATTTTTTGCCTGGCTGAAAGATCGTTGGTATTCGTCGTTCGAAGGTCACCCACCGTGGATGACCATTGAAACGGCAAAGAAGGCACTTGATGAGATGCGGGCCATGGCGACTTATGGAGGGCAGTCATTGTCTGACATGGAGCAATTTATCGTGACATATGAGAAGCTTGTACAGGAGAGGCATGTGGAATGACGATCACCCAAATTACTAATGATCCGGACCTTCTAAGCGGTACATTTAGTCTCGATGACAAGCTTTACTCTGAGCAAATTCAATTTGTTGGGCGCTGTCTGCGCGATCTCATTAAAAGGCTCGATTCAGGTGCCCGCTCTTACTACAGCCGACCGATTAGCTGGCCTGAATTCCACATGTTCATTCAGGCATCGTACAGTTGCGGTTTTGTTTGTCGCGATGCAGATGAGCATATGGAGTTCGGGGTTAGAATGCACATACCTCGTGTGATAGACGCGCTAACGCAAGACATCGAGAAGGTTGATGCACTTACGCTCCGACAGATACGCCAAGTTTTGCATTTCATAATGCGCAGCGAACGATGGGGTGACCAAGGGGCTGACACTGGGGGTAGCGCAGTTTGGGCACTGATCACATCACCACTCGGTGATGCTATCGCGCGCAGATTGGGGGCATGAGATTATGGGCGAAGCCTCATCCGAATTTGATTATCTGCGCGATAAACATCGGCTGTTGAGGGAGCAAAACTCGCCAGAGTTGAACTTGCGCACGCATCGATCGATAAGTTGGATCGCCCGGGCAGCTGCATTGATCGACGAAGATCCAGATGCCGCATTCATCTTCAGCTGGATTTCCTTCAACGCGGCCTATGCTAAGGACATGGGGGATGACCCGGGGTCATTCGCGCGGGCAGACTTTCAGAATTTCTTCGACGCCCTTGTGCGGTGCGATCCAAAGGGTCGCATCGGTCATGAAATCTGGCACCACTTCGAAGGTGTGGTCGCTGAGCTTTTGGACAACAAGTACATCTTCAGCCCCTTTTGGAAGTTCCACAATGGCGACGCCCAGTATGACAATTGGCAGATGCGCTTTGAGAACGCCAAGAAGGCCGCGAAATATGCGATCGAAGGGCAGGAAACTGCAAAGTTGCTGAGCATCCTTTTCGACAGGCTCTATGTCCTGCGTAACCAACTCGTGCATGGTGGCGCGACCTGGAACAGCCAGGTCAACCGTAAGCAGGTGCGCGATGGGGCGGAATTACTCCTGAGCCTTCTTCCTGTGTTTGTCGATACGATGATGTCGAACCCTTACGAAGATTGGGGTGCGCCTTATTACCCTGTCGTGGATTGATGGGTGCCGTCGGTGTCTGAGGCTGCCGCAGGACTGCTTCTTCTCATCGTAGCCGGAATGGTTGCGATAGGGTTGGTTGTCATGCTGTTCCGCATCCTCACCAGTCGTTTGTTTCTCAACCTGTCAGCGCTTTTGGCGCTCGCCTTTCTGGCGTTTCTCGCAGTTTTGATTGGCGTGGGACGCTGAAAACACCCGATTTCGAAGGAGCCTTAACTTCGATCATAGCATTTGTTTCCTGCATTCACGCAACTTCAAAGGTCATTTTTGAATCCTTCTCACCAACATCGCAGGGTGCACAATTGTACCCATAGCGAGAGGCGACTTTCGGCTCTTGCTGTGCCAGTGTTACGCTGCGGCACAGATGCTGCTCCGTTCGCTCATTGACAATGTAAGCCATAGATTACGTGCCGGAGATCAGGGCCATGGTGTTAACGCGTTTGGCGCTTCCAGCGTGCTCCATCCGGCCTGTGGCCTCCACCCCAACCACCACCATCCCCGTCAAATGCCAAACGGCCGCCATCATGATCCCCATGTTGAATGCAAACTCGTTGGTGCAGCTTTGCTTGAAGAACTCCCCCTCAAGGAACATGCAGGACCCCTTGCAGAGCTGAACGACGGGGCATGACATGCACTCTTCCCGGAAGGCAAAATGCGTCGCAGTGTCGAGCGCGATTGCGTCAAAGTCCGCCACATGCCCAATCTTGTGCGCCCCCTTAGCCCCGGTGTTCTGGCAGGTCATGGCATTGCCGCGCAGATCGACGGCGATGGCGTCCGGGCTGTCCATACCACATT
Organism: uncultured Tabrizicola sp.; assembly: GCA_964393035.1. Classification (GTDB taxonomy): domain Bacteria; phylum Pseudomonadota; class Alphaproteobacteria; order Rhodobacterales; family Rhodobacteraceae; genus Tabrizicola_A. The sequence goes on from CAYMRX010000016.1 coordinate 14,315, forward strand.
TCTGGCCTAGGGCCTCTATGGGCCGCCGGCGCTGGATCGAGGCATAGAATTCGTTGATGCGCTCCCCGAGACCGAAGGCATTCGGGTCCTCCGCCAGCGCCTCGAAGATCGACCGCGTCAGGCTAGTCAGTTCCGCGGGCTCGAACCGCCCTGTCCCGATTGCGGTCGCTGCGTCATAGACATTCACGACGCCCTCGAGCCCGACGAAGATGTTGGGCCCTACCTTGTCAGCGAACCAGGCCTTGAGTGCCCGAAGGTCGTGATGCTGGCGCGTGAGCACCGCGTTGAAACCGGTCTTCTCTGGGCGCTCTGCCAACAGAGCTTCAATCCAGTGGCTCTTGTCAGGATCGTCGAACGGATCAGGCCCGCGCAGATGCTGTCCCGGCCCGTCATGGGAGATCGTGATTTCAACGTCGTGTTTGGCGATAAAATCCAGCTTTTCGCGGGAGAGGAGCGAACCGTTCGTGACGATCGAGAAGCGCGCCGCCGGAAAGCGCTCTGCCAGAGCCGGGATCAACCGCTTGATCTTGGCCCAATAGAGGAAGGGCTCCCCGCCCCAGAGCTCGATCTTTTCCGGGGCGTCGGTGATCCAGCCATCAAGCTGGGTCAGGAAGTGCTCCACATCGGCCAGCTTCGAGACCGTGGCATCCGCGATCTGGAAGGCCTGGCTGCAATAGCTGCAAGCATAGTTGCACGAGAGCCCGAGCTGGATTTTCAGGATGCGGGGGGCGCGGGATTTTCCGAGGGGCTTGTCCTTGGCCACGCGGGCGACCTGCGCGAAGGTTCCCGGGTTAACAGCCAGAGGCAGCCCCTCGCATTCCGAGGTGTGCGGGTTGTAGCGCACGTGATGACGGCTGCCATCGCGCACTTCCAGTGTCAGGTCGAACCACATCAGTCGAACAGCCTTTCCTCGATCGCCACGGGCAGATTGACGCGGAAGTTCGCGACCACCTGCACATGCGGCGCGCTCCCCTCGTAGGGGTGCTGGTTGTGGGGAATGTGGGAGGGGAAGAAGACCGAGAGCCCCGGCCGCGGATTGACCGAGTAGCCATGGCGGCTCTCATAAGGCAGCCGCCCCTCATCGAAGTACCGCGACGGATCCTCGATCACAAAACGCGGGGTGCCGACGGAGTTCACCGGCTGGCCCGCCCCGCTGCCGGTCAGGAAGTGCACGCAAGTGAGGTCCCCCTCCCGGCTGTCCTTGTGTGTCGAGATGAAGCCACCGGGTTTGATGACGAGGGCACGGTTTTCGCAATGGTCGGGATCGAGGTATCGGGCCCAGGGACCGAGCACAGCACGGGCGCAGGCAAAGAGATGTGATTTCAGGGCCTGACCGGCTTCGCTGCCCTCTAGGATGCCGCGCACCCGGCGCTCGGCCGCGGAAAGCCGCGTGCCAGAGCCACCAACTGCCGCAATGGCCTCATCCGCCAGCTCGCGGTTCACCTCCCAATCGACGGGCGTCTCGAAGAAGCTGACGCGGGTCGGCCAAAGCTCGACGCTCCTGCTCTGAACCTCCATCGTCAGCACCGACAAGCACAGTTGCAGTTGCAGTTCGAATAGGTCCGCACATAAACATCGTGGAACGTCATATCCGCCTGGTACTCGACCCCGAGATAGGTGGTGCTGACAATGTTGCCCGACCCTACGATCTTATACTCCGCCGCCGTCTGCGTGTACTCGCCCGGCACCAAACCCGCCGCCGGTGCCCCGGAGATGCGTGACCACGGCACAAAGCCCTGATCATCGATCACAATCGTGGTGCCAACCTTATAGGCCATGAGAGCCTCCTTCTCTTTGGGCCGCGAGAATGTCGCGTAGGCCCACCTTGCAATGGGAGTTGGGAAGATCGAGGTTGCACAGGACCGGAATGCACATCCGTTCCGCCCCCTCGAAGTAGGTGCTGTCGTGGGGAACATAGCCCTCAAAGACCACCATCGAACCGGTCTGAGGCTCTACGGAATACCAGCCCCCACCGACGTATGCCTCAGGGTTCCGGCAGGGCCAAAGCCGCTTGCCGATCCCTGCCGGATCATAAAATCGCACAGCCCCGCGATGGAGCGATGTGGCCGGGCAACCTTCGTCCAGCAGCACCCGCGGATAATAGGTGCAGACAATGTCCGTCTGAGGATGCGTGTGACTGTGAATCCCGAGATTCTCCCGCTGCGCCCGGCGCTGCCAGAAGCTGTCGGCCATCATGGCGATCTCGCCCTTATGGTCGTAACCGTAAGCAATCTGGAGATACTCGCGCACCCCAGCCGCGGCCATCTGGGCCAGCATCGCGATCACAGGATCTTTGCTGTCCATCAGAAAGTTGTGGCGCAGATGGCCTAGGTGATTGCTCATGTCCCCTGAGGCGCGCGGATCGCGGGGGTCCGTGATGCGGTTGCGTTCCGTGTCCGCTGTCGCAAGTTCATAAAGACGGTCGTTAAAGCCCTCAGGCATGTCCCAATGCTTGTGCAGGACAAAGGCAGGGTAAATCGCCTGCATCATGCTCGTGGTCGCGATCTCCATCACACGACCTCCAAGATGATCTTGCCAATGGCGGTGTAATGCTCGGTGTTGATCTTGACGGTGATGCGCTCTCCCGCCGTCAGCCCCAAGGCCTCGACCGCAAAGCGGCCCTGGCCGGTCTCATCTGTGTGAAGACGCCGGCTTGGCAGATAGCCTGCGTCGCTCTCAAGCTTGAGTGTCATTGCATGGGCACAAGGAGATGCGTCCTTGTTCCAGCGCAAATGAACGGGAACCTCTACCCGTCCGCCCGCGGGCACGTGCAGGACCTCCCCCGCTGGGCCATCTGCCACCGCATGGAAGTAGAACTGCTTGAACCAGACCCCGTCCTTCGGGATGTCGGCATCAGGGACTCGGCCAGCGAGCGCTGTGCCATTGAGAAGGATCGGGTCGCCTTCACAGAGGACCTCAATGCGGGCTTGATCGAAGGGGACCGCGATCGGCATGAACACCACCATGGCATTGGAGAGGCGCTCGCGCGCACGATGCCGGAAGGAGGTGTCGATCTTTTCTCGGGCGGTCTGGGCGAAGCGGTTGCGCCAGGGCAAGGGCTGGGCATTGAGCCCCACCGCAATATCAAGAAGTGAGAAGTCGATAAGCTCATCGAGCCCGTTCATGCCGGCGGCAAAGATGTAGGAGCGCCCCTTGTAAATCCCGCCATGCACCGTTCCGGGCAGGTCTGGGACAAAGACCTCGTCATGGCGTGTGTCGACAAAGCCAGCCGCATTGCCAAAATCTGGCGGGATCTCGAGATAGGCGCGCAGATCGGCCCAGAGCATGACACCTGCCATGCCTGCCGTGGCACCATCGGGAACGGGCACAAAAACCGCAAGCCCGGCATAGTCCGGTTTGACATCGACAGCGTAATGGCGCGGCACGCCGGAATTCGTAATGGCATAAAGACCGGTGGCGATCATGGGCTGGTCCTTTTGAGCTGATCGACCTGCTGGCTCAGGTCCTTGATGGCCTCAACGAGGAGGCCAATGAGATTGCCATAGGCGAGGCGCAGCAGCCCCTCGGTTTCGACGACGGCCTCTGGCGCCACGATCTGAACTTCCTGGGCGATGAGACCCATCTGGCGGGCCTCAGATCCGACCAGCCGATAGGTGACCCCGGTGAGCGCCTGCACTTTGGCCAGCGCGTCCGAGATAGGCGCGATGTCGGATTTGAGCCGCGCGTCGGATGAAGAGACAAAGTTCGGCGCTGTGACCGTGCCGGTGAAGGTCGCCCCGGCGAGCTGCGCAAAGGCGCTAGCATGGGCGCCATCGAGAAGATCGGCATTGAGACCAGAGCCAGGCCCATCCTGCGCGATCACCTTGGCGAAGAGTTCGGCATCGGTCATGCCACCGGCCGTGACGTCGACGATGCTTTCAACGCCGCTCGTGCTTTTCTTGAGGTAGAGCTTGCCGTCCGTGACGTTGACTGCCAACTCCCCCAGTACGAGATCAGCCGGGACAGGCGCGCGTCCAGCCACGGTGCTGCGCTTCAACAACAGGATGTTCGGCATGGTCAGAACGTCCCGCCGTCAAACGCCACACCATCAATCGACCCACCGGTGATGCTGACGGACGCAGATGACTGGGTGGCGAGTGTGCCAAGCCCGAGCGTCGCGCGAGCGGTGGAAGCATCAGCATCATCAAGAAGCGAGCGGGCAAAAGCCGTCAGGGTCGCCAAAGCCGCCGCCGAGGCCCCGGTGTAGTAAGCGAGACGATCCGCGGCCGGTGTCAAACTCCCGACACTTGCCAACGCTGCGGTGAGGCTGAGTGTCGGGTTTCCGGCAACGGCATCGCCATTGGTGACAGAAAGCCCGGTGCCACTGACAGCAATGGATCGTGCCGCCACCGTGGCGGCAGCGGTGCGTGCGACAATACCGTTGGTGGCAAGGTTATGAAGGGCCAAGGCCTGCCCCGTGAGGCCAACCGCATCGGCCGCCACCGCAATGCCGGTGCCTGCGCCCACATCCAGCGTATTGCCGGATTTGGTGAGACCCGCCCCGGCGAGGATTTGTCCCGCCCCCGTGAACTGCACGAAGGTCACGGCCGTGCTTCCAAGCGTCCCGCCCGGATCGACCGTGGCGAGATAGCCCATGTCGGCATTGACCGTGCCGCTTTCCACAAAGACATAGGCTGAGACCAGCTCGCTCCAGACATCGGCGTCGGCAGAGCGGGCCCAAGCCCCGGCAGCGACGACATAAATGCCGTTCTGGCTGGCCGTCGTCTGATCTTTCACCAGCACCCGGTCACCTGCGACCAGCGCCACGCCATCGAGGGTCATCGGCCCGGACAAGGTTGCGATATTGGCCGTACTGGCTGCCCGCACCGATTGCTTAGGCTCAAGGCCCTGGACCGTGAGGTCGACATAGGCCTTGGTCACGGCATCCTGCGCGCCCTGAGGATCACCAAGCCCCGTGAGGCGATAGCCGCCAAGGGCGATATCCGCCGCGGGCGCGGCAAGCTGGTCAAGCCGCGTTGCCCGCACGAAGGCGGTCGTTGCGATCTGCGTCGTATTCGTGCCGTTTGCAGGCGTGGGCGCGGTGGGCGTGCCCGTCAGCGCGGGAGAGGTCAGTGGCGCACGCGACGTGTCCGTCGGGTGAACGTGATCGGCGCGGGCAAAGCGCGAGGAACTGCCCACGGCAGCCGTGCCGTCCATTCCCGGAGCGGTCGCAGCGGCTTGGCCAAGCACAAAGGCCGTCGTCGCAATCTGCGTGGTGTTCGTATCAACGGCCGCCGTGGGTGATGTCGGCGTGCCGGTCAGGCCGGGCGATGCCAGTGGTGCTTTCAAATCAAGCGCCGATTGCAGCCCCGTCACATCGCTGGTCACATGGGCATGCGCGAGCGCGGCCTTCGTGGCCAATCCCGCATCCAGTTGGGATTTGCGCACGAGGTCTGGGCCTGCGCTCGCGTCCTCGGAGGATTTCGGGACGGTGGCGAAGGTCTTGGCCCCGGCAATGCTTTGCGAAGTTGTCAAATCGACAAAGCTGCCCTTGCCCGCAAGCGGGACGACCGAGGTCGCATTGCCCGCCCCATCGTCGCCCTTGCCGACATAAAGCGTGTCATCAACCTCGTTATGGGCAATCTCGCCAGATTTGAGCGCAGCTGGTGCGCCCGCCACGCCCGAGACACGGCGTTTGAGTTGGATCGTATTGGCCATCAGAAGAAGCCTCCGTTGATGGGAGCGTCGGTCGGAAGAATGGTGATGCCGGGCGCGCCCTGATCGCCCTTGTCGCCTTGCAGACCCGTTCGGCCTTGGGGCCCGGGCTGGCCGAGAAGCCGCACAGCCACAGGTCCAGCAAGCACCCGAAGCCGGATCGGTTCGCTGGCTTTCAAATGCAGGCGGATCGGCCCGGTCAGGGGTCGAAGTTCAAGTGCTGCCACCATGGCTCAGAGGCCCCCAGAGACAGGGAGCCTCGTCACCGGCAGGACCACAGGGATTTCCAGAACGAAGCCGAGGTGCCGGTCAGGTGTCAGATCGGTGCGCACGAGATCCAGAACGATACCGCCCGGCGCGAGGCTGGCCGTCACGTCAGAGGTCAGAACAATTTCCAGCGTGCGCCCGTCCACGCGCAGCACGCTGCCCGCCGCAGTGGAAAGTTCTGCCACCATCGTCGCGGCGCTGATCGCGCTGCGCACCTGTCCAGCAAAGCTGGCCCCCTCGGGGAAGAGGTCGGCCTCGGCCTGCAACTGCAGCCGATATTCATAGCCGATCAGGATAACCGGACCTTCTTGAAGTGACGTGGTCATGCAGGCCTCCACGGACCATCCGAGCGGCATGGTCAGGACGAGTTCGATTGAGAATTCAGCCCAGTGCAGCTAAGGGGGCGCAGCAGCAGGGGGGACCAGTCATGGATCAGGACGACGAACGGCTCGACCGTCTGGAAGACCTCTTGCAGGCGCTGCCCGTCGAGAACGAACCGATGACGGTGAGCGAACTTGATGGGTTCGTCACGGGCCTGCTGGCCTGTCCCGAGATGATCCCGCCTTCGGACTGGCTCTCACAGGTCTGGGGCGTCACGGGGGATGCACAATTCCCCGACCTCGCCACGGCCCAAGAGACGATCGGGGCGGTGATGGCCCATTACAACGATGTCGCTGCCCGGATCACGCAATCGCTCTGGGTTGAACCGATCTACGAGATCGACATGAACAGCGACGAGACCCTCTGGGAACCTTGGATCGATGGCTTCACCCGCGCCATGGCCTTGCGCCCCAAGGCCTGGGAAGCGCTGCTGGACCGGGCCGATGACGAGACCCGTGAGACCATGATATTCATCATGGCGTTGCAGGACATCTATGTCGGGAACAGCAAGTTCAGCGATGAAGAGATCGACCAGATCGATCAAGAGGCGCCCGACCTGATCCCGAACTGCGTTGCGACGATCCTGCACCAATCGCGCCCCGAACTGGCCCGAGCGATGCCCGCCAATCTCCCCGGCCAGCCGTTCAAATCCGCGCCGCGCCCCGGGCGCAACGATCCGTGCCCCTGCGGATCAGGGCGCAAGTACAAGCAGTGCTGCGGCAAGAACTGATCGGTGAGGTAAGTTTTCACGGGGGCCAGCCGCAGAGAGCCGCGCCGGTCTCGTTATGGGTGAGGATCTGCTGGACAGTCCCATCGCTCAACTGATCCGCCCGTGAGGGTCGGATAGGCTCTGCCCAGTCGCAGCCCGAGATCACGCCGGGATCAGTCGCGCATCCAGCGATCAAGACGGCGATCACGCTCAGCCTCAGGCAAAGTCTCGATCTCATGGCGAACCTCTCGGGATGTGCGCAGCGCGCGGATACGGGCCTCGGCCGCGCGAAGGACAAACTCGGCCTCGGCTGCTTGGCGCCCTTGGCGCGTGGCGATGCGCAGGGCGGAGACCAGGATCAAACAAAGGGCGGCCCACAGCGCGACGCGCTGCCCAAAAGCGGTGACGAGCCGCCTGAGAAAGGCGATCATGGCGTTCGCCCCGTCTGATGGTCCTCGATCCGGGCTGCGCGAGCTTTCCAGGCCAGCACAATGACCGCGAGGAAGAGTACTGCCCCGAGTCCGGGCATAATGATCGGGGCGTAGCTTCCGAGCCCCACGAGGTCGAAGAGGCGCGTCGCCAGATCACGTCCTTCCTCGGCCTGACCAACCAGCGGTGCGACGTCGCTGATCGCGATGCCGGCATAGCCTGCGGCCCCAAGCGCGATCTGGGCGTTTGACGCGGCCAAGATGCGCGAGCCTTCGGGCCTGCCCGTTGCGCGCTCGATCGCCACCGACCTCGGACGCGCCGTGGTCAGGGCATCGGTCATTGTGACATCGATGATCGGCAGGAGGGCCAGATCGTTGTCATTGCGGAAGGCCAGAATGGCGGCGCGAGTGCGCGGCCCGATCTTTCCGTCGATTTGACCCACCTCGTGATAGCCGAGGTCCTTCAGACGTCTTTGCACCGCCTCGACGGACATCGTCACGACAGGCGCGACATTGCCCGCGCGCCGTACCCCGAGGAGCTTTGCGACCGGATAGCGCTTCACATTGACGGCGTCGTCCTGATTGCCGCCGAGGCCCCAGACCCATTGGCCCTCAATTCGGTCTATAAAGAAGACATGGCCCTGCCAGCGGGAACTGCCGCGGGGGATCACGCCGATGTCGCCCTGCTGGGCCTCCGCCACCTCCACCGGCACGCCCCAGTCGAGATAAGACCGTGCAGTCAGCTTGCGGGTCGAGCGGATGCCGGCCTTCTCAAGGCAGTGCCCGACGAAGGCCGCACACCAGGCGACGCTGTCATGTTCGACCCAATCGTGACCTACCGAGGCATACATCTCCATGATGACGGGATTGTCGGCGGGGCCCAGTCCCTCGGTCGTGCCGATGTAGCTGCGGGCGATATCGAAAGGCGTCATGGTCTTCTCCCATGCAATGCAAAACGCCGCCCCGGATACGGGACGGCGCTTGAGGTTTGTGTGGTGTCACCAGCGTTCTTGCTGGCAGCGCTCTATTCAGGGGCTGCAGCCATCAGCCAGTTCTTGGACAGACGACAGAAGCGACGTCAAACCTACGCGGCCTATTCGCCGTCGGGGTTTCTGGGAAGGATCCGCAGCACGGACAGGACTTTGGCGATGAGCCCTGCTGGGATCAGGAATACCAGCCCCAAGACCACCATAAGCACCTGTGGCAACGCCTTATTGGCGAACTTCACGCGTTCCGAAAGGGCCCCGATGAACATGACCGCCGCGATCAGGAAGCAGATGCCTGCGATCACGCTGTTCACCAACGCATAATCGCTGCCCGCAAAATAGGCGCGATCCACACCGGCAATCACCAAAACCGCGAGCAAGGCCAAGGTGACACTTCGGCGGGCGAGAAGAAGGAGCAGCACAATTCCGGTCAATGCCAAGAGCAGACTATTCCGGTCGCCGACAAAACCAGCCGAAAGACCCATCAACCCATGCAGCGTCCAATAGACCGAACAGACGATCAGAGCCAAAACTGCAAAAACAAGGGACTGGCCGAAGACGCTATAGATTTTCTCGTTCTGCACGCCACTGCCCCTGTGCTGTTCTGTTGCGATGACGTTATCGCTCTGCCCACGCGAGGTGAAGCCTTCACGCTTTCGCTGGTTTGAGGGGGCAGCGTCTATTTCTTGCGACCGATCCAAGTGGTCAGCAATGCCTCTGCCCCGCGCGGGCCCAGATAGGCAAGCGTTGCCACAAACCCCGTCGAGACCGGCTGCGAGAGGCCGATGTATCGTGCCGCGGCCTCGCCGATCAGCGCCATGCCAACGGCCACGGGGATTTCCCAGAGAAGCTCCTTGCCGAAGAAGCGGCGATTGCCGAGCTTCACCTCACCCGAATGCCACATCAGCCGCCCGGTGAAGGCACCGATCAGCGTGGTGACCGCGCCTCCGAAGAACGAGTTGATCATGTCGATGAACCCACCATCATTCATGGGCGTGCCTCCTCAAGCGCCGCCACCCGGGCGGTAAGTTCCTTGACGGCCTCGATCAGAAGGCCGGTGATATTGCCGTAGGCGACGGAGAGCTGGCCCGCCTCGTTGTCGCGTACGACTTCGGGCAGCACGGCCTTGATCTCTTGGGCGATGACGCCGATCTGGCGGCTGCCATCCATGGTGAAGCGCACCCCGCGCAATGCGCAGACGAGAGCCAGCGCGTCAGTAATGGTCTCGACCTCGGATTTGAGGCGGGCATCTGACGAGGAGACGAAGTTCGGGGCGGTCACGACACCCGTGAAGGTCGCCCCGGACAGCGCCGCTTTTGCCGCAATCGCCGCGTCATAGTCGGCTGCGGATTTGGTGGCCATTGTGCCGAGCCCGAGGTTCGTACGCGCCACGGCGGTGTTGGCAAGACCCGCCAGATTCCCTGCCGCATCCAGGAGTGCGTCCCAGCCCATGTTCGTGGCGTTCCGGCGGCGCAGAACCGGTGGAGAGACCGAGGTATCGACCCA
>CAYMRX010000017.1:0-19324 GCA_964393035.1 uncultured Tabrizicola sp.
CGTGCCAATGTTGACGTGCGGTTTCGTCCGTTCAAACTTTGCCTTTGCCATTTGGCAAACTCCTTATCTGGTTGTCGGTGATGCCGGGCTGAAGCCCGGCCTACGGGGTGGTAGGGCGGGCTTCAGCCCGCCACACCGGTTAGGCGTATTTCTTCTGGATCTCTTGCGAGATGTTTTCCGGAACCGCGTCGTAATGGTCGAACTCCATCGAGAACACAGCGCGACCCGAGGTCATCGAACGCAGCTGGTTGATGTAGCCGAACATGTTCGCCAGCGGAACCATGGCAGCGATGACGTTCGCGTTGCCGCGGCTGTCCTGACCGGTCACCATGCCCCGACGCGAGGTCAGGTCGCCGATGACGCCGCCGGTGTATTCTTCCGGGGTGACGACTTCGACTTTCATGATCGGTTCGAGCAGTTTCGCACCGGCTTTCTTGAGACCGTCACGCATTGCAGCGCGCGAGGCGATTTCGAAGGCCAGAACCGAGGAGTCAACGTCGTGGAACGCGCCGTCGATCAGCGAGACCTTGAAGTCGATCACCGGGAAGCCAGCCAAGGGGCCCGAGTCCATGACGGACTTGATGCCTTTTTCGACGCCGGGGATGTATTCCTTCGGAACCGCACCGCCGACGATCTTCGATTCGAACGAATAGCCTTCGCCCGGCTCGGTCGGGGTGATGACCAGCTTCACGCGGGCAAACTGGCCGGTACCACCGGTCTGTTTCTTGTGCGTGTAGTCGATCTCATGCTCGCGCGAGATGGTTTCGCGATAAGCCACCTGCGGCGCACCGATGTTCGCCTCGACCTTGAATTCACGACGCATACGGTCGACGAGAATGTCGAGGTGAAGTTCGCCCATGCCCTTCATGATGGTCTGACCGCTTTCGATGTCGGTCTCCACGCGGAAGGACGGGTCTTCGGCAGCCAGACGGGCCAAAGCGATGCCCATCTTTTCCTGGTCGGCCTTGGTCTTCGGTTCCACGGCGATTTCGATAACCGGGACCGGGAAGGTCATGGTTTCGAGAACGACGGGGTTTGCCGGATCACAAAGCGTATCGCCGGTGGTGGTTTCTTTCAGACCGCCGAGAGCAATGATGTCGCCTGCGAAGGCTTCGGTGATTTCCTCACGCTCGATGGCGTGCATCATCATCATGCGGCCAACGCGCTCGCGGCGCTCTTTGGTCGCGTTCATCATCGCATCGCCCTTGGCCAGCTTGCCCGAATAGATCCGGGTGAAGGTCAGGGAGCCAACGAAGGGGTCGTTCATGATCTTGAACGCCAGCGCCGAGAAGGGCTGGGTGTCGTCGGCCGAACGGGCAATGTTGCGGGTTTCCGTCTCGTCGCCCGGCGCAAAGCCCATGTAGGGCGGCACGTCCAGCGGCGAAGGCAGATAGTCGATCACAGCGTTCAGAAGGGGCTGCACGCCCTTGTTCTTGAATGCCGAACCGGCCATGACCGGGATGAAGTCGATGGCGAGCGTGCCCTTGCGGATCAGCGCACGCAGCGTGTCAGCATCCGGCTCGTTGCCTTCCAGATAGGCTTCCATCGCGGCGTCGTCCTGACCAACTGCCGTTTCCAGCAGGTTCAGGCGCCATTCGTCGGCCGAATCCTTCAGATCAGCGCGGATCGGCTGGCGAACCCAGGAGGCCCCCAGATCTTCGCCCTGATAGACCCATTCTTCCATGGTGACGAGGTCGATGATGCCTTCCAGCTTGTCCTCTGCCCCGATCGGCAGCGCGATCGGCATGGCGTTGGCGCCGGTACGGTCCTTGATCATCTTCACGCAATTGAAGAAGTCAGCGCCGGTCTTGTCCATCTTGTTGACGAACACGATGCGCGGAACCTTGTAGCGGTCAGCCTGACGCCACACGGTTTCGGTCTGCGGTTCCACACCTGCGTTGCCATCCAGAAGAACGACAGCGCCATCGAGAACGGCCAGCGAACGTTCGACTTCAATGGTGAAGTCAACGTGGCCGGGGGTGTCGATGATGTTGAAACGGAACTTGGTGGCCTTGTCACCAACGCCCGAGCTGGGGTCGATCTGACGGTTCCAGAACGTGGTCGTGGCAGCCGAAGTGATGGTGATGCCGCGCTCTTGTTCCTGTTCCATCCAGTCCATCGTTGCGGCGCCGTCATGGACTTCGCCGATCTTGTGGGACTTGCCGGTGTAGTAAAGGATGCGTTCCGAGGTCGTGGTTTTCCCTGCGTCGATGTGCGCAATGATCCCAAAGTTACGGTAACGCTCAAGCGGATAGTCGCGTGCCATGATGACCCCTTACCAGCGGTAGTGGCTGAACGCTTTGTTCGCGTCGGCCATCTTGTGGGTGTCTTCCCGCTTTTTCACGGCGGTGCCACGGTTGTTCACGGCATCCGACAGCTCGGCAGCCAGACGCTCTTCCATGGTGTTTTCGTTGCGCTTGCGGGCAGCGGTGATGAGCCAGCGGATCGCAAGGGCTTCGCGGCGCTCGGTGCGGACTTCGACCGGAACCTGATAGGTGGCACCACCGACGCGGCGCGAACGCACTTCGACGGAGGGTTTCACGTTGTTCAGGGCCTCGTGGAAGGCTTCGACCGGCTCGCGCTTCAGCTTGGACTGAACGCGGTCAAGGGCGCCATAAACGATCGATTCCGCGATGGACTTTTTGCCATCGAGCATCAGGTTGTTCATGAACTTGGTCAGGACCTTATCGCCATACTTGGCGTCAGGCAGAATTTCGCGCTTCTCAGCGGCGTGACGACGGGACATCTGTTATCTCCTCACTTCGGACGCTTAGCGCCATACTTCGAACGGCGCTGACGACGTTCTTTGACGCCCTGGGTATCCAGCACGCCGCGAAGGATGTGGTAACGGACGCCCGGAAGGTCTTTCACACGGCCGCCGCGGATCAGAACAACCGAGTGCTCTTGCAGGTTGTGCTTTTCGCCGGGGATGTAGGAGATGACCTCAAAGCCGTTGGTCAGGCGGACCTTCGCAACTTTCCGCATAGCGGAGTTCGGCTTTTTCGGGGTGGTGGTGTAAACGCGGGTGCAAACCCCACGCTTTTGCGGGCAGGATTCCAGGTGCTGCGACTTGGACTTCCGCACCAGGGCTTCCCGGGGCTTCCGGATAAGCTGTTGGATCGTCGGCATCAAACTTCCTCGTGTTGCCCCTCTCGGGGCGGTGTCAATACTCGCCCCGCATCCGGGGCGCTGCTTCTCGACGGGTGAATTGCGCCTATCGCAAAACACCAAAACCGCATCTTTGCCCGCTGGCGGACAGGAGGCGGAGATTATCAGAGGATCGGGGCTTGCGCCCGGATCATGGCCACATCAAGCAATCAGAACCCGCCCGCCGGAGAATCCGGGCAGGAGGGTTGCGCGGCTGATACGCAGAGTCGTTTGGGATGTCAACCTTTGGCCGCCAGAGCGGCCCGACGCAGCGCCCTTTCGCGCAAGAGCGTATAGATGCCCGAAGCAACCACGATGCCCGCCCCGACCAGCGTCCAGCCATCGGGAAGATCGCCAAAGGCGACAAAGCCCAGCCCGATCGCCCACAGAAGCGATGTATAGCGGAAAGGGGCGACGACCCCGATGTCGCCGAACCGCATCGCGGTGACCGCGCAAAGATAGCCGACGATCAGAAAGCCCCCTGCCCCGGCAACTTTGGCCAGTTGCCCGATCGTCAACGCTTGCCAGCCCGCCATGCCATCGAAAAGCGCAACCTCTTGCAGCATGGAAAAGCTCAAGCCCATCAGCGCCACGACCAAAGCCGCTCCGAGCGCCACCACGATGGAAGGCACATGCGGGCCAAGCCGCCGGACCGAGAGATCGCGCACCACCACCGACAGAACCGAGGCAACGCCCATCAAGGACCAGACATCAAACGCCGCCGTTCCGGGCCGGATGATAAAAAGCACACCGACAAACCCCACCAAGATAGCCAGCATCCGCCGCCAGCCGATCCGGTCCTTGAACACCAGAGCGGCGGCCAGTGTGACGGCCAGCGGCAGCGCCTGCATGATGGCCGACAGGTTCGCCAGTTCCATATGCAGCAGCGCCGTGAGGAAGGTCAGCGTGGCGAAAATCTCGGCCAGGGAACGCAGGGCGATCAAACACCAATCCCCACCCGCCAGTTTTTGCCGGAAAGCGCCCGTGACAAAGCCCATCACCGCCAGCCCGGCAATCGCCACCAGCCCGCGCAGGAAGATCACCTGGAAAAGCGGCACCTCGGCGGTCACCGATTTCATGAAGGTGTCATTCACGGTGAAGGCCAGCATCGACAGGCACATATAGGCGACGCCGCGCAGATTGTCCGAGATGGCCATGGGGGCTCCTGTTGGTCCGCCCATTGCTAACAGGCCCATGGCACGGGGGCCATAGGCCGCAATGCAAAAGGCCCCCCGGTTTCCCGAGGGGCCTTTCTTTCATTTCAGCCGATCTTACAGATCGCGGCTTTCAACCGTATCGACCAGACCCGAGTCCGTCTCCATGTCCATGACATCCATCGGAGCAACCAGGGCTACGGCGGTTTCCGCCTCGCTCCGGCGCGCCTCGATCACCAGACCGTCGCGGTCGGCGGCGATCTTCTTGACGCGGCTGGTGGCCCCGCCGGTCCCTGCCGGGATCAGACGGCCAACGATGACGTTCTCTTTCAGGCCAACCAGTTTGTCGCGCTTGCCCTGAACCGAAGCCTCGGTCAGCACGCGGGTGGTTTCCTGGAACGACGCCGCCGAGATGAACGACCGGGTCTGCAAGCTTGCCTTGGTGATCCCGAGAAGGATCGGCTCGGCCGTGGCTTCACGCATGCCATGGGCAACGGCCTTGGCATTTGCTTCGTCCAACTCGAACTTGTCGACGTTTTCGCCCTTCAGAAGCGTCGTCTCGCCGCTGTCCAGAATCTCGTATTTCTGGAGCATCTGACGCACGATCACTTCGATGTGCTTGTCGTTGATCTTCACGCCTTGCAGACGGTAGACGTCCTGCACTTCGTCGATCATGTAGTTCGCCAGCGCCTCGACACCCAGAATACGCAGGATGTCATGCGGTGCCGGGTTGCCGTCCATGATGTAGTCGCCCTTCTGGACGAAGTCACCTTCCTGAACCGGAATGTGCTTGCCCTTGGGGATCATGTATTCCTGCGGCTGCAAGGTCTCGTCGACAGGCTCCACGGTGATGCGGCGCTTGTTCTTGTAGTCCTTGCCAAAGCGAACATAGCCGTCCGCTTCCGCGATGATGGCGTGATCCTTCGGACGACGGGCTTCGAACAGTTCCGCCACGCGGGGAAGACCCCCGGTGATGTCCTTGGTCTTGGCACCTTCGCGCGGAATACGGGCCACAACGTCGCCCGGTTTCAGCTCTTGGCCATCCTCGACCGACAGAACGGCGTCCACCGACATCGGATAGGTGATCGGATTGCCGGCATCATTGCGAACGGGTTCGCCGGTGCCGGCGTCCATCAGAATGACTTCGGGCTTCAGATCGCCCCCCTTCGGTGCCGAACGCCAGTCGGTGACGATCTTCTGCGTCATGCCGGTGGCATCGTCGGTGTCGTCGCGCACGGAAATGCCCGAGATCAGATCCTTGAACCGCGCCACACCGGCCTTTTCGGCGATGATCGGCAGGGTGTAGGGGTCCCATTCGAACAGTTTCGTGCCACGCTTGACCGCCGCGCCGTCCTTGACGTGCAGCTTCGAACCATAGCTCAGCTTGTGAACCGCGCGTTCCTGACCAGCCTCGTCGATGATCGCCATCGACATGTTGCGGCCGATCACGATCTGCTCGCCCGCTTCGTTGGCCAACAGGTTCGGGTTGCGGAACTCGATCTTGCCTTCCTGGCTTGCTTCCAGGAACGACTGTTGGCCACCCTGGGCCACGCCGCCGATGTGGAAGGTCCGCATGGTCAGCTGCGTACCGGGTTCGCCGATGGACTGCGCGGCGATAATCCCCACCGCTTCGCCCTGGTTCACCAAGGTGCCGCGTGCAAGGTCACGACCATAGCACATGGCGCAGACGCCTTCCTCAGCCTCGCAGGTCAGCGGGCTGCGGATGCGCATCACGGCGACGTTGGCTTGCGCGATCATGTCTGCACGACGTTCGTCGATCAGATCGCCCTTCGCCACGATCACCTCGCCGGTGCCCGGAACGGTGACGTCATCGGCAGCCACACGGCCCAGCACACGCTCGGCCAAGGGCAGCACAACTTCGCCATCGTTGACGGCGGCTTCGGCAGTAATCGCGCGCTCGGTGCCGCAATCGTGCATACGCACGATGCAGTCTTGCGCCACGTCCACCAGACGGCGGGTCAGGTAACCCGAGTTCGCCGTTTTCAGCGCGGTATCGGCCAGACCCTTACGGGCGCCGTGGGTCGAGTTGAAGTATTCAAGAACGGTCAGACCTTCCTTGAAGTTCGAGATGATCGGCGTTTCGATGATCTCGCCCGACGGCTTGGCCATAAGGCCGCGCATCCCGCCAAGCTGCTTCATCTGCGTGACCGAACCCCGGGCACCGGAGTGGGCCATCATATAGACCGAGTTCGGTTCCTTCTGCGCGCCGTTGTCGTCATAACGCTCAGCCGAAATCGTGGCCATCATGGCCTCGGTCACCTTGTCGTTGCACTTCGACCAGGCGTCCACGACCTTGTTGTACTTTTCGCCCTGGGTGATCAGACCGTCCATGTATTGCTGTTCGAAGCCAGCAACCTGATCCTTCACCTCGTTGACGATTTCCCACTTGGTATCGGGGATCAGCATGTCGTCCTTGCCGAACGAAATGCCGGCCTTGAAGGCCTCGCGGAAGCCCAGACCCATGATCTGGTCGCAGAAAATGACCGACTCTTTCTGGCCGCAATAGCGGTAGACGGTGTCGATGACGGTCTGCACATCTTTCTTCCGCAGAAGGCGGTTCACCAGATCAAACGGCGCCTTGGCGTTCAACGGCAACAGGGTGCCCAGACGCAGACGGCCGGGGGTCGTCTCATAACGCTTCCAGACGATATTGCCTTCGTCATCGACCTGCTTGAGGCGGGCCTTGATCTTGGCATGCGGATGCACTTCGCCGGCGGCCAAAGCATGTTCAACCTCGTCGAGGTCAGCGAAAGCCATGCCTTCGCCCTTCATGCCTTTGCGTTCCATGGTGGTGTAATACAGACCCAACACCATGTCCTGCGACGGAACGATGATCGGCGCGCCGTTGGCGGGCGACAGCACGTTGTTCGTCGACATCATCAACACGCGGGCTTCCAACTGGGCTTCCAGCGAAAGCGGCACGTGAACGGCCATCTGGTCGCCGTCAAAGTCGGCGTTGAAGGCCGAGCAGACCAGCGGGTGCAGCTGGATCGCCTTGCCTTCGATCAGCGTCGGTTCAAAGGCCTGGATACCCAGACGGTGCAGCGTCGGCGCGCGGTTCAGAAGAACCGGATGTTCGCGGATCACTTCGTCAAGGATATCCCAAACCTCGGGACGCTCTTTTTCCACCAGTTTCTTGGCTTGCTTGACGGTCGAAGACAGACCCTTGGCCTCAAGCCGCGAGTAGATGAAGGGCTTGAACAGTTCCAAAGCCATCTTCTTCGGCAGACCGCACTGGTGCAGCTTCAATTCCGGGCCGGTCACGATGACCGAACGACCCGAGAAGTCGACGCGCTTGCCCAAGAGGTTCTGACGGAAGCGGCCCTGCTTGCCTTTCAGCATGTCGCTGAGCGATTTCAGCGGGCGCTTGTTGGTGCCGGTGATGACGCGGCCACGACGACCGTTGTCAAACAGGGCATCGACCGCTTCTTGCAGCATCCGCTTTTCGTTGCGCACGATGATATCGGGCGCACGCAGCTCGATCAGGCGCTTCAGACGGTTGTTGCGGTTGATGACGCGACGATACAGATCGTTCAGGTCAGAGGTCGCAAAGCGGCCACCATCCAAGGGAACCAGCGGGCGCAGTTCCGGCGGGATCACCGGAAGAACGGTCAGCACCATCCATTCCGGGCGGTTGCCGGATTCAAGGAAGCTTTCCACGATCTTCAGACGCTTGATGATCTTCTTCGGCTTCAACTCGCCGGTGGCTTCTTTCAGGTCGGCGCGCAGCTGTTCGGCGGTCGCGTCGAGATCAATCGCCGCCAGCATTTCGCGGATCGCTTCAGCACCGATATTGGCGGTGAAAGCGTCGGCGCCGTATTGGTCCTGCGCGTCGAGGTATTCTTCCTCGGTCATCAACTGACCATAGGTCAGGTCGGTCAAACCGGGTTCGATCACCACATAGTTTTCGAAATAAAGGATGCGCTCCAGATCCCGCAGCGTCATGTCCAGCATCAGGCCGATGCGGCTGGGCAGCGATTTCAGGAACCAGATGTGGGCAACCGGCGAGGCCAGTTCGATATGGCCCATCCGCTCACGGCGGACCTTTTGCAGCGTGACTTCAACGCCGCATTTTTCGCAGACGACGCCGCGATATTTCATGCGCTTGTATTTGCCGCAGAGGCATTCGTAATCCTTGATCGGGCCAAAGATCCGGGCGCAGAACAGACCGTCACGTTCCGGTTTGAACGTGCGGTAGTTGATGGTTTCGGGCTTTTTGATCTCACCGTAGGACCACGACAAGATGCGCTCGGGCGAGGCCAAGCTGATCTTGATCTCGTCAAAGGTCTTGACGGGGGCCACCGGGTTGAACGGGTTGGTCGAGAGTTCCTGGTTCATTTTGATTCCTAAGAATGAAGGCGGCGGGGAAGGAGTGGCGGGGTGAACCCCGCCTTACGTAGGCCGGGGTTCACCCCGACGCAGCGTCACTCCTCCTCCGCATCCAGGAGTTCCATGTTAAGGCCGAGGCCGCGCACTTCCTTGACAAGGACGTTGAACGATTCCGGCACGCCGGCTTCGAAGTTGTCCTCGCCCTTGACGATGCTTTCGTAGACTTTCGTCCGGCCAGCCACGTCGTCCGACTTCACGGTCAGCATCTCTTGCAGGGTATAGGCGGCGCCGTAAGCTTCCAAAGCCCAGACCTCCATTTCCCCCAGACGCTGACCACCGAACTGCGCCTTACCACCCAGCGGCTGCTGGGTAACAAGCGAGTAAGGCCCGGTCGAACGGGCGTGCAGCTTGTCGTCGACAAGGTGGTGCAGCTTGAGCATGTATTTCACGCCTACCGTGACCTTGCGTGCGAACTTTTCACCGGTGCGGCCATCGAACACTTCGGACTGGCCCGAAGTGTCAAAGCCCGCGCGGGTCAGCGCATCGTTGACGTCCTGCTCTTTGGCCCCGTCGAAGACCGGGGTCGCGATCGGAACGCCGCGCGTCACGTTGCCAGCAAGCTCAAGGAACTCGGCCTCGTCGCGGTCGCCGAAGGCGTCCTCGTAAGTCTCGTCGCCATAAGCCAGACGCATCGCTTCGCGCACCGGGGTCATGTCGCCCGAACGACGGTACTCTTTCAGAGCCTCGTCGATCTTCAGGCCCAGACCGCGTGCGGCCCAGCCCATGTGGGTTTCCAAGATCTGACCGACGTTCATACGCGACGGCACGCCGAGCGGGTTCAGAACGAGGTCAACCGGGGTACCGTCGGCGAGGAAGGGCATATCCTCGGCCGGAACGACCTTGGAGATAACACCCTTGTTGCCGTGACGACCGGCCATCTTGTCGCCCGGTTGCAGCTTGCGCTTCACCGCGACGAACACCTTGACCATCTTCATCACGCCCGGAGGCAGATCGTCGCCGCGGCGGACTTTTTCCACCTTGTCGTCGAACCGCAGGTCCAAGGCGCGCTTTTGCGCTTCGAACTGGTCGTGCAGGGCTTCAACGTCCTTGGCCTCGGCTTCTTCGCCAAGGGCCAACTGCCACCACTGGCCACGCGACAGCGTGCCCAAGAGTTCGTCGTCAATGGTCGAGCCGGCCTTGATGCCTTTCGGGCCTTTGACGGCGGTCTTGCCCATGATGAGCGATTTCAGACGCGCGTAGATGTTGCGCTCAAGGATCGCCAATTCGTCGTCGCGGTCCCGCGCCAGACGTTCGACTTCCTCACGCTCGATCTGCAAAGCGCGCTCGTCCTTGTCCACACCATGACGGTTGAAGACGCGGACTTCGACGATGGTGCCATAGGCCCCCGGCGGCAGGCGCAGCGAGGTATCGCGCACGTCCGACGCCTTTTCCCCGAAGATGGCGCGCAGAAGCTTTTCTTCCGGCGTCATCGGGCTTTCGCCCTTGGGGGTGATCTTGCCGACCAGAATGTCGCCCGGCTGCACTTCGGCACCGATGTAAACGATGCCCGCCTCGTCGAGGTTGCGCAGCGCTTCTTCACCGACGTTCGGAATGTCGCGGGTGATTTCTTCCGGCCCGAGCTTGGTATCGCGCGCCGCGACTTCGTATTCTTCGATGTGAATCGAGGTGAACACGTCGTCCTTCAGGATACGCTCGGAGATCAGGATCGAGTCTTCATAGTTGTAGCCGTTCCACGGCATGAAGGCCACGATGACGTTCCGGCCAAGGGCCAGTTCGCCCATGTCGGTGCAGGGGCCGTCGGCCACCACTTCGCCACGCTTCACGGTATCGCCCACCTTCACCAGCGGGCGCTGGTTGATGCAGGACGACTGGTTGGAGCGTTTGAACTTGCGCAGACGGTAGATGTCGACGCCCGGCTCGCCGGGTTCCAGCATTTCGGTCGCACGGATAACGATACGCTGTGCGTCCACCTGGTCGATGATGCCCGAGCGGCGCGCCATGATGGCCGCGCCGGAATCGCGGGCCACGACGGCCTCGATCCCGGTGCCGACGAAGGGCGCATCGGCCTGCAACAGCGGAACCGCCTGACGCTGCATGTTCGAGCCCATGAGGGCGCGGTTGGCGTCGTCATTTTCAAGGAACGGGATCAGCGAGGCCGCAACCGACACAAGCTGCTTCGGCGACACGTCGATCAGGTCGATCGCATCCGGCGGGTTCAGCATGAATTCGCCAGCTTTGCGGCTGGAGATCAGATCATCCTGGAACTTGCCAGCCGCGTCCTGTGCGGCGTTGGCCTGCGCAACCGTGTGGCGCATTTCCTCGGTCGCCGACATATAGACGACGTCATCCGTCACCTTGCCGTCGATGACCTTGCGATACGGGGTCTCGATGAAGCCATACTTGTTCACGCGGGCAAAGGTGGCCAGCGAGTTGATGAGGCCGATGTTCTGGCCTTCGGGCGTTTCAATCGGGCACATCCGGCCATAATGGGTCGGGTGAACGTCGCGCACCTCAAAGCCAGCGCGTTCCCGGGTCAGACCGCCCGGCCCAAGGGCCGAGAGGCGGCGCTTGTGGGTGACTTCCGACAGCGGGTTGGTTTGGTCCATGAACTGCGACAGCTGCGAGGAGCCGAAGAATTCACGCACCGCAGCCGCGGCAGGCTTCGCGTTGATCAGGTCTTGCGGCATGATCGTGTCGATTTCCACCGACGACATGCGCTCCTTGATCGCACGCTCCATGCGCAGAAGGCCGACGCGATACTGGTTTTCCATCAACTCGCCGACCGAGCGCACCCGGCGGTTGCCGAGGTGGTCAATGTCGTCGATCTCTCCCTTGCCGTCACGCAGTTCGGTCAGCGCCTTGATGCAGGCCACGATATCATCGCGGTCCAGAGTGCGCTGGGTATCGGGCTTGCCCAGATCCAGACGCATGTTCATCTTCACGCGGCCGACAGCCGAGAGGTCATAACGCTCGGAATCGAAGAACAGCGTGTCAAAGAGGGCCGAGGCAGCTTCCACGGTCGGCGGTTCACCCGGGCGCATCACGCGGTAGATGTCCATGAGCGCGGTGTCGCGGCCCATGTTCTTGTCGGCCGCCATGGTGTTGCGGATGTAGGGGCCGACATTGACGTTGTCGATGTCGAGAACCGGAATCTCGGTGATGCCCTGATCGAGGAGCAGCTTGACGGAACCGCCCTTCGGCTCGCCGTCGCGGTCATAGTCCATCGTCAGCTCGTCGCCGGCTTCGGCCCAGATCTCGCCGGTTTCTTCGTTGATGATGTCCTTGGCGACATAGCGGCCAAGGATATGGTCAAACGGCACCAGAAGTTCGGTGATCGCGCCGTCATCCTTCCACTTCTTCACCATCCGCGGCGTGGCCTTTTCGCCAGCCTTCAGGATGACTTCGCCAGTGGCGGCATCGACCAGATCATAGGCCGGGCGGGTGCCCGACACACGGTTCGGGAAAAACTTGGTGACCCAGCCCTTGTTCTTCACGTGGCGGAACGTGATGGTTTCATAATAGGCATCCATGATGCCTTCCTGATCCATCCCCAGCGCATAAAGCAGGGTCGTGACCGGCAGTTTGCGGCGACGGTCGATGCGGGCGAACACGATGTCCTTGGCGTCGAACTCAAAGTCCAGCCACGAGCCGCGATACGGGATGATGCGGCAGGCGAACAAGAGTTTGCCCGAGGAATGGGTCTTGCCCTTGTCGTGGTCAAAGAACACGCCGGGCGAACGGTGCATCTGCGAAACGACGACCCGCTCGGTGCCGTTCACGATGAAGGTGCCGTTCGAGGTCATCAGGGGCATGTCGCCCATGTAGACGTCTTGTTCCTTGATGTCCTTGACCGAACGGGCACCGGTCGATTCATCGACATCAAACACGATCAGACGCAGGGTGACTTTCAGCGGGGCGGCATAGGTCATGTCGCGCTGCTGGCACTCGTCCACGTCATATTTCGGCTTTTCCAACTCGTATTTGACGAATTCCAGAACGGCCGTTTCGTTGAAATCCTTGATCGGGAACACCGACTGGAACGTGCCCTGAATCCCTTCGCCATCGGCGGGCTTCAGGCCATCGCCCGAGCGCAGGAACAGGTCATAGGAGGATTTCTGAACCTCGATCAGGTTCGGCATGTCCAGAACTTCGCGGATCTTGCCGAAATAGCGGCGGATACGCTTCTGGCCAACGTAAGCTTGAGCCATGCTCGTCGTTACCTTTCTTCTTTTTCGCCGGCGCACAGCCTGTCGGGCCACAGGAGCGCGCCGCTTGGCGAGAGGGGGTAAGGTTCCATTCATGCAAGCTGTCCCGTCAGCTTGCTCCCGAACCTTGCCGCGCCTTGGAAGGGGTTTTGCGCGAAAGCCCCTTCCGAGACGCGAGAAGCTGGAGGCAGATTTCTCTGCCCCCAGCCCGAAAATCCATGCCGGGGCGCGAGGCCCCGGACGGGATTACTTGAGTTCCACCTTGGCGCCAGCGGCTTCCAGGGCTTTCTTCATGGTCTCGGCGTCGGCTTTCGACACGCCTTCTTTGACCTTGCCGCCAGCTTCCACGAGGTCCTTGGCTTCTTTCAGGCCCAGACCGGTGATGGTGCGCACTTCTTTGATCACGTTGATCTTGTTGGCGCCGGCGTCGGTCAGAACGACGTCGAATTCGGTCTTTTCTTCTTCAGCAGCGGCAGCAGCGCCACCAGCAGCCGGGCCGGCAACCATAACGGCGCCACCAGCAGCCGGCTCGATGCCGTAGGTGTCTTTCAGGATGGTCTTCAGTTCCTGCGCTTGCAGCAGGGTCAGACCAACGATCTCTTCGGCGAGTTTGTTCAGATCAGCCATTTTCATATTCCGTAAGTTTGAGAGGGTTCCAACGAAGTGGGATCAACCCACGCGAGGCAAGGATCAGGCGGCTGCCTTTTCCTCGATGGTCGAAAGGATGCTTGCGATGTTCGAAGCAGGCGCGCCAATGGCCCCGGCGATATTCGACGCGGGCGCACCGATGCACGACACGATCTGAGCGATAAGCTCTTCGCGCGACGGCATGGAGGCCACGGCCTTGATACCGGCCTGGTCCATGACCTCACCGCCCATTGCCCCGCCAATGATGACGAACTTGTCGTTCGTCTTGGCATAGGCCTCGGCAACCTTGGCCGCAGCCACGGGGTCTTCCGAGTAGGACAGCATGGTCATGCCCGTCAAAAGGCCAGCCATCTTTGCAGAGGCTTTCCCTTCAAGGGCGATCTTGGCGAGCGTGTTCTTGGCAACGCGTACGGACCCGCCAACTTCGCGCATTTTCGCGCGCAGGTCCTGCATCTGTGCAACCGTCATACCTGCGTAGTGTGCAACCACAACAACGCCAGAGCTTGCGAAGATTTGGCCGAGTTCGTCGACCAATTGCTCTTTTTGGGCTCTATCCACAGTTTCACTCCAAGTGTGGGGGTTTCCCCCCGGCTCATGTTTGTGACGCGCCAGAAGGCCCGCCACGTTCGGGTCCACGATAAAGGACCGAGCCTTGATCACCCGAGGGAAACCCCGGAATAATTCGTCTCGAACCCCATCTCAGGAGGGAAATTAAGGCGTTTGCGCGCCACCCACCGTCTCGGACAAAGCATGCGCAGCCCCCGCGACGAATCACGGAAGGCGGGCATGAGGGGCTAAATAGCCTTAGAAGCCGAGATTTCCAAGCCCCTAAGGGTCATCATCGCAGAAGCTCAGGTGCTGTGCGGGCCGCGACGAAACCTCGCACGGGCTTTTGGGCTATGGATTGGCCAGTCCGCCCAGCTTTTCACCGGCGCCGACAGCACCCGATAAGGGCAGGCGCGGCTGGCCAAGAGCCAGGGCAGCATCACCTGATCGCGCCGGGTATGAGAGCTGAGGCTGTCATACCACGCCACATTCAAATCATCCGTCGCCGGGTCCCCCATCCGCTGGATCAGGCAGGTATTGACGAACAGCCCAGCGTGGCGCGGAAACTCCGCCTGCCGAAAGACCTCCGTTACCCGTGCGTGTTGCTCGGGCGACATATAGCCCAGCCGCAGACACTCATCCGCCTCATCCCAAGCGCAATCACGGCGGCGGTGGCGGAACAGATAGCGCCCCGCGGGCTGATGGGGATGCTCTTTGACGACACGCCGCACAATCCGCGCCGGATCCAGACGAAAGCGCGCGTTATTGTCCAGATAGATCACCCAATCGTAGCCATGAAAGAATAGATGCGGGCAGAGTTTGGGCAGGCGCGACAGGATGGCCGGGCCTTCGCCCTGATCGGCCCGTTGCACCAGCGTCGCCGTGGTGGGCAGGCTGGCATGATCGGTAAAAACATAGCGGTCATAGCCCTGCCCTGCCTGCCCTGTCGCATCGGGATTGAACGGCTCATGCGCGCCGAAATAGCAGGAATAGACGGCAAGCCGTGCGCCCGAGGTCGGGCGCAGCCCTGTCAGACCTGGCTCTGGCAAGCCAGCCCCGGTCATGCCTTGACGCGATAGATCGCTGTGCGGATCGGCAAATCCTTGTGCCTGCCGCCATCCAGAACTTCGACCACGCGGCCGCGCCCCTCGCCCAGACGGTCCAGCATCTTGACCAGACCGGCCTCGGAAATGCCAAAGGGGTCCATCGCGGAAACCCGCTCGGGCTGGTAATTCCAACCGTGATCCAGCATCAAGAACCCGCCGGGACGCAGACTGGACATCCAGCCGGCAAAGGCGATTTCGGGCGAATGGGCGTGGTCCCATGAATTGGAATAGACAAAGTCCATCTGCCCGACCCAAGCCGGATCCACCTCGTGGAAATCCCATTGGATCGTATGGGGAAAGTCAGTGGCGTTGTCGGAAATCTCGGTGCCAAAGACATCGGCCTTGGGGCCAAGATGCTTGCGGAACCAAAGTTGTTCATTGCCGCGCCGCGTCCCGTGGCAAACCCCGCGCTCTGGCTTGGCCCCGGCCGCAAGCATATAGTCCGACAGAATCTTGATATGCTCCTCCGGCACCCACTGATTTTCGATCTTCATCTTGTTCGCTTCGATCTGAAGCTTGCGATACAGCTCAAGATCAACCGATCCGTCCACCGTATTATACTTGAACAGCCGATACCCCTCGGCCTCGTCCACCGCTGCAATGGCCAGACGGTTGATCTCGTCCTTATCCAGACGACGCTTGAGCCGCCGCATTTCGCCGTCGTTCATCTCTGCCTCTTTGTTTCCACTGAAGAACCAATGCCACGAGGTGGACAATGCATAGCTTCGTGGCAACAATTTGGCGGATGAACACAGAACACGGGGCGAAAATGAAAACGGCCGCCCCGAAGGACGGCCGCAGTCTGGAATTTGGCGATCAGTTCGCCTTAGGCTCAGGCGGTTGCCGAAGCGATGTCCAGCGACACGCCCGGACCCATGGTCGAAGAAAGCGAAACTTTCTTCACATAGGTGCCCTTAGCGCCAGCCGGCTTGGCCTTGGCAACGGCATCCACGAAAGCGCGGACGTTTTCAGCCAGTTTGGCCTCGTCGAACGACACTTTGCCGATCCCGGCATGGATGACACCAGCTTTTTCAACTTTGAACTGGACTTCGCCGCCCTTGGCCGCTTCGACCGCCGACTTGACGTCCATGGTCACGGTGCCGACCTTGGGGTTCGGCATCAGGTTGCGCGGGCCGAGGATTTTGCCAAGACGGCCAACCAGCGGCATCAGGTCCGGGGTCGCGATGCAGCGATCGAACTCGATCTTGCCCGACTGGATGGTTTCCATCAGGTCTTCGGCGCCAACGATGTCCGCACCAGCGGCCTTGGCTTCATCAGCCTTGGCGCCACGGGCGAACACAGCCACGCGGACGGTTTTACCCGTGCCGTTCGGCAGTTGCACCACGCCACGGACCATCTGGTCGGCGTGACGCGGGTCAACGCCCAGATTCATCGCGATTTCCAGCGTCTCGTCGAACTTGGCCGAAGCCGCGCCCTTGATCAGCTTCACCGCATCTTCCACCGAGATCAGCGACTTGCCGACGAATGCTTCGTTGGCCTTGGCCGAACGCTTACCAATCTTTGCCATGGTGCTCAGCCTTTCACTTCGATGCCGCAGGACTTGGCCGAACCAAGGATGATGTTCATCGCCGCTTCGATCGAGTTGGCGTTGAGATCTTTCATCTTGGTTTCTGCGATCTTGCGCAGAGCGGCCGTGGTGATCGAGCCAGCCACTTCACGGCCGGGCTTGGTCGAGCCCTTGGCGCGCGAACGCTTGCCAACCGCCGGAAGGCCCGCTGCCTGCTTGATCAGGAACGAGGCCGGAGCGGTCTTCAGCTCAAGGCTGAACGACTTGTCGGCATAGTAGGTGATGATGACCGGGGTCGGGGTGCCCGGCGGAATTTCGGCGGTCTTCGCGTTGAATTCCTTCACGAAGGCCATGATGTTCAAGCCGCGCTGACCCAGCGCCGGACCGACCGGCGGGGACGGGTTGGCTTGACCCGCTTTCACTTGCAGCTTCAGGCTGCCGATAATCTTCTTGGCCATTTGGCCTCTCCTTTATCACGGCACCACCCGGGATTGGGGGTGCGGTTTAGTGGTTCGGCCTGCCCGCAGGCGTGCCTCCCACGCGAAACACTCAGAGGTTTTTCGACACCTGAGTGAATTCCAGTTCCACGGGCGTCGCGCGCCCGAAGATCGAGACGGAGACTTTCAGGCGGCTGTGCGCCTCGTCCACATCCTCGACCATACCGTCAAAGCCCTCGAACGGGCCGTCGGTGACCTTGACCTTTTCGCCAATGTCAAAGCGGATCAGGTTGCGCGGCTGCGCCTCACCTTCTTCGACACGGTTCAGGATCTGATTGACCTCGGCATCGCGCATCGGCATCGGCTTGCCCTGCGGGCCAAGGAACCCGGTAACGCGGTTGATCGACGAGATCAGGTGATAGCCACGGTTGGTCATTTCCATCCGCACCAGCACATAGCCCGGCATGAAGCGACGCTCAGACGTCACCTTCTTGCCGCGGCGCACCTCGATCACTTCCTCGGTCGGGACCAGCACTTCGTCGATTTCATCGCCCAGATTGGCATCCGCGACAGCCGTGCGGATTTGCTCTGCGACCTTCTTTTCGAAGTTCGACAGCACGCTCACCGAATACCAACGCTTGGCCATGGCCGCTCCACTTTGTCTTCCCAGACGCGCAAGCGCCTGAATTTTCTGCATTTTCCGAGATATTTCCCGGGCTTTCAGGAACAAAAAACAGCGCGCAACACGAATCGCTGCGCGCCGGGGTCCCTTGAACTTGGGCGGGGCATACCTGCCATGCGCCCGAATTTCAAGGGAATTTGCGCCTTAAAGCCCGCCGACGATCAGCTTCAGCCCAAAGCGGATCGCCATATCCACCAAGCTGAAGAAGGTCGCGGTCAGCGCGGCCATGATGAACACCATGATCGTGGTCAGCATCACCTCGCGGCGCGATGGCCAGACGACCTTGGCAATCTCGGCACGGGCCTGAGCGATGAACTGGGCAGGAGAGGTCTTCGTGGCCATGGTCGGTTCCGATGCTTGTCTTTGAGGCCAGATACGCGGGACCAGCCCTGAATTCAAGACTGTTCCGGCGAAACCGGCGTCAACAGGGCAAAGACGCCCGATGTCTGGAGGATGGGCCTTGGCAGGGGCAGCAGGGTTCGAACCCGCGACCTACGGTTTTGGAGACCGTCGCTCTACCAGCTGAGCTATACCCCTAGGCCTGCGGGCGAGTTACGGCAGCGGGCGAGGGAAATCAAGGGGCCGCAGGGGGAAATCTGGGCTTGGCGGAAAAGAATCCTGCGCCTAGCCTGATCCGGCGAGGGCCTGCACCATGATCACCGACCCCAAGGATTTCTTTGCCGATGGCTGCGGCCGTTGCCCCCGCTTTGCCAGCGACCAATGCTCTGCCCGGATCTGGGCTACGGGGCTGGCTGCCCTGCGTAAGATTTGCCTTGGCATGGGTCTGAGCGAAACGGCGAAATGGGGGCATCCCTGCTATATGCACGCCGGTCGCAATATCGCGATACTGGGCGCGTTTCGCGGCGATGTCCGGCTGAGTTTTTTCAACGCCAGCCTGCTGCACGATCGCGACGGCTTGCTCACCCGGCAAGGCGAGAACACTGCGGTCCCCGATTGCGCCCGCTTCACCGATACCGCGCAAATCGCCGCGCTCACCCCCGCCCTGCGCGATCTTCTCGCCCAAGCCATGGCTCATGCCGAAGCGGGGACCAAACCCGCCAAGCTCACAACCGCGCTTGAGTTGCCGCCAGAGCTGCAAGACGCCCTCGACGCCGACCCTGCCCTTGCCGAAGCCTTCCACGCCCTGACGCCGGGTCGCCAGAAAAGCCATGCGCTGGCAATTACCTCGGCCAAGGCCAGCGCCACCAGAATTGCCCGCGTGACAAAACTCACCCCGATGATTCTGGCGGGCAAAGGCGCCAATGAGAGGTAAGCGCACCTCAGGCCCAAAACGGCGCCCAAGCGCCCAGTAATGGCTGTGCCTAGACGGCGGGCCAGATCCTCATCCGGCTTGATATTCTTCAGCTTCCGCAGCCGGTTGGCCCCAAGCCGAATGGAAAAGGCCGCCCTTTCAGGCGGCCTTTGGGATGAACGCATGGCGGGGAGAACCCCGCGCTACGATCAGTCGATGATTTTCGACACGACGCCTGCGCCGACGGT
>CAYMRX010000018.1:0-16720 GCA_964393035.1 uncultured Tabrizicola sp.
TCGCCGCAACAGTCATGTTCTGGCTATGATGCGAGAACGAGTCCTGACCCTAGGGCGGCATGGTCCATATGGGCTGATGCGCGGGCGCACGGCGGCACCGGCGGTCCGCCCATGGCAACCGCAGAGGGGCGCATCGCAGGTTGTTTGGGGTTCGGCCTGCTGTGTCACGGCACAAAGCGGTTTGCCGAGGCCGGTGTCACAAGTGCTCAGGTTCACGGCATCTGCCCGTTTTGGCGGCACAATTGCACAGGCGACAGAAAGACATGTTCGAAAGTCACTCCCCTTTTCCGCGAAGTGGCCCTATAGACGAGGAGAGGAGTCCGCCGATGCCCGAACGCAGTGAGAGCGACAGCCGCAAGCTTTTGCGGCGCTTGCGCGATGTGCTTGCCACCCCTGCCAAGGGGCAGGAACGGCTGGATCGCATCACCCATCTGATTGCCGACAGCATGAAGACCGAGGTTTGCTCGATCTATCTGTTCCGGGACGCCGAAACGCTGGAGCTTTGCGCGACCGAAGGGCTGAAGAAAGAGGCGGTTCACCAGACCCGGATGAAACTGGGTGAGGGGTTGGTGGGCCGTGTTGCCCGCACCGGACAGCCCGTGAACACCGCCGATGCGCCGTCGGAAAAAGGTTTTCGCTTCATGCCGGAAACCGGGGAGGAGATTTATTCGTCCTTCCTTGGTGTGCCGATCCAACGGGTGGGCGAAAAGCTGGGCGTTCTGGTCGTGCAGTCGAAAACCGCCCGGACCTATGCCGAGGATGAGATCGACGCCTTGGATGTCGTGGCCATGGTGCTGGCCGAAATGACCGAGCTTGGCGCCTTTGCCGGGGATGATGTGCAGGCCCTGCACAAGCAGCCGCTGATGTTTCGCGGGGGCACCGGGCAGGAAGGCACCGCCGAGGGCCGGGTCTGGCTGCATGAGCCGCGCGTGGTGGTCACGAACCCCGTCGCAGACGACCCGCTGACCGAGATTGAGCGCATCCGCGAGGCGGTGGGCGTCTTGCGGGTGTCAGTCGATGATCTTCTGGCCGCCGAAAGCCTTGAGAAAGAGCAAAAACAGGTTCTGGAAGCCTACCGCATGTTCGCCCATTCGCGCGGCTGGTTGCGCCGGATGGAGGAAGACATCCAGCGCGGGCTGTCGGCCGAAGCCGCCGTCGAAAAGGAGCAATCCACCGCCCGCAACCGGCTGGAGCAGGTCGAAGACCCTTACTTGCGCGAACGCCTGCACGATCTGGACGATCTGTCGAACCGCCTGCTGCGCATCCTGACGGGGCAGGGCAAGGACACCGGCGCGCAGATGCCGGAAAACCCGGTTCTGGTGGCGCGCAACATCGGCCCGGCGGAAATGCTCGACTATGGCCGCAAGCTGAAAGGCGTCGTGCTGGAGGAAGGCTCGGTCGGCTCTCATGCTGCGATTGTTGCCCGCGCACTGGCGATTCCGATGGTCATTCATGCCCGCAACATCACCGCCGAGGCCTTGAACGGCGATGCCATTCTGGTCGATGGCGATCAGGGCATCGTGCATCTGCGGCCCGAAGACACCGTCTCGCGCAGCTTCCGCGACAAGATGGCCATGCAGGCCGAGGCGCAAAAACGCTATGCGTCCCTGCGCGATCTGCCCGCGACCACCCGCGACGGGGTGACGGTGTCGTTGCAGATGAACGCCGGGCTGATGGCCGATCTGCCCAGCCTAGAAGGATCGGGTGCCGAAGGGGTGGGGCTTTTCCGAACCGAGTTGCAGTTCCTGATCCGCAACAAGATGCCGCAACGGGCAGAACTTGCCACGCTTTACGCCCGCGTGATGGATGCCGCCAAGGGCCGCCCGGTTGCCTTCCGCACGCTGGATATCGGGTCGGATAAGGTGCTGCCTTACATGAAGCCGCAGGACGAGCCGAACCCCGCGATGGGCTGGCGGGCGATCCGGGTTGGCTTGGACAAGCCGGGCGTTCTGCGGATGCAGGTGCAGGCGCTGATCCGGGCGTCGAAGGGGCGGCCACTGGCCATCATGTTCCCCTTCATCACCGAACATGCCGAATTCCAAGAGGCGCGCAGCCATGTCCTGCGCGAAATTCATCGGGAGCGGTCTTTGGGCCATCCGGTGCCTGCAACGCTGGAAATCGGCGCCATGCTGGAAACGCCCAGCCTCGCCTATGCGCCGCAAGCCTTCTTTGATCTGGCCGATTTCATCTCGATCGGCGGCAATGACCTGAAACAGTTCTTCTTTGCCGCTGACCGCGAGAATGAGCGAGTGCGCAAGCGCTATGACAGTTTGAACCTGTCGTTCCTGTCGTTTCTGGAACAGGTCGTGCAGCGCTGCAATGCCTCGGGCACCCGGCTGTCGTTCTGCGGCGAGGATGCGGGCCGCCCGGTCGAGGCGCTGGCCTTTGTCGCCATGGGCCTGCGCGGGCTGTCGATGCGCCCGGCCTCGGTCGGCCCGGTCAAGGCGCTCCTGCGCCGGGTGAAACTGGCCGAAGCCCGCGCCGTGATCGACGAGGCCCGCGCGGCGGGCGACATGTCGGCCCGGCCAAGGCTGATGGACTGGCTGGCAAGCCTGCCGCAAAGCAAGGGGCCGCTCTTGCCGCCGTGAGGGGCGGGCACGAGCCTATTGCATGCTTTTCCATTTTGCGGGTGTCACGCCCTCCCAACCGCGGAAGGCCCGATAGAAGGAGTTGGTGTCTTGAAACCCTAGCAAAAAGGCGATCTCGCCAATGCTATTCTGGTCATTCGCCAGCATCTGCCGACCCATCTCGCGCCGCACCTCTCCGATCAATCCGCGAAAGCTGGCCCCATCCTCGGTAATTCGGCGCTGCAAGGTCCGTTCGCTGAACCCCAACTCGGCGGCAATTTCGGCAATGTCGGGTTTGCCGCTGGCAATGTGGCGGCGGATCAGGATTTTCGTTTGCTCCAAAAGCGATGACTGGGCCGCGATCTCTGCCAGTGAGGCCACGAGCGCAGGTTCCAGAATGGCCCCAAGTTCGGGGTTGTGAGCCGCGAAGGGCAAGTCCAGATCGGTAGAAGACAGAATCAGCGCGTTCAGCGCGCAGCCCGTGCGGATTGGGGCGCCAAAATAAGATAGATGCGTTTCGCCGGGCAATCTGGTCCGTGTCATTTCCACGCGCAGCGGGCGCAGATACCGCCCCGTACCTCGCCGTCCCAGTTCCAGAACCGAGGCCAGAACCACATCAGCGATGGCATCCGGTTCTTGCCCATCGGAATGCAACCAGCGCACCGAGACACAGCATTCGGCCCCATCTTCTGCGACGGTCAGGTCTTCCGGCGTACACAGACGCTTGAATCGCGCGAGTCGGTGCAGACCATCGCGGAAGTCGCGTGCAAAAAAGGCTGACATCGTGCTGGGCGGATGGGCGGCATTTTCCGTTCGGGTGGTCATGGTGAGCCCAACAGCCGGGTCCTGCGACAGCATCTCAACCGCCCGCCACAGCGCGAAATATTGCGCCGTGGTCAGCCATGTGTCGGGCGCAACATGCAGGTTGGCCGGCAGCCGCGCTTGTCGCAGCAATGCCGGGGCGGAAAGGCCCATCTGCTCTGCCGCACGCCAGAAGGCTTGCGGCAGGCGGCATTTGTCGGGAGTGAAACGGGTCATCGTCGGTATTCCAATTACATCTGGCTCTTGATCAGCCGGTCGAACATGCGGTCGCCCAGCCATTGGCGCACCCAGATCATCAGTTTGGCATATTTACCCGCCGCATAACGGGTTTTGGGTCGCGCCGATTTGATGGCATCACCCACCACATTGGCAATGATCTTTGGGTCGGTGCCTTTGCCATGGCCATAAGAGCGCGCCATGACCGTGGCGACACGTTCGGCCAACTCGGCATAGGCGGTATTGCGGGATCTCTCGACGATGCCTCGCCCGGCCGCATCGCCAAAGCCAGTTTCGATCTGGCCGGGCTCGATTACCACCACGCGGATGCCGAAGGGCTCCAGTTCCAGCCGCAGACTGTCTGACCAGCCTTCCAGCGCATGTTTGGTGGCGTGATACCAAGCGCCCAGCAGGGTATAGATTTTGCCCCCCATCGAGGTGATATTCACAATGGTGCCCTTGCCCTTGGCGCGCATCGCGGGCAGCAAAAGCTGCGTCAGACGGGCAGGGCCAAAGACATTGACCTCGAACTGATAGCGCGCCTCGTCCAGCGCCACATCCTCGACCGGGCCATAAAGCCCATAGCCGGCATTGTTGACAAGCAGATCAACCCCGCCCGACCGTTCGGCGATGGTGGCAACGGCAGCAGAGATATCGGCCTCCTTTGAGATGTCCATCTTCAGCGGCACCGCGCCAAGCTGGGCCAGATCGGACATCTTGTCAGGGCGGCGGGCGGCGACATAGACCAGATATCCGTCCGCGATCAGGCGCTTTGCGATGGATTTGCCCATGCCAGATGATGCTCCGGTGACGAGGGCGGTTGGTTGGGGTGGGTTGTTCATCTTGACACCTCTTGTTCAATGACAATGCCAAGGTAGGTCACAAATCCCGCCATATCATTTGCGCCAGCCGCCATACCTCTTGCAAACGACGCCAAAGACAATCGCTGCGAAGCGTTGGGAAAGCGAGAGTGATGGCCCCGTTGACCTTTCCCCGCCATCGGCATATCCAATCCCTTGTGGCGCTTTGAAACCGGATTGCGGGCCACGTTAAACAAACCGCTAAAAGGGAGACGGATGCGGCACGCCCCCGAACCCCTTGGTTTCGGGGTTTTTCTTTTGGCCAAGGGGGCCTTCGCGATGACGAATGATTGGAAGACGCGCACGAAACTGGTGCATGACGGCATCCGCCGCAGCCAATATGGCGAGATGGCCGAGGCGATCTTCCTGACTCAAGGCTTCGCGTATCCCTCTGCCGAAGCCGCCGAGCAGCGCTTCATCAAGGCGGGGGAAGATGAGTTCATCTATGCCCGATATGGCAACCCCACGGTGCGGATGTTCGAAGACCGCATCGCGGCGCTGGAGGGCACCGAGGCCGCCTTCGCCTGTGCCTCGGGCATGGCGGCGGTCAATGGCGCGCTGACCTCGATGCTGAAGGCGGGGGATCATGTGGTATCCTCCCGCGCGCTCTTTGGTTCCTGTCTTTACATCCTTGAAGATGTGCTGACCCGTTTTGGCGTCAATGTCACGTTCGTGGATGGGGCAGACCTTGACCAATGGCGCGCGGCGGTGACGCCTGTCACCAAGGCCGTCTTCTTCGAATCCATGTCGAACCCGACGCTGGAACTGGTCGACATCCGCTCCGTGTCCGAAATCGCCCATGCCGTCGGGGCGCTGGTGATCGTCGACAACGTCTTTGCCACGCCGATCTTTTCGCGCGCCGTCGAACAGGGCGCGGATGTGATCGTCTATTCCACGACCAAGCATGTCGATGGGCAGGGTCGCGCCTTGGGCGGCGTGATCTGCGGGCGCGAGGAGTTCATCCGCAAGACGGTTGAGACCTATATGAAGCACACCGGCGGCTCGATGAGCCCCTTCACCGCCTGGATGCACCTGAACGGCATGGCAACGCTGGATCTGCGCTGCCGGGCGATGGCGGAGTCTGCCCTGACGGTGGCCCGTGCGCTGGAGGGCGATGCGCGACTGCCCCGGGTGATTTATCCGGGGCTGAAAAGCCATCCGCAACATGCCCTTGCCATGGCGCAGATGGGCTCGGGCGGCACGCTGATCGCCTTTGACATCAAGGGGGGCAAAGAGGCGGCGTTCCGTTTCATGAATGCGCTCCAGATCGCCACGATTTCCAACAACCTTGGGGATGCGAAAACCATCGCCACCCATCCCGCGACCACCACCCACCAGCGCCTTGCCCCCGAGATGAAGGACAAGCTGGGCATCACGCCGGGCCTGATCCGCCTTTCGGTGGGGCTTGAGGATGCGGACGACCTGATCGCGGATCTGAAACAGGCGCTTTCCGCCATCTGATCGGTCGCAAACAGAAAATATAACGTCCCTTTCCCCCTTCTTTCAGGGGGGAAGCCGCCCTACATTGAATGCTCTGACGGGGAATCGCCCCGCCTTTGACTGATCCGGGTGGCGTTGCCGCCCGTATTCCTGCTGACATTGACGGCGCGGCAGCGCCTGAACCGAAAGGACACGCCCCATGAACCTGCACCTGTCCGACACAGAAACCAACCCCGGCCGCGCCGAGGCTGAGGCGGCGCTTGCCACCTTGCGGCTGTGGGCGGCCAAGGCCTCTGAGGCCGAGATCGCGGCTTTGGACCCGCAGGCCGGGAACTTGGCAGGGGCGCTGGCGGGGCAGGGCTATCCGGTGCTGTCGCGCGATTACCCGGCCGATTTCCATGCCGATGGGGCCTATAAGGACACGCTGCCCGATTTGCAGAACGGTCCCGCCAGCCTGATCCGCGGGGCCAGACAGACCATCCAGCATGTCGGGATTTCCAACTTCCGCCTGCCGATCCGGTTCAAGACCCGGTCGGGGGAACCGGTGACGCTGGAAACCTCTGTCACCGGCACCGTCAGTCTTGAGGCCGAGAAAAAAGGCATCAACATGAGCCGCATCATGCGGTCCTTCTACGCCCATTCGGAAAAGGATTTCTCCTTGGGCGTCATTGAACATGCGCTGAACGACTACAAGCGCGACCTTGAGTCATTCGACGCCCGCATCCAGATGCGCTTCTCCTTCCCGATGAAGGTGGACAGTTTGCGCTCGGGCCTCACGGGCTGGCAGTATTACGACATCGCGCTGGAACTGGTCGATGTGGCGGGGGTGCGCAAGCATCTGATGCATCTCGACTTTGTCTATTCCAGCACCTGCCCTTGCAGCCTTGAACTTTCTGAACATGCCCGGATGACACGCAGCCAACTAGCCACCCCGCATTCCCAACGCTCGGTCGCCCGCATCTCGGTGGAACTCACCGGCGCGAAATGCCTGTGGTTCGAAGACCTGATCGAGATCGCCCGCGATGCGGTGCCGACCGAGACGCAGGTGATGGTCAAGCGCGAGGATGAGCAGGCCTTTGCCGAGCTGAACGCGGCCAATCCGATCTTTGTCGAGGATGCGGCCCGCAGCTTCTGTGCGGCCCTGCTGAAAGATGACCGCATCGGCGATTTCCGCATCGTGGCCAGCCATCAGGAAAGCTTGCACAGCCATGATGCGGTGTCGGTGCTGACCGAGGGGCCGACCTTTGCCGCCACCTCACTGGACCCGCGGTTGTTCGCCAGCCTTTACCACATCGGCTGATCGCCGCCCAAACCTGCACGGGGCTTCATGGCCCCGTGCGCGCTGGGCGTAGGTGGGCCTCATTCCTCCCAGCAGGCAACCTGCACCGTCATGCCAAGGGCGGCGGTGTTCAGCGCATCGGGGGAAAGCGCGGCAGAGCCTTGCACCGGCGCCGATGTCACGATCCCAGCCCCTTGCAAAAGCGCGGCCAGCGGTGCGCTTCCCGCGGCTAGGGCCATGCCCTGCGGCAAGTGTTTGGCGCTGCCCGCCGGGGCCGGGATGGCAAGGCCCAGAACATGCCCGGCCGTATCCAGCACCGGCCCGCCCATGTCGCCCGCCATCAAGGGGGCCGCAAGCCGCAGGAAGCCCGGCTCCTCGGTCAGACCCGCCGCCGCCTCAAGTCGCCCAAAGGTCAACACGGGTGCGGGCAAGCGCGCGCCATAGGAATAGCCAGCCACCGCGATCTCGATCCCTGGTGCCGGGTTGGCACTGGCCAGTTGCGCCACGGCCTGCGGCGCCATCGGCGATGTGGCCGCCAAAAGCGCAAGCCCCGTCGCCGCGTCCTGCGCGATCAGATCGGCCTCGGTGTCCAGCCCCAAGGTCAGCTTGGCGCAAGCCCCGACATTGGCCAGACTGGTTGCCACATGCCCCTTGTCATCCACAAAAAAGCCCGAAGCCACGCTCTTGGGCTGGCGGAATTCCAGCCCCGACAGCATCCCCGCCTTTGTGGCTCCGTCCATCGGCACCAGGCCGGTGTCCAGCGCCTTGTCGCCAATGCCGCGGAAGGACGCTTTCAGGGCGGGCAGGATCCGCTGCATCCGGGCCGCATCGGCAGGCTTCCATGCCACCAGATAGCCTTTGATCGTGCCATCGCGGGTTTCGGCATAGGCATAGCTTTGTATCTTGTCCGACGCGCCCTCGATGGTGAAAGAGCTTTCCTTCCGCTCCCGCGGGCCGGTTTTCGGCACCGCTTCCAGCGTTTGCAGAATGTCGTAAAGCCCGGCCAGCGCCTCGACCCCTCCGGGTTCGGAAATCAGAGTGATCTGCAAACCCGAGCCGTTCTTTTCGGTAAAATGGGCGAAAGGCGGGGCATAATGGCCAAAGCTGACCAGCGACAAGGGCAGGGTAATCTCGATGCCGGCCTCGGCTTCGGTCACCGTTTCAAAGCCGAATTCGGCCAGATCGGCGGTGTGATTGGCCACCAGTGTCGCGCGCTGCCGGGTGGTCAGGACGCCGGTCGGCTCAAACCCGCTGGCCTCTTGCCACGCGGCCATGGATTTGCGCGTGCCAGCCCCAAAGGCTCCGTCGATGCTGCTGTCGTAAAACCCATACCATTTCAGCGCGCTTTGCAGGGCCATCCGGTCTGCCTCGGACAGTTCAGCCTCGGAGGCGCGCGCCTGTTTCGGGGTTTCATCGGCCGGGGGGGCAGGAAGATCGGCCACTTCGGTGTTCTCTGGGGCGGGGGCCGGTTCCAAGACGTCCCCCGACTTGAATTTGCGGCCATCGGTGACAAAGGCATCCTCCGGCACCCGGCCCGCGCTGCGCAGATCATCAAGTGCCGCCTGCGCGTCGTCCGTGCCAAAGGGGCCAAGCACGATGGCATGCCATGCGCCGCCCGACATCACCTGCACATTGGGAAACTCGCCCGCATAGGCCGCCGCCCGCGCCCGTGCGGTTTCTTCTGACGGATAGCTTTCGATCTGCACCCAGACCTGTTCCTGCGCGCCCGCCATCATCGCCCAAGCCACGGCCAAAGCCGAGACCGTCACCAACCGCAAAAATCCCATCCTACCCCCGACGCGCAGCACGCCTTTCGCGCCGCAGCCAATCCCATCAACAAACCACCCGACCTTGGCAGAGCCAAGCCCGAATACCAAGCCCGAATACGAAGGGGTAAAACCCCGCTTCTCCACCCGGCGCATTGACCCTTTGCCGCCTCTTGCCTATGGAGAAGCAACATTTCAAGAGGCTGGCCATGTCTGACGCGATCAAAGCCCCGCGATCCTTTCAGGAAATCATCCTGAGGCTGCAAAACTACTGGGGCGCCAAAGGCTGCGCCGTGCTGCAACCCTATGATATGGAGGTCGGCGCGGGCACCTTCCACCCGGCGACCACGCTGCGCTCGCTTGGTTCCAAGCCTTGGGCGGCGGCCTA
This sequence comes from uncultured Tabrizicola sp., assembly GCA_964393035.1. Classification (GTDB taxonomy): domain Bacteria; phylum Pseudomonadota; class Alphaproteobacteria; order Rhodobacterales; family Rhodobacteraceae; genus Tabrizicola_A. The sequence continues at coordinate 9,339 of CAYMRX010000018.1, forward strand.
TGTGCAGCCCTCGCGCCGTCCGACCGACGGGCGCTATGGCGAAAACCCGAACCGGTTGCAGCATTACTACCAGTATCAGGTCATCATCAAACCCAGCCCGCCGAACCTGCAAGAGCTGTATCTGGGCTCCTTGCGCGAGATCGGCATTGACGCCTCGCTGCATGACATCCGTTTTGTCGAGGATGACTGGGAAAGCCCGACCCTTGGCGCTTGGGGCCTTGGCTGGGAAGTCTGGTGCGACGGGATGGAAGTCAGCCAGTTCACCTATTTCCAGCAGGTCGGCGGGCATGATTGCAAGCCGGTTTCGGGCGAGTTGACCTATGGGCTGGAACGTCTGGCCATGTATGTGCTGGGTGTGGACCACGTCATGAACATGCCCTTCAACGATCCTGACAGCCCGATCCCGCTGAGCTATGGCGACATCTTCCGTCAGACCGAGGAGGAATACTCCCGCCACAACTTCGACGGGGCGACGACCGAGATGCTGTTTCAGCATTTCAAGGACGCCGAGGCGGAATGTGAGCGTCTCCTGGCCTTTGAACCGCAGGACCCGAAAACCGGCAAGCGCATCATCATGGCGCACCCGGCCTATGACCAGACGATCAAGGCCAGCCACCTGTTCAATCTTCTGGACGCGCGCGGGGTGATTTCCGTCACCGAACGCCAAGCCTATATCGGCCGCGTCCGCGCGTTGGCCAAGAAATGCGCCGATGCGTTCCGGCAGACCGAAGCCGGGGCGGATGCCCCGATCGAGAAGGTCTAAGCCATGCCGTATTATCCGCCCCGGACGGTCTATCAGCGCCTGCTCGACTGGGCCAAGGATTTGCACAACTTCATCGGCCGCAAGGCCCGGCGTGAGATGATGCACCAATACGGCCCCCGTGCCGTGGCCGAATTCGAGGCGCGTCTTGCCGGGGTGGGGCCGAATGATGTCTGCCTTGATCTGGGGGCGAACCTTGGTGTCTTCACGGAAAAGCTGGCGCGGACCGGGGCCTTGGTGCATGCCTATGAACCCGACCCCTATGCCTTTGACATCGCCTTCAAACGCGTGGGTCATCTGCCGAATGTCGTCTTGCACAACGAGGCCGTGGCGATGACCGGCGGCACGCTCAGCCTGCGCCGCTCGGTCAAATTCGCGCGCAAGCCCGATGCCGCGACGGGCAGTTCGACCATCGTCTTTTCCAATCCGAAGAAGTTCGACGAAACCGGTATCCCGGTGACCGTGCGCGCGTTCCGGGATGTTCTGACTGAAATCGGCCGCCCGATCGCCATCGTGAAGATGGACATTGAAGGGGCCGAGTTCGATATTTTGCGCGACGTTTTCGCCCATCCCGCCGATTTCGACATCGACGCGCTTTACTGCGAAACCCACGAGCGTTCGGTCTATGCCGAGTTTGCCGAAATTGATCGCATGCGCCGCGCCTCTGACAACATGACGCGACCCCATGTCAACCTTTACTGGCCCTAAGTCATGTGGGGTCGCATCGCAGCAGGTGTTATCGTGATCTCAGCCTTGGTGACCGGTGTCGCTGTCTATTATCTTCAGGAATACGCCTATTATACCGAGGCCGCCTTCAACCCCGGCGCCGAGATCCTGCTGACGCCGATTGAAAGCGACCAGCCCGAGGCGATCTTGGCCCAGAACGTGCAAGGCATTGATGCCGAAAGCAGCCCGCTGCGGTTTCGGGCCTGTTTCCAGACGCCCTTGACCCAAGGCATGTTGACCGAAACTTACCGCGCCTATGAGGGGGCCGAACCCCTGAACGCGCCCTCGTGGTTCGACTGTTTCGACGCCACCGCCATTGGGGCCGCGCTGGAAAGCGGTGAGGCGCTGGCCTTCCTGTCGCAATCCAATGTCGCCCCCGATGTCGACCGCGTGGTTGCCGTTTTTGCCGATGGCCGCGCCTATGCCTGGCAGCAGTTCCGCCCCGGCGCGCTGGAGGGCAACTGATGGCCGACACATCCCTCAACCTGCCCTTTGCCAAAGCCCTGCATTTCCGGCTGCATAACCTTGTGACCGGGCTGGGGGTTTTTCCGCACCGCCCCGTTGCCATCCGGGCCGAGGGCGACGCCTTTGTCGTCACCTCCGAAGGCCGCGAGATCTGGGTGCCCGCCGCCATCCGCTGGCGGATGTATCGCCGCGGCTGGGCCAACCGGCTGGGCCGCCTGCGGCAAAATTTCGGCATCCCCGAACATGTTCAGATCGGCCCCGGCGACCATGTCGTCGACATCGGCGCCAATGTCGGTGAATTCGCGCTGGCCAGTGCCGGGCTTGGCGCCCGCGTCGACAGCATCGAAGGCGACCCGCGGGTCTTTGCCTGCCTTGCGCGCAACATCGCGGGCGAGGGCCGCATCACCGCGCATCAGGCCGTGGTCTGGCACCGCGAGGAAGACCTTACCTTCTTCTCCGCCCCCGATCAGGCTGACAGCTCGCTCATCGCCGACGCGGCCGACCCGCGCTACAAGCCCCTCAAGGTCCATGCCGTGCCGCTGGATCTCTTGGCCGAACGGGGCGGCTGGGGCGAGATTGCCCTTCTGAAATGCGATGCCGAGGGCGCCGAGCCCGAGGTCTTGCGCGGCGCCACCGCCACGCTGGCGCGCACCCGCGCCGTCGCCATCGACACCGGCCCCGAACGGCTGGGCGAGGAAACCCACGCCCCCGTTGCCGATATCCTCACCGCCGCCGGGTTCCGCGTTTTCCGCGACATCCGCAAAGGCCGCAAGATCACCTTCGGCCTTCGCGCCTGAGACAGGAAGCCCTCCATGCCCGACCTTCTGATCGAACTGTTCTCCGAAGAAATCCCCGCCCGGATGCAGGCCCGCGCCCGCGAGGATCTGAAATCCCTCGTGACCAATGGCCTTGTTGAGGCTGGTCTGACCTATGCCTCTGCCGGGGCGTTCTCGACCCCCCGTCGCCTGACGCTGACGATCGAAGGGCTGACGGCGGAATCGAAACCTGTCCGCGAAGAACGCAAAGGCCCCGCCGCCACCGCGCCGCAAGCCGCCATCGAGGGCTTCCTGCGCTCCACCGGTCTGACGCTGGACCAGTTGGAACGCCGCGCCGACAAAAAGGGCGAAACCCTTTACGCCGTGATCGAAAAGCCCGGCCGCGCCGCGCCTGCGATCATTGCCGAGGTGCTGGAGGCCGCGATCCGCAATTTTCCTTGGCCGAAATCCATGCGCTGGGGCGCGGGCACGCTGAAATGGGTGCGCCCCTTGCACTCCATCCTCTGCCTGCTTGGCGATGAGACGGGCAGCAGCATCGTGCCCTTGACGGTCGAAGGGAGCGCCTCGGGCAACACCACCGAAGGCCACCGCTTCCTGTCTCCCGGCCGCTTTGCCGTGACGGGGTTTGACGACTATGCGACGAAGCTGAAACGGGCCCATGTCGTGCTTGATACCGCTGAACGTGAGGCTGCGATCTGGCAAGGCGCACAGAACCTTGCCTTTGCCGCGGGTATGGAAGTGGTTGAAGACAAAGGTCTTTTGGCCGAGGTTGCCGGCCTTGTCGAATGGCCCGTGCCGCTGATGGGGCGGATTGCCGATGACTTCCTGCATCTGCCGCCTGAGGTTCTGCAAACCTCGATGAAAGAACATCAAAAGTTCTTTTCGGTGAGAAACCCGAAAACCGGGCGGATCGAAGGCTTTGTCACCGTCGCCAATACCCAGCCCGCCGACCATGGCGCCACGATCCTCAAGGGCAACCAAAAGGTTCTGACGGCCCGTCTGTCGGACGCCCGGTTCTTCTATGAAAACGATTTGCGGGTGGCCAAGGCCAATCCTTCCGAACCTATGGGCGAGTGGCTGGACGGCCTTAAGTCTGTCACGTTCCACAACAAACTCGGCTCCCAAGCCGACCGCATCGCCCGTATCGCCGCTCTGGCCCGCGAGATCGCGCCCTTGGTTGGCGCGGATGCGGATCTGGCAGAACAGGCCGCCAACCTTGCCAAGGCCGACCTGCGCTCTGCCATGGTGGGGGAGTTCCCCGAACTGCAAGGTCTGATGGGCCTATACTACGCCCGTGCCGCAGGCCTGCCCGACGCTGTTGCGCTGGCCGCCCGCGACCACTACTCGCCGCTTGGCCCGACCGACACGGTGCCAACCGATCCCGTCTCGGTCGCCGTGGCGCTGGCCGACAAGATCGACACGCTGACTGGGTTCTGGGCGATTGATGAAAAACCCACCGGGTCGAAAGACCCCTTCGCCCTGCGCCGTGCGGCGCTGGGGGTGATCCGATTGGTGCTGGGAAGCGGATCGACCCTGAGCATGGCTAGCGTCTTCTCGATAGCTTATGATTGTCTGATAGAGTTTTATGAGAAGAAGTTTTTTGGTGCCGCTCCTAAAGCTAATCTCAATGACTATTCTGAGGGCCGTCCAATCTATCTGCGCGATGATACTGGTCGTCTTAAGTTCCCGAAACAGGCCGAGACAATTATGTTGATGTCTGATGGAGACGAAAGATCGCGTGATCTATCGATTGCAGAAGCGAAAAGAGTTGGCCCGCATGTTGGGGTGCCTCATTCTTCAAAAGAAGCGGCTGAGGCTGCTATGCGCTCCCATCGTGATGGAGCTTTTGTCAGGAAAGATGGCCTGCTTAGTAGTTTTGTGGTTCGTGGCATTGCGTGTGAAAATGATCTCCTCTCCTTCTTCCACGACCGCCTGAAGGTTTTCCTGAAAGACCAAGGCATCCGCCATGACGTCATCGACGCCTGCCTTGCCATGCCCGGAAATGACGACCTGACGCTTCTTGTCAACCGGGCGCAGGCCCTTGCCGCTTTCCTGAAAACCGAAGACGGCCCGAACCTTCTGCAAGGCTACAAGCGGGCGAACACGATCCTGAGCCAAGCGGAAGCCAAGGACGGCGTGGAATACTCCTTCGGCGCGGATGTGAAATTCGCGGAAACCGACGAAGAACGCGCGCTCTTTGCCGCGCTGGATCAGGCCGAGGCGGCGATCACCCCCGCCATGGCGGCCGAGGATTTCCCCGCCGCCATGGCCGCGATGGCCAAACTCCGCGCCCCGATCGACGCCTTCTTCACCGCCGTTCAGGTCAACAGCGACAACCAGATCGTGCGCCGCAACCGGTTGAACCTGCTGCACCGCATCCGCGCCATCTGCTCGGGCGTGGCCGATCTGACTAAGATCGAAGGCTAAGCGCATGGGCTGGGGGGAAGGTCCCCCTCAGCCCATGCGCCAGATCCCGGAAACCGGTGTGGCGCAGCACCATCTGCCGGACGAGGAAAACAATCCGGCGCGAGCCCCTGCGCCATCCGGGGACGCAGGGCATCAAGAAGGGCTACTCCCATTCGGCGCAGCTTTCACGGCTTCTTCAAGTCACCCATATGCTCGCCTGAGAATATCGTGCTAACTTGGCTCTTGATCCATGGGCTAACACCATGACGGTGAGGTTGAAATCTCTATTGCAATTCCTTCTCGCCGCGATGGCGGGTTGCATGATTGGAGATATGTCTCATGCCGAGCAGTTGGGTGGGACACACCTGTTAGATGTTCGGATCGGCACACCGAAGTCACTACTGGCCAAGCGCCTTGAAAGGGGTGGTTATGAGCTTTCCGATGGCACCTATCAGGATTTCCGAGATTGGTATTCAGCGCGGCAACCTGCGGCATCTTTTCTGCTGTTGACGCAAGTCAATCGGGATATAGCTGTCATTTGGGGGGCAAGCACTGGAGAACGCGGCAAAAAATACCATATCCAACCCGCCCTCCATCTCGGAGTGATCATGCAGCGCGAAATTGCAAAGGGAACTTACCTGTCTTTTGGCGGCACTGTCATTCTGGCGGGCGACTTTTTGGAAAGAAGCTGCACAGCCGATTATGGCCCTATCGCGGGGATCCAGCAGGTGAACTGTCGGCTTGCGGCGGGAACCATGCCGCCGCAAGAAACCCTGAACTACATGTTCAAAGAGCCCGGCTGGTATGAAAGCCGTCTGACACTCGGTTTGGAAAAGAGGTTTTGATGCCTATGGCCGGAATTGCGATGAGAAGAAAATGGCGGTGATGAAGCGCATCTCATCGGCGATCAGAACTGCTGGTCTTGTGGCGATGGCATCCCTTCTCTTGGCCTGCCAAGGCGGAGGCGATAGCAGCGGTGGCGGTTCGTCCACTCGGACTGGAACTTTTTTCTCGTGGATGCACAGTGAGATACAATCCGCTTGGGCACAGGGTTTTCTGGGCCAGGGCGTGAACATCAAGGTTGTTGATACGTATCAGGGCAATCTTCTGAACGGCAATCTGGGCAACGGGTTGCAGTCTTTGACCCATGGGGATTGGACAAAACAAGAAGTCACCTTCATTGCTCCGCAAAGCGATATTGAGGGAATTGACTACTCCATGACTGCCTCGGTTGCGCTGGATCCGGGCTTGAATGTCTTGAACCTCAGCTTTGGGATGGTTGCCGCTCCGGGGGCGAATATTCAATGGGACAATCAGATGAATTCCATCATTCAATATGGCCAGAACGGTAATGCGGTTGTCGTGAAATCTGCTGGAAACGAGTATGGCGCGGCGGTTGGGGCTGTAGATTCCAATAACAACGTAGACCATCTCGGCCTTGCCCTCATTGGCGCCCCTTCCGCAATTTTTGTCGGAGCATTAACCAGAAACGGGTCGGTTTCGAACCCGGCTCCCATTGCCTCCTATTCTTCGGTTGCAGGTAGCAATACAGCAGTTCAATCGAAATTTTTGGTTGTCGGGGTCGAAGGCGGGATAACCGGGCTTTATGGCACGTCCTTTGCCGCCCCTATCGTCAGCGGTTATGCCGCAATACTAGGGAGCAAATTCACCACTGCGACACCTACCCAGATCACCAATCAGCTTTTGCAAACCGCGCGGCGGGATACGATTGCGAATTACAATGTGTCGATCCACGGGCAGGGTGAGGCCAGTATTGCAAACGCATTGGCTCCACAGTCCATTTATTGACGCTGACCTGCCACGGGATTTTGCCTCCATCTGTGCCCTAGGCTCCAACCCCAATCAACCTATTGAACACATGCCATCTATTTGATTCACTCCCTTCATTGGGGAGGGTTGAGCGATGCCGTTAGGTTTTTGACTTTCTGACCGGGCCTAGGGTCAGGACTCGTTCTCGCATCATAGCCAGAACATGACTGTTGCGGCGAGGGCGACGGCGGAGAGGAAGACCTTCGGGCATCTGTCGTAGCGTGTTGCGACCCGTCGCCAGTCCTTGAGCCGCCCGAACATGATCTCGATCCTGTTGCGTCGTTTGTAGCGGCGCTTGTCATGCTTGATGAGTTTGCCGCGCGACTTCCTGCCGGGGATGCAGGGCTTTATCCCCTTGTCTTTTGTAACCGGCCGGTTGCTACCGCGGTGACTGTGCCTTGATGCGGGCGACGAGATCT
>CAYMRX010000019.1:0-15450 GCA_964393035.1 uncultured Tabrizicola sp.
CCTCGCCGCAACAGTCATGTTCTGGCTATGATGCGAGAACGAGTCCTGACCCTAAGAACCGTCGCAGGCGACCTCACCGACGAACCTGCCAGCATCATCTAAACATGTTCTGGCACGCCGGAGGCCATTGGGGGTAGGAAAGCGAAGCAGTAAAGCCAGACTTCGGCAACCCGCCCCCCGCGACCCGTCAATGCTAAAATTTCCTTAGGCGGTCTTTTGCGACGCTGCATACCAAGCGGCAGTGTCTTGCAGCACTTCAGTATATTTGTAGATGTCGCGTAAATCATCGATCTTGAACTTGGCCTCAACCTTGTCTTTGTCAAACACCCCGAGATAACGGGTGGACTTTGAATTGAAGTAGAACCTGCAAAGTGGTCGGCGATTGTTATCGTCAATGAAAACAGCGCAGTAACTTTTTGAATCCCGAATGGTGACCCGATCTACGGGAAGATGCCGCGCGGCGATTGCCGTGACGATCCTGAAAGCAAGATGCTCGTCCTCCGTTGTCTCAAGGTCTTCGATGGGAGTGGCTTCGACATTGCTGTTTGCTGCGGGCTGAGCCTCGACCGGAACAGGCGGGGGGTCATTTCTGAAAGCTACATTCAGTTTTGCACTCAGCCGTTCCTTGATGACTTCATCCAACGAAGCTTTGATGGCGGGGCGCAGGGTTTCCATTACCGATTTGGTCAAGGTACCTTTGTATATGGCCTTGCCAACGATCCGGACGAAATCATCCTCTGGGGAGTTCATCTGCGCCTTGAGGTAATCAGCCGCCATCTTGACATGTTTCTTCTTGCTGGCCGCTTCGAGAATTTCCTCAACCGAGAAGCGATCTTTGCGAAACTTGGCAAGTTCTGCTATTGAACCCTCATCCATCGCCTGAATGTCCATCATCAGGAAGGGCTTGTTGTCCATTTTGTTGGCGGCTTCGGAATCTGAGTAAAACCAGAAGTCGCGGCCATTCGTCAGAATGGCGATGCGGGCATCCGTGACGGTAAAGTAGCGGAACAACTGGCTGTGCTGATTGGCTCCCAAAGCCATCGAAATTGGTTTTGTTTCGATCAGGATGGCGTTCTTGCCGTCGATTTTCAAAACAAAATCAACCTTTTCTCCTTTTTGGTCCCGACGTCTGCGATGAACTCGGGTGTGACTTCGTCCAGATTGAATAGATCGAAGCCAAGCGCGCGGATGAACGGCATGACCACTGACGTCTTGGTGGCCTCCTCGGTCATGGCTTGTTGGCTGGCGGCCAATGAACGTTTCGCAAGGCCGGCCACTTCTGAAGCAAAATCCATAACATTTCTCCAAGGCATGCAATAAGGCAATCAAATTCCGTCAAGCTATCGCTATCTATAGAACTGTCAACCATTCTCAGATCGTCGACTTCGCTTAAATCGAGTTCACGTACTCGCCATAAACTTGCGCACGTTGTCTGCCGTCCATGCCCGACCGTTGACGGTCTTCATCCCCAACTCATTCAGCCTTGCCGCAATGGCGGGATAGCTCTCTCCCTCGGATTTCAGGCCCGCCATGGCCGTCAGCGCCGTGTCCTTGATATCTTCCTTCGCCAACTGATGGGCCTGATCCACCTCGCGCCATGCGCGGAAGTGATCCACCGGGTCCCACCATTTACCGTCGATCAGCACCGGTTCCGGCGGCAGCAGCACGCAGTTCTCCGCCTCGCGGATCATCTCGAACAGCGGCCCATGTGGGCGCCAGCCAAAGGCTTCGGAAAAATCCACCAAGACCACTTCGGCGCTTTTCTTGCGGGCCTCGGTCAGCACCTTGCCGATTTCCTGCTGAATATCCTCCGTGCCCCTGTCTGGCCGGGTTTCCATGAAGACCGCCTCGCGCAGGAGTGTGCCCTTTTCATCCTTCACCCAGCGCCGCACGCGCTCAACCTGATAGCGGATTGTAAGGCTGGCTTTCGCGGCTTCGTCAGCGTCGTGGGGCAGGGTGGTGAAGCCCGCCCAATTGACAGGAAGGGTCCAGTAGAAGGCGAGATAGTCCATGGGGTTCCTATGCGGAAAACTCCGACGGATCGTCGGGGGCGTCGGGAAAAATGACAGAAGGTACCGATCAGAAACCTGAAAGGACCCTGAGATGTCAAATGAAAATCTTCCCCATCCCGCCCTCTTGATGCCCGCCGTGATGCAAGCGGTGCTGGCGGCCGGTGCCCTGATCCGCGCCGAATTTCACCGCCCCGGTGGGCCGCGCGGGGCGCAGGGCAAATGCCCCGTCGATGCGCAGGTGGAAGCCGAGTTGATGCAGGTCTTGCTCGCCGCCCATGCCTGCGACTGGCATGGTGAAGAACTGCCGCGTCGCAAGATGGGCCATGCCGATTGCTGGGTCGTCGATCCGCAGGACGGCACCACGGCCTTCCAGCGCGGCTTGCGTGGATCGGCGGTCTCGGTCGCGTTGATGCGGCGCGGCCAGCCGGTGCTGGGGGTGGTCTTTGCCCCCACTGCGCCGGACGATGCGGGCGATCTGTTCATCTGGGCCGAAGGCATGATCCCGATGCGCAATGGCACGCCCATGGCCGCCATCGGACCGCGCCCTGCGCCCTATGAGCCGATGCAGGGCGCGCCATGGCCTGCGCAGCCCGCCAGCCCCAAACGCTATGACCATGCCACGTTGATCGGCCTGAACGAACAGGCGGGCGATTACGCCGCCCATAACCACGCCACCTTTGCGCCCGCCGCCGTGCGGGCCATGCCGTCTGTCGCCTATCGTCTGGCGCTTGCGGCAGCTGGCGAGGTGGATGCGGCGGTCAGCCTGACCAAGGGGCTGGACAGCTATGACATCGGCGCGGGCCATGCGCTGCTGCATGCGGTGGGCGGGACGCTGATCGAGTTGGACGGCACGCCCATCACCCACGGGCAGGGGCGGCATTTCCATGGCTGCATCGGTGGGCGGCCCGAGATCGTTGATGCGGTTCGCCAACGTCGCCCGTCAGCCGGTCGGCGCGAGGCCCGGCAGCCGGCGAAGCCTGCCCGCCGCACCGCGGCCATCGGCCCGCTGCGGTGGGCGCAGGGCGCGATGCTGGGCCTTCTGGTCGGCGATGCGCTGGGGTCGCAGGTGGAGTTCCTTGATCCCGGCGCGATCTGGGCGCGCCATCCCGGCGGCCTGCGTGACCTTTTGCCGGGCGGAACCTGGAACCTGCTGGCAGGGCAGCCGACCGATGACGGTGAGCTGGCCTTGGCCTTGGCGCGCGCCTTGGTGGTTGGGGGCGGGTTTCAACGGGACCGTGTGGCAGACGCCTACATCGACTGGAAGGGCTCGAATCCGTTCGATATCGGCACCACGACAACGCGGGGCATTGATGCCTTGCGGGACCGGGGCAGGGCCAATCCGGGCAGTCAGGCCAACGGGGCATTGATGCGGGTCGCCCCCATCGGCATTGCCGCCGCAGGAGATCCCGCCAAAGCCGCGCTCTGGGCGCGTGAGGATGCCGCGCTGACGCATCCCCACCCGGTCTGCCAAGCGGCCTCTGCGGCCTTCGCCGCAGCGATTGCGGCGGGCGTGGCGGGGGCCAACGCAGCCGCGATGTGGTCAATGGCCTATGCCCATGCCGGGGAGGATGCAGGCGGGGCGGAAATCCGGCAGGCGCTTCTTGAGGCGCGGGACGGGTTGCCGCCAGATTTCACTCGCAACCAAGGCTGGGTGATGACCGCCTTCGGCAATGCGTTTCATCGGCTCTGGCGGGAGCAGGACTTTGCCGAGGCCTTGACCGAAACGGTGATGTCCGGCGGCGACACCGACACCAACGCCGCCATTGCGGGCGCACTCTTGGGCGCGGCCTGTGGCCGGGATGCCATCCCGCTGGCGTGGCGGTCACAGGTTCTGTCTTGCCGTGCAGTCCGGGGGGAGGGGGTAGCACATCCCCGCCCGGCAGCCTTCTGGGCGGATGACGCAATGGATTTGGCCGAGGCGCTGCTGGTGCTTTGACCCCCGGAAATCCTGACACCTTCAAAATGGAGAATACCATGCGAAATATCGCCCTGATCGGCTGCATGATGCTTGCCGCCTGCGTATCCATGCAGGAACACGATGCGAAGCCCTACGACCTGACCTTCAGCGTGCAAAAGAACTATCAGGCGGTCTATGCCGATACGCTGCGCGTCATGCGTCAGTGTCTGAACCCCGGAAATGGCTATTTCCTGTCACCTGTGACCGAACAGATGAGCGCAGAACTTTACCCCGATCTCGGTTACGGGGAAATCACGCGCTACCAAGCGAACATGGTGTCGATCCCATGGTCAACAACCCGCATCGAACGCCGCGGCGCTGGCACGCTTGTCTCGATCAAGACCTCCTCCAAAGCACAATATGCGCAGCGTCATGAACGTGCATGGTTGGTGTACTGGGCAAAGGGTGGTCCTGCCTGCCCAAAGATGTTTGAACTGCCGCCCGGCGAGTGACCATCTCAGGCCCATTACGGAAAAACTAGCGCACGGCGGCATAGCCCGCCGTGCTGGCATTTGCTGACCCGACGTTCTTTCTTTGCCGCTTCGCGTCACGAAACAATCCATTCAGCAAGATCGACCAGATGCTCATCCACCGCCGATGCTGCCCCTGTGGCAAGATACCGGCGTCTCAAGACCGCCCAAGGGTGCGCCTCAGGTCCCGCCCAAACGCAGGCGGGCAAACAGAACACAAGCCTGCAACCCGTTCTGCACCGCCTTGGCATCGCGCCGCCGCATCCAGTCGAGCCAAAGCCCATCCAGCGTGGCCATGATGAGATCGCTGACCATCGGGATGCGATCGGTTTTCCAGGGGTCCGACACCTGATGCAGCAAGGCCTCGACCTGAGAGCGATAGCGGTCGTAAAGCCCGCGCTCCACCTCGGCGATGGCGGGATGGCTGATGGCGGCAGACCACAGGTCGATGCGGGCGCGCAAACGGCCGGGGGTCAGCACATCTTCGGTGAAACCGGCCTTGAGAAAGGTCTCCAGCCGTTCGGCCGGGGTGGCGCCGGGCAGGGCGATGCGGGCCTCTCCGGCGGCCTGCAACCGTTCGGCCGCCAGTTGGCAGGCCGCGGCCAGAACCTCGTCCATCCCGGCATAGTGATAGCTGATATGGCCCAGCGATATTCCCGCCTCGGCGGCGACCTTGCGGGCGGTCACCTCGGCATAGCCAACCCGTTCCAGACAGCGCAGCGCGGCTTCGGCAATCTCGCGTCGGCGGTCGCCCCCCTTGCGGCGGCCCAAAGCTTCGGGGCCAAGAGGCTCGCTGGCCGGGGGGTCGGCGGTCAAATCAGACATATCAATCCTGCCCTTTTGGGGAATAATCGCTTCCCTCTTGGCTTTTTGCCCCCATTCGACCAGAAGGGCAACCTGAACCGGAGGGGCGAAATGGCAACGGGCTTTGGCTTTACCCTGAATGCAACAGATGGCGCGGCGCGTACGGGGGTGATTTCCACCCCGCGCGGCGATATCCGCACCCCTGCCTTCATGCCGGTCGGCACCGCGGGCACCGTCAAGGCGATGATGCCGGATTCGGTGCGCGCGACCGGGGCCGATATCCTTCTGGGCAATACCTATCACCTGATGCTGCGCCCCACGGCCGAACGGATTGCCCATCTCGGCGGCCTGCACAAATTCATGAACTGGGAGCGTCCGATCCTGACGGATTCCGGCGGGTTTCAGGTGATGTCGCTGGCCTCCTTGCGCAAGCTGACCGAGGAAGGCGTGCGGTTTTCCAGCCATATCGACGGCTCAAAACACATGCTGACGCCCGAGCGCAGCATGGAAATCCAGAAGCTTCTTGGCTCTGACATCGTGATGTGTTTTGACGAATGTCCCGCCTTGCCCGCGACGGATGAGGTGGTGGCCAAATCCATGCGCATGTCGATGCGGTGGGCGCAAAGGTCGCGCGACGCCTTTGGCGACCGGCCGGGCCATGCGCTTTTTGGCATCATGCAAGGCGGCGTGAACCGCGATCTGCGCGAAGAATCCGCCAAGGCGCTGACCGCGATCGGCTTTGACGGTTATGCCGTCGGCGGCCTTGCGGTGGGCGAGGGGCAGGAGGCGATGTTTTCGGTGCTGGACTATGCGCCGGGCTTTCTGCCCGAAGACAAGCCGCGCTATCTGATGGGGGTGGGCAAGCCCGATGACATCGTCGGCGCGGTGGAACGCGGCATCGACATGATGGATTGCGTGCTGCCCTCGCGATCAGGGCGCACCGGGCAGGCCTGGACCCGCATGGGCGCGATCAATCTGAAAAACGCCCGCCACAAGGACGACCCGCGCCCCTTGGACGCGGCCTGCACCTGCCCGGCCTGTCAGAACTACAGCCGGGCCTATCTGCACCATGTGGTGAAGGCCGATGAGATCATCGGCTCCATGCTGCTGACATGGCACAACCTGCATTACTTTCAGGAATTGATGCAGGGCCTGCGCGATGCCATTGGGGCAGGGGCGCTGGCGGCTTTTGTCGCAGGCTTTCATGCCCGCCGCGCCGAGGGCGATATCGAGCCGCTGTAAGCTTCGACCCCATCGTATGATCTGCAACAAATCCGCATGATATCGCCGCTTGTTCCCGCCAAGGGATCAGCGCAAAATGTGATCGGGCGGCGTGGTTGACTCGGGGCTGTGACGCCCCCAAGTAACTAGGCCGAGGGGAAGGCCGGAACGCTGCCGATAGCCGGGGCGGGGCCTTCTTGCCGACAAGGAAACGCGAAGATGACTGACACCCAGAACCCGACCGCCCAAGACCCGTCTTCCGGCGCCACGACCCATCCGGTCCTGCCGCTGCGCGATATCGTGGTTTTCCCGCATATGATCGTGCCCCTGTTCGTCGGGCGCGAAAAATCGGTGCGCGCGCTGGAGGAGGTGATGGCCGAGGATCGCCAGATCCTGCTGTCATCCCAGATCGACCCGTCGATTGATGATCCCACCACCGAGGGCATCTATCGCACCGGGGTTCTGGCCAATGTGCTGCAACTGCTGAAGCTGCCCGATGGCACAGTGAAGGTGCTGGTCGAAGGCAAGACGCGGGTCAAGATCACCGAATTCATCGACAATCCCTCGTTCTTTGAGGCCAGCGCCACGCGGCTGAACGAGGTTGAGGGCGACAAGCAAGCGGTGGATGCGCTGGTGCGCGCCGTGGCGGATGAATTCGAACGCTACGCCAAGATCCGCAAGAACATCCCCGAGGAAGCCTTGGGCGCGGTTTCGGAAACCCGCGAACCCGCCCGGCTGGCCGATCTGGTCGCCGGCCACCTTGGCATTGATGTGGCCCAAAAGCAGGCCATTTTGGAAACGCTGGATGTGGCCGAACGGCTGGAGAAGGTCTACGGCCATATGCAGGGCGAAATGAGCGTCCTTCAGGTTGAGAAAAAGATCAAATCCCGGGTGAAGACCCAGATGGAGAAGACCCAGCGCGAGTATTATCTGAATGAGCAGATGAAGGCCATTCAGAAGGAGCTTGGCGACGGCGAAGAAGGTCAGAACGAGCTGAAAGAGCTGGAAGACCGCATCAAGAAGACCAAATTCTCGAAAGAGGCGCGCGAGAAGGCCGAAGCTGAGCTGAAGAAGCTGAAATCAATGAGCCCGATGAGCGCCGAGGCCACCGTCGTGCGCAACTATCTCGACTGGCTGTTGGGCGTGCCGTGGGGCGAGCAGTCCCGCGTCAAGAAAGACCTCAATGCCGCGCAAAAGGTGCTGGACGCCGATCATTACGGTCTGGAAAAGGTCAAGGAACGCATCGTCGAATACCTTGCCGTACAGGCGCGGTCGGCCAAGCTGAAAGGCCCGATCCTCTGCCTCGTCGGTCCGCCCGGCGTGGGCAAAACCTCGCTTGGCCGCTCGGTCGCCAAAGCCACGGGGCGCGAGTTCATCCGGATTTCCTTGGGCGGGGTGCGCGACGAATCCGAAATCCGCGGCCACCGCCGCACCTATATCGGCTCGATGCCCGGCAAGATCATTCAGGCGCTGAAAAAGGCGAAGACTACCAACCCTCTGATTCTCTTGGATGAAATTGACAAGATGGGTCAGGATTTCCGTGGCGATCCGGCGTCTGCCATGCTCGAGGTCTTGGACCCCGAACAAAACTCGACCTTCGTCGATCACTACATGGAGGTCGAATATGACCTCTCCAACGTGATGTTCATCACCACGGCCAACAGCTACAACATGCCCGGCCCGCTTCTCGACCGGATGGAGATCATCTCGGTTGCCGGCTACACCGAAGACGAAAAGCGCGAAATTGCGCTGCAGCATCTTCTGGCCAAACAGGTAGAGGCGAACGGCCTGAAAAAGGGCGAATTCTCGGTATCCAATGCCGCGCTGACCCATGTCATCCGCTACTACACCCGCGAAGCGGGCGTGCGGAACCTTGAACGCGAAATCGCCAAGCTGGCGCGCAAGGCCGTGACCGACATCCTCAAGAAAAAGACCAAGTCGGTCGCCGTCGATGAGGCCAAGGTTGAAGAATACCTCGGCGTGCAGCGCCACCGCTATGGTCTGGCCGAAAAGGAAGATCAGGTCGGCGTGGTCACCGGTCTGGCCTGGACATCTGTCGGCGGCGATCTCTTGCAGATCGAAGCGTTGCGCCTGCCGGGCAAGGGCCGGATGAAGACCACCGGCAAACTGGGCGAGGTGATGAAGGAATCGATCGAGGCGGCCTCAAGCTATGTCCGCTCGGTCTCGCCCAAACTCGGGGTCAAACCGCCGAAGTTTGAAACGATGGACATTCACGTTCACGTCCCCGACGGCGCCACGCCCAAGGATGGCCCTTCGGCGGGTCTGGCCATGGTGACGGCGATCGTTTCGGTGCTGACGGGGATTCCCGTGCGCAAAGACATCGCCATGACCGGCGAAGTGACCTTGCGCGGCAACGCCAGCGCCATCGGCGGGCTGAAGGAAAAGCTGCTCGCTGCCCTGCGCGGTGGCATCACCACCGTCTTCATCCCGGAGGAAAACGCCAAGGATCTGGCGGATATCCCGGAAAATGTGAAGGAAGGCCTGAATATCATCCCGGTCACCCATGTGCGCGAGGTTCTGGCGCAGGCTTTGGTGCGCCAACCCGAGCCGGTGGAATGGGATGAGGCCGCCGAGGAAGCCGCCGCAGCGGCCCGCGCGGCGGCCGCCGATCTTGCCGCGGGTCAAACCGCGCATTGATCTGAACGAAAACACGTAGGGCAGGGCGCGGAACCATCGGTTTCCGCGCCCTTCTTGTTTCTGCGCCGTAGACAATCGCCGGGATTAGCTGGCATATCTTTGGATATAAAGGCAGCACGCATTTTTCCCAAAGGACAGCCCATGGCCACCGCCCCCGCCAAGAAACCCAGCCCCGCCAAAGCGCCCGCGACCAAAGCCACCGCGGCAAAATCGGGGGCGGCATCCGCCCCTGCGGCCCAGGCGGCAGCGGCGGACGCCCCCACCAATACCCCGGCCAATGCCTCAGAACGCCCCGCCGCCAAACCGGCGGCCACAAAGCCCGACAAGGGCGCCACACTGAAAGCCCGCGATCTGATCGCGCGCGTGGCCGAGGCGACGGGGGCCAAGGCCAAGAACATCAAATCCACCGTCGAGGCGACCTTGGCCGAACTGGGCAAATCCTTGGACGCAGGCGAAACGCTGGTGCTGCCGCCCTTGGGCAAGCTGCGCATCACCCCGGCCAAGGCCGAAGGCGGCAATGGCCCGATGAAGCTGAAACTCAAACGCGGGGCTGCGGCGGGCGGCAAGAAAAAAGTGAAAAAAGAGCCTCTTGCGGCGGGCGGGGAAGCCAGCTAAAAGCCGCCCCATCGGGCGATTAGCTCAGCGGTAGAGCGCTTCGTTCACATCGAAGATGTCAGCGGTTCAAATCCGTTATCGCCCACCATCCTAGCGAAAGCGCGTCCCAAGGGGCGCGCTTTTTGCGTTCCGGGGATGGCGGTTGTCGCCGAACGGGCCCCCGGTGCGGATATGCGCTTGCCGCAGGTTTTCTGCTCTGCTAGGGGAACGGCGGGGGCGGTTAGCTCAGTTGGTAGAGCGTCTCGTTTACACCGAGAATGTCGGGGGTTCGAGTCCCTCACCGCCCACCAAGCCTCTGAAATACAAAGGGTTTTTCTCTCCACTGTAACGGAGAAAGAGCCTATGTCCCTTACACTTCCACCTGGATTATTCAGACGCGGAAATACCTACTCAGTCCGCTACAACGTACCGAGCGAGTTGCTCCCCGTAGCTGGCCGCAGGGAAATCGTTAAGAGCCTCGGAACCTCAGACCTCAAGGAAGCCCTAGCCAAGCGGCGGGAGGCTCTGGACGATATTCGGGACACCCTCCTTGGAACGAAGCTTCCCACACCCGAAGAAGAACCCAAGGTTCCCACCATAGACGAGACAGCCCACCGTTGGCTTGTCCAGTCGGACGGAATCAAGCCCTCCACAAAGCAGAAGTACCGGATGATCCTCGCCAGCTTTGAGCGGTACACGGGCAACTGTGAAGTCACCAAGATCAACCGCAAGCTTGCCTTGCAGTACATCGACCACATCAAGACGACACCCTCAGAGCGTACCGGGGAAATGCTTTCTGCCCGTGCCGTGGGTTCCTACCAAGCCTGCCTCGCTTCCTTCTGGCGAGTGCTGGACCATTGGGGAATGGTTGATCCCGACATGCGGAATCCTTTTGCCTCCCTTCTCCGTCGCATGGCGGGACAGAGGAAGAAGGCAGACCCCAGAGAGAAGAAGCTAAGGCCGGTCACCCGAGAGGAAGCCGAGGCCCTCCTAGGGTACATCGCAGGCAACCCCCGGCTTCATTACCAGCGGGAAATGTACGTCACTGTCAGATTGCTTTGGGCCACCGCCTGCCGCCTGAACGAAATCTGTAGCCGGCGTCTTGAGGACATAGACGACAAGGGCGACCACATCAGGATTACCATCCCCGAGGCCAAGACGGACGCAGGGAAGCGTGTCGTCATGCTCGTTGACGAGGATGATTGCCAACTCCTCAGGGACACCATGCGGCAAGCTTTGAGCGACAAGCCCGTGACACCGGCCCAACGAGGCATGTTGTTCCCGAGACTGCGGCTTGGAGGGTATGACAAGCGGCCTAGCCACTACCTCGGGAAAGCCTTGGAGAAGGCGAGGAAGTCTCTCCCCGCTAAGTGTCATACCGACCAATGGGACATGCACTCATTCAGGAGGGCAGGGGTTTCCGCCTTGGTCAACGCTGGGGTATCGAGTGAAGCGAGAAACCTAGCGGTTGGTCATTCCAACAAGGATGACCTTGGAGTGTCCGTTTACGCCAAGCGAGCCGATCTGAGCGAAGTCATAAAGGCAACCTTCAAGGCGCTGCATGACACCCAAGGCGGTAGCCTCAAGACCCGTTTCCCTTCCACCATCACCAATGAACCCACCATCAGAGAGAGACAGTGACCATGAACGCTATGACCCAATACCACCCCACCGCCAGCGCCGTTTCCTCCCTCGGAGGCTTGTCGATTGCAGAGGTCCTGCATGATCGTATCTGCCTCCTATTCCTCAGACTTGAGGGTTGTCCTGTGGAAGCCTTGAGCGTCTCAGGGTTTGACCTTGAGACAGGACATGGTGCTGCCTCTGCCGTCGCCGACCGTGAGACCCTGTACAAGCGGCTGGTGGAGGCCCTGTGCGCTTACGACGAAGTGACCGGAGGCAAGGTGCATCCAGTGAATGAGCGGTTGTTTGAGATTGCCGTATAGGGTGAAGGAGAAACCCTAGGTGGACTTGAGGAGGGCTGGCGGTGACGCTGGCCCTTTTCAGTAGCAACCGGGGGGAAACCCAAAGAGGTAGTGAGCGACCTCGGGGGAAGCACTCGCAAGGGTTCCGCCGATAATGAACAGCACCAGACCCCACCACTCTATCTGAATGCCACCGACAAACCCTTCTTTAAGCTGTTCCTTGATCTGCTTTTCACCTTCCTTGAGTTCGTTGAAACGTTCGGTGATCTGCGTCCCTAGTTCGTGTTTTGCGTCCCTAATGCTGTTCTCGATTTCACCAACTTGGTTGTGCAGCCCTTTGAGGTTCTCCAAGACCACCTTGAGTTGCTCCTCTGTCGTCATTGTCGGAGAGGGCCATTTCGTGACCCTACCCCCACTGAACATGGTGACGCCCACTAAACCTGTAGCTTGTACGGATATGTTCCGACCATTCCGAGTGGGGAACTCTGAGAAGTACTTGGCGATCTGCTCACGCCAGCTTGGCCGACCGAATTGCCTTTCAGCATTCTTTAAACCGTGAGCCACAGTCCAGAATCCCACAAGCTGTAGCAACGCCCCAAACAGTCTGAGGCCTCTTTCACGACAACCCGTCACGTAGAGAGGAGACATGATTAGGACAGCAATCACTACGGTTACCAAAAGTGCAACCAAGACGTGCTTGGACCCGACCACACCCCGCCAGAGCCAATTCCTGAGGCGACGGAGATACACCCGCCAAGAAACACGGAAGGTTTCCATCTCGTCTTTGGGTTCATCTTGGTCATTCATGTAGTCAACCTGAGGTCAAACCCTGAGACACTTCAAGACCCACCGCGAGTTCTCCACCAAAAATCTGAGCCGTTATATACGGTGGGGCGCTTCGGCCTTCCCCCCGGTGGCCCCCTGTGTGGAAACTCAAGGCAACCAAAGGTCCACCGGGAGGGGGCATGAGGTGTTCTCGGGGTGTGCCTAGGAGGGGTGAGAGGATATTCACTCTCAGTGAAGCTAAGAGAAACATAGGGTTAGCTTAGGGTGTACGGGTAGTTTGTACGGAAGTTCGGCGTTCGTTCTCTATTTTCTTGCCATATTAAGTAATGTCACCGTGGCCCACCTGAGCGGCAGGGGTATTTTCCCATACTTAAGCACATACAACCCAAGGCCATTGATGAACGAAGAACTCTATGAGACTCAGGGCGACCTCGGGATTTCCGTCTAGCAAAGAGCGAACTGACCGGACCTCAGAGGGCCGGATGGATTTTCCCACACTATTGAGTAAACACCACCGACCTTTCCCTCATCGACATTCAATTTTTGCGCTCTTACGAGCCGTCTTAAGTTTCCTGACCAGTACACTGTTGCAAATAAGCAACGATCAAAGTCCACCCTTAGCCCTCCAAAGGTTTACCCCCAATGCATCTTTACGAAGCCAGCTTGAAATCCACCAACCCCATCACCGGACAAGTGAAGTTTGACCGCCTGTTCACCATGCGAGCGCGTAGCCCCAAGCATGTGCAGGACCGTGCGGCAACCCTTGGTATCCTCAACACCCTGCCGAGGGCGGGGGAGTTGGTAGTCTACCGCTACTGACACGCGCGGCCCTTGGCCGTGATTGAAAGAATCCACCAATAAGAATGAACTTCCTGATTGAACCGTTTGAAGCGGATGAGAAAACCTCTCCACCCACACACACCCTTTGCCCTTCCTGCGGCACCCTCTTTCCCTACCGCTCTAGCAAGACCTTCTGTTCGCCTAACTGTCGCAAGGCTCACTCCAAGCGAGCGGCAAGACAGGTAAGACCGGCCAATGCGGCCAGCAGCCCTTACAAGGCGAGACACCAGTACGAGAAGTACGACCTAGCCATGCGGATGGCAGAGCGGCTGTACACCATGCCTCCAGGTCAACGCTTGGGCTACCTAGAGACAGTCATCCAGCTTGCCCGAGCGGGTCACTCTCCGCTTGTGCGGGATATCCTAACCACCCCTCAGTTGCTCAATCCGAACCCTGACAAACGCTTCCTGTTCTGGCGCAAGGCACCCAAGGCATATTGCACCATTACGCAAGCGGCTAATCGTTACTGTCTGTGGTCGCCTTGGGCTGCACCCGTATTCCATGTCGTCACTGGTAAGGTACCCGAGCCGCCAACCGGGGAGATATTCGCCGATGGGTCAATTGACGATCAGGGTACCGGACTACAGAGCCGGGGGTGGAGGCGACAGAAGAAAGCGTCGTCACCCTCTATAGTAGAGGATCGAAAGCAAAAGCGTCGTCACCCTCTATAGTAGATTACCGCAGTAACCCCATGTTGAAACCCTAAGCCGCACTCACGCGCGAGGCACCGCCCCGCCGAAGACATGGGGTTTCACAGGCAGCATACCCCGATTTTACCCGGAGTATACCCGAGGCTTCGCCTCAAGAGACAAACACCAATTACCATTGAATAGGGTGCATCTAATGCAATGCCCTATCATTTCCATTGAAAGAAAGAGAAGTCATCGAATGACAAAACCCAGCCAACTACTCCGACCAGAGAATCTTGATTTTCTTCTGGCTTGTTTCGACACCAATGATATCGACAAAGGAAAGCTGTATTGGAAGGAACGTCCTCTCCACCACTTCAAGTCCTCCAAGAGTCAAACCATGTGGAACTACAACTACACCGGAAAGGTTCCGGGAAGGTGGGTTCATGGACACCGACAAATTGGGATCACCCACCCGACACTCGGGCAGGTGTTCGTTCTTGAACATCGCTTGATTTGGCTCTTGGTTCACGGTGAGGCACCGCCTCCCATTATCGACCATCGGAATAGAATCCCATTCGACAATCGACCGAAGAACCTTAGGGCGGCTACCCATACACAGAATCTAGTCAACTCAATCAAGAGCGCAGGAAGCAACTCAAGGGGAACAATAAACCAAACCCAAAATGGCGCTTACCATCTTCTCTTTGAACCTTTTGGGGAGTACCCGTGGAACCTAGAGTTTGACTCTGAGTTAGCCGCAGTCTCTGCCATGAATTATCTTTCGTGGCTCTATGACACCAGAGAAGAAATCTAAGATGGGCTTTGAGTTTCTCGCCAATATGGCTGCACTCCCTCTCGCTTATTCATTTGGATATTCCTCAATGTGGCTAGTAACCAATTTTACAAAATTCAATCAGACCTAAAAATATGCAAGCAAAATACATCACGCGATGCCTCGTGGAGTTCTTCAAGACACTCCCGGCAGGGGACTATCACCCGTTCATTGTAAGAAACGAACTCGGGTTGTCGGCAGAGGCGTGGGGCAACTATGCCCGAGCCTTCCTGTACCCCCATAACTCCAAGGCGAGGATTGCCCTCCAGGCTGCGGGAGTGACCATCCAGAGCAAGAAGAACGATCAAGCGGGTATCCACACTTGCTTCCTCTCCACGTTCATTAAGAGTGAGGGCGACTAATGCCCTCTCTCCCCACCACACCGAGACACCACCGCTCGGAGCGATCCAGAGCGGCAAAGTATGCGGAGAGAGAACGGACTGCCGGGATCAACAGTACCAAGCCTTGCCCTGTGCCGGGGTGTACCGAGAACCGGGAAGGGGTAGCAACCTACTGCCATACCCACCGCTATCGTTACCGCAGATATGCCGTCCCCGTTGGTGATCTGCCCACTCAAGGTGAACTCAGGTCACTAGAGGGCGCACTCAGGGACTGGCTCTCCGACGACCTCCTCACCTCCGACAATGACAAGCGAGCATTCAAGATAAACGTATGCGGCGGCCATGCCCCATTGATTTCGGGCTTGCGCGGCGTCGCGATGA
>CAYMRX010000020.1:0-15273 GCA_964393035.1 uncultured Tabrizicola sp.
TCGCCGCAACAGTCATGTTCTGGCTATGATGCGAGAACGAGTCCTGACCCTAACGCAATTGTGAAGTTCAACACCTGTCGGACAGTGCTGCCACAATTGACAGGACTTTGGGACTGCATCATTGGTCGAGACATGATGCGGTCCCTTATCCCCAACCTGCTGCAGGTTCTTTCCCTTGTCCTGGTCATTGCGACTGGTACTTCAGGGGTTGCCTTTGCAGATCATGGTGGATCGCATGGGGAGCACTGTATCGCTGTTGACGAGGTTTCGACTGAACATCAGCATTTAACTTCCGATACTGATACGGAGCATCCCGAAAACGGGGAAAAAGCCTGTGTGCAACACAGTTGCATCGCAGTTTTCAATTCACGCTTCATTGCGGATGGCTTGCTGTCTGTTGCCTTGGCTGAGAACAGTAATGGCCATCATTCTTTGACACCCTTCGTTAGGGTGGTGAATCTTTATCGCCCTCCCATCGCCTGATCCCCGCGCCCAGTGCGCGGATATGTCTGCCTGAAACCCTGACAATCTGTCGGGGATCAAAAAGCACATACTGGATCAGGAAACCCCATGCTTTTCAAACTTTCGGCGGCCGCGTTGCCGCTTGCCTTGGGCGCATGTGCCCAAGCCATCGTCTTGCCAAAGGCGGCTGATGTCGCACCTGCGTCTTTGGCAACCGTCACCCCTTCGCCACTTCCGGCTGTGACTGTCGTCCACACCTTACGCCCGGTTACCGAGCCGTCCAATTGGCAGGCAGTTAATGACTCACAAGCGCCAGGTAAGGAGGGGCAGGAATGAAAGTCCTTCGTACCGACTATCCTCGCGGGATTGCTTTAGGGGTCACCAGCGCTCTGGCTTTGGCGGCTTGTACGCCCGCATCAGATCTCGAGCGACTATCGTCGCCTTCCGCGGGCTTCGAAAGTGTAGCGACAACTGCACGTACAGCGACCGGCGCTGAAACCGTCTGGCTACAATCTGCCGAAGACATTTCGGCCAATGCCAAGAAGGTCTCGGCACTGGTTTCCGGCAAAACGATATCTGCGGATACTGCCGTTCAGGTCGCGCTGCTGAACAATCGCGGCCTGCAGGCGGCCTATGCCGATCTTGGCCTGTCGGCTGCCGATGCATGGCAGGTGGCGCTTGCTCCTAATCCGTCGCTTCATCTGGGCGTGCTCGGCCTCGGCACCCAAAGCCTTGATGGCTTCCGTACTCTGGAAGGCGGTATCGCTGCAAATCTTCTGGCCCTAACCACGCAGAAAAGCCGCAACCGGATTGCAGATGTCAGGTTCCGAAAGGCGCAACTTGTGGCGGCAGAGGAGACCCTGCGCGTGGCCACCGAAGCGCGCAAGGCATGGATCACGACCGTTGCGGCATTCGAGACGGCGAGCCTTGTCCGGCAGACCCAAGAGACTGCCGATGCCGCCTCTGAACTGGCAGCGGAACTGGGAAAGACCGGCTATCTGGGGCGCGATGACCAAGCCCGAGAACATGCCTTTGCCGCCGAACTGGCGGGTCAGCGGGCGCAGGCCGACCTTGCCGCCAAACTGGCCAAAGAGGATCTGACCCGGATCATGGGTCTATTTGGGGCCGACCTGAATTACTTCGTGCCGAACGCCCTGCCTGGCCTGCCTAGGATTGCGGATCGCAAAGCCTTTGAGAGTGAAGCCTTGGCGGGCCGCGTTGACCTGGCGGCAGCAAAGCTCGAACTGGAGGCTGTGGCTCTGGACTACCGTTTGGGCGACCGGACACGCGTTGTGTCTGATATCGCCCTTGCGGCGGGCACTGAGATAGAACGAGAATTGGAGGATGGCGAGCGCCACAGCGCGCAGACCGACAGCCTTGACCTCGAAGTGGCTTTCGAGATTCCGATTTTTGACAGCGGCGCGGCCCGTCTGCGCAAGGGCGAAGTGACCTACATGAAGGCCGCGCATCAACTGGCGCAAAAGGCCGTCGACGTCAGGTCAGAGGCCCGGGCCGCGCATCTCGCCTGGACTGGCACCCACAAGATAGCCCGGCACTACCGGGACATGGTTCTGCCGCTGCGCAAGACGATCGAGGAAGAAGCGCTCTTGTCCTACAACGGCATGATCACCAACACCTTCGAACTCTTGGCCGACACAAGGGCGCGGATGCAGTCGAACCTGCTCGAAGCTTCGGCTCGGCGGGACTTCTGGCTCGCGGATGCGAACATGACGGCCGTTCTTTACGGCGGTGGCGGTGCGACTGCGCCGTCGGGCGGTGGCGGCGCAACTGCCGCTGCCGAAGAACCAGCAGGTCATTGAGGAGACATCAGATGAACAGACGCCAACTTCTTGGCGCCGGTGCGACTCTGGTCGCCAGTGGCGCTTGGGCGCAGACCAGCAACATGGGTCTGCCGGAAGCTCCGATTGCAACGGATGC
The DNA here is from genome assembly GCA_964393035.1 of uncultured Tabrizicola sp. Lineage (GTDB taxonomy): Bacteria > Pseudomonadota > Alphaproteobacteria > Rhodobacterales > Rhodobacteraceae > Tabrizicola_A. Next base: position 2,401 of record CAYMRX010000020.1, read on the forward strand.
AAAGACCCAGAAACCGCTCGTCCCCCAGTCGGGGCCGGACTACAACCCTGTCGTCACGCTGAACGGCTGGACGCTTCCCTATCGGATGAACGGCAATATCAAGGAATTCCATCTGGTCGCCGAGCCGGTGGAGCGCGAGCTTGCCGAGGGCATGATCGCCTACCTATGGGGCTATAACGGCCAGTCCATCGGCCCGACCATCGAGGCGGTCGAAGGCGACAGGGTGCGGATTTTCGTCACCAACAAACTGCCCGAACATACCACGATCCACTGGCACGGCATGATTCTGCCCTCGGGCATGGATGGCGTGGGCGGGCTGAGCCAGAAGCAGATCCCGCCAGGCAAGACATTCGTCTACGAGTTCGATCTCGTGAAGTCCGGCACTTTCATGTACCACCCGCATGCCGACGAGATGGTGCAGATGGCCATGGGCATGATGGGCCTCTTTATCGTGCATCCCAAGGACCCGGCCTTCATGCGGGTGGATCGGGACTTCTGTTTCCTGCTGGCCGCCTATGACATCGACCCCGGCACCTACATGCCACGCGTCATGCAAATGACCGACTTCAACCTTTGGACCTGGAACAGCCGGGTCTTTCCCGGCATCGACCCGCTGGTGGTGAACAAAGGGGACCGGGTCCGCGTGCGGGTCGGCAACCTGACCATGACCAACCACCCGATCCACATGCACGGTTACGACTTTGAGGTGACCGGCACCGATGGCGGCTGGGTCCGTCCCGAAGCGCGCTGGCCTGAAGTGTCGATTGACATCCCGGTCGGAGCAATGCGGGCCTATGAGTTCGATGCAAAATACCCTGGAGACTGGGCAATCCATTGCCACAAGTCACACCATACGATGAACGCCATGGGTCACGATGTGCCCACCTTCATCGGTGCAGACAAGTCCCGACTGACCAAACTGATCCGGAAGCACCAGCCCGAATACATGCCGATGGGCACAGCAGGGATGGCCGACATGGGGGAGATGTCTATGGAAATCCCAGCCAACACCGTGCCGATGATGACCGGCTGGGGCCCCCATGGACCCATCGAAATGGGTGGCATGTTCTCGGTTGTTAAGGTGCGGGAAGGCATTGCCCCCGACGATTACTCGGACCCTGGCTGGTATGAAAATCCGCCTGGAACTGAGGCTTACGAATGGACCGGTGCTGTACCGGCCCCCGTCATCAGAGACAGCGGCGAGACTGTCCTGACACCAAGTCCTGCCGCTATGCGCAGGCCCTGAAACAATCTCGAGCAAACAAGACCAAGGAAACATCGATGAAATCTCTGTCACTTATTGTTGCTACACTAATGACTGCGAGCGCCGCTTTCGCTGCCGGAACCGGTGAACATTCCCACGATGAAATGGAAGTGGGCCGCCCCGGAATCGAAGCCGAAGTCACCCGTACGATCAATGTCCGGATGTATGAAACGGAGGATGGTGAATACCTCTATGAGCCGAGGGACTTGGCGATCAAAGCAGGAGAGACGATCCGCTTTGTCATCGTCAACGATGGCGAAAGTCCCCATGAATTCGTGCTCGACACAATGCCGAAAAATGCAGAGCACAAGGCTCTGATGGAGAAGTTCCCCGAGATGGAACATGAGGACCCGAATGCCGTTCGACTTGAACCGGGCAAAGAGGGAACCATCATCTGGACCTTTGCCAATTCAGGTTCCTTCGAGTTCGCCTGCTTGATTCCTGGCCACTACGATGCCGGAATGCATAGCCCTGTCACCGTCAACTGAACATCAACGCAGGAAAATATCATGAACATTCGCAAAATATTGTCCGCCGCAATCCTTGCCATCGCAGTAGCAGGCGCAGCGTCGGCCGCCACCTTCACAAAGGCCACTGTAAAGAAGATCGACTTGAAGGCGGGTAAAGTCACCCTTATCCACGAAGAGCTGGTCGATCTGGAAATGCCCGCAATGACGATGGTGTTCGTTCTTGCGGATCCATCCATGGCACAGCAACTCACTGTGGGGGACGAGATCGAATTCGTCGCTGAACGCGTCAATGGCAAGCTGACAGTGACCGAGTTGCGTTGAGATAGGCGCACCGCAGGTCGACTTCGGCCTGCGGTGCGTGCGCCCTTTGCTGTGCAAGCTGTGGCAAACCCGATTGCTGGCTACGGTTCAGACGGACCGTTACGATGGTTTTCCGATGACCTCTTCTGTGAAACGAGGGGGTAGGGTTGTGCTGACCCAATTCCAATTTTCTCACCTTTACAGCCTGCACGAATGGCAGCTTAGAGAAAATCCCATTAGCACGATGCTGCGCAGCCATCAGTCGGTTTTCCGCCCTCCACGGCGTTAAACCGGCATCACCCATGGCAGCACCTTCACCTCAGCTGGTTCTCTGACAACTCGCGCATAATGTTCCGAAGGCTGACCCCGCGCTATCGCGCCTTTGCCGTTTCGGCGATGGGCAGCAGTTCACGTGCATTGACGAACGACATTGCATGGCTCCGCAACGAAAATGTCCGAACGGCCATCTAGGGAGTAAGATTCTTCGCCCAGACGTGAATTACGATGGACTGATGTTCGAGCCGAATCAGCAAGACGGGCGCCTCTGAGCCTCGCCCCTCGTCGCGAAACACAGCCACGACGCCGCTTTGCTTGGAATTCATTCGGCGTGGCAACAACTCAAGTGAAAGGATTTCTGCCGATGGGACTTCCACAACGCGCCTTCTACCCTGTCCACGAAACAGCCGCGCGCTGGGGCTGCACGGTTTCCGATATTGCGGGCTGGGCCGCGATGGGATCACTCAAAATTGTCACAGGGATACCACCCGTGCTCTGCGGTGACGAACGGGTGGCCGGCATGATCAGCATCGACCCCTCGGATATTCTGCCCATGTTCAGACGCTGTGGAACAGGGCCACAGGAAGCACATCTTCAGCGTGTCAAACGGCTCGAGGCAGCTGACTGGCTCTATATCACGACGCCTGAGGAAGGCGTTCTGGTCTCGATCGGCGACATGATGATCCTCGGCCAGGATGTCCACAAGTTCGAGATGACCAACGACCTCTTCGGCCGCGTCGCCGGGGGCGCTGGGCTGGGCGATGCCGGGGAATACGATTGGGCAGGGATGAATGTCGAAATCACTCGCCGCGTCTTTGAGGAAGGCCTGCCGAAGTCGCAAGGCGAGTGGATCCGGGAGTTGCAGGACTGGTTCTCGATGCAGTCTGAGGACGGAACTTTCCCCGACGAAAAGTCGATCCGGCTGCGACTGGCGCCGATCCTGAAGGCATTGAAGTTCAAGCACCCGAAGCGATAAGCGGGCTGGTCTCGGCGAGAGAAACGTCGACCGGCTGGGGATGGGCATTGTGCACAAGGCGGGGCTTTGGCTTAAACGCGGCGGCCACGGCGCCCACGCCGGCGCGCAGGGGCGAGTCCATCAGATGCGCATAGCGTTGGGTGGTCTGCATCTGGCTGTGGCCCAGCAACTTGCCGATCATCTCCAACGATGCGCCCCCGCTCACCAGCAGCGAAGCGAAGGTGTGGCGCAGGTCATGGATGCGCACATCTTCAATCCCGATGTCCTTCTGGATGTGTGCCCAGAACCGACGGATTTCCTGCACCGGCTGGCCGGGTATATCGCCCGGGAAAAGCCATGGCGATCCTTTGACGACAGCGACACGGCGCTGACGGACGATTGCTGCAGCCTCATCGGAAATCGGCACGCGGTGCACACGGCGCTGCTTGGTCGTTTTGGCAGGCTTGGTCCAGCTCAGATGCTCGAGGTTGAAATCCTCAAAGCGGGCCTGCCGAACTTCACCCACGCGCGCGCCTGTCAACATGCACAGGCGGATGATCCCTGCCGCGCGGTCATCCTGCGCCGCATCGAGCGCCGTGGCGAGACGTGAAATTTCCTCTTGCGACAGATATCGCTCCCGCGGCGTTTCCATCCGCCGGCGAAATCCCATGGCGGGGTTGTCTTCGCGCCATCCCCATTTGATGGCATAGGCAAACATCTTACGGATCACCTCGCCGACGCGGTTTGCGCGCACTGGCGTTGGCTTGGTTCCTTGCAGCTTGCGTGCGCGGTTGTTCGGCTTTTGCTTGGCTGGACGTGCGCGCCCTTCGGCAACCTTGGTCAGGAGCAACTCGACGTCATAGGCCGAGACTTCGGTGACAAGCATCTTGCCCCAGGCGGGGCCGATGAACTTCTCCATCATGGAACGCTGATCCGCAGCACTCAGGGTCGCCAGATGCGGCAGATGTACCTCGACATAGCGCTCGATCAGGTCAATGACGCGGGGCGCTTCGCGGAGGGCGCCACGCGCTGCCAGCGGGTCACCCCCTGCGTCAACCTCGCGGCGCAGGTCCTTGGCACGTTCCCGCGCCGCCGTGACGCCCCACTCAGGCCATCTCCCGAAGGTCATCCGGCGCTGGCGTCCGGCGTGTCGGTAGTCGAGCGTGAAGGCGCGGCCGCCACCCCGATAGATGCAGACTGCAAAGCCACGCACATCGGTGTCGAAGATCTGGTAGTCGCGCCCCTCGGCGGGAATGGCCTCCCGGAGGACCTTCTCGGTCAGCTTCAGTCTGTTCACCATGCCAAATCCTTTCTCCTGGACCTGTCATCAGGCGTGGATCCAGACCGTGATCAAGCAAACCATGGCGCTCGGGGTGGAAGGCTGGAACAGGGTGGCATCGTGGAGACAGATCGCTTCCACCCTCAAGATTTATTGAAGAATACGCCGATGCTGGACGTTCCGTAGTCGCGCTGCCGGGCATTGCCACACCTGCAGACCGGCCGTTTGAGCCTACATGCGAGCTCCGATCCGCGGCGGAAGCTGCGAATCTTCAATAAATTATGGGGGTGGAACGGGTTTTGCGGCGTTCCACCCCTGATTTGCGCGCGAATGCCGGGATATCGGGGGATTTGCTGCCGGATTTTGCTGGAACCAGCCTAAGGGGGCCCTGCCAGGCGCCTTCGGCTTGAGGGACGGCGGGCCCATGGCGATTAAAATCATCAATGAAATAACGGGGTGGAACGGGTTTTACGATTCCATTCCACCCCGTTCCTCCCTTCCACCCTCATGCCTGTGCCTGAGTGGCCCTCGGAACCGGCCCGCATCTGGGCGCAAAACTGGAGGGATATCATGCAATCGCACGAGATCAGCGAAAGCATCGCCAAGCCGTCGGGCGGCTTGCTGGGAGGATGGATCAGTAGGACCGACCTCGCGCTGCAACTCGGCGTGTCCGAGGATACCTTGCGTCGCTGGGACGTTCTGCGCTCCGGACCACCCTGTATCCGGGCAGGTCGCAAAGTCTTTTACCGCCGCGCCACCGTCCTTGAATGGCTCGAAGAACAGGAAGCCACAGCGTCGCGGCGCAAGCGCAGTGGGGGACGTCGATGAGCACCCCCCTGCCCTTCCACAAGCCCAGCGCCCGCGATCGCGCGCGCCAGGCCTGGATCGACGAGCGGCGGCGCGAGTCCCGCATCGTGGTGGCTGATGTCGTGCATTATTCTGATCATCTGATCCGGCTGGCCTGCAATGTGCTGGTCAAGCATGGCGAGACGCCGGAGGAGCGCGAGGACGCAAGGATCCTGCTTGTCGTCCTCGACGCCAAGTCGCCCGGACGCGTGGAGCGTCATCCAACAAACCGGGAGGGTGACCGATGAAACGGCGCGGCACACCCGAGGCGGACCTGCAGCGTGCCGTGGTCACGGCACTGCGTTTTGCGCTGCCCAAAGGCGCGATCATTCACCATTGCCCAAACGAGATCACCGAAGCTGGCCCGCGGGGCGCTAAGCGGCAGGCGATCCTCGTCGGCATGGGCGTCCATCCTGGCTTTGCCGATCTGATGGTGCTTTGCGCTGGGCGCGTCCTCTTCCTCGAGCTGAAATCTCTCAAGGGTCGGCTGAACCCAGCGCAGGAGGCGTTTCGGGACGCTGTTACCTCGCAGGGCTTTGGCTGGGCGCTGGTGCGATCTCTCGACGATGCGCTGGGCGCCTTGGCCGATCATGGCTTTACCACGCGTGTCGCGCCTCCGGTCAGGAGACCTGCGCCATGAGCCACGCCGCCACCAACTGGGCCATTCAGCAGCGCGGGTTGAAGCCCACGACGAAGATCGTGCTCTGGCACCTCTGCGATCGGTTCAATCCGGATTTTGGCTGCTTCCCCTCCCAGGAGCAGCTGGCCGAGGACTGCGAAATCAGCCGATCGACCCTGAACGAGCATTTGGCCCTTCTCGAGACCGCAGGTCTGATCCGTCGCGTGCAGCGGCTTAATCCTGGCAACAAGCGACAGATGCCGACCCGCTATATCTTGGCCTTCGAGCCGGGCTTTGCCCAACATCAGGGGGCCCCGTGTCCGGAAACCGGACATGGCGGTGACGCGCAAGACGACCTGCCCTTCGCGCCCCTCGAAAACGCTGCCGAAATTGGCACATCGCCAGTGGATAGGCAGCTCCCGTGTCCGGAAACCGGACGCGGAACCGTGTCCGATTTTCACCCTGAGCCGTGTCCGGAAAATGCCCCGAGCCGTGTCCGAAATCCGGACAGTAACCTTGTAAGAGAACCAGTAAGTAAACCAGTAAAGGAGGAGGAGGGCGCGGGCGCGCGCGACGGCCTCGATGAGGCGTTGTTCGGATCGCTGCTGTTGGCGCTGGGCTTTGGCCCCGACGGGCCCCTGCCCGGCTGGTGGCAAGGCTGGCCACCGCGGGAGCATGTCCGACGCTGGCGGGATGATCTTGGTCTGAACGAGGCCGAGATCCTCGAAGCAGCTGAAGCCTCTCGGCAGGAACACCCCGAGCCGCCCGATGGACCCAAGGCGCTGGACCGTGTCATGCAGCGCGCCGCCCAGCGCAAGGCGGATGATGCGTCGCGAAAACGACGCAAGCCGAAGGCGGTTGCAGCGCAGGAAACCCGCCCGATCACGGATCTGCCGATTTTCTATGCCGAGATGGTCAACTCCGATCGCTACGTACCAGTCAGCGCGATCTCGAACTCCATGCGCGACGCGATGCTGGCACGCGGGCTTGTGACGGCAGAGCGCCTCCGGGAGCGGGGAATCCGATGAAACACGATCGCAATTTGCATGCGCGCGTTGGGCGTGTGGGGTCGGGCCGCCCGAAGCGGTCCATGTCGGTTCAGCAGGCACTGGAATGGGCCTTTCGTATTGAGCATGCCCAGCTTGAGTTGCCAGAGCCGCCCGATCCCGAGCGAGAGGACGGGTTTGGCTTTGGCCTCGAATACGTCCTCCTGCAGCGCGCCATTCTCGGCTGCAAGGTTGATGGCGGGCAGTACAAGATCGGCAGCTACACCCACGAGGACGCCGAGGTCATCGCGGCAACCGTTGCCGGAATGCCAGACAGCCTCGGAGGCAAGCGTATGGCTATCCGGGTGGCGGAGCTCGCCCGCGCTGGGCTAACGCCAGACTGGATGCCGGGGGCGGTGCCACGTTGCGTGCCGGTTGAGACGAAGCGGAACCAGCACGGAGAGCGGGCTACCACCATTGTCGTCGGGACAGAGCGCGTCTTGTCGCGCGGGAAGTGGCGAACGGTGGAGGTGCTAGCCTGCCCCGTGACGTTCTCGCCCCATCCGCAACAGATTGAGGCGGCGCGGCGTGGATATGTTGATTGGTGCACGGCGCTCGGCTGGGTATGCGAGAGTTTGCAGGCCGGCGGCTTGTTGCGGGAGATTAAGATGAAGGATGTGATGCCGAGGGGAGCACCTTGGGAAACGTAAGGGGCGGGAAGCTGCCCTGCACAGTGTGACGAACAGCGAACTGGTTCTGGCCATCCAGGTCGTCAGAACACTAGGACCCTATCGACGGCGAGCGTCGCCTGGGCGAGTTCGTCCATGGTTGAGCGACACGCTCCCTCCATCATGTCGCCCTCAGCAAGGCCGCGCGCGTCCATGCAGGTGCCGCACATCAGGACGCGCCCCTTGGCGGACAGGACCCGGCAGAGCATCCGCTCGAGGTTGTAGTAGCCATCGGGCGTCTTCTGCCCCGCCTTGGCGCAGAGCACCGCGTCAGCCATCAGAAAGACGGTAATCTCGGCCTCCGGGTCGTTCTTGGCCAGCGCGTGGGCCATGCGCAGGCCGTTGAAGCTGCGCTCGGTGCCGTAGGGCGGGTCGTTCAGCAGGATCAGGTGTTTCATGCAGGGACCTTTTCGGGGGCGGGGTTGAGACGCGGATGGGTTTCCTCGCCGAGCCAGAACAGCAGGCCGCCGGAGACGAACATGGAGATCGCGACGAACCAGAAGGCGGCTTCCGCCGCGCCCGTCAGGCTGGCGGCAAGGCCGAGGCCGAGCGCGCCGATGGCATAGCCGAGGTCACGCCAGAAGCGGTAGATGCCGATGGCCGAGCCGCGCCAGGCGGGCGGGGTGATGTCCGCGACGGCCGCCGAGAGGTTCGGGTAAAGGAGCGCCATGCCGAAGCCCGCGACGCCCGCCGAGACCGACCACCAGAGCGCGCCCGAGCCCATGACCACCATCGCCACGCCCGCGCCGCAGATCCACATGCCGAGCACGTTGGGCCAGAACCGGCCGACATGGTCCGACAGTCGCCCGGTGAAGAGCTGCGAGCCGCCCCAGACGAAGCCATAGGTGCCCACTATCCACCCAACCTCCGTCAGGGTCGCGCCCTGGCCCACGAGGAAGACCGGGAACAGCGCCCAGACCAGCGCATCGACGAACTTCTCGACTAGCCCCGCCTGGGAGATCGCGAAGAGGCGGCGGTCGCGCCAGCTCATCAGCGCGAAGACCTCGCCCGTCGTGGGATGCTCGGACACGCCCTGCGGATAGCGCGGCGGGTTCTTCGGCGGCGCGGCCTTGTGCGCGGCCGTCTCCGCCTTGGCCCATGGCAGCGTGTCCTTGACCCAGACAACCGTCAGGATCAGCGCCAGCAGGACTAGGGCCATGCCAAAGACCAGAAGCCCCGTCCGCGCGCCCAGCCATTCGGCGGCATACGCGGTCAGGATGCCCGCGATCGCCACGCCGACATAGCCCGAGAACTCGTTCAGCCCCATTGTGAGGCCGCGTTCCTCAGCCTTGGTGATGTCGAGCTTGGCCGTCTGCGTCATCGACCAGCAGAGGCCCTGATTGACGCCGAGAAGCACGGTCGCGGCGACGATCCAGTTCCAGTCGGGCGCATACCAAATCATCACCGGGATCGGCAGCGCCACGACCCAACCCCAGAACAGCACCCGCTTGCGCCCGATCCGCTCCGACCAGCGCCCGGCGACGAAGTTCATCACCGCCTTCACCGCGCCGAAGGCCACGACGAAAGAGGCGAGCAAGAGAAACGAGCCGCGCTCGAGTCCGAACTCGCTCTCGGCCAGCGCCGGGACCACCGTGCGCGTCATGCCGATAGCGAAGCCGACCAGCATCACCTGGATCAGCTGGTGCGCGACCTGAACGCGGTTCTCGCGGATGCCGCGCGTAAATTCACTTGCGGTCATTCTGCGGGCTCCTTTGTCGTGATCTGGGGATCGAGCGCATGGCCTGATGCCGGTCCGCGCAGCGGCTGGACCAGCATCCGGTCAAGCCACAGGTCGCGACGTGTGCGGAATTGCTCGATCCCGATCTCCATCCCCTCGTGTCCCTTGACGGGCTGGGCGATGTAGGTGCCCAGAAGCCTGTCCCACCACGGCAGGTTGAAGCCGTAGTTCGAGTTGGTCTCGCGCGGGTCGGTGGAATGGTGGACGCGATGCATGTCCGGCGTCACTACGATAAGCCGCAGCACGCGGTCCACCGGGCGCGGCAGGTCGATGTTGGCGTGGTTGAAGAGCGCGGTGGCGTTCAGGATCACCTCGAACAGCAGCACCGCGACGGCGGGCGGTCCGAGCGCGGCGACCGCCGCAAGCTTGATCCCCATCGAGATGAGGATTTCCACCGGATGAAACCGCAGCCCGGTCGTGGCGTCGAAGTCCAGATCGGCGTGGTGCATCCGGTGCAGCCGCCAGAGCCCCGGCACCGCATGGAACATCACGTGCTGAAGGTAGATCGCCAGATCGAGCAGCAGCATTGAGACGATGATCGCGACCCAGACCGGCACATCGAGATTGTTGAACAGGCCCCAGCCACGATCCTCGGCCATGACGGCCAGACTGACCGCGAGGATCGGGAACGACAGCCGCAGGATGATTGTGTCGACCACCACGAGCGCAAGATTATTGGTCCAGCGGATCACCCGCGGGATCTCCCGTCTGCGCCGGGGGGCTGCCACTTCCCAAAGCGCCATCGCCGCCAGAACACCCAGAAAGATGACAAGACGGATGATCGCCTCAGTGGCGAGGATGGTCTCGGACATGGATCGCTGGCCTTGGGGCTTGTGGGGTGCGATGGAATCGCTATTATTCAAGTTATCGCTTGAATGATCTAACGTCCGGAGGCACGACTTGTCAATCAGCCCGAAATTGGCCCTGCTCGAAGAATACGCGCTCGTTGCACGCGCCGTGTCGGCACCGGCGCGTCTGATGCTGTTGGAACAACTGGCGCAAGGCGAACGCGGGGTGGAGGCGCTGGCCGATAAGACCGGCCTCGCCATCGCCAACTGCTCGCAGCATCTCCAGCAGCTGCGCCGTGCAGGCCTCGTCACCAGCCGCCGCGAGGGCAAGGCGGTGATCTACCGGCTGACAGACGCAAAGATGCTTGAGCTCATGGACCTTCTGCGCATCGTGGCGGAGCGCAACCTCGCGCAGGTCGAGCGCATCCTGCGGGGCCTCTCAGGCGGCGAGGATGCCCCCGAACCCGTAAGCCGCGCGGACCTCGAAGCACGGATAGTGGAGGGGTCCGTGACGGTGCTGGATGTCCGGCCTGCCGACGAATACGCCACGGGCCACATCCCCGGTGCGCTAAACGCCACGCTGGCCGAGCTGGAAAACCTCTTGCCTGGCCTGGCCCCCGACACCGAGATCGTCGCATATTGCCGCGGGCCCTACTGCGTCTACGCCTACCAAGCTGTCGCCACCCTGCGCCGCCATGGGCTCAACGCGCGGCGGATGGATGGGGGACTGCCGGAGTGGCGCGAAGATGGAAGGGCCGTGGAGACGGCCGTAATGGTGTGACCGCCGCGGCCCGATCAATGCATACCTTGAAGCCCACGTGATTCTGCTCGGTCGAGTGGCTGCAAACGCGTCATTTGGCAGCATCTGCAGGTCGCAACCGGCCGGCAGCATTGGGCGGAGGCTGTGTGGGAACTGTGCGGCGGACGTTTGCACCAGCAGCATGGACTAGGCTTGCCCTGGCGGGAAGCGCAGCAGTCTCGGGCAGAATGTCCGAACCAACACTGGTTTCTGACCCTTGCGGATGCGGCTGAAAAGTTGGAGGCTTGGCGAAGATATTACAACCAGGAACGGCCACATGGTGCGATCGGGAACAAGCCCTCGATCACGCTGACGAAATCGGGGGGCACCACCAGCCTGTCACCCTGATTTAAGCCGGAAAACTCTGCCTTCGGGCGGTCCAAGGTTGGGGGTCAGAGCAATGACCATCGGGCTCCGGTTGTGGCTGGATAAAAGACCAGTGGCAGGTCACTGTTATCTGCAAGGCTTTAGGGGACCGCTGGATGGGGGTTTACGATGAGTTCTACGCATTCAGGAACAACTACAACATCGGCACGGATCTAATCTCATCGATCGGCAGACGGTATCGGCGCATCACAGCGCGCCTTAACAAGGACTTCTGGGACACCGACTCAGAAACCGCCCACAGCCTGTATGTCGGCTCCTACGGACGAGATACCGCAGCAAAGGGCATCAGCGACCTCGACGTAGGATTCCGCCTCCCGTACGACCTCTACGCGAAGTTCGATGCCTATCAGGTCAACGGACAATCAGCGCTCCTGCAGTCTGTACGAGCCTCCCTTCAGAAAACTTACCCGACCAGCAACATCGGCGGAGACGGTCAGGTCGTCGTGATCAAATTCGACGACGGGGTCACCTTCGAAATCCTCCCGTACTTTGACAACAAAGGCGGGACCTGGACCTATCCGGATTCTAACGGTGGCGGTTCATGGAAAACATGCAATCCGAAAGCTGAGATCGAGGCTGTCCATAACCGCAACCTGCTCGTAAACCGAAACCTCAAACCCCTCTGCCGCATGATGAGGGTCTGGAAGGACCACAATGATGTCCCGATGACTGGGGCCCTGATCGATACCCTCGCCTACCAATTTATCGATACTTGGCCCTACAAGGCGCAATCTTACGGCTACCACGATTACATGGCCCGCGATTTCCTGAAATACCTCTACGACCAGAATGAAAGTCAACAATTCTGGCTGATGCCTGGCAGCGGCTCACGGGCTTACAGAACCGGAGTGTTCTGGAGGAAAGCGCTCACCGACTACAACATCGCGGTTGAAGCATGCCTTTTGCAGACCGATGATGTCGCAATCGAGCGACGCGCGAAATGGAGAAGTGTCTTTGGCCCAACCTTCCCAGTCTGATCCCCGTTTCCATCTCGAAAGCCAGGTGCGCGAGTGTTACGGGCGCTGCGCCTACACCCACAAAATCCACGAGAGGATGGCTGAACGACACGCCAACCATCAGTGGTTGGCGAAGTGGTTCAATATCGTCCTATCAGCCCTGATTGCTGGTGGAGCGGTCTCGGCGATCTTCAAGGCGGAGACAGGACTCCTTAACTATGCCGAGTATGCCACCGCTGCTCTCGCGATCCTCAGCCTGATCTATAACGCCTACCAGAAGGACCTCGACCCTGGCGCGCTTGCGCAGCGTCACAGGGAAACTGCATCCGATATCTGGAACGTTCGGGAATCATACCTCAGCCTGATCACTGATGTTTTAAACGACGAAGTGCCGATCGAGCAAATTCGCGAGAAGCGCGACGAGCTGCGTATGCGGCGTTTCCACCCCATTGATTTGATGTGTTCTCGGCGCTTGGCGTCGC
>CAYMRX010000021.1:0-14573 GCA_964393035.1 uncultured Tabrizicola sp.
CCTCGCAGAGGCTGAATCACGCCGCGAGCGGATAATCAATGGGTCCTGACCCTAGAGGTTCAACCGACGAAAAAGTGAGGATTTCAGGATCGGCGATGTTTCGCCGATCAGGCTGCCCCAAGATACCTTGCGAGAGCGATTCCAAGGAGAGTGCCGAGCAGCCCGAAGGCGATGGCGAAGCCTGCGCCGTACTGCAGGCGGTCGACGGTCTTTCCGCCCCGCCGCCGTGCAACGAGGTAACCCCAAAGGAACCCGATGATTGCGAAGAGCGGCCCGATCATTTCGATGCACCTTTCAGGTTTGCCTGTTGCTGCCGGGCCCAATAGCCACTGATCGCCCACGAAGTGAGCATGAGAAAGAGAAGCGCCCAGTCTCCGAAGCGGGCGTAGATGGTTGCGGGCAATGGGCGGGGCAAGCGGATGTCGATCACGCCTGACGTGTCGATTTCGAGCATGGCCAATGTTGCCCCGTAGGAATCAACCACTGCCGAAATTCCCGTGTTGGCGGCCCGGACGAGAGGCAGGCCCTCTTCAATGGCCCGCATCCGGGCCGATGCCAAATGCTGCCATGGCCCGATCGAGGCACCGAACCAAGCGTCGTTTGTCGCGTTGAAGATCCAGTCCGGTCTGATCGCATCATCGACCACGTGTCCGGGAAAAATGATCTCATAGCAGATTGCGATCCCTGCATAGGGGTGTGGGCCGAACGCCAGTGTCCGGGGCCCTGGCCCCGGCGTGAAGTCTCCGAGCGATTGAACCAGACGCTGAAGGGGCAAAAGGCTCCGCCACGGAACGTATTCACCGAACGGGACGAGATGATGTTTGGCATAGCGGGTCAGGATGGTGCCGTCACGAGAGATAGCAAGCACGGCATTCCGGTAGACTGTCCCGGCCCCGGTTTCCTCCCGTTCCGGGCTGCCTGTCAGCAAGACGCCGGTCTCGGGCAAGAGCCAGCCCAACATTGCCCGGGCACCGGCATCCTCTGCCAGGAACCCTGGCCAAGCGGTTTCCGGCCAGAGCAGAATGTCGAAGTCGCCGGGCTGGGCCGAAAGCGCGATGAGTTTCAGGATGTTTGAGTTTCGGGTGGCATCATCCCATTTGGCACTCTGTGCGATGTTCGGCTGGACGACACGGATTTGCGCGCCGCGCTCTGACGGCACATCGGCGAACAGCAAGCGCATTGCACCAAATGCGGTCACCGACAAGGCGATCGTGCCCGCAGTGGCGAGGCGGCTGATGCGTTTCCCGTCGGCGGCCGAGACAAAAGCCAGTCCGGCCAGCGCGGCGCAGAGCACCAGAAGAAATCCCAGGCCGTAGCTTCCGAAGACAGAGGAAGCCTGCGCAGCGACCGGCCAGTCAGAGAGTGTGTAGGCAGCCAGGTTCCAGGGAAACCCGGTGAGAACATGGCCTCGCAGCCACTCCGTGGCGGTCCAGCTTGTCGCCATCGAGAGTGCCAACGGCAACCCGGCGCGTTCCATCCGTGCCGCCAGAGCGCAGGCCAGGGCAGGAAAGACCGACAGAAGCGCCGAAAGACCAAGAACCGCCGGCAGAGCCAGCCAACCGAACCGGTCCGCCTCAACCTGAAAACTTTCGGTGATCCAGAAAAGCCCGGGCACGAATTGACCGAGGCCGAAGAAGTATCCCAGCCTGAACGCGATGAAACCGGATGCGCGACGCACCAACACTGCCAGCAGAGCAAAGGCGATCAGCGCAAGTGGCAAGATCGAGTATGGCTGCAGAGCCAAGACGAAAAGGACACCTGCCACGATGGCGGCCCCCAAACTGGCCCAGCTTTGGACAGGCTTCCGGCTCGAGAACTGGTGTGCGCTTGAAACGTACATTCTTGCCACAACCCCTAAAATGGGAGGGATGGATAGCTGCTCTAGTAGCTTGAGGTGCAACGCATATGTTCGAAGATCACGGCATTGTCAGATTGGTGGCGCAGCGGTCGATTTTCGACGTGGGCTTGAAACTGTGGAAGGATCTTCCGCTTAGAACAAAACGACCAAGAGTTGGTGGGACATCTTCGTCGCTTGCAAGCCGCCAGATAAACTAGTGTGCGGTTGCGGGGAGAAAGGATGGTCGCGCTCATCGCCCCGAGTGCCGCGTGCTAACGGCTGTTTGATTTGCCTCGTCCACGAGCGAACGATACTCACACTCGAAAAGCGCTTGGAGGAGTGTTCCATGACCAGCGATTTGATGAAGCGGCGGGCTTTGCTGAGGGGCGCAATCGGGGTGGCCAGTTTTGCATCCCTGCCAGCCTGGGCGCAGGAAGGCAGCACGGAGTTTCAAGCTCCCGTCTCCAGCAGCGTGCGGAACAACGTGTCCAGCTTCCGGATGCCTCAGTGGCAGGATTACTTTGAGAACACCCGCGGTGGCGCGATCCTTGCGGACACCAAGTCACGTGCACTGCACTTTTGGTCAGAAGATCAATCGATCTACCTTCTCTATCCATCGTCCGTCCCTCTGTCCGAGGAACTGACCCGGCTCGGGCGAACCGAGGTTGTCCGCAAGGCCGTGAACCCGCCGTGGCGCCCGACGGCTTCCATGCTCGAGCGAAACCCAGATTGGCCGAAGATGGTGGAGGGCGGTGCACCTGACAACCCACTGGGTGTTCGGGGATTGTATCTGTCATGGCCAGCCTACTTGATCCACGGTACTCACGACACCCGAAAGATCGGACGCAGATCATCGAATGGATGCATCGGTCTATACAATGAGCATGTCATAGAACTCTACGACATCGCACAAGTTGGCACTCAGGTGCTGCTGATCTGATTTCTTGTACCGCCACACTCTTTGACCCAAGCGGGTTTCCGTGACGGGTTTCACCCTTGGAATCCAGAAGGAACAAGCAGGCGTTAGCCCAACACAACAGTCGACAGCAGATTCACGTTTAGCACGATGATCACCGTCGCGATCAACCAGCACACGGCAGTCAACCACCATGGAGCCACCAGTTCGCCCATCTTGGCGCGGCTGGCGGTGAACATGACCAAAGGCACGATGGCAAAAGGCAGCTGGAATGACAGCACGACCTGACTGAGGATCAGAAGCTGCCCCACGCCTTCGGTGCCATAAAGCAGGATCACGAAGATCGCGGGCACGATCGCAAGGCAGCGGGTGATGAGCCGCCGCGCCCAGGGGGCGATGCGCAAATTGATGAACCCTTCCATCACGATCTGGCCTGCCATGGTAGCGGTCACTGTGGAATTGAGGCCCGCACACAACAGCGCCACGCCGAACAGGATCGGCGCCAGCGATGATCCCAGCAAGGGCTCTAGGAGCAAATGCGCCTTGTCGATCTCGGCCACGTCGTTTTCGCCCGCAGTGTAGAAGGTGGCGGCCGCGAGGATCAGGATAGAGGCATTGATTGTCAGAGCGAACATCAGCGCGATGGTGCTGTCCCAGGTCGCCAGTCGCAGCGCCTCGCGCTTGGCGGGCAAGTCAAGGCCGAAGGCGCGGGTCTGCACGATGCCGGAATGTAAGTAAAGATTGTGGGGCATCACGGTCGCACCGATGATCCCGAGCGCCAAATAGAGCATGGTCGGGTTGCCCAAGATCTCGCGGCTGGGGGCAAACCCGGCGATGACCTCACCCCACACCGGATCAGCCTGCGCGATGAGCACGACGAAACAGGCGGCGATTAGCGCCATAAGCGAGATGATCAGAGCCTCGATCCAGCGGAAGCCCTTGTTCTGGAGCCACAGGATCAGGAACACGTCAGCAGCGGTGATGAAGATGCCAATCTCCAGCGGAATGCCGAAGAGCAGATTTAGGCCGATGGCGGTGCCGATCACCTCAGCCAGGTCGGTGGCGATGATGGCCAGTTCGGCAAAGATCCAGAGGGGAATGGACATCCACTTCGGAAAGGCGTCGCGGCAGGCTTGTGCCAAATCGCGGCCCGACGCGACCGCCAGGCGCGCGCAGAGAGATTGCAGGAGGATCGCCATGATGTTCGACAGCAGCGCGACGAACAACAGCGTGTAGCCAAAGGCCGCACCACCCGCGAGCGAGGTCGCCCAGTTGCCGGGGTCCATGTAGCCCACGGCCACTAGGTATCCGGGGCCGATGAAAGCAAGGAAGCGCCTGAACCTGCTGGTGCCGCCATTGCCGACCGCGATAGTGCGGAAGACTTCCGAAAGGGAGGGTGTCTCGCTCTCTCGACGCCAAGCGTTCGCGGACATGGATTTTGCTTTCTGCAGTCATATGGTCGCGCCAAAGTCTTGGCGCACAAAGTTAGACAGGGCTAACAATCTGCCCTATGCCTTTACTTGTCAATCCATCCCATGCGACACTGACGCGATGACAGAGTTTGATCCTGCACCCCACGCCACATCGGATGACCGGCCTGCGGACCTGCGCGCCGGAGCGTTTCAGGGCGTGCGCGAAGCCCGGCGCAATGAGCTGGCCGAGGATTACGTCGAACTGATTGCGGAGTTGATCCACGACCAAGGTGAGGCGCGGCCCGTGGACATCGCCGCGCGGCTTGGCGTGAAAGTGCCGACGGTGAGCAAGACGCTCGACCGCCTGGCGCGGGAGGGGCTGATCACGCGCGCGAAGTATCGGTCGGTCTTTCTGACAGATGACGGGCGTTCGCTGGCAAAGGAATGCCGGCGGCGGCACGAGATCGTGCTGCGCTTTCTCATCAGTCTAGGTCTCGACCCCGTAACGGCGGAGCGCGATGCCGAGGGCATCGAGCATCACGTCAGCGAGCGGACGCTGGCCCTGTTTTCGGCCTTCGCTAGCCGGTCCTGAACGCCGTCAGCTATTCTGGACCGCGAACCGCACATCGGCGATCAGGCTGTCGGCGCTGAAGTTTTCCAGCCGCTTTCCGTTCAAGAAAAACGTCGGTGTCTGGCGGATGCCCAGGGCTTCGACATCGGCCGCGTCCTGGTTCAGAATTCCGGTGATCCCCGGGAAGAACTGGTCGGTTTCTGCCTTCTCGAGATCGAGACCTGCCGCACCAGCGATTTCCCAAGCGACATCCATCTCTGGCGAGCCGTGAACGGCCCAACCGGGCTGCTGCTCGAGAAGTGCGTCCAGCACCGGCTCGAACTTGTCCTGCATCCGCGCGGCCTCGAGGATGCGCACGGCCTCGTCCGAGCCTTCGTGGAAGACGGTGTAGCGCAGCACAACGCGGACCTGCGTCGGAAACTGCCGTCGGATTTCCTGCACCACCGGGTGGTAAGCGCGGCAGGCCTCGCAAGAGGGATCGAAGAACTCGACCAATGTGACGGGCGCATCGGCGGGACCGAAGCTGGGGGAATACTCTCGGACCAAAAGCGCCTGATCTGCGGTGGGCGTGGCGGCTGCCAGTGCCTCGGCCTCGGCTTCACGGCGACGGTTCAGGATGATGGTGCCAGCTGCAAAGGCGGCAAGCCCGACTGCGGATGCTCCGATCAGGAGGTTGCGGCGATTCATGGGCGGTGCCCTTTCGGCAAGAGGAGACAAACAAGGATCGCCGCGAAGGCGACCGCTGAAAGATAGGGGATGGGCAGGCCGAGGATCATCTGCGCCTCGCCGGTGCAGGATGGGCCATTCTCAGTGCAAGGCACGATAGGCGCGGGCAAGAGGCCGGCGTATAGGCCCGAATGCCAGGCCGCTAGCGCCAGCCCGGCCAAGGCCAACGGCAAGGCGTATGTGCGCGCTATGCCGTCTGCACGCCAGAGCGACAGACCAAGGATTGGCACGAGCGGGAACATGGCGATGCGCTGATACCAGCAGAGCGTACAGGGCATCTGTCCCAACACTTCGCCGATAAAGAGCGCGCCAAGCGTCGCCGCCAATGCAATCAGGAAGGCGGCGATCAGTGAGAGATCGTCGCGCGACAGACTCTGCGGGTCAGCTTTGGTCAAGAACAGGCTCCTTGCGGCGTCGAAGGGGAAGAGAGGCGGCAAGGATCAAGACCGCGCCCAGAGTGATCGCAATATCGGCGACGTTGAACGTGGGCCAATGCCAGTCGCGCCAATAGAAATCAAGAAAATCGGTCACGGCACCCTGTCGCAGGCGGTCGATGATGTTGCCAAGCGCCCCACCCACAACCAGGCCATAACCTATTCGTTCCAGCGGGTGCTGCGCCCGAAAAGCCATGACGGCGAAGGCAAGCGTCAGCGCGCCCGTCAGCGCCGCCATCAGGAGCGGCTTGCCCGCCATGACGCCACCCATCATACCAAAACTCGCACCCTCGTTGAAGCCAAGGGTGAGGTTGAAGCCCGGAAAAACCGGGACCGCAATCCCCTGCGACAGCGCAGACAGGGCCGCTGCCTTGGTCAATTGGTCTGCCACCACTGTGGCAGCGATCAGGCAGATCAGCACCGCTCGGGTCATCGTGCAGCCTTTCGGTTTATGCCGATCCAGCGCGGGACCGATGCGGCGTAACGGTCATAGTCAGACCCGATTGCGTCATGCAGGGCGGCCTCTTCCGACCGGACTTGCGTGCTGGCCGACCAGAGAAACAGGATTGGCGCGAGGACTGTCGGGACTGCCGGAACCGCCATCGCAACACCTGCCAGCAGGGCAAACTGACCGACAAAGGTTGGGTTGCGGCTAAAGCGGTAGAGCCCGTTCGAGACCAGATCGCCGGTCTCGCCGCCTGCCACGCCGACGCGCCACGACGATCCCATCGACATCTGTGCTGCAAAGGCGACCATCGCGCCAAGTCCGGCGACAAATACTCCGATCAGGCCGAGGACCACGGCACCCCCCTCGGTCCAGAGGGGATCGACCTTGTGCAGGGCAGGCATGGCGAGCCAGAGGAGTGGCCCGAAAAAGGCAAGTACGAAGGCGAGACGGAAGCCCATCGCAGCCAGACGGTCGCGTCCCGTGGCGCGCGAAAACAGCCAGACAGGCCGACCCGCCGCTTGCGCCGCCAGCGCACTACCCCAGAAGAACAGAGCCAGATAGCCGAACAGAAGGGCCAACGCGGCCCAGCCAAAACCTGAGATCATGATGTCAGCTCTCACGCTCAGGGTTGAACCGAAGCAGGCGCAGGGCGTTCAGGGTCACAAGCACTGTCGCCCCGGTATCGGCCAGGATCGCAATCCACAGGCCGGTCAGACCGAAAACCGAGGTCACCAGAAACACGGCTTTCAGCCCCAATGCGATGGTCACGTTCTGGCGGATGTTGGCCATCGCTACACGCGACAGGCGGATCGTGGCGGGGATGTCTGTCACCCGGTCGCGCAGGATTGCCGCATCGGCGGTTTCCAGCGCCACATCGGTGCCCGAGCCCATCGCCACGCCGACCGACGCCTGCTTCAGCGCCGGCGCATCGTTGATACCGTCGCCAATCATCATGACGCCACCCTTGGAGCCAATCTCGCGGATATAGGCGAGCTTGTCTTCGGGTAGCATGTCGGCCTCGAACCGCAGGCCGAGGCTTCCGGCAATCGCGGAGGCTGTGCGGGGGTTATCCCCGGTCAGGATCACAGAGGTCACCCCCATGGCCGTCAGCTGGCGCACAGCATCCTTGGCGTCCGCCCGTGGCTCGTCTCGCATGGCGATCAACCCAAGTGGGGTCTTCTCCCGGAACACCGCAACAGCGGTCTTGCCATCCTCTTCGAAGATTGTGGCCTGTCGCAAACCAAGGGCTTCAAGCCCACCATGTTCCATCGCGTAACGCGGAGAGGTGACCCATGCAGGCGCACCACCCACCGTCGCGACCACGCCT
This sequence comes from uncultured Tabrizicola sp., assembly GCA_964393035.1. Lineage (GTDB taxonomy): Bacteria > Pseudomonadota > Alphaproteobacteria > Rhodobacterales > Rhodobacteraceae > Tabrizicola_A. The sequence goes on from CAYMRX010000021.1 coordinate 7,672, forward strand.
TTCCCCATCAACGCCTTTGCATCCTGCGACGACAGCGCGGCCACGCCTGCGTCCTTTGCCTTGTTCAGGATGGCGATGGCCAGCGGGTGGCTCGACCCCGTCTCGACCCCGGCCGCAACGGCCAGAAGCTCGGCTTTGGTGGTGGCCCCGAACGGCACGACGTCCGTCACCTGTGGACGACCATGTGTCAACGTCCCGGTCTTGTCGAAGGTCACGACATCAACCTTCGCCGCCGCCTCGATCACGGCACCGCCTTTCATCAAGAGGCCGCGCCGCGCGCCCGTGGACATAGCCGAGGCAATGGAAGCGGGGACCGAAATGACCAGCGCGCAAGGGCAACCGATCAGCAGTAGGGCAAGACCGCGGTAAACCCAGGTGTCCCAAGGCTGGTCGAACGCCAGCGGCGGCACCAGCGCCACCAGCGCCGCCACGGCAACGATGGCGGGCATATACCAGCGGCTGAAGCGGTCGATGAAGCGCTCGGTCGGCGCGCGGGCCTCCTCGGCCTCTTCGACCAGACGGATGATGCGGGCGATGGTGTTGTCTTCCGCGCCCTTAGTGACTTTTACCCGCAGCGCTGCCTCGGTGTTGATTGCGCCTGCGAAGACCGCATCCCCCGGCCCGCGCGTCTTGGGCACGCTTTCGCCAGTGACCGGGCTTTCATCGACGCCCGACGTGCCGTCCACGATCTCGCCATCCGCCGGAATCCGGTCGCCGGGGCGGACCAGCACGGTCTGGCCCACGTTCAGGCTTGCGGCAGGCACCTCGCGCGTGGTGTCGCCGGTGACGAGTTGCGCGGTCTTCGGGACAAGATTTGCCAGCGCCCGGATCCCGTCGCGCGCTTTGCCTGCCGCGACGCCTTCCAAAACTTCGCCCACGGCGAAGAGGAAAACGACCAACGCCGCCTCTTCGGCCGCATTGATGAACAGCGCGCCGATGGCAGCGATGGTCATCAGGCTTTCGATGGTAAATGGTTGCCCCATCCGCAATGCCGCAAAGGCACGCTGCGCCACCGGGGCCACGCCGATCAGACAGGCCGCGACGAAGGCCCATTTGCCGATCTCGGGCGCAAGATATTCGATGATCCAGGCGGCACCCAGCAAAAAGGCAGTGAAGATCACCAGCCTACCCTTGGCCGTTTGAAACCACCGCTTGCTCCGGTCAGCAGGGTCGTCATGGATATGGCCGGCGCTACCGTGGCTGGACTCGTCCTGCTTGGTGCCGGCTGCCTTTAGGCCGTGATCGTGACCGGCATGATTGTGACTGGCATGATCGTGTTTGGCGTGATTGACATCCGCATCCGCGTCAGTCTTTTCGACTGCAGCTTGTCCGGGCAAAACGAACTCTTTCTTCGCCGATGCCGTGCGTGGCGCAATCTCGTAGCCAAGTGCGCGGACAGTCTTCTCGATCCTGTCTTTCCCGGTCTGTGTTTCATCGAGCGTCAGTCGCAGGCGCTCCGACATGATCCCGACCTCAACGCCGCTTACTCCCGGCAGACGCGCGACAGCATCTTTGATTTTAGTTGCGCAGGACCCGCAGTCCATGCCTGTCACTGTCCAGTCGCAGGACGTTTCGCGTGCAGCTTCTGGCATCGTCATTCCTCCTGCCGCAGGGCGGGCAGTTGATTTCATCGAATCAGTAACTTAATGTCTCTAGCAACTATAGCTTCAAGAGGAATCTGATGCTGACCATCGGAAAATTGGGCGAAGCCGCCGGGGTGAAGGTTCCGACGATTCGCTACTACGAGCAGATCGGCCTTTTGCCCGAAGCGGAGCGTAGCTCAGGTAACCAGCGGCTTTACAGCCGCAAAGCGCTGGAACGGCTGGCCTTCATCCGCCACGCCCGAGACCTGGGCTTCAGCCTCGAGGCAATCCGCGACCTCCTCAGCCTGTCGGACAAGCCCGACCAATCCTGTGCCGGCGCCGATGCCATCGCCAAGGCGCAACTGGCTGAGGTCGAAAGCCGTCTTGCGAGGCTGACGGCGTTGAAAAGTGAACTGGAACGCATGGTCGTGCAATGCGCAGGCGGGAAAATCGCCGATTGCCGGGTGATCGAAGTGCTGGGCGACCATTCCCTATGCTCTGCTGATCACCGCCACCCCGAGCCTGAGCCGAATTGACGGCCGCCAAAAGCGCGCGTGCGGTTGATGCCGGAGCGGCGTCGGCGCGAGATCGCGGTGTGCTTCATCTACTGGACATATACGCGCCAAAGTCGCAACAAAACTTTGACTGGTTCCCGGTTTGGCAAGTCCTGCCATCTTCTCCAGTCTGTTAACTTTGGTACTTTCGAATTTTGCAAGAAGGTCGGGTGCGGTGAATGATGAGATCTACATCGATGCATTTCCTTTCGGTTCCTGGCGTGCAGAGCAGTAGTGGTCGAATCATGTCTGACTAGGGTCAGGACTTCGGTAACGGTGCCGTCCCAGTCAAGCGGTTTTGTGCATGCGGGTTCGGCCGCTGGGGTGCGGTTTTGAACATCTGTTCTGTCTGGGCCGCCCTGCCATCACTGCCGCCTTCTTCTGAGATCAACCCGGGTGCATGCTTCGGTCCGTGGTCAGCGCGGTGGCTGCCAACATGATGCTGGTTCAATGCAATTCCGATGTGCCCATCTCGTTGGCGTGCTCGATCTGAAGCGGCAACAATCCTAACCACGGCATCATCGGAACCGCGTCCCTGGGGGACCTCGAAGGCCTGCGTTCAGGCAGGCAAAGGGTTGGGAACTCTGATAGTCAGGCTGCATAGGGCACGGCGCTGTCGGACCGGAACTCAGTATCATCAACCCACATCCGGTGAAGGATTACCCCGATGCGCCGTGCCAAGGCAACCATGGCGCGCTTGGTGCCACGGCGACGGGCAACCTGCGCGGCCCATGTTCTCAGCCAGGTCGAACGACCACGGTGCATCATGTCCGTCGCAGCTTGGCACAGGGCGCGTCGAAGGTTGACGTCGCCCGCCTTGGTGATCCCGCCAGAGACATCGCGCTCGCCTGACTGGTTTCGCGAGGGCGTCAGGCCGACCCATGGCCCGACCTTCTTCGAGGACGTGAAGCGGCGAGGGTCATCTACCGCCGATCGATAGGTCAGTGCGACCACCGCACCGACCCCGGGCATGGACATCATGCGGCGGCAGGCCGGATCCCCTTGGGCAAGCTGGCGGACACGGCGTTCCAACCCGGCCAGCTCCTGTCGTAGCGACAGTCGCGCCCGTAGCATCGGTTCGGTTGCCGCCTCCAGCATCGGATTGCCCGTCGTCAGTTCGCGAATGCGCTGTTCAAACCTGCCGCGCGATATGGAGCCGACCTTCAGACCAAAGTTTCGCAAGAGCCCACGCAAGGACATTTCCAGCCCAATGAAGCCCTGTTGCACTGCCTTGCGCGCGTTCAGAACAGCGCGAACCTCTTGTGCTGACACAGATTTGCAGTGAACTGGCCGTAACCACCCCAGATGAAGCAGGCGCGCGATCCCTTCGGCATCCCTGCGATCGGTCTTGATCGGCATGGCCTTCAGCGCCCCCTTCACCTGCCGGGTTTCCATCAGCACGACGTCAAGTCCAGCCTCGGTCAACCCGCGGTGCAACCATTGCGACAAGGGACCGGCTTCCAAGCCAATGGCGGCGATGGTGCCGTCGAGGTTCCCCATCCACCGTGTAAGCGCTTCCGGCTCGCTGGCCGCCTGCGCCTCCCTCTCGATCTTCCCATGTTCGCTGACCACGCAGATTGCTGTCTTCTCCAGCGACACGTCCAGTCCGACAAACAGTTTCATCCCGAAGTCCTCCCTATTGATTCAATACTGGAATGGCGCCAGCTTGCCCTCGATGTTGCAACGGTAACGGGCGGGTCGCGACGCAGGCCCCGTTACGGCATCTCGTTCTCGCGTCATAGCCAGAACATGACGGTAGCGGCGAGAGCGACGGCGGAGAGGACGACCTTTGGGCACCTGTCGTATCGGGTAGCTACGCGTCGCCAGTCCTTCAGTTGCCCGAACATGATCTCGATCCGATTGCGGCGTTTGTAGCGGCGCTTGTCGTGCTTCACGGGTCTGCCGCGCGACTTGCGGCCTGGGATGCAGGGATTTATGCCTTTGTGTTTCAACGCTTCTCTGAACCAGTCGGCGTCATAGCCTCGATCAACCAGCAACCACTCCGCCTTCGGCAAGCCGCCCAGCAGGGCCGCAGCGCCGGTATAGTCGCTGACCTGGCCTGCGGTCATGAAGAAGCGGAGCGGCCGCCCATCGGCATCGGCGACGGCATGCAGCTTGGTGTTCATGCCGCCCTTCGTTCGGCCGGTCAGGCGGCCGCGCAGGTCGCCGGGTCCCCCTTTTTCGACCGCAGGCTGGTCGCCGTGCGGTGCGCCTTCAGGTAAGTCGCGTCGATCATCACCGTCTTCGGGGTGGCCGCCTCGGTGGCCAGGCCATCCATCATCCGGGCAAAGACGCCTTTGTCGCTCCACCGCTTCCAGCGGTTGTAGAGGGTCTTCGGCGGGCCGTATTCCTTCGGCGCATCGCGCCACCGCAACCCGTTGCGATTGATGAAGATTATCCCGCTTAGCACACGCCGGCCATCGACGCGCGGCTTGCCATGGCTCTTGGGAAAGAAGGGCCGGAGCCGCGCCATCTGCGCCTCCGTCAGCCAGAAAAGGTTGCTCATTGCTCAGTCTCCTTGCGGAGGCTGAATCATGCAGCAAGCGAATGATCAATGGGTCCTGACCCTAACGGCAAGGTCGAGCGGATGAACCGAACCAACAAGGACTCAACGGTCAAGCAGTTCCACTACGAGAACCACGACCAGCTTCGGACGCACCTCGCCGACTTCATGGCAGCCTACAACTTCGCCCGAAGGCTTAAGACCCTCAGCGGCCTCACGCCCTATGAATACATCTGCCAGGTCTGGACCTCAGAGCCGGATCGATTCATCCTAGACCCGATCCACCAGATGCCTTGACTGAACACCTAGCTTAGCTGCGGCGCAGTATAGATTTGGACAGCGAAGGTCCGGTCTGGGCCTGGTTCGGCCATCAACCCACTACAGCCTCCCCGCCATGCGCAGCGCGTTCTCCTCGACGGCTTCAGCCGTCTGCACGACATATCCCTCTGTGGCACCCGGCAGCGCGGTTACTTCGGCTGTGACCTGCGCCTTGTTCGCCACCATCGCGTCAACGATCTGCTGCACGCGGTTTTTCACATCGGTGGGGCGATAGCCAATTTCGCGGGCAATGGCTTCCCAGTGTCGTCCCGCAACCATGTCCGGATTGCGCTTCTTGCCATCGATGGATTGGGCGTAAGTCTTCACGACATGAGGCCAGGACAGCACGGTCGAGACGTCATAAAGGGGCGCCAGGCGCGGCGCCGCCCCTACCGGCAGGATCAGCGAATAGTTCTTCGCATGTGCGTCGGTGTTGGCGACGAGGATGTTGAAGATGACCTGATCGAGCAGCGCCAGAGCATCGCTCGCGCTGACATGGCGACCAGTTTCGAGGAGGGTTTTCAGAGCGAGCCCGGGCAGCGTGCCGCGCTCATATTTTCGCCCAGGCGGCAGGCCATTGGCCTGGGCAAAGTCTTCCTGATGAAGACGCAGGAGCTGACCGCTGCGCCCTACCCTTCGATCATAGCGCAGCACACCGATGGCAGTTCGCTTCGATGTCTGGAGTATCGTCGCCTGCGCCGCCTCAATGCCGATGGCCTGTGCCATGCGCAGGCACCAGACTTCGTTTTCGGTGATGCCCGGAAGGTTGGGATTGTCAGGCTTCACGATCAAGGTGGACGGCGCCCCGTTCAGGGGGATGGCAAGCACGTCGTCCTCCTGCGGGAGGCGCAGCACAGGCGCGCCGTCCGGGCCAAGCACAGCGAGAGCAGACTTCTTTTGGCCACCCGCCAAGGACTGACGCACGCCCTCCTCACCCACCAGGAACGGTCTGCGACCGAGATCTTCGAAGTGGCGTTCCAACGCCAGACGCGGATCAGCTGTGTCGTAGAGGTTGGTGAGGGGTTTATAGGCCCAGAGCTCCCGATTAGTCGGCACGCCGAAGGACAGGGCACCGGCTGTATCACCGCCGATCTCTGACAAAACGGCCAAAACGTCCGCCTGATCGAGGCCGAGGGATCGGGTCAGAACTTGAAGCTGCTCTTCCTCTGGCAAGAGGTTCGCCAGCCAGGGAGAGATCACATCAGAGGGATAGGGGGCGGCGCGGAGCGGCATGGTAACAGACAACGGGAACGCCCCGGTCGTCTGCAACCATCGCTCGGCGTATCGCAAAGAGAGAGAGCCATCAGACGCAACGTCGACCTGCCCTACCGCCAGGTCATCAAACCAGATGGGGACCGAGGCGGTCACTGATACTCTCCGAGATCATAACCCCCTGCTGACGCCGAAGCGCTGGGCTCAATGGTGTCAGAGCCGTCAGCCATCAACGTCGCGGGAGGCACACGCAGTGCATCGGCAATGCGCTTCAGCGTTGTCAGCCGCGGATCGCGTTTACCGGTTTCGATCAAGGACAAGGCAGGCGCGCTGATGCCAGTCAGCCGCGCCAGTTGTTCCAGGCTCAAACCCTGCCCCGCCCGGGTCTCGCGGATCCGGTAGCCGACATCCGCCAGCAGCTTCTTCTCAGCATCATCGACCATCTGTCTCCACCTTACCTTTTTCGGTAAAGATAGCAGCGAGACGGGCTACCCTCAAGCCATCTTATCTTTAAAGGTAAGATTGCTGCTTCAGGACAAGGCGCGAGGCGGTCCTTATCGAATAAGGTAAGCGCTCTGGACGTGCTCAATGGCCGTTTTTGGACGGTTGAATGCCCGCGAATGCGAGCCGCTGCACGCCAGTGCGGACGACTGCATGCGAATGCGATTTTTCTGGTGCGTATGCGGCGGCCATGCCCCATTGATTTCGGGCTTGCGCGGCGTCGCGATGAGA
>CAYMRX010000022.1:0-13343 GCA_964393035.1 uncultured Tabrizicola sp.
CGAATGGTTTGGAGTGGCACTACTTGGCTTCGGGTCCTTCGTGGCGGCCTATCTGATCTGGTACTGGTTGCTGGAACGCAACCGTATGGATCAGGTTGCCCCATTTGCGCTCTTGATGCCGCTGCTCGGCATGTTCATCGGAGTGACCTTCTTTGATGAGACCCTGACATCCGGTTTCCTTATGGGCTCGATACTCGTACTTTCCGGATTGGTGATCACCTTGATACCTACTGCGCGTCCGATTTTGGGAACCTCAGATAGTCAGAGTGAAACTCCTGCGACGTGATCCAGAAGACTGCCAAGGCGTGGGATGAGATGAGACCCGAGCGCTCCTTCTATCTTGCCAGATGCGCCGCAAGAGTGAACTCTGCCATCCCACCCTCACGCTGCTTGTAGCGGCCCGTCCAGGCACACCCAATCGTGGTCGATATGCTCGCGATCGTTTCCCGCTACCACGAGGAAATCAGTGCGGCGTCGGGCCTATGATCTGACGTCGTTTCTGTTTCTGGGGGCTACGGGGCCATAGCTGCCGCTAGCACATCGGAAATGCCACTCGGCGTTTTGTGGCGACCGCATCCCGAGCAATGGCTTGAGTATCATCCAAAAGAGCAGCTTTACAGCCTTCGCTTCGAGCGGAAAGCGCTCAAAGAAGATGAAATCGATAACCAGATAATCCGCTATTATTTCAAGCTGTCTGATTTCTATGGTGCTATGGCTCCGAGGATCGACAGGATGGATTTTCCTTCGGTGTCCTTCGGGAGCATCAGGCTGCCCGTTTCCATCGGCTGGCTTCATCACAATCAGGCAAAGACCGTCGACTACGCCAAAAAGAACGATAGGCCGGACCTCGGCATGGGCTTTGCTTACGAGGCCATCGGCATTAGTGCGACCGTCTTCGTCTATCCAGTTCCCGCTGCCATGGAGCAATCGGAGGACATGCTTGCAGCGGCATTTGAGCAATCTGTGTCCGAGGTGGAATCGCTCAATGACAACATCAAGGCATGGCCTGACCGCGAGCCATCTGACGGCTTCCGAGAACGAGCCTGGATGAGGGGGGAATCTGCCGAGCGTGCGACGGTTCTCGGACTAGGGATCGTGGGCGGTCACTTCGTGAAGTATCGGCTGACTTGGACGAGAGATCAGGAACTGGACAAGGTTGCGGGCAACTTCATGGGGATGCTCAAACATATCGTTACGAACCAATAGGAAATTCCGATGCATCTGAACGCCTTCGAAAACCTCGATGATCTGCTTGATGCTGCTGCAAATCCCATGTCGATCACTCCATATGCCCCCAGCTGCTTCAAGCCGGGGAAAGGTTGCACATGGGTCAATTCTCAGTGACAATTTTGACCGCTGCCGGGTCAAATCTCAGTGGCAATCAACAGGCGAGGATGTCAGCGAGATGCTGGATCTGATCGCGGCGCAGCTGAAGGTCGTCCAGATCGCCCGGATCAAGAAGTCCTGCCGCCGCTGCGAGCGCATGGTGCAGGTGCCTGCGCCCAGCCGACCGATCCCGGGCAGCATGGCCGGTGCGGGCCTTCTGGCCCATATCCTCGTCTCCAAGTTCGACGATCATCTTCCCTTGTATCGCCAGCACGAGATCTTTGCCCGGATGGGGGCCGACATCCCGGACAGCACGCTGGTCGATTGGTGTGGCCGCGCCATGAAGGTGCTGCAGCCGCTGACCGAACGGATCGAGGCGGACGTGATGGCCAGCGACCTGCTGCATGCCGACGATACGCCGATCCGTGTGCTGGACCGGTCGCAGCGCGACAAGGGGCTGGGCAAGGGTGTGAAGAAGGGCCGGATCTGGGCCTATGTCCGTGACCCGCGACCTTGGGCAGGCACCTCGCCCCCCGGCGCGGTCTATGCCTTTGCGCCGGATTGGAAGGAAGAACACGTCCATCGCCATCTGGCCAAAACCCGCGGCATCCTGCAGGCTGACGGCTACAAGGGTTATGCCAAGCTCTATGACCCGGACACGGACGGGACGCCTCGTTTGCGAGAAGCCGCGTGCTGCGCCCACCTGCGGCGGGACTTCCATGACGAATGGGACAAGACAAAATCCACGATCGCCCGCGAGGCGCTCGACCGCATCGGCGTGCTCTATGACATCGAGCGGGAGATCAATGGTCGCCCCGCCGATACCCGTCTTGCTGCGCGCCAGCGACACAGCGCCCCGAAGGTGGCGGCCTTCTTCGCATGGTCGGAGCAGCAGCTCTCGCTGATCCCCGGCAAGGGCGATCTGGCCAAAGCCTTCCGCTACGGGCTCAGCCGCCAGGCCGCTTTCCGCCTCTTCCTTGAGGACGGCCGGGTGGCCATCGACAACAATCCCGCCGAGCGCGCCCTGCGCCCGATTGGAATCGGACGGAAGAACTGGCTCTTCGCCGGGGCCGACACCGGCGCCGAAACGCTGGCCCGCGCCATGACGATCATCGAGACCGCCAAGCTGAACAGCCTCGATCCGCAGGCCTATCTTGCCGACATCCTGGCCCGCATCCACGATCACAAGATCAATCGGCTCGACGATCTTCTGCCGTGGAACTGGTCGCCACTGACCACTGCTTTGTCCGAGGCCGCCTGATGGCAACCGTCACCCATGTCAGCACCCTCGACTACGTTGCCAAGATGCTAGGCGAGGACCCCGAACTCCTGGACGCCATCGTCTACAACGACGACAACCTGACATATGGGGCGATCATCAGCGTCTACACCGGCCCCGACGAGACCATTACCGCCCTGACCGACGATGGCATCGAAGAACTGACCGACATGCTCAGGGCTGCACGCATCACAACGGAAACGTGGCACGACTTCCTCGACGACTTTGTCGATGACGAAAACCTCGTCGCCCGTATCAAGGCCCAGTCACCGCGGTAACAACCGGCTGGTTACTTTGAACCTGCGGCCTTCAGGTTATGAGCCTGCGGGCGAAAAAGGGTGGCCGATGATCAGCGCGGGCGCCTAATCGGGCGCACGAAGGGCGGGCTGAACACCAAGCTGCATGCCGTCACCGATGCGAAGGGCCGTCCGCTAAAGTTCTTCATGACCGCAGGTCAGGTCAGCGACTACAACTGCGTTGAGCCCTGCTGGGCAGTCTGCCCGCTGACTGGGGCTATGACGCTGACTGGTTCCGGGACGCGTTGAAAGACAAGGGGATACTCCCCTGCATCCCCGTTCGGAAGTCGCGCGGCAAGACAGTCCGCTACGACAAAAGACGTTACCGGCGCCGCAACCGGATCGAGATCATGTTCGGCTGATTGAAAGACTGGCGCCGCGTTGCAATCCGTTACGACCGATGCGCTAAGACCTTCCTCTCCGCCGCCGCCCTCGCCACAACTGTCATCTTCTGGCTTTGACTATCAATGAGTCTGGATCCTAGCGGATCGTGTGGCGCATCAAGTGTCGCTCGAGCATGCGGATGGCGCCGATCAGGATCAGGTTTATCGCCAGGTAAAGTACCCCTGCGATGGCGAAGATTTCGAAGATGGCATAGGTCTGGCTCATCAGGCGTTTGGCATATCCGGTGATGTCCAGCACCGTGATGGTTGAGGCAAGGCTGGAGCCCTTGACCATAAGCACCAGCTCGTTGCCATAGGCTGGCAGAGCTTGACGGATCGCCAGTGGAAACTCGATGCGGCGAAAGCGCAAGGCACGGCTCATGCCGCAGGCGGCTGCGGCCTCAACAAGGCCAACCGGCACGGATTGCAGCCCGCCGCGCAGGATTTCCGAAGTATAGGCCGCGGTGTTCAGCGCCAATGCCAGTACCGCGCAGCGCGAGCCTTCGGAGATGACCCACCACAGCACGGAATTGTGCTGAACAAAGGTGAACTGGCCAAGGCCGTAATAAAACAGGAACAGTTGCACGATAAGCGGAGTCCCGCGGAACACCGCACTGTAGCCCCGCGCAAAGCCCGAAACCGCATGGACCGGCGAAAGCCGCATCAGGGCCAGGGCAAGACCAAGGTTGAACCCGATGGCCACTGACAAGACCGTGATGGTCAGTGTCGTGATAAGCCCTGCCAACAGCACAGGAACGGCCTGCAAGATCAGATCCATCATGCCACCTTTGCTTTCCGCAACGCGAACAGGCGTTCCAGCGCGACGAAACCGGTCTGGCTTATCAGGGTGATCAGCAGATAGGCCAAGGCCGCAATCCCATAGAAGATAAACGGATGCCGGGTGGACCCCGCACCGATATAGGCGGTGCGCATCAGCTCTTGCAGGCCGACGACCGAGACAAGTGCCGTGTCCTTGATAGTGGTTTGCCAGACGTTGTTGATCCCCGGCAGGGCGATGCGCAACATCTGCGGCAAGATGATCCGGCGGAAGATACGGCGCGAGGGCAGGCCAAGTGCGACGGCGGCCTCAATATGCCCTTTGGGAATGGCGGCCAGCGCGCCGCGCACAACCTCGGTCGAATAGGCGCCCGAAATAGACCCGATGGCGAATACAGTGACGATGAAGGCGTAACCGGCATCAGGCACTTGCGCAAAGCCCATGGCCGCCGCGATCTGACTTACGAACTGGACCGAGCCGAAGAACAAAAGGTAGATGATCAGCAGCTCCGGCACCCCGCGGACTACAGATGTATAAACATCGACCATCTGGGTAAGCCCGATCACCCGACGCCATTTCAAAAGCCCGCACAGCGTGCCAAGCCCAAGGCCCAGCAGCATACTGGCTATGCCCACGGCGATGGTCACAAAAGCGCCGCGAAAGATTGCCAGTACCCATCCATCGTTCCATAGGGTTTGCCACCCGAATTCCATCGCCTTGGCCCTTTCTGAATGGTGGCGCGCCCGTGGCCGGGCGCGCCGGATCGGTCACTCGCAGGGGCGCGAAATGTCCATTTTGAACCACTTTTGGCTGGCTGTGGCGATCGAGCCGTCCTTGATAAGCTCGCACAGGGCGGTGTCGATCTTCGCCTTCAGCTCAGTGTCTTCCTGACGGATGCCGATGCCCACGCCATTGCCCAGCGTTGCGTCATAGGTGGACAGGACATTCACATCGACAAACTGGAAGTTGGCCCCTTCAGGCTTGGCCAGAAAGTCCTGCAAAGCCGAAATATCCGCGAAACCCGCCTCGACCCGGCCTGAAGCAAGGTCAATCTGCATCTGATCCAGCGAGTCATAGGATTTCAGCGTGGCATCGGGGACCAACTTTTCCATGAAGTGCGCGTGGGTCGTGCCAGCCTGCACCCCGACCGAATGGCCCGAAAGCGCCTTCAGCAGTTCGGGAATGTCAGTGATCGAGGCCAGCGGTGAATCTTTGGCTACGACGAACTTGTTTGCCAGTTCCGCATAGCCGATAGAAAAGCTGATCTCTTTCTGACGTTCTGCCGTGATCGACATACCCGAGATGATGATGTCGAAACGTTCGGCCTTCAGGGCAGGGATCAGGCCATCGAAGGCCTGCACGACAAATTTGCACTCCATCTGCAATTTGGCGCAGACCAGCGCGCCCACATCGGCGTCAAAACCGGTGACGTTGCCACTGGCATCCGCGATCGACCACGGCGGGTAGGCGCCTTCGGTGCCGATGGACAGGGTGCCTTCGGCCTTTGCGCCCATGGCGCTGGCCGCCATGATGGCAAGGAAGGATAGGATCTTCAGTTTCATTGCACGTCTCCTTGTTGATTGGTCATTTTATGGGGCGGCTTGGGGCCGCCTTCTTTTCAGAACGTCCTTGCGAGAAATTGGCGCAGACGGTCCGAACGGGGATGGCCGAATAGCACAGCCGGGGGGCCTTCTTCCTCCACCACGCCGCGGTGCAGGAACATGACCTTGTTGCTAACCTCTCGGGCAAATTGCATTTCGTGGGTGACGAGGATCATGGTGTTGCCTTCCTCGGCCAGCTGGCGGATCACGCGCAGCACCTCGCCCACCAATTCGGGGTCAAGCGCCGATGTTGGCTCATCAAACAGCATCACCTTCGGCCGCATCGCCAGCGTGCGGGCAATCGCCGCGCGTTGTTGCTGACCGCCCGAAAGCTGGGAAGGATAAGAGCCGTGCTTGTCCGACAGACCCACCTTGCGCAGCAGTTCATGCGCATGGGCGATGGCATCGGCTTTGGGTTCATTCAGCACATGAACCGGGGCCTCGATGATGTTTTCCAAAACCGTGAGGTGTGGCCAGAGATTGAAGTTCTGAAACACCATGCCGACCCGCGCGCGGATATGTTCGACCTGACGTTTATCTGCCGGGGCAGAGCGGCCATTGCCGATATCCTTCATCCGCACGGGTTCTCCGTCGATGATGATCCGGCCACCATTTGGCTGTTCTAGGAAGTTGATGCAGCGCAGCAGCGTGCTTTTGCCCGAACCGGACGATCCGATCAGCGACACGACCTCGCCCGCCCGTGCGGTCAGGTTGATGCCGCGCAAGACCTCTAGCGCGCCAAAGTATTTGTGCAGATCAATCACTTCGACTGCGGGAATACCTTTGGCGGGGGCCGGGGGCAGGGAGGCGGCCACCACCGCACCCTGAAGTGCGACAAAGGCCCGGTTGAAATGGCGAAGGCTTGTTGTCAGGCAGGTCTGCTGCCAATCGGGATCATCGGGAATAAAGCCTGTGCGCAAAGCCTCTTTGATCGCCATGCCCTGTGGCGTGGCCAGATCGCCATATTGGTGCAGCCAGTTGTCATCCATGACGCGCTGCATCATCGACAGCCCGTCCAAGGTGCCGCATTCAATGACCAGTGGCAGCACGCGTGCTTGCGGCAGGGCGCGGCGCACCGCATCAGATACATAGCCCGTAGCGGTCGCCGCAATGCCGGTTTCGGTTGTGCCATGCGCCCCGGTCAGGACTGGAACCATCGCCGGGCCAAAAATCTCAACGCCCCAGTCAAGACCGGCGTGCGGCGCAGTTGCGACGGAAAGCAGGGCCGGAAACCCATAAGGACCGGCACCGGTATGCAGATCGAAAACAATGACATCGCGCGCGGTGCAAGCGGGGCGAGCCAGAATTTCCATCAGTGTCCGGTGTGACCAGACCGGGGCCGTGCCACCAAAGAAAAGCCCATCGGCATGGGCATATTGCCCGGCCTCTATCACCGGGGAAAAACGTTGGCCAAGCGCATCGCGTGCCTTGGTCAGGGGGGGCGCGGTCAAAAGGGCTGGGGCTTCTGGCGTTCCCAAAAGCAGCGGGTGCAGCGCGCTGTAATCCTGGCCTGCCGCGGGCGGGGTTTCAACGAAATTTCGGTTGAGATCGACATTGTCTTCATTCACCCGCCGCGACCATGCCGTAGCCCAAGGGTTGATGAGGTGGATCATCAGCACGGCCGTATCGGTCGCAAGGGGGGGCATCTGCGCCAACCACGCGGTCTGGCAGGCGGACCCATAGGCGGCCTCTACCCCATGCGTGCCGGAAATCACGACCATCAGCCGGGTGGCATCTTGTGGGCCAAGCCAAGCGGTATCGGTGAAAAGCGGCTCTCCCTCGGGGCTGCGCAGCGGGTGTTGGTAAGAGCTGACAGCCGCCCCGGCCCGCTCTGCCGAGGCGACAAAGAGCTGACGCATTTCGTTATAGGACCGGACAAAAGGTTGGGCGCGGCCGGTGGAATGGGACATCAGGAAGGCTCCTTGGTCAGCAGAGGCAGCACCTTGCCGGGGTTCATCAGGGTCTGGGGGTCAAGGCTGCGCTTGACGAGCCGCATCAGCGAGAGTTTCACAGGATCGGCGGCGCGCTGAAGTGCGGCGGTTCGCTTGGCGCCAACACCATGTTCGGCCGAAAAGCACCCGCCTAGCGCTGGCAGCGGGGCATAAAGGATCTCCTCAACCCGTGCGGCAAGGGCCGGGGGCAGTGGGCCTGCGTGGGGCAGCACGATATGCAAGTTGCCATCGGCAAGATGGCCAAAGAGAAACGGTGCAAGCCCCAGCGCCGAAAGTTCCGCCTGTACCCTGTCGGCATAGTCTCCCAAGACAGACAACGGCACCGAGACGTCATGCGACGGCGCGGCCGGAAACTTTTGATATATCGCTCCGGTATTTTCGCGCAAAAGCCAGATATCGCGCTCTTGCCGGGCTGAACTTGCGATAAGGCCGCTGGCGGTGGGGTGCCGCGCCAAGGCGATTTCGAAAAGCCGCAAAAGCTCATCCCTGAGTGCGGCTTCAGTGCTGCCGCCCAGCGACAGGATCAACGACAGGGGCGGATTGGGGGGGAAGGCGGGCTCTGCCCAGCCCTGCGCGGCAGCGGTCTGCCGCAGATAGGGGGTCCACATCGCTTCTGCGGCGCGCAGATGGCCGGTGTGGGGCGACATCGCCGCCCCGATCAGGTCCAGAACCGCGGCCACAGTGGGTAGGCCGATCAGGGCGGTGGCTGTCGCCTGTGGCATGGGATCCAGTTTCAGGGCGACACGGGTGACGATGCCCAAAGTGCCTTCCGCGCCGATCAGCAGGTGTTTCAGATCATACCCGGCCGAAGTCTTGACAACGCGGGTCAGGTCGGAAAACAGGCTGCCATCGGGCAGTACAGCTTCGATGCCCAAAACGCGGTGCCGCATCACGCCATTGCGAAACGCCATAACCCCGCCTGCATTGGTTGAAACCATCCCGCCGATCGTGGCCGACCCGCGTGCGGCAAGGTCAATCCCCGGCTCCAACCCAAGTTCTGCTGCGGCAGATTGCAGCGCCTCCAGCGTGGCCCCTGCCTGAACGATGGCCACCCGCTCTACCGGGTCGATCTGGTCGATGGCCGACATGCGAGATAGGGACAGGATGACTTCGTTCGCTGCCGTTTCGGTGCCGCCGACAAGGCCGGTGCGCCCCCCTTCGGGAACGATTGCCACCCCTTGGGCCGCGCACAGCCGCACCATTCGCTGCACCTCGGCCACCGAACTGGGCCGTAAAACCGGCACCCCATCGCGCAGCGTGACATCCGCGCCAAGGCTTTCGCAGATTTGGCTTGCGGACCTCATGCGATGGCCCTGCGAAGTGCGGCAATGAAGCGGTCATTTTCAGGCGCAGAGCCGATGGTGACGCGCAGGTAGCGTTCATATCCGGGTTCCCGCCATGGTTTCACGATCACCCCGGCATGAATCAGGTCGTTTGCGACAGTCGCGCTGTCACGGCCGCAGTCGAAGAACAAAAAGTTGGTCTGGGAAGGCGCGGGGGCAAGCCCCATGCCACGCAGCGCCGAAGAAACCCTGACGCGTTCTGCCCGCAGCCTGAGGATCGAGGCACGCATCCATGCCTCGTCTTGCAAGGCTGCCAAAGCCGCCACCTGTGCAGCACCGTTCACATTGAAGGGGGTCTTGGCTGCCGCTATCACCCGGGCAATGTCGGGATGTGAGCAGACCCCATAGCCCACTCGCAGGCCGGCCAGCCCATAGGCCTTGGAAAATGTCCGCAGCACCACGAAATCCACGCCGGAGCCGATCAACTCTTGCAATCCGTCGGGGGCGCTTTCGTCGGCATATTCGAAATAGGCTTCGTCCAGCACGAAAAGGCTACCCGGTCGTGTTGCGGCGATCAGGCGGCGGAGGGCGGCATGATCCAGAGCAGGGCCAACGGGGTTCCAGGGCGAGGACAGGAACACCAGCCGCGGACCCTGTGCCAATGCGGCTTCAAGCGCAGGCAGATCGAAATCGGCCTGTGGGGTCATTGCGACCTTGGTGACACGCGCGCCAAGGGCCATCGGTTCGATTTCGTGCAGGCCGAAACTGGGGGAAAGCGTCATCACCTCGGCGTTTTGGTCCAACGTGGCGCGGCTGATGGCGGCGATCATCTCCTCGCTGCCATTGCCGATGACGATGCAGGACGGATCCGTGCCAAGCCGATCCGCCAGCGCCCGGCGCAGGGCCGTGCAGGCCGGGTCGGCATAGCGCCACGGTTGAAAGTCCTGCGATGCCAGTGCCGCAAGCACCGCCGGAGAGCAGCCTTCGGGGTTTTCGTTACTGGCCAAACGGGCAATGTCTTGCAAGCCGCTGATGTCCTGCGCCCGAGCCAGCGTCATCCCGGCATTGTAGGGCGGCAGGGCGCAAAGATTGGGGTTCAGGGCAACGGCGGGGCGGGTCATGGTGAGTTACAACTCCAAAGTGACTGGCCCCTTGGGGCGGGTGCAACACAGAAGAATCTCTCCCTCGGGCGGGGGGATCAGCGGCTCTTCGGTCCACTCCACCGTGCCTTGAGCAAGCGGTGCGCGGCAGGTGCCGCAGATCCCGGCGCGGCAACTGAAGGTGGGGGTCAGGCCCTGCGCCTCGGCAAAGTCCAGCAGATTGGCGCTGTCATCCCATGCGGCGCTGAGGCCCGAGGCGCGGAAGGTGACGCGCTCACCTTGGGTTGCCGCCGTTGCGGTGGGCGATGGGGCCACGCGGGGCAAGCCAGGTCCGAAAGCCTCATCCGCGATGCGGTCGCGTGGCACGCCAAGATCGTGCAAAAGCGCGTGGCAGGCCTGCATGAAGGGCAGGGGGCCGCAGATGTAGAACTCATAATCATCCAGCGGCAACAACCGTTGCAGCAGCGCCTTGCTGATCAAACCTTCGGAATGAAAGCGATGTTCGGCGCGGTCTTCATCGGTTGGCGCGCGATACAGGAAATGCGCGGTCATCTGCGGGCCTTGGCACAGCTCCAGCACCTCGTCGCGCAAGGGGTGGTCTGCACCGTTTTCAACCGCATGAAGAAACAGGGTGCGGCGTTGTCCCTGCGCCAGACGATGCAGCATCGACAAAAGCGGCGTCAGCCCGACCCCACCGGCCAGCAAAACAACGGGGCGGGGGCTGTCTTCGTTCAGCACAAAAGCCCCGCGCGGCCCTTCGGCCTGCACAATATCCCCCAAGGCCACGCAGTCATGCAGGTGGGACGATCCCACCCCTTCGCGTTTTACCGTGATCCGGCAAGGGCCTTTCCGGTCAGGGCAACCGGACAGTGAATAACTGCGGACCAGCCCCTCGGCCAGGCGAAAGACAAGAAATTGGCCCGGCCGGAATCCGGGCCAATCTTGCAGGGGTTCCAGCTCGAAAGATGTGATCAAGCGGCTTTCCTGCCGCTTGGCCACAACCTTGAAAGACTGGAGGGCGCCACTCATTCGGCGGCGACCTTGCTTGCTTGTTCTGCCTCGATCAACCGGGCAAGATTGTGACGGAAGCGCAGCGGACCCACATCGATCTTCAGGTCGAGATGCGGTGTGCGCTTGTTCGACATACCTTTTTGCACGGCGGCCAGAACGACACGATCTTCCTCGAACGCCCCGCGCACCGATTTTGCGAAACGGGCCGAAATATCGGCGTCGTTCGGTGCGAAATTGCGCATCTGGAACCAGTAGTATTTGGTCGTATTTTCGTCGATTGGGGTCATGAAGTTATAGCTGTCCATCAAAAAGACGTCCGGGTGCAGCGGCTTGTCTTCGCCGCCGGTGCCGGCGGGGGTAAAGATTGCCCGGATGATGGCATGGCTGGGGTAGCGCACCTCATAGTGCTGTTTGCGGTCGCAATTGCCCGCAAACTTTAGAAAAGGCGCGTAAAACGGGGCGGCGGGCGTATCCATCATCCAGCGCCAGACGGTCACGCCATTCTCGCCGATGGTGGTTTGAAGCGGTGTCGCCTCGGCCGCGGTGTTTCCAAACGAGGTCGGGTGAACCCAAGCGACATGCGAGGGATCAAGCAGGTTATCGGTCATCAACAGGTAATTGCAGTCGAGCGCCATCGACTCGCCCTTGTTGATGCCCCAGGCCGGATCGTTCCAATGATCCACCTGAAAGATCAGTGCCGGGTCCGCCTTGGCCGCATCGCCCATCCAGATCCACAACAGGCCATAGCGCTCCACGATGGGATAGGACTGAACCTGTGCCACATGAGGGATTTTTTCGGCCCCCGGAACCCGGGTGCAGACACCTTTCCCATCAAACGTCAGGCCGTGATAGCCACATTCAACCTGATCGCCTTTGATGCGCCCCATTGAGAGCGGCAACTTGCGGTGGGGACAGGCATCTTCCAGCGCGACGACCTCGCCGGTCGTTTTGCGGTAAAGAACAATGTCTTCGCCAAGAACCTTGATCGGCTTCAGGCTTGTGCTGACCTCATGGTCCCATGCGGCCACATACCAGACATTTCGCAGATACATCTTTTGCCTCGCCATTATGTGTAGACATATTCGTAGCGAGACATTTGCAGAAAACCTATGGCGCGGAACTACGTTCTAATTTAGATTTACTAAAGTAAGGAATCCGGTAATGGCACCACCTCTCCCCCTGCGCGCACTTCAAGCCTTTGAGGCGTTCGGTCGTTTGGGCAGTGTTACGGCCGCGGCCGCAGAACTCGGTGTTTCTTTGGGGGCGGTTAGCCAGCACCTGCGCAAGGCCGAAGACGCGGCCGGTGTGCGGCTGGTGGAACGGGCCGGGCGCACGGTGCGGTTGACCACACGCGGGCGGAAATATCTGGCAGGGCTGACGATCGGCTTTGATGCGCTTCGCGAGGCGCAGGATAAAGTGCGTCTGGCTGAAAATGACAATGTGCTGACCTTGTCCTGTTTGCCGTCACTGGCGGTCAAATGGGTCGCATCACGGCTTTTCGATTGGCAGATGCGCTATCCCGGAACCACGGTTCGCTTGATCGGCGAAAACCCCGAGCCGCGTTTGGGGCCGGATCTGGCGGATTTCCGGCTGTCTTACGGTAGGATGGCCAAGGATTATGACCATCTGACAGAATTGTTCACCGATTGGGTAGTGCCTGCCTGTTCGCCCAGCTTTCTTGCAGCCCATCCGGTGCGCAGGCCGGCTGATATTCTTGACCAATCGCTGATGGTGGTGGAATGGTCGCGCGATCAGGGCATGGCGCCGACATGGACCCAATGGGCCGCCAGTCAAGGGCTGCCCGCGCGGGATCTGTCGGGGCAGATCTCTTTTTCGCTCTCCAGTGCGGCGATTGACGCGGCGGTGAATGGCCGCGGGTTTGTGCTGGCGCAGTTGTCGATGGCCACCGATGATATCGCGGCCGGGCGGTTGGTGGTGCCTTTCGATGCGCGGATGCGGCTGGACGAATCCTATTTCCTCGCCTGGGACCGCGCGGTGCTGGATAAGCCCATGGGACCAGCGCTGCGCAGTTGGCTGATCGCCCTTGGCAAGCAGCAAGAAAGCCGCTCAGCCCGGCTTGGCACGCCACCCGGATAAGGTGGCGAGCAAAGCGCACCAGCCTGCCGTCAAATTTTCATCGCCATAATCTCAAGCGCCTTTTGCCGGTCAAACAGCCCCAAAGGTTTGCCCGTGGCGTCGATGACGGTGATCTCACTTGATCCGGCAACGATCTTCGGGGCAATCTCGGCAATTGTCGCTTCGCTAGAGACTGTCAGATCGTAACCGACCGGTTTTCACCGCCTGCCTGATGGCATGGCGATTGTTTAAGGCACG
>CAYMRX010000023.1:0-7214 GCA_964393035.1 uncultured Tabrizicola sp.
GGCGACGTGGGCCAGCTCCAGCGCCTCGATGCGCTGCGCCTCAAGGGTGCGGTGGTCGATCCGCTCACCGTGGCCGGCCAGCTCAAGGGCAAGGTTGGCATCCTGCGCCCATGCCTCGCGCCACCCCTCCAGAACCTCGACTGCGTTCCAATCGCGGTTCTTGGTGGTGAAGCCCTCGGCGGCGATCTCGCGCGTGGTCAGCAAGATATGGGCGTGGTGGTTGCGGTCATCGCCTTCGCGCCCTGGCGCGTGCAGGGCGATGTCAGCCACCATGCCCCGGTCTACGAACTGGCGCTGGCAGAAGTCGCGCACCAACAGGGCGCGCTGCCCGTGGTCCAGCTCGGCGGGCAAGGCCACCCGGATTTCGCGGGCCACCTGCGAATTCTTCCGGGTCTCGGCCGCCTCGACGGCGTTCCATAGCGCCGCCCGGTCCTGCGCCCATTCCGGCGCATGGGCAGGGGCGAGGATTTCGACGTGATCGACGCCGCCACGGGCGCGATAATCGAACGAAAGCCCGGTGCGGTGATCCTCGATGTGGGATGCGCTGCGATAGGCCGCCGCCGCCGTTGCGCTACGGCCAGCGGATCGCGAAATCATCGTGGCCCGAAGGTGGTAGATCGCCATTTTCGCGCGGTGCCTTAGCCGGGGTTCAAAGGGGGGTGCAGCGCCCCTCGCCCACACAAACGTGAAACGTTTGTATAAGTGGGCACTTCGTGTCTTGCAACCTTCTTGCATTCCGGACAAAAGCACAACCGGAACGAGCAACAGAGCGGCGAAATGGTGCGGACGATTGAACAACAGGTAGCGGAGGCTCAGGCAAAACTGGCCCGCCTCAAAACACGGGCAAAGGCACAGGACACCCGCCGCAAGATCATTGTCGGGGCCATCGTCACAACCGAAGCCCTGAAAGACCCCAAGATTGCCAAGTGGCTGGCTTCGACCCTTCGCAAGAATGCGACAAGGGAAGTCGATCAGAAGGAACTGGCGGGGCTTCTGGCTGACCTCGATGCCAAGGCGCAGAGCGCCGGGGCAGGTGAAGCATGAGCGAAGGCAAAGATTCCTTTGAAATTCTGGCCGACGAGCTGGCGCGCATGGGGCAGCAGATCGCCCATCTCCAACGAACCAGCCTTAACAAGACCGAGGCCGAAGCCCTGAACCAGCAACTTGTCCAGGGCGTGGCTTCGATGGCCCAGACCGGGCAAGCCGTTTACGAGGCCATTTCCGAGCGCATGGACCTGAGGCTGGAAAAACTGGCGATAGAAACCATCCTCGCCGCCAAGGATGCCGCAAGCGGCGCTATCGCAAAAAACCATGCGGAGACCATCGCAGCGGCCAGAGACCTCTCAAAAGCCGCAGGAGAGGCCCGCAGAGAGGCTTGGCGCTACTTCGGCGGGTTCTGGGTGTGGTTGGCATCGGTTGGCGCTGGTGGTGCCGTTCTGGGGCTTCTGGCCGCGTTTCTGATCATGGGCCGGGGTGATGCGCGCGAGTTCGGCCAATATCCTCAAGTCTACTGCACCACCGCAGGCGGCCAGGTCGTTACCAATCCGGAAGGCCGCAGGTTCTGCGCCATCTGGATCGACCGCCCGTCTCAATCTGGGGGCTGACCTTGCCGCTGCCCCTGCCTTCTTCATGGCAAATCCACCGCTGGCCACAAGTGCAGACAGTGGGTTTCCGGGTGCGATACGGGCGAAAGGCCCTAGTGTTATTAGTGTTACCTACGGAGTAGTGTTACGGATGCCAGAACGCTTTCAAAACCAAAGCTTTAACCCTGTGGATAGTTCCGAAAGGCACGAATTTTGGTTCCGAAAGGCACGAATTTTGGTTCCGAAAGGCACGAACGGTTTTTACGCGCATGCTGGTTCCCGAAAGCACGAACAGAAGCACTTAGAACCCCACCTCGGGCAGCGGTTCCCGATAGCACGAATTTTGGTTCCCGATAGCACGAACATGAGCTAAGAATCATCCATGGCCCTTCTTCCAGATCGACACCCACAGAAAGACTTCTTCATCCTCGACATCGCCGATGTCGTGCCAAAGGATGACATGGCGTCGATGGAACACCCGCTGTTCTCGCTGGCAACGCAGCCCGACATGCGCCACCTGGTCTACCGGAGCGGGGAGAACAGCCTGGAAATTATCCCGTCCGGGCTTGGACTGCCGACGATCAAGGACAAGGATATCCTGATCTTCTGCATCAGCCAGCTGATGGACAGAAAGAACCGAGGAGAGCCCATCGGAAAACGGGTCAGGTTCAGCGCACGCGAGCTGATGATCGGAACGAACCGCAACACCGATGGCCGGGAATACAAGCGCCTCGAACACGCCTTCCAGCGCCTTCAGGGCACCCAGTTCAAGACCAACATCAGGACCGGGAACCGGAAAGAGGTCCGCATCTTCGGACTGATCGACGAAGGCGGCTTCGTAATGCGGGAAGAGGGAAAATGGCGCCTCGACTACTGCGAAGTTGTCCTGTCTGACTGGTTGATGCGCGCGATCGAGGCCAACGAGGTGATTAGCATCTCGGAAGACTACTTCCGCCTTCGCCGACCCTTGGAACGCCGCCTCTATGAGATTGCCCGCAAGCACTGCGGTGCGCAGCCAAAGTGGCAGATCGGGTTGGCCAACCTTCAGAACAAGACGGGCAGCAACGCCCCCCTCAAGAAGTTCCGGTTGAACCTCCGGCAGATCATCGAAGATGACTGCACGCCGTTCTACAAGATCGAGCTGATGGCTGACGACCTGGTAATCTTCCGGCCACGGTCCGCCCCTACCGCGCTGGCACCTGATATCCGGCTGCCGGAATGGGCCGAGGAGAAAGCCCGCGAGGTCGCCCGCGAGAAGGGCAGGGATTACCACGTCCTACGGTCGGACTGGATGGCCTTCGCCAAGGCCGAAGCTGCAAAAGGGAACCCGCCCAAAAATGCCGGTGCGGCCTTCGTGGCATACTGCAAGAAACAGGAAAATCTGCGCCGATAGGAAAGCCCTTGCAACGGCGCAACGCGTCGCACAGCATAGCAATGCAACGATGCGCAACGGACCCGCAACACCATGAAATACACCCTTTCAGAAGCAGCGTCGGCCACCGGCAAGAACAAGGCAACCATTCAGCGCGCCATAAAAAGCGGGAAGATTTCTGCGCCAAAGGGTGAATCTGGATCATACGAAATAGACCCATCAGAGCTGCACAGAGTTTTTGAGCCTGTCGCGCAACGCGTCGCACAACGCGACAACGCAACGAAGCGCAACGGCGCGCAACAGGCCGGATTTCCTCCAGACTTCAACGCATTGCAGCGGATAGCTGATCTAGAAAAAGAACTTGCCGTGATGGAGGAACGAAAGAACGGCCTAGAGGAGCAGAAGCGCCATCTGACAGACACCGTAGAGGATCTGCGCAAGCGCCTCGACAGCTCAGAGGGTCGCGTTCTGGCACTGCTCAACGATCCAAGGCCGAAAGGCTTCTGGAAACGTCTCTTCGGCTAGGGCAACGGTTCCGGAAAGGTCGATCACCGCATGACGCTTGAAAATAGTAACCCAATGGGGTATATCCTGCCATGCAGTCGGTAGCAGAAACCCCGATCTTCACCCGTCAGACGGAAAAGCTCTTCACCGAGGACGAGAAGCGCGAGCTGATCGACTTTCTGGCGGAGAACCCGCTGGCTGGCGATGAAATCCCGGGAACGGGCGGGGTGCGCAAGGTTCGCTTTGCGGCATCCGGGCGCGGCAAGAGGGGAGGGGCACGGATCATCTACTACTACCTGGATGACACCATGCCGCTCTACGCCCTTCTGGCCTATGCGAAGAACGATCAGGGCGACATGACGCCCGACGAAAAACGCGCCGTTTCCGCGCTGGCGGCGGCGCTCAAGGCAACCCGGAAGGAGAAGAGATGAGCACCCTCGGCGATGATCTGATCCAAGCAATGACCGAAGCCCTTGCCCATGCGAAGGGTGAAGGCACCGCCATCGTCCATGACCCCATTGCCCCGCGGGAAGTGCGGGAACAGGCCCACCTGACGCAAGCTCAGATGGCACCGCTGATGGGCATGAGCCTGTCAGGCTACCGGAAGTGGGAACAGGGCCAGCGCCGGGTCAGCGGGCCAGCGGCAACCCTTCTGCGTCTGATCCAGAAAGAACCAGACGTGGTGAAACGCGCACTGCTGTCGTAATGAGGCCATTTAGAACGTCGGCTCTGCGGGACGGAGCGGACGGTCGCTCCTGCAGCGCAAGAGCTGCCTTCGGTGCATTGGGGCCGTGGCGCCTAGTGGCGAAGTGACTGTTGGTGGCGGAGCTTTCGCGGTTTCGACAAAACCGCGAAAGCGAGTGCTCGTGTTGGCGTCGACTACTATTCCATCATTTTCAGCAGCGAGCCGGTCACCATCGCCTTGACCTCTGGCGGCAGCGGTCGTCCGGCCATGGCCCGGTGCGCCCAAAGCCCGTCAGCCGCAATCCGCGCCAGGAAATGGGCGAGGCCGACGGGATCATCGGCTTGCGGGACCGGTGGTGCCCAATGGTCGATCACCTCGGACCAGACCTGAACCAACCGTTTGTCCCCCGCGCTTTCCAGCATCATCAGCAGTTCTGCCCGGGTGGCATCCCGACTGCAACTTTGGACATAGGCTGCATAACGGTCAGTCGGCAGGTCCGGGTCCGGGGCAAGGCTACGCAGTTGTTCCTCCCAGTGCCGGGCCAGATGCTGGTGGGTTGCCAGAAGCAGTTCATCGCGCGATGCGAAGTGATAGATGATGCCGCCCCGCGTGATGCCGGTTTCCGCCGCGACCGCGTCGAAGGTGACGGCGGTGACGCCGTCCCGCTCGATCAGCCGCACCACCCCATCAAGGATCTTGTCAAGGTTGCTCTCTCTCATCGTGATAACCTCAATGCGGATAGTGCGAGGATTGCGAACCCGGCCCATAGGACCGCAGCAGCACCCCGGTGAACAGCGCGCCCAGTGCGATGACGCCCGCGACGACATACATCACCATCAGGAACGCGCGGTCAAACGCAGTCGAAGCGGCACCGATCAGCGACGTTCCATCGGCGCCCATCTCCGCGGCAATTGAGAGGGCCTCGGGCAGGCTGTCGCGCGCCGCGCCGGGGACGCCCTCAGGCAAGATGACGCCAAGAGAATAAACCGCCGCCATCAGGCTGCCTAGAAGGGCAACGGCGATCAGGCTGCCGAACTCGAACGACACTTCCTCGACCGAGGCGGCCATCCCGGCATTCTGCACCGGCGCATTGCCGACGATGGCGGTAGAGGCCACCGACAAGGCCGCACCGACCCCGGCACCGGCCAGCACCGATCCGGCAATCAGCCAACCGATGCCGTGGCTGATCCCCAGGGTTGCGATCAGGACACCGACCGTCGCTACCGCCAGCCCGCCCGCGATCAGGATGCGCAGCCCAATCCGGTGCAGGAAGGCACCACCAAGCATTGCGGTCGGCAGCGACCCGATGGCTGCCAACGACACAAGGATGCCCGCCTGCATGGGCGTGAAGCCCGCGACCAGCTGGAAGCGCTGCGTGGTTGCCAGTTGCAGCCCGGCGAAGGCGAACATGCCAAAGGCCGCAGCCAGGGTGCCCGCAAGGAAGGCGGGATTTCGGAACAGGGCGAAGTTCAAGAGAGGGTCCGCCAGCCGGGATTGCCGACGGGTGAACAGGACGGTTGCGATCAGGCCGATGGTTGCGGTGGCAGCGGGGACTGCCCAGGATTGCCCGGCATGGGCGGTTTCCTTGATGGCGATCACCAGCGCCGCCAGGGCCAACAGCGCCAGCACGGATGAGACGAAATCCCAGTGCCGCGACCTGTCGGGAGCAACCCTCGGAGCAACGATCAGCGTCGAGATGAACGCCAGGACAACTACCGGCACGTTCACCAGGAACACCGATCCCCACCAGAAGTGGGACAGCAGGAAGCCCGAGATGATCGGCCCGAGTGCGACGCCGATCACCGAGATCGAGCCCCAGATAGCGATGGCGAAATTGCGCTCTTTCTCATCGGTGAAGCTGACCCGCAGCAGGGCAAGTGTGGCGGGCATCATTGCGGCGGCACCGACCGCAAGGAAGGCCCGGGCCGCGATCAGGACATTGGCCGTTGGCGCGAAGGCCGCGACCAGCGAGGCGATGCCGAACAGGACCAGCCCGATCAGAAACATCAGCCGATGCCCGAGGCGATCACCGAGCGTGCCGGCCCCCAGCAGCAACCCCGCCATGACCAGCGGATAGGCGTTGATGATCCACAACCCTTGGGTCTGTGTCGGGCCCAGCTCACGTGTCAGAGTCGGCAGGGCGGTATAGAGGATGGAGTTGTCCAGCGTGATCAACAGCAGACCAGCCGCCACGGTCACCAGAACCGCCCAACGGTTGCGGGGGGATACAGTCATTTTCAATGCACCTTGCTTAGTGTCGAACTATACTATCATGTTTGTATATTTTCGCAAGGGTGATATGGTTTCTGTCCACCAGCGGACTGCTGTGCAGCATGACAACGGTCAAGGCGTCTGCTTTGGGCTCAAAATGACAGACGACCGCCCTTTCCCCTACAACTCGTGCCCCGGCCCGCGTTCGCGCTGAACCTCGGCTTCGTGTTCCTGCTCCAATTCCTTGGCATGCAGCCGCTCAAGCCTCTGAGCTATGTCCTGCTCTTCCACCTCCCGGCCCTGCCGGATCGCCGCCAGGCGGGCGGCGATTTCGTCGTGGTCCAGCGCCTTCGCCCCGGCGCGCAGGCGGTCGGCCAGGCTCTGCGGGGCGGTGGATTTGTCTGATGTCTTTTCGCTGATCCCTGAACGCTGATCCCCGATATCTGATTGCGCATCGCGCAATGCCCAAGCCCCGCGCATCCGGGCGGCAAGATCCTGCGGGCGGTCGCGGTCATGCCCGCCGCCTTCATAGGCAAGCCCGGCTTCGGGCGGCTGCAACCTGTCCAGGGCATGATCCGCCGCCCGCTCAAGCCAGGTCCGGACATGCCCGGCCAGCTCCTGGGCGACACGCGCCACCTCGGCGGCATGGGCCTTGACCTCATGCCAGACGCGGACGGCGGCGACCTCCTGCCCGCGCTCCTTCAGCTGCCACGCGCCCGCCGACAACTGGGGCAGGGGCGGACGGTCCAGCGCGACGGCCCGGACGGTGTGTTCCAACGCCTCGGCCTCGTGGCCCTGCTCCTGGGCGACGTGGGCCAGCTCCAGCGCCTCGATGCGCTGCGCCTCAAGGGTGCGGTGG
>CAYMRX010000024.1:0-3053 GCA_964393035.1 uncultured Tabrizicola sp.
TCGTCAGCTCGTGTCGTGAGATGTTGGGTTAAGTCCCGCAACGAGCGCAACCCTCATCCTTAGTTGCCATCAGGTTTGGCTGGGCACTTTAAGGAAACTGCCGGTGATAAGCCGGAGGAAGGTGGGGATGACGTCAAGTCCTCATGGCCCTTACGGGTTGGGCTACACACGTGCTACAATGGTGGTGACAATGGGTTAATCCCAAAAAGCCATCTCAGTTCGGATTGGGGTCTGCAACTCGACCCCATGAAGTCGGAATCGCTAGTAATCGCGTAACAGCATGACGCGGTGAATACGTTCCCGGGCCTTGTACACACCGCCCGTCACACCATGGGAATTGGGTCTACCCGAAGGCGGTGCGCCAACCAGCAATGGAGGCAGCCGACCACGGTAGGCTCAGTGACTGGGGTGAAGTCGTAACAAGGTAGCCGTAGGGGAACCTGCGGCTGGATCACCTCCTTTCTAAGGATGATCTCACCAGAGGCGAGCTTGCTCATCTCTACAGAGATCACTTAGCAGGACCTAGTCATAGGTCCATCACGCGGCCAGGCCGTCCTCATATCCCTTCATACACTAAGCGGAATGCACCGGAGCGATCTGGTTCATGCGTTCCTTGCGGGGCCTTAGCTCAGCTGGGAGAGCGCCTGATTTGCATTCAGGAGGTCATCGGTTCGATCCCGATAGGCTCCACCAACCCTCCACGTCGCAAGGACGCGGCGCGAAGATGGGTCGGTAGCTCAGGTGGTTAGAGCGCACGCCTGATAAGCGTGAGGTCGGAGGTTCAAGTCCTCCTCGACCCACCATCTTCGCCTAAGCGAAGATGGAGTGCGCGACAGCGCTTTTGGATCAAAAGCGCGTGCGTCACTCGGACCAGACTAAAGCCAGTTAGATCGTCAAGCTCTGAGGTCAGAGTTTGACCGTCCAACTGGACGAAAATTGACATCGTTTATAGAGAGAAACATCAGTATCATCTGATTGTCCCGAGTATGGGATGATCTGGGGTTCGACCCTGAAGGATGATATTGTTCCAAGTCTAGTACACTAACCGCGAATGGTCCTTCGGGATCATCGCATGGGAAAGTACATGCTTTTGATACGGTGACCTCCAAGGGTCACCAACCGGAAAGGGTCTAGCTCTTTCTGGATCAAATCAAGCGCGAAAAGGGCGTTTGGTGGATGCCTTGGCAGCAAGAGGCGATGAAGGACGTGATACCCTGCGTTAAGCCATGGGGAGCCGGGAATAGGCTTTGATCCATGGATGTCCGAATGGGGGAACCCACCTGACATTCTGTTATGTTTACCAGCATCGAAACTCGTTTCGATGTGGGTGATGCATAATGGGGTGAGACAGGTACTTATCCCTGAATACATAGGGGAATAAGAGCGAACCCGGGGAACTGAAACATCTAAGTACCCGGAGGAAAGGAAATCAATAGAGACTCCGTTAGTAGTGGCGAGCGAACGCGGACCAGCCGATCTTCGAAAAGTGAGCAGAATGGTCTGGAAAGGCCAGCGATATGGGTGACAGCCCCGTATGCGAAGCTTCAGAAGACATATCAAGTAGGGCGGGACACGTGAAATCCTGTCTGAAGATCGGGGGACCACCCCCGAAGGCTAAGTACTCCTTGCTGACCGATAGCGAACCAGTACCGTGAGGGAAAGGTGAAAAGCACCCCGACGAGGGGAGTGAAACAGTACCTGAAACCGGACGCCTACAAGCAGTCGGAGGGGCCTTGAGCCCTGACGGCGTACCTTTTGTATAATGGGTCAACGACTTGGTCTAACGAGCGAGCTTAAGCCGATAGGTGTAGGCGCAGCGAAAGCGAGTCTTAAAAGGGCGCATGAGTTCGTTGGATCAGACCCGAAACCAGGTGATCTAGCCATGAGCAGGATGAAGGTTGGGTAACACCAACTGGAGGTCCGAACCGACACCCGTTGAAAAGGGTCCGGATGACTTGTGGCTAGGGGTGAAAGGCTAATCAAACCTGGAGATAGCTGGTTCTCCGCGAAAGCTATTTAGGTAGCGCCTCGGACGAATACCTGCGGGGGTAGAGCACTACATGGTCAATGGGGGCCCACAGCCTTACTGAGACTAAGTAAACTCCGAATACCGCAGAGTACTATCCGGGAGACACACGGCGGGTGCTAACGTCCGTCGTGAAGAGGGAAACAACCCTGACCTGCAGCTAAGGCCCCTAATTCATGGCTAAGTGGGAAAGCATGTGGGACGGCCAAAACAACCAGGATGTTGGCTTAGAAGCAGCCATCATTTAAAGAAAGCGTAACAGCTCACTGGTCTAGATAAGCTGTCCTGCGGCGAAGATGTAACGGGGCTCAAGCCATGAGCCGAAGCTCGGGATGCACAGCGATGTGCGTGGTAGCGGAGCGTTCTGTGATATAGCTCATCATGTTTTATCCGTGCTTGCACGGTGACAAACATGGAGAGCTTTCTGTGAAGCCGGGCTGTAAGGCATCCGGTGGAGAGATCAGAAGCGAGAATGTTGACATGAGTAGCGACAAAGAGGGTGAGAGACCCTCTCGCCGAAAGTCCAAGGGTTCCTGCTTAAAGCTAATCTGAGCAGGGTAAGCCGGCCCCTAAGGCGAGGCCGAAAGGCGTAGTCGATGGGAATGAGGTTAATATTCCTCAGCCAGTGGGAAGTGACGGATCTCGAAGGTTGTCTGCCCTTATCGGATTGGGTGGGCTGCTTAGAGGTTCCTGGAAATAGCCCCACATCAGACCGTACCCTAAACCGACACAGGTGGACTGGTAGAGTATACCAAGGCGCTTGAGAGAACCACGTTAAAGGAACTCGGCAAAATGCCTCCGTAAGTTCGCGAGAAGGAGGCCCCATCAGTAGGCAACTATTGGTGGGGGGCACAAACTAGGGGGTGGCGACTGTTTACTTAAAACACAGGGCTGTGCGAAGCCGTAAGGCGACGTATACAGTCTGACGCCTGCCCGGTGCTGGAAGATTAAGAGGAGGGGTGCAAGCTCTGAATTGAAGTCCCAGTAAACGGCGGCCGTAACTATAACGGTCCTAAGGTAGCGAAAT
>CAYMRX010000025.1:0-2824 GCA_964393035.1 uncultured Tabrizicola sp.
GTAACCGGCCGGTTGCTACCGCGGTGACTGTGCCTTGATGCGGGCGACGAGATCTGCGTCATCGACGAAGTCGTCGAGGAAGGCGTGCCAGGTTTCGGGCGTGATGCGCGCGTCCCTGAGCATGTCTTTTAGCTCATCGATGCCGTCGTCGGTCAGGCTGGTGATGGTGCCATCCGGGCCGGTGTAGACGCTGATGATCGAGCCGTAGCTCAGGTTGTCGTCGTTGTAGACGATGGCTTCGAGAAGCTGGGGATCTTCGCCCAGCATCTTTGCGACGTAGTCGAGGGTGCAGACATGGGTGACGGTTGCCATCAGGCGGCCTCGGGCAGAGAGGTGGGCAGCGGCGACCAATTCCATGGCAGCAGGTCGCCGAGCCGATTGATTTTGTGATCGTTGATGCGGGCCAGGATGTCGGCGAGATAGGCCTGCGGGTCGAGGCCGTTCATCTTGGCGGTCTCGATGATGGTCATGGCCCGGGCCAGCGTTTCGGCACCGGTGTCCGCCCCGGCAAAGAGCCAGTTCTTCCTTCCGATGCCAATTGGGCGCAAGGCGCGCTCGGCTGGATTGTTGTCGATGGCGACCCGACCGTCAGACAGGAACAGGCTGAAGGCGTCCTTGCGGCTGAGCCCGTAACGGAAGGCCTTGGCCAGATCACCCTTGCCGGGGATCAGGGCGAGTTGGCGCTCGGCCCATGCGAAGAAGGCCGCGACTTTCGGGGCGCTGTGCTTCTGGCGTGCTGCAAGGCGGATCTCGGCAGGACGACCTGTGATCTCGCGCTCGATGTCATAGAGCGCGCCGATACGGTCGAGCGCCTCACGGGCGATCGCGGATTTGGTCTTGTCCCATTCATCGTGGAAGTCACGGCGCAGGTGGGCCCAGCAGGCCGCCTCCCGCAGGCGAGTCGTCCCGTCGGGGTCAGGATCGTAAAGCTTGGCATAACCCTTGTAGCCATCGGCTTGCAGGATGCCGCGGGTCTTGGCCAGATGGCGATGGACGTGTTCTTCCTTCCAGTCCGGCGCGAAGGCATAGACCGCGCCGGGTGGCGCGATGCCTGCCCAGGGGCG
Organism: uncultured Tabrizicola sp.; assembly: GCA_964393035.1. Taxonomy (GTDB): domain Bacteria; phylum Pseudomonadota; class Alphaproteobacteria; order Rhodobacterales; family Rhodobacteraceae; genus Tabrizicola_A. Next base: position 1,065 of record CAYMRX010000025.1, read on the forward strand.
CTGGTCGCGGATATAGACCCAGATCCGCCCCTTCTTCACGCCCTTGCCCAGCCCCTTGTCGCGCTGAGACCGGTCCAGCACCCGGATCGGCGTATCGTCAGCATGCAGCAGGTCACTGGCCATCACATCCGTCTCGATCCGTTCGATCAGCGGAGCCAGCACCTTCATGGTGCGACCGCACCAGTCGACCAAGGTGCTGTTAGGAATGTCTGCACCCATGCGGGCAAAGATCTCATTCTGGCGATACAAGGGAAGGTGGTCGTCAAACTTGGACACAAGGATATGCGCCAGCAGACCCGCACCTGCCATGCTGCCCGAGATGGGCCGACTGGGCGCAGGCACCTGCACCATGCGTTCGCAGCGGCGGCAGGATTTCTTGGGGCGAGCAATCTGGACGACCTGCAGCTGCGCCGCGATCAGATCCAGCATCTCGCTGACATCTTCGCCCACCACGCGCAGTTGGCCCCCACAATCGGGGCAGCAGCTGCCGGGGTCGAGTTCCCGCCGCTCGCGCGGCGTGCTGGCCGAGACCCGGGGACGGCGGCGCGACGGACGATCGGCGACATCCTCGTCAGCCTCGAAAGCGGCCCCGTCCAGATCGCCATCCGGTGCCGCCGTCTCGCTTTCAGCCGAGGCGATCAGCAGATCCTCCAACGCCAGTTCCAGCTGTTCGATCTCGCGCTCGATCTTTTCCGAGGACTGGCCGAAGACCTGTTTCTTCAGCTTGGCAATGCGCAGCCGCAGGGTCTGGATCAGCTGGTCATGGGCGCGCAACGTGGCCGATATCTTGGCGTTTTCCGCCTGCAACGCTGCGATCAGCGCCTTCAAGAGCGCCGGATCATCGGGAAGGGTCGGGGCCAAATTCGACATGTGTCCGACTACCACAAGGCAGGCGGAATGACCATAAAAACAAGGCGTTTCAGCGAGATAATTCAGCCAACCCGCGCCGGTGGAGCCCCCCAATCCGGCCTGCGCCAGTCGATCCCTTCCCACAGCATCGCCAGCTGCCCCGAGGTCAGGCGCACCGCGCCGTCACCACGCGCAGGCCAGGGAAAGCGGCCCTTTTGCAGCACCTTGTAATAGAGGCAGAAGCCCTGCCCATCCCAGTAGAGCAGCTTCAGCCTGTCACCTTGGCGACCACGGAATGCGAACACGGCACCACCGGTCGGCTTCTGGCGTAGGTGATCCTGCGCAAGCGCGGCCAACCCCTCGATGCCCTTCCTCATATCTGTGACGCCACAGGCCAGATAGACGCGAACACCCGTGCCCGGCCCGATCATGCCGCCTCCACCGCCAGGATCACCCGCGTCAGCGTGGCCATCTCCAGCGTGGGATCGAAGCGCAAGATGCGCCCATTCGCCAATTGCAACTCGACCTGGGCAGGGCGCGCGGCTTCTACGTGGGGGGCCGCCGCCAGCCCCGTCAACTCCAAGGGCCTTTCCACCTCCACCGGAAGAAACAGCGCCTCCGGCAAGGCCGTAAGCAGCCCCTTCTTCTTCAACTCATGCCGCCAAGCGTAAATCTGCTGCCGCGTCACCTCATGCCGCTGTGCAACCTGCGTCACCGTCGCGCCCGCCACGCCAACCGACAATACAATCTCGAGCTTCTCCTCGTCACCCCACCGTCGCCGACGCTCCAGCCCAAGAATATTGCCACGCATCACAAGCCCCCGCATAAGACACGTCCTTAACGACGTCGCTATGCACGTGCCTTAAACAATCGCCATGCCATCAGGCAGGCGGTGAAAACCGGTCGGTTAC
>CAYMRX010000026.1:0-2738 GCA_964393035.1 uncultured Tabrizicola sp.
GTATGCGGCGTTTCCACCCCATTGATTTGATGTGTTCTCGGCGCTTGGCGTCGCTGCAAGAAGGATACCAGCGGCAGACGGAGTGTTCAAATGGCGGATGGCGGCGACGTGTTTGTGGGGCGATGTGAGGTTTTGGAGCCCCGTCGTCGGGGCAAGCGACATTGGCCAGATGATGTGAAGGCGCGGATCGTGGCCGAGAGCCTGCAGCCCGGCGTTCGGGTGGTCGATGTAGCGGCGCGCTATGACATTCTGCCCCACCACCTGTCAGACTGGCGTCGGCATGCCCGGCAGGGTCGGCTGGCTTTGCCAATTGAGCTGATGAACGGGCTGCCGACATCACCGAGCTCGGCGGAGGCTGCGCCTGCCTTTGTGCCACTGTCCCTTTTGCCTGATCCTGTGGATCACGCTGCGCCTTCGACATCCGTTGCCGCGCAGGGTGGTTCCGGGGTGGTCACGATCGAGGTCGGGCCCGCTCTGCTGCTGCGTATTCCGGCCGATGTTGCGGTGGAACGCGCGGTCGCGCTGGTTCAGGCGCTGCGGGTGGCGTCGTGATTGTTGCAGGTCAGCGGCTACCGATCCTGATCGCGACGAAGCCGGTGGACTTCCGTTGTGGCCATCAGGCGCTGGCGCTGATCGTGCAGAGCGAGCTGAAGCTTGATCCACATTCCGGGGTGACGGTGGTCTTCCGCTCGAAGCGCGGTGACAGGCTGAAGATCTTGGTTTGGGACGGCAGCGGCATGGTGTTGATCTACAAGGTGTTGGAACAGGGCAGCTTCGCCTGGCCGAAGGTTCAGGACGGTACGATGCGCGTGTCTCGGGCGCAATTCGAGGCTCTGTTCGAAGGCCTGGATTGGCGCCGTGTGGTGGCGCAGCGGGTGTTGCCGCCAACTGCGGCAGGATGACTCACCGGGTGAGTTTTGCTGTTGTTTTGTTGGGATTTTATATCAAATTGGTTAGAATATCTGCATGTCGCAGCTTCTTGATCTCAGCCAGTTCCCGGACCTGCCGCCCGAAGTGGTGAAGGCCTTTGCCGCCCAAAAGGCAGCGCTGGAAGCCGCGCAGTTTGAGGCGAGGGTCGAGCGCGCAGCGCGCCAGCACGAACAAGCGGTGGTGGCCGAGAAGGAGGCCTTCATCACCGAGTTGAAGGCGCTGATCGAGAAGCTGGAAGGTCAGGTTCAGGATTACCGGCGCACGAAGTTCGGACCAAAATCTGAGAAGCTGGACCCCGCCCAGTTGGAACTGGCGCTGGAAGATCTGGAAACCGCCATAGCTGAGACGCAGGCGCAGATTGCCGCCGTCGAGGAGAGGATCGCAGCGAGCGAAGCTGACCCCGAGAAGCGCCAGTCGCACGCGCCCCGCAAGGCCCGGGCGCTGCCCGAAAGTTTGCCGCGCGTCGAGCGGGTGGTCGAACCCGACAGCATCGCGTGCCCCTGCGGCTGCGGCGACATGGTGCGGATCGGCGAAGACCGCAGCGAACGGCTGGATTACATCCCCGCGCGCTATCAGGTCATCGTCACAATCCGGCCGCGATATGCCTGTCCCAAGGGGCGCACCGGCGTCGTGCAAGCCAAGGCGCCTGCACATCTGCTGGAGGGCAGTTGGCCCACCGAGGCGCTGCTGGCCCAGATCGCCGTCTCCAAGCATTCCGAGCATATGCCGCTGAACCGGCAGGCGGTGGTGATGGCCCGGCACGGGATGCCGATCGACCGCTCGGTTCTGGCCGACTGGATGGGTCGGACCGGTGCCCTGATCGCACCGGTGGTCGATCACATGGCCAAGCGATTGATGGCGGAAAGCACCAGACTTTATGTCGATGAGACCACCGCCCCGGTGCTGGACCCAGGTAAGGGCAGGACAAAGACCGGCTATCTCTGGGCGGTGTTGCGCGACGATCGAGGTTGGGGCGGGACGGCACCGCCGGGCGTTGTGTTCCACTATCGCCCCGGTCGGAAGGGCGAATATGCCGCCGAAATTCTCGAGGGCTTCAATGGCACGATCCAGGTCGATGCCTATGGCGCCTATACCCATCTGGCCACGCCGAAGCGCACCGGCGGCGATCCCTTGCGGCTGGCCTTCTGTTGGGCGCACGGGCGCAGGAAACTGATCAAGGCCAAGCCCCAGAAGGGTTCGCCTATCGTGGATGAAGCGCTCTTGCGCATCGCGGCACTCTACAAGGTCGAGGATGCCATCCGCGGCAGCAATCCGGATCATCGCCGGACCGCCAGGCAGGAGCTGTCCCGCCCGCTGGTCGACGCATTCTTCGCTTGGCTGAAGGCGCAGGCCGCCCGCGTCTCGCGCAAATCCGATCTCGGCGAGGCGATGGCCTATATGCTGAAACGTCAGGATGGCTTCCGGCTGTTCCTCGACGATGGTCGCGTCGACATCGACTCCAACCTGGTGGAAAACGCCATCCGCAGCCCGGCCATGAACCGCCGCAATGCATTGTTCGCAGGCCATGACGAGGGCGGCCGCAACTGGGCCCGCTTCGCCAGCATGATCGGCACCTGCAAGATGAATGGCGTCGAACCCTACGCCTACCTGCGCGACCTGTTCATCAGCATCGCAAATGGCCATCCGGCCAAGGACATCGACGCCCTGATGCCCTGGGCCTACGTTCTGCATGCCAAGGATGCATAAGGACCTCGTCTCGTAGTCCCTGACGAGCTACCGCCCCCCCCGCTTTGTCTCATCGCGACGCCGCGCAAGCCCGAAATCAATGGGGCATGGCCGCCGCATAC
>CAYMRX010000027.1:0-2264 GCA_964393035.1 uncultured Tabrizicola sp.
CGCACCCATGGCCCTGCGTGGCGGCAGGCCAATGCGGGGCATGTCAGCCTGACCCAGCTCAAGGTGATGTCGGCCATCGAAGCCTGCCGAACCGAGGCACTCGGCGGGCATGTGGCCGGTTGCGCCAGCTGCGGCCATCAGCACATCGCCTATAATTCCTGCAAAAACCGGCATTGCCCCAAATGCCAGGGCCCGGCGGCGCGGGACTGGATGGCCGCGCGCGCCGCGGACCTGCTGCCCGTGGAGTATTTCCACGTCGTCTTCACCCTCCCGGCCGAGATCGCGCAGATCGCCTTCTGGAACAAGAAGGCGGTCTATGACCTGCTGTTCCGTGCCTCGGCCGAGACGGTTCTGACCCTTGCCGCTGATCCCAGACGCCTTGGCGCGCGGCTCGGCATGACGGCGGTGCTGCACACCTGGGGCTCGGCGCTCACCCACCATCCCCACATCCATATGATCGTCCCCGGCGGCGGCCTGTCGCCCGACGGCACAAGATGGCTGCCCTGCCGCCCGGGCTTCTTCCTGCATGTGCGAGTTTTGTCGCGGTTGTTCCGGCGGCTGTTCCTGGAGGGGCTTCTCGCATTGCACCGCGCCGGGGAACTCGCCTTCTTCGGCGATCTGGTAAACCTTGCGGACCCCGCCAGCTTCACCACCTGGTTGGCCCCGTTCCGCAAATCCGAATGGGTGGTCTATGCCAAGCCCCCCTTCGGCGGCCCCGAGGCGGTGCTGGCCTATCTCAGCCGTTATACCCACCGCGTCGCCATATCGAACCACCGCCTTGTCAGCGCCGAGGCCGGGACCGTGGCGTTTTGCTGGAAGGATTACCGCATCAAGCACGGCCACCGGCAAAAGGTGATGCGGCTCGCCACCGACGAGTTCATCCGGCGCTTTCTGATCCATGTCCTGCCCGACGGCTTCCACCGCATCCGGCATTACGGCCTGCTGGCAAGTGCCAGTCGCAGGGCCAATATCGCGAAGATCCGCGCCTTGCTCGGCGTGCCGCAACCCGCCCCGGCACCTGAAACGGCAACCGAGCACGCCCCGCTCACCCTGCGCGAACCATGCCTCTGCTGCGGCGCGCCGATGCGGATCATCGAGATCTTCCGGCGCGGGCAGACGCCGCGATCACGGGCACCACCGCGGGAGCAGGCCGCATGATGAAACGCCCATCCCTTTGCCTGATCCGCCGCCGGTGCTTGCCTCGAACCGGCGTGGCCCCGATTTGCGCGCGACGGAACGGATCGCCAAATTCGGCTGACGGTCGCCCGCTTTCGAGGCTCAAAGCACCGGCAACTGGCGGAAAAAGTCAGGCTCTCGCCGGGCGCCCCGAACTCCGGTGCCCGTTTGTCGGCCATGTGGACCACACCCTCGGCGCTCTTTCTCCATAGGCAGCGCCTCGCCCCCCCGCGGCTTCGTCCTTCCGAGGTTTGTCAACGTGGACCGCCACCACCCGGCGGCAACCGTCGCGCTGCGGTCCACGTCGAAAAACCTTCAGGACTGCGGACATTCGCTGCGGCGCATGCAGTGCATGGAGCGAGGCTAAAAGCCGACATCCCAAAATGTGTGTGTTTCGCGGTAAGCGCTGTCCTGGCCCCACCTTCCTGCTGAATCTGTAAGTTGCGATTGCGCTTTCCGTGGAGATTTAGGCGGGAGGTGTCAGTGGGAGTCCATCGGGAGCGCAGTATTGAGGCCGTTGGGTTTGTGGAGCTGCTAGGGTATCAAGATGTCTCTTGGCGGCCAGAGCCAAATCGAATACCGTAAAAGCGTTGGCCTTATGACGTAAAACAAGTCCAACTTTTTATCCGCCCCCCAGGTAAGTTTTGCGTGCAAATTAATAGGCAGTGACTTTGCGTGCGATGCCAGCCTGATCCGCGGCCTGCGCGGCGAAGATGCATTCCCTTCCACCTGTTCAATGGGACGACAGGCAGATCGGCGAGGAGGCTGCGCCCCGTGCCGTCCGCGAATATCTGGAGACACTTGATGATGCCGCTTTCGGTGCAGCGACTGATGTGCGCCCGAAGTTTATCGCCTGCAGCGATCTGGCAAGTCAGTGGACGGCGGCAATGAGCGGGCCTGCGATCTTCGCCTATTCGGTCAACTATCCTTGTCGAAGGTTTCACTGATGATGTATGATAACTGACAATGTGAGGATTGGTCTGATGCTGACAACCCGACCGCTGCGGTCAAATAAAAAGATGGCCGAGCAGGTGCGTGATGCAGTCAGCGATTACATCCGTGAACATGGGCTGAAAGCCGGCGATCAG
>CAYMRX010000028.1:0-2251 GCA_964393035.1 uncultured Tabrizicola sp.
ACAGCATCGTCGAATGGATGCGAACCGGGCGTTGGACCAAGACGGTGGATTACGGCGAAGGCAGTGCCGATGCGCCGGGGTTTCCGCCGATGCCCGCATGGTTCCACGACAACCGCGATTTCGGCAGCCTCCGCGCGGGGCTCAAGGCGGCAGGGCTGGATCTCGCTGCTATCGACGGCGTGATGGGCGGCAATTGGCATCGCTTTTTTGAGATCAGTTTCGGCCCCGCTGAGATGCCACAAACACTATCGAGGCGCGCTGTCGGTTGACGGCGGCCCCATGACACAACGTTCAGGGAGGAACGACATGGCAGATATTTCGATGGAGGGAGGACGCAGCGCCTTGCAGCGGATCAACAGACCGCTGTTCGCGCTGTCGGGTGGGTTTATCCTGCTATTTTGCCTATACGCGCTGGTGGACCTTGACAGGCTTTCGGCGGCGGTTGACTGGGGCTTTGCCGTTTCGGCCAAGTACTTCGGCCTTTACTGGCAGATCCTGATGCTGGCCACATTCTTGATCAGCCTTGTCCTTTGCGTGCTGCCTGGCGGCCGCGCGCGCCTTGGCGGGCTGTCGATGCCCGAGTTCAAGACCTTCAACTGGGCGTCGATGATCATGTGCACGCTGCTGGCCGGTGGCGGCGTGTTCTGGGCCGCAGGGGAGCCGATCGCGCATTTCCTGTCCACCCCGCCGCTGTTCGGCGAGGCGCCGGCCGATCTTCAGGCCCGCGCCAATATTGCAATGGCGCAAAGCTTTCTGCATTGGGGCTTTTTGGCCTGGGCGATCCTCGGTTCGCTTTCGGGCGTCATGCTGATGCATTACCACTATGACAAAGGCCTGCCGCTGGCGCCGCGCACGCTGCTCTATCCCGTGTTCGGCGACCGGGCGATCAACGGTCCCATCGGCCTGATTGCGGACGCCACCTGCATCGTCGCCGTGGTTGCGGGCACGGTCGGGCCGATCGGTTTCCTTGGTCTGCAGATGTCTTATGGCATCAATGCCCTGACCGGCATTCCCGATACCTTCGCCACGCAGGCCGTGGTGATCATGGCGCTGGTCGCGGTCTATACGCTGTCGGCCATTTCGGGCCTGGCCAAGGGTATCCAGATGCTGTCCACGCTGAACGTGATCCTGGCGCTCGGCCTTCTGGTCTTCCTTCTGGTATTCGGGCCGACCGCGGCCATGCTGACCAGCTTCTTCGGCGGCATGGGCGTCTACCTTGAGAACTTCTTCCAGATGTCGATGTATCGCGGCGAGGCGGGGATGTTCGGCGAACCCGGCTGGCTTGGCTGGTGGACCGTGTTCTTCTGGGGCTGGTTCATGGGCTATGGTCCGCTGATGGCGATCTTCATCGCCCGGGTCAGCCGTGGCCGGTCGATCCGCCAGATCGTCCTCATGCTGTCAATTGCGGCACCGCTGATCACCAATTTCTGGTTCACCATTATCGGCGGGTCGGGCATCGCCTTCGAAATGGCCTCGCCCGGGGTCATTGCCGGACCGTTCGAGGGCTTCAACCTGCCCGCCGCGCTGCTGGCAATCACCAGCGCCATGCCGGCCGGGTTCATCCTGTCGATCCTGTTTCTGATCCTGACCATGATCTTTGTGGCCACCACCAGCGATTCGATGAGCTATGTGATCTCGGCGGCGATGTCCGAGGGCGAACCCTCAGTTGCGCTGCGCGCCTTCTGGGGGATTGCCATGGGGGTGATGGCGCTAATCCTGATCTCGACCGGGTCGGGCGGCATTGGCAAGCTGCAAAGCTTCATCGTCGTGACGGCAGTTCCGGTATCGATCATCCTGCTGCCATCGCTATGGGACGCGCTGCGAATCACCCTGATGCTGGGCCGCAAGGCCTGAGTCTTCGCCCGGGGGCGCCAGCCCCCGGGTCATACGGAACCGGAGGAGAAGATGAACCGCATGTTGCCCCAACCGACCGGCGATCTGGCCCGGTTCCGCCGTTCGCCAGATCAGGTGATGACGCTTGCTCGCATGGGGGCCGCCCATCCGACGCGGCTTTCGTTCCTGCGCCAGTTGCTGCGCCGAATGGAAAGCGAAGGCTGGCGCTTTGACCGCCCGCTGTGGGACATCAATGCGAAGGGTGTCGGCCGCGCGGTCTATCGCGCCATCGGCCCCGTCCGCACCTACAGCCTGGTGGCCTTTGCCCATGACCTGCCTGACGAGATGCGGTCCGACAGAGTGATTGCCACCGCCTGGGACGCGACCTTTGCCCTGTTCGATGGCAACCCCACGCCCG
>CAYMRX010000029.1:0-2045 GCA_964393035.1 uncultured Tabrizicola sp.
AGTCTACGCATGCCAATTCACCATGACTAAATCACAATGAAATTGCGAATGGTCTGCGTAGTATTGGCAGACATATTAAATAGAGGATCGCGCCGACAATCCAAACCCAACCGTTCCATGCTCCGGCGGTGGCAGAATAGAGTGCTGTGAAGCCAAGCGGTCCTGCGATAGAGCTTAGATTGGTGAGGCTCGTTAGCGCTCCCTGCAAAGCCCCTTGCTTGTTACTGCTGACATTGTTTGAGAGCATTGCCTGCAAGGCCGGCATGCCAACACCCCCGGCGGCAAGCAGCAACAGAATCGGGAACACCATCCATCCCTGCGTGGCAAAAGCCAGAAGAACGAAGCCAGTCGCATCCGCAGCCATGCCAAACAGTAGCGTGCGCCGCTCTCCAAGCCGACTTGAAAGCGGGCCGGTAACAAACGCTTGGAAGATCGCATGTGTTGCCCCAAACGCCGCGAGCGACAAACCAACGGTCGCGGTGTTCCACTGAAAACGGTCCTCGCCATATATAACCCATAGGGCCGCAGGCACTTGGCCGATCAGTTGAATAATGAAGAAAACGGCGAAAAGAGCAGTCAACCCACGCAACACATCGTCCAGCCGGAATAGAACAAATGGTTGGATATGAACCGGCTTTCCGGTCTTGCCATGACCGCGACGGGTCTCCCTGAGGAAAATGCAGGCAAGCAGGAACGCGAACCCGTTGAGAAGGGCGGCGGCGATAAATGGGGCATGAGCAGAGATACCACCGAGCATGCCACCAAGTGCTGGCCCGGCAATCATGCCCGCCCCATAACAGGCCCCCATGTAGCCGAACCAGCGTGCGCGAGAACCTTCCCCCGTCGAATCGGCAATGGTTGAGGCAGCTACAGCTCCGGTTGCGCCCGTGATGCCGGAGACGAGTCGGCCGATATAGAGCACCCATAAGACCGGCGCTGATGCCATAATCGCGTAATCGACTGCGGCTCCCGCAAGGGAAGTCAGAAGCACCGGACGCCGACCGTAAGAATCCGAAAGCTGTCCAAGCACGGGTGCGAAGACGACCTGCATCAATGCATAGAGCGACAGCAAGGCACCATAGTGACCGGCGACCTGCTCTGCTGGCACAAGCTCACGCAGAAGCGTCGGAAGGACAGGCATGATGAGGCCGAGACCCATGGCGTCGAGCCCCACGATCAGCAGGGCAATAATGGCAGAGCTGCGCACCTGAAACTCCAGCGCCGCTCAATGCGAGCGACTTTATCAACGATAAGGATGTGGACATAGAACTTATCGGTGATAAATTGTCAAGCACTGGCGAAGGAACGTGAATGACCAAACTGGACAAGGGCACCGTGATCGCGGCAGCGCTGGAGCTGTTGAACGAGGTTGGCATGGACAGCCTGACGACGCGGAAGCTCGCTGAACGCCTCAAGGTTCAGCAGCCTGCGCTTTACTGGCATTTCCAGAACAAGCGAGCGCTGCTTGATGCATTGGCGGAGGCGATGCTGGCGGAACGCCACACCCGCTCACTACCCGAAGGCGATGAGGACTGGCGGGTGTTCCTGAAAGAGAACGCCCTGAGCTTCAGAACGGCGTTGCTCTCTTATCGCGACGGCGCGCGTATCCATGCCGGTACTCGACCGACAGAACCGAATTTTGGCACCGCCGAGACGCAAATACGCTTTCTCTGCTCGGCGGGCTTTGGTCCGAAGCGCGCCGTTTGGGCGCTCCGGGCGGTCAGTCACTATGTGGTCGGTTCCGTTCTCGAGCAGCAGGCATCTGATGCCGATGAGAGAGTTCCGGACAGGCCAGATGTGTCCGAGCAAGCACCGTCGTCCTTCCTGCACGATCTGTTTCACGAGTTGGAAACAGACGGCATGGATGCTGCGTTCAACTTCGGACTCGACAGCCTCATCGCTGGTTTCGAGCGGCTGCGTTCATCTACAACAGATTAGAGGCTTATGCCCCTTTGCCGCCCCAACTGCCACGACACCGACCCGCCTTGCACAACGCCCATGACCTCGCGGCCGAGGTGACGGTCGATGACAGGCCGCCACGGGAC
>CAYMRX010000030.1:0-1968 GCA_964393035.1 uncultured Tabrizicola sp.
GTTGAACCCACAACGCGGTTCGTTCATCTAGGCCGAGAATGTCTCGGACTTTGCTCAGTCTGACGCGTAGGAGCTTTTCATCAAGGCGATTGTCACCACAGAACGCCGTTTGCAGGTATTCCACCAATTCTTCCTGCTTCTGCTCTGGCAGGCTTGAAAAGGGGGCTGTCGAGCACAGCTCGGAAACTGCGTCGAAAGCCAGATGGTAAGTGTGTCCGGTGCCTGTGGCCATTTTCTCTCCTGTTCCGACGTGTTCATGCATCTCAATTTGAAAGCGTTGACCTTGCTTTCTTAGTGCTAGAATTCAACCGTTGTTTCGTGACGCCCAGACGGTAGCGGCCGTCGTGAAACTCTGCCCAAGCGAGCTGAGGGATTCCCTTGGCTGATCCGGCATCGAGGCAAATCCTCGAATGGATAGCTAACTTGTCAGCCGCCGCAGCAAAGTTTTCGGCGGTTACAAGCTTGCTTACCGCCGGTGTGTGGCCGTGTACGACAATCCAGTCATGTTTTGGTCCCCAGCCACCTTTCCAACGCAGGAAAGGCTCTCGGATCCAGGCCCAATGATCGTTGCCGACCGCCGCGCTCCGGGGTTCCGAAAGAAAATCGGATGCATCCCGGTCAGGGTCGAGCCCCGCATGAACCAAGAGCAGATCACCGATCAGGAGTGAGGTAGGCCCATTTTTCATCTGGTTCAAAAATGACGCAGGGACTGCATGACGCGCTATGTCTGCAAAGTCGGCAAGTAGGCGGGCTGTGCAGTTTGGCACTGCCTCAAAGATCAGTTCCTCTCCGCCATTATCGAGCCAATCACCCATAAACATCATGGGGTCAGCAAGCGCGTCGAGCAGCATCAGTTCATGGTTTCCAGGCAGGATGACGACATCATCGACCAGCGCAAGGGATTTGGCATCTTCGGCCAAACGTATTGCTTCAAGACTGGCAGGACCACGATCGATGATATCGCCCAGAAATACCAATCTTCGAACCGCCGCTGCGCGGGGAATGCCTGCTATGAATGAAAGCGTAGCGCGGAGCGCATCTGCTTGGCCGTGAACATCTCCAATGACAAACAATTGCGAACTGTTTACCGATTTTGGCATGGCGCGCCACGCAACAGGTGTTGTCTCAAAGTCGATCATTTCACTCCGCACCGCTTCTCGTCAGAAGCCGTAGGCTTCCATCCATTCATTCAAGGCATACCGGTGCAGTTCTTGATATTCAGCGTCATACCTTGTGGGCAAGACACGGCGGATCTGTCTGAAAAATTCCGGCTTGTTATCTCCAGACCGGTTTAGATCGAACAGTTCGCCCAAAATACGAAAGGCGATGACGTTGGGGTCTGTCCGATCTTGTGACTCAATGAAGAACCGTTTGGACGCCAGCATCTCATCGATTTTTTGATCGAGCCAAGACGGCGTCTGCAACTGCCGCCGCGCACGCTCTACCTCCCGTGCGGCCTCTGCGTCCTCCTGGGCGCGGCTAGCCACGATGTCTCGCAGGTCGGCCTCTTTGCCAAGCGTCAGATTTTCTGTCACCCAAGCGAGCGTATTTTCATTCCGAGCCGTCAGTCCAACATCATATGGCGAAAATCCAAGTTCCACCCGCCGATTGTTGGTCTTTTCAATATATTCGGCATTCATAGGGTTTTCGCCCCGTGCGCGAGCCTTTGCTTCAGAGATGCTATCATACACATAGTCATACTCTTCTGGAAAAAGGGCGACGTGAAGTTCCCGTGCCAGATCTGCGGCTTTCAATTCTTGTGTATCCTGTGTTGGACTATTTCGTTTGGTCAAACATTTTCCTTTCGTTGGCGTTTCATGCTGATGGTCGCACTGGCCATCTCAAGCGTCGAGCTCAGCGCTTTGAGTTGTGGCTTCGGACCCATTGTGTCGTTGATCGCCCGCTGGCTTCATTTCCATGGTGGAGAATACAACTTGGTTCGTCAAACCCCGGGATAGGCTGCAGCTA
>CAYMRX010000031.1:0-1811 GCA_964393035.1 uncultured Tabrizicola sp.
CTGAGTGGCACAGGCCAGGGGGTAGCGACTGTTTATCAAAAACACAGGGCTCTGCTAAACCGTAAGGTGAAGTATAGGGTCTGACGCCTGCCCGGTGCCGGAAGGTTAAAAGGAGTGGTGCAAGCTGCGAATTGAAGCCCCGGTAAACGGCGGCCGTAACTATAACGGTCCTAAGGTAGCGAAATTCCTTGTCGGGTAAGTTCCGACCTGCACGAATGGCGTAACGACTTCCCCACTGTCTCCAGCATAGGCTCAGCGAAATTGAATTCCCCGTGAAGATGCGGGGTTCCCGCGGTCAGACGGAAAGACCCTATGAACCTTTACTGCAGCTTCGCCTTGGCGTTAGCGACAACATGTGTAGAAAACGTTGGACGCAATAAAAAAAAAACAACAGCTCTGGTGGAGCCAACCTTGAAATACCACCCTTGTTGTCGTTGACGTCTAACCGAGGTCCGTTATCCGGATCCGGGACATGGCGTGGCGGGCAGTTTGACTGGGGCGGTCGCCTCCCAAAGTGTAACGGAGGCGCGCGATGGTGGGCTCAGAGCGGTCGGAAATCGCTCGTTGAGTGCAATGGCAGAAGCCAGCCTGACTGCAAGTCTGACAAGACGAGCAGAGACGAAAGTCGGTCATAGTGATCCGGTGGTCCCAAGTGGGAGGGCCATCGCTCAACGGATAAAAGGTACGCCGGGGATAACAGGCTGATGATGCCCAAGAGTCCATATCGACGGCATCGTTTGGCACCTCGATGTCGGCTCATCTCATCCTGGGGCTGGAGCAGGTCCCAAGGGTATGGCTGTTCGCCATTTAAAGAGGTACGTGAGCTGGGTTTAGAACGTCGTGAGACAGTTCGGTCCCTATCTGCCGTGGGTGTAGGAGACTTGAGAAGAGTTGCCCCTAGTACGAGAGGACCGGGGTGAACGAACCACTGGTGGACCAGTTATCGTGCCAACGGTAGTGCTGGGTAGCTATGTTCGGACAGGATAAACGCTGAAGGCATCTAAGCGTGAAGCCCCCTTCAAAACAAGGTCTCCCTTGAGAGCCGTGGAAGACCACCACGTCGATAGGCCGGAGGTGTAAGTGCAGCAATGCATTCAGCTGACCGGTACTAATTGCTCGATAGGCTTGATTTGATCCAGTAACAGCCAGACAACGGCCTTACGGAACACGTCAAAAGCAACACATGGCCGCTACATGCGGCTTAGACTTGGAACAACCCTGATGTTTGGGCAGAAATGCCCGGTCTCTTCTTCGGTTTGGTGGCTATAGCACGAGCAAAACACCCGATCCCTTCCCGAACTCGGCAGTTAAGTGCCGTCGCGCCAATGGTACTGCGTCTTAAGACGTGGGAGAGTAGGTCACCGCCAAACCTAAAAAGAGACATCTCTCCATAAACGATCTCAAAACAAAACCCTTCCAACACAATCACCCGGAAGGGAAGCGTCGCGGGGTGGAGCAGCCCGGTAGCTCGTCAGGCTCATAACCTGAAGGCCGCAGGTTCAAATCCTGCCCCCGCAACCAAAAAATAACATAAAATCAAATGGTTGCAACCCGACGTAAATCGTCGGGTTTTTGCTTTTGAAATTCTGGTCAACACTTGGTCAACGTTTTGCGAGCCCCCCATCGACAGACAAGACCATCGTGGGCGTGACCGTCACACGGCCCAAGCAGCACCTCATAGTTTAGGGAAGATGGAGGGGCGGTGCCGATGTGATAGGTTGCGGGGTCTTACAACACCAGCTCACGCTCAGGACAACGGTGGAATGGTCTCGACGCTGAGTGCGTCTTCAATTTGCCGCCTTAGTTGAACC
>CAYMRX010000032.1:0-1710 GCA_964393035.1 uncultured Tabrizicola sp.
GCTCACCCTCGCCTCCCCACGCCCTCGACACGCACACCGAGTGCGATCCGCGCCGCCATTCGCGTCGACGCCCGAATCTGCGCGAGGATGTGACCGAAGCGCTGCCGCACGCAAGCGGACGCAATCGACCGCAATCCGCGCGCCGAGGCGCTCGTGAGCCGCTCTCAGGGCGGTCAGCTCGCCCCAGACGGCCGTCCGCTCCCGGTCGCGCTCGGCAAGGCGCTGCTCGACGGCGCTGCGGCGTGCGTTCGATCAGCGTTCCTTCGCCGGCGTTTTCCGGTGCCGCCGAAACGATGCCGATATCCGCCTCGTCATTCTCGATCCGGCGGCGGACCGAGGCGCTGTCCACATCGTTGATTTCCAACCGCACATCCGGGCGTTCGCGGCGAAACCGCAGGATCACCGGGGGCAACAGACCGATGGTCGCAGACGGCACCGCCGCGATCCGCACCAGCCCGCCGGTCGCGGTGGCATAGCGGCGGATCGCGCCGACGCTGCGCTCGAACGCCTCGTTGGCGCGGCGGCTTTCCTCCAGCACCAGAAGGCCGAGCGGTGTCAGGCGGCTCTTGCGGCCAGCCTCGAACAGCGCGCCTCCGACCTCCTGTTCCAGTTGCAAGAGCATCATCGAGACGGCCGAGGGCGTTCTGCCGAGGGCCTCGGCCGCACGGGCCAGAGACCCCTGCGCGGCGGTGGTCTGGAAGACGCGCAGCATCTCGAGTTTCATTTCAGTTCTCCTGCAATTTCATTCAGAACTTCAAGATTGCCTGAATTGATAGGCGCGCCATAAACCAGATGCAAAGGAAAGTGAGGCGCCATGACCCAGAATCAGCATCTTCATATCGCGGGCCGTTGGCAGTCCGGCATCTCGACGGTCGAGAACCGCAACCCGTCCGACCTGTCGGACCTGATCGGCCATTATGACCAGGCCAGCGCCGAGCAGCTGGATCAGGCGCTGGACGCGGCGCGGGCGGCCCAGCCGGTCTGGTGGGCGGCCGGCATCCAGAAACGCCATGACGTGCTGATGGCCATCGGCACCGAGCTGATGGCCCGCGCCGGGGAAATCGGCCGCATCATCGCGCGCGAGGAAGGCAAGCCCTTGGCCGAGGGCAAGGGCGAAACCTATCGCGCCGGCCAGTTCTTTACCTATTACGCGGCGGAATGTCTGCGCAATCAGGGTGATCTGGCCGAAAGCGTGCGCCCCGGCATCGAGATCGACGTGCGGCGCGAGCCGGTGGGCGTGGTAGCGATCGTCAGCCCGTGGAATTTCCCGGTGGCGACACCGGCATGGAAGATCGCGCCCGCGCTGGCCTTTGGCAATGCCGTGGTCTGGAAGCCCGCCAACCTGACCCCCGCCAGTGCGGTGGCGCTGGCCGAAATCATCGCGCGGCAGGATATTCCGCCGGGCTTGTTCAACCTGGTGCTGGGTTCGGGCCGCGAGGTCGGGCAGCGGCTGGTCGAAAGCCCCAAGGTGGATGCGATCAGCTTTACCGGCTCGGTGGGCGTCGGGCGCGGCATCGCGGCCGCAGCCGTGGCCAACATGACTAAGGTGCAGATGGAGATGGGGTCCAAGAACCCCATGCTCATCATGGACGATTGTGACCTGGATCTGGCCGTCACTCATGCCGCCAATGCGGCCTTTGGCGGGACGGGGCAGAAATGCACCGCAGCCAGCCGGCTGATCGTGCATTCCACGATCCATGACCAGTTCGC
>CAYMRX010000033.1:0-1571 GCA_964393035.1 uncultured Tabrizicola sp.
CACTCGGGCTTGCTGCGCGCGTGCATGAGGTGCTGGTGCTGGACGGGCGCGACGTCTACATCGTGGCTTCGCAGGGGAATTTCGGGCTGTTCTGGTTGCAGGGCAAGGGCGCAGTCTATGCGCCCTATGCGCGCTGGTCTTTTCAGGCGGTGCAGGCCTGGCCCGACTTTGCGAAACGCCTGTCAGGGCTGGTCGACGTCGATCTGGCGCTGTGTCAGCAGGGCGGCTACGAGTTCTTCACCGACGCTGCGGAATATGAGGCTTTCGGCCACGACCTGCACCGGCAGGCCAACGCGCTGGACGACCGCTTATCTTTTGAACTCCTGAACCACGCCGATCTTGCTGCGCGCCTGCCCGGCATCGGTCAGCGCGTGGTCGGGGCGAGTTTCTGCCCGCTTGATGGCCATGTGAACCCGCTGCGCCTGCATTTCGCCTTGCGGCAGGCCTGCCTTGCAAGCGGGGTCCGCATCACTGGCGGCGCCAGCGTCGTATCCGTGCGCCCGGCGGGCGCTGGTTTCGCCCTTTTGGACGAGACCGGCCGTCAGACCCGCGCCAGCCGCGTGGTTCTGTGCGCGGGCCTGGGGGCGGCGCATCTTGGCCCGCAGCTGGAGTTCCGGGCGCCGATCCGGGCGCAGCGGGGCGAGCTGATGATCACCGAGCGGGTGGCCGACCGCCTGCCCTTCCTCTCCAGCACGATCCGGCAGGTCGATGAGGGCGGTTTGCAGATCGGCGGCACCAAGGCCGAGACCGACTGCGACACCGAGACGACCACCACGATGGTGGGACTAGCGCAGCACGCCGTCGCGGTCTGGCCCCGGCTGGCCGATCTGCGCGTGCTGCGCTCCTGGGCGGCGCTGCGCGTCATGACGCCGGACGGCTATCCGATCTACCAGCGTTCCGCCGATCATCCGGGCGCCTTCCTTGTCACCTGTCACAGCGGGGTCACGCTGGCGCCCCTGCACGCAACACGGCTGGCCGAATGGATCGACGGCGATCCCGCCGCCCCGGATCTGGAGGCTTTCGATGAACGCCGCTTCGCGCTTTCGTGACGCCCCCGGCGCCGCCCCGCGCAGCCTGCGCCTGATGCTGGACGGGGTGCCCGTGCTGGCCCGGCCGGGCGAAAGCGTCGCCGCGGCGCTGCTGGCGCACAGCGGGGGCGCCACGCGCCAGACGCCTGTCACCGGCGCGGGGCGCGCGCCCTATTGCATGATGGGGGTGTGTTTCGACTGCCTTGTCACCATCGACGGGCACCCGAATGTGCAGGCCTGCATGGTGAGCGCGCGCGAGGGCATGGTGATCCAGCGCCAGATCGGCGCGCGCCGGCTGGGGGACCAGCCATGAGCGCCGATCTGGTCATCATCGGCGCCGGTCCAGCCGGGATGGCGGCGGCCCGGGTGGCGGCGGAGGGCGGGTTATCGGTCACGCTTCTGGACGAACAGGAGCGGGCGGGCGGGCAGATCTACCGCAATGTCGGCGCAGTAGCGGGGCGCGGCTGGCTGGGGGCCGATTACGCGCGCGGCGGCGCTCTGGTGCAGGGCCTCGATCATCCCGGCATCACGCATCAGCCCCGC
>CAYMRX010000034.1:0-1196 GCA_964393035.1 uncultured Tabrizicola sp.
GAACCCCGCGCTACGATCAGTCGATGATTTTCGACACGACGCCTGCGCCGACGGTGCGGCCGCCTTCACGGATGGCGAAGCGCAGCTTCTCTTCCATCGCGATCGGGGCGATCAGCGTCACGTTGAACTTCAGGTTGTCGCCCGGCATCACCATCTCGGTGCCCGCCGGCAGCTCAACCGTCCCGGTCACGTCCGTGGTACGGAAGTAGAACTGCGGGCGGTAGTTCGCGAAGAACGGCGTGTGACGGCCACCTTCTTCCTTGGTCAGGATATAGGCTTCGGCTTCGAACTTGGTGTGCGGGTTCACCGACTTCGGCTTGCACAGCACCTGGCCACGTTCCACGCCTTCACGATCGATACCGCGCAGAAGAACGCCGACGTTGTCGCCAGCTTCACCGCGGTCCAGCAGTTTGCGGAACATTTCAACACCGGTGCAGACCGACTTCTTGGTCTCACGGATGCCGACGATCTCAACTTCGTCACCGACGTTGATCACGCCACGCTCCACACGGCCGGTCACAACCGTGCCACGGCCCGAGATCGAGAACACATCTTCGATCGGCATCAGGAACGGCTGGTCAACAGCGCGCGCCGGGGTCGGGATGTAGCTGTCAACAGCCGCCATCAGCGCGCGGATCGAGTCCTCGCCGATGTCCTTGCGCTCGCCGATCATGGCCTGGTGGGCCGAGCCCTTGACGATCGGAATGTCATCGCCGGGGTATTCGTAGGACGAGAACAGCTCGCGCAGTTCCATCTCGACGAGTTCGATCAGTTCGGCGTCATCAACAAGGTCAACCTTGTTCATGTAGCACACCATGTAGGGGATACCCACCTGGCGGCCGAGCAGGATGTGCTCACGGGTCTGCGGCATCGGGCCGTCCGAGGCCGCGCAAACCAGAATGGCGCCGTCCATCTGCGCAGCACCGGTGATCATGTTCTTCACATAGTCAGCGTGGCCGGGGCAGTCGACGTGCGCGTAGTGGCGCGACTCGGTCTCATACTCAACGTGCGCGGTCGAGATCGTGATCCCGCGCGCACGCTCTTCCGGCGCACCGTCAATCTGGTCATAGGCGCGGAATTCACCAAAATACTTGGTGATCGCAGCCGTCAGCGTCGTCTTGCCATGGTCAACGTGGCCAATCGTGCCAATGTTGACGTGCGGTTTCGTCCGTTCAAACTTTGCCTTTGCCATTTGG
>CAYMRX010000035.1:0-1020 GCA_964393035.1 uncultured Tabrizicola sp.
CACCGTGGGTGCAGACGGCGCATTGGTGTCCACACGAATGCCGTGGGTCACTGGCGTGATGCTGTCTGACGCCAAAACGTTACCCGCCGCGTCCTGCAAGAGTGCCCCATTCCAGTTCACCGTCAGGCCACTGGCCCCAATCAGGCCCTCCACCGCGTTGTCGTTGGGCTGCACCGTGTACGAGAAAACCGCCCAATTGCGGCCCAAAGCCGCCGAGCGGGTGGGAACGTAGACCGCATCACCGGACAAGCCCGCACCCAAATCGATGACCGGGGCAGTTGCACCCGCTGTCATGTCCACTTCTTCACTGAGGCGGATCTTGATGAGCAGCACATCACCCACTTTGGCGTGTGCACGGGGCTGCCCCGCGCTGTCTTCCACCGCCACCACCGCGCTTTGCAATTGCGGCAGGACCGTGTCGATGACGAAGGGCGTGCCCAAGTTGACGACGGTCGACTCGTCCGCGTTCGCGCCAGCGCCGTTGCGCTGCACGGCCTGAACGGTGGCGGGCCCTTGCCCCAGCGCGGCCAAAGCACTCTCAGTCACTGTGACCGTCCACACGCCTTGGGAATCGACCTGCACCACTGGCAGATCGGTCACCACATCGCCCACCGTGACACGCACGCGCACCCAGCGCCCGGCGTCTCCGTTGCCACTGATCTGCAAACCGCTGCTGGCGTCGGCGGCATTGAAATACCCATCGGCAACATCCTGCACCGCCAGGTTGGTGGGGGTGTTGAGCACGTCGTCCGAATACACAAAAGGCCTGCTGGCGGGGGCAGACGGGTTGCCTGCGGCATCGGTCTGCACCGCACGGACGGTCAGGCTCACGCCGCCAGGGCCTGTGCCCACCGGGAAACCCGCAAAGTCGGACGCGCCGAGCACAGCCTCCCAAAGACCGGATGAGTTGACCGTGATGCCGCCTTTGTTCAACAAGTCCACGCCGCCGTTCTGGAAAGTCAGCACCACCGTGGCACCCGGCTCTCCGGTGCCTGACACCCGCACGCCACTGGCGCTCAG